>CAVXWL010000019.1:0-156598 GCA_963765365.1 uncultured Alphaproteobacteria bacterium | reverse complement strand
GTGGGCGGAGACGACGCGCGAAGCGACGACGTCGGTTTCGTTCCGCCGCGAGCTGATCGAGAAAATCCGCACGCTCGGACGCAATCGCGCTTCGACGCGCGTCCATGCCCGCGCGGTGCCGGATGTGGCGCCGGCGCTGCATGGCAGGCAGCCGCCCGCGGTGCGCGCGCGAAAAACCACGGCGCTTGCCGCCGAAGCCGCGCCGCTGCATTTGCGGCCGTTCTCCGCGGTCACGCCGCGCGTACTCTTGATCGGCTCCTCGACCGGCGGACCGCAAGCCCTGACCGCGCTGATCGAGAAGCTTCCCGCGGCGATCGACCGGGCGCCGGTCCTGATCGCGCAGCACATGCCGCCGATGTTTACGACCGTGATGGCCGAGCATCTGTCGCGCGCCGGCGGCCGCGGCGCGCACGAGGCCGAGGACGGCGAGCCAGTACTGGCCGGCGGCATCTACGTGGCGCCAGGCGGCCGCCATATGCGGGTGGTGCGTGCGGATGGCGCCATCCGGATCGCGATCGGCGACGATCCGCCGATCAATTTCTGCAAGCCCGCGGTCGATGCGCTGTTCAGCTCAGCCGTTGCGGTCTGGGGGCCGGCCACGCTTGCGCTCGTTCTCACCGGCATGGGCGCCGATGGCACGCACGGCGCCGCAGATATCGTCGCGGCCGGCGGCAGCGTCATGGCGCAGGACGAGGCGACCAGTGTGGTGTGGGGCATGCCGCGTTCGGTCGCGCAGGCAGGCTTGTGCTCGGCCGTGCTTCCGCTCGATCAGATCGGGCCGAAACTTATCCGGCTGTTTTCGGGTGCGATGTCATGACGCCGCAAGATTACGATTATCTGCGTCAGTGCCTTAAGGCGCGCTCCGGTCTCGTGCTGTCGGCTGACAAACAGTATCTGGTCGAAAGCAGGCTGCTGCCGGTCGCGCGCAAGGCCGGCCTGGCCAATCTCGGCGAACTGGTGGCGGCGCTTAAGTGTGTACAGCAGCCCGCTCTGATGACAGCCGTGGTCGAGGCGATGACGACCAATGAATCTTTTTTCTTCCGTGACAAAACTCCATTCGAGCTTTTCCGGCTGACGATCATGCCGGCGCTGTTGGCCGCGCGTAAAAATTCGCGCACCATCCGCATCTGGTGCGCCGCGGCGGCAAGCGGCCAGGAGCCGTACTCACTTGCAATGTGCATGAAGGAGATGGAGGCCGAGATCGCCGGTTGGCGCATCGAGATAATCGCCACCGATCTTTCCGGTGAAGTGCTGGAGAAAGCTCGGGCCGGTCTCTACACGCAATTCGAAGTTCAGCGCGGCCTGCCGATCCAGCTTCTGATCCGGCATTTCTCGCAGGTCGGCGATTTGTGGCAGATTGCGCCCGACATTCGTGACATGGTGCGATATCGGCAGCTCAACCTGCTTGCGGATTTTACGCAGCTCGGCATGTTTGACATCGTATTCTGCCGCAACGTCCTGATCTATTTCGACCAGGCGGCCAAGACCGATGTGCTCAACCGCATCGGCCGCCTCACCGCAAGCGATGGCTATCTGGTTCTCGGCGCCGCGGAAACCGTGGTTGGCCTGACCGACCGGTTCAAGATGGCGACCGACAAGCGTGGCCTTTACGTGCCGAACGTGAATGCTGCGCGGCAATCGTCTTCGATCGGCATCAAGCCTGGCCTGCGCCTCGTTGCAGTCAACGGCGCGCGGTAGCGGTCGCGGACTGGCCGATCCAAACAAAAACCCCGGCCATGAGCCGGGGTTTTGCTTACCGTAGCGGAAGAAATGCGTTAGGCCGGAATTTTGACCTCGTCGTCGGCCGGCTCGCGCAGCACGTAGCCGCGGCCCCACACCGTCTCGATATAGTTCTTGCCGTTCGAGGCATTGGCGAGCTTTTTGCGCAGCTTGCAGATGAAGACGTCGATGATCTTCAGCTCCGGCTCGTCCATGCCGCCATAGAGGTGATTGAGGAACATCTCTTTGGTCAGCGTCGTGCCCTTGCGGAGCGAAAGGAGTTCCAGCATCTGGTACTCCTTGCCGGTCAGATGGACGCGGGCGCCGTTGACCTCGACCGTCTTGGTGTCGAGATTGACGCAAAGGTCGCCGGTATTGATGACCGATTGGGCGTGACCTTTGGAGCGCCGCACGATGGCGTGGATGCGCGCGACCAATTCGTCCTTATGGAAGGGCTTGGTCATGTAGTCGTCGGCGCCGAAGCCGAGACCCCTGACTTTATCCTCGATGCCCGCCAGCCCGGAAAGGATCAGGATGGGGGTCTTCACCTTCGACACGCGAAGGCTGCGGAGCACCTCGAAACCCGACATGTCTGGCAGGTTCAGATCCAGCAGGATGATGTCGTAATCGTAGATCTTGCCGAGATCGATGCCTTCTTCGCCTAGATCGGTCGTGTAGACGTTGAAGCTCTCGGATTTGAGCATCAGCTCAATCGATTGCGCGGTGGCGCTATCGTCTTCAATCAGCAATACGCGCATGCCATGCCCCTTCTTCGCCGCACGGGCTCAAGGTCAGCACGCCGCAGCGGCGGCCCCCGGAAAACGCCTTTCACAAACTGATTCGGGACACTAACGGAGCTATGGTTAACAAAACCTGATTCCACCACGCAAGCATCGAATAGGCAAATTCCTGCGAATCGCCTTAAGATGTTGGGTAGTAGTGATTTTTTAGCCACGTTCGTGTTCATGTCCAGGATTAAGTTTCGGCGCTAACCGACTCAAACGACTCGCCCCTCCGTCCTGGAGGGTGAGCGTACCTTGGCCCTAAGGACGACCGCGCAATGATTAACGTCCCGGGTAAACAAGCGATTAAGAACGGGGTCCGCAAAGTAACCATTCTTTCGCGGACATGGCCGGGGCGCGACCGCCGGGCCTTTCGGGGCCGGCCATGAAGGCGCTCGCCGAACAGATCAACGAGCTCGACGGCGTCGAGATCTATGGCCGTGTCGTTGGGGTGCGCGGCCTGATGGTCGAGGTCGCAGGCCCTTTGCACGCCATGTCGGTCGGCGCCCGCGTGGTTATCGAGACCCCGGCAAAGGCCATCCCCTGCGAGGTGGTCGGCTTCTCCGGGGTTAATGCGCTCCTCATGCCGTTCGCCCCGCTGGAAGGGGTGCGGCGCGGTTGCCGGGCCTTGGTGACGTCGGTTGCGGGTGCGGTGCGCCCATCAGCCGGATGGCTCGGCCGGGTGGTCAATGCTTTGGGCGAGCCCATCGACGGCAAGGGCGCGCTTCTGTTCGGACCCTCGCCCTATCCGTTCCGCAATACGCCGCCGCTTGCTCATGCGCGCCGCCGTGTCGGCTCACCGCTCGACCTCGGTGTGCGTTCGCTGAATACCTTCGTGACCTGCTGCCGCGGCCAGCGAATGGGCATTTTCTCCGGCTCGGGTGTCGGCAAATCGGTGCTGTTGTCGATGCTGGCGCGCAATGTTTCGGCCGACGTTACGGTGATCGGGCTGATCGGCGAACGCGGCCGTGAGGTGCAGGAGTTCCTCCAGGACGATCTCGGCGACGCCGGCCTCGCCCGCTCGGTGGTGGTGGTTTCGACGTCCGACGAACCAGCGCTAATGCGCCGTCAGGCCGCCCACGAGACGCTGGCGATTGCCGAATATTTTCGTGATGAGGGCAAAGACGTTCTCGTGCTGATGGACTCGGTCACCCGCTTTGCCATGGCGCAGCGCGAGATCGGTCTCTCGGCAGGCGAGCCGCCGACCGCCAAAGGCTACACGCCGACCGTGTTCACCGAACTGCCGCGGCTTCTGGAAAGAGCAGGGCCCGGCACGGAGCAAGGGACCATTACCGGCATTTTCACGGTGCTGGTGGATGGCGACGACTATAACGAGCCAATCGCGGACGCCGTGCGCGGCATTCTCGATGGCCATATCGTCATGGAACGGGCCATCGCCGAGCGCGGGCGATATCCGGCCATCAATGTCCTCAAATCGGTCTCGCGCACCATGCCACGGGCCGCCGATCAGGCCTACCTGCCGGTTTTGACCCGGGCCCGGCAGGTCATGGCGACCTATGCAGATATGGAGGAACTCATCCGGCTTGGGGCCTACCGGGCCGGATCCAGCCCCGATGTGGACGAGGCGATCCGCCTGCATAAGCCGCTGGAGGACTTTTTGGCCCAAGGTAAGGAAGAAGCAACCAGCTTGGCGGAAGGATATAGCCGGTTGGCGCAGATCGTGGCGGGCGCGGAAACCGAACGCTAACGTTATCCGTGCCACAATCCGTCACTCGGGGTCGCCGCGCGGTGGGGTTCGCTCGGACTTTTGACCCCATGGTTTCCGGAACGGCTTCGGGGGAGTAGTAGTCGATGAAGTCCCGTGAGACGCTCATTCGCCTGAAGAAATTTCAGGTCGATGAAAAACGGCGCAAGGTCGCGCAGATCGAAACCATGATCGCCGAATTCGAGCGCATGGCGGGCGATCTGGAGCGTGAAATCCGCGCCGAACAGGATCGCGCCGGCATCCACGATCCGGGCCATTTCGCCTATCCGACCTATGCCAAGGCCGCCATTGCCCGGCGTGAAAACCTCAAGCGGTCGGCGGACGAGTTGCGCGTGCAGCTCGAAGACGCCAAAGGGGCGCTCGGCGAGGCCTTTGACGACCTCAAGAAAGTCGAATTGCTCGATGAACGCGACCAGATGCGCGAGCGCGAGGCGGAGAATGCCGCCGAGCAGGTCGAGCTTGATGGTATCGCGCTGCTGCGCGCGCGCGGCATCGCTCCGGCCTGACCCCAAAGCCTGTCCCGATCAGTCGTCCCCGCGGTGACGGGGATCTCAGCTACCGCCTCGATGCCGGCGTGCAGGCCCTCGCCGGTGACGCCGGCTTGCCCTAGACTTACCCCGCGTCCATTCGGCCCCGGTTTCACTCTCGACGAAGCCCTCGCTCCGCGGCGATAATCGGGCGGAGCGGGAACGCGTCCGGTGCGCTTGTCGGGCCAGGGGCTGTGATGTTGATGCAGACGGAACTTGTCTGGCTGCTTGGGGCCGTCGCCAGGGGCGACGAGGCTGCGTTCGAGCGCCTCTATAGCGAAACACGGGCGAAACTTTACGGGGTGCTGCTCCGTATCTTGGGAAGACCGGCATTGGCCGAAGAGGTCATGCAGGAGACTTATCTCAAGGTCTGGAAGATGGCTGACCGGTTCGACCCCATGATCGCCAGCCCCATCACCTGGATGGTGGCGATCGCACGCAATCGCGCCATCGACATCGTGCGCAAGCGCGGCGATCTTTCCATCGAGGACGAACCGGAAGCGATGGAAGTGGCATCCGAGGCGCCGGCGCCGTTGGCGCGGCGCGAGATGACCGAGGAACTCAAGCGCCTTCTGACCTGCCTCGGCAAGCTCGATCCGGAAAAGCAGCGAATCGTGCTGCTCGCCTATTACAGCGGCTGGAGTTGCGATCAGCTGGCGGAAAAACTCGATATTCCGGTGAACACCATCAAAACGTGGCTTCGCCGCAGTCTCCTCGAAATTCGCGAGTGTATGGGCCCATGAGCATGACCGCCGAAAACGGATGCCGACTTCTGGGCAATGTCGTGGGCAAAGAGAAAACTTTTTGAGGCAGTGATGTACGACGACGACCGCGATACTCTCGCCGCCGAATATGTATTGGGAACGCTCTCTGCGGACGAGCGCGATCAGGCCGAGGCGCTGCTCGTGATCGATCCGGGATTCGCCGAGATCGTCCGCGTCTGGGAGCGCCGGCTTGGCGAACTCAACGTCATGGTTGAGGCCGTCGAGCCAGCGCCTGAGGTCTGGGATAGAATCAAGACCGAGATCGACGGCGCCGAAGGGCGCATTGCCGCGGAGGCGGAAGCAGCCTTGCCGACGATCGAGGACGCCGCGCCGCAGACGGCGCCGGAGACGCTTGCGGAGATAACGCCGGAGCCGCCCCCGGAGGTTGCGCCGGAAATTCCGCCGGAGCCGCATGCGGAGGCGACACCCGAAGTCATCCCGGAATTGGCGCCGGTGTCGCCTTCGGACGCGCCACCGCCGGACCTGCTATCGGAGGCAGCGCAAAATCTCGACGCCCCACCATCGCAGGAAGACTTGGACGACAATTCCGCGGTCGCGGCGCTTGCTTCAAGCCTGCTGCCGCCGGAGCCGCCCGTCGGGGCGCCAAACGCGTCCCTGGTGGAACCAGCTACCACGCCGGCGCCGGCACCGGCGATCGAGCGCAGCGCAGACGTCATCTACCTGGCGCGCCAAACAAAGCGTTGGCGCGGATTTACGTTGACGATGAGTGCGATCGCGGCATTGCTTGCGATCTACATCGCGGTCGGCCAGTTCGCGCCTGGCCTGCTCCCGACTGCCCGGCTGTCGCAGTCGGCGGCAACTATCCCGCCACCCGGATCCCGCTTGGTGGCCGTGTTGCAGCAGGAACCGACCGCGCCGGCATTCTTGGTTACGGTCGATCCGCAGGCGCGCACCATGACGGTCCGCCGGATGACCGCGAGCGCGGACAGCGGCCGCAGTTATGAACTCTGGCTGATTTCGAGCAAATATCCCAAGCCGCAATCGCTCGGCCTGGTCGGCGCCGAAGAATTCACCACCAGGCCCCTGCCGACAAGCTTAGACGCTGATGCGATGCGGGCGGCGAGCTACGCCGTATCGCTCGAACCCGCCGCGGGGGCGCCAAACGGGGTACCCACGGGGCCAATCCTGTTCACCGGCAAGATGGTGGAATCGATTCCGCCGCCCCCGCCGCCGAAGACTTGAGATCAGCGGATAGTTGGGAAATGCCCGCTCAGTGTCGTTGGCTGGCCGGCTTTGACGATGACGTCCGTGCCAAGATTGACGTTGCTGACATTCGCGAAAATGCCGACCACCGCGACAACGGTTGCACACAAAAGGCCGATGACCACGATCTTCAAATGGGTGCCGCGGTCGGCGCTATACATCGAATGATTCATGACATCCTCCCGTTTCTGCCGATTAGTCGCGGCAGCCGGGGTAAAGGTTTGCGAATTCAACCTCGTCCGTTTCCGTCAGTTAGGCCGTGATCTGGGTCACAAAAATACCTCTTCACCGAACCTTGAACTGCCGTGATAACTGTTGAGAGGACGCTTCGTTCCCCGGGGAGCGGTTGCCAGCGGCCCCTGGCTTCGTGCTAAACCCATGCGACATAAGTGATTTATGAGAAGGTCCCACGTGAGCCAGATCGTAGCCGAACTTGCCCCAACGGGCGTTCTTCGCGCCGGAATCAATATGAGCAATTTCCTGTTGGTCACGGGAAAGACCGCCTCGGGCGACCCGCAAGGGGTCGCGCCCGATATGGCGGCCGAGATCGCAAGGCGGCTTGGCGTCGGGGTCGCTTACGTAAAGTACGATAGGCCTTCGCACCTGGCCGACGCCGCCGGCACCAATATCTGGGATATCGGGCTGATTGGCGCGGAGCCGCAGCGGGCCGAGAAAATCACCTTCACCCCGGCCTATTGCGAAATCGAGGCAACTTATCTCGTGCCGAATGGATCATCTATTTCCAGCATTGCCGACGTCGACCAGCCTGGAATACGGATCACGGTCCGGCGCGGGGCGGCTTACGACCTCTGGCTCGAGCGCAATATCAAGCGGGCGACGCTGCTGCGGTCAGACACGGCGGACGGTCCGTTTAATCAATTCGTCGCCGAAAAGCTCGAGGCCTATGCCGCGTTGCGACCGCAACTGTTGGGCGACGTGAACAAGCTGCCCGGCTCAAAAATTCTGCCGGGCAACTTCATGACGGTACAGCAGGCGATTGGCACGGCGAAGCCGAACGCGGCCGGCGCGGCATTCCTGCGCGACTTCATTGCCGAGGCGAAGAGTTCGGGACTGGTGGCGCGCCTGATCGAGAAGCATCACGTGGTCGGACTGTCGGTCGCGCCGTAGGACGCAGGCTTCTAGATGCTGCCGACCGTTTTCAACCGCGCCCGCGGATGGATCTCCGATTGCGCCAGGACGGCGGTTTGGGCGCGGAACCGTTCGACAATGCCGCGCACGAACGGCCGGATGCCCGGTGAGGTGACCAGCACCGGCGCTTCGCCGTCTTTCGCCGCCTGCTCGAATTTCTCCCGCACCAGGTTGATGAACTCGGTGAGCTTCGACGGCTGCATGGCGAGATTGCGATCGTCGCCCTGGCCGACGATCGATTCGGCAAAAGCCTGTTCCCATTTGGCGGTCAGCGCGATGATCGGCAGCGTGCCGGCCGCGGTGACATGCTGGGCACAAAGCTGGCGAGCGAGCCGGGCGCGCACGTGTTCGGCTAGCATCGTGGCATTGCGCGTCGACGGCAAACCATCGGCGATGCCTTCGAGGATGGTCGACAGATCGCGGATCGAAACCCGCTCGGCGAGCAGGATTTGCAGCACGCGCTGAATGCCGGATACGGCGATCTGCGCCGGCACGATGTCCTTGATCAGTTCGCTCTGCTCTTTCGGCAGCTCTTTGAGCAATTTCTGCACTTCACCGTAGGACAACAGCTCCGCCATGTTGCCCTTGATGAGTTCGGTTAGGTGCGTGGCAAGCACGGTTGCGGCGTCAACGACGGTGAGGCCTTTGACCGAAGCCTCCTCGCGCAACGAGGCGTCGATCCAGGTCGCGGGCAGTCCGAAGGTCGGCTCGGTGGTGTGGGTGCCGGGCAGTGTCACCTGACCGCCGGACGGATCCATGACCATGTATTGCCCGGCCCATACCTTGCCGGAGCCGGCCTCGACCTCCTTGATTTTGATGACGTAGCTGTTGGCGTCGAGTTGCACATTGTCGAGGATGCGCACGGCGGGCATGACAAAGCCCATTTCGCTCGCCAGCGAGCGGCGCAGCGCCTTGATTTGCTCCGTCAAGCGGTCCGACCCGTCGGGCGCGTTGACCATCGGTAACAGCGCATAGCCAAGCTCGATCTTGAGGTCGTCCATCTTGAGCGATGCGGCGATCGGCTCCTCGACGGGTGCGGCCTTGGCGTCGTCGACCTTTTTCACCTCGGCGGCGACCTCCTTTTTGGCGCGCCGATCGATCATATAAGCGAGCGCTCCGGTGCCTCCGCCGAGCGTCAGAAACGGAATCATCGGGATGCCTGGAAGCAGCGCCATGACCAGCATGACGGCAGCCGACATGCCAAGCGCCTTTGGGTAGCTGGAGAACTGGCCGAGCAGCGCCTTGTCGGCGGCGCCCGACACGCCGGCCTTGGAAACCAGAAGGCCGGCCGCGGTCGAAACGATAAGCGCCGGGATTTGGGTGACGAGCCCGTCACCCACGGTCAACAGCGTATAGTCGTGGGCGGCATCGACGAAGCTTAGCCCTTGCTGGACGATGCCGATGATCATTCCACCGATGACGTTGATCATGACGACGAGCAACCCGGCGATGGCGTCGCCGCGCACGAATTTTGAGGCGCCATCCATGGCGCCATAGAAGCCGGATTCGTCCTCCAGGTTCTTGCGCCGCCGCCGCGCCTCCTTCTCTTCGATGAGACCGGCATTGAGATCGGCGTCGATCGCCATCTGCTTGCCCGGCATGGAGTTCGAGGTGGAAGCGTGCCGCGACTTCGGCGATGCGTCCCGAGCCCTTGGTGATGACCACGAAATTCACGATCACCAGGATCGTGAACACGATAATGCCGATGACGAAATTGCCGCTCATCACGAAATTGCCGAACGCCTGGATGACGTGGCCGGCGGCTGCCGTCCCTTCGTGGCCGTGACCGAGAATGAGCCGCGTCGAGGCGAGATTGAGCGCCAGCCGCAGCATGGTCGAAATCAGCAGCACCGTCGGGAAGGCCGAGAACTCGAGCGGCGCCTGAATGAACAGCGCCGTCATCAGGATCAATACGGAAAAGGTGATGGAAACCGCGAGCGAGAAATCGAGCAAGATCGGCGGCAGCGGCAGAATGAGGATGACGAGGATCGTCATCATGCCGAGCGCCAGCGCAATGTCGCTGCGCCGGAGCATGGTGCCGAGATCGGCGAGCCGGGATAGCGCCGTTTCTCCGCCCTGCGCTGATGTCGCGTCGGTCATGTCGGTCGATCGGCCCCGTCTGCGGTCGCGCGATTCGAAGCTGTGCGCGGCGGCCGGCGGGCCACCAACGTGGATAAGCGGAGCGGCACTCGAGTCCAAGGCTGCCCCCAAAGAGCGTCGCGCTCAGTGCGGTGGAAACTGTTATGCCTGCCAGGCAAAATGTGCCCAGTATATGGTTACCGAGCGGTTAACGGCCGGGACGTTCGTGCCGGATGAACTGCCCAGGCAATGAGGCAAGAATGCTCCAGGCCTATCGCCACTCCGTGATCGTCCTTCTTGCCTGTGCCGCCGGCGTGCTGGCGACTGCGGCGGCATCCGCCGACGGCATCGCGCCGGGATTATGGAAAATCACCGGCCACACCGAGAGCGCGGGCGAAATCAGCCCGCCGCACGAATTGACCAAATGCTTGACGGCCGAACAGACCAGCGACCTCGGCGCGACGTTCTCGCCGACCATGACAACGGTCAATTCGTCCTGCGCGCCGATGGAACGCAGCTTGAAGGGGCCGCTGCTTACCTGGCATCTGGTCTGCAAAGGCCAGCTCGACATGGATCTGAGCGGCGAATTCAACTTCGACAGCCCGCATCACTATACCGGCACGGTGCGTACCGAAGCGGAGATGACGGGCATGCCGACGGTCGATTCGAAAAATACCATCGAAGGCCAATGGGTTTCCGCGTGTCCGCAATAGCTGGCGCGAATGGCGAGCTGGGAATGACAAATAGCGAAATGCGCGGAGCGAATGGAGGCGGGGTGGCAAATTGCCGGCGATTATCTCTTTTCGCAATTCGCCAGTCGCTATTCGCCGTACTACTTGCAACGTGCGCGCATGCTGCACTGGCTCAAGATCGCCCTGCCGAATTTGTCGATGCGTCGACCGTCGTGCCGGGACTTGTCGTCGAGATGCGCTATGCGGGGGCGCATAACTTTATCGGCCGGCCGGTCGACGGCTACCAGGCGCCGCATTGCCTGCTGACACGCCAGGCGGCCGCCGCGCTCGCCGCAGTGGCGCGCGATGTTGCGCCGCACGGCCTCGTCATCAAGGTGTTCGACTGCTACCGGCCGGTCCGCGCGGTGATGAACTTCGTGCGCTGGGCGCGCGATCTCAACGATCAGCAGGCGAAGGCCGAGTTTTATCCGAATGTCGACAAGCGCACGCTGTTCCGTGATGGCTATATCGCCTCGCATTCCGGTCATTCGCGAGGCTCGACCATGGATCTGACGCTGGCGAAAGCCGATGGCACCGAGCTCGATATGGGCACACATTTCGATTTTTTCAGTCCGAAGTCATGGACCGCCGATCCCAGCATCAGCCCCGCGCAGCACGCCAATCGCATGCTGCTGGCCGCGGCAATGCGCCGGCGCGGCTTTCGCGGCTACGACAAGGAATGGTGGCATTTTACGCTGCGCGGCGAGCCGTTTCCGGACACCTTTCTCGATTTTCCGGTCCAGTGAGCGGTTCGGACGGCTTACTGCAACGACACGCTTGCGAGGTATGCGCCGAGCAGGAGCAATCCGATAAAGAAACATCGCCGAAAAAGTGCGGGCGACATGCGTGATCGCAGAATTTGTCCGATCCACATTCCGCCACAAGCCATCGCCAATGCCAGCAGCGTCGTCCCTGCCATTCTCACATTGAGTGCCCCGGCGAACGTCAAATTGACCGCCAGGGCCATTGTCGAAATCGTGAACGAGAGCCCCAGAGCCTGAACGAAATCCTCTTTGTCGAGATCGAGGGCCTGTAGGTAAGGCACTGACGGGATGACAAAGACGCCGGTCGCGGCGGCGATGAGTCCCGTCGCCGTGCCGGCGATTGGTCCGAGCCAAGCTTCTTGCGCTTTGTCGATAGAGAGGCGAAGCGAGCTGAAGCCAGTGACGGCATAAATCATCAGAGTGATACCCAGGACAATGCCGCCGTAGCGAGCATAGCTTCCAGTCATCAAGCCGGTGCCGGCCCATGTTCCCAGGCAGACGGCCGCTTGCATCGGCCAAAGCCGTCGAAGCGCCGTCTTCAGCGATGGCCCGGCGGCCATCTGCCAGACATTTGTGAGAAACGAGGGCAGCACAAGAATTGCGGCCGCCTGCAGCGGCGTCATGACGATGGCGAGTAATCCCATCGATATGGTCGGCAGGCCGAGGCCTAGGACGCCCTTGACCAATCCGGCGAGCCCGAACACGGCCGCGATGAAGGCGATTTTTCCGTCCGGCATCGGTCGAGATTGCGACCAGCCATGAACTTTCGCAATTCCAAGCTGGCGTAGCCTGCCTTCGGCGCAGACAAAGGCTGAACGCCTTTACAGGCCTAAATAAAATTTCTTGATGAGATCGTTATTGTTGAGCTCATCAGTCGAGCGGCCCTCGAATGCGATCTTGCCGTGAACGATGACATAGCCGCGGTCGGCGATGCGGATCGCCTGGTTGAAATTCTGCTCGGCCATCAGAACGGTCAGCGAATAGCGCTGCTTCATCTCGTTGATGGCGTCGATTGTGCGGCTGACCAGGATCGGCGCCAGTCCGACCGATGGCTCGTCGACCAGGAGGATTTTCGGCGCCAGCATCAAAGCGCGGCCGAGCGCTACCATCTGCTGCTCGCCGCCGGAAAGGCTTCCGGCGAGCTGCTTGCGGCGTTCGGCGAGCCGTGGAAATGTCTCGAAGCAGACCGCGAGGTTGCGCACCAGCTCCCGGCGCGCCGCCGCGCGGTAGGCGCCAAGCAGAAGATTTTCCTCGACGGTCAGCCTGGGGAACAGGCGCCGGCCTTCCGGCACCAGCGCAATGCCGAGATCGACGATCTCTTCGGTGGTGCGGCCGACCAGTTCGTGATGGATGCCTTCGATCTCGGCGACGATGGTGCCGGCGCTCGGGCGCACCATGCCCATGATGCACTTCATCAGCGTCGACTTGCCGTTGCCGTTGGTGCCGAGCAGCACGACAGTCTCGCCGCCGCCCACCTTCATCGAGACATCATCGATCACGCGCACGGCGCCATAGGCAGCATCAATGCCGGAAATGGTGATGCTGTTAGCCAAGATACGCCCTCTCCACTTCCGGGTTGCGCATCACTTCGTCAGGGACGCCGTCGGCGATCTTGTGGCCAGACACCAGTACGACAAGCCGCCGGGAAAAGCTCATCACGGCGCGCATGATGTGCTCGATCAGGATGATGGTGACGCCGCGCTCGTTCAAGCGCAGCAGCAAGGCCAGGATTTCCTCGATCTCCGAATGGGTCAGACCCGCCATCGATTCGTCGGCGATCAGAAGCTTCGGCTCCGCCGCCATGGCGCGCGCCAGTTCGAGCTTGCGCATTTCGCACTGCGTGAGATCGCGCGGCAAGTGCCGTGATTTTTGTTCGAGGCCGACTTCATGCAGCAGGTCGCCACAGCGTTCGCCGATTTCGCGCTCGTTGCGCAGGCTGCCGCGCGCGGCGACGGTGTAGAGCAGGGGGATGCGTATATTGTCGGCGAGGCTGAGACTGGCGAAGGGCCGCGGCAGTTGAAAGCTCCGCGACAGTCCGAGACGGGTGCGCTGGTGCGCGCCAAGCCCGTCGAGCTTGCGGCCGTCGAAGCGCACCGCGCCTTGCTCGTTGCGCAATGTGCCGCAGATGCAATTGACCAGCGTCGATTTGCCCGAGCCGTTAGGCCCGATCAGCCCAAGGCGCTCGCCGGCCGCGACCGAGAGCGAAATATTCTCCAGCGCGACGAAACCGCCGAAGCGCTTGCCGAGATCGTCGATTTGAAGAAGTCCCTTGTCCACCGCGTTCATGACGTCTCTCATGGCACAGGCTCCGGCGCATCGGCGTCGACGCGGCGGCGGCCGACGAAGTCGTCCGGCTTGCGCTGCAGATATTTGTGTACCAGCCCGACGATGCCGTTCGGCGCCGCGATGACGAAGAAGACCAATAGACAGCCGACGATCATCAGATTGACCGCCGATGAGATCGTAACGGTGATGACCTGTTGCAGGGTGCCGAGCAGAATTGAGCCGATCAGGGGGCCGACCCAACTCGTCGTGCCGCCAATCAGCGGCATGGCGATCGAATTGACGGCGTAATCCAGCCCGAATGTCGAATCCGGTTGCAGATAGCTGATGTAATAGGGAAACGGTGCGCCCGCCATTCCCATCAGCGCGCCGGAAATCGTGGTGGCGATGAGCTTTAAGCGCAAGGTCGGCACGCCGGACGCCTCGGCCGCCAATTCGTCGTCGCGGATGGTGGCAAAGCCGTAGCCGAGTCGCGAGTGCTCGACCAGGCGGGCGATAGTAATTGCCGCCACCGCAAGCAGCATCATGAGCAGGAACAGATACCGGATGTAATTGCCGATCGGGTAGATTTCCTCGGGGCGGATCACGTAGGCGCCGCGCGAGCCGCCGACATAATCCCAATTGACCACCAGGGTTTCCAGGACGACTGCGAGTGCCAGCGTCGCGATCGAAAAGAACGCGCCGCGCAACCGCAGCGTCAAATAGCCCATGCCGAGTCCGACGATGCCCGACACCACGCCGCCAATCAGCATGACGACGGGAATCGGAACGGAAATCGGATAGGAGTTGTCGCCGGTGGTGAGCTTGTAGGTCGCGACGGTCGAATAGGCGCCGAGCGCGAAGAAGGCGGCGGTGCCGAAATTCACGTAGCCGCAATAGCCGCCGAGGATGTTCCAGGCCGTCGACAGCACGACATATTGCAACACGACGTAGCCGGCGAAGAACACGTAGTCGTTGCCGACGGCGAGCGAGATCCCAAACACCGCGGCGGCGACGATGAGACAGATCAGAAGGAAGGTGGGTGTGCGCACGGTCAGCGTCCCATCAGACCCGCCGGCCGCACCGCCAGCGTCAACAGGAGGAAGCCGAACGATACTGCCGGCGCCCATGATGGACCGTAGAACGTCGAGGTCAGGCTTTCGACGATGCCGACCAGCATCGCGGCGATCACGGTGCCGGGCAGGCTGCCCATGCCGCCGAGGACGCAAATGGCGAACACGCGTCCAATATATTGGCGTCCAACCGACGGCTCGACGGGCTGGATGATGATGAGAAAGGCGCCGGCGAGCGATGCGGTGGCGACGGAAATGCCGAAGGCGATGCGCTTGATGCGGATCGGGTCGACCGCCATCAGCCGTAGCGCCAATTGATCCTGCGCCACAGCCATGATGGCGCGGCCGACGAAGGTCCGCGTCAAAATAAGCTGCAGCGTCGCGATCAGTAGCAGCGAAACCACGCACGGCACCAGCATGCGCAGCGGCAGGTCGACGTCGCCCAGGTGCCAGGTTGGACCGATATAGGGGGCGTTGACGTAGCGGTAGTCGACGCCGAAATACAGCACGAGCGATACTTCGGTGATGAACAGCAGGCCGAAGAAGAACGCCAGTCCGCGCAAGGATTCCTGGCCGCGCTTCTCGAACGAGACGTAATAGATTTGGTAAATGCCGGCGCCGAGAAGATAGAACAGCGGCGTCACGACAATTGCCGTCAGGATGGGGTCGATTCCGAAAGTGGCGTTGACGATATAGGCAACATAGGAGCCGAGAATGATGAAGGCGGGATGCGCGATATTGACGATGTCGAGAATACCGAACGCCAGCGACACGCCCGATGTCACTGCCGCATAGAAGCCACCGATCAGGATGCCCGAAACCAGGGCATTGATGAGAAGATCGAAAGAAAACACCATTACTCGGCCACTCAGCTCCAGGGAGCGTGAGGGCCTCCCCCCTCTGACTACTCGTTTTTGTCGCACCATCCGCGTAGGCGGACAATCCGGTAACCCACCCGGTCTGGGCCTCCCCCGCGGCCCATGATACCGGATGCCCCGCTTTCGCGGGGCACGACTGCAATGATCCAGTCGGACATTACGCCGCGGCGCGGACCTTGTCCGGAATGGCGAGCGGCTTGTTGGCGCTGTTGAGGAACTCGATGGTCATGAAGACCATCTCCTTGTCGCCCAGATTTTCGAGATCGTGGACCTTGTACTCGTCGGTGCCATAGGTTTCGTGGCGGGTTTCGCCGGGCTGATAGCTATATTCGACGGTCGTGCCGTCGTGCACATGCTGGCGTCCCCGCCCGCCGGACACCGCGGTCCAGAAATAGTCCAGCACATGACGATGAAATCCAATCCGCTCGCCCGGCGCGAGCCGAATGATCCAGACCCGCACGCGCTCGTTCTCCGACAGCAGCGTCGAACCGACGCAGCCGTTATTGGTGTGCTTCTCGCGCTCGAATTCCGCTGCGATCGCGGGCGGCCATGCCGATTTGTCGGCACGGTCAGTGGTCTTATCCAGCATGGTCAGGGCCATGGTCTTCCTCCAAGTTTCGTAGGCACAATATAGAAAACCTTTGGCATTTGGGAAAGCTGGCGGACAGCGGGATATTCACATGAGGAGGCAGCCGGGGAGGCCGCGCCACGCGCTCGTGATCGGCGGCTCGATGAGCGGGCTTTTGGCCGGCATCATGCTGCGGCGGCGCGGCTGGGACGTCGATATTTTCGAACGTGTCGAAAAGGAGCTCGCCGGCCGAGGCGCCGGCATCGTCGCCCAGGCCGAGCTGATCGCCCGCCTTGACCGGCTTGGCCTCGATACAAGCGACCTCGGGGTCGCCATGACGACACGCCGGATCCTCGACAAAGCCGGACGGACGACCTTCATGATCGAATGCCCCCAGGTGCTTACCGCCTGGGAGCGCGTCTATCGGGTGCTGCGCGACGCATTTCCCGCCGAGCGCTACCATCGCGCCATGGGCTTTCGCCGCTTTGAGCAGAGCGCCGACGGCGTTATTGCGCATCTCGGCGATGGCAGCGCGGTTGCGGCCGATGTGCTCATTGGCGCCGACGGCTTGCGCTCGACGGTGCGTCAGCAATGCGCGCCCGAAGTCGTGCCGCTCTATGCCGGCTATGTGGCCTGGCGCGCGCTTCTCGCGGAAAGCGCCATTCCCGCAGCGATCCACCGCGAACTCTTCATGGACATGACCTTCTGCCTGCCGCCGGGTGAGCAATGCCTCGGCTATCCCGTCGCCGGACCGGACAACGACCTCCGGGAGGGGCAGCGCCGTTACAATGTGGTGTGGTACCGGCCCGCCGATGACGCGGCCGAACTCCCGGCTCTGCTCACCGACCAGACCGGGGTGACGCATTCGATCTCGATCCCGCCGCCACTCATTCGCCCCGAGCCGATCGCCGCCATGCGCGCGGCGGCGGAACGGCTATTGGCGCCGCAATTCCGTGACATCGTCCGCCTGATCGAAGAGCCAATTCTACAGCCAATCTATGATCTCGAAAGCCGGCGGCTTGCCTTCGGCCGGGTTGCTGTCATCGGCGATGCGGCCTTCGTCGCGCGCCCCCATGTCGCTGCCGGTGTTTCCAAGGCGGCCGACGACGCGGCGGCTCTCGCCGAGGCCCTCGACGGCGATGACGTCGAAGCGGCATTGCGCCGTTTCGAGGCGGGTCGCTTGCCGGAAAACAGGAAGATCATCGAGCGCGCGCGCCATCTCGGCGCCTATCTGCAGGCGACGCAAACCGCCGAAGAGCGCGCCCGCTCGGCACGCCACAGCATTCCGCAAGCCGTGCTCGCGGAAACCGCCGTGCTGGACTTCCTGCATGCGTGACTGGAGCGCAAACGCTTCATATTAAATCGATCGACGCTCCAGCATTTTGAAAGAGCATGATCCTTTCGGAAAAGCGGTGTCCACTTTTCCGGATCATGCACTAGAGCACTCGCCGCGACGCGAGATAAATAAGGCGCGACAGCACATCGACTGTCGGTAACGTCGGCGTCCTGCGCAACATCACGACAGGCGGGACGATGAACAGGCCGAGCGTGATCGCCATTACGGCAAGCAATACGGGATAGCCAATGACGCCCTGGTACACCCATACCAGGCAGCGAATATACGTGACCCCGCTAAATGCGAGCGCTGCCACAATATAGGTAATGCCGAGCAGCATGGTGCCCAGCGAACGAGGCACACCACCGAGCATATCGGTCGTCTTCGCCTTCGCCGCGGTGTTTGTCTCAAGCGGAAAAGTTGACGCCGACGTCGTGGCGATGGTCTTTCCGGCCGTAACGCGCGCGCCATCGGATTGCACGGCATCGAGAATTTTCATGAGAGACGTCGCGCTTGGTTTGGCGGCAGTACTCGGTTTGCCTTGCACCCGGTCGGCCGTGACAGCGGCGGGCTGGCGCGGCGGTGGGGCGGCGGCTTTGCCGTGCGTACGCATTTCAGCCGGCTGCGATTCGGCTTCCACTCTACGGATTGCCGTCTCCAGCGCGGCCTGCTCGCGCCGCATTTGCGACGCCGATTCCTTCACGTCATGCTTGCTGAGTTGTTCGGTGACGATCGCGCGGGCCCGCGCGTACAATTCCTTGCGGGCCTGAACGTCATTGTGCGCCAGGGCCGCGACGGCCCGTGCCAGCGTAGGATAATAATCAGCCATTGTAGGCTGCCCCCAACAACTACAACCCACAGATACTATGCCATTTGGGCGCCGAAAGCCACGCCCTACAAATACGCGGCTCCGGCCCCCGCCGCGAATTTTGCCGGTTCGCCCTCCCACACGATGCGGGCATGTTCGAGCACATAGACGCGATCGGCGTGCGGCAATGCGAAGGTGACGTTCTGCTCGCCAAGCAGCACGGTAATCGGAGTTGTCTGCCGCAAGCGCTCAAGCGCCTTGGAGATTTGTTCGAGGATCACGGGCGCCAATCCGAGCGTCGGCTCATCGAGGATCAAAAGCTTCGGTTTCATCATCAGCGCGCGGGCGATCGTCAGCATCTGCTGCTCGCCGCCCGATAGGGTCCCGGCCGCCTGTTTCTGACGCTCGCGCAATATCGGGAACAACTCGAACAGCCATCCGATTTGATCGGCGCTCTCGGCTGCCGGCAAACGCTGGCCGCCGAGATCCAGATTTTCACGGACCGTCATATCGACGAAAAGATTGCGGCCTTCCGAGCATTGCACGATGCCGTTACGCGCGATCGTCGCCGCAGTCTGGCCGCGCAGCGGACCGCCCTCGCGGCGGATGTCCCCGGAATACGGAATTAACCCCGATATGGCGTTGAACAGGGTGGTCTTGCCGGCGCCGTTGAGGCCTACGACCGAGACGAATTCGCCGGCGTGGATGTGAAGCGATACGTTTTGCAGCGCCTGCGCCTTGCCGTATTGGACGCTGAGATCGCGCACTTCGAGGAACGGGGTGGTGCGGTCGCTGAACGAAGATTCCGGACGCGCCGCGGTCTCGATGCTGCCGCCAAGATAGACCCGCCGCACGGTCTCATTGCGCATCACTTCGTCGGCGGTGCCTTCGGTGATACGCTCGCCGACATACATGGCGAGCACGCGGTCGACCAGACGCGCAACGCTTTTGACGTTGTGATCGACCAGCAGGACGGCGCGGCCGTCGTCACGCAGTTCGCAAATGAGGTCGGAGAAGGCCGCGGTTTCCGTTGCGGTGAGGCCGGCGAACGGTTCGTCGATCAACAGCACCCGCGGGTCGCGCGCGATCGCCTTGGCAATCTCGATCTTGCGTAGATCGGCGTAGGGCAAGGTCGCCGGTCGGCGGTCGAGCACGCCGCTCAAGCCGACCCGCGCCGCGATGGCGCGCGCCCGCGCGTCGGTCTGCGGATCTACCAGCAGCCGGGTGAGCTTGTCCGGCAAGAGCGCGAGCATGATGTTTTCCAGGACCGTCTGGCGATGCAGCGGGCGGGAATGCTGGAACACGATCCCGGCACCCATCCGTGCGATCTTGTGAGACGGCCATCCGGCGACTTCGGTGCCGTTGATGCGAACGGAGCCTGTGTCGGGGCGCTCGATCCCCATGATCAGCTTCATCACCGTGGATTTGCCGGACCCGTTCGGCCCGATCAGCCCCAGAATCTCGCCGGCACGGACGTCAAATCCCATGTTTTTAACGGCGACGAGGCCGCCAAAGCGCTTGGTGAGGCCGGAAACTTCGAGCTGTGCGTGCTCGCTCATACTCAGGCGTCGTCCTTGGCGCGCGTGAGGAGGCCAAAAAAGCCGTTGGGAAAGAACAGCACCACGCCGAGTGCGAGAGCAAAGACGACAAAATTCGACAGGTCGCCGAGCGGACGCAGCGCCTCGCTCATGGCAACGAGAAAGATGGCGCCGAGCGCGCCGCCCAAAATGGTGCGCCGGCCGCCGATCACGGCGGCGATGATGATCTGAACGCCGACAGTGATATCGACCAGCGAACTGGCGGAGGCCGAGCCGACGTAGAAGACCAATAGTGCCCCGGCGAGGCCCGAGAAAAAGGCGCTGATGATGAAAGCCGCAAGCTTGTGCTTGGTCACGTTAAAGCCGAGCGCGCCGGCCTGCACCGCGTCCTGGCCGCTCGCCTGCAGGATAAGGCCGACAGGAGATCGCGACAGCGAAAACAGGATGGCGCCGCTCACCGCCATGAACCACAGCGCGATCTCGTAATTCGTCGTGTCGCTGATCGAGATGACGTCGGGCACCGTCAGGCCGTTTTCACCGCCGGTCAGATGGGCATCGACCACGATGAAATTCTGCAGCATCAGCACGGCGACGAGCGTGGTCAGCCCGAAATAAGGCCCGCGCACCCGCAGCGCCGGAAGTGCCAGCACCACGCCGCCGACGACCGCAGCCAGCGTGCCGGCGAGGACGCAAAGCCAGATCGGTGGCTGATAGAGGCTGTCGAGTATGCCGGCGGTGTAGGCGCCGGTGCCGATCAGGAAGGTCGGGCCGAAATTGACCTCGCCGGCGAAGCCGAACAAGAGGTCCCACGCCATGGCGAACACGCCGGAATAGTAGGCCATGGTCAGCAGCCCGAGGATGTAGGCGCCGACCCATAGCGGAAAAAACGCCGCCAGCACGACCACACCGAGCGCAACAAGCAGGATATGGACGGCGGTCGAACGCATCTAGCGACGCCCCAGGAGGCCGCGCGGACGTACGTACATCACAGCGACAAGCAGGAGCAGCGCGGGGATGGTGCGATAGGCCGGCGATATCAGATACGCGGTCAAGGTTTCCAGATAACCGACCACATAGGCCGCGATCAGCGCTCCCCAGACGCTGCCGAGACCGCCGAGCACGACGATCGAGAACGCGCTCGCCGTCAATGGCCCGACACTGTAGGACGAAACGCCCAAGAACATGCCAAGCAGTACCCCGGCAATGCCGGCAAGAAGGCCGTAGATCGCCCAAATCGCGACGTAGACCTGCGACAGCTCGATGCCCAGAAGCGTCACCCCGCGCGGATTTATCGAGGCAGCGAGAACCGCCTTGCCGGCGCGTGTGCGATTGACCAGAAGCCACAGCAGCGCGATGACGAGCCAGCACACGATGGCGGTGAAGATTTCGTTGGCCGGCGTGCGCACGCCGGCGATGGAGACGACGCCCTCGACGATCGGCGCCACGGTCTTGGCGTTGTCGGTATAGAAATACGCGATCAGCTGCTGGATCATGATGCCCCACAGCAGCGTCGCGGTGAGGATGAAAATCTCTTTTTCCTCCTCGCGGATTTTACGCGATTGCTGCAACGGCCGCACCACGACGAAATAGGTCAGGAGCGAAGTGACAAAGCCGACAGCGACGCCGAGGGCAGCCCCGGCGTAAGGCCCGGCATGCAGCTGGTCGCCGGCCGCCCATGCCGCGACGACCGCCGCGACCATCAGCGCGCCATGGGACAGATTGAGGACGCCCGAGACGCCGAAAATCAGCGCGAAACCCGTCGCGCCAAGTGCATAGAGCGAACTGATCGCGAAACCGTCGATCAGGATTTGCCAGAACACCGTCATCAGATCACGCTCGGAAAGCGCGCCGACCTATTCAAGAAAACTCCCCGCTCGCGGGCGCAAGCGGGGAGATTGGCACAGCGGCCGGCGAACTCCGTTATCAGTTAACTGCGCCGACCTTGATGAAGGGCGGGAACTTCAGCTTGCCGTTGGCCACATTGGCCGGCCAGAGGTTGACCTGCTTGCCGTTCTGCCATTGCAGCATCAGTCCGGTGATGTAGCCGGCCCCGATCTTGAGCGCGTGCGGGTTCGGCGAGTCCTTGCCCTTGAATTCGACGGTACCGATGGTGCCGACGTAATGGGTCTTTTCCAGCGCATCGACGAGCTTGTCGGAATCGGTCGATCCGGCCCGCTTGATGGCGTCGGCGATGTAATAGACCTCGTCGTAAGCGGTGTAGCCGCAATAGGACGGGTTATTGCCGAAGCGCTTGTTGAAGGCTGCCACGAACGGCAAAGTCTTCGGCGTTACCGCGACATCGGGACCGGAGACCCCTTGGTAAAGTACGCCCTCGGTGGCGCCGTTGGTGTCGTTCCAGAAGCTCGAATTGGTCGCCTGCGAGGAAATCCCGAACATCGGGATCGGCACTTCCTGTTGCTTCCACTGCACCGTCGGCTGCACGCCGACATGCGAGATGCCGGTGATCATCACGTCGGGCTTTTCACCCTCGATCTTGTTGAAGATCGGCGTGAAGTCCGTGGTGTCGGGCGAGAAGCGGATATGGTCGAGCACCTTCAATCCGATCTGCGGCAGACATTTCAGGTATTCGGCATCGAGCGGAGTGGTCCATGCCGCATCCTCGCTCATGACAACGGCGCTCTTCATGTGCAGATTGTCGACCAGAAGGCTTTTCGCGGCGGCGCAAACCTGGTCGGCAAGGCTGGTCGAGGTCAGATAGCCGTGGAAGGTGTATTTGAGGTGATCGTAATCCTTGGCGATATTCTGCGTGATGACGTCGGAAGCAGCGCCCGGCGTCACCATCACTGTCTTCAGGCGTCCGGTCCACGGCTCAAGCGCCAGCACGACCTCGCTGATGTAACTCGCGATCACCGCATTGACGTGATCCTCGTTGACGGCGCGCTGAAAGGCGCGCACCGCCTCCGGGGCCGTCGAGTGATCGTCGTAGGAGATGATCTGGATCTTGCGGCCGTTGACGCCGCCTGCGGCATTGATCTCGTCGGCGGCAAGCTGCGCGGCTTGCGGGATCGAGGAGCCGGCGACGGCCGTCGCCTCGGCGATGACGCCGATCTTGATCGGTTCGCTTGATTGCGCGTAGCCGGGTGTTGCCAGCACCAGTGCGGCAACGGCCGCTCCTGCCGAAAGTATCGCCGCGGTAACGCGGCTCGCGGATTTGCTCATTGATAGGACCTCCCTGGATGCTCAGTCATCTTTACGGCGATGACGGGTTGGCAGCAGTCTATCCCATCGCCTCCGTGCGGCAAGCCTCGACAAGCCAGCGGTTATCGATATTTGTACGGACGGCCAGTTTGCCGCAACGCTGGTATGGGCCAGCAAAAAAGCCGCCTAAGAATTGACCAGCGAGCCAAGAACTGACCGATAAAACGCTTAACGATCGGGAGGCAGGAACCCAAATGAAAGCTGTATTCTTTGAACAATTCGGCGGCCCGGAAGTCTTGAAATACGGGGATTTGCCGGACCCCGTAGCAGCGCCGGGCGAAGTCGTCATCGACGTCGTCGCAGCGAGCGTTAACGCTGCCGATTGGAAGTTTCGTGCCGGCCAATATGCGCGGCACGCGCAGTCGAAATTTCCGGCAATTCCGGGCCGGGACTTCTCCGGGGTGGTCAGCGCACTCGGCAGCGGCGTTACCGATCTAAAAATCGGCGAGGTGGTCTTTGGCGTGCTCGATGCCGGCCGGGAAGGAACCTATTGCGAAAAGATCGCAAGTAAGGCTGCGATCGTCGGCAAGAAGCCGGACGGACTGTCGCATGTGGACGCCGCCGCACTGGCGCTTACCGGGCTCACCGCGGTCAACTCGCTTGAGGACACGTTGAAGCTCAAGCGCGGCGAGACGATCTTGATCCAGGGCGGGGCCGGTGGCGTCGCCGGGTTTGCCATCCAGTTGGCAAAGCATATCGGCGCGCGGGTGATCACGACAACAAGCGCGGCGAACCGCGATTATGTGAAGAGCCTCGGCGCCGATGAGATCATCGATTACAACAGCCAGGACTTTACCAAGATCGTAACTGGCTGCGACGCAGTGTTCGAGACCGTTGGCGGCGACGTGGCGCAAAAATCCTTTGCCGTACTCAAGCCGGGCGGCCGCGCCGCCTTCATCGCGTCTGGCGCGGAGGCGCCGAAGCCCGATCGCCCGGACGTGACTGCGCTGCGGCCACCGGTGCCGCGCTCGCGCGCCGCAATGGAACGCGTGGCGGAACTTGTAACCGCAGGCGCGATCCGTCCGCCCGAAGTGAAGCTCTATCCGCTATCGGAAGCCGTTGAAGCGCATCGCCTGAGCGAGGGGCGCCACTTCCGCGGCAAGCTCGTGTTTCAGGTGCGGTGAACGCAATCAAACGTGCTGGCCGCCATTGATGTGGATCTCGGCACCGTTCACGTAGGACGCGGTATCGGTGCACAGCACGTAGATGATCTTCGCCACTTCGTCCGGGGTCCCGAGCCGGTGCATCGGGATGTTCTCGACGATCTTGTCGGTTCCGGGCGACAGCATCGCGGTGTCGATTTCGCCCGGCGCAATGGCGTTGACGCGCACGCCGCGCGAGCCGAAGTCGGCCGCCATTTCGCGGGTCAGCGCGGCCAGCGCTGCCTTCGAGGTCGAATAGGCCGTGCCGGCGAAGGGATGCACCCGTGAGCCGGCAATCGAGGTCACGTTGACGACGGAACCCTTGGCGGCGCTCAGTTCATCGAGCAAGCCGCGCGCCAGCATGATGGGCGCGAAAAAATTGACCTGAAAAATGTGATGCCAATCCTCACGCGAGGTTTCGATCGAGCCGAGCCGCTTGCCGCCCGCGGCCTTGGGCGAGATCGCGGCGTTGTTGACCAGTGCGTGTAATTCGCCGTTGAGGCGCCGCTTGGTCTCGGCAATCGCCGCTTCGGTATTGTTTGGATCGGAAAGATCGACCTGAATGTGATCCTCCGGGCCGGCTTCCCACGGGCAATTCTCCGGGAACGGGTGGCGCGAACAGGTAATCACGCGCCATCCGGCGGCGGAAAAACGCTTGACCGTGGCGTGCCCGATGCCGCGGCTTGCCCCGGTGAGGAGCAGTGTGCGGCGCGGCTGGTTGGTGGACGGCATCTAAATGCTTTCGATGGTGATTACGGATATAGCCGCGTCTTGGCCCACGGCGCTCCGACGGCCTCGCGCCTGAACACGATACGGTCGTGCAGCCGGAACGACCGCTCCTGCCAGAACTCGATCTCGGACGGCACGACGCGATAGCCGACCCAATTCGGTGGCCGCGGGACGGTGCCGACCGCGAACTTTACGGTAAAGCGGCCAATCGCCTTTTCGAAGGCGAGCCGGCTTTCCAGCGCCGCCGACTGGTTGCTGGCCCAAGCGCCGATCTGGGCCATCCGCGAGCGCGTTGCGAAATAGGCGTCAGCCTCGTCATTCGAAACCGCCGTGACGCCGCCGCGCAGGCGCACCTGGCGCTGTAATGATTTCCAATAAAACGTCAGCGCGGCCTTCGGCGTGGCGGCAAGCTCGTGACCCTTGATGCTGTCGGCGTTGGAGTAGAATACAAAGCCTCGCTCATCAAAATGCTTCAGCAGCACCATCCGTGCATTCGGCTGGCCTTCGGCGTCCACGGTGGCGAGCGTCATCGCCTCGGGATTGACGGGCTCGGCGCGCTTGGCCTCGGCAAACCAGGCGGCGAACAGCCGCAGTGGTTCGTCGGCCTCGGTGAAGTCACCGCCCGTTAACCACGCCGGGTGTTCTATTGACGCCACGTCGGACATTCTCGGGGTATCCAAGTGCTCGCGTGCGGCGATCGGGATAACTGCCGCCGATCTCTATATAATGGAACGGCGGGCTTGCGACTATGTCGGCAGTTGCGTTGTGGCGCGGTCATTGCGGCCATTGTCAGCGCGATTGCCGTTTCCGGCTGCTCCTACCGGCTCGCCTCGTTAGGTTCGAACGACGACACCGATTTAACGCTGACGAGTTCTATCGCGCCGCGCGCGGACGAGACCGTGCATAATGCGCCGGCCGCCCAAAGTGCCGGCGGCGCCGCCCACAGCCCCCACGGCTCCGGCCTCGCTGACGTCGATCTCGCTTATGCGCGCGCCGCCGCCTCGAACGTCCTGTCCCGCGGCGGTACCGATTCCAGCGTGCCCTGGCAAAATCCCCAGACCGGCGCTGGCGGTAACATCACTCCGCTCGATACGTCCTATCGTGAAGACGGCCTGTCGTGCCGGGATTTCCTGGCCAGCTATGTGCACGGCACGGCACAGGACTGGCTGCAGGGCGCAGCTTGCCGCAGTGTCAGCGGCACCTGGCAGGTAACGCGACTGACACCGCTCAAATCCGGTTAATCGAGCTATCATCTCTCTAAACGCTGGCCGATTCGACTTGTTGCATTGCGTGATGCACGCTCAGTTCCCACATTTATGCCGGTGGGCAGGCGGGGCCGGTCCAAAGAATTAGCGGAGTGCGGCGGGGATGCGTGATCCCTATGAGGTCTTGGGCATCGATCGCAAGGCGAGCGCAGGCGATATCAAGAGCGCCTATCGCAAGCTTGCGAAAAAACTGCATCCCGACGCCAACAAGAGCGATCCCAAGGCGGCCGCGCGGTTCTCCGAGCTGAATGCCGCGCACGAGCTGCTCGCCGATGAGGACAAGCGCAAGGCGTTCGATCGCGGGGAGATCGACGCCGAGGGCAAGCCGCGCTTTCAGGGCTTTGCCGGCGGCGGGCCGAGGCCCGGGGCCGGTTTCGGTCCCGACGCGAATTTTGAAAACTTTAACTTCGGCCCGGAGGGGTTCACCCGCTCGACCCGGCGCACTCGCGGCGCCGGCGGCGGTGGGGGTGCTGGCGGCTTCGGCGGCTTCGAGGATATTCTCAAGGAGGCCTTCGGACGCGGGGCCCGTGGCGGCGCCGGCTCGAACTTCGAGCCTGAGGATTTTGGCGTTGGCGCCGACGTACAAGCCGAAATGTCGGTGTCGCTGCCGGAAGCGGCCAACGGGTCGACGCAGCGTCTGCATTTGCCGAACGGCAAGGACGTGGACGTCAAAATTCCCGCAGGAATCCTCAATGGCCAGCACATCAGGCTCAAGGGCCAAGGCATGCCCGGGCAGCATGGTGCGGGCGACTTGCTCATCACGGTTTCGATTGCGCCGCATCCAGTCTTCACGCTCGAAGGCCTCGACGTTCGGCTGGAACTGCCAATCGCGCTCTACGAGGCGGCGCTCGGCGCCAAAGTACGGGTGCCCACTCTCGACAAGCCGGTGGAGATCACGATCCCGCCGTGGACCTCAAGCGGACGGACGTTCCGACTCAAGGGCAAAGGTTTTCCTGCCAAGGCGGGGCGCGGCGATCTTCTTGCCACCGTGCGCATCGTGCTCCCCGAGAAGAGCGATGCTGAGCTCGAAGCGCTGATGAAGAAGTGGCAGGGCGACAAGCCCTACGACCCGCGCAAGGATATGTAAGGCACCCTACCCACCCTGCGGCGGCGGCGGCCTCCGATCCATCTGATCATAGGCGGTCTGCGCGATCTCGTGGAGCTTGTCGCGTTCCGGCGGTCCGGCGAGCACATAGGCGACGTCGCCATCGACCCAGTAATAGGCGGCGTTTTGCGGGCCGGTGGTGTAGCGCAATGCGGTGTCGCGATCGCTGGTGCGTCCGCAATAGAGCGTAAAGCGTTCGCCCGACGGACTTTCGTACATGAAGAACGCGGTCGCTCCGGTCGGTCCCGGTAGCAGGCGGCCGCCCACGAGCTTCAATCCGATCGTGTCGAGTTCGGGGGCGCGCAACGGCGAGCCGACCCGCTTCGACAGCCAGGCGTCGAGATGCGGCCGTTCGTCACCCGGCACTTCGACCGGATGGCGCACTTCGACCACGTAGAGCCGGTAGGCATCGAGCGCATCGACGGTAAAGCGCGTGAGATCCGACGGGCGTAGCGCATCGGCCCCGCGGGCCGTCCAGCCCAACGCGCCGCCGACAAGGAAGGCCGCGACAGTCGCCGCGACGGCGCCGGCCATCGCGCCATGACGGCGACGGGTCAGGCGTTTGACATTGAAACGCTGCGGCGGTGTCTCGTCGGCGACTGCGCCGTACCGCGCACGGATGAGTTCGGCCTGCTTGCGCCATCCGCTCACTTTGGCGGCATCTTCGGGATGCGCCGCGAGCCAGGCTTCGACGATCATGCGGCGATCGGCGGGCAATTCGCCGTCGACATATGCATTGAGTTCGTCTTCACCTACAATTTGGTCTCGATCAATCATCGTTCGCTCTCTCTTATCATTTAACGCGGCGTAACGCCGGACGCTCGCCGTCGAGATAGGCTTTGATCTGGCTGCGGGCGCGCGCCAGCCGCGACATCACCGTGCCGATCGGTACGCCTTGCACTTCGGCAACCTCGCGATAGGTGAGCCCTTCGAGTACCACGAGGAGTAAGGCTGCGCGCTGGTCCTCGGCCAGTTCGTCGAGTGCGCGCGTTATATCGCGCCCGCCCGATTCCGGTGCGCCGGTCGTCGCATCGCTGTCCTTGATCGGCGACAACACTGGCCGCCTGGACAGGCTGCGCAACCGGTTGCGATTGAGATTGGTGAGGATGGTGTAGAGCCAGGCGCGGGTATCGCCGCCATGAAAGAGGTGCTCCGAACGCAGCGCCCGGACCAGCGTATCCTGGACGATATCGTCGGCCGCCTCGGCATCGCGGGTTAGCGCTCTCGCGTAGCGCCGCAGCGCCGGGATGGCCGCCTTGATGTGTTCGTGGAACTCGCTCAAGCATCTCACCTGCTAAGCAACGTTAAGAATTGCGGCGGGTCCGCGATAGCCGCGGTACCCCATATTCAACAACACCAACGGTGGCGTCCTATTCCGCCGCCATGGGCCCGAAGGCTGCAATGCCCGCGCGCCCGATCCGCGGTCCCCTCACGGCTCGATGACTTAACGCTGGCCGAGCCAAAATGCCCCAATGCTTGATGACCCCATGACCCTATGCCATAGGAGGCTAGGGGCTGGAACGCCGTACGGGGTCAGAAGAATGTCCGAACTTTCGGGCCTCATGCGCGGCAAACGCGGCCTCGTCATGGGGGTCGCGAATAATCGTTCGCTCGCCTGGGGCATTGCCAAGGCCTGTCGCGGACACGGCGCCGAACTCGCTTTCACATACCAGGGCGATTCAATCAAAAAGCGGGTCGGTCCGCTGGCCGAAGAGCTTGGCGGCATCGTCGTCGGCCATTGCGATGTGACCGAGCCGAAGACCATCGATGCGGTGTTTGCCGCGGTACAGTCGGCGTGGGGCACTATCGACTTTCTGGTCCACGCCATGGCGTTTTCCGACAAAGACCAGCTCGACGGGCGCTACGTCGATACCACGGAAGACAATTTCACCAGAACCATGCTGGTGAGTTGCTATTCGCTGACGGCAATCGCGCAGCGTGCGGAGAAGCTGATGCCGAACGGCGGCGCCATGCTGACGCTCACTTATTACGGTGCGGAAAAGTGGATGCCGCATTACAACGTCATGGGCGTCGCCAAGGCGGCTCTCGAGGCCTCGGTGTGGTATCTCGCCGCCGATCTCGGCGTAAAGAACATTCGCGTCAACGCCATTTCGTCGGGGCCGATCAAGACACTTGCCGCCGCCGGCATCCGCGATCTGCGCTACATTTTCAGGTGGAACGAATATAACGCACCGTTGCGGCGCAACGTGACGATCGAAGACGTCGGCGAGGCCGGAGCTTATCTGTTGTCCGACATGTCGCGCGGCGTTACCGGCGAGGTGCATCACGTCGACGCCGGCTATCACATCGTCGGCATGAAACATCCGGACGCCCCCGACATCGCTGTCGGCAAGGAGTGACGCCGAAGGGCCGAAAGAGCATGCCGGTCCTCTATTACGTTCGTCACGGCGAGACTGACTTCAACGCCGAGGGGCGTCTGCAAGGCAGGCGCGACACGCTTCTCAATGCTCGCGGTCGCCGGCAAGCCGCCACTTGCGGCGCGGTGTTGCGCGATCTGTTTGTGCGCGATGGTCGTGTGGCTACGGACTTTGCCTATGTGGCAAGCCCGCTCGTTCGCGCGGGCGAAACCATGGAGATCATGCGCGAAACGCTCGGGCTCGATCCGCAGGCCTACGAGGTCGACGACAGACTGATGGAGATCTCATACGGCGACTGGGAAGGTTTGACGCTGCCGGAAATCGAGGGCCTCACGCCTGGCCTGCTGGCCCGGCGTGAGCGAGACAAATGGGATTTTGCGCCGCCCGGCGGCGAGAGCTATCGCGCGCTTACTGGCCGCATCAGCGAATGGTACGCGGGGCTGACCCAAGACACGGTGGCTGCGGCGCATGGCGGCGGCGTTCGATCGCTGATGGCGCTGCTCGGCTTGGCGCCGCAGGAGGAAGCAACGCATGCGCAGATCGCGCAAGGCGTCGTCTATGTTTTCTTCGACGGGAAAATGGCGCGCTACGCGTGAGAACGCATTTGTCGCGGGTTTCGTCGAGAGGACCGTAGCGTGAGCCCGCGAGCACAAAGCAAAAGCGGCCGAACCTTGGTTCGGCCGGAGCCTGTAAGCACAAAGCAAAAGCGGCTGGACCTTGGTTCGGCCGGAGCCTGAGCACAAAGCAAAAGCGGCTGGACCTTGGTTCGGCCGGAGCCTGTTAGTACAAAACAAAAGCGGCCGAACCTTGGTTCGGCCGCTTGGCGAGATCTGAGATCTCGCGAAATCCGAAATTGACGGCGTGACCCCAATACGAGGCGCACGCTCAAGTCATCAGGACTTCGTCTTCTTCTTCGCTTTCTTCTTCTTCGTGGCCATGATCGTGTTCCTTGGTTTTGGTGATGAACCTACGGCAGGGTTGGTTCAGTTGCAGGCTGATCTCGGTATTGATCTTGGTCCCTGGGCCCTCGCCCCCTTACCGAACCGAAAGATGCCACAAGGCGGCTCCGGCTGCAATCGAAAAATGCAAATAACCCTGATTTTTCCGTAGCTTAACGGACGTTCAGGTTGTCATGAAGAGGTGTTCAGCGATATGAATGCTGAATGAACGCGCGCCACAATGCAGGCCGGCGGCTGCGCATTTCGTCACCAGAAATGTGCGCATTATTTCGCAGCCGCGAAATTCGAGCCTGGTTTCTACCGCAGCTGCGAACGGCTTGAGCACAAATGTGGTGCATTTGACCCGATGGTGGACGCGGGCTACCAAGCCCCGACCAAGCCTCACTACTTTTTGCCAAGCCATTCAGCGTCGTCGGCGCGTCATGTCGTTCAATACGTTCGGCCACTTATTCCGGGTCACGACCTTTGGCGAGAGCCACGGGCCGGCGATCGGCTGTGTGGTCGATGGCTGCCCGCCGCGGATTCCGCTGACGGAAGGGGATATTCAGCCCTACCTCGATCGCCGCCGCCCCGGTCAATCGCGCTACACCACGCAGCGGCAGGAACCCGACGCGGTAAAAATCCTGTCGGGCGTTTTCTCGGACGAGGTCGGTGGCGCGCAGGTGACCACGGGCACGCCGATCGCGCTCCTGATCGATAATGTCGATCAACGCTCGAAAGATTATTCGGACATCAAGGACAAATACCGCCCGGGTCACGCCGACTATGCCTACGACGTGAAATACGGACTGCGCGATTATCGTGGCGGTGGCCGCCAATCGGCCCGCGAGACCGCGATGCGGGTTGCCGCCGGAGCGATCGCACGCAAAATTGTGCCCGGGCTGACCGTACGCGGTGCTCTTGTCCAAATGGGACCGCATCGCATCGATCGCGAAAAGTGGGACTGGGCGGCAGTCGAACGCAATCCGTTCTTCTGTCCCGACGCCGATATGGCCGCTAAGCTCGGTGACTACCTGGATGGGTTGCGCAAGCGCGGTTCGTCGATCGGAGCGGTGATCGAGGTCGTCGCTGACGGCGTGCCGGCGGGGCTCGGCGCTCCGGTTTACGGCAAGCTCGACGGCGATCTCGCCGCGGCGCTGATGAGCATCAATGCCGTCAAGGGGGTTGAGATCGGGGCGGGTTTCGGTGCCGCGGAATTGAGCGGCGAAGAGAATGGCGATGAGATGCGCATGGGGAACGATGGGAAGCCGCTGTTTCTCTCCAACAATGCCGGCGGCATCCTCGGCGGCATTTCAACCGGGCAGGCGGTGGTCGCGCGCTTCGCGGTCAAACCGACGTCGTCGATCCACATTCCGCGCCGCACCGTCGACCGCTACGGCCATGAAACTGAAATCGTCACCACCGGCCGTCACGATCCGTGTGTCGGTATCCGCGCTGTGCCGATCGGTGAAGCCATGGTGGCGTGCGTGATTGCCGATCACTACTTACGTCACCGCGGCCAGGTCGGCGAAAATCCGCCGTGGCCGTTTTCGCCGCGGGCGCGCTGACCAGGCAGCGCGGGGGTAAAATCAAATGAACGACGCGCATCAACGCATCGAAGCAGCTGTCGCCGCATTTGCCCGCGGTGAGATCGTCATTGTCGCCGATGATGACGATCGCGAGAATGAAGGCGACTTGTTCGTCGCGGCGAGCCTGTGCACGCCGGAGAAAATGGCGTTCATCATCCGCAATACATCGGGCATCGTTTGTGTGCCGCTCGCGCCGGAGGAGGCGCTGCGGCTGCATCTCGACCCTATGGTGGCGCTCAACGATGCGCCGCTCGGCACGGCGTTTACCGTTTCGGTCGACGTCCGTCACGGTCTCACCACCGGGATTTCCGCTGAAGAGCGCACCAACACCGTGCGCGCGCTCGCCAATGGCAATAGCGGTGCGTCAGACTTCGTGCGGCCCGGCCACGTTTTTCCGCTGGTGGCCAAGGAGGGCGGCGTGCTGATGCGCTCGGGCCATACCGAGGCCTGCGTCGACCTCTGCCGGCTGGCCGGCCTGCCGCCGGTCGGCGTGCTCGCCGAACTCATGAACGACGATGGTACGGTGATGCGCGGGCCGGAGCTTGCGGCCTTAGCCGAGCGGCAAAAGCTGCAGCGCATCACCATAGCGGAGCTTATCGCCTATCGGCAGGCGCGCGATAAGCTGATCGAACGGGTCGGCGAATTTCCGGTCCAATCCGAAATCGGCACCTTGACCGGGTACGCCTTTATCACGCCGTTCGATGCAGTCCACCACATGGCTTTTGTCTTTGGCCGCATCGGCGACGGCAACAATGTACTGACCAGGCTGCACCGCGCCGATATCATTTCCGACGTGTTCGGCGGCGCGAAGACGATCCACCAGGTGCTGGCGCGATTTGCCGCCGAGGGTAGGGGCGTGCTGGTACTGTTGCGCGACGGCACCGCCGGCGTACCGGTGATCTCGATACCCAAATCCTCCGACACGGCGTCGGGCGAAGCGCGGACGCGGCAATGGCGTGAGGTCGGTCTCGGTGCGCAAATCCTCAAGGATCTTGGCGTCAATTCGATCAAGCTCCTGACGTCGTCGCGTCCGATGACCTATGTCGGCCTGTCCGGTTTCGGGATCGAGATCACCGGCACGGAACCGGTCGAGGGCTGACGCTTCAGACGGGGCATTTGCAGGGCGACCTGGCGCGGCCCGGGTTGGCGTCAGCCGGGTTGGCGCTACGTCTATTCGGCCTATAATCGCTCCGGATTACCTGTCAGCGTTGGTCAAGCCATCGCCAGGAATGAAAGTTGTCAAATTGGGGGAAGCTCATGAGCGATGTCGCCGCACTTTCGGCTGCAACTCCGACCACCAATCAGATTTATAAGGTCGCGCTGGCGAGCATCATCGGCTCGGTCATCGAGCAATACGACTTTCTGGTCACCGGAGTGATTGCGGCGACCGTCTGGGGCGGCATCTTCTTCAAGCTGCCCGGGCTTGCGGCGGTTGCCGCCGCGATCGGCGTCTATGGCCTCGGCATCATCATCCGCCCGGTCGGCGCCTTCATCTTCGGCCACATCGCCGATACCTACGGCCGCAAGGATGCGATGGTCTATGCGCTCGTCCTCATGGGCGTCGCCACGCTCTTGATCGGGCTGACGCCGACCTATGACAGTATCGGCGTCGCCGCGCCGGTTTTGTTGATCGTGTTCCGGCTGTGTCAGGGGATCAGTTTCGGCGCCGAGTTCGGCACCGCCTCGACTTGGGTCGTCGAACAGGCGGCGCGATCGAAGTACCGCGCCTTCTGGGGCGCCTGGGTCGGCTTTGCCATCCCGATAGGACTGCTTCTCGGTTTCGGCTCGGTGATTTTCGTGAAATCGCTGATGACGCCGGAGGATTTCACCGCCTGGGGCTGGCGCATCTTCTTCTTCATCGGCTTTCTGGTGGCGATCGTCGGCCTGGTGATCCGCACGCGCACCATGGACAGTTTCGTGTTCGAGCAGCACAAGGCGCAGATCACCATTCTCAAACATCCGGCCAGTCAGGTTTGGCGGGAAATGCCGTGGACCATCCTGCGCACCTCGCTGGTCAATGCCATGTTCGGCGGCGCGTTCTTCCTCTATTTCGTCTTTGGCACGGGTTACATGAAGGCGGTCGGCTTCACCGGCAACGAGCCTGAATATATCGGTCTGATCGCCGCCGGCTTCATGCTGGTGTTCATGATCGTCGGCTCGTTCCTGGCCGATTACATCAACCGGCGCACGATTCTTTTGACCGCGGCGATTGTCCTTTTTATTTTCGCGCTGCCGTATTTCTACCTCGTCAACACCGGCAGCTTTCTATTGGCGACGGTCGCGGAGGTCATCGGCTTCGGCTTCGTGTTCGGCTTCGGCTATGGAGCGATTCCGACCTTCTATACGGAGAATTTCCCGACCCGCTATCGCGCCTCAGGCGCAAGCGCTGGCTATCAAATCGCACAGGTCTATGGCGGTGGCTTGATCCCGATTGTCGCGGGGCAAATTCTGCGTGTTTATGGCGTCAAGGATGCCTACGTTTACATCGGCGGTTTGGTGATGTGTTACGCCGTTGCGGCGATCATCGCGATTGTCCGCACGCCGGAAACCAAGAACGTCAACCTGGAAAACTGAACAGTTTTTCGATCGAGTACGATCGCGCTCGAGAGGCTGCCACCCTCGGCACAAGTCCGAGGGCGGAGCCTTTCCGCATCTCAGGCCTTCAGCTCGCCGGCTGCGCGCGATTGGGAAACAATTGCGGACGTAGCTTCGGGTGGCAGCCCATCATCTTCGGCGCATAAGGCGTCTCGGCGCCGAGTTCCTCGGCGGCGTGCCACGCCCAGCGCGGATCCCACATCGCGCCGCGGGCGAGGCAGATCATGTCGGCCTTGCCGGATGCCACGATCTCTTCGGCTTGCCGGTAACCGGCAATGAGCCCGACCGTCATGGTGGTCATTCCGCTTTCTTTCTTCACTTTCTCGGCGAACGGCACCTGATAGCCGGGCGCCAGTGGGATTTTCTGCTTTGGATCGAGGCCGCCGCTCGACACGTCCATGTAATCCATGCCGCGCTTTTTAAGCTCCTTGGCGAGCAGCACGGTCTCTTCCGGGGTCCAGCCGCCGTCGACCCAGTCGGTCGCCGACACGCGCATGCCGAGAGGTTTCTGCTCGGGCCATACGGCGCGCACCGCTTCGTACATTTCGATGGCAAAACGCATGCGATTTTCGGTCGAGCCGCCATACTCGTCGGTGCGCTTGTTGGAGATCGGCGACAGGAACTGATGGGCAAGATAACCATGCGCGCCGTGCAGCTCGATCACATCATAACCGATGCGATCGACGCGCTTGGCCGCGGCGGCAAACTCGCCGATGCAACGTTTGATGTCTTCTTTGGTCATGGCGTGCGGCACTGGCCAGCCGGTGTCGTAGGCGATGGCCGAGGGCGCCTCCGGCGTCCAGCCACCTTCCTCTTTCGTCAGGATTGGCTTGCCGCCGGCTGCCGGCGGCGTTGTCGGGCCCTTGCGTCCGGCATGCGCGAGCTGCACGCCGAGTTTGGCCACTCCATAGGTCCGGCAAAAGTCGTGCACGCGTTTGAGCGCCGTCTCGTTGCCGTCCGACCACATGCCGGCGCATTTCGGCGTGATCCGGCCCTGCGGGTTGACGTCGGTCATCTCGCACATGACTAGGCCGGCGCAGCCGAGTGACATATTGCCGAGATGCATGAGATGCCAATCGTTGGCCGAGCCGTTGTCTGAGTTGTATTGACACATCGGCGAAACCACAACGCGATTAGGCAATGTAAGACCGCGTAGCGTGATGGGAGAAAACAGGACGCTAGCCATAGTCACCGATCCTTTTGGTGCTGAGATTTGAGCGACGGAGCTCTGCAATATCATGAATTCGCCAGAGGCGTACACGTACCCGGATGCGGCGCAAAGCTGCCTGCGGATTTGCCGCGGGCGGTTCAATGAGTTGCAACCCTTGGCTACCCCAGCGGTGCGCACATGAGCTAAGCTTCGGCTAAGCTCGGGGCAAGCCGGCGTTGGGAAGGCGGGGGGACAGAACTTGTGAATGCGCAGTTCTGGCTGATTCAGACCTTTAACGGCCTCTCCTACGGCGCGCTTTTGTTCCTGGTGGGAAGCGGGCTGTCGCTGATTTTTGGCGTCATGCGCATCGTCAACCTGGCGCACGGCGCCTATTTTCTGTGGGGCGGCTATATCGCGCTCTCGGTGATCTGGGCGACCGGTTCATGGGCATTGTCTCTGCCGCTTGCTGCGTTTGCGGTCGCGCTGATCGGCCTTGTGATGGAGCGCGTGTTCCTGCGTCCGCTCGGTTTCGACCCGCTGCGGCAGGTGCTGCTGACGGTCGGCTTTGCCTATCTGTTCCAGCAGGCCGCGCTCGACATCTGGGGCGGCAACAATATGGAGATCAACCCGCCCGACATGCTGACGCACAGCGTCGTGGTTGGCGGGATGTATTTTCCGCTCTATCGGCTGTTCATGATCGCGATGGCGCTCGCGATCGGCATCACAATCTGGCTGGTGATGGAGAAAACGCGCATGGGCGCGGCGGTGCGCGCTACGGTGGACGACGCACAGATGGCGCGCGGCGTCGGCATCGACACCAACCGCATCTCAATGTTGATCTTCGCGCTCGGCGCGTTCCTGGCTGCGCTCGGCGGTGTTGTCGGCGGCGCCTTTCTCGGCGTCTATCCCGGCCTCGATTTTGAAATGCTGCCATTGGCCTTCGCCGTTGTCATAATCGGCGGCATGGGCAGCTTGGGCGGCGCCGCCATCGGGGCAATGCTGGTCGGGCTTGCTGACAATTTCGGCAAGGCATTGTTTCCCGAACTCGCTTATTTCACGCTCTATGCGCCGATGGTGTTGATCCTTGCGATCAAGCCGACCGGCCTGTTTGGACGCGAGTGAAAGTGGCGACGATGAGCCAGAGAGCCAAAATCATCACCGTCGCTGCTGTGTTGCTGGCCATCGCTTACATTGTTCCGCATTCCAACTCATTCGTGGTGCTCTTGGTCACGCGCGCGATGGTATTTGCGATCCTGGCGATGAGTGTCGACATCCTGCTCGGTTTTGCCGGGCTTGCCTCGCTCGGTCAGGCGGCCTATTTCGGCGTTGGCGCTTATCTGACGGCAATCCTCGCTACCAAATACCATTTCGGCCTGGGTTGGGATTTCTGGCTGGTGGTGCTCCTGGGCATGCTGATCGGCGCGGCGACGGCGGCGTTCTTCGGGCTATTCGCAGTCCGCGCCAACGGTGTCTATTTTCTGATGATTACGCTCGCCCTCGGCCAATGCGTCTGGGGTCTGGCCTATCGCTGGAATTCGCTCACCGGCGGCGACAATGGCATCAACGTTTCGAGCCGGCCGAACTTCGGGCTCGACCTGACCAACGAACGGACGTTCTTCTTTTTAATCTTCGCGTTCTTCGCCGTGACGCTGTTTCTGCTCTACGTGCTGGTTCGGTCGCCATTCGGACGCAGCCTGGAAGGCATCCGCGAGCGCGAACTGCGCATGAAAATCCTCGGCTACAATACCTGGCTGCACAAATACATTGCCTTTATCATAGCCGGCGCGATTGGCGGTTTGGCGGGCGTGTTATGGGCTCACACCAACGGTCTTGTCAGTCCAGACACCGTGGTGCTGACGACTTCGGTGGACGCTCTGCTGATGGTGGTGCTGGGCGGCGCCGGGACGCTGGTCGGCGGCGCCATCGGCTCGGCGATCGTATTCGGTTTGCGCGAGTACCTCTCAACGCTGGTGCCGTGGTGGCAGTATGTGCTGGGCGGAGTCTACGTGTTGACGATCCTGTATTTACCGATGGGCTTGATGGGAATTCCAGCGCGCATTCGCCAGGCCCGCGCTTTGTCGGATCCGACGGATAACGGAGCGGCGCCGGGTAAACTGGCACCCAAGCCTACCTGACCTTATGGAAGGCAAAACAACGAGGGAGGAAAAGTCATGACAGGCACATTACCGAAACGAATATGTCCGGTGCTGTTGGGCGGCTGTCTTATGCTTGGTTTGAGCATGAGCGCGCCGGCGCGGGCGGATGAACTACGCATCGGCTTGCTGTCGCCGACGACCGGCTTTCTGTCGCAAACCGGCCAGGACATGGTGCACGGCTTCCAGCTCTATCTCGACGATCACCATGGCATGCTCGGCGGCGCGAACGTCAAGTTGATCATCGAGGACACACAGGCCAAGCCGGATGAGGCGGTCACCAAAGCCAAAAAGCTGGTGCTGCAGGATCATGTGGACATGTTCATCGGCGGCGTGCTGGCCTCTACCGGCTACGCGCTGGCGCCGGTGTCGAGCGAGGAAAAGACAGTCTACATTTCATCGGTCGCTGCGGCCGACGACCTGACCCAGCGGCAATTGAGCAAATATCCCTACTTCATCCGCACCACCTGGGCGAGTTCGCAGCCTAATCATCCGCTGGGCCAATGGGCCTGCGAGCAGGGCTATAAAAAAGTCGTGACTATCGCTGCCGATTACGCCTTCGGCTATGAATCGGTCGGCGGTTTCCAGAAAGCTTTTGAGGACTGCGGCGGCAAGGTCATCCAGAAAATCTGGCCGCCGCTCGGCAATAAGGACTTCGGGCCCTACATCCCGTCGATCAAGAGCGATGCCGACGCGATCTACTCGCTGATGGTCGGCCCGATGGCGCCGCAATTTCCCAAGCAGTTGCGCGACGCCGGCGTCAAATTGCCGATCATCGCCGGTGGCACCAGCTACGACGACTACAATCTGGCCTTCGACAGCGACCAGGTGATCGGCGACGTTTCAGCGTTGATGTACAGTGCCGCGCTGCAGACGCCGAAGAATGAGGCTTTCGTAAAAGAATTCCGCGCCAAATACGGCGAGGTCCCGGGTTATTATGCGGAAGCCAATTACACCACCGCGCAAATGGTCGACGAAGCCATGTCGAAAAACGGCGGCAAATTCCCGGGTGCGGAAAAATTCATTCAGACCATGCTGGGTTTGAAGATCGATGCCGCGCGCGGTCCGGTGTCCTTTGACGATATGCGCAACCCGGTCGAGAACATTTACATTCGTAAGGTGGAGAAGACGACGCTGTTTGGCGACTCCAAGCCGCAGCTCTGGAACGTCGTCATCAAGACCTATCCGAATGTCAGCCAGTTCTGGACCTACGGGAAGGAAAAATTCCTGCAACAGCCGGTCTATAGCCGGGATTTTCCGCCCTGCAAGTATTGCGAATAGTTTCCCGCGTTTGACCCTTCCTCCGATTGCGGGGACGGGCAGGGTTCTCGCCGGGGCGGGTCGCCGCCCCGGCGCTCTCCTCCACAACGGGTTTCCCGCGTGAGCCAGATCAGCCGCCATTCTTCAGGAAGCGACGGTGTCCAGCCGGTGCTTGAGCTGAAAGGCCTGTCGAAGACATTTGGCGGCCTCCAGGCTGTACGCGGCGTGTCGCTGAAAATCATGCCCGGGGAGCGCCAAGCCGTCATCGGGCCGAACGGCGCCGGCAAGACCACCTTGTTCAACGTCATCACCGGCATTTTTCCCGCCAGTTCGGGAAGCGTCATGCTGTTTGGCCGCGAAGTCACGCGTTGGCCGAGCCACCGGCGCACCGCGCTTGGCATGGCGCGTACATTTCAGGTCACCAGCCTGTTTCCGAAATTGACCGTGCTCGACAATGTCGTGCTGGCAATCAAGGGGCTGCGGCCGTCAAAATTCGTGATGTGGCGCTTTCTGTCGAGCTATGGCGAGGTTTACGATAGGGCGCATGAACTGTTGGAGCGGGCAGCCTTTCTCGATCGCAAGGACGTCGAAGTTCGATTTCTGTCGCACGGTGAGCAACGCCAGCTCGAAATCGTTGTCGGGCTGGCCAGCAATCCAAAAATTCTTTTGCTCGACGAGCCGGCGGCTGGGCTCTCTTCGGGGAAATCCGCAGAGATGGCCGCGTTCCTCTGCAAGCTGGATCCGGCGCTGGCGATCTTGCTGATCGAGCATGACATGGACGTGGTGTTCGACGTCGCCTCGCGGATCTCGGTGCTTCACTTCGGCGAGGTCCTGGAAACCGGCACGCCGCAGGAGATCCACGCGAGCGCGCGGGTGCAGGACGTCTACTTGGGAACGGATTAGGGCCATGGCCATCCTCGAAGTCGAGGACATCCACACGTATTACGGCAATGCCTATGTGCTGCAGGGTCTGTCGCTGCAGCTCGAACAGGGCCAGATTCTCGGGCTGCTTGGCCGCAACGGCGTCGGCAAAACCACGCTGGTCAACTCGATCGTCGGCTTCGTGCCGCCCCGACGCGGCAAGATTTTTTTCAAGGGCGCCGATATCACCGGCAACTCCTCCTTCGCCATCGTCCGCAACGGTGTCGGATTGGTGCCTCAGGGGCGCCGCGTCTTTCCTACGCTCAGCGTCGAGGACAATTTGCTGGTCGCCGAGCGCAACGGGACGCGTCACGGCTGGTCGCTCGACCGGGTGTATGCGCTGTTCCCGCGGCTGCGCGAACGGCGAAGCCAGCGCGCCAAGACGCTGTCCGGCGGCGAGCAGCAAATGCTCGCGATCGGCCGCGGCCTCATGACCAACCCGGACTGCCTGATCATGGACGAGCCGACGGAAGGCCTGGCGCCGATCATCATCCAGGGGCTTTGGGAAGCGATCGCCACGCTCAAGCGGGAAGGGCTTTCCATTCTGCTGGTGGAGCAGAACGCGGCGCTGGCACTCAAACTGGTCGACTTCGTGCACGTGATGAGCAAAGGCCGGTTGGTCTATTCCGCGCGGCCGGAGGAACTTCGGCAGAACCAGGATATCAAGTCGCGGTTCTTGGGGATCTAACGTCGGCCGGTCTGTTCAGGGCTGCCAATTGAGCTGGACGACCTTGTTGCCGCTGGCCCGATTATATTGGATCGCCTGTTGCTTCATGGCCGCAATCGACTGGGCATTACCGCCCAGCGGGCATTGCGCGGAATCGTGCTGGACAAGTGCGCGATCGAGGGCGCGCCCGAATGCGGCTTCAGTCGTCTCCATCAATTCGTCATCGGAGAATGGTGCCGACATATAGACCGTATGCCGGCGGGGCGCGAGCGCCAGGCAGTAGCGCCAATCAGCCGCTTGCGCCGCGTGGCCATCCAGGCCGCCGATCAGGAGCAGCATTCCGAATAGTGGACCCAACAGCGTCTTTGGCCTGCGCCAATGCATGGTATCACCCGCGGCGAATCGGATTTCCCAGCTTAGCCAATGACCAAAGTTTCCGCACCGCGGCTTTTCCGCCCGGTCCATTGGCGGGGATGGTCCGCATCTATCGTACCGCAACGCCGGCGGACTTACATGTTTCGCGGGCCGGTGCGAACTAAGGTGGCGGCGGCGGGGTTAATGCTCGAGAGCCGCTGCGAACTCAGGAGGGAACCATGAGGCCATTGTTGTTCGCGTCTGGGGTTGTCGCCGTCACCGTGGGAATTGGCACCCCCGCGCAGGCGCAGAATTATCCGTGGTGTGGCTACTACGATACTGGCGACCAGGCGATAAATTGCGGCTTTGTCAGCCGCGAGCAATGCATGACGACGGTGAGCGGCATCGGCGGCTTTTGCATGCCGAACACGCAATACCAGCCGCAAAAGCCGAGCAAGCGCCGTTAGGGCGCCGATCGGGCGTCCGCGAGCCCGGACGCTCTTCCACGAGTTCCACCGGAGGTCGCTACGCGCCTCCGCCTCATGATGTTATTGACTCCGGCGCCGAGACGTTTCGGTATAGCGCCGGGGTAGGAACACATGATCAAGAAATTTCACGTCCTCTATGTCGGCCAGATCGAGCTCGATAATGTCGGGCTCCAGGGCACGCCGGCCAACGACCGGCTCTATTCCGACGAGCGATTACGCGAAGCCTTTTTCACAGCGCGCGACGTTGCCCAGCTCATGGACGACCTTGGCTTTGACGTGCTGTGGACGGCTGAGCACCATTTTCAACGCGAGGGCTACGAGGTTTTCCCCAATCTGATCCAGCTCGGGCTATGGCTCGCCACCCAAACCAAGCGGCTGAAGTTCGGTTGTGCCTTCAACGTCCTGCCGATGTGGCATCCGATCCGGATGGCCGAGGACTATGCCATGGCCGATATCGTCACTGACGGCCGCGTTGTCCTGGGTGTGGGCCGCGGCTATCACACCCGTGAGGTCGAGAGCTTCGGTGCGCCGCTTCTCGATACCGAGAAGAACCGCGAACTGTTCGAGGAGCAATTGCGGCTTCTTCTGACGTGTTTCAACGAGCAGAGTTTTCATTTCAAGGGCAAATACTACGAGGCGCCGCCGCCGGTTGATTATCGCGGCTATACGCTCAAGGACATCACCCTGGTGCCGCGGCCGAAGCATCTCCCCGTCGAAATCTGGATGCCGATCGCCAGCGGCAAGACGATCGAGATGATGGCGCAATACGGGCTCAAGGCGATGGTGACGCTCAACGGCGAGAAAATCCTCGATGACGTCATCCGCGCTTACCACGCGGCGTGCCTCAAGCACGGCCGCAGCAAGCAGCTCGGCGAGGACGTGATCTGGGGCGCCGGCGTCTATCTTGCCGACAACCGCGAAGCGGCGATCCGCCGGCTCGAACCCGCGCATGATGAGCGGTTCAAGTGGTTCGCGCCCTTCGGTTTCGTGCGTTATGCGGACGAGCAGGGCCGTACCTGGGGCTCGCCGGGCGCGCCGACGACTGTGCCCAAACTCACTGACGGCGTAAAGCAGAAGGCGTGGTTTTGCGGAACGCCTGCCGAAGTCATCGACGGCATCAAGTCGGTCGAGGCCAAATATCCCGGCCTTGAGCACTTTATGATCCATTGGGCTGAAGGACTCGGACCCAAGGAATTCAAGGAACAGCTGCGCTGGTTCGCCAAGGACGTGATGCCGGCGTTCAAATAGCCAGGCGTCATCGCGCGAGCCGCGCAACGATCTCGACATGCGCCGAGTAGCGGAATTGATCGACCGGCGTGACGCCGGTGAGCCGATAGCCGCCGTCGGAAAGAATTCGGATGTCGCGCGCGAGCGTTGCGGGATTGCATGAGACGGCGACGACGACCGGCACTCGGCTCACCGCGATTTCCCGCGATTGAGCCTGGGCGCCCTGGCGCGGGGGATCTAACACGACGGCCTCGAAACGGTTGAGCTCCGTCGCCACAAGCGGATTCTTGAACAAATCCCGTCGCTCAGCGGTGACGGGTTTGAGCCCCGATGCTGCAGCGGCGGCGCGATTGAGCGCCACGATTGCAGCCTCATCGTCGTCCACGGCGACGACGCGCGCCCGTTCGGCAAGCCGCAACGCGAACGGCCCTATACCCGCGAACAGGTCGGCAATGCCTGTCGTGCCGGCGCATGAATCGAGCACGAGCCGCGACAGCACCAACTCTCCTTCCGCCGTCGCCTGCAAAAATACGGCCGGCGGCAAGACGACGGTTGCGCCGCCCAGGCGCAGGGTGGGTGCACGCGCCTGCGCGATCAATTCGCCGTGACGGGTCAGCCGCGCAAGATTCTGCTCAGCGGCGATGCCCGCCAAAGCCGTCATCGTTGCCGCAGTGAGCGGACCCGAGCCGCGTACGTCGACATCGAGGCCGCCATCGGTCGCCGTGACCTGGACATCGAGCGGTTTCCGGACGGGAACGAGCTCCTCGGCAATGGCCCAGGCCGCCTTGAGTGCGTAATCGAGACCTTTTGACAGAACCGGGCAGCGGTCGATGGCGATGATGTGGTGCGCCCGAGCGGCCGAGAAGCCGACCTTGAGAATATCGTGAGTGCTGCGCCGGGCGTGGAAGACGGCGCGACGGCGGCCGTCGCCGTGGGCGTCGATGAGGTCGGCGACCGGGGCTTCGATACCGGCCTGCTGCAGCGCGCCGACCACGAGATTGCGTTTCCACGCCCGGTAGCGAGCGGTCTGCCAGTGCTGCACGGCGCAGCCACCGCAGATGCCGAAATGCGGGCAGATCGGCGCAATGCGTTCGGCGCTCGGCTTTTCGACGTTCAGCAGCAGCCTTCGGTCGGGATGGCCGGGCCAGTCCTCGACCTCGACCGTCTCGCCGGGGAGCGCGCCAGACACGTAGATCGGGCCATTGGTGGCATCGGCCACGCCGTCGCCGTGCTGGCCGAGCGAAGCTATGACAAGTTGTTCAACCATCTCGGCAATCAACCACGTTCGGCCGCGACAAAGAACTCCCGGTTGCCGTCACCGCCGCGGATGGCGGACGCAACGATGCCGCCCACGCGCCAGCCGAGCCCAGTCAAAAACGCGCTGATGTCGTCGCAAATTGCGGCGTGAACCGCCTCGTCGCGCACAATGCCCTTTTTTACCCCTTGGCGGTTCGTTTCGAATTGCGGCTTGATCAGCGCCAGAATTCGCGCGCGCGGAATGAGCAACTTGCCGATCGCCGGCAATACCAGCTTGAGCGAGATGAAGCTCACATCGATCGTGGCAAAATCTGGCTGACGTGCCAGGAGGGATCGATCAAGCTTGCGGATATCGGTCTGTTCCATGCAAACGACATCGCCGCGGCCGCGCAGGCGCGCATGCAATTGGCCGGAGCCAACATCGACCGCGTAGACGCACGCCGCGCCGCGCGCCAGCAGCACTTCGGTGAAACCACCGGTCGAGGCGCCGACATCGAGGCAGACGCAGCCGGCAACGTCGATGCCAAAGTGATCAAGCGCCACCGCAAGCTTGACCCCGCCGCGCGACACATAAGGGTGCTCGGGTTCAGCGGCGATCACGGCCGAGGGGGAAATCTCGTCCGAGGCTTTGCGCACCGCGATACCGTCGGCGGTCACGCGGCCGGCGGCGATCGCGGCCTGCGCCCGTGCGCGGCTCTCGAACAGGCCGCGCGCGACCAATAGCCGATCGGCGCGTTCGCGGATGGTCATGGCAGAGCTTATACCGTCACCCCGACGGGCCCCTCGGCCGCCTCAGGATAACGAAAAGGCTTAGGCCAACTTCACGACTTCGCCGCGCATGTTCTGGCCGAGCGCCTCGAATGCTTTGGCGACGATGCCTTTGGCGTCGAGGCCGGCCTTGGCGTACATGGCGTTGGGCGAGTCCTGATCGATGAACGAGTTCCGGCAGTACCATGGAGCGGATCTTCAGGCCGCGATCGAGTGCGCCATGGTCGGCGAGCGTTTGCAGGACATAGGAGCCGAAACCACCGATCGAGCCCTCCTCGATGGTGAGCAACACTTCATGCTCGCGGGCAAGCCGCAGCAGCAAGTCGACATCGAGCGGCTTGGCAAACCGCGCATCGGCAACCGTGGTCGGTAGCCCGTAGCCGGCCAGTTCGTCGGCCGCTTTGAGGCATTCGCCGAGCCGCGCGCCGTAGGAGAACAGCGCGACTTTGGTGCCTTCGCGCAGGATGCGGCCTTTGCCGATTTCGAGCGGCTTGCCTTCCTCGGGCATCGGCACGCCGCGGCCTTCGCCGCGGGGATACCGTAGCGCCGAAGGCCGGTCGTCGATCGCGACCGCGGTCGCCACCATATGCACCAGATCGGCCTCGTCGGCCGCCGCCATCAACACGAAACCGGGCAGGCAGCCCAGATAAGCGACATCGAAGGCGCCGGCATGCGTCGGCCCGTCGGCGCCGACCAAGCCGGCGCGATCCATGGCGAAACGCACCGGCAAGCGCTGGATGGCGACGTCGTGGACGACCTGGTCGTAGGCGCGCTGCAGGAACGTCGAATAGATAGTCGCGAACGGCTTGAAGCCTTCGGTCGCAAGTCCGGCGGCAAACGTGACGCCGTGCTGCTCGGCGATGCCGACGTCGAAAGTGCGCGTCGGGAACTCTTTCTGAAACAGGTCGATGCCGGTGCCGGACGGCATCGCCGCAGTGATGGCAACGATCTTATCGTCCTTGCGCGCTTCCTTGATCAAGCTCTCGCCATAGACCTTCTGGTAGGCCGGTGCGGCGGCCTTCGCCTTGACCTGCGCGCCGGTGGCGACGTCGAACTTCACCACGCCATGGTATTTGTCGGCGGATTTTTCCGCCGGTGCGTAGCCCTTGCCCTTTTGCGTGACGACATGAACCAGGATCGGTCCGTTCTTCATGTCGCGTACGTTTTTGAGCACCGGCAGCAAGTGATCGATGTTGTGGCCGTCGATCGGGCCGACATAAAAGAAACCGAGCTCGTCGAACAGCGTGCCGCCAGTGACGAGGCCGCGCGCATATTCCTCCATCGCCATGGCGCGCTGCTCGAGCATCTTGCTCGGCATGTGCTTGGCGACGCTGCGCACCAGTTTGCGGAGCCGGTGATAACCGCGACCGGAAACGCGGCGGGCGAGATAAGCCGATAGCGCGCCGACCGGCGGCGCGATCGACATATCGTTGTCGTTGAGCACAACGATCAGACGTGAATTCATGGCGCCGGCGTTGTTCATGGCCTCGTAAGCCATGCCGGCCGACATCGCGCCGTCGCCGATGACGGCAATGACGTTATTCTGTTTGTCCTTAAGATCGCGGGCGACCGCCATGCCGAGCGCGGCGGAGATCGAAGTTGAGGAATGCGCGGCGCCAAACGGATCGTATTCGCTCTCGGCGCGCTTGGTGAAGCCGGACAGGCCGCCGCCCATCCGCAGCGTACGAATGCGGTCGCGGCGGGCGGTAAGGATCTTGTGCGGATAGGCTTGGTGGCCGACGTCCCAGATCAGCCGGTCGGCCGGCGTATTGAATACGTAATGCAGCGCGACGGTCAGTTCGATCACGCCAAGACCCGCGCCGAGATGGCCGCCGGTGACGGCGACGGCATCAATCGTCTCCTGGCGCAATTCGTCGGCAACCTGCCGCAACTGGTGTGGTTCAAGGCGCCTGAGTTCTTCGGGGGTCTTGATTTGGTCGAGCAATGGGGTCTTAGACGAAACCGTCACGCTACGCTCCTTATTTCAGACCAATCTGTTGTTTCGGCAGAATGCCGATTTTTGGGGCTCGGTGAGGCCCGGCGATGGCTCACGCAGATGGTGCTGGTCCACGCAGATTCTATGGTCCTTACACCATTCCACGCAGGGAACGCAATTTGGACGGCACTGCCGCCAGGGAACTGCCAGGACGGAACACGAGCCTATCCGTGGGCTTAGTATTTAGAACCCCGTATCCCCGCTTCAACCCTAATACCTATGCACTGATCAAGGATTTACCAGGGTGCTATAGTCTCGGGCGGCAGGAATGTGGCCTCCGGCCCCCATGTTAGGTCTAAAGCACGCGCGAGTTGGTTCACGTGGCGCTCGAAATATACCGTAAGAAGCGAAAATTCGGTGTCACGGCGGAGCCGCGCGGCCGCACGGCGCCCCGCGGGGGCACTCGTTTCGTGATCCAGAAACACGACGCGCGCCGGCTGCATTACGATCTTCGCCTCGAACTTGACGGGGTAATGAAAAGCTGGGCCGTCACGCGAGGCCCTAGTCTCAACCCGGGCGAAAAGCGCCTCGCCGTCCACGTCGAAGACCACCCCGTGGAGTACAATTCCTTCGAAGGCACCATTCCGCAGGGCGAATATGGCGGCGGCACGGTGATGATCTGGGATCGCGGACGATGGATTCCGGAGGGCGATCCGCACCGCGGTTATGCCAAGGGTCACCTCGATTTTGTGCTCGACGGCGAAAAGTTGCACGGCCGCTGGCACCTCGTGCGAATGCGGTCGCGCCAAGGCGACCGGCATCAGAACTGGCTTCTGATCAAAGGCAAGGACGAATGGGCGCGGACCGGACGCAAGGCCGATATTGGCGAGGCGGAACCGCTGTCAGTGGCGAGCGGACGCACCATGGAGGAGATCGCGGCAGGCAAAGGCAAGAAGCGGATTTGGCACAGCAACCGCAATAACGACAAAGCCGTAAAGCCGCGGTCGCAATCACAGACCGAATTCAAGGCCCAGTTGCGAGCGGTGGCGAATTCACAAACAAAATCCGGATCCAAAGCTCCGGCGCGATCGAAGGTCGGGAAGACCACCGCGGGAAGAGGAAGAGCGCGTACAACGGCCGCTGCGGCAAAGACCGCGCGCAAGACCGCGCCTGTTGCGGGCGGCCGCAAAGCGCGCCTGCCCGACTTTATTCCGCCGAGCCTCGCGTCGTTGCACGATATTGCGCCGAGCGGGCCGGATTGGCTTCATGAGATCAAATTCGACGGCTACCGGATCGAAACGCGGCTCGACCATGGCAAGGTCAAGCTCCTCACCCGCAAAGCGCTCGATTGGACACGCCGCTTCAAACGCGTCGCCGATGCGGTCGCGGCCCTTCCGGCTGAGACCGCGCTCCTCGACGGTGAATTGGTCGTCGAAAACGACAAGGGCATTTCCAACTTTTCGATGCTTCAGACAGACTTGAAGGACAGCCGTGACGATCGCTTCGTCTATTGGGTCTTCGACTTGCTCTATTTGGATGGCCGCAATCTGGCGAACGAACCTTTGGTCGAGCGCAAAGCGGCGCTCAAACGTCTCCTCAAAGGCAACGCCCGAACCGGCGCGATCCGCTATGCCGAGCATTTCGATGAAGACGGCCCGGTGATTTTCAAGCACGCCTGCGCCATGGAGCTCGAAGGCATCGTATCGAAGCTGCGTGTTGCGCCGTATCGATCCGGGCGATCAGATAATTTCGTCAAGACCAAATGCCACAACGCCCAAGAGGTCGTCGTCGCCGGCTTCAGCCCGTCGACGGCAATGCGAAACGCGATCGGCGCTTTGACGGTCGCATTTCACGATAACGGCAAACTTCGCTATGCGGGGCGCGTCGGCACCGGCTACACCCGCGAAACGGCGCGCGATCTGTGGCAGCGGCTGCATGCTTTGCGGGTCGACCGCCCGCCGGTCACTTTGCCCAAAGACGAGCGGCGCAAGAATGTCATCTGGGTGAAGCCGCAAGTGGTCGTTGAGACCGAGTTCCGCGGCCTCACCCACGACGGCCTGCTACGGCAGGCCTCCTATAAGGGATTGCGCGAGGACAAACCGGCGCGCGAAGTGGTGCGCGAGACGCCCGCCAAGCCGGCAGCGCAGCGACGCGCGGTGCGAAAGTCGCCGCAAAGCCGTGTCGGCAAGAACGTCGCAAAGGCCAAGAACGCAAATGTGGAGATCGCGGGCGTTCGCCTCAGCCATCCCGACCGGGTCTATTGGGCCGATGTCGGCCTCACCAAGGCGGATTTGGCGGCCTATTACGTGAGCATATGGGATCTCATGGCGCCGCATCTCGTCGACCGGCCGCTCGCCATCGTGCGCGGCCCGGAGGGTACCGGCGGCGAGCTATTCTTTCAGAAGCATATCGCCGCAAATATCAAACAATCGCCGCTGCGCCATGCCGTCGGCGCCAAGGAGCACGACGTTATCGCCGTTGAGAAGCTCGGCGATCTGATCGCGTTGGTGCAATCGGGCGCACTCGAGATTCACACACGCGGCTCGCGCCTGGGAAAACTGGAAACTTGCGACCGCATCGTGTTCGATCTCGATCCCGGCGAGGGTGTTTCCTGGAAACAGATTGTCGCCGCGGCGCAGGAGACCCGCGACCGGTTGAAAGCGCAAAAGCTCAAAAGCTTCGTCAAGCTTTCGGGCGGCAAAGGCATTCATGTCGTGATGCCGATCGACGGAGCCGATTGGGATGCGGCCAAAGACTTCAGTGCGCGCATCGCCAACGCGATGGCAGCCGATAGTCCAAAGCTTTACTTGGCAAAGATGACCAAGGCTCTGCGCACGGGCAGGATTTTCATCGACTATTTCAGAAATACCCGCGAAGCGACCTCAGTCGCCGCCTATTCGACCCGCGCGCGTGCCGGTGCGCCAGTGTCCGCGCCGGTATCATGGGAGGCGCTTGGCCGCACCGCCGGCGCCAACCAATTCACCGTGCTCAATCTGAAAAAGCATCTGCGCGCCGACGCCTGGGCCGAAATCGGCAAAGTGAGGCAGAAGCTGCCCGCCAAATAAGGCATGGTCTCTTGACAACGGCCTTGCCGCAGCTTGACTGTATTTGGATCAACAAAGTGGGGCGGGCTATGTTTCGAACAATATGCACTCTCGTATTCCTTGCTGTTGCCGTGCCGGCGCATTCTGCTGCGCTTGCCCTGCATTCAAAATATGCCGTCATCGGCAGCAATCCGGATGGCTCTAAGTACGACGGTACAGCGACGATCAAAGTTATCTCCGAGGCGAGTTTCTCGATTCATTGGGTTATCGCCGGCTCCACTTACGATGGATTTGGCATGCGCAATGGCGACGCTCTCGCCGCGACATATACAATTGACGGCAAGCCGGGTCTCGTCATTTACAAGGTCGATGATGATGATGGCGTTTTTCACGGCGTGTGGGTCGTGCGCGGAAACAACAATGGCGGCACGGAGCGCCTTTCGCCGGCAGATTGAGGCTTTCCATCCGGAGGGAAATGCGCGATCCTGCCGTTAGGCGGGGCGAGGCAGCCGGGTGAAATGAGGCTCACATGATCAAGTGGCCGCTGATTTCCGGGTTGGTCGTGGTTTTGGGTTTGGGCCTTGGCGCCTGCAGTTCATCGTCCGACGGATTGGTGGCGCAGGCTAATCTTGTGGGCCAGAGCAGCGACATGTGTGACTCCGGCCGCGGCGTTGCGACGGGAATCGCAGGATTGAATGGGCCGCAGGCCGCGCAGGCGCAATGCATGCAAAGCAATTACGCGTCGGGGCAGGCGGGCTACGACGAGGAAGAGGGGCACTTCGCTCCCGGCGCGCAATCGAAGTCGCTGTTAAGCGGCGGCAATTAGGCCGTTCACGCCGGCCGGGCAGAACTACCCCGCAAGCCTGAATTGCTCGGCCTTCGGCTCGAAACGCGAGCGGAAAATCTCGGCGTCAAGCGGATCCTCGAAGCAGTAGCGCACGAAGGCGGCATAATCGTCTTCGACATACATGTCGAACTTGCCGACATATTGAATGAGGAAATTCAAAATCTCGCTGTCATCGGCAAGCTGCCGCCTCGGCAGCACGACCTGATGGGGGCACTCTGCATCGAGCTTGCGCAGCCACGCGCTTTTCTTGTCCGAATCCATGGTGTTACCCGAATGTCTTCTCACCTCGGCCTGGAACCGAACTGACAATTGTTCACTATTTGTTCCAGCGAGTCAATAGCAAAAAGGCTGCAATTTATTCGCCGTCCAGCGGCTCGCTGCCGGTCGGCGAACCGGCGGCGTCGAGCGTGATTTTTTCCACGCGCGCTTCGGCCTGACGCAACAGATCCTCGCAGCGGCGCTTGAGAGCCTCGCCGCGCTCATAGATGGCGACTGACTCTTCGAGCGGCACCTTACCCTCTTCGAGCCGCTTGACGATCAATTCCAGTTCCTCGATCGCGCGCTCGAACGGCAATTTCGCAATATCGCTGGTATTGTTCTGCGCCATCGCCCGGCTCCATTTTCAATCGTAGTCCGGATCGCGGACGGCGCAATCCGAAATCCATGCTAACCCCGCATCAGTGCGGTGACGTGGGCGGCAACGGAGTTGCCGAGCGCCTGTAGATCGTAGCCGCCTTCGAGCAGCGAGACGACGCGGCCGCCGGCGTGGCGGTCCGCGATATCCATGATCTTCTGTGTCGCCCAGGCGAAATCTTCTTCCTCGAGATTGATATTGGCGAGTGGGTCGCGGTAGTGGGCGTCGAAGCCGGCCGAGATGATGACGAGTTCCGGCGCGAATTCGGCGAGCCGGGGTAGAATGCGGCTTTCGAAGGCGTCGCGGAATTTCTCCGGCCCGTCGCCGGGGCGAAGCGGAGCATTGACGACCGTGTTGTAGTCGCCGCTTTCGCCGATTGCGCCGGTGCCGGGAAACAGCGGCATCTGGTGCGTCGAGCAATACATCACGGTTTTGTCGGACCAGAAAATCTCCTGCGAGCCGTTGCCGTGATGGACATCGAAATCGACGATCGCGGCGCGGGCGATGCCGTGCTTGTTCTGCGCGTAGCGCGCGGCAATCGCGGCATTATCGAAGAAGCAAAATCCCATCGGCCGCGCGGTCTCGGCATGGTGGCCGGGCGGGCGGGTGGCGACAAAAGCGTTGCGGGCCTTTTTCGACAAAATCTCGTCGACGCCATAGATCGCGCCGCCAGCAGCCCGCAAGGCGGCTTCGAAACTGCCGGGTGACATGGAGGTATCGGCGTCGAGGTGGACGATGCCCTCTTTAGGGGTCGCATCGCGCAACGCCTCGATATAGTCCATCGGATGACATAACGCGATGACCTCGAGCGGCGCGCGCGGCGCCTGCACACGCGCCAGCATCTGGAAATTCTCGGCTTCGAGCGCGGCTTCGACCGCGCGCAATCGGTCCGGCCGTTCCGGATGACCGGCCGGCGTCAAATGTTCGAGGCAGGCGGGGTGGGTGATGAGCAAGGTGGACATTTTACACACTTAAGACGAAGCGGACGAACAGGGAAGGGCGATCGGCTGTTCCGTCAGGACGACGCCAATACCGCGTCGGCGCCGAGCACACCCGGTGCACATTCGACGACGGTGCGTTCAAGTCCGCCGGCCTGGACCGCAAAATTCTCGGCGAAGAAACGCGTCACCGCGAGACGTGCCACAGCATCGCCGCCAAGCCGCATCGCCGCCAGCGCCTCCTTCGCCAAAAGGCAGCCGCCGGTCGTGATGCCAAAAAGCCGCAAATAGGGGCTGGCGCCGGCGAGCGCTGCGTCCGGTTCCTTGTCCAGCCTCGCCAACAGCCAGTTCGTCGCGCGCGAGAGGCTCTCGACCGCATCGCCGAGCCGCACCGCGGACCAGCCGAATGCCGGATCGTTGCTGGCGTCCAGTGCGCGAACGATGCCGCGCATCTCATCGCAATGGGCCGCGACGGCGGCGCCGTCGGCGAGCGGCAGTTTGCGGGTGACGAGGTCAATCGCCTGGATGCCGTTGGTGCCTTCATAGATCGGTGCGATGCGGGCGTCGCGAAACAATTGTGCCGCGCCGGTTTCCTCGATATAGCCCATGCCGCCATGGACCTGGATGCCAAGCGAGGCGACCTCGTTGGCAATGTCCGTCGAAAACGCCTTGGCCACCGGTGTGAGCAGCGAAGCTCGCTGATGCGCCGTCGTTCGCGCCGCATCTTCGGCGCTGCGCTCGCCGCGATCGATCGCCATCGCCGTGGTGTAGCAGATGGCGCGCGCAGCCTGGGTCAGCGCGCGCATCGAGAGCAGCATGCGCCGCACGTCGGGATGGGCGATGATCGGCGCCTCCGCCGATTTGAAACCGGTGGCGCGGCCCTGGCGGCGCTCCCGCGCATAAGCCAGCGCGTGCTGGGTGGCGCGTTCGGCGACGCCTACTCCCTGCAAGCCCACAGCAAGCCGGGCACGATTCATCATGGTGAACATGCAGGCCATGCCGGCGTTTTCTTCGCCGATCAGAAATCCGACCGCGCCGTCGTTGTCACCAATGATCATGGTGCAGGTCGGCGAGCCGTGGATGCCGAGCTTGTGCTCCACCGAGTGCGCGCGAATGTCGTTGCGGGCACCAAGCGAACCGTCGCCATTGAGCAGGAATTTCGGCACCAGAAACAGCGAAATGCCGCGCGTGCCGGGCGGAGCATCGGGCAACCGCGCAAGCACGAAATGGATGATGTTGTCGGTGAAGTCATGCTCGCCATAGGTGATGAAGATCTTCTGGCCCTTGAGGCGATAGCTGCCGTCGCCGGCACGCTCGGCGCGGGTGCGCAGCGCGCCTACATCGGAACCGGCCTGCGGCTCGGTGAGCTGCATGGTGCCCATCCATTCGCCGGAGACCAGTTTCTCCAGATAAGCGCGCTTGAGCACCTCGCTGCCATGAGCGTTGAGGGCATCGATTGCGGCCATGGTCAGCATCGGCCCGTTCGCGAATCCGATTGATGCCGCATGCCACATTTCCGTGCAGGCGGCGTTGATGGTCTGCGGCAGCGCCTGGCCGCCCCATTCCGCCGGTGCGGTGACCGCGTTCCATCCCGCCAGCCGCCAGGCGCGATAGGCTTCCTTCCAACCCGGCGCGGTGGTGACAGCGCCATCCTTGAATTGAGTACCAAAAGTGTCGCCGATCCGATTGAGCGGGGCGATGACTTCGCCAGCAAAGCGGCCGGCTTCGGCAACGATGGCTTCAACGTCGTCGAGGCTGAGTTCGCCAAACAGGCCTTGCTCGATCGCCGCCGCAAGCGAAGCACCATATTTGAGGGTGAAGCCGATATCGGTCAGTGGTGCGCGATAGCTCACTGGCGCATCCAATGTTCGGTTCGGACCTGCGCGTCCGCGGGCGCGATGACGACGCCAGGCGGCGGCGGACTGTCGTCCGGCACGAAAAAGTCGGGAGCAAGTTGCTGCGTCGGGTCGACGCGATAGCGATCGAAGTCAGTGACGCCGTTTTCCGCCAAAAAGCTGTCGTCGATGACAAAACGACCGGTAAAATCGCGCGCGGACTTCATGAAAATAGCGTAAGCCGCGTCCGCCACAATCTCAGGCTTGCGCCCCCGTTTTATCATCTCTTCGCCTCCGAGCAGATTTTGCACCGCGGCCGTAGCGATCAGCGTGCGCGGCCATAACGCATTGACAGCGATGCCCCGCGGTCGCAACTCGCCGGCGAGCCCAAGCACCACGAGACTCATGCCGAATTTGGCCATGCTATAGGCGGTGTGCGGCGCAAACCATTTCTCTTTCATATCGAGCGGCGGCGAGATCATCAGGATATGCGGGTTGGCGGCCTTCGCCAGGTAGGGAATCGCCAATTTCGACACCATGAATGTGCCGCGGGCGTTGATCTGCTGCATCAAGTCGAAACGTTTCATGTCGGTATCGGCCGCCGGCGTGAGCTGAATCGCGCTGGCGTTATTGACTACGATATCGATGCCGCCGAATTTCTGCGCTGTCCGGCCGAGCGCATCCGTCACCAAGTTTTCGTCGCGAACATCGACGACGAGCGGCAGCGCTCGTCCGCCGGCGCGCTCGATCTCTTCGGCGGCGGTGTAGATCGTGCCCGAAAGTTTTGGGTGCGGCTTTTCGGTCTTGGCCGCAATAGCGACGTTGGCGCCATCGCGCGCGGCGCGTAGCGCGATCGCAAGCCCGATACCGCGCGAGGCGCCGGTGATGAACAGCGTCTTTCCTGCAAGCGTCATGTCATTTGCCGCGTGCGAAAAATGCCGCAAACGCGGCGCGCGCCTCATCGGATTTAAGGCGCTCTTTGAAATGCATGGCCTCGAAGTCGATCCGCTCGACGATGTCGTCAAGATCGCCGCGCAGCAACTGCCGTGACAGCGCGACGGCGCCGGCCGGCAGCGCCGCGATCTCGCGCGCCGCAGTGCATGCAACCTCCTCGACTGCCGCTGCATCGACCACGGTGTTGACGATGCCTGCCGCCTTTGCCTCATCGGCAGACAATCCACGGCCCATGACCAGCAAGGCGAAGGCGCGTGCATGGCCCATCCGCATTGGCGCGAGCAGGCTCGATGCGGCTTCGGGGATGAGGCCGAGTTTCGTAAACGGCGTCGAGAAACGCGCATCCGTGGCGGCGACCACGTGGTCGCAATGCAACAGCATGGTCGTGCCAATGCCGACCGCGATTCCGTTGACGGCCGCAACCAGGGGCTTTTGGTTGCGGGCCAAAGCATGGAGAAAGCCGACGGTCACCGGCTCGAGCCCGCCCTCGGCCCGCTTTTGAAAATCGCCGATGTCGCTGCCGGCGCAGAATGCGCCGGGACAGCCGGCAAACAACACGCAGCGGATCGCCGCATCCTGCTGCGCCTCACGCAAGGCACGGGTCATTTCGGCATACATCGGCTGCGTCAGCGCGTTCTTCTTTTCCGGCCGGTTCATCCGGATGACGCGGACGCCGCCATCATCGGTTACGATAATCGAATCGGACATTGGTGCACTTTCTGGCCCTTTTGGGGAGAGGGGGTGTGACGCCGGCCGCAATGACATTATTATAGGACATTATCGGGTGCGTGGCTGGCGTCGATATCCGCCCGCGCATTGATCCTTAGGGAATGCGCCGTTATGTTCCGCCAGCCGCAGCCAGGCAATCGGCGGCAATCCGGATTGGGGCGTAGCCAAGTGGTAAGGCAGCGGATTTTGATTCCGCCATTCCCTGGTTCGAATCCAGGCGCCCCAGCCAGGACTTTTCCTTTAAAATTAGTTAGTTAGACGCCGCTGTTTTGTTCTCAAACGGTGCTTTTATGTTGCGTCATGTTGCAAAAAATTTCCAAGCAATATCAAGGCTTCCCAATGAATGTCGGCAGCTCCACGCAACATAGACGCAACATAAAACGAACAGTGATCTCGTTCAAAAGGCAACCCAACGGCTCCCGATGCGTTGTACAAATCGACCGTTGAAGAGGGCCATCTGGCTGATTTCCCGTGTCCCGACAAACGCGCTCAGCTTCGCCCGAACAACTGTATACGCTCGGCGTCGCCGTGGTGGCACTGATCGCTACCATCGTCATTGGGTGGCTTAATCTCAGAACTAATGAACGCGGCATGCAGGCGTTGAACGACGTCACGTACGCGAATGCAAACGACCCTATTCCAAAAGATGCGACTTTGATCCCCTTCAAAGGGGCAACAATGAATGTTGAGGTGCATAACACAGGAAATGTGAGTTTCGTCTTAAGCGACGTACGTCTTTTTGTTAAGCGCTCGCCTCTCACCAAGGTGCTAGGGCACTTTGCCGATAAGCATGAGACTTGCCGCTATCACGATTTATTGGACACGGTCGATACTCTGCTTGATGTCCAGAATGGGGATGCTGCCTTCAGGCCAGTATCGGTACCCAAAGGGGAAGCGATCACCCTAATGCTCTCGTTTTCCAAATCGGCGGACCTGCCTCGCACGTCAAAAATTGCCTCGATTATTACCCCCCGGATCCCGCAAACCGCAGTCGAGGGATTGCTGTGTAGCGAATTTGTTTATTCGTCTTACGACGGTACAGTGCACAGCGTACTACAGCCTCTGTTTCTTGGCAGGTTTGACTATGATGCAAAAACTGACACGTTGTTCTACGAAAGGGGCCCTCCGTTTGTCATTACGCGTCAAACTCAGCCCATTTTCTGAAATCTGAACCGCCCCGGGTTTGCCGGAGGCTCCAACTCTTGAGAGGATGGAGCCATGGACAAGCAGCAAAGGCAGAAGTTTTCACCTGAAGTGCGCGAGCGCGCCGTGCGGATGGTGATCGAGCACCGGGGCGATCACGCCTCGCAATGGGCGGCGATCGTCTCGATTGCGGCGAAGATCGGGTGTACGGCGCAGACCCTTCACAACTGGGTGGCCCAGGCTGAGAGGGACCAGGGCCGTCGAGCTGGCTCCACGACAGACGAACGCGAGCGGCTCAAGGCGCTGGAACGCGAGAACCGCGAGCTTCGCCAGGCCAATGAGATTCTGCGCAAGGCCTCAGCGTATTTTGCCCAGGCGGAGCTCGACCGCCGGTTCAGGCCATGATCGGCTTCATTGACGATCATCGCGGGGCTTACGGGGTCGAGCCGATCTGTCGTGTGCTGAAGATCGCCCCGTCCACCTATCACGCTCACGACGCGCGGCGGCGGCGCCCTGACACGGCGCCGCCGCGCGTGCAGCGAGATGCAGCGTTGCGCGTGGAGATTCGACGCGTGTTCGATGAGAACTTCCAGGTCTACGGCGTCCGCAAGGTCTGGCGTCAGCTGGTGCGAGAGGGCGAAGATGTGGCCCGCTGCACGGTGGCCCGGCTGATGCGCGCAATGGGCCTGCAGGGCGTCATTCGCGGAAGACGCGTGAAGACGACGATCAGCGACAAGGCCGCGCCATGCCCGCTGGATCGCGTCAACCGCCAGTTCCGAGCGCCGCGCCCGAACGTGCTGTGGGTCTCGGACTTCACGTACGTCGCCACCTGGGCGGGCTTCGTCTACGTGGCGTTCGTCATCGACGCCTACGCTCGCCGCATTGTCGGCTGGCGGGTCAGCCGCTCGGCTCACGCCGGCTTCGTTCTCGACGCCCTGGAGCAGGCGCTTCATGACCGCAGGCCCGTGTCCGGAAGCGGCCTCGTCCATCACAGCGATCGCGGCGTGCAATACGTATCGATCAAATACACCGAGCGCCTCGCCGAGGCCGGCCTTGAACCCTCCGTGGGCAGCGTCGGCGACAGCTACGACAATGCCTTGGCAGAAACGATCAACGGTCTCTACAAGGCCGAGGTCATCCACCGGCGCGGCCCTTGGCGTTCTATGGAAGCCGTCGAGTACGCCACGCTCGAATGGGTGGACTGGTTCAACAACCGGCGGCTTCTCGAACCCATCGGCAACATCCCGCCCGCCGAGGCCGAAGCCGCCTACTATGCCGACATGGAGGAACAGGCTATCGCAGCGTGACTCAAACCAAATAGCCTCCGGGGTTACCGGGGCGGTTCAATCACATTCGAAGAGGCGACTTTTGGTTCGATCTACATGAAGCTTAGAGCCGCTCAATCCACTTGCCGATTTCTTTAAGAATTTCCTCGAAGGCCGGCTTGTCGCCAAAATAGAGCGCGGCGCTTTCGTCATAAGCCTTGGCGTATATCTCATGCGTTGCCGGATCAGTCAGGATGAAGGCCTGATTTTGCGTGATGTCAGGGTTGTCGCCGCGACGGAATTGTTTCTTTTTGTGCGCCTTGTAGTCATCCGTTCCGATGAACGCCTGCACCTCCGGCCGCTGAAGCAAGCTGTAAAGGTCGTAATAGTGTCGCATGAAGCCGACGGGGGATTCATTTTTTGCCTGCTGCTGGCGAAATTTCGTGGAAATGGTCTGGAGCTTTTCGACGAAGGTATGGCGAGGGTCATAGCAAGGGACTGCTTTCGCTCGGTTGTCGATGATCGGCACCCTTTTGGCAACGGCGTGATCATACACCCACGAGCTTATATCCTTGGCACTGTTCGGCGACACCTCGTCGAAACCGGCTTCCAGCAAGACACCGGGCCTAAGTCCCTCCATTCCTCCGGTCGAACTCTTGTAGTCGAGTCGGATACCAGCGCTCGTCATGTGATGATTGTCGAATGCCGTATCGCGCTCCGCTTTTTCGATGCCATCACAGTTGATCTGTTTTGCGACCCAATCGAAGAAATCCTCACGGGCCCGGACATCCTTGGCTTTGTTGTGATTTTTTCCGGTCCTTAACTGCCGTTCCTTCGGAGGCTCGATGCGGATGTCGATATCCTCAGAAAACCGGTTGATGATCTGATAACCCTTCGATAGCGAGGTTCCGCCCTTCAATTGAAACGTCATGTTCAATTGTTGCAGGCAATAGAGGCCGTGCATGATCCAATAGTCTTTTTCGATTAGTGCGGGGTCGATGCCCCGTTCTTGCGCGACAATACGGATCAGCTCGGGAAAATCCGGGTGATTATGGAGATAATCAAGCGGCATGAAACTACAGCATTGGACTTAGTGTCTGTTCGAAAAACTTCTTTGTCGCTACCTTACCATAATTGCGCGCCGCCCGCTGCAATCGCGATGCATCGTAGGACTTGACGCGTTCCTTGACGCGGGCGAGCACCTCTTGCTTGCTCTCGGCAAGTTCGTCGAGATTATTCACGAGATCGACCAGCAGGAATTCCCTGCTCAAGGTCTGGGGAAAAGATGGCTTCATGCGAAAGTCGAACTTGCGTCCGCCCAGCGCGAATTCGCCGTGCCGCTTGTGATTGTAAACGACCGTCTTGTTGTAAAGCTGTGTCGTGCCAACCCCGAGGCTGTTGTATGCGTTCGGTGACGCCAGAAGAAACCGGTCGTCTTTCAAAAAAGCGCCGACCAGCTTGTCGTCTTCCGGGGGGGCTTTTCCGAATACCGTCTCCTTCGGATAAAGGTATAGACCGCCGGCCAGCTTGGTGAGCGTTCCGTCCCCCACCAGCTGCCTCAAGTGCCGGTCTACAGCCTTTGACCAACGGGCCAAATCCTGCCGGCGGTAAGCCCGGCCGGGCCGCAAATGTCTTTTGAGTTCTTCAGCCTTTGTCATGGCTGTAATATAGGCCAATGTGAGCCATGTTGCAAGGTTTTTCATTAAAAAATCATGCGTCATAGACAACTAATATATTGAAATTGCTACGAGAAATGTCGTATTGCGTGGTAACTCAAAAGGCAGAGAGCCATCTCCGTAGCTCGGAGACGTCGCCCAGGCCAGCCTTCTGAATCAAATTGACGATATCTTGGGCCGCGATGATTACAATTGGATGGCCATCTTCTTTGATCTCCTGGTAAGCCTGCAACGCAACGTGTGAAGTAGTCACGAGCACGCCGAACTGCCGGTGTCGCAGGCGCGAGATCAGCCGTGAGAGCTGCTTGACCCCCACAGAATTATTTTCGCCATAGCATTTTGCCTCAAGCGAGAAGTCGACAAGAACGGATGATGGACCCTCGCCAATCCGGTACTTTCCGAACGCGTCGCGCCCCCCATCTCTCACTCTCCTCGTCAGGTCTATTGAAGCGATGTTGGGCAACATGAGTTCAGCAATCTTAGCGGCACATGCCTCGAACCGATAATGATCCTCCTTAAAATGGCTGACGATTTCATGGATGATCAGTTTCCCGTGCGCGGTTTGGGGCAGTTGTTCCGAGGGTAATCGATATTCAACTGATCGCCCTGCCTTAAGCGGATGGTAAATTCCCCTCTCAACCCATGCAGCCCATGCGGCTGGACAATTCGAGCTAAGGGGATTTCCGTTTTTAATATCGTCTATCCAATTTCTCGGGATTACCTGATGCTCCAAGATGGTAAACTTGGCATCGTAATTCTGGAATCTCTTCCCGACCTTGGTCTTCCACACGCCGACCAAGTCTGAATTGGCATCGAGGTTCTGGGCGCCCGGCACAGCCAGCCCCAGGAATTGAACGTCCCGCCATGATCCCGTATTTCCAAACACAAGAACGGGCGGCCCCTGTGATCTGTCCTTTTTCGTTAGGGGATTTAACAACAATTATTGGCTGTCGGTCCGAGGGCCTTTGTGGGTCCGAAGGGCATGATTGAATTGACATGTTAAGGAAATACGACTTCACCGATATGAGCATTTCCATTGCTGGCCTTGAACTCCGCCGAATCGTCGCGCTGAGGAATTTTGGGGATGTGAAGGCGGGAACCCTTGGCGGTTATATCGCGTACGAACAAAACTTATCGCATGGCGGGACATGTTGGGTCGGCGGTAACGCAAGAGTGCTTGGCGATGCTCGCGTTTTTGAACACGCGATGGTTGAAGGCGAAGCTTTGGTTTATGGGCTAGCCCGCATATCGGGTAATGCCTTCGTGTGGGAGCAGGCGGAAGTTTATGAATGGGCCCAGATTTCGGGGGACGCACGCGTGAGGGGGAAGTCTATAATCCGCGGTTATTCCAAAATTAGGGGAAATATCGTGATCTATGGAGAAGCCACCGTTTCCGCATTTCGTCCCAAACATTTTGTTGAACCGAAGAGCCATTGGGCGTTAAAGTGTAGCGGTCCAACGTAGTAATTCTTACGTCTGATCGGATCGCGCGTGAAATTCCTGCCCGGCGATCCAATTCAAAAGCACCGACCGGCGCGCGCAGAGCACCGAGCCAAGCCGAAAAACCGGCAGGCGAGTGCATTCGGCCAGATAATACACTTTAGACGAGCCGCCTCGGCGAGCGTGACCTCTTTTTCCTCCAAGCGCTGCACGACGACGCAAGCCTGGAAACAATCGTTCCGGAATTCAGCGAAGGTGCGGGTAGCCGTGCGGTGTGTGCGTCGAAATTGATTTAGGAAGATGATGTTATCTCCCATGACGCAGCTCTCCCGTTCGCGCGAATGCGTGCGCGCGTGATTCCTTTCGGGCCGGATTAGCGAGTGTCGGTTTGTGGGAGGCGGAAACGCCCCCTCCCATAGCGCCACAATGAGCTAAGTCATGCTATTTGTCAATAGATAACAACTGACCAATATAAACGCAGTTTAAATTTTGGGGGCGGCAGGATGCTGCTTAATGGCGCGCACCCCCCTTGTATGATCTCTAGCTAGTCTCCGTAACGTAAGTATTTTTGCCCGTTTAATCGGATCAGGTGTGTTTCTCAACTCGGCCTCGGCTTCAGTCGGAACATCTAGCCATTCTGGCAATCCTCCTTCACGGCTGACCCTTTTCGCAAACGCGTCATACAGTGAAGACTTATCAAATTTCAGATGATGTTGCAGAAGTCCAGGAAGCCATTCCTCATAATTCTCCTGGACCCACAGGAATGCGGAGTATCGATGGGTCGGTCTACCGCTCCATGGGCGCTTTTCGGCTCGACGTTTTATCGCCGCAAGGTCTTTAGGACCGAGTGCAGGGATCGGTGGTTTTTGTGGTGCGAGTGCTTGCACCTTTATTTCGTCGCGATCCTTTTCCGTTAGAGCCGGCGCAAGTGCTTCAATCGCGATATCTAATTCGTCAGGAATTCGGCGCCGCTTATCGCGACGGTGCTGATCGACGGAGTTGTCAGTCTGTTCCAAGATTTTTGCGATGGACAATCCAGTCCCAGCTGCTTCCACGCCTTCTAATGCATTTTGTGCAGCCAAAGCTTGTTGATCAGAAGGCCATTCAGGGTGGACTTTCTGAACCAAGGCAAGAGCAGCAGCTCGTATATCCGACGCATCTGGCAAAAAACCTTCAGTCTGTTCGCCGGCGCCGTTTCTATTTGGTTGCCCCCGCGAACCGAGCGGATCCAGTCTATTGAAGCGATCTTCTTTGACAAGTCTCGTTTTCCGAAGCCTTGTTCTGAAACGAAACTTAGCGTCAAGGCGCTCTTCGTGGCTGGGTATTTCAACAACATTTGTTGTTCCGGGATTGGAGTAAGCGTTTCTTAGGACCATCAAAATACTTGAACTGAGACTATCAGGAGAGGAGCTATCACCTTCATAAACCAGGTTCCTCTGACGTGAGCGCTTAACGCTCACGCTTTCCCGCCGTAGATCAATACCGATAGCAAGTTGGCCTTCAAGAAGTGTCGCAAAATCATCAAGAGCGGCTTGTTGCTCTCGCTCTTCGGTCATCGCAAAAATTGGATCTAGCACGCGCGAAATATCCAACGTGAGTGCGCGGTACTCTGCCTCATAGTCTTCGGATGGCTTGGTTTGTTCTGATTCAAAGAGTGCTTTTATTCGTGTTGCCGTTTGTCTCGCAAACAAAGCTACACGAACGTTTTCTTCCCTCGGTTCGCTGCCCGTCGGCTTCGACATATCGACCCTGTTCCGCAAATTCAGACAAATCTTGTAGGTTGGACCAACGTCGCACTAGATTACGTGACCAGTCCGCCCGACGCCCGATCGGTTCTCCTGTCCTTCTATCCAATTGAGAAGGACTGAACGACGTGAACAAAGCACAGAACCGAGCCGGAAAACCGGGAGTTTAGTGCATTCGGCCAAGTAATACACTTTCCTTCTGCTACCCCGCTCGCCAAAAATGAATTTTGCAATCTCGTCGGCGCCGCGAAGTATGTCATCCGCGAGTTCGGGTAATGGTTCGGTATGTGGGACCGTCTGTGGTTCCATGGTCGTTCTCCCAAGCTGCTGTTGAAGTAGCCCGGCGCTGTTGCACGAGGCGTTCCCGCGGCGGCAGTTATGGGAGTGCTTGCCTTGAACCCGGCTTGAGGCTGGCCCTTCGGGTCAGACGCTCAATTCAATGAGTAGCTCCGCAATCCATTACGCTGTTTCCGGTCGGGAAACCCGAGGGAATGTTCACATTTTGTTCTCATTTGCGGGGTATAGTCAAGCGGAGCCGAAGCCGGTCCTAAACCTTCCGAATTATTACGGCTTTTCGAACGTGGCTGTTGTGTGAGATCGGAACGATTGGGAATGATTGGTAGGGCAAATTCAAGCGCCCTTTTTGGATGTAGACCCGGAGTTGGTTGGTGATAGGATTCTCGCGTTGAGCGAGAGGGTTACATGTCGATCCGCAAGCGTGCTTGGAAAGACGGCAAGGGTGTCGAGAAGACCGCGTGGGTGGTCGATTATGTCGACCAGGGCGGTAAGCGGCACCTGAAAACGTTTGACCGCAAGAAAGAGGCCGACGATTTTCACGCGACGGCCAAGGTCGAGATCAGGGCCGGCATTCACACGGCCGACAGCTCCAGCATCACGGTAGCAGAAGCTGGCGAACGGTGGCTCGCCGCGTGCGTCAATGCCGGGCTCGAAAGAACGACGATCGATGCCTACCGCTCACATGTGAAACTCCACATCAACCGCTTTCTCGGGCCACGGAAACTCTCGGAGCTAACAGTCCCCCTCATCAGCGACTTCGAGACCAAGCTCAGAACAGGTACGGATACCGAGAAGCCCCGCTCGCCGGCGATGGTGAAACGGGTGCGTGCCGATCTCGGCGCCCTGCTATCGCATGCTCAAGAGACCGGGCTCGTCGCCCGCAACGTCGTGCGCGAGATACGCTCCGGCCGCCGGCGTGGCAAGGAGCGCCAGGCCGAGCGGCGCGCGAAGCCCAAGCTCAAGATCGGTGTCGATATTCCGACACGGGAAGAAATCAAAGCCATCGTTTCAAAGGCGGACGGCTGGTGGCGTCCTCTTTTGCTGACCGCCATCTTCACCGGTCTGCGCGCGTCGGAATTGCGTGGCTTGCGCTGGGCGAACGTGGATTTGGCGAAGCGTGAGCTGCATGTGCGCGAGCGTGCCGATGAGTACAAACAGCTCGGCAGACCAAAATCGGGCTCGGGCGAGCGCACGGTGCCGCTGACGCCTACCGTGGTGAACATCCTGCGCGAATGGAAACTCAAATGTCCCAAGGGTGAACTCGGCATCGTGTTCCCGACCGCAACCGGCGGCATCGCCGGTCTTCCTAGCATTATCAAACGTGGCTTCGTCCCCGCTCAGATCGCGGCGGAAGTTACGTTCGATGCGCCCGGCGCCCACGGCAAGATCGTCAAGCGCGCCAAGTATCCAGGCCTCCATGCCCTGCGTCACTTCTATGCGAGCTGGTGTATCAACACGAAGGCTGACGGCGGCCTGGAGCTGCCGCCCAAGGTCGTGCAGGAGCGGCTTGGCCATTCGACGATTGCCATGACGCTTGATGTGTACGGGCATCTCTTCCCGCGCCATGACGACAGCGAGGAAATGGCGGCGGCAGAGCGTGCGCTGCTTGCTTGAGCCACAATCTTTGCTGACCAAAATATATCGTCGTTGAACGGTGTGTTGATGCCCGGTATACCGATCTGACTTTTTGTTTGATACAATGAATTGTTTGATCGCTGGGGCGTAGCCAAGTGGTAAGGCAACAGACTTTGACTCTGTCATTCGGAGGTTCGAATCCTCCCGCCCCAACCAGCGGGGGCATCGAGCGGTTTAATGCGCTTCCGCCACGCGTAGAAGCCGCTGATTGAGCGTCATTTTTCGGGATTTTAATAGATTTTCAGGCTCTGAAATGCTATATTGTGAGTAGGAGAATCCATGTCCGTACACCCGCAACCGGCAACTGCCGCTCGCATCCTAGAACTGGCCCGGAAATATCGCGTGGCCTACGTTGGGACGCAACGTGATACGCTTGCGAGCAATATCACGCGCCTCGCCGGGGACGACGTGCAACTGGACGACATCGAGCAACTGCTGATCGCATTGCAACGCAACGGCCATCTCACGCGCGTTGAAATGGTGCAACTCCAGGCGAGCTATCTGCGCGAAGCCAGGCTGTGACATTCGATCCCTTTGGCGATTTTGAAACGCAAGGATACCTGCGCAATCTCGCGAAGGAAAAAGATCTCGACATCGTCCGACGCCTTGAGCACACGTCGTTCACGACCGGCCGGAATAAGAATCCGGACTTGGGCGTCGCAGATGCGGGTGGCATTAGCGTGATTTGCATCAGCGGTTTGCGGCCCAACCGCAAGCCGTTCATCATCGTCGATATGTTGTGCGGGGCATGGGGCGGCCGTCCCGATAAGGACGGTGTCGAGGCGATCACCAACGCCTCGCAAAACCTCTCCAATACGCCGGTGGAGGTTCTCGAAGCCGAGCATCCGGTGCGGGTCGAAGACTATTGTTTTATTCCCGACAGTTGTGGTGCCGGGCGGTGGCGCGGTGGCGTGGGCATCCGGCGCAGCTATCGCATCCTTGCGCCCGAAGCCTTGTTGCAGCTGCGTTCAGACCGCGTGGCATTCCGCCCTTATGGGCTCGACGGCGGCGAGGAGGGTGCGGCCTCGCGCAGCACTATCGAGATCGACGGAAAAACCAAGCCGATCCCGGCAAAAGTGACGATGACGGTAGAGCAGGGAACGCTCATTATCCATGAGCAGGCTGGCGCCGGTGGATTTGGTGACCCGCTCAAACGCCCCACGCAACTGGTTCTGGAAGATTTGCTGAACGGTAAGGTCACAGCGGACTTCGCCAAGGATCGGCATGGCGTTGTCATGACTGAAGCCGGCACCATCGATGAGTGGGCTAGCGAGAAACTCCGGAGCGACAGAGGCGTTTCGTCGAGCGAAGGAAATGGCGGCTGATCGCCGCGCTTAGTCGCGGATTCGCCGTTGCGAAAAACGCTTCCGACTCCGATTGCGCCGGCGAGCAGAGCCGAGGCATTTTCGCAATCGGTGCTCGCGTGCGGGATTAACCCGCCGCCTTTGGCTCCGCATCATCCGCCGGCTTATCGGAGACGCCGGCCTCGGCAAATGTCGCCATGCCGGTGTGACACGCCAGAGCCGCGCGCAGGATGGAGAGCGCCACGGCGGCCCCGGAAGCTTCGCCAAGCCGCATGTTGAGATCGACAAGCGGATGCAGGCCGAGTTCCGCAAGCAGCATGCGATGGCCGGCCTCGGCGGAGACGTGGCCCGCCTGCGCGTGCCCCAGCGTATCGGCCCTCAGTTTCGCCAGTGGCGCCACGGCTGCGGTGCAGACGAAACCGTCGAGCATGACCGGAATGCGTTGCCGCCTCGCCGCCAATGTCGCGCCCATGATGGCGGCAAGCTCGCGTCCGCCCAAGGCCGCGGCGACCGCAAGCGGATCGTGAAGCACAGCGTTGTGCTGGCGCAGTGCCGAATCGATCACCGCACGCTTTCGCGCCAAGCCTTCTGCATCGACGCCGGTGCCGCGCCCGGCCCAACGCGCGCCACCGCCGCCGAACAGAGCCGCGGCGATGGCCGCCGCCGCGGTCGTGTTGCCGATGCCCATCTCGCCGAGGCAGACGAGATCGCAGTCGGGTGAAACCGCGTCGTAGCCGGTCGCAAGTGCGGCGAGAAATTCCGTCTCGGTGAGCGCCGGCCCACCCGTAAAGTCAGCCGTCGGCTCGTCGAGCGCCAGCGGAATGACGCGCAGGTTCGCGCCGGAGTTTTGCGCGAGTTGATTGATCGCGGCGCCGCCTGCGGCAAAGTTCGCCACCATTTGCGCGGTGACCTCGGCGGGATACGCCGAAACGCCTTGCCTGGTTACGCCGTGATTGCCGGCAAAGACCAGGATATCGACCCGGTCAAGGCGCGGCGGTGCATGACCCTGCCAATGCGCCAGCCAGGCGACGAGGTCTTCTAGCCGCCCGAGGCTCTGCGGTGGCTTGGTCAGCGTGGTTTCGCGCTGGGCCACGGCGGCGCTTGCCGCCGGATGCCCGCTTGGCAGGTCGAGACAGACTGCACGGAGTTCGGAAAACGAGGCAAAATTCGCCATGGCTATTTTCGTCCATTCGCCCGCAGGCAGTCACAAACGTCTAGCAAATTCCTCGCACCCTCGCCAACCGCCACGGCAATAGCGCGATCGCCAAATGAATTGACCAAATGAGATGTCGCGCGCCTGCGGCCATTGCCTAACCGTTATGCATCGGGCAGACTTACGCCGCGACATGGAGCCGAGGCCATGTCTGCCGCATTCGAACTATCGCATTCGGTCTGCCGCGTCCGGCGCGTTCACGCCGGCGTAGCGGCGCCTGAATGGCCTATACGCCAAACCTCGGGGACTTCACATGTTATCCCACGTTCGTCAGCTTTCCACCTTGTGCATTTTCGCTGCCTTGGTTTTTGCCGCTCCGGCGCGGGCGGACGGTCTCGATTTAATCATGGCGGCCAAGGTGATCCGCGTCGCGGTGCCACAGGATTTTGCGCCGTTCGGCTCCGCCGGACTCGATCTCAAACCGCAGGGCTACGATATCGACATGGCCAATCTGATCGCCAAGGCATTGGGCGTGAAGGCCGAGCTTATTCCAGTCACCAGCGCCAACCGCATCGCCTATTTGCAGACGCATAAGGCCGACATCGTCATTTCCAGTCTCGGAAAGACGCCGGAGCGCGAAAAGGTGATCGACTTTTCCGACGCCTATGCGCCGTTCTTCTCGGGAGTGTTCGGCGCCAAGGACGTCAAGGTCGAAAAGCCCGCCGATCTCGCCGGCAAGACGGTCGGGGCCACGCGCGGCGCCATCGAAGAGCAGGCGATATCGACGCTTGCGCCGACCGACGCCACCATCAAGAGGTTTGAGGACAACAACGCCACCATCGCCGCATTCGTGTCGGGCCAAGTTGATCTCATTGCCACCGGCAATACGGTTGCCGCGGTGGTTGCGGAGCGCGACCCGCAGCGCGCCCCGCTCCTGAAATTCGTCATCAAGGACAGTCCCTGTTATGTCGGGCTCAATAAAGACGAGCCGAAGCTCAAGGCCAGGATCAACGAGATCGTCGCCAAGGCGAAGTCGGACGGTGAGATCGAAAAGCTCTCGGAAAAGTGGCTGAAGGCGCCGCTGCCACCCGGGTTTTGAGGTGAACGCCGGCATCGCATCCACGGCAATTTCGCGGCCATGATTTACAAACTGCAATTCGGCGATCTTCTGCCTTACTGGAACGTGCTCCTGCAGGGCTTGATCTTCACCGTCGTGCTGACGTTGGTCTCGACGGTGGCCGGCATTGCCCTCGGCACCGCCGGCGCCTCGGCGCGCACATTCGGGCCGCGCTGGCTCGGCCGGCTGGTCGCCGTCTACGTCGAACTGATCCGCAACACGCCGTTCATCGTGCAATTATTCTTCATCTTCTTCGGGCTGCCGGCCTTGGGGCTTCGGCTCTCCGAGACCACGGCGGCATTCCTCGCCATGACAATCAACCTCGGCGCCTATTCGACCGAGATTATCCGTGCCGGAATCGAGGCGGTGCCAAAGGGTCATATCGAGGCCGGCGTGAGCCTCGCCATGAGCAAATGGGAAGTGCTGCGTTACATTGTGCTCATGCAGGCGTTTCGGAAAATCTATCCGGCGCTGTCGTCACAGATCATCATCGTCATGCTTGGCTCGGCCGTGGTGTCGCAGATTTCCGCACAGGACCTGACCTACGCCGCGAATTTCGTGCAGTCGCGCACCTTCCGTGCCTTCGAAGTCTATCTGGTAGCCGCGGTCATCTACCTCCTGCTGGCGATTGTGACGCGCGCTCTGCTGCGCGGCCTCGGCCGTATTCTCTTCAAGGGCGCATGATGCGGGCAACGAGGGCTCAGCTGTCAGACTTGCGAATTCCGGAGTTGGGACGCTAGGCGATGCTGCAATTCAGTTTCTGGGATATTTTATCAAACCTGCTGATCGCCACCGAGTGGACGATCGTCCTTTCTTTGATCGCTTTTGTCAGTGGCGGCGTCGTCGGATTGATCCTGCTGTTCGCCCGGACTTCGCGGGTGAAGCCGCTGGAATGGTTTTCCAAGTCCTATATCGAGTTTTTCCAGGGCACGCCGCTGTTGATGCAGCTCTTCCTGTTTTTCTTCGGTGTCGCCCTTTTCGGTATCGAAGTCAGCCCATTGGCGGCCGCCTGGCTCGCGCTCACGTTCTGGACCAGCGCCTTCCTCACCGAGATCTGGCGCGGTTGTGTCGAGGCGATCCCGCGCGGTCAATGGGAGGCCTCGTCGAGTCTTGCGCTCTCTTACATCGAGCAGATGCGTTACGTGATACTGCCGCAGGCCGCGCGCATCGCGGTGGCGCCGACGGTCGGCTTCTCGGTCCAGGTCATCAAGGGAACCGCGCTGGCGTCGATCATCGGATTCGTCGAACTCACCAAGGCCGGCACCGAACTCAACAACGCAACGTTTCGGCCGTTTGTAGTCTATTCGCTGGTGGCGTCGATCTACTTCTGCCTGTGCTTCCCGTTGTCGTGGTGCGCCAAAAAACTCGAGGGTCGGCTCAATGTCGCTCGTTAGCATTCGCGACCTGAAAAAGAGCTTCGGCCCGCTCGAAGTGCTCAAGGGCATCTCGCTCGAGGTCGAGAAGGGCGACGTTGTCGCGATTATCGGTCGTTCGGGCTCGGGCAAAAGCACGCTGCTGCGCTGCATCAACGGGCTGGAGACCTATCAATCGGGCGCAATCTTCGCCGACGGGATCGAGGTCGGCGGCCGGCAGGCCAATCTGCGCGAGTTGCGCCGCCACGTTGGCATGGTTTTCCAGCAATTCAATCTGTTCCCGCATCTGACCGCGGCGGAGAATGTCATGCTGGCGCCCGCCGTCGTCAATAAAGCGTCGAAGCGGGTGGCGCGCGAGTTGGCTGCAGAGATGCTCGTCAAGGTCGGCCTGTCGGAGAAGATAGAGTCCTATCCAAGCCAGTTGTCCGGCGGTCAGCAGCAACGCGTGGCGATTGCCCGCGCGCTTGCGATGCGGCCAAAGGTGCTGTTATGCGATGAAATCACCTCGGCACTCGATCCGGAACTTGTCAACGAGGTGCTGCGCGTGGTCGAGCAGCTCGCAAAAGAAGGCATGACGCTGATGCTGGTCACGCATGAAATGCGCTTTGCCCGCGATGTCGGCACCTCGCTCGTGTTCATGCACCACGGCAGGGTGCACGAGCATGGTCCGCCGAAAGAACTCTTTGCCGGGCCGAAGACGCCGGAACTGCAACAGTTCATCGGTTCAATCGGCTGAGCCCCAGGTCGTAACCGCAATTCTTCGACGGGGTCACAACTCAGCGCCCTCGCGCTGTCATTCGAGATCGTCTCTGACTTTGGCCGCGATCGCCTCTACCTCGACCTTGAATTCCGGCCGGGTGAAGCCGGAAACGATCATGAGGGTCGAGGCCGGCGGCGGCAGCGCGACATAGCGGTCGCGCACGGCCATATATGCTCCCATATGCGCGCGGTCGGTGACGTAGGCGTTGATCCGCACGAGGTCCGTAAATGACATGTGGGCCTCGGCTAGACAGGCGCCGATGGCCTCAAAACAAAGAACAGCCTGCGCCTCGGCAGCTTCGGGAATTTGATCGCCCTCCGATATGCCAAGCTGGCCCGAGCAAAACAGCCAATCCGCAGCCGCAGGAACTTCCACCGCGTGACTGTAGCGGGCAAACGGCGCACGAATGCGCTTTGGTACGAGATACCGCAGCGCGCCCATCAGACGCCATGGTCCGCGTTCATGGCAAGGCGCAGCGCTCCCGACGCCAGCCGGCAGTGATCGTTGTAGAGCGGCGACGTGCGAAATTCCTCGGTCCGCGGATAGCGCACCTCGATCGGGATTTCGCCGGTGATGCGACCCGGTCTCGCGCCGATGACGACAATTCGGCTCGAGAGGTAGACCGACTCGTACACGCTATGCGTGACGAAAATTACGGTGAGCTTCTGTCGCGTATAGAGCTCCAGGAGCTCATCGTTCAGCTTGGTCCGGGTAATTTCGTCGAGCGCCGCAAAGGGCTCGTCCATCAGCAGGATTTTTGGCCGCGTCACCAGTGCGCGCGCAATCGACACCCGCATCTTCATGCCGCCGGACAATTGCCGCGGATAAAGATCGCCGAACGCCGACAGTCCGACTTGTTGCAAGGCCTCGCCGGCGCGGTCACGCGCTTCCTGCTTGCTTACACCCGCGAGCAGGAGCGGGAGGCAGACGTTGGCTGCTGCCGTTCGCCAGGGCAACAGCGTCGGCTCCTGGAACACAAAGCCGAGCGCCGGTTCGGGATTGCCGCCAGTCTCGCGCGGCGATCGCGGCCAGTCAATCACGCCCGACGACGGCGCCACCAGTCCGGAGATGAGCTTGAGCAGCGTCGATTTTCCGCAGCCGGACGGTCCAAGCAGGCTGACGAATTCGCCGGGAAAAATCGTCAGGTCAACGCCGGCAAGCGCTGTCGTGCCGCTGGCGAATGTCTTGGAGATTCCGCCGAGCCGAAGCAGCGCTCGCTCCGGCCGCAGCACCGGAACTACCGAGAGCGGGGTCGGTTGCTGTATGGCGTTGATGGGGACCGCAGCCGTCATGTTCGGATCAGCTTGCCTGAGGAACGAAGCTTCGCATCTTGCCGGGATTGAGCAGGCCCATCGGGTCCACTTCGTGCTTGAAGCCCAACTGGTCGGCATCGACGCGCTTATAGCGGCTGCCGTCTTCCAGGGTCACGACATGCGGATTGGCGATCATCACCCCGCAAGCTTCAAAAGCGGCCATGATCTCGTAGAGGCGTTCCGCCGAGCGATAACGGACGATCGGAATGCCGCTTGCGGTCATCAAGCCGTTCAGGCGGATGAATTCGAGATGCTGCAGCACCTCATCGTCGAATCTTGCGCCAATTTGCGCAACTGCATCGACCAGACGGTCGTGCGGATAAAGGCACTGCAGGTAAGTGACCCCGCGGTCGCTCTTGAGCATCTGAAGCGTGGTGTGATTCCAGGCGTGTTCGTAGAGCGGCACCTTGCCGAGGACGTCCTCGCTTGGTGCCTTGTAGGTGATTGTGCCGCGAAACGGCGCGAGCAGCGTCTCGAAGCCTTCGATCGACATTTCGCCGATCATGCCGAGCAGCAAACTCTTGCCCTCCGGGCAATAGGGCCGGAACGCAGCGAAATGCTGTGGTACCGGCCATTGGATAGGCGATAGCAGCTTCTTGACGATACCGTCGGCCATCGCGATGGCGTGTCCGAAGCGGACCGCCTCGATAAATTCGTCGAAGGCGACGATCACGTCGATCCACGCCTGTGCCGGAGCGAGTGGCATTTCAAGGACGGTGATGATGCCGGTCGTACCATAGGCGCGGCTGATCTTCTGGGCGGCATCGCCGCGCAATTCGATGACACGCGGATTGTCCTCGAGCGTGACGATCCGCGCCGCAACGATGTTGCCCGGCTCGCGCATGCCGCCGAAGGCGACGCTGCCGACCCCACCGCTGCCGCCGGCGACAAAGCCGCCAATTTCCGCGGTTCGCTTGGTCGAAGGATGCATGCGCAATTCGAAGCCGTTTGGGCGGGTTACGGCATCGATGTCGAAAAGCTTGGCGCCGGCCTCGACGCGAACAAGGCCCGGTTTCTGCCATTCGATGCGGTTGAGCATCGCCATATCGAGCACGACGCCGCCCTGGAGCGGAACGCATTGCCCGTAATTGCCGGTGGCGCCGCCGCGCACCGTCAGCGGAATGCGATGCCTGGCGCAGGCCGCGGCAACGCGCACCACCTCGGCCTCGTCGCGCGGTGTGACGACAATGTCTGCGAGCATGTCTTTTAGCTGCTCGTAGAGAATCGGGCTGTACCAGAAATAGTCGCGCGACCGCCGCCGCCGGTCGATCAGATCGGTCGTCGTGCTTATTCCGGAAATGTCGGCGAGGAATTCTTCCAGCGGATAACGGCCGGTCGGCGTGCTCTCTGTAATGGCGGCGGCTTGCGGCATGATTGGCGACCCGCGTTCACTCTGCCGCGACGGCGGCGACCGGGACCCCGGCATTGCGCGGGGCGAAAATTTCGGCTTCGCCGTGCTCTTCGAGCAGCTTCTTCAACCGCCGCCGCATCAGCATGCCTGGCCGGTCGGAAGGCATGTGCGCCTCGACCCGTCGCGTCATGTCGATCGGCGTGTCAGGATCGGTCGATTCTATGATATCCTTGTCTTCGCGCGTGATCTGATAATCCCAATCGATCAGCTCTTTTGCCGGGCAATCCGCTTCGGTGTCGTTGCGATAGAGCCATTGCACGACCTGAATATGATCGTCGTCGATCGGCGTTGCCGAGTTGAAGATGATGTGACGAAGCCCTGACGGATACTTGATATCGAGCCGGCGGCAGAAAGGCATGTACCATTTGTTGCGCATGTGGCGCTTGGTCGTCGGCTCGGTCGTTCCGGAAATGCGATGCTGAACCGGCGGGTTGGCGATGGTGATGATCGTCTCCGCCTCGAAGCCGTAATCGGTCTCCTGGATTTGATATTTTTCCGGTAACGGCTGACTGAGCTGCCCGAAGGTACCTTTATGCACGAAGGCAAAATGCGCGTTGTCGAACGAGTTCTCCATGAGACGCAACGCGGACGTGTTCCAGACCTCGTAGAATTGCGGAATGCGACGGAAATTCCGATCGCCCTCTTCGTCAGCCTCGAGGATGGGCGCCAGCGGCTCGTCGAGCGCGACCCAGGCGTAGCCGTAGCGCGCTTCGCAGTGATAGGCCGGCGTGCTGTAGCTCGCCATCTGCTGGTCGAGCGGCAGTTGGGGTACCGAGACGACTTTTCCCTTATTGTCGTAGGTCCAGCCGTGATAACCGCAGACCAACTGGCCGTCCTTGCACCAGCCTTTGGAGAGCTTGGCGGTGCGGTGGCAACAGCGATCGCGCAATGCCGCGGGTTTCCCGTCGGCGCCGAGAAACAGCACGACGTCTTCGCCGAGGAGACGAAACGGCTTTGGCCCGGCAGCGAGATCGTCAAGCGGGATCACCGCGTACCAGAATCGGCGCAAAACCTTCTGTTTCGTCGTCAACATGTCACCCTCCGAATTCGGTGCGCCGCCGCTGTCTTCAGACTTCCCGCTCGATCGTGCTGTCGTGCCAGGATCCGAGCGCCAGTTTCGTCAAGCCGACTACGACGAGAAACAGCGCAATCCCGGCCAATGTAATCAAAAATAATGCCGCGAACATGCGCGGAATATCGAGCTGATAGCCGGATTGGAGGATCTGATACGCTAGGCCGGTATTGCGCCCGCCCGTGCCGGCCACGAATTCCGCCACGACCGCGCCGATCAACGCCAGGCCGCTGGAGATACGCAAGCCCGCAAAGAAGTATGGCAGCGCGCTCGGGATACGCAGATAGACCAGATTCTGCAGACGCGATGCCCGGTTGATGGCGAACAGGTCCTGGTGCCCCGCATCGACGCTGCGTAATCCGACTGTAGTGTTCGAGATAATGGGAAAAATCGCGATGATGGTTGCGCAAATGATCAGCGCGCCCTGGGTGTCTTTGACCAGGATGATGATGAGCGGCGCGATCGCGACGATGGGCGTCACCTGCAGAATGACGGCGTAAGGGAAAAAGCTCCGCTCAATGATGGGACTTTGGACGAACAGGAAGGCAACTGCCGTGCCGATGACGACCGACAGCGCCAGCGCGATGAAGGTCACCCGCAGCGTGACCCAAAGCGAATGCAGGAGCGGCGGGGCATTAAGAATGAAAGTCTTGCCGATCAAAAGCGGTGACGGGACCAGGTAGGATGGAACGGAGAAAATGCGGCACCACGCTTCCCATCCGGCAAGAATGAGAATGCCCACAAGCAACGGCGGAAGCGCGTCGGCTAATTTCTTGCGGCTTGCCGAGAGGGTCATTCGTTTCGCCACACGGGCTTCGACGCCGGCTGTCACCACATGACTTTGGCGTCTTTGACGAACTGGGTCGTGAACGCCTTCTTCCAGTCGGTGTCCTTCGGCAGCAGGCCGTTGTCGGCCATCAAATCGTAATCGGCCTTCCAGCGTGCTTCGGTCATGACGCCGATTCCCATCGTCTTGGCGTCGCCGCCATCGACGATGTGCAGTTCGTTCATGCGTTTGATGCCGAATGCGATTTGCGCGTCGCTCATGTTCGGGTTGTCCGCCTTGATCAGCGCATTGCCGGGCGCCGGATCGCCTTCGAGATAGCTCTTCCAGCCTTCAAGCGAAGCTTTGACGAAACGGGCGGCGATGTCGGGATGTTCGCTGACGAATTTCGTTGTCGTCACCATGGTTGTCCCATACGGCGGATAGCCGTAATCGGCGAACAAAAAGAAATTCACGGGGACGTTCCTTTGCAGAGCCTGAAACGGCTCCGACGACGGGTAAGACTGTTGAGCAACGTTGTCATTTGCAAAGAACGGCTGCAGGTTGAATGTGTAGGGCTGGGTTTGGGCATCGGTGTAGCCGAATTTCTGCTTCAGCCAGGGCCACCAACTGGTGCGGCCTGAGGTGGCGATCAGAATCGTCTTGTCTTTGAGATCGCCAAGATCCTTGACGTCGGCATGGGTCATCATGCCCTGGAGATCTTTCTGAAACGACGTGCCGATGGTGATCACGGGCAGGCCCTTTGACACGCCCGAGAGCACCTGGAAATCATAGCCCATGATCACGTCGGCTTCGCCGCCGAGCAGAAGCTGCATGCCGTTGACCTGCGGGCCGCCCATCTTGATCGTGACATCCAGTCCCGCCTTGTCGTAGAGGCCGGTAGCCTTGGCTTGATAGAATCCGCCATGCTCGGCTTGCGCGTACCAGCTCGTGAGAAATGTCACCTTGTCGGCGGCATTCGCCGGGCCGGCTACAAGCGCTAGGGTGGCTGCGGCAAACATCCAGGCTGTGCGAAATAGCGACATGGAACGGTTCCTGTGGCTGCCGGTGTGAATCAAGTGACACCGGTTGACGAGACCGACGATCGACACGATGCACGTTACGGGCCAGTCCTTGCTTGACAGCACAGTGCGCGAATTGAATGGTAATCAAAGCATCAAATTTCGTTCTCTCCGCTGCCTTTAAGGCATCGGTGAGGAGGTTTTGAGCAGACCGATTAAGACGCAGGCAAGCCGTTGTCATGCTGCATTCGCGGTTGCTGAAATACCTCGATGAGGTTTCGCGGCTGGGGTCGATCCGCAAGGCCGCTGCCCGGCTCAATGTCGCGTCCTCGGCGATCAACCGGCAAATTCTCGCACTTGAGAATGAGCTTGGCGCACCGATCTTTGAGCGCATGCCGCGACGTTTGCGCTTGACGGCGACGGGCGAAGTTTTGATTGCGCATGTACGTGAGACCATCAAGGGTCATCAGCGGGTTGAAGCGCAGATCGAAGCGCTGAAGGGGCTGGCGCGCGGCGAGGTCACGATCGCCACGATGAATGGCCTCGCCGCGGGTCCGCTGCCGCGTTTCCTGAGCAGCATCCTGGACCAGCATCCGCGCGTCCACGTGCGGGTAAGAGTTCTGCCGCTGGATCAGATCAGCAACGCCGTCCTCACCGGTGAAGCCGATTTGGCGCTGACCTATAACCCTCCCAACAGCCCGGGTTTGCGGGTCGTTGCGAGTTACGATCTCGCCCTTGGGGCGGTGGTCTCGCCAAAACATCCCCTCACCAGGCGCCGGGCGCTGCGATTAGCTGATTGCGCCGAGTTTCCGCTCGCCATTGCCGATTATTCGATGACGATCCGCCCCGCCGTCGAGCTCGCCTTCACCCGAGCCAGCATCCCGCTGCATCCGACAATTGAGACAAACTCCATCGAATTCATGAAGAGGATTGCGCGCAGCGGCCAAGCCATCACTCTTCTCAATCCGGTTGATGTCGCCGAAGACGTCGAGGCCGGCGAGGTTCGGCATTTGCCGTTGGACGAACTTGCCGGTCATCCGATCGCGCTCAAACTGCTGGTCCGCGCTCGCGGCGGCCTCGACACATTTCCCAGTCTCGTTGTTGAAGAGCTGCGTAAGGCGATGCCCAGGCTTGATCCGATCGATGTCGAAGCGGCCGGAAAGCGCTGATTGGCACGGCGTTTGCGTAGAAGTTGGGCAAAGGAGCCGAGCGTGCCGGGACGGGCGTTCTTCTGGGCCGAGTTGAAGAGCAACGATTTCAGGGCGCTCGACCCTGAAACGACGATAGCTATTTTGCCGATCGCTGCGACCGAGCAGCACGGTCCTCATCTCCCGGTCATGACGGACAACGCGATCGCCGAAGGCATGATTGCGCTGCTGAAGGAACGGCTGCCGGCCGATATCAATGTCCTGGTGTTGCCGACCCAGGCCATCGGGAAATCGAACGAGCACCTGCTGTCGCCGGGAACTCTGAGCCTTTCGGCCGAGACGCTCCAGCATGTGTTGGTGGAGACCGGAGAAGGGGTGCGCCGCGCCGGCTTGCGCAAAATGGTTCTGGCAAACTCGCACGGCGGCAATGCATCGGTCCTGACGACGGTGGCGCGCGAGCTGCGGGTCAGGTTCGGCATGCTGGTCGTCGCTACGCATTGGCGCTGGTTCGGGCTGCCGAACGGCATGTACGATGCCGTCGAAGCACGGCACGGCATTCATGCCGGCGACATCGAGACCTCGCTGATGCTGTCATTTCGCCGCGAGCTCGTGAGCATGGACAAAGCGAAGGACTTCGTCTCGTCGGCGATTGCCATGGAGAAGGAATTTACCCATCTCGGTGCGACCGGCAGCCACGCGTTTGGCTGGATTGCGCAGGATCTCAATACCGAAGGAGCTGTCGGCGACGCCGGCAAGGCGACTGCCGACAAGGGCCAGAAAACCGCCGAGCACCAGATCGCCGGATTTATCACGCTGTTGCGCGACATGACCGCTTTTTCGCTGAACCGCCTGTACGCTGCCAATGCCGATCCGATTCGCTGATATCGTCTGGCCGGCCGCGCGACGCTATTGGCTCGCCAACGCACGTGTGCCGGCGTGCCTGCTGGGCGAAGGCGCGACAGTGCCGACGCCGGTTGACGGCGAAGGTGTTGTGAACGTGGATTTGCTGGTCGATGACGGCAAGCTCGCGCGGATTGAAAGGCCTTCCGGCAAACGCGAAGACGGGATCGCAAGCGTCGATATCGGCGGCCGCCAGGTCTGGCCGACGCTGATCGACATCCACACGCATCTCGACAAGGGCCATACCGTCGAACGCAGTCCAAACGCCGACGGCACATTTCACAATGCACGCCTCGCCGCCGCCGCAGACCGGCCGAACTGGACCGCACCGGATTTGCGCCGCCGCATGGATTTTGGCCTGCAGTGCGCCTATGCCCACGGCGTCTCGGCAATCCGCACCCACATCGACACCTATCACGAAACCGTCGAACGCAGCTGGCAGGTGCTGCGCGAGATGCGCGACGAATGGCGGGGCAGAGTAGACCTGCAGGCGGTCGCGCTGTGCCCCATCGATTTGCTGGCCGACGAATTCGGCGATCGGGTCGCCGCCGTCGTGGCGGCCTCCGGCGGTCTTCTTGGCGGCGTGACCCGCGCGTCGATCGGCAATCACGGCGCGCCGCTCGGTAATATCGACGCGTTGCTGGATCGGGTGTTTGCGCTGGCGATACGGCACAATCTCGACATCGATCTCCACGTCGACGAAACGCATGATCCCGCCGCCGCCACGTTGCCGTTTGTCGCACGCGCCGCGATGCGGCATGGCTACCGGGGCAGGGTGGTCTGCGGACACTGCTGCAGCCTCGCGATGCAGCCGGTCAGCGAGGTCGATCACACGCTCGATCTTGTGGCCGAGGCCGAGATCGCAATCGTCACGCTGCCCACCGTCAATATGTATCTGCAAGACCGCAGCGAGCACCGCACGCCGCGGTGGCGTGGCGTCACGGTCGTGCAGGAAATGCTCCGGCGCGGCATCCGTGTTGCCGCGGCCGGCGATAACTGCCGCGACAGCTTTCATGCCTATGGTGACCACGATGTCCTCGACACCTTCCGGCAGGCGGTGCGAATTCTGCACCTCGATCATCCCTTGAGCGGCACTCCTGCTTTGGTCGGCGCGACGCCGGCCTCGATCGGCAATTTCATGGGCCATGGCCAGATGACGATCGGGGCGCCGGCGCGGCTCGTCGTATTCAATGCCCGCAGCATCAACGAAATCGTCAGCCGGCCGCAATCGGACCGCGTAGTTTTCGACCGCGGCGAGCGGCTCGGCGTCAAGGCACCCGATTATTCCGAACTTTGGGAAGAACAAGGTGCGAGATTGCAATACGCCGAACGTTCCTGAGATCGAACGCGCGCTGAGGACTCTTGCCCATGTTGATGCATCAGTTACTGCGTGACGGTGCGAACCGCACCCCGAACAAGATCGCATTGCGCTGGGTCGATCGTGGCGTCGCGCTGGATTTTGCCGATGCCGTGGCCGCGATGGAACGCTACGCCGGCGCCCTGCACGAACTCGGGGTCGGCAAGGGCGATCGGGTCACGATCTTTGCTCACAACGGCATGGATTACGTGCTGGGGCTTTTTGCTTGCTGGCGCATCGGGGCAATCGCAGCGCTGGTGAACGTGCGCTTTGCCGACGAACTCGATTATTATTTTGCGGACCACGCGCCGGCCCTTGTGATCTATACCCACGACATGGGCGCCAAGGTGCGTGCGGCGGCTTCGGGCGTGCCGACAATCAAGCATCTGGTCTGTATGGACGGCCCGCAGCAGGGCGCTCAAAGTCTGCCGGATCTTCTCGCAGCGAACTTGCCGGCACCCGCCGATCCCGCCGACGAAAACGCAATAGCGCATCTTTCCTACACGTCCGGCACGACCGGCAAGCCGAAGGGCGCATGCCTTGCTCATGAACCGACAATGCGTGCCTGCAACTGCATTGCCGAGCGGCTGCGCCTTACCTCGGATGACGTGTCCTTTGGCCCGACCGCGCTGTCGAGTTCGTATCAGCTGGTCGGTAATCTGCTGTCGCCGCTGCATCGCGGTGCGACCGTCAATGTGATGGGGAAATGGACGCAGTCGACTGGCTTCGATGCGCTGGAGATGACGGCGGCCACCTTGTTTATCGCCAATCCGACGCTCCTCACCGAAGTGCTGGACGAAGCCGGCAAGCGCGGCCGAGCCCCGGGTCGTTTGCGCCTCGGCCTTTCCGGCGGCGGGCCAGTGCCTCCGAGCCTCAAAGCGGCGTGGCGGGATAAACTCAAGCTGCCGCTTGTTGAAAGCTATGGACAGAGTGAGTTGGGCGGTTTCTTCGGTCTCGGCGATCCGGCGCTGCAACCCGACGCGCGACTGGGCGCGGTTGGCCGGCCGCTTCCCGACAAGGACGTGCGCATCCTGGACGCCGGCGGCGCGGAGGTTCCGGTTGGCGAGATCGGTGAGATTTGCATGCGCGGCGGCTTCATGACCGGCTACTGGGGCAAGCCGGAGAAGACGGCTGAGGCGTTGCGCGGGGGCTGGCTGCATTCCGGCGATGCCGGCGTCATCGATCGCGACGGCTATCTCACCATGCGCGGTCGTTTCGCCGAGTTGATCAAAGTCGCCGGCAAGACCTGGTTTCCACGCGACGTCGAAGAAGCCCTGTGCGCCCAGGCGGGCGTCAAGGAGGCCGCCGTCGTCGGTCTTCCCGATACGGCGCTCGGCCAACGGCCGGTAGGCTATGTCACAACGCACAGCGGTGACGTCGATCTCGACAATCTCAAGGCTGCGATTGCGACGTCGCTGCCTTATGATGTTTCGCCGCTTGCACTCGTCAGCCTTGCAGCCTTCCCCATGACGCCGACCGGGAAGATTGCCAAGGCGGAGTTACGCGAACGGGCGATGGCGGGCGCCTGAGCGTCGGGGAATCAGCGCGATGCGCATCCTCTATATTTATTGTCATCCATTGCCGGAAAGCTTCCATGCCGCGATTCGAGCCAGAGCGCTGGGTGCGCTCGCCGAAGCCGGGCACGAGGTCGATCTGCTCGATCTCTACGCCGAGAAATTCGATCCCGTATTGTCGGAAGAAGGCCGCCGGTACTATCACGACACCGCACGCAACCAGGCGGGGCTCGAAAGTTACGTGACGCGGCTCACCACGGCCGACGTGCTCATCCTGCAATTCCCGACCTGGTGCTTCGGCTTGCCGGCGATGCTTAAAGGCTTCTTCGATCGCATGATCATGCCCGGTGTTGCATTCGATCTTGGCGATCCGGCACACGTCAAGCCGATGCTGCGCAATATCAAGCGCATCGTCGGTATCGTCACATATGGGCGCCCGCGTTACATGGCGCTGTGGATGTGCGATCCGCCACGCAAAATCGTCAAGCGCTATATGCGTTGGTTTACGGGCGGCGAGGCCCGTGCAGACTATTATGCGCTCTATCACCTCAACGTTGCCAGCGACGCCCAGCGCTCGGCCTTCATCGACAAGATCGGTCGAGCGATGCGCCGGCTCTGATCACAGCCGCCGCAGTGCGGCGGGATCATATGTGCGAGGCAATCTCGCGGATCGCTGCGCGCAGCCAGACGTGCAACGGGTCGGCATCCGTGCGGCGGTGCCAGAACATATGTGGAGACACCTCGACGTCGGGTAGCGGCGGCGTCAGCATGCGCACGTTCGACATCGGCACCAGGCCTTTTGCGATCCGGCTTGGCAGCGTCGCGATCAGGTCGGTCGCCGCCACGACAAAGGGTATCCCGGCCGAGTTCGGCAGTACGAGCGCTATCCTTCGGCGCAAGCCGCGCGCCGCGAGGATGGCGTCAACAACGCTCGAAGCAATGCCGTCGGCGGAAACCTGAACGTGACCGGCATCGACGAGGTGCGCTGCGGCTGCATAGAATTCGATGGTCAGCGGCTCGCGAAGCGGATTGTCATTGGCAAGCAAGGTGACCAAGCGGTCGTTCCACAACGGTTCTGCGCATAACTCGGCTGGCCTCGTGCCGAGCGGCGCAAACGCGATGTCGATCTCACCGGCGGCAAGTTGTTCGTAGAGTTGCGAGCAGTTGTTGGCGCGGACGTGCAAATCGATTCCAGGCACATGCTTTCGCAAGTGCTGGACCACGGAAGGCAGCAGCTTGGTGTGGTAGAGATCGATCGTAGCGATCTTGACGGTCGCCTTCGCTGTCGAAGGCACAAACGCTGCCGGCGACGTCAATGTCCTGGATATGTCGGCCAGCGCTCCGTGAATCGGGCCGGCGAGTTCGCGCGCCCGGGCGGTCGGTTCCATGCTCCGGTCGTGACGGACGAAAAGCTGGTCATCAAACAGGCCGCGAAGACGATTGAGCGCCTTGCTGACTGCCGGCTGGCTGAGTCCGTTGCGCTCCGCCGCGCGCGTCACGTTGCGCTCCGCCATCAGGGCGTCGAATACGACCAGGAGGTTGAGATCGACCGATCGTAAATTCCGTTCAGCTATGACATCCATATTTCTTTGTCATTTCCCTGCCGGCAGTTGTTCCGGCATCATCGTGCCGGACATCAAGCCGATGCTGCGGGTCCGCTGGCAGAGCGGACAATTCGGATCCCGCCGACGTTCCGGTTTCCGACGCAATGTTGCAGCCACGGAGCGGAGGCCGTGAATTTTAATGAACATGATCAATGGCTTGTCTCCTGGTTGCGGAGCTTCAGCCGAAAATCGCTTTTCTACCATGCCGCTGAGGCATGACGGGCGTGCTCATTATAACGAAGCAAGATGCATGCCGTCGAAAGGCCGGGCGGGCCCTCCGACGGGCCTCCGCCGTCGGCTAATCACGTCATGACCGGCGCTGGTGAGCCGCCCCTTCTCGAAGCGCGCGGCATCGTCAAGCGGTTCGGGCCGGTCCTTGCCAACGAGGTCAAACATTTCAGCGTCCGCAGCGGCGAAATACTTGCGTTGCTCGGCGAAAACGGCGCCGGGAAAAGCACGCTGGCGAAAATTCTCTATGGCTACTATGCGCCCGATGCCGGTGAGATACGGGTGAACGGCAACCGAGCCGAGATTGCATCGCCTCACGACGCGCGCGCGCTCGGTATCGGCATGGTCTTTCAAAATTTTACGCTCATCCCAGCGCTGAGCGTATTCGAAAATGTGGCACTGTTTCAGAAAAATCTGCCGGCCGTCGTGCCTCGCGCCGAGATCCTTGACCGCATGCGTCATTATGCAGACCGGTTCCGGCTCGCGGTCGATCCGTGGATGCCGGCGGGTCGACTCGCGATCGGGGATCAGCAGAAGGTCGAGATCCTCAAACAACTTCTGGCAGGCGCGCGGGTCCTCATCCTCGACGAGCCGACGAAAGTGCTGGCTCCCCAGGAAAGCGAGGGTCTGTTCAAAACCCTTGAGGAACTGCGTGCCGACGGCCTGGGTATCGTTCTGATCACCCACAAATTCCGTGAAGTGCTCGACTGTGCCGACCGGATTGCCGTGATGCGGCAGGGTCGTGTGGCCGGTGTGGTTGATCGCGCCGAGACGACACAGGAGAACCTGCTCGCGCTGATGTTTGGCGAATCATCCGTGCAGCCGCCGCCGCTTCCGGTTACTTCGTGGCGCTACGATCGAGGTACGGTGGTGCTGGAATTAAACGACGTTTCTACGTCGAGCTCCGGCGTAGAAACCGCGCTCCGCAACATCTCCATGCGGGTTCATTCCGGTGAGGTTGTCGGCGTGGCAGGGGTGTCAGGCGGCGGTCAAAGAGAGCTTGGCGATCTCATACTCGGCCTGACGCGACCGCGGAGCGGGACCAAGCTCCTGTGGGGCGAGGATGCATCGCGATGGTCTGTGGCAGAGGTGCGGGACAAGGGTGTTGCCGCAATTCCGGACGATCCGCTTTCATTGGCCTGCATTCCCGGATTGACGGTGCGTGAAAATCTCGCGCTCGGCAGCGGACGCCGCTACGGCGCGGGTCTAGGCCTCGACTGGCAGCGCCTCGACGCCGATATGCAACGCGGTTTCGCGCGTCTGGGATTTCCGCGTCCGGACTTCGCGGTGCGGGCCGCGACCCTGTCCGGCGGCAATCTTCAGCGGGTCGTTTTGACCCGCGAATTGACGTACGAGCCGAAGCTTATCGTCGCGCTTTATCCGACCCGCGGCCTCGATGCCCGCAGCGCCAATGCCGTGCGAGCGCTCATTCGCGACGTGCGCGATCGTGGCGCCGCAGTATTGATGGTCTCGGAGGATCTGGACGAATTGTTCGAAGTGAGCGACCGGCTTGTTGTGTTGTTTCGTGGTGCCATCACGGCGGAGTTTGAGCCTGACGGTTTCCGCGCCGACGCGGTGGGCCCCCACATGGTTGGCGCCCGGAAACTCCCTGATGCAGCCTGACCGGGCCATACTCAGTCATTGCGCCAGCCGCGCCAAGGCATTCGCGCTGGTGACGATCATCGCGTTGGCGGTTTTCGCCACGCTGCTCGCCGCCGCGGGTAAGGAACCTCTCAGGGCCTATGCCGATACGCTCGGCTATGTATTCGGCAACGCCTATGGCTTTTCCGAACTGCTGGTCCGTATGATTCCGTTGCTGCTTACCGCGGTCGCGGCCTCGCTGCCGGCCCGCATCGGGCTGATTAATGTCGGCGCCGAGGGCCAGCTCTATATGGGCGCTTGGCTTGCGACCGCCGGCGCGCTCGCTTTCAGCAATCTGCCGGCTGTTGTTCTTTTGCCGTTACTGACGTTGCTCGGTTTCATCGGCGGTGGTTTATGGGCGCTCATCCCCGGCGTGCTGCGTGCCCTGCGGCTCGTCAACGAAACGATATCGACGCTGCTGTTAAACTATGTGGCGCCTCTGATCGTGAGCTATTTTATCTTTGGCCCTTGGCGCAGCCCGGAGAGTTCGTCCTATCCGGAATCTCCGGCCTTTGTTGAAGCCGCGAGGTTGCCGACGCTTTTCCATTCACGGGTGCACCTTGGCCTCATCTACGCGCTTGCCGCGCTGTTGCTTTATTCTTTCGTGCTGACGCGGACGCGCTTCGGCCTCGATATGCGGGCCATCGGCGGCAATCCGGAAGCAGCGCGACGTCTCGGCATACCGATCGTCCGTTACATCCTGATTGTGATGTTCGTCGGCGGGGGTATTGCCGGGATCGCGGGAATGGCTGAAGTCAGCGCGATCCAGGGACGCCTGGTATCCGAGCTCTCGCCCGGATACGGGTTTATCGGCTTTCTCGTGTCATGGCTCGCCGGAACCAGCGCGAGCGGCATCGTGATCATGTCGTTTCTGTTCGCGCTGATCAGTTCGGTTGGGGACATTCTCCAGATCACGCAAAACGTGCCTTACGCGGTGGTCAATATCCTGATGGCCGTCATTCTTTTCATCGTTCTGGGACGTCAACCTGTCGGGGGCGCCGCGCGATGAATTTCGCTTTGATCGTGGGCGTCGTAGCGAGCTCGATCATGTCGGGGACATCACTGCTTTATGCCACGCTCGGCGAGATCGTGGGCGAGCGTTCGGGCGTCGTTAATCTAGGTCTCGAAGGCATCATGCTGATCGGTGCCGCCAGCGGATTTGCCGCAACGGCGTTGTCCGGATCGCCGTATTTTGGCATCGCAGTCGCCGCGCTCGCCGGTCTCTTGGCCAATCTGATCTTCGCCTTTCTGGTTGTCGGACGCCACGCCAATCAGCTCGCAACCGGGCTGACCCTGATGTTCTTCGGCATTGGCATGAGTGCGCTCATCGGCCGGCCCTTTATCGGCGACTTGATTGTCGGTTTGCCCCGGCTGGCGGTGCCCGGTCTCGCAACGGGCGGCGTCGGTGCACGGCTCCTGAACTACGACATTCTGGTCGATCTCGCGTTGCCGGTGTCGGTGCTGACCTGGTGGCTCATCTATCGCACCCGATGGGGACTTGAACTGCGCACCGTCGGCGAGAGTCCGGCGGTCGCCTACGCGGCCGGCCTGCGGCCGCAACGGCTGCAATACCAGGCGCTCGCATTCGCCGGCTCGCTCGGCGGGATTGCCGGAGCCCATATGTCGCTCGCGCTTACGCTGACTTGGGCCGAGGGGATGACGGCGGGTCGCGGTTTTATCGCCATCGCGCTGGTCATCTTCGCCAAATGGAATCCGCTCTGGGCGGTTGCCGGCGCCCTGCTGTTCGGCGCGGCCGAAGGCTTGCAGCTGCAGCTTCAGGCCGCCGGCGCCGACGTCTCGCCGTTCGTGATGAATATGGCGCCGTATCTGCTGACTTTGTTGGTGCTCATCATATGGGGATGGGGCCGCCAGTCGACGGCGCCCGCGGCGCTTGGTCGGAACTTTGTCGGGGTGGAGTAGCACGCAGTCAACACGTCTGCTGCGGCGCCGGGCCGCCGCGCAACGAGAGGAGAAGATGATGACACGCAGCATTATCGCAACGGCCGCAGGAGTATTGCTCCTGGCCGTGCTGGCACTTAGCCCGGTGGCCGCGCAGGACAAGCCGTCACTCATTGTCGGCGCGATCTATGTCGGGAGCGTCAATGACTATGGCTACAACCGGTCCATGAAAGACGGTCTCGATAAAATGAAGCGCAACATTCCCGGCCTCAAGCTCATCGAGGCGGAGAACGTGCCCGAGACCGCCGAATCCGAGCGCATCATGGAAGGCATGATCCAGCAGGGTGCCAAGCTCATCTTTGCGACCAGCTTCGGCCACCAGCAATTCGCTTTCGACCTCGCCAAGAAGCACCCCGACGTCTACTTCGAGCACGCCGGCGGCTGGATGCAGGCACCAAACTTCGGCAATTTCTTCGGCGCGACACAGGCTGCCTGGTATCCGATGGGCGTGGCTGCCGGCAAAATGACGAAGTCAAACACGCTGGGCTTCGTTGTCGGAGTGCCGATCGGCTATGCAATCGGCAATGTCAACGCGTTCGAAATGGGCGCGCGTTCGGTCAATCCCAAGGCGCAGACGCGCGTGGTGGTGACCGGAGGCTGGTCGGATAAGGCCAAGGAAGCCGCTGCCGCGAATGCGCTGATCGATCAAGGCGCCGACGTCGTGACGATGCATGTCAATTCGCCAGCTACCATCGTCCAGATAGCCGAAAGCCGTAACGTCTATTCGATCGGCTTCCAGTCGATCGAGGCACGGCAGCTGGCGCCGAAATATTGGATCACCGGTCTCGGCTTCACCTGGGGCCCGTTCATGACCGAGACCGCGAAGAGCGTTATCGCGGGCACCTTCAAGCCCGCGATGGTGCGGGAAGGGCTCGGCCAGGGCATGATGGCGATTGCTCCGTTTGGCCCGGCGGTGCCGCCCGATGTTCGCACGCTCGTCACCGCCTCGGCAGACAAAGTCGGCCAAGGTTTTAATCCGTTCACCGGTCCCGTCACCGACAACACGGGCGTGGTGCGCATTCCGGCCGGCCAGTCGTGGGGCGGCGACAAGATGGGCAACTTCGACTGGTACGTCGAAGGTGTCATCGGCAAAGCCAAATAGCCGACCATGGACGAGCCATTCGATCCGGCACGTTACGTGCCGCCGGTTGCGGCAGCGCTGGGACTGCCGCTGTCGCCCGAAGACTTGAGTGACGTCATCGGCGCATTCGCTGTCTTGGCGCTGGTCGCCGGGCCTGTGATGGCTTTTGCGTTGCCCGAGGAGTTGATCGCGGCCGCGGTGTTCGTCCCGGGCGCAGAGGGGTGCGGATGATTCCGGGGACTGGAGTCTGCGCTACGGCGGCCGCCGTGCGCGCGGGCGACCGCAGTGCGGTCGAGGTTGCGCGTTTTACCCTTGCGCGCATTGCTGCCGGCGATGCAGCAATCAATGCCTTCACGGCCGTCGCCGAGAAGCGTGCTCTCGCCGATGCCGCGGCGGTAGACGCCAAGATCGCTGCCGGAGACGATCCCGGCCCGCTCGCCGGTGTGCCGTTCGCGGTCAAGAATCTCTATGACATCGAGGGTATCGCCACCATCGCCGGCTCGCGCATCGACCGCAATCGCACGCCGGCATCGCGCGATGCGGCTCTGGTGCGCAGGCTGGCCGGGCAGGGCGCGGTGCTGGTCGGTGCTCTCAACATGGACGAATACGCCTACGGCTTTTCAACCGAGAACAGTCATTACGGTGCCACCCGAAATCCGCACAATGCCGCGCTTATCGCCGGCGGTTCGTCGGGCGGCTCGGCGGCCGCGGTCGCGGCGTCCCTTCTGCCGCTGACCCTTGGCTCCGACACCAATGGTTCGATCCGCGTGCCGGCCGCACTGTGCGGCGTGTTCGGGCTGCGGCCGACCTTAGGCCGGTTAAGCCGCGCGGGCATGCGGCTGTTCGCGTCGAGTCTCGACGTTGGCGGACCCTTTGCCAGTTCTGTTGAAGACCTGGCGACAGTCTATGATGCTCTCCAGGGATCGGACCCGGACGACCCGGCCTGCGCTCCGCGCCCGGCGGAACCCGTCGCGCCGATGTTGCGGCAGGGTATCGGAGGCATCTGCATCGGGGTCGCGGCGGGGCATTTCGCCAGCCAGGGGATTCCCGAGGTATTTGCCGCGGTCGATCGGGTTGCCGAAGCGCTCAGTGCATCACAACGGATCGAAGTGCCTGCGGCCGGGTTGGCGCGCGCCGCAGCGATGATCGTGACTGCGGTCGAGGGCGCCGAGCTGCATTTGCCCAAGCTCATCGCGCAAGCGGCGGATTTCGATCAAAAAACTCGGGCGCGCTTCCTTGCGGGCGCGCTGGTGCCCGGTGCCTGGTACGCGCATGCGCAACGATTCCGCCGCTGGTATTGCCGGAAACTGGCCGCGCTCTTTCGCGACGTCGATGTCTTGCTGACGCCCGCAACGCCGTATCCGGCATTTCCCGTCGGTCAGGAGTTCATGGAACTCGGCAGTCAAAAAGTTTCGGCGGCCGGACATCTCGGCGTATTCACCCAGCCTCTTTCATTTGCCGGCCTGCCGGCATTGTCCGCGCCGGTCGTTCAAGCCGGGCCGCTACCGCTCGGTATCCAGATCGTCGCCGCACCCTGGCGGGAGGATCTCATATTCCGCGTAGCCGCCGCCGCTGAACAACAAGGCGTCCTGAGGCTGCCATTACCCATCGCTCGCTAGGATGCTGCCAAATGCTTGAGATCAATATCCCTGAAATTGTCGCCGAGGTCACCGAAGCGTTCACGCAATACGAACGCGCCCTGGTCACCAACGATGTCGCCGCTCTCGACGCCATGTTTTGGAACAGTCCAAAAACGTTGCGCTTCGGCATTGCCGAGAATCTCTACGGCTACGAGGCGATCGCGTCGTTCCGCAGCGGCCGCCCTCCGATCGACCTGACGCGGCGTTTGATGAACACGGTGATCGTCAGCTATGGGCGGGATATCGCGACTGCCAACACCGAGTTCCAGCGCGTCGGGTCGAGCATCACCGGCCGGCAGAGCCACGTTTGGGTTCGGACCGAAGTCGGCTGGCGCATCGCGGCCGCCCATGTCAGCCTGATGCCGGCGGCTTCGCGCGACTCGGGCCGCGCGGTTGCCGGCGAGACAGCGCCTGCTTTTGGCACCTCATAACGCGGCCGGCAGCGCCCGCTCGCTTCGACGGCGGCGAACGAGCGACGGCAATTCCCCGATGCTGGCGATTTCATGCTCCGGCGCCAGCGCCCGGCAGCGCTCCGCGTCGCCATATCCATACGACGCCCAGCAACATGACATTCTGCTGTTCCTCGCAAATTGAATGTCGATCTCGGTGTCACCGACCATCAATACCTGCCGGCTTTGCAGTTGGCCGAATTTGGGCAGAAGTGATCGGTAACGATTGCCGGGTCCGGCTTTCTCGGAATGCCGGGCTCGTCGCCCAATACCAGCGCGACGAACGGACTGAGCCCGCTTGCATCGAGCGAGCGGCAAATTGCTGCAATACCTTTGTTGCTGATAACGATGCATTTGGCACCACCTGCATGAAGCTCCTGCAAAACCTCTCCGGCGCCGGCGAAGGGTTTTAACAGTGGCGTACCTTCGGTGAGGTAGAGAGTCCGGTAAGTTCTGACGAGTTCTTGCAGCACGGCCCGTTCGCCGCGCAGGGCCTCGTCCAGGATCAGGAACGTATCCTGTAATGCTATCCCGCGCGTGATCGTATCAAGAACGGCGTCATGCGTGGGTATCGGCCGGCCCCCACATTCCTCGAAAGCGCGCCGGATGCAATGCACGATCGCCGCGCGCGTATCGAATAAGGTGCCGTCGTAATCGAGTGCGACTGCCTCGAAGGCATTCATCATAATCAACGGATGGCGGTCAGTGTCCCGCCATATACTTGCCGATCGTCGAGCGATCAGTCTCGCCAATGGGCGATTGGTAGTTGACCGTGCCGCCAGACATCACGGCAACGGTATCGGCTAGATCCAAAATTTCGTCGAGGTCTTCCGAGACCAGAAGTACGGCGGCGCCGCGATTGCGCTGCTCCATGATCTGCGCGCGGATATCTGCGACCGACGCGAAATCGAGGCCAAAACACGGATTGGCAACGATTAGCACATTGACGTCGCCAGATATTTCCCGGGCCAGCACCGCGCGTTGCACGTTGCCACCGGACAGATCCGCCAGCGCCGTTTCCGGCGACGGCGTTTTCACCCGGTAGCGGGCGATGAGGTCGCGCGCGTTCTCGCGCATCGGACCCGGCGACAGCCACCAGCCCAGCTTCGCTGCTGGCGGCTGATCGAACGTGCGAAACGCGATGTTCTCGGCGACCGTCATTTTCGGTACGGTCGCGTTTCTGTGCGGTTCCTCCGGGAGCCCGAAGACTTTCAGGCGATAGAAGGATTTGCGATCGGGCCGGAATCGATGCTCATTGATCAGAATGCGGCCAGCCAACCGCGGCCGCTGTCCCGAGAGAACCTCGACCAGTTCCGACTGTCCGTTCCCAGACACTCCGGCAATCCCGACGATCTCCCCGGAGCGAATTTTCAGATTGACGTGATCGAGCGCCAGCAAGCCCTCGTCGTCCTTCGCGCACAATCCGTCGAGCTCCAGAATCGTATCGCCTGGAGGTTTCGAGTTGCGAACGGCGCGTTCGCGTATCTGCGTATCGCCGATCATCATGCGCGCCATCGCCTCGGTAGAAAGGTCTTTGACGTCGCCGCCGCCGACCTTGCGTCCTCGCCGTAGCACGGTCACGCTGTCGCAGAAGCTTGTCACCTCGCGAAATTTGTGAGTGATCATGACGACCGTGATCTCCTTGCGGTGCGTCATGTCGCGCAAAAGACCGAGCATTTCGTCTGCCTCGCCCGGCGTGAGCACGGACGTCGGCTCGTCGAGGATGAGCAGGCGTTGGTCGAGATAGAGCAGCTTCAAGATTTCGAGTTTCTGCTTTTCGCCCGCGGCCATGGCGGCCACCGGAACGTCGAGCGGCGCGCGAAACGGCATGCGGTCGAGAAATGCCTCGAGTTCGCGCCATTTCCTTTTTCCAGTCGATGATGGCCGGCGCGTCCGCCCGACTGATGACGAGATTCTCGGCGCCGGTCAGCGATGGCACCAGCGTGAAATGCTGGTACACCATGCCGATCCCGTGCGCGCGTGCGTCGCGCGGATTGTGGATCGCCAGTTCCGCCCCGTCGAGCAGGACCTTGCCGCGATCGGCCGTGTAGAAGCCCATGATGCATTTGACGAGCGTGGATTTGCCGGCGCCGTTCTCGCCGAGCAGCGCGTGAACCGTTCCGGCGGCGATATTAATCGAGACGTCTTCGAGCGCGACCAGCGAGCCGAAAATCTTGGTCATGCCGATGGTTTGCAGGGACGGTGCGCGCATCGGGGGCGCGGACGCCTGCGGCTCCTGAACGGCGGCAGCGAGGCTCATGGCAGATTCTCCAAAAAGCTCTTCGAATTGGACACCGAACCGAATACGCCACCCTGCATTTTGATCATATTAATCGCAGCGAGGTGATTGCCGTGGTCGGTCGCCGCGCAGCAATCTTCCAGCAGCACGCATTCGAAGCCGCGGTCATTGGCTTCGCGCATGGTGGTGTGCACGCAGACGTCGGTGGTAATGCCGGTCAGCACGATGTTACGCCAGCCTTTGTTCTGCAGCAGGAGTTCCAGGTCGGTCGCGCAGAATGAACCCTTGCCCGGCTTATCGATGATCGGCTCGTCGGGTGCTGGCGCCAGTTCCGGAATGATCTCCCAACCCGGCTCGCCACGCACCAGGATGCGTCCGCAGGGACCGGGGTCGCCAATGCCGGCGCCGATGCGCCGTGAGCGCCAGCGTTTGTTTGCCGGCAGATCGCCAAGATCGCGACGGTGGCCTTCCCGGGTATGAATGACGCCGTAACCCTTTGCGCGCATGGCGTCGAGGACGGCGCGGATCGGATTGATCGGAGCGCGGGTCAGCGACAAATCATAGCCCATGGCGTCGACATAGCCGCCCTTGCCGCAGAAGTCGGTCTGCATGTCGATAATGATCATGGTGGTATTCGAAGGCGTGATGTCGCCGTCGAACGGCCAAGGGTAGGGATCGCCTGGAATGGTTGGCATGGTTACTCCGCCGCGCGATCGAGTCGTTGGCCGTAGCGCCGTGTCGGTGCCGGAAATCCGCACGCCGTGCCGTCAACGTGCTGGACTTCGGTCTCCCATGGCAGCCGATAACGGCCGGCAACGAGATCTTGCATGTAAGTGTAGGGACAGTCCTGGGCGCCACCAGCCACCGCGGTAAATCCGCGGTGGCCGAACTGATAGATGTTGTTCTCGACGGACCAATGACGGCGTGCTTCGCGGACCAGATCGGGACGCACTTCAGCGGTGATGATTTCATCGGCGCGGCCGTTGGCGCCATGCGCCATGATGGTGCCGTCGAAATTGACGATCATGCCTTCGCCCATCGAATCGAACGTGCCGTCCGAGCCGCACATGCAGACGTTTGCCGTCACCATGAGATTGCAGAACGCGTTGGCTTGATTGGTGAACCGCCAGGCATCGCGGATCGGCGCCGTATAGCCGGCGGTGCGGATCATGATTTCCGCGCCCTTGTAGGCGCATTCGCGCGCCATTTCCGGAAACATGCCGTCGTGGCAGATGATAAGCGCGATTTTCGCACCGTTAGGCCCGTCGATGACCGGAATTCCGATATCGCCCGGTTCCCACGGCTCGACCGGTACCCACGGATGCATCTTGCGGTAATAGAGCCGAAGCACGCCCGTATCGTCGATGATGATGCCGGAATTGAACGGATAGGCGCCGGGGTTGGTCTCCATGATGGAGAAGCAGCCCCAGATTTTATTCTCGGCACAGGCTCGTTTGAACGCCGCCACTTCGGGACCGTCAAGCGAGCACATGATGGCTGGATTGATGTCCATTGACAGGCCGTGCAACGCGTATTCCGGAAAGACGACAAGATCGAGGGTCGGCAGATTGCGCCGCGCCTTGCCGACCATCGCGACGATGCGCTGGGTCTGCGCGGCGAGATCGTCCGGCGTCTTCACGTTCGGTAGCTGTAATTGAACGAGGCCGAGTACGACGCCGTTGGGAGTTTTGTTCAGTCCGCCGAGACCACTCATGGCGATCTCACCTGGTGATGCTCAGCTCGCCCGGCACGTCGCGCGCTGCGTGTTTCGATCCCGACGAAGCGATCATGATGAACAGCGTGAGGATGTAGGGGGCGGCGTTGAAGAAATAATACCCTTGGGTGATGCCGACCGATTGCAGCGAGGGGCCGATGGCGCCGGCGGCGCCGAATAGCAGCGCCGCGACTACGCAACGAATCGGGCTCCAGCGCGCGAAAATCACCAGCGCCACCGCCATCAGTCCCTGGCCCGACGACAGGCCCTGGTTCCAGGCGCCCGGATAATAGAGCGACAGGAACGCCCCGCCGATGCCGGCGAGGAAGCCGCCCACCGTCGTGGCGAGAAAGCGCACGAGGTCGACCGAGACGCCCATGGCGCGCGCGGCCGGCGCGCTGTCGCCGGTCATGCGCACGATCAGGCCCCATTTGGTATTGGCGAAGGCCCAAGCCATCACGAACGCCACGGCGATGCCCACGAGGAGCAGCGGGTTGATCTGCAGTGCGGTGGCAATGTCCTTATTGCCGGTCCAGGCGCCGAGCGAAAACGAGCCGAGCTGCGGCGCGGAAGGCTGGATGTACGGCTTGCCGAAGAAAAACGCGACGCCGGTGCCGAACAGCATCATCGCGATGCCCACCGCGATGTCGTTTACGCGCGGCAGCTTGCAGATATAGCCGTGCATGGCGCCCAACACCGCACCGGCGCAGCCTGCACCGAGCACGCCCAGCCATGGCGAGCCGGATTGATACGAGATCGCGTAGGCCGTCATGGCGCCAAGGACCAACGTGCCTTCCTGGCCGAGATTGACCCGGCCGGACTTCTCCGTCAGGCACTCGCCGAGCGCCACGAACATGAACGGCGTCGAGACGCGGAGCGCTCCGCCGATGAGGGCGACCAGAACGATGAGTGATGAGCCTTCGGTCATGTGCGATCCGTGCTCTTGCCAACCTGGAAAATCTTGAAGCGGCCGTACAGCGTTTCCGACATCAACAGTATGACGAAGGTCAGGCCCTGCAGGACCAGCACCGTTGCATCGGGCAGACCCATGCGGCGCTCGATAAGGCCGCCGGAGGCGACGATGCCGCCGAACAGGATTGCAACCGGAATGACCGCCACCGGGTTATGCCGCGCGAGAAAGGCAATCAGAATTCCGGTGTAGCCATAGCCGGCGGCGAGCGACGCGTTGGCTCGCCCCTGGATTTCCGCCACCTGGAAGAATCCGGCGAGACCGGCGCAAGCGCCGGCGATGGCGCAGCAGATGACGATCAGCTTTCCGACCGGAAGTCCCTGCGCCAAAGCGGCGCGGGGGTTGCCGCCGGACACGCGAACAGCGAAGCCGAACGTGGTGCGCGACAACAGAATGGAAAGCAGGACCGCGAGCACACAGCCGACCAGAAGCCCCCAATGCACCTCGGTGCCGGGAATGTTTCCGATCATATAGGCGTCACCGATCGGTTTGGTCGAAGGCTTGTTCGGATTGCTGAGATCGCGCAATGCGCCCTCGACGAAGAAGTTCATCGTGGCGATGCCGATATAGGTCATCAGCAGCGACGAGATTGTCTCGTTGACGCCGCGCGCGTAGCGCAGATAGCCGACAATCCCGATCCAGACACCGCCAACGACGAACGCTGGTGATCGCCATAATGGCAAGCGTCAGCAGCACCGAGGTGTGAGAGTCGACCAGCGGGATCGCGATCGCAGCCGACGCGAAGCCGCCGAGCACCAATGCGCCTTCGCCGCCAATGATCACCAGGCCGATGCGCGCCGGCAACGCGACGCATAGCGCCGTCAGGATCAGAGGCGAGGAGGTCTGCAGCGTATTCTCGATCGAAAACGCAGTACCAAACCCGCCACGCTCGACGAGTTCGAAAAACTCCAGCGGGGACTTGCCCAGCGCCAGCAGAAGCACCGAGAAAGCTATCCCCGAGATCGCAATCGCCAGCAGCGGAATGACGACGTATTCGGCGCCGCGGCGAATGCGAATGCTGAGATCGCCCCAGTGCCCGGATGCCGCCGCCGCGGGCAGCGGCTGTGCAATGTCGGCCATGCTCTGATGCGGACTCCCGGCAGCCATGAGGTCAATCGACGGAGTGGCCGGCTGGACGCCGTGGACTACGGCGCCCAGCCGGATGTCAGCTAAATGGCGATTACGTAATGGACCCCTGAACGCCTTCGAGCAGATAGTTCATGCTGTTGAGATCCGGATCGTCATTCTGGTAGGTCTTGCTGATGACAAGATTGCCTTTGTTGTCCTTCAGCGGACCGACATAGATCGGTTTTTTATTTTTCAGGGCGGCGATGGCTGCGGTCGCGGCTTTGCGCGCAGCTTCATCCGCGCCGGCGCCGAACGGAGTGTTCTGCACCAGATCCGCCGGGTAGCCGCCGGCCCACATATTGGGCAGCGGTTTGCCGGACTTGAGGTCGTCCGCATAACCCTTATAGACCGTGATCCACTTGTACTCGGCACCGGTGATAAACCCTTTGGGAGCCAGCGGCGCCTGCGAAGCGTTGTGGCCGCAAGTCTTGACGCCGCGCTTCTCGGCCGTGGTGATGACGACCTTCGGGCTGTCGACGTGGCAGGTGATCACGTCATTGCCGGCGTCGACCAGGGCGTTTGTCGATTCGGCCTCGCGAACCGGGAGCGACCAGTCGCCGGTGAAGATGACCTGGACCGTCGCCTTCGGATTGGTCGATCGGGCGCCCAACAGGAACGAATTGATGTTGCTGAGCACCGAAGCAATGGGTTTGGCCGCCACAAAGCCGAGCTTGTTCGACTTGGTGGAGAGGCCGGCCGCCACGCCATCGACATAATGGGCCTCGTTGAGGAAGCCGAAGTAACTGCCCAGGTTTTTCGGCAGTTTCGGCGTCCACAGCGGCGCGGCGTGCCGAAATTCGACCTTTGCATATTTCTTAGACAGATCGATCATAAAGGGGTCAAAGTAGCCGAACGAAGTCCCCAGAATGATGTTGGCGCCGTCCAGGTTGATCATCGATTCCATGGTTTTGGCGCAGGCATCGGTCTCGGGCACGTTCTCGTCCTCGACCACGGTGACGTCAGGGACGGCTTTTAGAGCCTTGGCCGCGACGGCGTGAGCCTGATTCCAGCCGAAATCGTCACGGGGACCGACATAAACGATGCCGATGATGGGTTTTGTGGCGGCGCGCGCCATGCGAGCCGACGATCCGGTTGCAACAAGGGAGGCTGCGCTCGCCTTTAGAAATGTTCGCCGGTCAAATGTTAAAGACGCCATGGATTTTCCTCCTGTTACGGCCCGCAGAACGCTGTGGAATTTTGCAAGCATCATGCCATCGACTTCAGCTTAGCGGCCTTGCCTTTGCATCGGACCGACCCTGCGGAGGATCACCATGTTGGATGTAATCGATCTTTCTGGCCTCGGATCGCGCGATCCAGGCACCGTGCGGCGGGTCGCCGCAGAACTCGGACGTGCGTGCCGCGATGTGGGCTTCTTTTACGTCCGGCAGCACGGCGTGTCCGATGATCTCCTATCGGGCATATTCAGGTGCGCGGAGACCTTCTTTGCGGCACCTCGAGCCGCGAAAGACGAACTGGCGATCACGCGGTCGCGACACAATCGCGGCTATGTCGGTGTCGCCAGTGAAAGTCTCAATCTCGCGCAGGCCGACCTCAAGGAAGCCTTCAATATCGGTCTCGATCTGCCGGCCTCCGATCCCGAAGTCGTTGCCAACAAGCTTTTTCGCGGCGTCAATTTCTGGCCGCCGACGCCGGGCTTTCGCGAAACCGCGCTCGGATATTTCAGCGCGCTGTGGCAGCTTGGCCTCGATCTGCATTGCGCCATTGCCGTCGACTTGGGACTTGCGCCGACTTTTTTCGACGACAAGTTCGATCGACCAATGGCGACGCTGCGGCTGTTGCACTATCCGCCCCGTGCCGCCAACCAGGACGATCTTCCTGGCGCTGGCGAGCATACTGATTACGGCAGCCTGACAATTTTGCTGACGGATGATGTCGGCGGCCTCAAAGTGCGTCGGCGCGACGGAATATGGATCAAGGCCCCGCCGATTCCCGGAGCCTTTGTCTGCAATATTGGCGATTGCCTCATGCGTTGGAGTAACGACACTTACGTGTCAACGCCCCATCGCGTCGCCAGCCCTCCAGGTCGCGACCGTTATTCGGTCGCGTTCTTTTTCGATCCCAACCCGGACGCCCTGATCGCGTGCCTGCCGGGCTGCGACGCGTCTGGACGAGTTCCAAAATATCCGCCGATCCTCGCCGCGGATTATCTGACGCAACGCCTGGTGGCGACCTACGGTGCAAGCTAATTTGTCGTCAACAGCAGATGCGGTTTGGCTAACGGCGGCTCGCCGCCCAGGCTAGAACCTATCGCTAAAGCGGATTCCGGTCATATTGAAGCATAGCCTGCATGCCTGAAATAATTGGCACATTCTTGCGGACTGAGCAGTGGGATGAACGAGCGAATTGCTCGATTGAGGCCTGGGACGGTTCGCGCCGCAACCTTGCGGAGGAATGTCTTGAATTTGCTGTAAGGCATTTCGATTGGATTGAGATCGGGCGAGTATTTCGGCAAGTAGCGAAGGGACGCTCCTGCTTTTTCGATCGCCTCCCGGATGCCGGGCCCCAGATGGACCCGGCAGTTGTCCATCACAACTATATCATTGCGCTTGAGCGTGGGAACCAAGCACTGCACGACATAAGCGAGGAACATCTCGCCGGTCATGGCTCCCTCGAGTACCATCGGTGCGGTCATTTTATTGTGGCGCAAGGCGGCCACAAAGGTGATTGTCTCCCATGTTCCGAGCGGAACGCTGCCGACCACTCGCTCGCCACGTGGCGCCCGCCCGTTGAGCCGCACCAGGTTCGTGCTGACTGCCGTCTCGTCGATAAACAACAGCCGGGCGGGATCAAACATGCCTTGCTCTCGCATCCAACGTCGGCGCGCTTGCGCGACATCTGCTCGCTGTCGCTCGGCCGCCTGCAGGCTTTTTTTTAAGGGTGATGTTGTGCCGATCGAAAAACCGCCAAAGCGAGCTGCGGCTGGTTTTGATCCGTCGCTTGCGCAGTTCGGCAACCGTCTCGACCAGGGTTAGGTCCGGCCGTTCGGCAACCACAGCCAGGATCTCGGTGGCGAACTCTTCCAGAAGAGAGATGCTTCCGCCGCGCGGCTTCGGCGCGGCGCTCCTGCGCTCGCGCCAGCGCTGCAGCCACTTTACCGCCGAGCTCACACTCACCTCAAAACATTCGGCCGCCTCGCGTCGCGACGCCCCTGCCTCCACAGCTTCGATAACGCGTTCCCGCAGGTCACCAGAATAGGCCTTCGGCATCGCCAGCCCCCGTGAGAGAGAATCAATGCACACAAACTCGCTCATCTTTAGCCTCTTGGGAATCCTACCGAGTTCAAATCGAATGGGAACCGCTTTAGTCTGAAGGATCGCGGCATGGCGTTCGACTCGATCCTGCGCAATGCGAGCATCGGTGGTCGCGAGCCGGCGATCGTCGACATCGGCATTGCCGGCGGCCGTATCGTCGAAATTTCATCCCGCGTGACTGGTGGCGGACCCGAGGAAGATCTCGCCGGCCGACTCGTGATCGCCGGTTTTGTCGAAACGCATATTCACCTCGACAAGTCCTGCATCCTTGACCGCTGCAAATCGCAGCAGGGAACGCTCGCCGAGGCGATCGCCGAAGTCGCAGCCGCCAAGCGCGCATTCAGCGAGCAAGACGTCTATGAACGTGCCAGCCGCACCCTTGAAAAAGCGATCCTGCAAGGGACGACGCGCATGCGCACCCATGTCGAAGTCGATCCGCGCATAGGCCTCAAAGGATTTTATGCAATCCGACGGCTGAAGCAGGACTACGCTTGGGCAATCGACATCGAAATCTGCGTTTTTCCGCAGGAAGGGTTGCTCGATGATCCTGGAACCGAGGAATTGTTGATCGCGGCATGCGAACAGGGCGCAGCGCTCATCGGCGGCTGTCCCTATACCGACAGCGATCCGCATGGGCAGATCGCCCGTATCTTTGCGATTGCGCGACAATTCGATTGCGACATCGACTTTCATCTCGATTTCGACATCGATCCGGAACGCATGGATCTTGAGGAAGTCTGCCGCCAAACCGAGATCACGGGCTGGGGCGGGCGTGTAGCGGTCGGTCATGTCACCAAGCTATCGGCGCTCGATGGCGAGCGCTTCGCAGTGATCGCCAGGCGTCTTGCCGATGCCGGCGTCGCGGTGACGGTGCTCCCGGCGACCGATCTCTTTCTCATGGGCCGCAATCACGATCACAACGTCCCGCGCGGCGTTACGCCGGCACATCGGTTGCTCGAGCACGGCGTCGTCTGCTCGATCGCGAGCAACAACGTCCTGAACCCCTTCACGCCATTCGGCGACTGTTCCTTGGTGCGGATGGCAAATTTCTACGCCAACGTCGCGCAGATTGGCCGGACGTCCGAATTGGCGTCCTGTTTCGACATGGTCACCGCACTGCCGGCCAAGCTCATGAACCTGCACGGTTACGGCATTACGATCGGCGGTCCGGCCGATCTCGTTGTGCTCGATTGTCAGGATCGTTCAGGCGCGGTCGCAGAACTGGCGCGGCCGCTGTTCGGAATGAAGAACGGCCGCCGCACTTTCGTCTGCCCACCATCCCGCCTGCTGCGCGCCGAGAGTGGTGGGGACAGTTAAAAGCAGGAACCGCTCGGCTCGAAGTGCCTGGCAATGGCCCCTTCCAGGGCGGGCAACACCGCGGCGAGTGGCGCCTTATCGCGCATGGCGTGACGCATCCGGTTGATAACCTCGATGCGCGCGCCCTCCGCATCGACGCCGGTTACCGAACCGTCTTTTACGACGACGCGGCCGGCGACGATTAATTCACGGATATGTCGAGCCGTGGCGCGCGTGAGCATAAGCTGCAGCGTGTCGATATCGTCGCGCAGCCGATCGTCGTCAATCGACGCCCAGTCGAGCAATAGAATATCCGCGGGATCGCCGGCACGGATGGCCCCACCCGCGTTGTCGTTGGTGACCGAGAGGCGGCCGTTGGCGAAGGCCGCCCGCAGCGTGTCTTCCCGGTTCACCTTGACCTGAAAACCGTTGCCGACATGCAGAAAATGGGCAAGCCGCAATTCCCGCAATGCATCGTCGTCGTCTTCAAGCGCGCTGCCGTCGATGCCGAGCGCGATGCGGCATCCCGCTTCAAGCATGGTCGCGACCGCCGCTATTCCGGAACGCAGGTGCAGGTTGGAACTTGTATTGACCGCGATGGTGACGCCGCGCTCAGCCAGCAATTCCAGCTCGTCGCGGCGCGCCCAGACGCAATGCGCGAGCGTCAGCCGCGGCGACAGCAGGCCAAGATCGTCAAGATGTTTGACCACGCCGGCAGGGTGCGTCGCATCCGCCCAAGCGCGCTGATAGCGCGTTTCCAGCAAATGCATGTGGACGCGGCGACCGGTGCGGTGCGACGCTTCCGCGACCGCCGCAAGAAGTTCGTCGCTGCACCACTGCACGCCATTCGGGCCGAACTGGACATCGAACATTGGTCCCGCCGAAGCAGCCGCAACGTCGTCGACAAGCGCGACGAAATCCCTTGGTCCGAGCGGCTTACGCTGGATGAGAGTTTCGATCTCCCGCCGTGCCGCGGCGGGAAGTGCCGCGAGAACCGGCTCGGAAGCGCCATAAACCAGCGGGTTACGATCGCGCATCGACACGGCAAAGCCGACACGCAAGCCGATATCGCGCGCCGCACGCGCAATCGCTGCGGTTTCGGTCGGCAGGTCGGTCAAGCCCTGTGGGCGGGTGAGATGCATCATGATGGCGCCGACCCCGCCCTGTGCAGCGCGCGAGAATGCGACGACAGCTGCGAGGTACGGATCGACGGCAGGAATCAACGCCTGGTATTGCAGCCATGATTCCAGCGGCTTGCCGCCGGCGCCGAGCGAGCTGGTGCGCACCGCGCGGCCATGATCGTGAGCGTTGACCAGTGCCGGCAGGGCGAAAAGCGCCCCGGCATCGGCGGAAGCAATCCCGGCAACCGCGCGCACCCGATCATTTTGAATCTGAATCTCGCGACCGGCCGCGACCGGCAGGTCAGCCGCTTCGAGGACGTGAGCACATTTTATTGTGCGCATGGAGCTAGGTTCGCTATGGCAAGGAAGAGCGCTTAGTGTCGCCCCATACGCCAACATGCAGCGAGGCGGCCTCGTCTTCAAGCAGAGGACCGATAACCTCGACCTGGCGCTGGCCGGCGGCGAACACGGTGCGGCAGGGCAGGTCGAGCGAAGGGTTCTCCGGGTGATCGCCGGTCATCGCTTTCAGGCGGTGTTCAGACAGACCGTATACGACGCGGCCAATTCCAGCCCAATAGACGGCGCCAGCGCACATCGCGCAGGGTTCGGCGGAGGTGTAAAGCGTACAGCCGGCGAGCGCCCGCGAACCAAGCTGTCTTGATGCCTGCGTCGCAAGCAGGCGTTCGGCGTGGCCCGTCATGTCGCGCTCCGGCATAAATCCGTTTTCAGTCTCAATCAAAATCTTGCCCGCCGCATCGACCAGAATGGCGCCGAATGGATGATTGCCATGCGATCGTGCTTTTCGGGCAACGTCGAAGGATCGGCGCAGGAATGCGTCGTGATCCAATTGGTGCAATGGGCTGTCCATCCGCTCCTCAGCGTCCGGTGCCATACTTTTCTGCTATCGCCGGGAAAATGCGATCAGGCTTGAACGGGGTCGCGCAGAAGCGGATTCCCGTTGCGTCGGCCAGCGCGTTCCCCATTGCCGCAGCGATCGGATTATAGGGGCTTTCGCTCATGGATTTTGCGCCAAAGGGGCCGACGGTATCGAAGGTGTCGGCGAACATCACTTCCGTTCGCGGAACGTCGCCAATTTGCGGCAGGTGGTAGTTGCGAAATGTCGGATTGACGACGCGGCCCGATTTATCGAGCACCATTTCCTCGTAGAGCGTGGCCCCCAGCGATTGCGCTACGCCGCCCTCGACCTGGCCGCGGCATTGCATGGGATTGATGACCCGGCCCGCATCGGCGGCGTGCACGCTGCGCAGAATTTTGATCACGCCGGTGTGCTTGTTCACGGCGATGCGGAAGGCCTGAACGTTGAATGCAACCGAGCGCGGCGTTCCGGTCGATTTTCCGGTACCGAGCAGACGCCGTCCCTTGGCTCTGGCCGCGGCAAAGAGATCCGCAAGGCTGAGGATTTTGCCGGCGCGGACGACTGCTCCAGCCACCAGAGACCACTCGGCCGGCGTGCCGCCGCCATGTTCGGCCGCGAAGTCGAGTATCCGCCCGCGCAATGCTTCAGCCGCAAGCTGGGTTGCCCGCCCGGCAACGACCGTGCCGGTGCTGCCATAGGCTCCAGTGTCATGGCCGCCATGATCGGTGTCGGAGTTAAGGACGCGGATGCTGTGCATCGTCGCGCCGAGTACGGTCGCCGCGATCTGGCGGTGCACGGTATTGGTGCCATTGCCGAATTCCGCCGTCCCGACGACGAGTTCGTAAGTCCCATCTTCGCATAACGCTGCGTGCGCCTCGGAGAAATGACCGCCCGGTGGCACCGTATCGATCATGCCAAGTGCGACGCCGTGACCGACGAGCCAGCCATCGGCCTGAGGCGGTGGATCAAGACCGCCACCGCTCTCGATCGCATCCTTGACCAAGGCGAGACACTGATGGAGGCCATAACTTCCGTATTGAACGTCATGACCTTCGTCGGTGCCGGTCGAGACCATGGCATCGCCGGGCCGCACAACGTTGCGGTTGCGAAATTCAATCGGATCCATTCCGATTTGGCGCGCCAACTCGTCCATCGCGGATTCGACGGCGAAGTTGGTCTGTGGCAGTCCATAGCCGCGAAATGCGCCGGCTGGCGTCGTATTGGTATAGACGACGTATCCATCGATCTTCTTGTTGGCGCATCGATACACGGCGAAGCATTCGCCGCAGGCGTGGTAAAGCACCAGCCGGCCGTGATTGCCGTAGGCGCCGGTGTTGGAAAGGACACGCATTTCCATCGCCGTGAGACGACCGTCGCGCCGCGCGCCCGCCTTGATCCGCACCCGCATGGGATGACGCGTCGTGGCGCCGATAAACTGTTCCTCGCGCGTGAATTCGAGCTTCACCGGCTGCCCGGTCTTGATCACGGCGAGCGCCACAATGTCTTCGACGAGCATCTCCTGCTTGGCGCCGAAACCGCCGCCCATGCGCTCGCAGAATACCCGAACCGTTGCGGGATTAAGGTCGAAAATGGCGCACAACGCTCGCCGCGTCAGGAACGGTGTCTGCGTGCTCGAGCGGATATTGAGCCGGTGCGCATCGTCGAGCCAGCCGATCGCGCAGTGTGTCTCAAGATGTGCGTGCTGGACGCGTTGCGTCACATAGGTCGCTTCGTACACCACGTCGGCTGTCGCAAATCCGTCGTCGACGTTGCCAATATGGCTGTGCACTTCGGCGACGGTGTTGCGCTGCGGATGATCGATGCGGGCTTGCGGTTCCTTGTCATGAACGATTGGCGCGCCGGGCTGCATCGCCTCTTCGGGGTCGAAAACGGCCGGGAGCACCTCGTAATCGACGATCAGTTTGCGGCAGCCTTCCTCGGCCGCCGCTTCGCTTTCGGCGATGACCGCGGCGACGCGCTGACCGATGAAACGCACGACATTATCGAGCACGGCCGTGTCGTCCGGATCGCCGCTTTCGTCCTCGTGTCGCGCACTCGAATAAAGCTTTCGCGGAGCATCTTCCCAGGTCAGGACAGTGCGCACACCTTTGACCGCCAAAGCTTTGCCGCTGCGGATCGATCTGATTTGCGCGTGCGCATGCGGCGAACGCAGAAGCTTAAGATGCAGCAGACCGGCGGGCGCAACGTCGAGAGTGTAGCGCGCGTTGCCGCTGATGACGTCACGGGCGGCAGGCGCCGCCACGCTGCGGCCACAGGCTGCGCCTGCCTCAGCCGTTTCGAGCTGCCGCACCCCCATGATCGAATCCTCGATCGCAACATAGCCGGTGCATCGGCAAATGTTGCCCTTTAGCGCCCAAGCGAGATCCCTGCGCTGCGCCTGGTTCAAGCTTGCCGCCGTCATGATCATGCCGGGCGTACAGAAGCCGCATTGAAAGCCCTGCGCTTCCATGAACGCCTGCTGCATCGGGTGCAGATCGCCATCTGTCGCGAGGCCCTCAATCGTCGTGACGCTGCGATGTTCCGCCCGGTAAGCGGGAAAGATGCAGCTATGTACCGGCTCGCCATCGACCAGGACCGTACAAGCCCCGCAATCCCCGGCGTCGCAGCCTTTCTTCACGCCAAAAAATCCGAGCTCCCGAAGGTATGTCCGCAGACATTGTCCGGGGCGCGGTGCATTCGAATGATGCTTGCCGTTTACGACGAAGGTCATCCCGGACCTTCTTCGGCTAGCTCGGCGCGAATCTCTTCGGCGAACTGCAGCGTCATATGCCGACGCCACGCCGGCGCGCCGTGAATGTCGTCGTAATATCCGTCACGCGGGATCTCGTCTCCGAGCTTTTCTTGCAACGGGGCTGGCGGCGGCAATCTGGAAAATTGCATGCGAACCGGACGCGGCGTCGCCGCTGTGATGGTCAGCGTGAAGCTGCCGTCCACCGGCGACAGCGCGCCAATCAGAAGCGCAGCCGAGCGGCCGAGCGGGCTCAGTGCGATTTGCCGGAACGCTGTGCGGTGGTGCAACGCCGGCAGCGGCAGCTCGATGGAGCGAAGCAACTCGCCTTGTGCCAGTGCAGTGCGTTGCGGGGCCAATACGAAGTCGGTGACGGTGACGCGTCTTTCATTTCCGTCCGGAGTCCAGACTGTGCAAATGCCATCCAGAGCAGCGGTCAGCGAAATCATGGGTCCCGCCGGCAGCGCCATGCATAAATTGCCGCCGACCGTCGCCATGTTCCAAACTTTGAACGATGCAAGAAACGACCGGCAACATTGATTGAATAACGGTGCGGCGGTCCAGCCGGGCGGAAATGTCGCTCCGTCCAGTTGGGCGATTTTGCACGTGGCGGAAATCCGCAGGCTTTGATCGGTGATTTCCAGGGCGGGCCAGCCAAAATCGACAATGTCGATCAGCCTGTCGACCAAGGGCTGCGGCTCGGAGAACAACCAGGTGCCGCCGGCAAGCCAGGCATCGCCACTCCGCCAGAGTGGCAATTCCTTGCGCTGGCGCGGCCGTTCTATTGCGGTGACAGAATTGAGATCCATTGCGCGAAAAACTCAAACCACTCAATGGGATGGATATCGCATTGGAGAATGCAAATTCGACGCCATATGGCGGCTAATCGCGCTCCGTGGCGGCCATCACTTGGCGGGTTCGCCCGCCGCAATCCACGATGCCAGCACGAGCCGTTCTTTGCCTGTCATCTCCGTGATGTTTCCCGGCGGCATGGCTTGCGAACGCACCGCAAAGGCCTCGATCAATGGCGCATGCCGGAGAATTTGCGCGTCGGTGTCAAGCATGACGCCCCGCGGCGCGGTCGGGATGCCGGGCCAGACCGGCTCGGCGGCATGACACATGCTGCAGCGGGAAATGATGATATCCGAAACTTGAGCGAATTTAGGCGATGGCGGCAGTGCACCGGTCGTTATCGCGGCGGGCCCGGCAGCCGACAACCAGGCAATGGCTGCCATGCCGGCCGCCGCCACGCCCCACGTCCACCACGGACTGCCCTTGCCTTCATGACGTGAATTGAAAAAGTGGCGGATCACCGGGCCGATGAGAAGCACGATCGCGACGATCGCCCAGTTGTACCGGGTGGCAAAGAACAGAGGATAATGGTTGCTCAGCATCAGGAAGACGACCGGCAGCGTCAGGTAATTGTTATGCACCGAGCGTTGCTTACCGAGCTGCCCCCAGACCGGATCCGGCTCCTTGCCGGCGAGCATCGCCTCGACCGTCTTCTTTTGATACGGGATGATGATGACGAACACATTCGCCACCATGATCGTGCCAATGAGTGCGCCGATCTGGGTGAAGGCGCCGAGCCCGCTGAAGACGTGGGTAAAGGCGTAAGTCAGGGCTACGAGATAAACGTAGCCGACCAGTGCTAACGCCACCTCGTGCCGGCCGAGCGGCGACCGGCAGAGTCCTTCATAAACGAGCCACGAAATTAAGAGGCTCACAAAAGCGATGGCCGCTGCCTGTGTCGCAGTGAGGCTGAGCACCGATGTGTCGATCAGGAACAGGTTGGCGCCGAGATAATAGACGACGACCAAAAGCGCGAAGCCCGACAACCAGGTCGTATAGGCTTCCCATTTGAACCAGGTCAGGCTGTCCGGCATTTGGGCCGGCGCGACCAGATATTTCATCATATGATAAAAGCCGCCGCCGTGAACTTGCCACTCGTCGCCCTTGACGCCGTTGGGCAGGCCGGGCCGCGGTTTTAGGCTGAGATCAAGATGAATGAAGTAAAATGAGCTGCCGATCCAGGCGATGCCGGCGACGACATGCAGCCAGCGAAGGATGGCGCTCACCCATTCGGTGAGGACGAGATCCACGGTGGAGAAGTCCTTCCTCTGGCAATGGCTTTCGCAGCATGCCAGACGCGCTGCGATATTTTCAAGAACTTCGTCGGTAAATTTATTTTGTCAGCGTCGTTGTGAAGAGGGGTACGGCGAGGCGGTCCGGGCCTCCGGCCGCACCGGATTTTCTCGCAATGACGATGCCCAAAAACAGACATGCCCGGCACGAGGCCGGGCATGTCGCCGATCAGATGAAGTTCAGACCCAGATCACTTGAAGTGGTAGGTCGTCCCCACATAGGCCGTGCTTTCGACCGACGTGCCGGGCGCGATACCCGAAAACAGGAACGCATTATGATTGGTGCCGAACTTGTTGTACCAGTAGCGATAACCGACATAGGTATCCCAGATACCCGGCTTGCCCCAGAACAACTGCGATGTATCGAAGCTCAAGCGGGCGTCTTCGAAGACCTCGGTCTTGGTCTCGTTGTTGTTGAACGCGCCGGCAGGACCGAAGCAACCGACAGCCAGACAGTTTGCGTTCGAAATGCCGGTGCCTTTCGGGCCGATGACGTTCAGGATGTTGATGATGTGAGCGGAGTTCGCCCACGATCCAAGGATCCCGCCAAGCGGTACCGAGTTGAACGCTTCGATTCTCCACGTCCAATCGAATTGACGATCGCCGCTGAACGAGGCTCCGGCCGGCGTACAAGCACCCACCGCTCCGCCTGATCCGACGCCGAAGCCGAATGGCGCCGAACAAGCGTCGAATTCGTTATGGGTAAATTCCTTGTCGGCCATGATACCGACCAGCATCGTTCCGAGAACTTTCGGGATTGCCAGGTCGAAGTTCAAGCCGAACACGCCAACCGTTGTTTCCTCTGAGAGGTAGTTGTTCTGCGTACCGGCATTGCCACCGACCTCGAAGCCGATGTCATTGACTAGGGCGTTGCTGAACATCTTGCTGTGGGTCAGTTCATTCCAGCCGATCGTGCTGCGCGAGAAGGCGAAAACTTCGCGCGAGCCGTTAGCACCAGGCTGCCCCTGAATCGGGTCCTCCGGCCCGTACTGGTCCATCTCGACGTGGATCAGGTTGGTGCCGTATTCCCAGACGTCAAAGTGGTCGATTTCGCCCGAAGCCCGGTAGAAGGTATTTCTCTGCCCAGCGACACCACCCGGAACGGAGTTGCTCGAGCCGGCAACGCCTGGATCGGTCGAATTGAAGTACCAGGTAAAGCTCACCGACGTGTCGTTGACGAAGAAGAACGGCACCGGCTTTGGCGGCGGCGGCGCCTTCATCGGCATATCCGCCGCGCGAGCGTAGCCGCCGGCTGAGGCCGCGACCAAGAAGGCGAATACCGCCGTCTTGGCGATCGACTTCGGACTAGTGTTTTTCAATACGGCCCCCTGCCATTTCATGATGGTCCCTCGTTCCAATACGATGCCCCGCAAAAAGCCGACCACGAGACGTCTGCGAAAGGTCAGCCTTTGAAAGGAGATTACGTGCGGCGGGTTCCACTAAAAGCGCGTAATTTGTGCAGCTTTTTGCCGCTTTGTTGACAGTTCGGGCGAGTAGGGCGGCCGACGTGAATGAACGTCGGACAAATTTTGCGAGCTTGGATGTGCAGAAAGCGCCTGTAAAACCTGGCGAAATCGATACGCGCGGCGTGCCGTAAAATGTTTGCACAGAGAAACGCGCCATGCGATTTCCACCGGATCCGCCGACGCCTAATTTTTGACAAGTCGATTTCTGGGCAAACGAATTGCTTGCCGCGTGACAAAATTGAGACAGTTGTTGCGCAACTCCTAGCTTGAAAAACCTGATGTTCCGACTGGCCTCTCCAACAAATCCGAATCGGTTAGCTTGCCGAAGGTGGCGCACGATTGGGCACAGGTTGCTGACAATTGCCTCCTTTTGCTGTCGGCGATTTTGTCTGATGATGCGTCCTCGCTGTGGCAGCTCCAATGGCGGGTAGTTCCCCAAGCCGCGGGACATACGGTACGGCAGCCCGATGCATGACGTTTTGCCCGAGACCGCTTCCGCCGAACCGCTGTTAAGGTCGATCGGCATCACCAAGCTGTACGGCTCGTTTGTCGCCAATGACGGCATCGATCTCGACCTGTTTCAGGCCGAAATCCATGCGTTGCTTGGCGAAAACGGCGCCGGCAAATCGACCCTGGTCAAGATTATGTACGGGCTCATCCAGCCAAGCGCCGGGGAACTGCGGCGGATGGGGGAGAAGATCGTTCTCGCCGGGCCGTCAGAGGCACGCAAGCTCGGTATCGGCATGGTGTTCCAGCACTTTTCGCTGTTCGAGAACCTTACCGTCGCGGAGAACGTCGCGCTCGGCCTTCCGCCGACAGAACCGTTTGCCGCCATCACTGAACGGCTGGCCGAGACAGCCCGGGTCTATGGGCTGCCGCTCGACCCAAAGCGCGAGGTCTGGCGGCTCTCGGTCGGCGAGCGCCAGCGCATCGAAATCGTGCGTGCATTGATGCAAAATCCCAGGCTTCTGATTCTCGATGAACCGACCGCAGTCCTCACGCCGCAGGAGGCCGACCAGCTGTTTGCCGTCCTCGGCCGCCTCAAAAGCGAAGGCAAGGCGATTCTTTACATCAGCCACAAGCTCGAAGAGGTGAAACGGCTTTGCGATACCGCGACGATTCTGCGGGGCGGCAAGAAGGTCGCCACCTGCAATCCGCGTCAAGAAAGCGCCGCTTCGCTCGCCCGCATGATGGTCGGGGCAGACATTGGCGAAGTCAAAGCGTCATCCGGTCGGGCCGCTGCGGCGCCGCGGCTCGTCATCCATGAACTTTCGCTTGAGCCGGACGATCCGCACGGGACGCACCTCGATAACGTATCGCTCGAAGTGCGGGGCGGCGAGATCGTCGGCATCGCCGGCGTCGCCGGCAATGGTCAGGATGAACTATTCTCCGCTCTGTCCGGAGAACGCTTGTCGCCGACCGGGGAAGCGATCGTCATCGACGGCCGCGCGGCTGGCCTGCTCGGCGTCAATGAACGGCGCCGTTTGGGCGCGGCCTTCGTGCCGGAGGAGCGGCTCGGCCATGGCACCGCGCCACGCATGAAATTGTCCGAGAACGCTCTGCTGACTGGCCATGCTGCGAGTGGCATGGTCAAGCGCGGTTTCGTCGACAGGCCGGCGACCCTGGCGACGGTCGATCGCACGACCGCTAGTTTTGACGTCCGCAAGGCCAAGCGCGATCCGGAAGCCGTCAGTCTCTCGGGCGGCAATTTGCAGAAATTCATCGTTGGCCGGGAGATTCTGCGCGAGCCTGGCGTGCTTGTCGTCAGCCAACCCACATGGGGCGTCGATGCCGGCGCGGCCGCGACCATACGCCAGGCGCTGATCGATCTCGCTGCTCGCGGTACAGCGGTGCTGGTGGTGAGCCAGGACCTCGATGAACTCGCCGAGATTGGCGATCGCATTGCGGTGATGTTTCATGGCAGGCTGTCGACGCCGCTGATCGCCGCCGAGGTCACGCGCGAGAAGCTCGGGCTGTTGATGGGTGGCGCCAGCGCAGCCGAGGCTGCGGGCGAACGGGAGACGAGCGATGCAGTTGGTGCTTGAGCGACGCCCGGAACGCTCCACCTTCATCGCAATCGCCTCGCCGCTGATCGCGATTGTTCTTTCGCTGCTCACCATTGCCGTGGTGTTTTCGATTCTGGGCAAGAATCCCATCACCGCGCTTGATGTCTATTTTGTCGAGCCGCTGACGGATCCTTATTCGCTGGGCGAGATCGTCGTCAAAGCGACTCCGCTGGTGATGATCGCGATCGGCCTGTCGCTTTGTTACATCGCGAATATCTGGAATATCGGCGCCGAAGGTCAGTTTTTGGCCGGTGCTGTGGCCGGAAGCTGGCTTGCCGTCCGCACCAACGGCGCCGATGTCGGCCATTGGGTGCTGCCGGTGATGCTGCTGCTCGGCGCTCTCGGCGGCGCGCTCTATGCACTCATTCCGGCAATCTGCAAGGTGCGTTTCGGAGCCAGCGAAATTCTCACCAGTCTGATGCTGGTTTATGTCGCCAATTTCGGCATGGACTATCTGGTGCGTGGGCCTTGGCGCGATCCTCACGGTTTGAACTTTCCCACGACCGCTGAATTCGATCCGGTTGCCACGGTACCGACGCTCTTCGACGGCAGCCGCGTTCATGCCGGCTCCATTATCGCTTTGGTGGTGGTGATGCTGGCGACGGTGCTTCTCGGCCGCACCATCATGGGATTCGAAATCCGGCTGGTTGGCGCGGCCCCCAAGGCCGCGCGCTTTTCCGGTTTCAATACCGACAAGCTGGTGCTGTTCACGTTTGCGGTGTCCGGCGCGCTGGCCGGCCTCGCCGAAATCATCGAAGTGGCGGGCCCGGTGGGGCATCTGCAGCCGGACATATCGCCGGGCTACGGCTTCACCGCCATCATCGTTGCATTCCTCGGACGCCTCAATCCGGTCGGCATATTGATTGCCGGGCTGTTCCTGGCGCTGACCTTTATCGGCGGCGAGAATGCCGAGATCGCGATCAAGGTGCCGCTCGATCTTACCAAGGTGTTTCAGGGCATCCTGCTGTTCTATGTGCTCGCCTGCGATTGCATGATCGTCTATCGCGTTCGCCTCATCAGCACGTTCCGAAAGCCCGCGCATGCAGATATTTGAAGCGATAATGCTGTCGGTGATCGCCGCGTCGACGCCGCTACTCCTGGCGGCGGCGGGTGAGCTTGTCGTCGAACGCTCAGGCGTCCTCAATCTCGGCGTCGAAGGCATGATGATCATGGGTGCAGCCTGCGGCTTTGCCGGCGCCTATGCTTCGGGTTCGATCGTATTCGGGGCGTTCTGCGGCGTGCTGGCGGGCGCGGCGATGGCGGCGATCTTCGGCATTTTCACGTTGGGGCTTGCCGTCAACCAGGTCGCGACCGGGCTGGCGCTGACGATCCTCGGCACCGGCCTCTCCGGCTTGATCGGCGCCAGCTATGTCGGCCAACGCATCGAACCGGCACCGCAACTTCACTTGCCGGTGCTGACCGATCTGCCCTTGCTCGGTAAAGTCCTGTTCGGTCAGGACGCCTTCGTCTATTTCTCGATCGCGCTGGTCATCGCGATCTGGCTGTTCCTCTACCGCACGCGAGCCGGTCTGGTGCTCCGCGCCGTCGGCGACAATCACGCCTCGGCGCATGCGCTCGGCTATCCGGTGCTCAAGATTCGCATGCTCGCCGTGTTGTTTGGCGGCGGCTGCGCCGGCCTCGCCGGGGCCTATCTGCCGCTCGCCTATACGCCCTTCTTCATTCCCGGAATGACCGCGGGCAGGGGCTGGATCGCGCTGGCGCTGGTGGTGTTTGCCTCCTGGCGGCCGGCCCGATTGGTCGGTGGCGCCTATCTGTTCGGGGCCGTGACCATCCTGCAACTTCATGCCCAGGCGCTGGGTCTCGGGATTCCTTCGCAGTTGATGTCTTCGCTGCCCTATCTTGCAACTGTGATCGTTCTGGTCTTGATTTCACGTACGCGCGGCACCGCCGGGTCTGCCGCTCCAGCTTCTCTCGGTGTGGTCTTCGTACCAGACCGTTGAACGTTACCCCGAGCGCGCGCGACGGGCGCTTCGCACGTGGGGCTTGAGACACCCGTCGTTCGGAACCCGGAGTTACGTCATGAGAAATCGAATACTGGTCGCCGCGGCGGTCGCGCTGACTGCGATTGTCGCTGCAACACTGTCTGCACCCGCTGCCCAAAAGTTGAAGGTCGGCTTCATCTACCTCGGACCGGTCGGCGATTACGGCTGGACCTATCAGCACGAAGTCGCGCGTCAGGCCTTGGTCAAGGCGATGGGCGATAAGATCGATACGACCTATCTGGAGAACGTCAACGAAGGACCGGACTCCGAGCGGTCGATCGAGCAACTTGCCCGCACCGGTCATAAGCTGATCTTCACGACGTCGTTCGGCTACATGGATCCCACGATCAAGGTGGCGAAGCAGTTCCCCAAGTACTTCTTCGAACACGCCACGGGATTCAAACGCGCGGCGAATGTGAGCACCTATTCGGGACGCTTCTACGAGGGCCGCTATATCCAGGGCGTCATTGCCGCCAAAATGTCGAAGGCTGGAGTCCTGGGCTATATCGCTTCGTTCCCGATTCCCGAAGTGATTTCCGGCATCAATGCGACGATGCTCGGCGCGCAGACCGTCAACCCGAATATCAAGGTCAAGATCATTTGGGTGAATACCTGGTTCGATCCCGGCAAGGAGGCTGACGCCGCCAAGGCGCTCGCCGATCAGGGTGCCGACGTGCTGATGCAACACACCGACTTGCCGGCCGCCATGCAGATCGCTTCGCAACGCGGCATCTACGCCTTCGGCCAGGATTCCGACATGATCAAGTTCGGTCCGAAGAGCCAGCTCACCGCGATCGTCGACAACTGGGCGCCGTATTACATTCAGCGCACCAAGGACGTGCTCGACGGGACGTGGAAATCAACCGATACTTGGGGCGGCTTGAAATCCAACCTGGTCGTCATGGCGCCCTATACGAATATGCCAGACGACGTGAAGCAACTGGCAATGAATGCCGAATCCGGCATCAAGGCCGGGACGCTGCATCCGTTCAAGTGCCCGATCACCGATCAGGACGGCAATACGGTTCCGTGCAAGGGCGGCGACCATCTCGACGACGGTCAAATCCTCAGCATGAATTTCTACGTCAAGGGCGTGGACGACAAGATCCCCGGCAAGTGACGTAATCCGACTGACGCTATCGACGCTTCGATTTCGGCGACGTGAAAACGCCTGAACGGCACCGACTGGAATTGTTTCCGGTCGGTGCCGTCCGGCGCGCGAAGCTAGCCGTGCCGCGGCACGTGGATTTCCCGTGGGGAGCAAGCGCCGCTGGAATAATCGTACGCGCCGTCGCATTGAATATTCGGGCCAACCTGATCGTAATAGTCGTAGTAGCGCGATCCCGGCGCCGTCGGCGGGGGATTAACCGACAGCGTCGAAGGAAATGGTCCAGTATTCGGATAAGCCGAAGCGCCTTGAGCAAGTGCCGAACCTTGGAAACCGAACAAGCATCCGCTTGCCAGGATAGCCGCGACTAGAGTGGTGCGCATGGTTGTCTCCATCATTTCGTTTCGAGCGCGTGCGCGTCTGCGCGCGCGTCCAGTGCCCCGGCCTTGTCGGTTACTTGTTATGGTCGAGCGAAAAATCCAGAGGCGGCTCTAAACAGAATGGCTGCTATTACGCAATTTGATCTGAGGCTCTCGCAAATAAGCGTGCCTTGCAGATGCGTGCCTAAAAATGGCCCAGCCCACGAGCGTGCACAATTCTTGAACTTACTAAAGAAGTTTTCTTGATTGCCCCACCGCGGTCATTCAATTGCGACTTAAAGGCCTCACTTCAACATTAACTGGATGACGTCGGAAAGATTTTTCTCTCTGTTGGTCCTGCAGTAGTCGAGAACGTTGCGGATGGCATAGCGTACGCGTGGCAGGTTGGCCTCGCGTTTCTTCGCCGCGCCGCTGTACCAGCCGCTATACCAGGCGAGCAGCAACGCGGACTCATCTGCGGACGTGTCGTCGAGCTCGCCGCAGGTAAGCTGCCGCGCATCGATGTTGCCGTTGGCGTCGGAATATCGTTCGAGGAGCGTCCGCGGCGGTTGTGGCTGTTGCGGCGGGATTGATGCGGCCGGTATCCCCGATGCCGCCGGCGCTGCCGGCACCCCCGCGCCTTGGGGCAGTCCCACCGGTGCGTTGGGACACTGCTTGTCGAGCGTCGTCGCCAGATCCATGCCCATGACGGTCGCGCCGGGCCGCCACAAGCTGCCTTCCTGGACTTTGAATTGACGGTCAGGAATCAGGATGGTTGTCAGGGCTTGCCAGGAGCCGTCACCGAGCCTCGCGAACGCCTCGCACGGAAGCTTGTCTTGCGCGTGGGCGATCGTACCAAAACCTGTGATTTGCAAAGCGATCCCTAAAGCCGCCAGCGCAAAACGACGCCGCATCTCCCATCTCCCGAAACTTAGCTCTGTTATCTCAAGACCAATAAGCACATTCCCTTGCGGCAAAGTGCCATTTATTTTGACGGGTCGCTCGCGACTTGGCCAAGTATTATTTAGCCGACTGCAGGGCGCGCGCCGCTTCCCAGTGGCGGGCCATAAGCTGGCGAAGGTCGAGACCGGGTATTGTTCCGCTTTCGACGATCCAGCGCCCACCCACCATGACCCGATCCGCGCGATGCGCGCCGCACAGAACCAGCGCGGCGAGCGCATCGCCGCTCCCGGAAAATCGCAATTCGTCCATCTTGAAGAGCGCGAGGTCGGCCATTTTGCCAACGGCTATTTCTCCGATATCGCTTCGTCCGACGCAGGCCGCCGAGCCCTTCGTGGCCCATCGCAACGCGTCGCGGTGGCTGACCGCGTTGACGCCGTAGCGGCTGCGCTGGAGGAGGAAAGCCGCCCGCACCTCCTGCATCAGATTGGAGCCGTCATTGGAGGCCGAACCATCAACACCAATGCCGACACTGACGCCCGATTGTTCCAGCGCGCAAACCGGACAGGTCCCGGAGGCGAGCGTCTGATTGCTGCACGGACAGTGAGAAATCGCCGTACCGGCACACGACAGCCGCGTCATCTCGCCGGCGTTGAAATGAATGCCGTGCGCAAGCCAGACTCGATCGTTGAGCCAGCCGCAGTCCTCCAAGTAATCGAGCGGGCGGCAATTATAGAGCTGTTGGCAGAAGCGATTCTCATCCTCAGTCTCGGCGAGGTGAGTATGCATGCGCACGCCAAGCCGCCGCGCCAGGTCCGCGGTCGATCGCATGAGCGAAGTCGTGACGGAGAACGGCGAGCAGGGCGCGAGCGCAATCTGGACCATCGCGCCCTCACCGGCCTCATGATATCGCGCCACCACGCGTTCGCTGTCGGCAAGGATGGTCTGCTCGTCCTGCACCGCGCTGTCCGGCGGCAGTCCGCCGTCGCGTTGCGACAGATTCATCGAACCGCGCGTCAGCAGGACACGAAGGCCAAGTCGTTTTGCCGAAGCGACTTCGATATCGATGGAGTCTTCGAGCCCTTGGGGAAAAACATAATGGTGGTCTGTGGTCGTGGTGCAGCCGGACAGGATGAGCTCGGCCATTGCCAAGGTCGTGCCGAGTTCAAGGGCCTCCGGCGTCAGGCGTGCCCAGATTGGATAGAGCGCCTGCAGCCATGGAAACAGTTCACGGTCGAGGGCTGCCGGAGTGGCTCGCGTCAGCGTCTGGTAGAAATGGTGGTGCGTGTTGATAAGGCCCGGCAGGACCACGTGTTCGCCGGCGTCGAAAACTACGGCATCCGGCGTCTTCGGACTGTGCCCCGACGGCACCAGCTCCACGATGCGGCCGTCTTGCAACACGACGCCGCGCTCCGCGCCTTCGGCGAGAATGGCAAGCGGATCCCTGATCCAGAGTGCCGACTTTTCGCTATGCATCCGGTCACCGCTCACTGCGTATTTCTCTATGGAAGGTAGATTCGGTCATCGGGACAGCCCGCTCAACTGCCCCGATAGGTGGAATAGCTCCATGGCGTGACGATCAGCGGTACGTGATAATGGCCTTCGGGCTCGGCGACTGCGAAACGGAGGGGAACGATACCGAGAAATGGTGGATCCGACATCGATACCTGCTGCTCCCTGAAATAATCGCCGACGTTGAATTGTAGCTCATACTGGGCGATCGGGATCGGCATTCCGGAAATCAACGGTTGATCGGTGCGGCCGTCAGCATTGGTCGTCGCCTGCAATATCTTCCGGAGCGATCCAGATGCGGCGATTTCAAACAGTGCGATCGTTACATTTGCTGCCGGCTGGCCGCGTCGCGTGTCGAGCACATGCGTTGACAGGCGGCCATTGACCTTCAGGCGATCGGCCGCGGCAATGCGCTGATCGAGGCGCAGGGCGGCAATCCGAAAAATCTCGCCAAGCGCGGTCTGCCGTTCACTGTCGCTATCGTTGCGAAGACGCTTTTCGAATTGCCGCAGAATGGATTCCTTGCCGTGCCGGCGCACGCAGACGATGAACGGTATGCCGAACTTGGTGCGATAGGCGTCGTTGAGCCGGTGAAAAGCAGCAAATTCGTCTTCCGTAAGCCGATCCAGTCCGGCACTCGATTGCTCAAGCTTCGAGTCAGCCGTGATCGCGCCCTCGCGCGCGGCTTTGCCGGCAAGGTCGGGATGTCCCTTGATGAGCGCCATTTGACGCGCCTCGCCTGCCTCGCGCGTCGCGGCGGTCATGGCCTTATAGAGCGCATCTAAACTTGGAAACGGCCGCGCTTTATGGGCGGTCTCGGCGACCCATGGGGCGTGTTCGAAGACGTCGCCCAGCGCGCCGACGAAAGCCTGCTGGTCCATCCGGTTGAGTTCATCGAGTGTAATCGGCGTCATGATGTTCGCGCCGCCTCAAACAACAACCGGTGCATCTGCGGCGAGCGCAAGATGTTCGCCGTGCCAATGACGCGCGATGTCGAGGCGCGACGCAATCCAGACGCGCTCGAATTTGCCGATATGGTCAAGAAACCGGAGGAGCCCGGCAGCCCGGCCAGGCCGGCCTGCCAATCGGCAGTGCAGGCCGACCGACATCATCTTCGGCGCTTCCGCGCCTTCGCCGTACAGATAATCGAACGTGTCGCGCAAATAGTTGAAAAACGCCTCGCCGTCCGGGAAACCCTGCGCATTGATGAAGCGCATATCGTTGGCATCGAGCGAGTAGGGGATTATCAGGTGAGGACCGTTCGGGCCCTTGACCCAATAAGGCAGATCGTCGGCGTAGGAATCCGACGAATAAAGGAAATCGCCGTCCTCCAGAACAAGCTTCAATGTCTGTTCGGATGTGCGGCCGGTGTACCAGCCCAAGGGGCGCGCTCCCGTCACCTCGGTGTGGACACGGACCGCCTCGCGCATATGGGCGCCTTCTTCGGCCTCGGAGAAATCCTTGTAGTCGATCCATTTCAGGCCATGACTTGCGACATCCCAGCCGGCTTCACGCATGCCGGAAACAATTTGCGGATTGCGAGCCAGCGCGCTGGCGACGCCGAACACCGTTACCGGGAGCTTTCGCATCGTGAATATGCGCCAGAGCCGCCAGAACCCGGCGCGAGAACCGTATTCGAACATCGATTCCACGCTCATGTGGCGTTGCGCCGGCCACGGCTTGACGTTGAGGACATCCGTCAGAAAGGACTCCGATGCGCCATCGCCGTGGAGGACGCAATTCTCCCCGCCTTCCTCGAAGTTCACCACGAATTGGATGGCGACGCGCGCCTGACCCGGCCAGCGCGGGTTGGGCGGATTGCGGCCATAGCCGGCAAGGTCGCGCGGATATTTGGAGAAGGGCGTCGATGGCATCAGTCAGAGTTCCCCATCGCAAACCTAAGCGGCCATCCCGCCGGCTGCGACCAGCGCGACCGACACGAAAATGGCCTTGGCGCAGGCTTACACGGCGCATGCCATGTTGCGCCGCTGCGACCGCAATTCAGGCGCCTGAAATTGAGGCTTATGAAATGGAACGAGGCCCCGAACCATGCTATGCGGGCGGCCGTATTGAATCGTTTGATAGGCTCGCTTATCAGCGCGGTAACGCGTTTCACAACTATGTTCCCAAAACTGCGCTCGGCATGCTCACCATGACAGATGCACCGCGACGTGTTCAAGCCGTCGCCCCGATGACCGCCTCAATCAGCCAATTCGCATGTTGAACAACCCGACTCGCGGCAATTTGGATGGGTCGGCGGCGCCCGGACAATTCGGTGGCAATGTCCTCGCTATGGCCGACCGCCTGGCGCAATGGTCGGAACTGCCGCACGGGTTGAGCTGCACTTATTTCTCGACGGCCCATAAGGCCGTGGCGCGGGAGATCTGCGCGTGGATGCACTCGGCCGGCCTGGATGCGGCGATCGACGCCGTCGGTAACGTCGTCGGCCGCTATGCGAGCGCGGACGCCGCGGCGCCGGCCTTGATCGTCGGGTCGCATTACGACACGGTCGTCAACGCTGGACGATACGACGGTCGTCTGGGAATCCTGATTGCTCTTGCGGTCGCGGAGCATCTGCGTCGCTCCGGCCGTCGATTGCCGTTTCATCTCGATGTGATCGGTTTCGCCGAAGAGGAAGGCGTGCGATTTGACGCGCCTTATCTCGGCAGTAGCGCCATTGCCGGCCGCTTCGACCCGACGATACTGGAGCGGCGTGATGAGGCCGGCGTGAGCCTTGGCACAGTGTTGCAGGAAGCGGGTGTCGACCATGCCGCGATCAAGGCCCTGGCGCGGCCGCCGCGAACCCTGTGCGGCTATCTCGAAGTTCACATCGAGCAGGGTCCGGTTCTGCTGGAGAATAACCTGCCGGTCGGAGTGGTGACCTCGATTGCCGCGTCGGCGCGATTCCGGATTCAAGTCGACGGCGTTGCCGGGCATGCGGGGACGGTACCCATGGTGTTTCGGCACGATGCGGCGGCGGCGGCGGCGGAAATTGTTCTCGCCGTCGAGCAGCGTTGCGCGGCGGATGTGACGCTGGTCGGCACTGTCGGTCAGCTGTCGGTGCCGCAAGGCTTGATCAATGTCATTCCCGGCTCGTGCGAATTGTCGCTCGACGTGCGCGCCGCGGACAACGCGGTTCGGGACGCGGCCATCGCCGATCTTGTTGCAACGATGCGAAGCATCGCCGAGCGACGCGGCGTAACCGTCGACATCGTCGAAATCGGCCGCCATGCCGCAGTCCCTTGTGCGCAGCGGATGCAGTCCGCATTGGCGCAGTCTATCGCGGGCGCCGGCATCGAGCCGTTCTATCTCGCCAGCGGTGCCGGCCACGATGCTGAACAGTTCGCCGGCGTGACCGATATCGGCATGCTGTTCGTTCGCTCCGGCAATGGCGGCATCAGTCACAGCCCGCTGGAGACCGTGACCGCGGAGGATGCCGACGTCGCAGCGAGGGTTCTGCTCGACGTTCTTCTCAATTTGCGCTAGTGCGCGTGGAAACTGCAAACCCGCCCCAATCGCTTTCGCGATCGGGACAGCCGCCGATTTTCCAGGAGCCGATCATGGAGCGCATCCGCATCAAAGCAGGCCGCTTTGAGTTCATTGCCCGGTTCGAGTCCGAGCGTGCACCGCAGACCTGCGCGAAATTCCGGACCATGCTGCCCTACAAGGAGCGGATCATTCACGTGCGGTGGAGCGGCGAAGGATGCTGGATTCCCCTCGGCGCTCTCGACCTTGGGCTGCCCTACGAGAATCACACCAGCTATCCCGCACCGGGCGAGATCATTCTATATCCCGGCGGTATCAGCGAGACCGAAATCCTGCTTGCCTACGGCAACGTGCACTTCGCGAGCAAAGTCGGTCAGCTCGCGGGAAATCATTTCCTGACGGTCGTGCAAGGCAACGATCAACTCCGGCCGCTGGGGGAAAGTGTCCTCTGGCAAGGCGCGCAGGACATTTCGTTCGAAGCGCTTTAGACGACGCTGCCGGTAAGCAGGGTCGGCGGCTGATCGTGTTGGTTGCGCGCTTTGCTCATGGCTTAATCAACTCGCTAACAACAAAGGCATCCGTCTGTGCCGCAGTCATGTTATTGTCTTAATCGAGCTCCCAATGCCGTGGGCTCCTCAAAGTCCAAGCCCCATCGTTTCGCAAGAACGGTGGGGCTTTTATTTTGGCCGCGCGGTATACGGTAACGGGATAGGGACGCGGGCCGCCTTTCGTACTCGACACCTAAAGATCTTCCCGCGAGGTCAAGCTGTCATGATGCGCGGTAAGACAGCGAGCAAGGTCATTTGGCGCGCGGCCGAGCAGCCAGCGCAACGTGTTGGGGTTCCCGGCGAGACCGTGACAGGCGTAATAGCGAAACATGGCGGCCAACGTTGCGCGTTCGTCGTCGCCCATGCCGGCGGCGCGGACGCGCTCCTCCCAGGACTCGACTGTTTCCACCTCGACGCGAATATCCCGCCCCACGACCGCACCGATGGCGGCGGCAACCTCGCTCTGGCTTAACGCCGCCGCGCCAGCCAGTTCGTAGGTCGCGCCGACGTGGCCATCTCTGGTAAGCGCGAGCGCGGCAACCGCGGCAACGTCATCGAGATCGACGAGGCTCAGCCGCGTCTCGACCGGGTACGGAATACGAAACACGCCGTCCTCGACAATACCGCGCCAGGCACCGAGGATATTCTGCATGTAGGCGGCCGGTTGCAGGATGGTCAGATCGAAATCGGCGGCCAGCAACATCTCTTCGACACGTAGTTTGAGAAAATGATGCGGCATCGCCTCGATCTGCGGGTGTAGTACCGAGTGATAGACGAACCGCTTAACGTGATGAGTTTGCGCGGCGGCTGCAACCGCCCGGGCGTATCTCACTTCGTCGCGGCTGACATTCGGGCAGATATGATAGATGGCCTGGGTGCCTGATATAGCGTGCGCCAGAGCGCCGGCATCTTCGAAACTGCCGATCGCGACCTCCGTTGCGCCGAGCGCCTCGAGTGCCGCGGCCTGCTCGGGGCGCCGGACCATGGCGCGGATGTTTGCGCCCTTCGCCGCCAGCGCTTTTACGACGGCGTTGCCGGTCTTGCCTGCTGCGCCGGTGACGAGGATCATCGCGCTTTCGCGGTCAGCTCGAACAGACGATTCGGGCTCAACGGAATTTCGAGGAGTTCGATTTTTGCATCAGGAAGACCGAGCGCGTCCTCGATGGCCTGCGCGAACAGCGGGCCGACAGGGATCGCGCCGGCTTCGCCGGCGCCTTTGATCCCGAGCGGATTAAGCGGCGAGGCCGTGACCATGTGGGCGAGTTCCATACGCGGTACTTCGAGCGCGGTCGGCAGCAGATAATCGGCGAGCGACGCGTTGAGCAATTGCCCGTCGTCGTCGAACACGAGCTGCTCGTAGAAGGCATTGCCGATGCCCTGGGCGACGCCGCCGTGGATTTGACCGGCCAGAATCAACGGATTGATGATGTTGCCGCAGTCGTGCACGACAACATATTTGAGCACCTTGAGCGTGAAAGTCTGCGGATCGACTTCGAGGATCACGGCATGCACGCCGCTTGCCGTCGCGCCGCTCGGGGGCCCGAAATATTGCGTCGAATTCCAGGCCAGGCTCGGTCCCGGGACGCACTGCGCCGCGCATCGGATTGGCGGCAAGCGCCAGCGCACCGAGCTTGACCACTTTGCCCGGAATGCCGACGACGGAAACCTCGCCGTTGGCGATTTCAAGATCTTCCTCCGCGCATTCGAAGTGCTCGGCGGCGAGCTTCAGGATCTTCTGCCGGACCGCTTTGGCCGCCTCATTGACGGCGTTGCCGGCCACGACCGCGCCGCGGCTCGCGAATGTGCCGGCGCCCCAGTAGAACTGATCGGTATCGCCCGTCACGACATCGACATCGCGCACGTCGACACCGACCTGGTCGGCGGCGATCTGGGCAAAGCTGGTGAAATGGCCCTGGCCCTGTGTCCCGATGCCGGTCGCAACGCTGACCTTGCCGTTCGCCTGCACTTGCACCTTGGCACCCTCGTAGGGACCAATGCCGGTGCCTTCCACGTAGCAGGCAAGTCCGATGCCGACACGGCGGCCCTGCGCACGCAGCCGCGGCTGCTCGTCTGCGAGAAAATCGCCGTAGCCGACGAGCTCAAGCGCCTTGTCGAGGATCGGCTGATAATTGCCGCTGTCGTATTCGAGCTGGGTAAAGTCCTGATAGATGATCCCGTTGTTGTAAGGGAAAGCGTCCGCCGGAATGAAATTGCGCCGCCTGATTTCGGCGCGGTCGATGCCGAGGTCTCGCGCCGCGAGGTCAAGGAGCCGCTCGATAACAAAGACGCCGTGCTGACGGCCGGCGCCACGATAGGGCGTGACGATCGGCTTGTTGGTGAAGATTGCCGTAAACGTGCTGTCATAGCTGGGCACCACATATGGGCCGAGCAGGGTACACTGGCTGTTGATCGGCACCGTGAGCCCATATGGATTATAGGCGCCGGTATCGTGCAGAAACGTGTCCTTGATGCCGAGGATCCGTCCGTCGCGCGACAGCGCGATTTCAGCATCATGCGTCTGTCCGCGTTCATGGGTGGTGGCGAAGAAGTGCTCAAGCCGGTCTTCGATCCATTTGATCGGACGGTTGAGCTTCATCGCCGCCCACGGCAGCACGATTTCCTCCGGATAGAACAACATGATTTTCGGTCCGAAGCCGCCACCGACGAACGGTGCGATGACGCGAACCTGCCGCTCGCTCAATCCCAACATCCCGGCAAGACCATTGCGCAGAAAAACCGGCGCCTGGGTGGTGTCCCAGACCGTGAGCTGATTGGCGCGCGCATCCCAATTGGCAACAATGCCCCGCGTCTCGATCGGCGACGATGCCCCGTGGTCGTAGAAGAGACGCCGGGCGATGACATGCTCCGCGCGTGCCCGGGCGGCGGCATAATTGCCGCGGCTCTGGCGCACATGCGCGGCGATATTGCAGGCGACATCCTCGTGCACCCGCGCCGATGCTTGGTTCAGCGCCTTTTCGAGATCGACGACGGCGGGAAGCGGTTCGAGATCGACGACGATGTCCGAAAGCGCGTCTTCGGCAATGTAGCGGCTCTCCGCCAGAACGACGGCTATCGGCTCGCCGACGTGACGCACCTTGTCCTTGGCGAGCGGCACTTGTGTGCGCTCGTTGAACACCGTGCCGGTGATCGGCGGTGGCGGCACCAAGAGCGGTCCCGGCGCCCAATGGGCTCCGAGATCCGCCGCGGTGTAAACCGCGACAACGCCTGGACGGGACCGCGCCGCCGTTAGGTCGATCGAACGCACATTTGCGTGGGCGACATTGCTTCGTAGAAACGCCGCGTGCAGCATGCCGGGCAGTTCGACGTCATCGATGAATAGCGCCTGGCCACTGAGCAGCCGGGGGTCTTCATTCCGCGTGATGGGAGCGCCGAAACTGCGTGTTGTCACGGCATCACCTCCGCATCCGCTCGGCGGCGAGCATGACGGCGTCGACGATGTGCTGGTAGCCGGTGCAGCGACAGAGATTCCCTGACAGCGCCTCGCGGACCTGGTCCTCGGTCGGCGCCGGCGTTTCATCGAGGAAGAGTTTCATGGTCATGAGAATACCGGGCGTGCAATAGCCGCACTGCAGCCCGTGACAATCGCGCATCGATTCCTGCAACGGATGAAGATGGTCGCGGTCCGCCGCCAAGCCCTCGACCGTCATGATGGCGTGATTGTCCGCCTGCGCCGCCAGCATCAGGCAAGAGCGTACTGCGACGCCGTCGAAGATCACCGTACAGGCGCCGCACACGCCGTGCTCGCAGCCAACATGGGTTCCGGCGAGCCGCAGATCATGGCGCAGGAAGTCGCTGAGCAACATCCGCGCTTCGACTTCGCGCTGATATGCCGTGCCGTTGACGGTGACGGAGACGCTGTGGGTGTCAGTGGTCACGTCGTGCCCGTTCGTTTGCCGTGACCAAGGCGCGTTTGGTCAGGACGCCGGCAAGATGGCGCTGAAACTCCTTGCTGGCGTGCACATTGCCGCCCGGATCGATGGCGCGCTGCACAAGGTCTGCCGCCTGTTCGATATCGGCGGTTCCGATCCTGGTGCCGACAAGAGACGTGCCGGACTCTTTGGCCAGCATGGGTCTGTCGCCGGCATTGCATAGGCCGATGCGTGCCTGAATGCAGCCGCCGGTATCATCGAGTTGCACGGTGCAGGCGACCCCGATCAGGGCGAAGTCGCCACGCCGGCGCGCGACTTCAATGAAACAGGCGCCTGAGCGCGGCGGTGCGACCGGCAGTTCTACCTCTACCAGCATCTCGTCCGGGTCGAGCGCCGTGCTGAGCGGGCCAACAAAAAAATCCTCGGCGGCGATCCAGCGTTCGCCCCGCAGCGACTGCGCCCGCATGCCGCCGCCAAGCGCCACAACGATAGCCGGCATTTCGGACGCGGGGTCGGCATGGGCGAGATTGCCGCCGATGGTCCCGCGGTTGCGGATCTGCGGATGAGCGATATGGGGCAAAGCCTCTGCGATCAGCGGCAGTTGCTGTGACGCCATGGCGTTGCGTTCGATGTCCCGGTAGCGGGTCAAGGCGCCGAGGCGAACCTTGTCCGGTCCGGATCCCCGCAGTCCCGCACAATCGGCCAGCGGGTTGATGTCGATCAGGGCCGCCGGCTGGGTCAGGCGGAAATTCAGCGTCGGCATAAGGCTTTGACCGCCAGCGAGAAAGCGCCCTTCGTCGCCGTATTCGGCTTTGAGCGCCAGCGCCTGCTCCAGCGTCCGGGCGGCGATGTAACGGAACGGCGCGGGCTTCATGCGGGCGTCAATAATCCTCGCGCAACGAGGGGAGTTGGACTGCGCGAAGGCAAAGTATGGAAAGGATTGCCCGGACGAGTCAAAATATTCTCCGTTACGGCAGGATATGGCCTAGCCTCCACTAGAATTTGATGAGTTTTCGTGCCCAATATTCTCTCAGCGTGAGCAAATATTGGGCGCGGCTTTCGCGTCCGTGTCTGTCAATATTTTCCAATGAACATTGGTGCAGTGCGGTGGGCAAGGACGGAGCGGCAAAACGCGGCTGCCAGGTCTGCATCCGCAAAACCATCAGATGCGGCTGACCGGATGCGATCGCGCGAGAGCGTCAGCCTTGCCGACAAGCCCGCGCTAGAATCTGTCGCGCTCGCGGTTAGCGCCCACGACGTCTCGCTGACCTTTCAAACCGCCGACGGCGAAGTCCAGGCTCTGTCGAACGTCGATCTGGACGTCGCAGAAGGGGATTTTGTTTCCTTCATCGGCCCGTCCGGTTGCGGCAAGACCACACTCCTTCGTGTTATCGCCGACCTCGAGCAGCCCACAGCGGGGACCATCCTGGTCAACGGCGTCCCTGCGGCGCAGGCGCGCCTGCAGCGGCATTACGGCTATGTATTCCAGGCTCCCGCGCTTTATCCGTGGCGCACCGTCGAGCGCAATGTTGCACTGCCGCTCGAAATCATGGGCTACGACGCCGCGGAACGCCGCGAGCGCGTCGAGCGCTATCTCAAGCTCGTCAATCTTTCAGGCTTCGAGCGCAAGTTTCCCTGGCAGCTTTCCGGCGGCATGCAGCAGCGCGCGTCGATCGCGCGCGCGCTGTCGTTCGACCCGGCGCTGCTTTTGATGGACGAACCGTTTGGTGCGCTCGATGAGATTGTGCGCGATCATCTCAACGAGCAACTGCTTCGGCTTTGGGATCAGACGAGAAAGACCGTCGTCTTCGTCACCCATTCGATTCCTGAAGCGGTGTTTCTGTCCACCAAGATCGTCGTGATGTCGCCGCGGCCCGGACGGATCATCGATATCATTGCCTGCAATTTCCCGCGTGATCGCACGCTGGAGATTCGCGAGACGCCAGAATTCATCAAGATCGCACAGCGGGTGCGCGCCGGCCTGCGCTCGGGTCACTCCTATGACGAGTAGCGCGCTCACCGCCCCGCGCCGGGTCGAGATTCGGTGGCGTCCGGTGGTCGCCCGTTACACCCCGGTCGTCGTGATCGTGCTGGCGGTGATTGCGCTCTGGTACGTGGCGGCCGTGTTTATGAACATCGGCATCGTGCGTGACGGGTTCGAGCGCAATAGCACGCCCTACACGGCGACCGACTTGATTGCCGGCACATGGAGTGCGGAACGGCCGCTTTTGCCGGCGCCGCATCAGATTTTGGCGACTTTCGCCGATGACGTGTTCGGCTGGCCGGTGACATCGCCGCGCAGCCTTGTCTATCACAGCTGGGTTACGCTATCGGCGACATTCGTCGGCTTCCTGCTTGGCGCGACGTTTGGCGTCGTCCTCGCCGTCTTGATCGTGCACGCGCGCACGTTGCAGAAAAGCCTGCTGCCATGGATCATCTGCTCGCAGATGGTGCCGATCCTCGCGGTGGCGCCGATTATCATTGTCGTGCTCGGCTCGATTGGGCTGCGCGGGCTGTTACCGAAAGCGATCATTTCCGCCTATTTGTGCTTTTTTCCAGTCACGATCGGCGTGGTGAAGGGCTTGAGCTCACCCGATCCGATCCAGCGCGACCTGATGCGAACCTGGTCGGCAACGCCGGCACAGATGTTTTGGAAGCTGCGCTGGCCGTCCGGAATACCATTCCTTTTCACCAGCCTGAAGGTTTCGATCACGATATCGCTGATCGGCGCGATCGTGGCGGAACTGCCGACCGGTGCGCAGGCCGGCATCGGTGCGCGGCTGCTCGCCGGCTCTTATTACGGGCAGACGATTCAGATCTGGGCGGCGCTGGTCGCGGCCTCCCTGCTCGCCGTCGGCCTGATTGGTCTGGTCAGCCTGATCGAGCGTTGGGTGGGTGCGGCGATGGGAGCACGGCCGTGAGCCTGACTTGGCGACGGGTCGCGTTCTTTGCCGCGGCGCTCGGCATGCTGGCGGCCGCGGTTGCGCCGCTGTCGAGCGAACCGACCGCGAGCCTGTTGGCACGGCCGCTCATGTTCGCAGCGACGGTACTGGCGGCGGCGCTGTTTGCCGGCGCGGCGTTTGCTTCGCTGCGGTTGTCGGTCGCCGTCACGTTTGCCGGGGTCGTGTTCGGCTGCGCAATGACGCTTGCTTTACTGCGCGACGCCACCATTGCCGGTTATGCCGCTTGGGGCTTCTGGCTTCCGGTGCTGGCGACATGGATTGCCGCATGGCTCGGTGTCGCCGGGCTCACCACCATCGAACCGGCGGGCAGCACGGCTTCCCGCGTCATCGATCTCGCCGTCCCGCTCTTGTTCGGCGCCTTTGTGTTCTACCTGTGGGAAGTCGCTGTGCGCGGCTTCGGCGTGCCGACCGTGATTTTCCCGCCGCCGAGCGCGATCGGCGTGCGGTTCTTCGGCTCGCTCTGGACGCTTTGGCAGGATTTCTTCCAGACCTTCATTCTCGGCGTGCTCACCGGTTATGTAATCGGCTGCAGTGCCGGCTTTCTCGTCGCGGTGCTCGCCCACCGCTATACGTTTCTCGGACGCGGACTGTTGCCGATCGGCAATTTCGTCTCGGCTTTGCCGATCGTCGGCATCGCTCCGATCATGGTCATGTGGTTCGGCTTCGACTGGCCGTCCAAAGCTGCCGTTGTCGTCGTTATTACGTTCTTTCCGATGCTGGTGAACACGCTCGCCGGTCTGAACGCTGCGGGACATATCGAGCGCGATCTGATGCGCTCATACGGCGCCGGACATCGACAAACATTGCAGAAGCTAAATCTGCCGGCGGCGATGCCTTTCATTTTCAATGCGCTGAAGATCAATTCGACGCTGGCTTTTATCGGCGCCATCGTCGCGGAATTCTTTGGCACGCCGACGCAAGGGATTGGCTTTCGCATCTCGATCGAGGCCGGCCGTATGGCACTCGACATGGTGTGGGCCGAGATCGCGCTGGCCGCGATCGCAGGCATGGCCTTCTACGGAATTGTCGCGCTAGCCGAGCGCGCGACGACGTTCTGGCATCCATCCTATCGGGCCTGACTCGGCGGTCGCATCTCGTCTGGAGCTTTGAATATGAGAAAAATAACAATGCTTGCGGTGGCAGCGGCCTTCGGGTTTCCGCTCACCGCGCACGCTGCCGATCCGGTGACGATCCAGCTCAAATGGGTCGCGCAGGCGCAGTTCGCCGGCTACTTCGTCGCCAAAGACAAAGGCTTCTACAAGGACGCCAACCTCGACGTAACCATCAATCCGGGTGGTCCCGATGTCGCGCCGCCTCAGGTGATTGCCGGCGGCGGCGCCGACGTGGTTGTCGACTGGATGCCTTCAGCGCTGGCGTCGCGCGAAAAAGGCGTGCCGCTGGTCAACATTTCGCAGACCTTCAAGCATTCGGGCCTGGAATTGGTCTGCCGCAAGGAAACCGGCATCAAGAAGCCGGAAGACCTCAGAGGCAAGAAAGTCGGCATCTGGTACGGCGGTAACGAATATCCATTCCTGAACTGGATGTCGAAGCTCGAGATCCCGATCGACGGCGGCCCGAAGGGCGTTACCGTGATCAAGCAGGGCTTCAACGTCGACCCGATCTTGCAGAAGCAGGCCGACTGCGTATCGGCGATGACCTACAACGAATATTGGCAGATCATCGACGGCGGCTACAAACCGAGCGATCTCGTCGTCTTCAACTACGAGAAGGAAGGCGTCAACACGCTCGAAGACGGCGTGTGGGCGATGGAGCCGAAACTCAAAGATCCCGCCTTCGTCGCCAAGATGGCGCGTTTCGTTCAGGCTTCGGTGAAGGGCTGGGAATATGCCAAGGCGCACGAGGACGAGGCGGTCAAGATCATCCTCGCCACCGACACGACCGGCTCGAAGACCGAAAAGGACCAGAAGCGCATGATGGGCGAGATCGCCAAGCTGCTGGCCCCGGGTAACGAAGAACTCGATCCGAAGGACTACGACCGCACGGTCGCGATCCTGATGAGCGGGAAATCGGATCCGGTGATCACCAAGAAGCCGGTGGGCGCCTGGACCCATGCGGTCTATCAGGCGATGAAATAGCGTCGCGTCAACGGCGAGAACGGGCGGTTGCCGGCCGTGCTGTCACGGCCGGCTTTCGCCGTTGACCGACCGGACCATGATCCGATCAAATCGAACCGGATCGAGGGAACGCAAGGCGTGAGTGATGACAGTAACAAACCCTCAGCTGCGGATCGGCATCGATACCGGCGGCACTTTCACCGATATCGTCTGTGTCGATGCCGCATCCGGATCGATGCGGGTGACCAAGGTCGCGAGCACGCCGGCAAATCCGGCGCTCGGCCTGGTTCGCGGCGTCAAGCAAATCCTGGCCGATGCGTCCCTGGACGAACTCGCCGGTCTGGCGCACGGCACGACGGTTGCGACCAATGCGCTGCTTCAGGGTGAGATTGCCGGCCTTGGCCTGATCGTCACCGAAGGCTTTCGTCATATCTTGGAGATCGCCCGCCAAGCGGTTCCGGAGGGTTATGGCAACTCCTATTTCTGGGTCAAACCTGACCGCATCGTGCCGCTTCGCCACGTGTATGAGGTTGGCGGCCGTCTCAATTTTCTCGGCGAGGAATTACGGCCGCTCGACGAGGCCGCGGTCCGTGCCGCGGCGCGCTCGTTCCGCGCGGATGGCATCGGAGCGATTGGCGTCTGTCTTTTGCACTCCTACGCCAATGCGGCGCACGAGCGGCGCGTCGGTGAGATTTTCGCGGAAGAATACCCCGATTGCGTGGTTTCGCTGTCGTGCGACGTCTTGCCGGAATATCGCGAATATGAGCGCGCCGTAACGACGTTGGTCGATGCGTTCGTCAAGCCGCATATGGGCCGCTACTTGCGACGCATCCACGACGAACTCGGCCCCGGACTGCGCGACAAGCCGTTTTTGGTCATGCAATCGAGCGGCGGCGTCGCCAGCCCCGATCAGGTAATGCGCAAGCCGATCACCACTGCGCTGTCGGGACCGGCGGCCGGCGCGATCGGCAGCGCGGTGATCGCCGAAATCGCAGGTTTTCCCGACCTCGTCACGCTGGACGCCGGCGGCACCTCGACCGATTTGTGCCTGATCGAAAACGCCAAGCCGAGCGTCACCAACGGCGGTGCGGTGGGACGCTTTCCGGTCCGCGTGCCGATGATCGATATCAGGACGATTGGCACCGGCGGCGGTTCGATTGCCTGGATCACCCGCGAGGGGCACCTCAAAGTCGGGCCGCGGAGCGCCGGCGCCGAGCCAGGTCCGATGTGTTATCCGAATGGCGGCAACGAGCCGACCATCACTGACGCTAATCTGGTCCTGGGCCGCCTCCCGCCGGCTCTCATTGGTGGTGGTATTCGCCTAAACGTCGCGCGTGCGCGTTCAGGCATTGCCGAACTTGCCGGGAAGCTGCCCGGCAATATGGGGCCCGAGCAGCTCGCCGAAGGGATCATCGACATCGCCAATTGGGACCAAGCCAATGCCATCCGGCAGATGACCATCCAGCGCGGCATCGATCCGCGAAACTTTGCACTGCTTTCGTTTGGCGGATCCGGCCCGGCGCAGTCCGCCGCCGTGATGGATCTCATCGGCATGAAGGCCTGCCTGGTGCCGCCCAACCCCGGTAATCTGTCCGCCTTCGGACTTTTGGCGGTCGACTGGCGCACCGATCACATCGTGACCAAGGTCATGCATGAGGGGGCAATCGATATCGCGAGCGTTGCGGCCATCTATGCGGGCCTCGAGCGCGATGCAGTCGCGACATTGGAAAACGACGGCATCGCGTCGTCACGCATCAGGCTCGCGCGGGAGGCCGACATTCGCTACGCGGGTCAATCGATGGAAGTACGCGTGCCGGCTCCCGCCGGCAAAGTCGACGCGACGTTCATCGCCGGCGCCATTGCCGCCTTTCACGCCGCACATCGCAAGGCGTTCGGCTACAACTATGCCGGCCAGCAGAAGGTCGAGCTCGTCAATTTCTCTGTCTCAGGCTTTGGCATGATCGATCGGCCGGCCATTCCCAAACTTGAAACTGTGGGGGGAGTTCCCTCTTGTGACGTTCGGCCGGTCTATTTCGGCGGCGCATTCCGCGATACGCCGATTTTCGATCGCTCGAAATTGCCGGCCGCCATCCGCCTCGACGGTCCCGCAATCGTGGAAGAATTCGGCTCGACGACGGTCGTTTTTCCGGACCAATGGCTCGAGGTCGACGAGCGCGGTATCTTGATTATTCGACGCGACGAGACCACTCGATGAACGTGCAGCCGAAAATCTCGCCGTGGCCGACCGCGCCCCGCACGCGGCCGCGCGACATCGATCCCATTATCCTGCAGATCATCGAGGGAACGCTCAATTCGATCGAGGCCGAAATCGAATACGCGATCGAGCGCACCGCGCGCTCGCCGATGATCCGCGAGGCGCACGATTACCGCGTCGGCCTGTTCGATCGCTATTGCCGCAAGCTGACCGGACGTTCGTATTCCGCCATGCCGAATGCCGTGGTGCGCGATTTCCCGCCCGACACGATGCGGCCGGGCGACGTATTTCTGATGAACGACACCTATCTGACCGAGGGCTCGATCGGCCACTTGCCCGATCTGTGCAGTACCGTTCCGGTATTTCACGGCGGCGAAGTCGTCGCCTATATCCAGGCGTTCGGTCATCACGACGATATCGGCGGGCGCGTGCCGGGCTCGATGCCGGGAACTGCTGCAACTGTTTTTGAAGAAGGGCTCGCCGTTCCGCCGATCAAGCTCTACAGCGCCAGCGAGCGCAATGAAGCCGTCTTCACCATTATCAAGCGCAACACGCGCGTGCCCGAAATGCTGGCGGCCGATCTCGACAGCGAGGTGCAGGCTTGTGTCATGGGCGCGCGGCGGATGGCCGAATTGTTCGAGCGTTTCGGCCGCGACACGGTTGAAGCTTGTTTTCAGGCTATTCTCGACAAGTGCCGCGACATTTTTCGCCGCGAGCTTTTGCCCAAAATCGCCGACGGCACCTACGCGTGGGAGGATTATGTCGAGCACGACGGCCTGACCGATCCCAAGCTGCACAAGCTTGCGATTACGATGACGAAGGAAGCCGATCGCATCAGCCTCGATTTTACCGGCACCGATCCGCAATCGATGGGCCCCATCAATTGGCCCGCCGACTATGCCGGCGGCGCGTTCCTCGTCAAATGGATCGCGCCAATTCTGCGCAACCTCGCCGACACGCCCGAACGTGCGGCGGAGATTCATGTCAACGAAGGCGTCTGCGAAGTCTTCGACATCGTCTTTCCGCCGAAAGGCACGTTGATTACGCCGGAATGGCCGGCGGCAACCAACGCGCGATCGTTTGTGCTGTTGCGCTGCCTCGGGCTCCTCGCCGGGGTGGTCGCCCAAGCGGTTGAAGGCCGCATGCCGGCCGATCAGGAGACGATCCGTTACACCGGATTCTATGGCACCGATCACAGTGGCAGGTCATTCCTGTCGCGCGAAGTTCTCGGCGGCGGTTCCGGTGGGCGTTATTACGCCGACGGCAACGACGCGATCCATATCGTGCCGGACTCGCGCAATCAGCCGGCGGAATTCACCGAGACCCGCTTTCCGCTCCTGGTCGAGAAGCTCGCACTGCGCACCGATTCCGGAGGCGCCGGAAAGCGGCGCGGCGGCCTCGGTTATGAGAAGCATTATCGGGCGCTGGTCGACTGCCGGACCATCGTTACCGCCGATCGGGTGCGGCTGGGATGCTATGGGGTCAACGGCGGCAAGGCCGGGCTGCCATTCTGTGTGACGATCGATACCGAAGGGACGCCCCGCGATCTCGGCGGCTTGGTGGACGGCGAACCGGTGCTGGCCGGCCAGATTGTCCGCGTCCGCACCACCGGCGGTGGCGGCTGGGGCGATCCGCTTGACCGCGAGCCGGAGATGGTTTTGCGCGACGTCATCGACGGCAAAGTGTCGCTTTCGTCGGCACGAGACGATTACGGCGTGGTGCTTCGGGCCGGCAAGGATGGCGGGGCGGCGACCATTGACGTGCCGGCGACCGATCAGCTTCGCGAAGAACGACGGGTGGGGCGGCAAACCGCACCGGCGATTATCGACCGCGGCGAAGGTTTTGAGAAAATGCTCCGTGGCGAATTCAAGCCTTGGATTCGCTCGGTCTAGAAATTGAAAGAACGGACGGGGATTGTTTGCATGGCCATTGAAGTTGCAAAGGTCGAACTCAAGACAGTGCAAGATGCTTCCGGCGTCGAAGCTCTCATCGGAAAAGGCCGATTTACAGCCGATGAGGTGATCGCCGTCATCGGCAAGACCGAGGGCAATGGCGGCGTCAACGACTTCACCCGCATTCTTGCCGATCAGGCTTTTCGCCGGGTTCTGCTCAAGCGCGGCCGCCGCTCGGAAGCGGAAATCGCGCAGATTCCGATGGTGTGGTCCGGCGGCTGCGATGGAGTCATCACGCCGCATGCCACCATCTTTGCGCGCACCCCAGCGACCGGTCCCGCTTCAAAATCCCGTCTCGCCATCGGCACCGCGATGAGCGTGGAACTGCTGCCGGAGGATATCGGCCGCCCCGCCATGGTGGCGAAGGTCGCCGATGGCGTGAAGGCCGCCATGCGCGATGCCGGAATCGAAAGTCCGTCTGATGTCCATTACGTGCAGACCAAGACGCCGCTGCTGACCATCGAGTTGGTTCAGGACGCGCAATCGCGCGGTCGCGATGTCGCCTGCGAGGTGCACAATTCGATGGGGGTGTCGAACGGCACCACCGGGCTCGGTATTGCCGTGGCGCTCGGTGAAATCGGCATGCCGAAGGCCGAAGAGATTTGCCACAACCTTGACCTCTATTCGTCGGTGGCGTCCTGCTCGTCCGGCGTCGAGTTGACACAGGCGCAGATCGTACTCCTTGGCAACAGACAGGGCGCTGGCGGCCGCTATCGGATCGGTCATTCGGTAATGAAAGATGCCCTCGATATCGATGGCATCTACGATTCCATTCGCAACGCCGGTCTCGAACTTCCAGAACGGCCGCGTGCCGAAGATCTCGGCGGACGGGTCGTGAACTGTTTTATGAAATGCGAGGCCGATCGCCGCGGCACGCTGCGGTCGCGGCGCCAGATCATGATGGATGATTCCGATGTGCCGTGGCATCGTCACATCAAGGCTGCCGTCGGCGGCATAGCCGCGACGGCGATCGGCGATCCGGCGGTCTTCGTGTCCGTCGATGCCATGCATCAGGGCCCGCAGGGCGGCGGACCGGTCATTGCCATCGTCGACGTCGGGGAATAGGGCATAGTGTGACCACAATTGCGGCACGCACCTTGCTTGCCGTGGAGAGGCCGCGGCGCCCGGATTGCCTGCCGCCTGAAACTCACGAAGACCAAGGAGTTGGATCGATGACCACGCGTGAGCATCCCAATCGGCGGACGGTTCTTGGCGCGCTTGCAGGCCTGAGCCTGACCAGTCTCCCGGCCAGGGCACAGACCCTGGAAAGCGTGAAAGTCGGCGTATTTCCGATCAGTTCGTCGCTGCCCTATTTCGTGGCGCTGGACCTTGGCTACTTCAAGAATCTCGGTCTCGCGCCCGAGGCCGCGACATTGATGGGCGGCCCACCCAACGTGGCCGCTTTAATCACAAATCAGATCGAGGTCTCCGCAGTACTGGTGACGCTCGAAGGCCTCAACGCTGACGTGAAGAAGCCGGGCGTGGCGATGTACATCGCCATGCACAGCCAGAACGCTACCTATAAAATGGAGCAGTTCGTGGTGCGCACCGGCCTCGAAGACAAGGTCAAGACGCTGGCCGACTTCAAAGGTTTGAAGCTGATGTCGGCGCCGGGCCCGGCGAATCTCAATACCGCCAAGGGAATTTTGGCCAAGGTTGGCCTCAAGGACAGTGACTACACCATCGACCAGCTCGACATGGGCCAACACGTCAACGCCATGAAGGCGGGGACTTTCGACGGCGGCTATACGCTCGAACCCGCCGCGACCATCATGCACAAGCTCGGTATCGCCAAGACCGTCGAGGCCGGGGTCATTGCCAAATATATTTTGGGCAGTCCCGACGCCGACGCTTACGCCGCCGGCTGCGCCCTGACCACGGATTTCATCACCAAGCGTCCCGATGTCGCCAAGCGCTTCGCGCAGGGCTGGTCCAAGGCCATCGACTACATCCGCGCCAATCCTGATGCAGCGCGCAAGTATTTGGCCAAGAACACGATGACGCCGGATAACGTGGTCGATATCGTGCCGATGCTGGGCTACACCATGACCAAGGACATGAGCCCGAAGCAACTCGCTTACTTGCAGGAGTTCGCCGATTTCGGTCAGCAGATCGGCGTCGTGCCGCAAAAGATTGACGTCAAAGAGGATTTGAAATTCCTCGGATAGATTGGCCGGCATGAGTAACGACCGATGAACGCACTGCCGCACGCGCTTCGCCTGGAGGCGACGGGCGTGCCGCCCAAACCGGCATCGAAGCCGGCGTCCAGCACAGCAGCGCGTCCGCACGTCACCATTCGCGGCTTGAGCAAGCGCTTCGGCAAGGCCGTTATCTACGACAATTTCGATCTCGATATTCCGCGCGGCGAGCTGATCTCGGTGTTCGGGCCGAATGGCTGCGGCAAGAGCACGCTCATCAACATCGTCGCCGGACTTATTCCGCCCGATGCCGGGCAAATTCTGTTCGACGGCATGCGGCTCAACGAGATCAAATTCGGCTATGTATTTCAAAATTACCGCGAAGCGTTGTTTCCCTGGCTCCGCGCCTTCGACAATATCGCCTACCCGTTGAAGATGATGAAGGTGGCGCCGGCCGAGCGCGTTGCACGCACCGAAGCGCTTGTCGGCCGCCTTGGCATCAAGCTCGACCTCAATCTGTACCCGTATCAGATGTCCGGCGGCCAGCAGCAACTCGTCTCGATCATGCGGGCGCTGATCGTCGAGCCGGAAATCCTGTTTCTCGACGAACCGTTCTCGGCGCTCGACTATGAAATGACACTGTTCATGCGCGAGCAGTTGCAACGGATCTTCGTGGAAACTGGCACGACGACCGTACTGGTGTCGCACGATCTCGAGGAGGCGGTCTATCTGGCCGACCGGGTGCTGCTATTGTCCCGTCATCCGGCGCAGGTAGCCGATTTCACCAAAGTAGCCGCGGCGCGGCCGCGCACCGACGTCACGCTGTCCGATCCGGAATTCGTGCGCACCAAGGCGCACTGCCTGGAAGTGTTTCAACGCGAGGTGAGGCGGGCGTGAAATCGGAGAAGCTCAAACCCTTCCTGCCGGTCGTCGGCGTCGTCGGCCTCGTCGCGATCTGGTCGCTGGCGACGTGGCGGCAATGGGTCGATCCGGTGCTGTTGCCGTCGCCGATCGAAACTTTCACGGCGCTGTGGAAGGGGATGGACGGCGGCACGCTCGGTTTTGACTTTGTGAAAACCGTCTATCGCACCGCCGCATCGACGGCGATCGCGGCGGTGATCGCTATTCCACTCGGCATCGTGCTTGGCTCCTCGGAGAAGCTTTATCGCTCGCTCGAATTCGTCATCGATTTCTTCCGCTCGACTCCGGCGTCGGCCATGTTCCCGCTGTTCCTGGTGCTGTTCGGCGTCGGTGACGAGACCAAGATATCGGTTGCCGCATTCGGCGCCATTCTGGTGATTTTGTTTAACGTCGCCTATGGCGTCATGAATGCGCGCAAGACGCGACTGTTGGCGGCCAAAGTCATGGGCGCCTCGCGCCTGCGCGTGCTATTCGATGTCATGCTGCTGGAATCGCTGCCACAGACTTTCGTCGGGCTGCGCAATGGCGTCTCGTTGGCGTTGGTCATCATCGTGGTCGCCGAAATGTTCATCGGCTCCCAGGACGGACTCGGACACAGCGTGTTCGACGCGCAGCAATTGTTCGACATGCCGCGGATGTATGCGGCCATATTCGCGGCCGGCGTGCTCGGATACGGCCTCAACCTGCTATTTCTTGTGGTCGAGCGCCGCTTCGTGCACTGGTCCGGCAAGTAGACGCGCTCCATGGTTGACGTCGCCCTCACACGCAAATCGGCGCGTGACCTGGCCGTTCTGATACGGCGGCGCGCGATCAGCCCCGTCGATCTGCTCGACGCCTGTCTCGCCGTTATCGAAGCCCTCAATCCGAAGCTTAATGCCATCGTCACCCTTGCGGCCGACGAGGCGCGCAAGGCGGCGCGCCTCGCCGAGGACGCGGTGGCAAGTGGGGATGTGGTCGGGCCGCTCCATGGATTGCCGATGGCGATCAAGGATGTCACGCCGACAGCGGGCATCCGCACGACCTTCGCTTCGCCGCTGTATAAGAATTTTGTGCCGACCGAAGACGCCGAAGCGGTGCGTCGCCTCAAGTCAGCGGGCGCGATCGTGCTCGCCAAGACCAACACTCCGGAATTTGCCTGCGGCGCCAACACTAACAATGCGCTGTTTGGCCCGACCCGCAACCCGTGGAACCCGGATTTTAGTCCCGCGGGATCCTCCGGGGGATCGGCTGTTGCGGTAGCGACCGGCATGGTGCCGCTCGCGCAAGGCACCGATTTCGGCTGCTCAATCCGAATTCCGGCCGCCTTCTGCGGTATCGTCGGCATTCGGCCGACGCCCGGACTTACGCCCAATGACCCGATGCCGCTGGCCTGGGATCCGGGGCAGGTGCACGGCGCTTTGGCACGTGATGCCGAAGACGCCGCCCTCATGCTCGATGCGCTTGTCGGCTTCAGTCGGCTGTCGCCGATCTCGGTCGCGCCGCCCTGGAAGAGCGCGCTCGCCGAAGTGGAGCGCCGCAGCGATGCCGCAAATCTGCGCATCGCCTATGTGTCTGATATCGCCGGCATCGGCGTTGACGCCGAGATCGATGGCATCTGCCGCGCCGCGGCGCATCGGCTTGGCGAAGCGGGGGCGCGCGTCGAGGAGATCAAGTTCGACGTCGGCGACGGCCGCGATTCCTATCAGACATGGCGCGGGCTTTGGATGGTTGGCCAGCAATACGAACGCCTGGACCGGCTGGAGCAGTTCGGAAAAAACCTGAAAGGCAATGTCGAGGCAGGCTTGAAGGTGACGGTGCTCGACCTGGCGGCCGCCGAGCGCAAGCGCCTGGAGGTTTTTCACCGCTTCCGCGATCTGTTCGAACGCTTCGATATTCTGCTCACCCCGGCCGCGCCGGTGAAGCCTTATCCGTTGGAGCTGAACTTTCCCGATGAAATCAACGGCCAGAAATTCGAAAATTATATCGATTGGATTGCGCCCGCGTTCCTCATTACGCTCGTCAGCCTGCCGGCGGCGACCGCACCGGCCGGTCTGACGCGCGACACGCTGCCTGTCGGGATGCAGATCGTGGCGCCGCGGTTCGAAGAGCCCTTAATTCTCGGCATTGCCAAGCTCATTCACAGATCGAGCGGGGTGGGATCGCCACCGGGTGCATTCGCCACGGCGTGATCATCTCGTTTCATTTCGTCCCATAGGCTCGATCGCCGGCGTCGCCGAGGCCGGGAATGATATAGGCATCGGCGTCGAGAGTTTCGTCGACGGCGGCCGTCCACAGCCGCACTTCAGGATGGACGCCTTGCAAATTATCGATGCCTTGCGGCGAGGCGATCATGCAAACAACTCTGATGTCCTTGGCGCCGCGCTCCTTCAGCCGGTCGATGGCGGCAATCGCCGTGTTCGCCGTGGCCACAACCGGCAGGACGACAATGACAAGCCGTTCAGCAAGATCGAGCGGCGCCTTGAAAAAATATTCGACGGCCGCAAAGGACTCCGGTTCCCGGTAGAGCCCGATATGGGCGACGCGAGCCGCCGGCACCAGATCGAGCATGCCTTCGACAAAGGTAACGCCGGCGCGCAGAATCGGCGCAAATACCAGTTTCTTGCCGGCGATGCTCGGCGACATCATCGGCGCCATCGGCGTCTCGATCGGCACCTTGGTCAATGGAAGGTCGCGCGTGACTTCGTAGCAAAGCAGCATGCCGATTTCTTTGAGGAGTTCCCGGAACGATTTGATCGAGCGCCTCTTGTCGCGGATGAGCGTGAGCTTGTGCTGCACCAACGGATGATCAACGACGATAACGCCTTCCATGCGGCTCTCCTACGAGTTCGCTGCGCTCTAAAATACGGTGCCGTCGCTGACGACCTTGATTGGCGAGGCGCCGTCCATGCGATTCTTGTACGCCAACGCCCGGCCGGCCGCCCAACTGCCGCCCTCGAGGACACTCGCCAGCGGCAGCGCGGCCGGCGTCACATTGAGCTTGTTTCGCACCGCGCCGGCGAGACGGTCGAGCAGCGCCACGGTCAGCGCGCGCCACTCGACAACGAGCGGGTTCGCTACATCATGCTCGCGCAGCGCGTCTTCCGGATTACGCAAAACGAGAACGCCGGTGTCAACAAACAGCCCGCCGTTGCGATATTCGGCCAGTCCTGTCAGGCCATCGATGTCGGTCACGACAATACCGGCCTGCTGCAGCGGTTCGATCAGCGAATAAGCGAGCCACTGCGAAAGCTTGTGCAGTGGCACGAGCCCGCTCGTTGCATCCGAGGTTGTCAGAGCGGGATGGCGCCAGCAATCTCCAAGCGGCACTCCGCCAAGTTCAAGGCGCGATGGCCAAATGGATCCGAAGTGGCGCAGCAGCACTGACAAGATCGTCGATGCGGGGAGGGTGCCATCGCTCGCAATAGAGACGAAATAATCGAACAGACCGCCCGGCCTCGCCGTATCGTTTCGCGCAAAGACATCGGGATTCTTTGCCGCACATTCGCCCAGCGCGTTTAGCAGCGCCGTTCGGGCCGCGAGCCCCGAGAACCTGTTCTGTTGCGTGAATTGAAATCCCTTGCCGAGATCCTCTGTCGTCAGGGCGATCAACCTGGCGGCATCGGCCCGCAACGGATCGGTGCGGCGTGCAGAAAAAACGCCACGGCCGAACATATCGAGGCTGGCAAGCGCCAGTCCCTCCGAGCGGCCGAGAACCGCGCCGGTCGCGGGATCGCAAAAGCGCCATGCGGGTCCGGCGCCGGCGTCAAGAAGAACACTTACGATCGCGAGATCGAACGCCGCCCGCGCTTTCGCAATGCGATCGGGCAGCCCCGCGGTCCTGTCCAGCACAGCATAGCGATCTTCGCCATTGACGATGAAATGCCGCCAGCGCGAATGGAACGGCACGACAAGGCCGGGATAAGCGGCTTTCGTGGTGGCGATGACGAGATTGGCGGCGTCATCGAGCCGACCAATGTCAGCGCGAAAGTGCGGCAGCCGGTCCTCAAGCCCAAGCGCAAGCATGGTATGAGCGCGGCTGCGGACGGCGTCCGCGCTCAATAGAGAAAAAGCGGCGGCTAGGTCCTGATCCATCAAACGCAACCCAAAGCAGGGATCAAAACGAAAGGCGCTCAATATTTCTCGAGCGAGCGCCCGACCGAGCCGGCCAGATCTTCGGGCTTTGGCAATTCGGGAGAAAAATATCCAGCGGCCTTTTTTGCGGCCATCTCGACCTGCGCGTCGGCCGGGATCAGCTCGTCGGGCAGCGGCACCCGCTCGACGATCTCGACGCCCTGGCCGACGAGTGCATCGTATTTCATGTCGCTCATGGATACGAAGCGGTCGATACGCCGCAAGCCGAGCCAATGGATGACGTCCGGCATCAGTTGCTGGAAACGCGCGTCCTGCACGCCGGCGACGCACTCGGTTCGCTCGAAATAAGCCGCCGCCGCATCGCCGCCTTCCTGCCGCTTGCGCGCGTTGTAGACCAGAAACTTGGTTACTTCGCCCAGCGCGCGGCCTTCCTTGCGATTATACACGATGATGCCGACGCCGCCGTCCTGCGCGCACCGCGCACATTCTTCGATGCCGTGGATGAGATAGGGGCGGCAGGTACAGATATCGGAGCCGAACACATCGGAACCGTTACACTCGTCGTGCACGCGGCAGGTAATCTTGGCTCGCGGGTCGCGAAGCTTTTCGACGTCGCCGAAAAGATAAATAGTCGTGCCGCCGATCGGCGGCAAAAACACATGCAGGTCCGGGCGCGTGACCAATTCCGGGAACATGCCGCCGGTCTGTTCGAACAGCGTGCGGCGCAGGCTTGCGTCGGTGCTGCCAAAACGCTGCGCGACACCCGGCAGATACCACACCGGATCGATGGCGATCTTGGAGACGGCACAACTGCCATTTTGATGCACGAGCTGGCCGTCGCTCTTCAGCCGGCCGCTGGCGACGGCATGTTGCATCTCGGACAGATCGAGCCGCGCTTTGGTGATGGCGATCGTCGGACGGATATCGACGCCTTCGCTGATCTCGCGCTTAAAGTCGTCGGCAACCAGATGTCCCCATGGATCGAGCGAGACGATACGGTTGGGTTCGCTCCACTGCGCGGAAGGTCCGATCGTGACTGCAGGATAGGTGTTGGTCAGGTCCGGACGGCGGACCGGATCGAGAGCGCCCGCTGACACCGCCAGCGCCCGGTAGATTCCGTAAGACCCGCCGTGTCCGCCGATGACGTTGCGGTCGCCAGGTCGTGAGACTGTGCCGATGATTGGTCCACGGCCCCGCGCCGTCTGCGCTCCCCAATGGATCGGAAAGCGCGATTTGCCTCCCGGGTCCGGATGGGAGGTGAGGCGTATGTGGTCAGAACGGTTCGAACGATTCATGAGCGGTGCCCAAAAAGGCGTCGGCCCGCCGCTGACGACGGGCCCGACATCGATAATTCCAAGTATTGCAGGCCGGTCTAAGCCGCCTACAGCACATTATATAAGGAATATGTGAGTTCGTACAATATCGTGCGGTAGATTGTTGCGCGCCTTGGCGCCGGAGCAAGTCCGAAGTCCACGGTGCTTCGGAGAGAAATAACACGGCTGTGGCGCGTCGAGGCGGTGCGTGGGCTTACGGGTGACCCGTCGGTTTTGGACGAGCCGCGGCTTGAGATCGTCATCGCGCTTCATGTCGGCACCGCGATCTACGGCAATATCGGAGCTTCCGACCGGCTGGATTTCAGCATGATCGGACCAGCCGTGAATCTTGTCAGTCGAATCGAAGCCGTAGCCAAGACATTGGACTTGCCGATCATCGTCAGTGACGATTTTGCACGCGCCTATGGCAAGCCGCTGCACCCGCTCGGCCGTCACGAACTGCGCGGCCTTGCGACGCCCCACGATCTGTTCGCACCGACATTGGCTGTCTCTGGCGCCGAGTAGATCGTTGGGAAAGGTTCGGCTGCGAGCGCGGAATCAGCTACCGGGTTCTTCGGTGCGCCGGCGTTGTTCACGCTCGCGCAGATAATCGTCGGTCGTTCGCATTGCCGGCCGCGTTGGCGCGCCGTGCGGATCGAAGGCGTCCTCGGTCACAGCGCCGACGCGGCAATCCTCGCACATTTTGAGCGCATCGAGCCGCTTTGAACCTTGCGGATACATCCAGTGCTGGCCCTGAAGCCTGCCGATGACGCGCTCGATTGTGCTCTTGACGCCGAACGGCTTGCCGCAGCGGATGCAATGGAACGGCTCTTCTTCCTTGAGCACGCGAAAGCCCGCGGTAGCGGCGCGGAAGTCGAGCTGCGGCTTGAGTGTGATCACCTTCTCGGGACAAGTCGCCTTGCACAGACCGCACTGCACGCAGGCGTCCTCGGTGAAACGCAGCAACGGACGTTCCGGATGGTCGCCGAGTGCGCCCGTCGGACAGGCCGCGACGCACGCAAGACAGAGCGTGCAGCCGCCGACATCGATCTCCACCGCGCCGAACGGAGCGCCCTGCGGCAATGCGACGACATCCATCGGGGTCGGAGCTGCGCCATGCAATTGGCGCAACGCGAGCTGCATCACCTCGCGCTTCGACCCCGCAGGCGTAAAACTCGCCGGTCGCCGTGACGGTGCATGCGCCACGATGGCAGCCAATGCTGCGCCGAGTGCATCGGGATCGTCAGTCTCGATCGTTGACACCGAACCGTAGCCGAGTGCCGTAAGAACGGGCTCGGCGAATGCGATGGTTTTGGCCAGTCCGGCGGTGTCATGGCGCGGCCTGGCGCGCAGCAGAAAGCGAACATCGCTTGCGCCATAGGCAAACGCCGCGGCGATGGCTTCAAGGCCGACTTGGGTAACCTCGTTGACCATGAGCGGCAGCACGTTCGCCGGCAGTCCGTCGCCGTGGCGCGCCAGTGCATCGATCAGGGCGCCGCCGTGTGCATCGTCACCAAAGAGCAGGATCGGAAGCGAGCCGCCGGCCTCGCGAAAGACGGCAAGCAGCGCGCGCAGCTTGCGTAGCAGCGCATCGGCTGGCGGCAGCGCATAGGCGGCGGCGCCGGTCGGGCACGCGGCCGCGCACTGGCCGCAGCCGGCGCAAATATTGGCATTGATAGCGACCTGATCGCCGGCAGGTTCGATCGCACCAGCCGGGCAAAGATCGAGACAGCGTCGGCAGCCGACAATATGCGAGCGCGAATGCGCGCAGAGTTCTTTGTTGAACGCGATGTAGCGCGGCTTGTCGAAGACGCCGACCAGGTCGCGCGCCTTGAGCACGGCCTGCAAAACGGCGGCCGGATCGCCGGCATCGGCGCGCAAATAGCCGTCGCGCAGGTCAGGCGCGGCGAACAACGGCGCGCCGCCCGAAATGTCGAGTATAATGTCGCAACGTGACACGGCGCCGTTGCGGGGCTCGCCGAAACCAAGCGCCGCGCGCGACGATGGCGCCGCGCTGGCGAAATCGTCGACCACGATCTCAAAGGCGCCGAGATGGCCCTTGGCCGAACTGATCGTTCCTTGCACGATCGGAAAAGTGTTGACCCGGCGTGGGATCAACACAGCCGGCCTGCTGATCATAACCGTTACGTCGAGATGCTGCTCGAGCAGATCGCCGGTCTCGATTGCCCCTTCATCGCGGCCGTAGACTAAAATTACGCCTTCGCTGGTGAGCGTCACTGCAGGAACCTCGGGTGCCGGCTCGGCGGCGGCTGCGAGCAACGCGGCCATCTTTGGGCCGGCATCCGCGGCCTGCGACGACCACCCAGCATGTTCGCGGACGTTTACGAAGGTGAGGCTGGTTTCTTTTTGGCTCTCGTGGGCCACTTCGGAAAACAACGACGCTTCCTGTGTGCAGCCAACGGTCAGCGGCGCGCCCGCAGCTATGGCCGCGCGAAATCGCTCAAGCTCGGCGCGGCACAGTTGGCCGGCAGTTTCGACCTTCGCGCCACGGCAGCCGCGTCGCACCGCACCAGCATCGAGCGGCATCGTGTCTCTCACACGAACAAAGAACAATGGTTTGCCGGAGGTCGACCATTTGTTCCATGGTGTCGCGCCATCCTCCGGGATCGGTTAGGACTGGCCGCGAGGCATCTCACGTTATAGTAATACCTAACCGAAAGTACGAGTCCGGGGTCCGATTATGCCGCCCCATGTCCGGAGCCGCGTGTCTCCGACTTTCACGCCGGCGCTCGATTTACCGCCGCCGTTTCGCGCCGTTGCGCTGCGTGAGGTGGGTGACGCCTTTGCCCATGCGAGGCGGATTGCGCCGGATTCCGGTGCCGGGACCTTGGTCCATGTCGGCCGTTTCGATCTCGCGGAATTCGCCGTCGTGCTGGAGCCTGAGGAGCCGTTGCGCACGGCGCGGCGCTCGATATATGCCGGAATGACTGCGCTTGGCGATGCGCTGGCGGCGCATTCACCGCCGGAAAAGCCGATCAGCTTCGACTGGCCCGATGCCATCCGCATCAATGGCGGACTGGTCGGCGGCGCGCGCCTTGGCTGGCCGGATGGCGCTGACGAAAGTGACCCGCCGTCGTGGCTCGTTTTCGGCGCGGTGATCCGCATCGTCGCCATGAGCGAGCGCGAACCGGGGTTGCGGCCGCTATCGGCCGCGCTGGACGAGGAGGGCTTTGAACTCGGCTCGAACCGGCTGATCGAGAGCTTCGCGCGCCATCTCATGGCGAGAATCGACGCCTGGCAACAGGACGGCTTCGCCGAAGTGAAAGAAGATTATCTGGCGCGGCTCGCACCTGAAAAGGACATCCGTCGCGACATCGCGGAAAACGGCGATCTGCTGGCGCAGCGTACCGGCAAATCTGCCGTCAAACTCCACACGCTTGCGCCGACGCTCGCGACACCGTCATGGCTCGACCCTGCGACGGGAGGTCCACGGCTGTGAATGCAGCGAAAGATTTTTGGCTTTCCAGCGGTCATCACCTACTTGATCGCGATGAAGACGCACGGCTGCGCGCGACTGACGAATTTGTGAAACTCTATCTGGCGCGGCCGGAGCTGGCGCCGCCCGCCGCAGCCTGCATCGCCGAACGCGTGCTGCATTCCGGGCTCTTGTACGATCCATGGCGGCCGGTGGCGGCGGCGGAGATCGATGCCATCGCCGACCCCGACGCTCGGGAGAACTGGCAATTCATGATCTCGCTGCGCGACCATCTGGCCAGACATCGAACGCTCGAAGCGACATATACAGCCCTGGTCCGCGAGGGCGCCCGCATTCCACCCATCTTTATGAATCAAATGGTGCACCTCATCCTGCGTAATGCGCTCGATGGATGCGATGACGCCCATATGTTGCGTGCCGCGGAATTATTTTTCCGCCCGCAGCGCGTAACGGTTTATGACGGCGCGCTGCTGGCCGCCGATGATGAACAGATCGGCGCTGCAGGCCCGGTCGTTTCGCCGCTTGCTGCCATGTTCGGATTGCCGGCGGGCCCGCAGATCGAGGTGCTTACCGAAGACAACGCGTCGGGCTATTGGGAGCGCAGTGACCGGTTCGACCTGGCATTCGATCTGACGGCGGGTCGCCGCGGCCTCGCCGCGCTCGGTGACGTGATAACGTGTTGGGTGAAGCATATGCTCGACATCGATCTTGTCGTTGAGCCGCTGACGGAGCTGCGTGACGTCACGCTCGCCTGGTATGTCGGCCTCGACGCCGACGGCACAGAGATCGGCGACGGGCTTTGGCGCGGCAGCAAGATCGACGAAGCGACGCGTGCGCGCGTGATCGGCCTGTTTCGACTGACTTTTCGTGATGCCGGCAGCGTCATCGATCGCACGGCCGATGAGGCGGGTTATCTTCTCCTCGCCATGACGCCGCAAAATATCGTTCGCGTAAAGCCGCAGAATTTGCTGACCGGCCTGCCCATCGCCCGTCTGGAGATTATGACGTGACCCGTCCCCAGCCGGTCATCAGTATCCCTGTTGGCGTCGTGGTCGAACGGCGCAAGGCAAAGAGCGCGTGGGCGGATTTTGTCTGGCGTCCCGTAGCAGTGTTGCCCGGTGTCCCTGATACCGCACCGTGGTCGATGCTTGACAGCAATGCCGACAGCACGAATTTCTACGGCGGTGCCGCCGAAATCGGGCTTTTTCGGTCCGACACCAGCGGGTACCGCGACAATCTGGCGGCGGGCGCAGCATTATTGTGGGTGGTGCTGCGGCCTACCGGTCGCGAACCACCCTATGAAATTGTCGCGGTGACGGCGGAGCCCAGTGAGGGCGAAGCCTGGACCGAGAGTACGGCCGATCTTGTCGAGACAGTGCCTATGCCCGAGCCGGTGCGAGCGATCGTCGCCGATTTCGTAGCCGGGCACGGCAATGATCGCCCGTTCATCAAGCGCGAGCGCGACCGGCCTGATCCCGAGGCGATGGCGCGGCGGATGTCTTCAAAGGATCGTAAATGAACGCGCCGAGCCGTTCAGTGGGGGATTTTTTGCGGCGATGGTCGAAACGCAAGCGCGCTGCCTTGCGCGTGCTCGACGACCATCATCTGCCCCGCCGGGAAGATGAAAATGCCATTCCGGGCGTCGCGTCACAAAGCGCAGCGGCTATACCGGCGTTTGATCCCGCCCGGCTACCGGCGATTGAATTGATCACGGCACTCAGCGATATCCGCGAATTTCTCGCTCCTGGAGTTCCGGTGGAACTCACGCGCGCGGCTCTTCGGCGCGTCTGGGTAACGGATCCGACGATCCGCGACTTCGTCGGTCTCGCCGAAAATCAATGGGACTTCACGAAGCCCGACGGGGTTCCGGGCTTCGGCTTGCTTGAACAACTCACGCCGGAACTGTGCCGGATGGTCGCGAGTGTCTTCAGCGGCGCCTCCGGTCAAAACACAACGGAACTGCCCACGGTTAAGGAACCGGTTGAAGAAACTATCGAATTGCTCGCGGCGCCCGCACCGGCCGAAATATCGTCAGATCCCAGCGAGACCGACAGCGGTGCCGAGCCATCGCAAGATGTCGTCCAGTCCAAGGAGCCGCCGATACGGCCGGTCAGTGTCACTCCGCGGCAAGAACGGAACCGACACGGCAGCGCCGTACCAAAGTAGTACCGGACTCATAGCCTAAGGCTATTGACCCGCCGTTGCGTGGGGGCCTAGCTTTCTCCAACGGCCTGTTATCGGACCTATTCGAGAAAAGGCCATGCGCGATCCCGGACTTGACCGAGCCATTCGTGCTGCCGGCGGCGTTGGCGCGCTGGCGCGAAAAATCGGCATTTCGCAACCCTCTTTATCAAAGTGGAGCCGCGTGCCGGCCGAACGTGTGTTGTCGGTCGAGGACATTACCGGCATCGACCGCGGTCTACTGCGCCCCGATCTTTATAGGGCAGCGGACGCCGGCGTGGTCGACGAGACCGATACGGCACGCGCCCGGGAATATGCGTTGCTGTCGACGCTGCTTCGCCGCGCCCCCGATTCCGCCCTGCTGGCACGGCTCGCTATGTTGCGCGGGGATGCCTCGCCGCTCGGCATTGCGCATGCCGCGCTCGCGAAAGCGGCCGACGCGACGAATGCCGAACGTGTCGAGCGCGAGTTCTTCGATCTTTTCATTGGCATCGGCCGCGGTGAACTGGTGCCTTACGGCTCATATTATCTCACTGGCTTTCTCAATGAGCGGCCCTTGGCACGACTTCGCGACGATCTTGCGCTGCTCGCCATCGAGCGCGTGGAAAGCGAACCCGAGCCGGAAGATCACGCCGCCGTGCTGTGCGAAATCATGGCGGGCTTGGCGGGTGGAGGTTTCGACGCTCCGGCCGGGGCCGACCGCGATCTGTTCGGGAAACATCTTTCGCCTTGGATCGGCCGCTTCTTCGCCGATCTCGAGCAAGCCCAAGCCGCTAATTTTTATCGCCGATTGGGAACAATTGGCCGGCTTTTCGTTGAAATAGAAAATGAGGCTTTCGCACTTGCATCGTGACCCGTCACGGCGGGCGGCGGATGCGGCGCGGACGGAATATCGAGGAGGAGGCGCAATGAAGGCGGACAATAAAGTTGCACGGCGGGACTTTCTGCGTGCGCTCGGCGCCGGCGCGGGAACTGTCGCTACCGCATCGGGTTCTTTCGCCCCGGAGGCCGTGGCGGCGGAAGACGAGTCGGACGAAGAGAAACGCAAAGCACGCTACCAGGCGAACTCGCCGGAGGTTCAGGATTTCTACCGCGTCAACCGCTACCCGTCCAAGTAACGCGAATAAGCGATGCATCCAAAGCAGAGAGGCGCGTTGTGCTGACAAGGCGAACCCAACATCCCGCCCGACGCGGCGCGTTTAGCGCCGTGCCCGAGGCTGGCCCATCGCGGCGCGCTCTCGACCGTCGAGGCTTCCTGCGGCACTCCGGCCTCGTCGCCGGCAGTCTCGGGGCGCTCGGTGCGCTGCCGCTTACGAATGTGCGTCGCGCGGAAGCCGGCGCGCCGCCTCCGCCGGGCGCGACGGTCAGTCAGCGCAAGAATGTGTGCACGCATTGCTCGGTCGGCTGTTCGGTCATCGCGGAGGTAGCAAACGGCGTCTGGATCGGCCAGGAGCCGGACTATGACAGTCCGATCAATCGCGGATCGCATTGCTGCAAGGGCGCCGCCGTCCGTGACGACGTATTGAGCGAGCGTCGGCTGCGGTATCCCACCAAGCTGGTGGACGGCCAATGGACTCGAATCTCCTGGAAACAAGCCATCGACGAGATCGGTGACAAGATTCTGTCGATTCGCGAGAAGTCCGGACCGGACTCAGTCTACTGGCTTGGCTCCGCCAAGTTCACCAACGAGGCCGCCTATCTCAATCGGAAGTTTGCCGCCTTCTGGGGAACCAATAACTCCGATCATCAGGCGCGGATCTGCCATTCCACCACGGTCACCGGCGTAGCCAACACCTGGGGCTACGGCGCAATGACCAACAGCTACAATGATATCCGCAACGCCAAGACCATTATGATCATGGGCGGCAACCCGGCGGAGGCGCATCCGGTATCGCTGCAGCACATTCTCGAAGGTCAAGAGCTCAATCGCGCCAATATGATTGTCATCGATCCGCGGATGACGCGAACTGCCGCGCACGCCACCGAATATGTGCGCGTCCGGCCGGGCACGCATATTCCGACGATCTACGGAATGCTGTGGCATATCTTCAAGAACGGCTGGGAAGACAAGGAGTTCATCCGCGAGCGTGTTTACGGCTTCGACGAGGTCCGCAAAGAGATCGACAAGTGGACACCCGACGAAGTCGAACGCGTCACCGGCTTGCCCGCTGAACAGGTCGCGCGCGTCGCCGAAATTTTCGCGAAAGACCGCCCGGCGACGCTGATCTGGGCGATGGGCCAGACGCAATTCACCGTCGGAACGGCGAATGTGCGGGCCAGTTGCATCCTTTTGCTCGCGACCGGCAATATCGGCCTCGCTGGTGGTGGCGCCAACATTTTCCGCGGTCATACCAACGTCCAGGGCGCGACCGATCTCGGGCTCGATGTCACGACATTACCGCTTTACTACGGCCTTACCGAAGACGCCTGGAGGCATTGGTGCCGCGTCTGGGAGGTCGATTACGACTGGATGCTGTCACGCTTCGCCAGCAAGTCATTCATGCAGACTCCCGGAATCCCGAGTACGCGCTGGTTCGACGCAACGCTGCTGCCGAAGGACGAAGTGAGTCAGCCCGACACCTTGAAGGCCATGTTCATCATGGGTCATGGCGCCAACACGATCACCAGGATACCTGACTCGGTTCACGGCATCGAGAAGCTCGATCTCCTCGTGGTGTGCGATCCGTATCCCACCGCATGGTCGGTGCTCTCGGAGCGCCGAAACGGAACGTATCTGTTGCCGGCCTGCACCAGCTTCGAGATGGACGGCTCGCGCACCGCGTCCAACCGGTCGCTTCAATGGGGCGAGCAGATCGTGAAACCGATTTTTGAATCGAAGAACGATTACGACGTAATGTTCATGCTCGCCAGCAAGCTCGGTTTCGCCGACAAGATGTTCAAAAATATCAAGGTCAGCGACGGCGCAGTGTCGGCCGAGGATATTTTGCGGGAGATCAATCGCGGCGGTTGGTCAACGGGATATTGTGGCCAGTCGCCCGAGCGGCTCAAGTCGCATATGAGGAACCAAGCCAAATTCGACGTGGTTACGCTGAGAGCTCCACCGAACGATCCAGAAGTCGGCGGCGAATATTACGGTCTGCCTTGGCCGTGCTGGGGAAAGCCGGAGCTGAAGCACCCCGGATCGGCGATTCTTTACAACACCACGCTGCCGGTGAAAGAGGGCGGCGGCACGTTTCGCGCGCGCTTCGGCGTCGAGCGCGACGGCGCGACCTTGCTTGCGGAGGAATCGTATTCTGAGGACTTCTGAGATCAAGGACGGTTATCCCGAGTTCACCCTTGGCGTGCTCAAAAAGCTCGGCTGGGATAAAGACCTGACCCCCGACGAAACGACAATTATCCAGCAGGTGAATGCGGCGAACCCCGACGCCGTATCGTGGTCGACCGATTTGTCGGGCGGTATCCAACGCGTGGCGATCGCGCATGGTTGCGCGCCCTATGGCAACGGCAAAGCGCGCGTGATCGCCTGGAACTTGCCGGATCCGATCCCGGTCCATCGCGAGGTGATTTACACCTCGCGGCCCGATCTGGTCGGCAAATATCCGACTTTGCCGGACGCCCGGCAGTTCCGCGTGCCGAATATCGGTTTCACAATGCAGAAAACGGCGGTCGACCAGGGCATCAGCAAGAAATTTCCGCTGATCCTGACCTCCGGCCGCTTCGTCGAGTACGAGGGCGGCGGCGAGGAGACGCGCTCCAACAAGTGGCTCGCCGAGTTGCAGCAGGACATGTTTGTCGAGATCAATCCGGCGGACGCCAGCGATCGGGGCATCAAGGACGGCGCCTGGGTATGGGTTACCGGCGCCGAATACAATTCAAAGGCCCGTATGAAGGCACTGGTGACTGAGCGTGTTGGCAAAGGCGTTGCGTGGATGCCCTTCCATTTCGCCGGATGGTTCGAGGGCACCGATCTGCGCGAAAGGTATCCAAAGGGCTGCGACCCGATCGTGCTCGGCGAGAGCATGAATACGCTTTCGACCTATGGATACGATCCGGCGACCGGCATGCAGGAACCCAAGGCGACCCTTTGCCAGATCAGAGCGGCGTGAGGAGGACATATGGCCCGGATGAAGTTTCTCTGCGACGCCGACCGCTGTATCGACTGCAACGCCTGCGTCACTGCCTGCAAGAACGAGAATGAAGTGCCGTGGGGCATTAACCGCCGCCGCGTTGTCACCATCAATGACGGCAAGCCGGGCGAGCGTTCGGTCTCCATGGCCTGCATGCATTGCACTGACGCGCCGTGCGCTGCGGTGTGCCCGGTGAACTGCTTTTACACCACGGCGGATGCTGTCGTCCTGCACTCCAAGGATCTTTGCATCGGCTGCGGCTATTGCTTCTACGCATGCCCGTTCGGGGCTCCGCAATATCCGCGGGTCGGCAATTTCGGCTCGCGAGGCAAGATGGATAAATGCACGTATTGCAGCGGCGGACCGGAACCCGACAACACAACGATCCAATTCGAGAAATACGGCGCCGATCGCCTCTCCGAAGGCAAGCTGCCGCTGTGCGCGGAAATGTGCTCGACGAAGTCGCTGCTTGCCGGGGACGGCGAGATCATCGCCCAGATCTACAAGGATCGTGTTGCCAAGCGCGGCTACGGCTCCGGCGCCTGGGGTTGGCAGACGGCGTATCGCGAGACTATCGAAACTTGAAACGCGGCCGACCGAGGAAGCGACACGGTGCTTTGAGCCGTCCGCAACGGCAATAAAGGAGGCTCGGCATGGCAAAGCTCTGCACCCGGCTTCGGCTCTTGGCCGCGGCGGTCGTCATTGCGGCCTTCGCCGCCGGCGCGGCGCCGGTCGCTGCTCAACAACCAGCTGCGGTCAATCCGACCGCAGACGCGGTCAAGGAGCAGCAACTGCTACAGCAGTCCAACCGTATCCAGGGGCTCGGCAGCATTCCCGACGTAAAATCCTATGTGATCGAGCAGCCAATGGGTCGCGTGTGGCGACAATTCCATGAAGTGTGGCTGCACTGGATCGGGGCAATCGCTGTCCTCGGCATGCTCGTATTGCTGACCGTCTTCTATCTCATCCGCGGCACGGTGCGGATCGAATCCGGCCGCTCAGGCATCAAAATTGTGCGTTTCACCGCTGTCGAGCGTTTCGTGCATTGGATGACGGCAACGTGCTTTATTATTATGGCGCTCACCGGTCTCAACATCACGTTCGGCAAGCATCTGCTGTTGCCGCTGATTGGGCCGGAGGCTTTTTCCACGTGGTCGTTGGCGGCAAAATACGCGCACAATTTCACCAGCTTTCCCTTCGCCCTCGGCGTAATTCTGATTTTTCTGATGTGGCTTGCCGGAAACATACCAAATCGCGTCGATATCGAATGGATCAAGCGGGGCGGCGGGATCGTTGGTCATGATCACCCGCCGGCGTATCGCTTTAACGCCGGGCAGAAGGCCGTCTATTGGGTCGTGGTGCTGGGAGGGACCGCGGTTGCGGTCAGCGGTTATGTGCTGCTGTTCCCGTTCTACGGGACGACCATCGCCGATATGCAGATCGCCCAGGTTGTGCACAGCGTCATCGCCGTGTTGTTCGTTGCGGCCATGCTTGCTCACATCTACATCGGCTCGATCGGCATGGAAGGCGCGTTTGAGCCCATGGCAGAGGGCACCGTCGATCTGAACTGGGCGAGGGAGCACCACAGCCTTTGGCTCGACGAGGAAAATGCTCGTGTCGGCCCTGACGAATTACAGCGCCAGCCGTCTGCGACGCCGGCTGAGTAGAATGCGTCCGTCAATTTGTGGCGTGATCACTATCGATTTGGCCAGACCAATCGATCGCGGCGCGGCAGCGCTACTGCGAAAACTTGCAAAGCGCGGGCTCTCCATCCGGGCTGCCCAAGTCGACAAATATCCACTGCCATGCGGCGCGCGGCGTGCATTGGCTGGCAGCGGGGCCGACTTCGCTCGTGGAGAGAATGGATCGCCAACTCCAGCCCGGTTCGATGCGGGCTCCAATGGTGGAGTAAGCGAGGCCGGCCGGTTCTTGCATCGTGCCGAGCAAAAAATAGCCGCCAATACCAAGAATGACGGCCGCGAGACATGCCGTCAAAAATGCGCGCATGGCCAATCCTCCGGATCGCCCCAACCTCTTGGTATTATGGTCTCCCGCGTGCCCGGTACAAGAGGCGCGGCGATTATAAGAAATCACCTTTTGCCGGGTGCTCCCCGCCGATGGATCAAGGAGAGAACGTCATGACCATGACTTCGAATCCCATTTCGCGTCGAAACATGCTGGCCGTAGCTGCGGCCGGCGGCGCGCTGTCAGCGACGACGCTGGCTCAGGCGCAGACCGCGCAATCGATGCCGGAACCGCGACGCCCCGGCGCGGGCGGCAGCAACCCCGGTCCGAAAAATCCCGTCCGGGCGAGCCAGAACCCGGATTTGATCTCCCCGCCAGCCACCGACAGCGGCACTTTGCCGAATTTGCGCTTCTCGTTTGAAGACGCGCACATGCGGCTGACGCCGGGCGGCTGGACCCGGCAGGTGACGGCGCGCGAGCTTGCCATTTCCAAGAACGTCGCCGGCGTGAATATGCGCCTCAATAGCGGCAGCGTGCGGGAACTGCATTGGCACAAGGCCGCCGAATGGTCCTACATGCTCTCTGGCACGGCGCGCATCACCGCGATCGATCCCGAGAGCCGCAATTTCGTCGATGACGTCGGCGTCGGCGACCTGTGGTATTTCCCGCCGGGCATTCCACATTCGATCCAGGGCCTTGGTCCGGACGGCTGCGAATTTCTGCTGGTGTTCGACGACGGCGAGTTCGACGAGGACAACACGTTCCTGCTCAGCGACTGGATCAAGCATCTGCCGCCGGAGGTGCTGGCGAAGAATTTTGGCGTGCCGGCGTCGGCGTTCGCCGATGTTCCCGATCCGAGCAAGCTTTACATCTTTCCAGCGCCATTGCCGGGCCCGCTTGACACCGACAAGATCGCGGGCGCCACGCCGGTGCCGCAGAGTTTTAGCCATCGCATGATGGCGCAAACGCCGATCAAGACAAAAAGCGGCACGGTGCGGATTACCGACAGCAAAATCTTTCCGGTGTCCAAGACCATCGCGGCGGCCTTGGTCGAGGTCGAGCCGGGCGGGATGCGCGAGCTGCATTGGCATCCGAACACCGACGAATGGCAGTACTATATCGAGGGCCAGGCGCGCATGGGCGTATTCGCGGCTCAAGGCCAGGCCCGCACTTTCGATTTCCAGGCCAACGATGTCGGCTATGTGCCGTTCGCGATGAGCCACTATATCGAGAACACCGGCAATACGACGCTCCGCTTCCTGGAGCTCTTCAAGAGCGACTATTACGCCGACGTGTCGTTCGACCAGTGGCTGGCGCTCACGCCGCCGGAATTGGTCACCGCACACCTGCACAGCGACCGAACGCTCATCGATAGCCTGCGGAAGGTGAAGGTCCCGGTCGTGCCGGCTTAGGCCCGAGACGCGGCAACAACGCGTACTTCGCCGCCGACCGGGTGGCACTCGCGGCGCATGCCGGCTTTAGTCGGCCCGGAGGCGTCTTAGTCCTCCTTCAACCCGTAAGCCAGGCTGTTGCCGGTGGCGCCGTAATATTTGTACGGCAGGAACTTGCCGGACATGGTGATTTTGACGCGGTCGCCCTTCGGGTCGGCTTGGCGCTCGATCTCCATGTCGAAATCGATCGCCGACATGATGCCGTCGCCGAATTCCTCCTCGATCAGCGCCTTGAGCGCCGGGCCGTTGACCATGATGAGCTCGTAGAAGCGGTAGATCAGCGGATCGGTCGGCGGCATCGGCGTGCCGGCGCCGCGCATCGGCACCTCGTTGAGCAGCGCCTGCTCGCTCTTTGAAGGCCGAACAGCTTGGCCGCCTTGGCGGCCTGCGGCTTGGTCAGTTTCATCTGGCCGAGCAGGCGCCCACGATCAGCACCGGCGACATGCCGCCGATCTGCTCGCAGATATGCTTCCAGCTCCATCCCTTCTCGCGCTTGATGTCGAGGAGCTTCTCGGTGAGATCGGCCCGCTTCATTGGTGTCTCCTTTTGCAGCAGGTCACACCCGGCAGCGGTGCGTCGCCCGGAAATTGCGGTCGGCCTTGCTTTGCAAAGACCGCAATGGATGGGCGTCGCGTTCGTCAGCGTACCATGACGGCTTTTGTGGATAGTGCGGGCCGTCGTACATTTCCACGACAATAGTTTCTTCATGGGCGACGGCGGGTCCGTGCACGTTGCCCTTCGGATTGCAATAAAATGAGCCTGCCGTCAGCACGACGCCGCTCGAAGTATATTCATATTTGCCCTTCAGGCAGAACATGAATTGATTGGCAGCATGCAAGTGCGGTTGCGGAATGCCGGAACCCTTGTCGAACTTGATCAGCGCGATCGAGGCGCCGGTCG
>CAVXWL010000018.1:0-364049 GCA_963765365.1 uncultured Alphaproteobacteria bacterium | reverse complement strand
GCGATCAGCGGCGACGGCGTAGTCACGCTGAACGATAAGATCGGGCAGCCCGATCTGCGCGCAGCGCTCGCTGCCGGCGCAATCGAGGCGATGCGCAAGACCGCAAAGGACGCAGCTCCGGATCACAAGCTCGCCGACATAAGATTTCTGCCCGTCATTCCGCGCCCGGAGAAGATCCTCTGCGCCGGCATCAATTACCGCTCTCATGCCGCCGAGACCGGGCGCGAACTGCCGAAGCAGCCGAGCATGTTCATCCGCTTTGCCGATACGCTGCTTGGCCATGACGGCGAGATGATCCGGCCGTCGGTTTCGGACAATTTCGACTTCGAGGGCGAGCTTGCGGTCGTCATCGGCAAGGGTGGCCGCCACATCCCGGCCGCCCGCGCGCTCGATCACGTCGCCGGCTATACCTGCTTCGTCGACGGCAGCGTGCGCGACTACCAGAAATTCTCGGTCACCTCAGGCAAAAATTTTCCGGGAACCGGACCGCTCGGCCCGTGGCTCGTCACCACCGACGAAATTCCCGATCCGGGCCGGCTGACGCTGATGACGCGGCTCAACGGCAAGGAAGTGCAGCACTCGCCGACCGATCTCTTGATCTATTCGATCCCGCAGATCATCGCCTTCTGCTCGGATTTCACCGCGCTGGCGCCGGGCGACGTCATCGCCACCGGCACGCCCGAGGGCGTCGGCCATAGCCGCAAGCCGCCGCTATGGATGAAGCCGGGCGACACGCTCGAAGTCGAGATCACCGGCATCGGCACGCTGCGGGCGCGGATCGGCGAGGAGCGCGGCTGAGAGCGCTCGGTCTTCGCGTGGCCGCCGCTTTGCGCGCGGATCGTCGCTGTGGTTTAGGTATTCGAGACCTAACGGACCGATCGCCGAGACCTCGGTGACAACTCACCGGACTTTGCCCAGTGGAAGTGGTCAGTATCGCCGGGATGCGTCCAGACCGGTAGAGATTTCAGATCAGCTTGGCATCCAATGTAATTGCGGCGTTGAGCACTTTGGAGACCGGACAGTTCTTTTCCGCTTCGCCCGCCAGTCGCGCGAAGTCGGCTTCGCTCAGGTTCGGCACCTGGGCGCGCAGCGTCAGCGCCGACCGGCTGATGCGAAATCCCTGGCCTTCAGGCTCGAGCGTGACGGCTGCTTCGGTGCTGAGTTCGGTCGGCGTAAAGCCGGCGGCTTGCAGCCCGAATGCCAGCGCCATGGTGAAGCAACCAGCATGCGCGGCGGCGATCAACTCTTCGGGATTGGTCCCCTTTTCGTTCTCGAAACGGGTCTTGAAAGAATACGGCGTCTCTGCGAGTACACCGGAATCGGTGGAAAGGTTGCCACTACCGGCGCGACCAGTGCCGCGCCAAACCGCTTTCGCCTTGCGGATCATCTGACGGCTCCCTGCTGTTGCGTGTTCCGAATTTTATCCGATTTCGCCACTAATGTCTCGCATGCCTCGAAGACGGCGGCGTGCGCTGCACCGATGCCGCGCGACGATTTACGTCGCCAGCCCGAACAGCTTTTGCGCATTGCGAAAGCAGATCTTCTCGCGTTCGGCATTCGACAGCGGCAGCGAGGCGAGAACCTTGATGGTGTCGCGGATGTAGCCCGGGCCCTTTTCCTTGTCGAACGGGCAGTCAGATGCGAACAACACGTGGTCGGCGCCGAAAAAGTCCAGGCCGCAGACCGTAGCGGCGCGCGCGCCTTCGACCGCGGTGTCGCCGTAGAAGTCCTTGAAATAATCGAATGGGCGTTTCTTCAGCGATTTGAGAATCGCGCCGTAATCCTCGTCCGAGGTGCGCACGCCGAGCTGATCGAAGGAGTGGCCGACACGGCCCTCGAGATAAGGCACCACGCCGCCCAAATGATGCGCGATCACTTTCAGGTCGGAAAACCGATCCATGATGCCGGAAAAGATCAGGCGCGCCAGCGTGACGCCGGTCTCGTAGGGCCAGCCCAGCACGCTGCAAATCTCGTACTTCGAATATGTCTCGGTCGGATAATCCGGCATGTCGCGGGTGCGCGCGGGATGCAAGAGTATGGGCTTGCCGGATTTCGCGATCGCCTCGAAGATCGGCAGGAACTGCGGCGCATCGAGCGGCACGCCGTTGGCGTTGGTGCCGAGCTGCACGGCATTGGCGCCGTTTTTAAGCGCGCGCTCGGCCTCCTTTGCGGCGGCCTCCGGCGCGTTCATCGGCAATAGCGCCGACCAGCCGACGAAATGCTTCGGATGCCTGGCGACGACTTCGGCGAGACCGTCATTGGCGATCTTCGCCATATCCGGCGATTTGTCCGGCCCCCAGAGCCGCTCCATCGGCGGCAGGCCGTGCGAGAGTAGTTGCGTGTAATCGTCGAACGATTCAACGATGGAAATGCGCAAATCGACCTCCGACAGAGCCGGAATGCCGCGTACCCGCTTGCCGAGGTCCTTGGCGCCGGCCGGCGTTTCCAAAAGCGCGTCGTAGTAGCGTTTCGGAAAAAAGTGATTGAAGGCGTCGATGTAGCGCATGCTTCCTCCTAGTCATGTCCGTCGTCGCGCACGACCGGCGCGTTCATCGCGACGTCGTTGCGGCGTTGATTGCCCATTTCGCGGCCGAGTGCAAAGTAATCGCTTGCCGCGGCGGCGCGCGCCTGCCGCTCAAGCTCGGCCGGCCAGTAGCCGAGATCGTAGCCATGCCAGGGCGTTTCCGGCTTGAGCGGCGGCAGCCCGAGCCGCTCCCAGATCAGCTTCGCGCGCTCCATGAATTCCCGCTTCGGCAGCGCCACCGGCGCATAGGTGCCCTTGAGCGTGGCGTTGATCAGCACCGTCGCGGTATCGCCATCGTCGCGCGGGCCACGCGGACCATGGCCGGGATGCTTGTGCGGCACGACGTGCAGATCGTGTTGCGGCTGGCAGCGATACGACATCGCCCAGAACAGCGCGTCGGCATTGTGCGGATCGATATCCTCGTCGACGGCAACGATCCATTTGCCGGCGAAGCGATGCAGCGTCGAAGCGCCGTCGAGCGCGCGCCATATCTCGGTCCGCGACGCACCGCGCGCGAATTGAATGCCAATGACGGCGTAGAGGCTGGTCAGCGGCTCGTGCATGGCGACGCCGGTGACCGACTTTATGCCGAGCACCGTGCGCAGGTGATGCAGATAGAGCGGCTCCATGGCGACGCGCCGGATCACGCTCGATTCGCTCGGCGTCACCTGGCTGATGAATGAGGTGAGAATGGCGTGGCGCCGCCGCGTGATCGCGGTGACGTTCATGAAGGCATTGTATTCCTGCAAATTGACGTAGCCGTGGGACTCGCCGAACGGCGCCTCCGGCTCGAGAAATTCGGTGTCGATGAAGCCTTCGATGACGATCTCGGCTTCCGCCGGCACCAAGAGATCGACGGTCTTGCCGCGCACAACATTGATCGGCGCGCCGGCGAGCGCGCCGGCGACCGATAGTTCGTCGAGATCCTCCGGCATTTTCTGCACCGCGGCGTAGGAGACGAGCGGCGGACAGCCGACCACGACGGCGCACGGCATCGGTTCGCCGCGCGCCTTGTATTTGAGCCAATGCGCATAGATGCCGGCGCGCAGCTCGACCGACGGATTCATGCCGAGCCGCCGCGGCGCTTTGATCTGGCCGCGATAATTGCCGAGGTTCTGCCGACCGCTGTCGGGATCCTTGCTGATGTAATGGCCGGCGGACAGATAAGGCGCATTGTCGAAGCCTGGCGTCGAGATCGGCACCGGCAGGCCGTCGAGCCCGTTACCGGCGATATCGAGCGCGTCGCCGCTGATGCAGATATCGTGGCACGGCGCCGCGGTGACGACCCGTGGTTCGAGCGGCGACGCGATCGCCTTGACCCAGGCGTCGCCGATCTCCTCGAGCGGCCGGCCGAAGCCGATGCGGTAGACCTCCGGGTTGGCGGCAAGCCCGGCGACCAGAACCGCGATGTCGTAATGGGCGCCGTTGCCGTCGGTCGCGTTGGTGAACAGGAACGCTTTGCGCTCGCTTTCCGGAATGCCGCCGCGGTACTGCCAGCGTACCAGCGGATGCATTTCGGTATCTTTGTTGATCGGCTCGTCGACCACGATCAGACGACCGGCGCGCTGCAGCGCCAAGATGTGCTCGTGCAGGTCGGAATAAGGGCGTGCAGGATGCGGGCTGTCGCCATAGCGATCGAGCACCTCGAGGAATTTCAAGACGCTCGGACATTGCGGCTCGTCTCAGCGCGCCGGCGTCAGCGATGACGAAAGCCACGATGCGATGGCGAAGACGTCGGCGTCGCGGTCGAAGAAGCCGATCAGCTGCAAGCCGAGCGGCATGCCGTTGACCTCGAACAGCGGCAGCGACAGAGCCGGCACGCCAAGCAGCGATGCCGGCACGGCGAATTCCGGATTGCCGGTCGATGCCAGACCTTCTGGTGCGGAGCTTGGCGCGGCGAGCGTGATACACGTATCACAGGTGGCGGTGAGTTCGGCATATACCGCGCGCACACGGGCGCGCTCTTTGAGATCGGCGCGATGCTCGGCGAGCGTCAAATCCTCGTATTTTTGCGCGCGTTCCATGACGTTGCGGCTCAGCTTCCCAGCATCGCGATCGCGCATTGAGCGGAAAAACCAGCGGGTCTCCCAGCCGTTGCAGCGATGCGAGAGTTCTGCGGCATGAATGAGATCGGTTTCGAGCGCCGCGACGCGGTCGTCATTGTGCCGGGTGCGGATTTCGACGCCGGCCGATTTGAGCCGCATCACGCATTCGTTGAGCTGCTGCCTGGCGCCGACGGACGCGCTGTCCCAGCCCGCGGTTTCAAGAACGGCGAGGCGGCGCGGCTTTTCGCGCCGGCGGTATCCCGTCGGGTCCCTGCAGGCCGGGCGTTCCAGCATCGCCGCCGACGCGGGCGACGATCTCGTGGGCGACCTGCCAGACATCCGCCAACGAAGCGCCGAGAATGCCGGTGCAACTTTGGCTCTGATAATCGTGGCTGCCTTCGCGGTTGAGCGCGTTGACGCTCGGCTTGAAGCCGACGCAGCCGCAGAAGCTTGCCGGCCGGATCGTCGAGCCGATGACCTGGGTGCCGAGCGCGGCGCTGACGATGCCGACGGCGGTGGCCGCCGCCGAGCCGCTCGACGAGCCGCCCGGTGTGTGCGCGATGTTCCAGGGATTGCGCGTGCCGCGCGGCTCAGACGCCGCGAATTCAGTCGTCACCGTCTTGCCGAGGATCACGGCGCCGGCGTCGCGCAGCGCGCGCACGCTGGCTGCGTCTTTTTCCGAGCGCCAGCCGGCAAACAGCGGCGAGCCCATCTCGGTCGGCATATCGACAGTTTCGATGATGTCCTTGATGCCGACCGGCATGCCATCGATCGGTGAGCGCGGCTTTCCGGCGCGCCAGCGCTCGGTCGATTGCTCCGCCGCCGCGCGCGCCGCCGCCAGATCGATAGTGACAAAAGCGCCGATGCGCGGTTCCCAGCTTTCAAATAGTTCCACCGAGCGTTCGAGAAACTGCCGCGGCGTTTCCTTGCCGGAGGCGAAATTCCGCGCCGCGCCAAGAAAGGACCGCAGAACTGGTTTTGTCTGGTCCGGCATGATCGTTTTCTCGTGTAGGGCGGGCATGGCGCGATGTGAAGCGTGATGGCGTGGGCGAAATCGAACGCGCGCCTTGCCCACGCGGTTTCGCCTACGCGATTTTACCCACGCTACTTCTTGCTCTCATCGTAATAGTGAATCTCATAGAGCACGCAGCCGCGCTCCGACTTGAACGGCCCGTGATGGACGCCGGGCGGACGACAGGCATAGGTCGGCGCTTCGAACGGTTCGCCGCCCTTCCCCGCCTTGTCGTTGCCGACGACGAGATCGCCCGATACCAGATAGACCTCTTCCCAGTGGTCGTGCACGAACGGCGCGGTGGTGTAGACGCCCGGCGCAAAGCGCAACAGCCGGGTGCGGCTGCCCATCTTGCGCGTTTCGTCGAGATCGCTCGCCAGGATTTTCTGCTCGATGCCCGACGGATAGCCCGGCGGCGTCGCCCAGCCCTGGCCCATATCGATCTTGTGAAATTCGAGATGCGGCTTGTTCATCGGCACGACGGCGTCTCCTGTTGCTTCATCCGAGCACCGGCAAATCGCTGCACCCGGTATTGATGTTGAATTTTGCGTCCCAGTACCGGATCGTCGAGCTCGAACTCGAAGAGATCCGATGGCCGGATGCCGCCGCGTGCGGCAAGCGTGCCGCAAAACATCAGCGTGCCTTCTTCGAGGCCGGACTTGCCGGAGAATTGTTCGATCAGCGACATGCGGATCGAGCATCGCCGTCACCGGCCCTTCCTGATAAAGCGTGCGGCCGCCGTTTTCGGCGATGTGGGCGCGCAGCACCAGCCTGTCCCAATGTGGCGCTATCTCCTCGTAGTCCCAGAATTCGGCGCAATCGGTTTGTCGCACATCTGCTTGGAAACCGAGACGCCGTATTTCTCCACTTCGCGATCGGTATGATCGGAGCCGGCGCCGATCCACAGACGCCCGCCGTGGCGCAGCAGGACGAACTCCGCCTCGCCGCTCGACGCGGCGCCCAGCGCCTCGATGGCATCGTCGGTCGTGAGCCGCGCCGCCGAAGCGCGATAAAAGATCGGCATCGCTCGCTCGGCCGCTTGACGCCGATCGCTTCGAGTTCCGCGATATGCTTCTCAAGCGCCGCCTTGTCGCGCCCGGTCCAGCCGGCGATCACCAGCTGGTCGAACTTCGACATTACGCCGTGTCGGCCCGGTTTTTCGCGAAAAGAACAAGCGCCAGAACACGGCCGGCACGCGAAACCTCCACTGGTCGCAATAACTTGTACTGACATTGCATTCATTGGGGGCGCATTGTACATGGGGCGCGCAAGCCTAGCGCAATCGAGCAGCACACGCATGCACGAAATCACCGGCCAAGTTCATTGGCACGAGCCTTCGGGATTCAAGCGCGCGGGCTTCGGCAAGTTCGACCGGCCGAAGACGCCGTACGATCTGTTCATGGAATCCGACGACGATTCCGATCTATCGCGATATCGGCGTCAGCAAAGTGCAGAACCTGCCGCTGGCGCCGTGGCCGCGGATGGGCGGACGCGGCAGCTACATCCAGCTCCACGGCACCGAAGGCAAATGGGGCGCCTATGTCGTCGAAGTGCCGGGCGCCGGCGCGCTCAACGCCGAGAAGCACATTTACGAGGAAATCTATCTTGTCGTCGAAGGCCGCGGCTCGACCGAAGTCTGGCTCGACGGCGACAACAGGCGGCACGTGTTCGAATGGCAGAAGGGCTCGCTGTTCTCGATTCCGGTGAACGCCATGCACCGCATCGTCAATGCGAGCTCGGCACCGGCGCTGCTCCTGGCCGGCACCACGGCGCCCAATTTGATGAATCTCATCAACAACGCCGAGATGATCTTCAATTGCCCTTATCGAGTTCCGCGACCGCTTCTCGGGCGCGGACGACTTCTACAAGTACAAGGACGATATCGAGCCCGATCCGGTGCGCGGGCTTGCCATGCGCCGCACCAATTTCATTCCCGACATCGTCAATTGCGATCTGCCGCTCGATAATCGCCGCTCGCCGGGCTGGCGCCGCGTCGAGCCGTTCATGACCGGCAACACTTTCTATTTATGGATCGGCCAGCACGAGAACGGCCACTATTCGAAGGCGCACGCGCATACTTCGGCGGCAGTGCTGATCTGCGTCAAGGGCAAGGGCTACACCTATACCTGGCCCGAGCAGCTTGGTCTGACGCCGTGGAAGGACGGCAAGGCCGATCAGGTCAAGCGCGTCGACTACGAGCCGGTCGGCATGGTGTCGGCGGCGCCTGGCGGCGCGCGCTGGTATCACCAGCATTTCGGCGCTTCGAAAGAGCCGTTTCGCCTCACCGCCTGGTTCGGGCCACACAATCCCGGCCGCGAGCCAGGACCGCCCGGCGAGAAACACACCGACTACACCGCGATGGATATTCCCGAGGGCGGCTCGGCGATCCCCTATTACATGGAGGATCCATTCCTGCGCCAGGAATATGCCGAGCGCATGAAGCGCGAAGGCGCCGAAAACCGCATGCGCGCCGAATATTACGAGCGCGATTATCGCGGCCTCTTGCCAAAGGAATGAGTGTCAGCGTCATTCCGCCGCTGCGCGGCGCCCCGGAATGACGAGCGTGAGAAACCCATGACTGAGCCAGCCCAAGGCGGCCGCGTTTTTTTCTCCAACACGGGACGCACCTTCGGCGAGGAAGACGAACTCTGCGTGCTCTCCGTCGGCGTCGATATCGGCTCGTCGACCTCGCATCTGGTATTCTCGCGCATCGTGCTGGAGCGGCTCGATGCCCGCTACGTCGTCACCGAGCGCGAAAGCTTTTATCAGTCCGACATCCTGCTGACGCCGTATTCGGCCGAAGACACCATCGACGCCGAAGCGCTCGGACTGTTCATCGACCGGCAATACCGTGACGCCAAGATCGATCCCGACGAGATCGATACCGGCGCGCTGATCCTGACCGGCGTCGCCGTGCGGCGGCGCAATGCGCGGGCGATCGGCGAATTATTCGCCAGGCAGGCCGGCCGCATGGTGGCGGTCAGCGCCGGCGACAGCCTCGAATCGGTGATGGCGGCCTATGGTTCGGGCGCGGTGGCGCGCTCGATCCGCAACGCCGCGGCGGTGATGAATGTCGACGTCGGCGGCGGCACCGCCAAGATTGCGGTCTGCGCCGAGGGCAAGGTGACCGATGTCACCGCGCTCGATATCGGCGCGCGGCTCGTCGTGTTTGACGACATGCGCCGCGTCGTCCGGCTGGAAGAGGCCGGGCGGCGTTTCGGCACCGAACTTGGGCTCGACCTTAAGCCGGGAGCCGCCGTCACCGAAGAGCAAGCGCGGGCGCTTGCAGCGCTGATGGCCGACGATTTATTCGCCGCCATGCGCGGCGGCGCGCCGCGGGCCGGCGGCGCCGACCTGTTGCGGCTCGACCCGCTGCAATTTCGTGGCGCAGTGTCCGACGTGAGCTTTTCCGGCGGCGTGTCGGAATACATTTATGGCGGCGAAGCCAAGGCCTTCAACGATATCGGCCCGCAGCTTGCCGCCGAACTGCGGGCGCGGCTCGCCGCAAGCCGCATGCAACTGGCGCGGCCGGAAGCGCGCATCCGCGCCACCGTGATCGGCGCCTCGCAATATACGATGCAGGTTTCCGGCTCGACCATCTTCGTATCGCCTTTGGAGATGCTGCCGCTGCGCAATGTGCCGGTAATCGCGCCGGCACTGCCGCTCGGCGATGACACGATCGATCCCGCCGCCATATCGGCGGCGATCAAAGCGGCATTGAAGCGGCTCGATCTCGGCGGCGGCGAGAACCCGGTCGCCGTCTTCGTCGCCTGGCGCGGCTCGGCGACGTTCCGGCGTCTCGATGATTTCTGCAAAGGCGTCGCCGATGGCTTGGCGGCCGTTCTGGCAAAGGGCCATCCGATCGTGCTCGCCGGCGACGGCGATGTCGGCGGGCTGATCGGCATTCACTACTGCGAGGAAATGAAACTCGACAACCCGATCGTCTCGATCGACGGCCTGGAGCTGAAGGAATTTGACTATATCGATATCGGGGCCATTCTCGACACTTCGGGCGCGGTGCCGGTCGTCATCAAATCGCTGGTGTTTCCGACGAGCGCCGGGCTGGGCAAAGACTGGCAGGCGGAGCGAAATACCTCTGCCGTCTAGCCCGTCACTCCATCTTGGCGCCGGACGTCTTGATCACCGCAGCCCATTTCGGGATTTCAGCCTTGATATAGGCGGCAAATTGCTCCGGCGTGTCGGGCGCGATGTCGATGCCCAAGCCAGAGAGCTTGTGCTGCACGTCGGCGTCTTGCAGCGTTTCGGCGATGGCGCGGTTGAGCGCAGCGATCACGGCGGATGGCGTGCCGGCAGGCGCAACAAGACCATGCCAAGTGGTGGCTTCGAAGCCCGGAAGCCCGGCCTCGTCCATGGTCGGGATATCGGGCAGCGCCGGCGTGCGCTTGAGGGTCGTCACCGCGAGCGCGCGAACCTGGCCGTTCTTGAGAAACCCCATGACGCCGGAGGTTGTGGCAAACATCATCTGGTCTTGCCCGGCGATGACATCCATCAGTGCGGGGGCCGAACCTTTATAGGGCACATGCACAATGTCGATATGCGCCTGCGCCTTAAACAGTTCGCCGGCGAGATGCGCGGCGAGGCCATAGCCGGAAGACGCGAAGTTGAGCTTGCCGGGATTGGCCTTGGCAAGCGCGATGAGTTCGACCAGCGAGTGTGCTTTTACGTCGTTGTTCACGACCAGCACATTGGCCTGGGTGCCGATCAGGCTGATCGGGGCAAAGTCCTTTTCCGGATTAAACCCGATCTTGCTGTAGAGACTGATATTGGTGGCAAGGATCGCGTTGTTGCCCAGCAGCAGCGTGTAACCATCCGGCGCCGCGTGGGCGACGAATTCGCCGGCGACATTGCCACCGGCACCCGGGCGGTTGTCGACGATGAACGGTTGGCCGAGCAGGCTGCCGAGCTTGCCGGTTAGGATGCGCGCCATGATATCGCTCGCACCGCCAGGCGGAAAACCGACGACGAGCGTGATCGGCCGGGTGGGATAGTCGGCGGCCTGGGCCGCGGCCAGCGCGCCGAAAAGCGCGAACAGCCCCGCGAGCACAGCGCCCAGTTTCTTGAGCACGATCGTCCCTCCCCTTTTTTATAAGCGGACTTAAAGCCGCCGGTGAAAGCCTTGGCAAGCGCCCGCCAGACACATCTCGCATGCAGTTTCGCCGGTGATGACAGAGCCGCCGCCGCCGGGCTAAATGCTTGCCGGACAGAAAGAGACAAGATCGATGCGCACGGGAGCCGATTATCTTCGCTCGCTCAATGACGGACGGCGTGTTTTCCTCGATGGCGAACACGTCAAGGACGTCGCGGCCCATCCGGCTTTCCGCCAGGCCGCGCGTTCGATCGCGGTCCTCTACGATATCGCTGCCGATCCCGCATTACGCGAGCGCATGACGTTTACGTCGCCGAAGACCGGCGAACCGGTGCAGCGCGCCTGGCAGATCCCGAAGACGCATGCCGATCTGCGCGCGAGACGTTTGTTTTCCGAGACCTGGGCGGAAGCGACCTTCGGCCTGATGGGCCGCGCGCCGGATCACGTCGCGGGCTTTTTTGCCGGCTATGCGGCGGTACCGCAATTCTTCGCCGGCGCTGGCAGCGACAAAAAATTCGCCGACAATCTGGTCGCCTTCTACGAATTCATGCGCGACAATCACATCTACTGCTCTTATGCGATCGTGCCGCCGCAGATCGATCGCTCGAAACCGGCGCATAAGCAGAGCGACCCGACGCTTTATGCGGGAGTGGTCAAGGAGCGCGACGACGGCATTGTCATTTCCGGCGCCCAGCAGCTCGCGACCGGCGGCGCCATATCCGATTACATCCATCTGAGCTGCATCCAGCCGTTGGCTCCGGGCGACGAGAACTACGCCAATTGCCTTGCCGTTCCGGTCGCCGCAGAGGGTGTAAAGCTTTATCCGCGCAAGCCGTACTCGCGCACCGGCAGCGCTTTCGATTATCCGCTGTCGAGCCGGTTCGACGAATCGGATTCCTATGTCGTCTTCGACAATGTGTTCGTGCCGTGGGAGCACGTGTTCATCTATCGCAATGTCGAACTGTCGCGCGATCAATGGCGCAAGACGCCGTCGCATCTTTACGGCAATCACCAGGCCCAGGTCCGTTACGTGACGAAATTGCGCTTCATGGCCGGCCTGGCGCAGCGCATGAACGAGACGACCGGCAACATCGCCAATCCCGCCGTGGTCGGCATGATGGGCGAACTCGCCTCGCTGGTGTCGATCTACGATTCGATGCTGCTCGCACATGAGGTCGCTGGAACTATCGAAGATGGCGTGCTGTGGCCGTCAAAGACCGCGTTCTATGCGGCGTCAGCCATGCAGTCAGAATTCAACGGCCGCATGCTGGAGCTCATCCGCGAAATGGCCGGTTCGGCGTTCATCACGCTGCCGTCTTCGGAGGCCGATTTCGGCAATCCCGACATCTCAGCCGACATCGAGCGCTATATGCGCTCGGGCACCACCGACGCCAAGACGCGGATCAAGCTGATGCGGCTGATCTGGGATTTCCTCGGCTCCGAATTCGGCAGCCGCCACGCCCAATACGAAAAATTCTACGGCGGGCCGTCCTTCGTCGCCAAGCAGAACCTTTATCGCAATTTCGACTTCAAGCGCGCCGGCGCACTGGTCGATCGGGCGCTCAATCTGCCGCCGCTGGAATAATCTGCGCTCTTGCCAAGACGGCTGCCGCGTCAGAACCTGTCGGCAATAACGGGGAGGACGGCATTCATGATACGGCACTTGTTGCGACACGTTGTTCGAGCTCTGGCCATGTTTCTCGTTCTCGCGCCGCTATCGGCCAAAGCGCAGGACTGGCCCGGCAAGGAGCCGATCAAGATCATCGTGCCGTTCTCGGCCGGCAGCGCGACCGACATCATCGCCCGCACCGTGTTCAATCAGGTCGGCAGTCAGATCGGCCAGACTTTCGTGGTCGAGAACCGCGGCGGTGCCGGCACGACGCTTGGCGCCGGCATGGTGGCGCGAGCGGACCCCGATGGCTACACGCTGTTGGTCAATTCGACTTCGCATGTGGTGGTGGCATCCACTTATGCCAATTTGCCTTACAGTGTCGCCAATGACTTCGCCGGTATTTCCGAACTGGCCGATATTCCCTTCGTTATCGCCACTTCGACAAAATACGACACGCTCCAGGATTTGATTGCGGCCGGCAAGAAGCCCGGAAGCCACATCCTTTACGGCAGCGCGGGCGCCGGCAGTTCCGGACAATTGTTTCTGGAGCGCCTGCGCCTGGCGGCCGGCTTTGCCGCCACGCACGTGCCATTCCACGGCACGCCCGAAGGCATGAACGAATTGATCGCCGGCCGCCTCGATGTCTACCCGGCCCCCGTATTGAACGCGCTGCCGCTGGCCAAAGCCGGGAAGATCCACGTTCTCGCCGTCAGCGCCACCAAGCGGCTCGCGCTGATGCCGGACGTGCCGACGCTCGCCGAGGAGGGCCTGCCCGGCGCGCTGTACAATTTCTGGGTCGGCGCCTTCGCGCCGGCCAAAACGCCGAAGCCGATCGTCGACCGGCTCAACCGCGAGGTCGTTGCCGCGCTCGGGCGTGCCGATATCGCCGAAAAAATCCGTGCGCTCGGCGGCGAGCCCGCGCCGATGACGCCCGCCGCATTCGATGATTTCGTGCGCAAGGAGATCGCGATCAACGCCGATATCGTCAAAGCTTCCGGCTATAAGCCGCAGTAGGTGCGCTAGTCTGCATCACCCACCGCCCAAAATCGTTGCCGCCACCTTCTCGCCGATCATGATGGTGGGAAGGTTGGTGTTGGCGCAGGGCACCGACGGCATGATCGACGCGTCGGCGACGCGCAGGCCGTCGACACCGTAGACCCGCGCCGACGGATCGGTCACCGCGCCGGGATCGTCGCTTGCGCCCATGCGGCAAGTGCACGAGGCATGCCAATGCCCGACCACGGCGTTGCGAATCCAATCGCGGCAGGCGCCGTCGTCGTTGGCGAGATCGTCGATCGAGGGTGCATCGGCGATCAGCCGGTCGATTAAAAAGCGCCGCACTGGCGCCGCCGATTCCATCGCCATGGCGCCAAGCCAAGTCTGCAGTGCGTTGACCGGCTTATGCACCGCAAGCCGGCGCGCCCAATCGCTCAGGCTGATGGGAAACGCCTGCTCGACCGTCATCTGCACCGCCGGGTCGGCCTGCAAGCGGCACATCAAGCGGACCCCGGTGACCAGCCGTTCGAGATCGCGCGGGTCCGAGCACATGTTGAAGTCGATATCGAGCCGCTCCGACCGGGCGGCCGAGGTGAGCTTCACCTCGCCGGTCGAGAACGAGCGGTTGACCCACAGCATCATCAGCCCGAGCCGTTCGCCGATCGCGTGCCAGGCCGCCTTGTTGGCCGGAATGAGATACATGTCGCCGGGCGGGCAGCCGTCGAAGCCGGACGACCAGCGCAGGCCGGCGAACATCTGCCGGCGCAACGTCCTCGGCAGTCTCGCCTCGCGCTTGAGATAGAAACCGAAATTGACGCCGGGATGCTCCATCAGATGTTTGCCGACGCCGGGCCGGTCGGCGACCACAGCGATCCCCAGCGCTGCAAGCTCGCGCGCCGGCCCCACCCCCGACCGCAGCAAGAGCGCCGGCGACTGCAGCGCGCCGCCAGATATGATCACCTCGCGCGCGTAGATTTCGATGGTCTGCCCCGCCTGGCTGGCGCGCACACCGACTGCCCGCCGGCCCTCAAAGAGGATGCGCTCGACGTCGGTCTCGCCCATGATTGTCAGATTGCGCCGCCGCCGCACCTCCGCCGTCAGATAGCACCAGGCCGCGCCCATGCGCTCGGTGTCGGTATGGCAATAGGCCACCGCGGCGTAGCCGTCGGCGAAGTCGGCGTTCTGGTCGTTGCGGTCGGGCCAGCCCTCCCCCGCGATCGCAGCGACGACGCCGCGCACAAAACCTGGCCAGGTTTCGGCGGCGCGATAACGTTGCAGGCGGATCGGGCCGGTCTTTCCGTGCAGCGGACCGTCGAAATCGGTGTCGGTCTCCAGTTTGTTGAAGTAAGGCAGCACGCTCTGCCAGTCCCAGTCGCGCGCGCCGGACGCCGCCCAGCTTTCGTAGTCGGACGGCAGGCCGCGCAGCGAGGCCATGCCATTGATCGATGAGGTACCGCCGATGACGCGGCCTTGGTTGTAGAGCCGGCGCGGCCGCGCATCCGGCGCGTTGCCGGGACGCGGCGCGAACCGCGCCACCGTGTCCGGCCAGATAAAATTCGGGTTCGAATAGGCGGTCGCGGCGAAGACATCGAGGATTTCAGGCGGCTCGTGACCCGGAGCATAATCCTTGCCGGCTTCGATCAAGAGCACCCGGTTGCCCGGATGCTCGCTAAGGCGCGCCGCCACCACGCAGCCCGCGGAGCCGGCGCCGACAATCACGAAGTCGTAGGATTCTGGCATGGCCCCGGACGCAGTCACGGAGCGAACCTAGCGCATGCGTGGTGAATAGTCAGCGGCGGCTGCGCCGAGCTCAGCGTGGCGGAGGCTTACGCCTCCGCACCGGCAAGCTGCGGCGCCGCTGCCGGCGTCTTATCCGCCGCCGGTTTCGGCTCGAGCGCGGCTTCTACGGCCTGCTCCACGCGCTCGAGCCAGATGAACTCGACCTCTTTGCGGGCGATCTCTGGGATGTCGTCGTAATCCCTGCGATTGCGCGCCGGCAGCATGATGCGCTTGATGCCGGCCGAGTGCGCGGCGACGACTTTTTCCTTAATCCCGCCGACCGGCAGCACCAGGCCGCGCAGGCTGATCTCGCCGGTCATGGCGGTATCGCTGCGGATGGTGCGGTCGGTCATCAGCGAGGTCAGCGCCATGAACATGGCGACGCCCGCGCTCGGTCCGTCCTTCGGGATGGCGCCCGCCGGCACGTGGACATGGATATCACTCTTCTCGAAGCGGCTCGGATCGATGCCAAGCGCCGTGGCGCGGTTCTTGACGATCGAAAGCGCCGCTTGCGCGCTCTCCTTCATCACATCGCCGAGCTGGCCGGTGAGAATGAGCCGGCCGGATCCTGGAATGCGGGTCGCCTCGATGAACAATATGTCGCCGCCGACCGGCGTCCAGGCGAGCCCGGTCGCCACGCCCGGCACGCTGGTGCGCATCGCGACTTCGTTCTCGAACCGCGGCGCGCCGAGGATCGGCACGAGATTGTCACGCGCAATGCGGATCGGACCGTCCGTGCCCTCGGCAATGCGGACCGCGGCATTGCGCAACACCTGGCCGATATGACGCTCAAGGCTGCGCACGCCCGCTTCCCGGGTGTAGTTCTGGATGATGTCGCGCAACGCATCGTCGCCAATCTCGACCTGGCCGGCCTTGAGCCCATTCGCCTCAAGCTGGCGGCGCACCAGATAGCGGTGTGCAATCTGCAGCTTCTCGTCGGCGGTGTAGCCGGCAAGGCTGATGATCTCCATGCGGTCGCGTAACGGCCCCGGGACGGTGTCGAGCATGTTCGCCGTGGTGATGAACACCACGCGCGACAGATCGAACGGCACCGCCAGATAATTGTCGCGGAACGTATTGTTCTGCTCGGGGTCGAGCACTTCGAGGAGCGCCGCGCCGGGATCGCCGTGGATGCCGGCGCCGAGCTTGTCGATCTCGTCGAGCATCATCACGCAATTGCGCGAGCCCGCCTTGCGGATGGCCTGGATGATGTTGCCCGGCAGCGCGCCGATGTAAGTGCGGCGATGGCCGCGGATTTCCGCCTCGTCGTGGACGCCGCCAAGCGACACGCGCACGAATTTGCGGTCCATCGCGCGCGCGATCGACTGGCCAAGCGAGGTCTTGCCGACGCCGGGCGGCCCGACGAAGCACAGGATCGGGGCTTTGCCCTGCGGCGCAAGCTTGCGCACGGCGAGAAATTCGATGATGCGCCGCTTGATCTTGTCGAGGTCGTAGTGGTCCTCGTCGAGGATGCGGCGGGCTTCCTTGATGTCGATCGGCTTCTCCTCGGGCAACGCCCAAGGCAATTCGATCAGCCAATCGAGATAAGTGCGCACCATGCCGTATTCGCCGGCCGCTTCGGGCATCTTTTGCAGCCGGCGCAATTCCTTGCGCGCCTGGTCCTCGACCTCTTTCGGCATGCCGGCTTTGGTGATCGCCGCCTCAAGCTCGGCAATCTCCGCGGCCTTGCCTTCTTCGCCTTCGCCGAGCTGGCGCTGGATCGCGGCCATCTGCTCGCGTAAGAGCACTTCACGCTGGCGCTCGTCGAGCGCGGCCTTGGTCTGGCGGCCGATTTCCTGTGACAGCCTCAAGACTTCAATGCGATGCGCGAGTGTACGCGAGACCTTCTCCATCCGCGCGGTAATATCGACGGTTTCCAGGATCTCCTGCTTTTCGTCCGGCTTGATGTCCATATAGGCCGTTGCCAGATCGGCAAGCGCCGACGGCGTCTCGATCGACTGGATCGCGGCGAGAAGGTCGGCCGGAACCTGCGGCAGCAGTTCGATCGCTTCGATGGCCTGGGCTTTCAGATTGACGAACCGCGCCTCGATCTCCGAGGTGCGGGTGTCGGGCTCGGGAATCCGCAACACCCGAGCGACCAAAAACGGCCAACCCGAGAGATACTCGACGATCTGGAAGCGCTGGTCGCCCTGACAGACAAGGTGATGGCCGCCGTCCGGCGCGGTGATGAAGCGCAGGACGTTGGCGACCGTGCCCATGCGGTGCATGTCGATCGCGGCCGGATCGTCGACATCGGCGGTGCGCTGCAACAGGATGCCGACCTGGCGCTGCTCGCGCACCGCCTGCTGGGCGGCCGCGACCGACTTCTGCCGGCCGAGCGTGATCGGCAGGACGAGACCGGGGAACAGCACGGTGTTGCGCACCGGCACGATGACGAGCGCATCCGGTGGCAATTGCGGCAGCGAACTGCCGCCCCCGGCCCCCCCTGGGGATGTACTATCTTTTGCGAGAATTTCTTCAGCCACGATTGGTCACTTTCTGCAAGGTAATCACCAGACAACCGGCGGCGGCAGCGCGGCGTACCGTGCTGTAGCGCCCGGCCGGAAGCCGTATGCGCCGGTAAAACCGCCCTTGCGGCAGTTCGAGCCGATGAATGATCGCGTTGCGCAAAAGCTCTGGGAGGACGCGCGTTCCGGCGATGACCAGATCGCCGTCCTCGATCGCCGTCTCCGCGTCTTGCGCTTCCACGCCCGGCAACGCCACCAGCGCCAAAACTTCGTGTTCGGTTTCCAAAATGTCGACTGGCGGCTCCCATGCCGGCAACCGCTTGTCGGTGGTTGCCGGGCGAAACAGTTCGCGGTGCATGCGTTCGGCCCGCGCGAGCATTTCGCACGCCTCGGACCACATCCAATCGCGGGCCACATCACGGGCCATGGGCATCCCCTCCAGTATCGATCGGGATATGTGTGGATCGAACCTTCAAAATTCAACGCCCGCGCAATGGGATAGGAAAAGCGGCTCGCGGAACGAGTTGTTTATGACGCTGTTGCGCTTTAGTTGAGGCGGGCAAACCGGCGGGCTACCGCCCCGATTTTACCGGATTATATAAAGTGGGGACTGGAAAACCATTCTGCTGCGGAGGTGCAAATGGCGCCTGTGAGCGCGGCGCGGCCGGTCGGCGAGACCATCCCGGCGCCCGATAAGCTGTCCATCACCCTGATCGTCAATGAGGTCGAGACAAAGCTCACGGTGGCGCCGTGGACGAGCTTGCTCGACGCGTTGCGCGACCATCTCGATCTGACCGGCACAAAGAAGGGCTGCGATCACGGCCAGTGCGGCGCCTGCACGGTGCTGGTCGATGGCCGGCGGATCAATTCCTGTCTCACGCTCGCTGTGATGAAGGACGGCGCCAGGGTGACGACGGTGGAGGGCTTGGCGACAAACGGCGCGCTTCACCCTCTGCAACAGGCCTTCATCGGTCACGATGCTTTCCAGTGCGGCTATTGCACGCCCGGGCAGATTTGCTCGGCGGTGGGACTGATCGCAGAGGGAAAAGCGAAGACCGCCGACGAGATTCGCGAACTCATGAGCGGCAATATCTGCCGCTGCGGCGCCTATCCGAACATCGTTGCGGCGATCCAGCAGGCGATGGGGCAGTCATGATCAATTTCCAGTATTCGCGGGCTGCCGATGTCGCCGACGCGGTGCGCCAGATCGCGGCGCGCCCGAAGGCGAAATTCATCGCCGGCGGCACCAACCTGCTCGACTTGATGAAAGAGGATGTCGAACGTCCGGCGCGGCTGATCGACATTTCGCGGCTGCCGCTCAAGGCCGTCGAACCGACCGCCGATGGCGGACTGTGGATCGGCGCGCTGGTGCCGAATTCCGACCTCGCCTATCACCCGCTGGTCAACGAGCGCTATCCGCTGCTGGCGAGCGCCATTCTGGCAGGTGCTTCCGCGCAATTGCGCAACATGGCGTCGACCGGGGGAAACCTCCTGCAGCGCACGCGCTGCGCCTATTTCTACGACACCGTCACGCCGTGCAATAAGCGCGAGCCCGGCAGCGGATGCTCCGCCATCAATGGCCTCAACCGCGGCCATGCGATTCTCGGAACGAGCGAAAACTGTATCGCCACCCATCCATCCGACATGTGCGTGGCGCTTGCCGCGCTTGAGGCCACGGTCCGCGTCGCCGGTCCTGCCGGCGAGCGCGTCATCGCGATCGCGGATTTCCATCGCCTGCCCGGCAATACCCCCGAGCGCGACAGCAATCTCGCCGCCGACGAGATCATCACCGCCGTGGAGCTTCCGGCCGAAGGCTTTTCCGGCAATTACAGCTATCTGAAGATCCGCGACCGCCTGTCCTATGCCTTTGCACTGGTCTCGGTTGCGGCCGCGTTGCGGCTCGATGGCGATACGATCAAGGAGGCGCGGCTCGGCATCGGCGGCGTGGCGCACAAGCCATGGCGCGACAGCGGCGCCGAAGCGGCGCTGCACGGTCAGCCCGCCAATCGCGCGGCATTCGCTCATGCCGCGGAGATCGTGCTGCATGACGCCAAAGCCCTCACCCACAATGGTTTTAAGATCGAACTGGCGCGACGGACCATTATCCGAGCGTTGACCCAAGCCGCGCGGGGCACGCCGCAAATCCAATCCAGCAAGAAAGTCCGGTGATTGCCATGGCTCACATCGGCACTTCCACATCCCGCGTCGACGGCCGCGCCAAGGTTACCGGTGCGGCAAAATACGCCGGCGAATACGGCGCCACCGATCTCGCTTACTGCGCCATCGTCGAATCGACGATCGCCAAAGGCCGCATCGCGCGCATCGATCCGAGCGAGGCGCTACGCGTTGCCGGCGTTCTCGACGTGCTGACGCACGAAAACCGGCCGCGCATGGCGGCCGCAGCCCAAGCTTACAAGGACGATGTCGGGCCGGAGCAAGGTTCGCCGTTTCGCCCGCTCCATGACGGCAAGATCGTTTTCTCCGGACAGCCAGTCGCGCTGGTTGTTGCGGAGGAATGGGAAATTGCGCGTTTCGCAGCGACCCTGGTGCGCGTCGAATTCGAAAAGGCGGCTTTCACGACCGACCTGCATGCCGAGCGTGACAAGGCCTTCGTCATCGGCAAGCCCGAGAAATCCCGCGGCAATGCCGACAAGGCCTTTGTGGCAGCCGAGGTACGCCACGCGGCGGAATATTTCATTCCGGGCGAGCACCACAATCCGATGGAATTGTACGCTTCGACGGTCACATGGGACGGCGGCGGCAAGCTCACGGTCTATGACAAGACCCAGGGCGTGCAGAACGTGCAGCGTTATCTGTGCAGCGTGTTCAAGATGAAGCCTGACGACATACGCGTCATGTCGCCGTTCATGGGCGGCGGCTTCGGTTCCGGGTTGCGTCCGCAATATCAGGTGGCGCTTGCCGTCCTGGCGGCGCGTGCGCTGGAACGTTCGGTCCGGCTGGTTTTGACCCGTCAGCAAATGTACACGCTGGGCTATCGCCCGGCCACGATCGAGCGGCTTGCCATCGGCGCCCACGCCAATGGAACGCTGGACGCGATCATCCACGAAGCGATCGCGGTGACGTCGCAATACGAGGATTTCTCCCGCAACGACACCGCATGGTCGGGCCAGCTCTATAAGAGCCCGCACGCCAGATATGTGCACAAGCTGGCGCGGCTCGATCTGCCGACGCCCTCCGACATGCGCGCGCCGGGCGCGGCGACAGGCGTCTATGCGCTGGAATGCGCCATGGACGAACTCGCCGTGGCGCTGAAGCTCGATCCGCTCGAGCTGCGGCTGCGCTGTTATTCGGATCGCGACCAGCACACCGACACCCCCTATACCAGCAAAGAACTGCGCGAATGCTACCGGCAGGGTGCGGCAGCGTTCGGCTGGGATAAACGCACCGCCGAGCCACGCTCGATGCGCGACGGCAGCGAACTCGTCGGCTGGGGCATGGCGACTGGCATCTGGGAAGCGCTGCAGATGGAATTCGCCACCCGCATCGTGCTGACCGCGAACGGTCATGCGGAGGTGGCAAGCGCCGCCTCCGACATCGGCACCGGCACCTACACCATCATGACGCAGATGGCGGCCGACACGCTCGGTTTGCCGCTCGACAATGTGACGGTGAAGCTCGGCGACTTAACATTGCCGCTGGCCCAGGTCGAGGGCGGCTCATGGACCGCGGCCTCGGTATCGCACGCCGTCGTCAAGGCGGCCGATGCGTTGCGCAAGGAGCTGCTGCGGCTCGCCAAGAAGATGCCGAAATCCCCGCTCGCCGCTGCGAAATTCGAAGACACCGCGCTGCTTGACGGCAGCATCGTGAACACGAAGAACGGCGCGGCCGTGTCGCTCGCCGATGCGATGCGGCATGGCGGCGTCGACCGCATCGAGCGCGAAGCCACCGCCACGTTCAAGGACTTGAAGTCATATGCCCGCAATACTCACTCCGCCATTTTCGCGGAAGTGAAGATTGACGAAGAGCTGGGTGTCATTCGCGTCACCCGTGTCGTCAGTGCGGTCGCCGCCGGCCGCATCCTTAATCCCAAGACCGCGCACAGCCAGGTCATGGGCAGCGTCGTCTGGGGCATCGGCATGGCGCTGCACGAGGAAACCCTGGTCGATCACAATTTCGGCCGGGTGATGAACGCCAATATCGCCGAATACCATGTGCCGGTGAATGCCGACGTCCAGGACATCAAGGTGATCTTCGTCGACGAGCACGACAGCCTCGTTAATCCGCTTGGCATCAAGGGCCTCGGCGAGATCGGCATCGTCGGCGTCGCCGCGGCCATTGCCAATGCGGTCTATCATGCCACCGGGACGCGGGTGCGCGATCTGCCGATTACGATCGACAAATTGCAGCGATGACTATTCGACGGCGGTAAGATGCGTATCGGCCTTGGCCAGCGGACGCTACTGAAACCGAGGCTACTGGAACCACTGAGGATGCTGGGCGAGCACGGTCATGCCGTTTAGAAACAGCAGCAGACAGATCAGGCTGACCTGCAATTGCAAAGTGTCGTTCTTGCCCATGGCAACATCTTCGGCCTGATCCGAAAAAAAATTGTTAATACACCCCCTGTCAGGGGCCGCGAGTCCGGATCGCTCGGTCATACGGACAAGTCCTCACCCAAACGGCGCAAGCGCAATATTGTTCCGTCTCCAAGGGGATTTCGGCCGGGAGGCCGGGTCTCAGCCCATAACCCCGGAACGCCGCGCTTCCCGCACGCCTTCGGCGAGGCTGCGGACCAGGCCCGCAACCGCGCCGACGGTCTCGGCCGTCGGCCTGCCGTCGGGCCGCAGGCTTTTGCGCACCGCTTCCACCAGCGCCGAGCCGACCACGACCCCGTCGGCGCCCTCGGCCATCGCGCGCGCCTGCTCGGCGGTGCGCACGCCAAACCCGACGCAGACCGGCAATTTTGTATGCCGTTTGATACGCGCCACCGCCGGGCCGACTTTGCCGGCATCGGGCGCTGCGGCGCCGGTAATGCCAGTGATCGAGACGTAATAGACGAAGCCCGACGTGTTGGTGAGCACCGCGGGGAGCCGTTTGTCGTCGGTCGTCGGCGTGGCGAGCCGGATAAAATTGAGCCCGGCGTGGAGCGCCGGAAGGCACAATTCTGCATCTTCCTCCGGCGGTAGATCGACCACGATCAGCCCATCGACGCCGGCTGATTTGGCGTCCGCGAGAAACCGATCGACGCCGTAGATATAGATCGGATTGTAATAACCCATCAGCACCAGCGGCGTCGCTGCGTCGCCGGCGCGGAACTCGCGCACGGCAGCCAGCGTCTTTTTCATGTTCTGCCCGGCCTTGAGCGCGCGTAGTCCCGCCGCCTGGATTGCCGGCCCGTCGGCCATCGGATCGGTGAACGGCATGCCGAGCTCGATCACGTCGGCGCCGGCCTTGGGCAGAGCGTTGAGGATCGCGACCGAGGCGTCGTAATCCGGGTCGCCCGCCATGGTGAAAGTCACGAGCGCGGCGCGGCCTTCTGCCTTCAGCGCAGCAAAACGGCGGTCGATACGGGTAGTCATTGCACTCTCTTCTCAAGATACCGTTCGACCGAATCCAGGTCCTTGTCGCCGCGGCCGGAGAGATTGACCACCATCAGATGATCCTTCGGCTTTTGCGGCGCCAGATCGGCTACCCGAGCGAGCGCATGCGCCGGCTCGAGCGCCGGGATGATGCCTTCAAGCTTGCTGCATAACTGGAACGCCGCCACTGCCTCATCGTCAGTGGCAGAAAGAAATTTCACCCGGCCCATGTCGGCGAGCCAGGCGTGCTCGGGCCCGATGCCGGGGTAATCGAGCCCGGCGCTGATCGAATGCGCTTCTTCGATCTGGCCGTCATCGTCCATCAACAGATAAGTGCGATTGCCGTGCAGCACGCCGGGCCGTCCGCCGGCGATGGACGCTGCATGCTTGCCGCTGGGGATGCCGTGGCCGGCCGCCTCGACGCCATAAATCTCGATGGCGGGCTCGTCGAGGAAGGGATGGAACAGCCCCATGGCATTGGAGCCGCCGCCGATGCAGGCGATCAACGAATCCGGCAACCGGCCTTCGGCGGCCTGCATCTGCTCGCGGGTCTCGCGGCCGATGATCGACTGGAAATCGCGCACCATGGCCGGATAGGGATGCGGTCCGGCGACGGTGCCGATACAGTAAAACGTATCCGAAACATTGGTCACCCAATCGCGCAACGCCTCGTTCATTGCGTCTTTCAGCGTATGCGAACCTGACTCGACAGCGCGAACCTCGGCGCCGAGCATTTTCATCCGCAGCACGTTCGGCTTCTGCCGTTCGACGTCGACCGCGCCCATATAGACGATACAGGGCAGCCCGAACTTCGCGCACAAAGTCGCGGTGGCGACGCCGTGCATGCCGGCGCCGGTCTCGGCGATGATGCGCGTCTTGCCCATGCGTCGCGCCAGCATGATCTGGCCGAGCACATTGTTCACTTTGTGGGCGCCGGTGTGATTGAGTTCCTCGCGCTTGAAATAGATCTTGGCGCCCATAAGGCCGGAGGCCGTCTTCATGTTTCTGAAATGCGCGGTCAGCCGCTCGGCGAAATAGAGCGGCGACGGCCGTCCCACGTAAGTCGCAAGATAGCCGTCCATTTCCTTTTGGAATTTCGGATCGGCCTTGGCGGCCGCATAGGCCTGTTCGAGATCGAGGATCAGCGGCATCAAAGTCTCGGCGACGAAACGGCCGCCATAGATGCCGAAATGGCCGCGCTCGTCGGGGCCGGTGCGGAATGAATTGGGGCGCGCCACGGTCATCGCAGAAGCCTCTTACGCGACGCGATCGATCAGTTTTGCGGCAGCGTCGCGTGCCGCGCGAATAAAGCCGCGTATCTTGTCGAGATCTTTCTGTCCGGGCGCGCGCTCGACGCCGGAAGATACATCGACGCCGGGGGCCCGCGTGATGCGCAGCGCCTCGCCGACATTCTCGGCATTCAGTCCGCCGGACACCATGAACGGCACGCCGGGATTGAGCTTCTCAAGAAGATGCCAGTCGAACGCTTTGCCGAGGCCACCCGGCCGCGTGGCGTCGTGCGGTGCGCGGGCGTCGAACAGCAGTTGGTCGGCAACGGCGGCATAGCGTGCAATCGCCGCGAGATCGCCCTTGTTCTCGACGGGGATTGCCTTCATCACCGGCAGCTTGAACTTTGCCTTGATGGCAGCCACCCGCATCGCCAACTCGTTGCCGTGAAGTTGCAGCATATCGGGCCCCAGCGCGTCGACCACATAGGACAAGAGCGTGTCGTCAGCGTCCACGGACAGCGCGACTTTCTTGGCCCGGCCGCGCACCCGCAACTCCAGGGCCGAGGCGGTCTTGAACGAGATGTTACGCGGCGACGGCGGAAAAAACACGAATCCGACCATGTCGGCGCCGGCGTCGAGCGCGGCGTCGAGCGCCTCCGAGGTCGAAAGCCCGCAGATTTTAACGATAACCGACATCAACGCGCCGTGGAAAACCTGTGAAAACTGCCGCCGTTCTACATCCCCATGCAGGCTTTGTCTTGCCCGCGCGCGGCGGTTTTCTCACGACATGGTTTTCTCAGGAAACGGGCGGCTTGAGCCGGAGCCGCTCGGGCGCCTCGACGGACCGCGGGATAGGCACGGGGGCGGCGCTGGCAGCGCGCCTGTGGGCATCGAGCTCTTCTCGCAGCCGGTCCGTTTCACGTTCGAGCCGCCGCGCGGTGCGGCGCCATCTGCCGTGGCGCAGCCACGATGCAGCGCCACCGATCACCACACCGAGGATCAGGACGACAATGAGCAGTGCGAACAATGGCAGCGTCACCGACGCGGCGGGATGCGCCGCATTGAACGGATCGAACGACACCGTCACGTCCTGGCGGTTGGCGACCGCGAATGCGATGATGACAATGGCGAGCGGCACGAGAATGAGCGCCGCGACGATCTTACGGAGCATTGCTGCGCGTCCGGCCAAATTCATCCTCCGCTCATTGCCGCGCAAGCGGGAACCCAGACGGCCGAGACCAGCGCTGCGATCAAGCTACCGGGCCCTCGCTCTCACGGGGACGAACGGAGTTACGGCGCGCTCGGACGATTGAGCCGCTCGCGCATTTCCTTGCCGGTCTTGAAGAACGGCACGCATTTCTGGTCGACGGCGACATGAGCGCCGGTGCGTGGATTACGCCCGGTGCGCGCCGGCCGCTGTTTTACCGAAAACGCGCCGAAGCCGCGCAATTCTACGCGGTCGCCGCGCGCCATGGCGGCGATGATCTCGCCGAGAATGGCATTGACGATATTTTCGACGTCACGCTGGTAAAGATGGGGATTCTGCCCGGAAATATGTTGCACCAGTTCCGACTTGATCATGATCCCCCACCTGATCGCGGATTTCGAGGCGCCCGCGAACGCTAGCCCTGGGTTTCAAATAACGGCGGGCCGGAATGGCGAAATCACCGCCGCTCAATTCATGCCGGCAGGGTGCCAAAGCGCCAGTAGACCGTCAAGATTGAAAGGCTCCACGGCGCCGGCGCCCCAAAGGTCATAGCGCTCGACGAGCGCATTGAGCCCCGCCGCATCGAGCAGCGCCACGGCCGCAGCATGCAGGAAAGTCAGGTCGCTGAAGCGGCTCCGCAGCTCATAATTCCGCACCGGCAGCTTGGCGTCGACATGCTTCTCTTTGGCAAGCCAGGCCAGCGCGGTGCGCTCATCGCCGATCTCGTCGATCAACTTCAGCCCGAGGCCCTGGTGCCCGGTGAAGACGCGGCCATCGTCCACCGCGGCGAGCTGATCGTCGGTGAAATGGCGGCGGGTCTGCACCAGGTTTTTGAACCAGGCATAGGAGTCCTGAATGATCGAATTGAGCGCCGCGGTCGCTTCGGGGCTGGTCGGCTCAAAGCCGTCAGGCGCCGCCTTGAGCGGCGTCGACTTCACCGATTCGACCTTGACTCCGATCTTGCCGAGCAGATCGGACACGTTGGGATACTGGAACAGTACGCCGATCGAGCCGACCAGCGAGGTCTGCTGGGCGACGATATGATCGGCGGCAAGTGCCGTGATGTATCCGCCTGACGCCGCCATGCTGTCGACGACGACGACGAGCGGCTTTCTCTCGCGAATGCGCGACAACGAATCGAACAATTGCTCGGAACCCGCCGTGGTGCCGCCGGGGCTGTCGACGTGGACGATGACGGCGCGCGCCAGCGAGGAGCGCGCCAGCAGATCGAGCGCCCGGACCCGCTCTTCGTCGCCGCGAATCAACCCGGAAATATTGACCCGCGCGATGTAGGGACGAACGCCAAAAAAGCCGGCGCGGTTGCTGGCGAACGCCGCCACGCCGCCGATGCCGACAACGATCACAACGATAGCCAGTACGCGCCAGAACGTGAGCTTGCGCCGCATCCGGCGGCGGTCGACGATCAGGTCGGCATCAAGCGACATGGTTCATCCTTTTGCTTACCGCCCCCGTTCGTCGTTACTCCTCGGTCTCTTCCTTCTCGTTCTCTTCGGCTTCCTCGCCCTTGCGCTTGAGCGCGGTGCCGAGAATGTCGCCAAGCGTCGCGCCGGAATCCGACGAGCCGTATTGGGCGATCGCCTCCTTCTCTTCGGCGACTTCCAGCGCCTTGATGGAGACGGTCACGCGGCGGGTACGGCGGTCGAACTGCGTGACACGGGCATCGACCTTCTGGCCGACCGCAAAACGATCGGGGCGCTGTTCGGAACGATCGCGCGCCAGCTCGGAACGCTTGATGAAAGAAGAGTATTCGGTGCCGACGATCTTCACATCGATACCGCCTTCCTTCACTTCGGTGACTTCGCAGGTAACGACGGCACCCTTCTTAAGCTCGCCGGCTCCGGCATCCGGGGCGGCGGCGGCGTCGGCGGCGCCTTCCGAAAGCTGCTTGATGCCGAGCGAAATGCGCTCCTTCTCGACGTCGACGTCGAGCACCTGCGCCGTGACCTTGTCGCCTTTCTTGTATTCCTCGATGACCTGCTCGCCGGGCCGTTTCCAGTCCAGATCGGACAGGTGAACCATGCCGTCGACGTCGCCATCGAGACCGAGGAAGAGGCCGAATTCGGTCTTGTTCTTGACCTCGCCCTCGACAACCGAGCCCGCGGGGTATTTTTCGACGAATACCTCCCACGGATTGCGCATGGTCTGTTTCAGGCCGAGCGAGATACGGCGCTTGACCGGATCGACCTCGAGCACCTGAACTTCGACTTCCTGGGACGTCGAAACGATCTTGCCGGGGTGCACGTTTTTCTTGGTCCACGACATTTCCGAAACGTGGATCAGCCCCTCGATGCCGGGCTCAAGCTCGACGAAGGCGCCGTAGTCGGTGATGTTGGTGACGCGGCCCTTGAACCGGGCGCCGACCGGATACTTCGCCTCGATGCCCTGCCACGGATCGTCGAGCAATTGTTTCATGCCGAGCGAAATGCGGTGGGTCTCGTGGTTGATCTTGATGATCTTGACCTTGACCTGCTGGCCGATATTGAGCACTTCCGATGGGTGATTGACGCGCCGCCAGGCGATGTCGGTGACGTGCAACAGACCATCGATGCCGCCGAGGTCGACGAACGCGCCGTAGTCGGTGATGTTCTTGACCACGCCGTCGATGACCTGGCCCTCTTCGAGGTTTTGCACCAGTTCCTGGCGCTGCTCGGCGCGCGTCTCTTCGAGAACCGTGCGGCGCGACACGACGATATTGCCGCGCCGGCGATCCATCTTGAGGATCTGGAAAGGCTGCTGATTGTTCATCAGAGGCGACACATCGCGAATCGGCCGGATATCGACCTGCGAACGCGGCAGGAAGGCGACGGCGCCGTCGAGATCGACGGTAAACCCGCCTTTGACCTGATTGAAGATGACGCCCTGCACCTTTTCATTATTCTGGAACGCTTTTTCGAGCTTGCCCCAGCTTTCCTCGCGGCGCGCCTTGTCGCGCGACAGCACGGCTTCGCCGAGCGCATTTTCGATGCGTTCCAGATAAACTTCGACGGTGTCGCCGACTTTGATCTCGGTGGTGCGGCCCGGGCCGGCGAATTCGCGCAGCGCCACGCGGCCCTCGGTCTTTAGACCGACATCGATGACGGCAAGGTCGCGTTCGATGGCGACCACGGTGCCTTTGACGACGGCGCCTTCCTGCAGATGGCCGTCGCCGAACGATTCATCGATCAGCTTGGCAAAGTCCTCGCGCGTCGACCCACCGGCGACGGCTTGAGCGGCAGCTTGAGCCATAAAATACTCCCGACCCCTTGAATGAAAATGATCCCGAACGTACGGCAGCCGCCGGTCGGACCGGCGGTTGGGGCTTGGGCCATAAGATCAGGACGAAGCTTGCGTTCCGGACAGAGCGTTTTGCGCCGTACAAACCACCATGCAGACGAAGCAGTGAGCGGGCTTACCTCCAATGACGAAAGCGCTGGTTATCGGCGCTTTCGGCCCGCTCGAACGGCCTCGGTGATATCGACGGCGGCCCGGAGTGCGGGGATATACCCGCAGAAGAAGTGCGAAGCAAGGGTGGCTTGCAGGCCGCAAAGTCCCGGAAAGCAAGGGCGCGGACGCCCGTCTTGGTTCGGCGCGATCACTCGATCGAGATTTTCCCGCGCTCTACCGTCCGGCGCCAGAACTCGGCCTCTGGCTTAAGACTCGCCGCAAACTGCCGACTCGTCAGCTCCGGCACCAGCATGCCCAAACTGGCAAAGCGCTCCTTCACGAGAGCCGATTTTTGCGCCTCGAACACCGCCTCGGCCAAAGTATCAAGAATGTTGTCGGCGGTGCCGGCCGGGGCGGCTAGGCCGAACCAATTCGATGCGACGAAGCCCGGAAAGCCACTTTCGGCGATCGTCGGAACATCCGGCAGCATGGGAAGGCGCTTTTCGGTCGCAACCGCGAGCGCCGTCAGCTTGCCCTCACGAAAACTCGTCCCCACCGCCGCCAATCCGATCGGGAAGACTTGGATTTCGTTCTTGAGCAGCGCCAACACCGCCGGCGGCGAACCGCGATAAGGAATACAAGTGATATCGGCGCCGGAGGTCTGCTTCAGGCTTTCCATCATCAAATGATTGACGGTTCCCAGGCTCGGCACCCCGTAATTCACCTTGCCTGGATTGGCCTTGGCATAAGCGATGAATTCTCCAAGCGTGCCTGCCGGCACGGCTGGATTCGAAAACAGCACCAGCGGGACCTCGGCGGCCTTGGCGATCGGCGCCAATGTCGCCAAGGGGTCGAACGTCATTTTCATGACGAATTGATTGATGACGAAGTTGTTGGTGGCGGCAATGTGCCGCCGTCCGGCGCTGCGCGCGCCACTTCCTCCGTGCCAATATTGCCGGCGGCGCCGGGTTTCGCCTCCCGGATGAGCTTCTGGCCGAGACGCGGCTCCATGCTCACCGCGAAAAGATGCATGATCGTTTCCCCGACGCCGCCCGCGGCATAGGGACTGACAACCCGGATCGGGCGATCGGGATAAGCGGCACTCGCACGGCTGGCGAGGAATGGCGCCAAAGCCGTGCCCGCCAAGACCTCACGACGTGTCATTGTCCACATAGGGCGGCTTCCTGTCCTAGAATTTCGGAAAAAGCTGCTTGTCGGCAAGCCAACGCGACATTGTTGGCCGCTTCTTGCGCGGCGCGGCGCGAAAATCGTCATGGCTTTCTTTGTTCGGCCAGACCAGCGTCGGCGTGATCGCAAGCCGCGTGCGGATGGTTTCTGGCGTCACGTTGAACACCATCAAGTCTTGGGCCAAAGCCAATGGACCTTGATAGTGCTGCCGGATCTCGCGTTCGATCTCAGGAGCGGTGTCGAAATCGTTGAAAAAGTGGAACACTACGGCCTGACGCGGCTTTACCAGACTTAAAACCTTGCCGCATTCTTCGGGTGCGGTATGCGCCATTGTTCCGATGCCCACCGCGCTTTTCTCAGGATAACCGGAGCGCTCAACAAGCTGTTTGACCGTGTTGAAACATTCGTGAATCAAAAGATCTGCGCCTTGTGCATTGTCGACGAAAAACTGACTCGGTGTGGTATCGCCCGAGAACACAAAGCATAAACCGTTCCATTCCAACCGGTAGCTCACCGGACCATCGTAGATATGGACGGCCGGGAAACTCTTGATGACCACACCGTTGCGCTCATAGACGACGCCGGTTTGCCTGAAATCGAATTCATGGACCTCGACCTCGGCGCCGGCATCAGGCAACAGGCCGAGCCGCGTGTCGGTATCCCATGCCAGCGACTCCATCTGGCAGCGCACGAAATGTTCGGTACCGTATTTCGGCTCGGGGCCGGAAGGACCATAGAGCAGGAGCGGCTTCACGCGGCCGCCGGCCCAACTGCCAATCCACACTTGCGCGAAATCGCCGACATGGTCGGCATGCAGATGGGTGGCAAAATAAGCGGTGATGCTCTGGTGCGGGATTTCGAGCGCGGTGAAATTCGACTGCGAGCCGGAGCCGAAATCCATAATGAACTTATCGCCGTTGCCGAGTTCGATCAGCCACGAACAATTGGCCTGACCGCGGCGGACGAACGGCCGTCCGGTGCCAAGCGCAATGACGCGAATTTCGTTTGCAGCAAGCGGCTCGGTATTGGGGAAGTAATAATCGCGTTGACTAGCCATGATGCGTCGGTCCCGCGCCGGCTTCAGCGCCGCTTGCGTCCCGCTCGTACGGTCTCGATGATATCGACGGCGGCCCGGAACGCGGCGTCAATGCCCAGATGCGTGGTATCGAGCAAGTGCGCGTCGGGCGCGGCTTTCAAGGGCGCCGCGGTGCGCCGGGAATCCCGCTCGTCGCGCCGCAACAGGTCGGCCAACACCTCCTGCTCGTCGGCGGCCTCGCCGCGCGCCTTTAATTCGAGCGTGCGCCTGGCAGCGCGCACTTCGGGCGACGCGACCACGAAAAGCTTCACGTCGGCGCCGGGGGCAATGACGGTGCCGATATCGCGGCCATCAAGCACCGCACCCGGCGGCTTGGTTGCGAACGAGCGCTGATAATTCATCAGGGCTTCACGCACCTGCGGGATCGCGGCCACAACGGATGCGGCCTCGGTGATTGCCGCGAGCTTCAGCGCATTGTCCTCGAATTTGGTCGGATCGAGCATGATCGCCGCTTCGGTCGCCCGTTTGGCATCGTCAGGCGGGTAGCCGGCATCCAGCATCGCTTTGGCGACGGCGCGATAGAGCAGCCCGGTATCGAGGTGATGCAATCCATAGACCGCCGCGATCTGGCGCGCGATGGTGCCTTTTCCCGAGGCCGCCGGTCCGTCAATGGCGATGATCATGACAATTCCGCCCCCAGCGACCGCATCAATTCGACGAACCCCGGAAAGCTCGTTGCAATGAAAGTGCCGTCGTCGATCTGCACCGGCCGTTCGCTGGCGAGACCCAGCACGATCGCCGCCATGGCAATCCGATGATCCATATGGGTTTCGACCACGCCGCCGCCGGGCGCGCGGCCTTTGCCCGCAACGATCAGGTCGTCGCCTTCGATGTCGGCGGCAATGCCATTGGCGCGAAGGAGCGCGGCGGTGGCGGCGAGCCGGTCCGATTCCTTGACCCGAAGTTCTTTGAGGCCCCGCATCACGGTCGCTCCTTCGGCGAAAGCGGCGGCGACTGCAAGGATCGGATATTCGTCGATCATCGATGGCGCGCGCGCCGCCGGCACTTCGACGCCGCGCAAATCGCCGCAACGAACGCGCAAGTCGGCGACGTCTTCGCCGCCTTCGCCGCGCTGGTCGAGCCGATCGATGCGCGCCCCCATCTCGCCGAGCGTTGCGAACAGGCCGGTGCGCAGCGGATTCATCATGACGCCGTGAAGAATAACGTCCGAGCCGGGTACGAGTAGTGCTGCCACCAGCGGAAATGCCGCCGAAGACGGATCGGCGGGTACCGCGATCGGCCGCGGGGTGAGTTCCGGCTGGCCGCCAAGCGTGATGCGGCGGCCATTGCCGTCCGCCGCCTCGACCCGAATGTCGGCGCCAAAATGGGCGAGCATCTTTTCAGTGTGGTCACGCGTCGCCTCCGCCTCGATCACCACGGTTTCGCCGGGCGCCGAAAGCCCTGCCAACAACGTCGCCGATTTCAATTGCGCCGAGGGAACCGGCGGCTTGAACACGATCGGGATCGGATCGCGCGCGCCGGCAAGCGTCAACGGCAAGCGGCCCTCCGCGGATGCCAGCGCGCGGGCACCGATGCGCTGTAGCGGTTCGAGCACCCGCGCCATCGGCCGGCTGCGCAGTGAGGCATCGCCGTCGAAGGTCGCCGTAATCGGGCACCCGGCAACCGCCCCGAGCGTGAGCCGGCAGCCGGTACCCGAATTGCCGAAATCGAGTGCATTTGCCGGCTCGGCGAAGCCGCCGACGCCGACCCCGTTGATCAGCCATTCCCGCTCGCTGCCCCGCTCGATGCGCGCGCCCAATGCTTGGAGCGCCCTGGCCGTATTAAGGACGTCCTCACCTTCCAGCATGCCGCCGATGCGGGTCTCGCCGACCGTGAGCGCGCCAAGAATAATCGCTCGAATCGAGATCGATTTGTCGCCAGGCACGCGCGCGGCGCCCGAAAGCGGACCATTGCGGCGGGCAGTGAGCGGAATGCGGGGGGCGGGCATTGGATTGGTCCAGTCGGCGCGTCAGCAGCGCCCTCTATCACGGGCCGCAGCGGCCCGTCATCCGCTGGTTTTCACGGCTCGTGCGTTCGCGATGCATCGACGATCGACTATTGACAGTGGCGCTGCGACTAGCCAAGTGAAGCACCCGAATTACGGGAAAGGACAGGGATCGTGGCCAAAGCCGAACTGGGCACTAAAAGGCTCTGCGCCAATTGCGGAGCCAAGTTTTATGACCTCTCCAAGGACCCGATCCTGTGCCCCAAATGCGGCACGGTCCATGTGGTTGCGCCGGTTGTAAGCCGCTCCCGGCCTGAGGCTGTCGCGCCTGTCGTGCCGCGCCCGCCGGCCCCGGTCGAGGAAGTCGCTGTGCCGGAGCCCGCCGAGGTCGAGACCGTTTCCCTCGAAGAGGCCGACGCCGAGGCGCAAGGCGCCAAGAAACCCGCGACCGGTGAGCCCGGGGCCGAAGAGGAAGAAGTCGAGATCGACGAGATTGCCGACGACGACACCTTCATCGAGGAGCAGGAGGAGGAGGACGCCGATGTCACCGATATCATCGGCGGCGACATCGAGAACGAAGAAGAAGGATGAACCGGAAGCCGTAATCAGTATTCAGTAATCAGAGCTTATCGGGTATTCTGATTACCGATTACTGATATCCGTTCCCTGACGGGGCCATAGCTCAGCTGGGAGAGCGCCTGCATGGCATGCAGGAGGTCGGCGGTTCGATCCCGCCTGGCTCCACCAACCCACGCCCGCGACGGCTTCTCGATCGCACGGCCCGGCGGCCGGCCCATCGCCATCGACCAAATAGCCTAACAGCACCTGTGCGGCGGCGGGACGCGGGCAGTCGCGCTGCAAGGCCTGCGCCGCGCTTCCGCCGCGTGTGCTATATTGTTCCACGGACGAAGGAGGCTGGGGATGCGTGTGAGATGGAACGGCGTGGCGGCGACCGCAGCGCTCGGCACAATGCTTGGCTTGTCGCTTAGCGTGATGACTGCGAATCCGGTCGCTGCGCAGCAGCAGCCGGCGAACGCCGCGCCGGCTGTGCGGTCCGATCCCAGTCTGAGCACCGAAGATCAGCTCGCACCGTCGCAGCTCAAGCAAAAAGTCCCGGCCGCGGTCGCGGAGCCGACCGGCGTGGCCCACGCGGCGGGACATTCCGCCACGCACACCGCGGCGGCGCCGCATCCCGCCGTGGAGCGGCCACTGCCGCGCGGCGCCCACGTCGTGGCCTGCAACGGCGTTTTCAGCAAAGACTCAAACCAGCTCAGGCTTGCTCTGGCCTATGACTACAAGAACGTCACGTTTGGCGACGTCGACGCCGACGGCGGCGCCAAGGTCAAGGCCTCGATCATTTATGCGAACGACCCGAAGCTGCGGCTCGAAGTCTGGTGGTCGAACCCCGCCGATCGCAGCGGTACTTATCTGATCGACATCAAGGGCAAATCAACCTGGGGGGCGCCAGCCGGCATGCGACTTGGCCTCGACCTCGCCCAGATGGAAAAACTCAATCACAAGCCGTTCAAGCTCAAGGGCTTCGACAAAAACGGCGTCGCCACGGTGAGCGATTGGGACGGCGGCATGCTGGCGTCGCTGCCGGGTGGCTGCAAGTCCGGCGTCAGTTTCTCGGCCGGCGCGAAGGCCAACGCCGACGCAGTCGCCGCGATGTCGGCGGACAAGGAATACAGTTCAGCCGATCCCGCACTCCGCGCGGTCAAACCGGCGGTCAGCGAAATCCTCATCGGCTATTAGAACCGCGCTCGGCTTGACCGGGGGTGAAAGCCGGCTCACCGCGACAGCGGCACCGGCGAACGGCCTATAACGGTTTTTCCGGCGTTGCCACTGCGGGTTTTCCGGGCGCGGGCGGCTTGATCGGCGGCTTGGCCCCCGGCGAGGAGGATTGCGCCTGCTCGCTGCTCATGGTCCGCACGTCGCGCGCCATTTCCAGGCAGGTGATCAACTCGGTATAGCTCGAACTCGCCGCCCATGCGCGATTCATTGGTGCAGGCGATTTTGTCGGCCGGCGCAAAAGTCGACCATTCCTTGGCCAATTCGTCGCGAATGGCCTTCTCGCTGTCGAGGCAGTTCTTTTTCTCGTCGGCAGTGTCGGTGTCGTGGAAGGAAACGCCGCCCTGCTGCGCGATGCCCTGGCAGACCTGCTCCACATTGAGGGTGGGAACGCTGTCGGCAACCGGCATCATCAAATGCGCGCCGAGCATCATTGCCGCGGGGAGGATCATCATCGTGCTCCGTCGGTCGATGCCGGCAAGTATAACACGCTTGTCGCGGCGTGCCACCCGGACCGGTCAATGGAAACGCCGCAAGGCGGCACCGTGCCAACGGCCGGCTATGCGATCTCCCGGAGCACCGGCACCGAGCGCGGCGCACCGTCCACCGCCTGCGATTGGTCGGGGCCGGGCAGATCGACGTAAAATACCGTGCCGCCGCCCGGAGCGTCGGAAAATCCCACTTCGCCGCCGAGCCGACCGACAATTTCCTTGACGATGCTCAATCCGAGGCCGGTACCACCCTTTTTCTTGGTATTGGTGCCGTCGGCCTGCGCAAATCTCTCGAATATGTGCGACTTGAACTCCGCCGGAATCCCCTCCCCCTGATCGCGCACCGAAAGTCGCCATGCATTGCCACGGCGCTCGACCGCAACGACGACCTCGCCGTCCGGCGGCGAAAATTTAATGGCGTTCGAGATGAGATTGGTGATGACCTGAGACAGCCGGTCGGGGTCGACCCATACTTCGCCTTCAGCGCCAATCTCGTGCCGCAGCCGGACCAGATAGGTGTCGGCAAACCCGGCATTGGCCTCGATAGCCTGTTCTACGAGCGGACGCAGGTCGACCAGCCTGAACTTGAAATTAAGCTGCCCCGATTCGAGCTTCTCGATATCGAGAATGTCGTTGACGAGCTTGACCAGCCGCTGGCTGTTCGACTGCGCGATCGACAACAGCCGCAGCGCCCTCTCTGGCAACTCGCCGGCCGCGGTGCCCATAAGGAGGCCGAGCGAACCTGAAATCGACGTCAACGGCGTGCGCAATTCGTGGCTCACGGTCGATACGAACTCGCTTTTCAGCCGGTCCAGGCGCTGGCGCTCGGTGATGTCGACGATCACGCTGAGGATGAGCAGCCCGCGGCGGCTGTGGATCGGGTTGAGCGCGACCTCGACCGGGAATTCACTGCCGTCCTTGCGCCGCCCCGAAAGATCGCGGTTTAGTCCGATGCGGCGCGCTTCCGGTTTCGCGGCATAGCTGCACCGATCCTCGAAATGCTGTGCCCGCACCCGTTCCGGAATAAGGAGTTCAACCGACTGCCCGATGAGCTCCTCACGCCGATAGCCGAACAACTTTTCAACTTCCGTATTGGCCATCACGATGAGGCCGGTGCGGTCGGCCATCAGCATACCGCCCGGACACGCCTCCACCGCCAGTTTGAATTTCTCTTCCGCGAGTTTTTCTTCGGTCACATCGCGGGCGATTTTGCACGCCCCGATAATGGCGCCGGACGGCGACTTGATCGGCGATACGCTGAGTGAAATGTCGATGGTCTTGCCGCTTTTGGTCCGCCGGATCGTGTCATGATGATCCACGATTTGCCCTTTACGAATCCTCGCAAGGATTTCGTGCAATTCGGCCCGGCGTTCCTCAGGAACGATGATCTCTATGCTGTTGCCGATGGCTTCCTCGGCGGTAAAGCCAAAGAGCAATTCAGCGGCGGGATTCCATCCGGTGATAATGCCGTCGAGTGTTTTGGTCACGATCGCGTCGAACGAAGATTGGACGGCGGCGCTGTAGAGCCGCTCGCGATCGGCGTGCCGCTCCAGCTCCGTCCAGGTCCGGCGATGGCGCTCGACCTCTTTTTCCAGCGCGGCGGTCTTGTCCCGGACCTCGCCGAAAATGCGCGCAAAGGCGCGGGACAGGACGCCGATCTCGCCTCCCGACTCGACCGGCATCTGCATCGGCCGGCTGTCGCCAAATCCCTCGACCGCAGCGGTCATCTGAACGAGCGGCCGGGTCAGCGAACGGGCCACGAAGAACGCGAGGGCAAGAGCCGCCAACACGGCGAGGAAGCCGACAATCAGGCTGGAACGCTCGGCGGCTTCCGCAGGCGCCACAAGCGTGGCGAAAGGAATGGTTTCGATGACTGCGATGCGTGGACCGCCGGCAAGTCGCACCGAGGCCGTCGCTATTCCCACACGATTGGCGTCAGCATCGTTGAAGACATCAGCGCTATCCGGCGCCGATTTCAGCGCTGCGGCAAAGCCAGGGAACTCATCCTGCCACTGGAAGGATTTGCCGAATTCAAAGCCGAACTCCCGGCTATGGCCGGGATGCACCAGAAAATCGCCGCGGGCGTTGACGACGTAGAGGGTCTTGTCCGCCGTCGCGGCGTTGCGGACGAGATCGAAGACCGGCCGCAGGTCGAGATTGATGATAACGATGCCGAATGGGGCGTCATCCGGCGCGGTTATGGGGACCGCCACCCGCAGCACGGGAATATGAGGGGTCTCGATGGCGCCGTGTTCGCGATTGAGATCGATATCGGAAACAAAAACGGCGCCGGGAGCAAGACCGATCGCCCGCTTGAAGTAGTCGCGGCCGCCCTTTTGTTGAAGTTCCGCGTCCGGCACGACGCGGATCGCACCGCCCGGCCCGGAGCGATCGACACGGACGATTTCACGACCGTCGTCTGCGGCGCCGATCAAACGAAACTGCGTGTATGCCGGCTTGGCGGTCAGCAAGCCCACGATCCGGCCAGCCAATTGGGCGCGCCACTGGTCGAGCGTCTTGCCGCCTTGCGGATCGATTCCGCCGGCGAGACTGGCGCGCACGATTCCCTGGACGGCTGTCGACCGGAATCCGGCGACGTCCGAACGCGCATCGCCTACGAATGACTGGATTTTGTTGGCAAGCAGCTGAGCGCCCAACTCGGCGCGCTCCAATTGACCGGGCAGCACTGCCTGCTCGACGCTCTGATAGGTGAAAAGCCCCAACGCCGCCGCAGTGACGAGCACCACGCCAACGATTGCCAGCGTCAATTGCGTGGAGAGCTTCATGACTCAAACGCTACAGGCCGTGCGCGCTTTGCCGATCGCTCCTTACATGCGCGCTCCAACCAAAAACATCACGGCGCCGAAGCGCCGGCGCCGCCCGCGACTTCTGCTCGCCCGGTTCCGCGGTTCATGACGATGCGCATGAGATCGACCGAGTTCTTCGCTCCGAGCTTGTGCATGATGCGGCCGCGGTGGATTTCCACCGTCCGCGGGCTGATGCCGAGGTTTCTCGCGGTTTCCTTGTTGGATGAGGCAGCGGCGATCTGCGCCAGCACCTCGCGCTCGCGGCGGGTGAGCTGATAATAGCCGCGGATCGCCGGCGACACGGCGGCAGGTGCGTCGTCGCTCTCGCGAAGCTGCTTCCAGCCTTCGATTGCCTCGACGACGCGGGCCACGATGCTCTCGGCGTCGAGACGCTTCTCCAGATAGTCAAAGGCGCCACTGCGCATTGCCTGGACGACGTTCAATACGTCTTCCTGCGCGGAAACCATCAGGATCGGCGCCGGGTAGTTCCTGGCGTCGATCTCCTTGAGCACTTCGAGCCCGGAAAGGCCCGGCATGCAGAGATCGAGAAGAACGCAGGCCGGCGACTGGCCCCGCGCCAGACGGACGAACGATCTGCCGTCGGCAAAGGCGGCGGTGCGGTATCCCTCGCTGCGGAATATCGCCGAAAGCGCTTCACGCATGTCGTAGTCGTCGTCGACGATAAAGATTTCGCTGTTGAGCATCGGTGCGTCCGTTCGAGCCTTGGGATTATTCCCTCACCCGATCCCCGGAAGTTCGCGCCGCACACCTCGCGAATTGCCGAAGACCTTCACGGGCAATCACAGGCCCTGTTCTCTGGCGCACATCCCCGCAACGGGCATCCCTCATGCCGCCGGTTCGGAGACCTGGAGCTTCGCGCAACTTCTTTGTTCGAAGCGCCACTGACCCACGCGCCAATCAGTCAGTCGTAATGCTGACACAACAACCGGCAAGTCGCTGTGCAAAATTGTACAACTGCTACGGAATTTGCGTACGTACTAACACGAGCGACTGTTGCTAATGATTTGTTTGTATGTCTGGCTCGCCGGTTTAAGCGCACGCAGGCGGCGAGACAGACGCGCTCCAATCAACAATCGAATGCGCGGGACGCATCTTCGCGGTTGCCCGATTCCGCAGCCAGCACGTTCGCCAGCGACGGATAGACGGCGATGCGGCCGTTGTAGTCGATATAACCCAAGTTACGGAACTTATTCATGAAATGGCTGACGCGTCCGCGCGTCGTGCCGACCATCTGGGCAAGTTCCTCCTGATCGAGGGTCTCGATCACCGCTTCGTTGTGGCGCCCATTTTCGCCGCGCGCCAGGGCGAGGAGAATGCGCGCCAGGCGCTGCTCGCTGGTATCGAACAGGTGGCTGATGAGCATCGCCCGCAAGCGCCCGACCCGGTGCAAGATTCGCGCAAGCAGAAACTCGGCAAGGCTTAAATCAGTTGCCATCGCGCGCATAGCCGTTCGCCGTGCCACCCGGACAAGAATGCAGTCGGTCAGGCACGACGCCGTCGCCACGCGTATTTCCTCGCCGATCAGACAACTTTCGCCGAACACCGCATCGGCATCGAGGGTGGCCATAATGGCGACTTTGCCCTCCGGCGACACGACCTTGATCCGCACGCGTCCCGCCCGGATGTAGAACAGGCAATCGGCATATTCGCCCTGCTCGTAAACAGTAGCTCCGGACTTGACCCTGGATATCTCCGTCCCGCCGTGTATGGCGGCGAACGCTTCGAAATCAAATGCTTCGCCCAGGGTGGACGCTGTCCCGGCTCGAAAAGGCTGCTCTGCGGCGGATTTCATCGTCGTATCCAGCGTCACATTTGCGAATCCCGGCAACTACCGCTCGCTGCCAGCTCTTGCCTGACGGAAACATCTGCAACCAATTTTCAAAAATTTAACGGACGGCCAAGTCCGCCGCTTTGATTCAGATCAACATCGACCGGCGCTTATTAGATGCCGGATGCCGCCGGTGTGGCGTGCTAGCAAACCGCCGCGATCCCGTCCTCGGAACCGCCGAACATTTCTTCACCTTGCGCGACCTTCGCCAGCGAATTGCGCACCAAGATGACGCCACCCTGATAGTCGATAAAGCCGAGCTTGCGAAACTTGTTCATGAAGTGATTCACCCGCGACCGGGTGGTGCCGATCATTTGCGCCAGGCCTTCCTGATCGACGTTTTTAATGATGTTCTTCGATCCGCCGTCGGGGCTGTGATTTGCCAGCAGCAAAAGCGCGCGCGCCAGCCGCGCCTCGCTCGAATCGAAGAGCTGGCTGATCAAATTCTCGCGCAATTGAATGGCTTTGCTCAGCGCCAGGACGACGAAAAATTCGGCAATGGCGGGATTTTCCCGCACGGCGCGGATAATGCTAGCGCGCTCGAACCGCGCTACAACGCTGAGCGTCGTAGAGGTCGCCGTCGCCGCCCGTATCCTGTTGCCAAGCAGACAACCTTCGCCGCAAAAGCTGCCCGCATCGACGAGCCCAAGAATACCTTCCTTGCCCTGGCTCGATAGCACCGTAATCTGGATTTAGCCGGACTGAAGGAAATACATGGCATCGGCAGGCTCGCCCTGTCCGTAGACCACGCTTCCGGACTTCAGCGAAGAAACGGCAACCCCGCCATATTTTTTTGCGAACGCCGCAACGTCGAACGATTTACCGGACTCTAATACTGCCCTACAGTCCCCCGAACCCGTGTTCATCTGCAAATTCATGGGGCATTCTCCCATGTTTGCGGTGAAATGCTCACCGGCTGGATAACGGCTCAGTCGCCCCTCTATACGGTTCCAACTTTCGCGACATACGTAGAGTTCGCTGGTACGATTTCGTACACAGCGTATAGTTTTGCATATTCCCGTATTTGTTGAACAGTGGTATTTGTGACAGCAACAATCTGACAATTTGCCACTGATATTTGTGACGGGGGAAAAACCTTACAAATTAATCAGGCCGTGACGCAGCGCGTCGCATGCGGGCGGCTGCGCCGCATGGTTGAAGATAACCGAGGCCGCGTGCGATTCGACAATTCCGAGAACGACGTGCCAAATATTTCGCTCACGGCGACAGGTGAGATTTGCACGGCACCAGAGCAATCGGTACTTTTCCCTACACGTTGAATTGGCGCGCCGCCGAATATGCGCGGGCGAGATTGGCGAGAATTTACAGCTTGATGAGGCCGTCGCGCAGCGCCAGTGCCACCGCATGCGTCCGGTTGGCGGCACCAAGCTTGCGCACCGCCGTTTGCACATGCTCATCGACCGTTCGTTTGGTGATGTGGAGGATCTCGCCTATTTCCCAGGCCGATTTGCCGTTCGCCACCCACCGGAGAACCTCGCTTTCGCGAGCCGTGATCTTCCCCCTTGCGGTGTCTCTTCGGGGCAAAAGCAATCCCCCCGCTTTGATGGCACATCCATCCACTGACGGGTTGAAGCTGGCCGTAACTATTTCGTCGCCCAAATTCAGTTTAGGCAACAATGGCCTACGGCACATATTGTGATATTTACGGGTATCACGCTTCGGTTGTATCGCAGGTTGCGCGATCAGGTACAGCTATTGCCCTAAGGTTGTACCGCGAAATATCCGGAAGCGTCCCGCTCGGCGCCTCCGCGGATTTGCTGCCCGCCTTAGTCGATACAGCGCGCGGCGCAGGCTCAATCCTCACCGATCAAGCCGCACTGGGCCGCGTGCCGCAAGTTTCCGACGTAAGGTGCGAACCGTTCAGACTCAGCGCGCGATCGACTGCACCGCGATGCCGGTCGCCGGATCGATCACGAGAATGCGATCCGGCTGGTAGACATAACGATATGTATATGGCTCGCTCGCAAACACCGCGCCGTTTTCCACGACAGGAGTTGAGGCAACAAACGGCCCAGGAGCGGAAATCGCCGGTGCTGCGACCTCGTCATAGAGCGGTTGCGGATTGGCCGCGATCGGCGCCGGCACGACCTCATCATAGAGCGGCTGCGGCGTTGCCGGCACGGTCCGGGCAACGATCGTGTGCGCCGCGATCACGCGCCGCGTGATCGTGCGGGTCGTGACCACCTGGCGACGCGCGCCGTGCAGCCGCGCCGGCCGTATGGTGCGCACCGTTTCGGTCGTCTGGATCGTTTCCGCCGGAACCGTAACCAGCGGACCAGGCGTGATGACCGTCTGCGCATTCGCAACAGGCGCGCCGGCGACCAGTGCCAGAGCGAACGCGGTCGCTGGAATGTAGAATTTCATGGCGTACTCCATGTGCATAACCGTCCGGGCTCATTCGCCCGAGCCAGAATTTCAACGCCCCGATGCGTTGGCCGTTCCGGCCGAAAAGCATGATCTAAAAAATGGAACCCGGCTGGCGCGCAAAGTTCCGCCGCCGCAAATCCGACCCGCCGGCGCCGCGCCTGCAACGCTATGCGCGCGCCAGCACGCCGCGCAGCAGCGCCGACAGCGGTAATGTCAGCAGCACAATTGCCGAAACAAGGGTCAAGGCGTGCCACACCCCGAGGACGTCGCCGACCCTGCCGTACAGCACCGGCGCAATCGCGCCCGCACCGATCGTGCCGGTATAGAAAATACTGAGCGCCCGGGCGCGCCAGGACGGCATGACCAGTTCCGGCACCGAGCCGTATAGCACCGACGACGTGCCGTTGAGCGCGACGCCGATCACCGGCAGCAACAGCAGCGCGCCCTGCAGCGGCAGCGCATGGAGCGCAAGGATGCCTCCCGCCGTCGAGCCTTCGGTGAGCCAGACCGTTGCGATCGTACCAATCCGCGCGCCGAGGAAGGTGCAAGAGAGCTTTCCCGCTGCGCCGCCGGCAAAGACGAGTGTCAGAGCGAAGCCAATGGTCTGCTCGCTGGCGCCCTTGTCGCGCAGCACGAACGGCAGAAACAGCAGAAACCCCATGCGCGTTGCCGTGTCGATGATGCCGATCGAGACCAGGACGGGAAAGGCAAACGGCCGCCGCTTCGATTGCCGCGCTGCATGTGCACTGTCGTGCAAATGAGCGGCAGCGTCGTTTTGGTAACGCGGCGTGGCGATATAGATCACGATCGCCACGGCAATGCCGATGCTGCCTAAAATGGCCAGCGCCGGACGCCAGGCCATAGCCAAGAGCATCAGCGACAAGGTCGCCGGCAAGATCATCTTGCCGAGGTCGCCGCTGAAATTGTAGGTGCCGAGCGCCTTGAGCGAACGCGGCCCGGCAAAAGCGCGGGCGACAAGCGCCGAAGCAATGGGATGCTGCGTGCTCGAGCCGATGCCACTTAACACAAGCGCGCCGAGCAGCATGGCGAAGCCGGTGCTCATGCCGGCAAAGCAAAAGCCGAGACCGGAAAGCGCGGTGCCGAGCGCGAGCACGGCGGCGGCGCCGAACCGCTCGGAGGCGATGCCGGCCGGAATTTGCAAGGACGCCATCGCGCCGACGAGTACGCTCCGCAGCAGGCCGAGCGCGGCGTAGGTCAGGCCGAATTCGGTCTGCCAGACCGGCAGCATAATGTAGATGAGGTCGGTGTAGCCGTCGTGGAGCGCGTGCGCGATGCCGGCGACCGTGACGGCGCGCCGCTCGTCGCCGGACAGCTGCGGCGCCAGCGCGGTGAAATCTCCCCAATGGATCCTGCGCATCCCGGCCTGCGGATCGTTTGTTTTTTCAGGTCCTAGCCACCGCCGACGGCCCGGTCAAATCCGCCTCAATTGACCGCTGCAATCGCGCAGTGCAGTCTGCCGGGCGAACCCGGAACCACCCGCAATTTTGCCAGGAGGAATCATGTTTGGCCTCGGCGACCTGTTCCAGTGGGAGCGGTTCGTGACGCCCACCGTGATCAAGGTCTTCTATTGGCTGGCGGTGGTGATTTCGATCCTGCTTGGCTGCGCCGGCGTGGTGAGTGCGCTGACCACCATGGCGTTCAATCCGTTCGTCGGCATGATCTTTCTGATCGTCAGCGTGCTCGGCGCCTTCATGGGCGTGGTGCTGGCGCGCATCATCGCCGAGTTCGTGCTGATCGTGTTCCGCATCAACGAACATCTCGGCGCCATCAGGAATCAGGGAACCGGATTGCGCAATCAATGATCCGACCGCCCGGCAACCGCCTCCATCTGCCTCCTAGTTGGCGAAACGGAAGTGCATGACGTCGCCGTCCTGCACGACATAATCCTTGCCCTCGAGCCGCAGTTTGCCGGCGTCACGCGCGCCGGCTTCGCCGCCGCAGGCGACGTAATCGTCGTAGGCGATCGTCTCGGCGCGGATAAAACCCTTCTCGAAATCGGTGTGGATGACGCCTGCGGCTTGCGGCGCCCGGGCGCCGCCGGTGACGGTCCAGGCCCGCGCCTCTTTCGGACCGGCGGTGAAGAACGTCACCAGATGCAGGAGCGCGTAGCCGGCGCCGATCAGCCGGTCGAGACCCGCCTCTTTGAGCCCGATCGCCGTGAGATATTCCTCGCGTTCGTCGCGTGAGAGGACCGCAATCTCCGCTTCGATCTTGGCGGACACGGCGATCGCGGCGGCGCCCTCGGCCTTGGCTCTCGCTTCGACCTTGCGGGAAAATTCATTGCCGGCCGCGGCGGAATTTTCGTGGACGTTGCAGACATAAAGCACCGGCAGCGAGGTGATGAGGCCGAGCATGTGAAAGGCCTTCTCCTCCTCGGGCTTGCGCTCGGTGGCGCGTGCCGGCTTGCCGTCGCGCAACAGCACGAGCGCGCGGTTCACGAGATCGAGCGCCTCCTTGGCTTCCTTGTCGCCGCCCTTGGCTTTTTTGCTCAAGCCGTCGACGCGCCGCTCCAGGCTGTCGAGATCGGCCAGCATCAGTTCGGTCTCGACGGTTTCGATGTCGGCGATCGGATCGATGCGGCCCTCGACATGGGTCACGTCGGTATCCTCGAAGCAGCGCACCACATGGGCGATGGCGTCGACCTCGCGGATATTGGCGAGGAACTGATTGCCGAGCCCCTCGCCCTTCGAGGCGCCGCGGACGAGGCCTGCGATATCGACGAAAGTAAGCCGGGTCGGCACGATCTGCGCCGACTTGGCGAGGCTCGCCAGCGTCTCCAGCCGCCGATCCGGCACCGCCACTTCGCCGACATTCGGCTCGATGGTGCAGAACGGATAGTTCGCCGCCTGCGCCGCCGCGGTTTCGGTCAGCGCGTTAAAGAGCGTCGACTTGCCGACATTCGGCAGGCCGACGATGCCGCATTTAAAGCCCATGAAGAATTTTATCCGTTTCCCGACTCACGCCGCGTAATCGCGCTGTCATCATTGTTCCCCGTCGCCAAATCCCTTCGCCTCCATGGCGAGATGGACCTTGTTCTGAAAGCTCGCGTCCTCGCCGCGGCAGATCAGATCCGCATTGTCGGCGAGAATGCCGATCAGCGCCTCGACCCAGCCGCGCTCGCTTTTGGCGAAATCGCTCAAGACGTAATGCTGCACCCGATCCTTGTTGCCGGGATGGCCGACGCCGATGCGCACCCGGCGGTAGTCATTGCCGATATGCCCGGAGATCGAGCGCAAGCCGTTGTGACCGGCAATGCCGCCGCCGGTTTTGACCCGGACCTTGCCCGGCGGCAGGTCGATCTCGTCGTGGAATACCGTGATATCGGCGAGCGGCAATTTGTAGAAATGCGCGGCTTCCGCCACGGCGCGGCCGGATTCATTCATGAAAGTGCCGGGCAGCAACAACAGCGCACGCTCGCCGCCGATCGGCCCCTCGGTCGCGACACCCTGAAAGCGCCGGCGCCACGGACCGATGCCGTGGCGCTTGGCGATTTCCTCGACGGCAACGAAGCCGACATTGTGCCGGTTGCCGACATATTGCGCTCCCGGATTTCCCAAACCGACCAGGAGCCGCATCGTCTTTATCCTGCGCGCGGCCTCACTTCTTTTCCGGAGCGGCGGCGCCCCCGGCCGGGGCGGCGCCCGGAGCGCCCGGTGCGGCGCCCGGCGCACCTTCGGCGACGGGACCGGCGGCGGCTGCGGCAGCGGCGGCCGCGGCTGCAGCAGCGGCGGCCTCGGCGGCGGCCTTCATTTCTTCCGCGTAGCCAGACGGCGGCACCACGGTGACCAGCGTAATGTCGCGGCGCTCGACGATGCGCACGCCTTCGGGCAGCGCGATATCGCTCATATGCTTGGAGTGGTTGATATCGAGGTCGCTGACATCGACCTCGATGCCGGCCGGGATGGCGTCGGCGCGACAGCGCACCGCGACGGTGTGGGTCACGATCGACACCGTGCCGCCGCGCTTGACGCCCGGCGACTGGTCGGCATTGCGCACATGGATCGGAATATTGACGCGGATCGTCGCGCCCTCGCCCAACCGCATGAAGTCGACATGCAGCGGCAGATCCTTGACCGCATCGAGCTGGAAATCGCGCGGGATGACGCGATGCTTGACGCCGTCGACCTCGACATCATGGATGGTGGTCAGGAAATGGCCGGCATAAATGCGCTGGCGCAAATCGGCGAATTCGAGCGAGATCGGCAGCGGCGGCTTGCCGTCGCCATAGATGATTGCGGGTACGCGGCCGGCACGACGTTCGGACCGGGCGGCCCCCTTGCCTGCCCGCGAACGCGCCGCCGCCTGGATCAGATTGACGGTCGCCATAGGGATATCCTCGTCTAAAAGCTTGATTGTCCAAAGGAAAAGCCGCGTCAGCCTCCAGGGGTGCTGGTGAAGAAGCGGCCGGCGCTTCTATAGCGGCGAAAGTCCGCAAAAACAAGGAAGCTGCAACGCGACGCCAGGGCCGGATCAGAAGGTGCCCGGATCGGTCGGCCCGGGGGCCCCCGGCGGCGTCGGCGGCTCGGCGGCCGCGGTCTCGACCGGAGGTGGGGCCTGCCGGGCCCCGAGTGCGGCTTCCAGCGCGCCGACGCGGGACTTCAGCGCTTCGTTTTCCTCGCGCGCCAGCCGCGCCATTTCTTTGACCGCCTCGAAATCGTCGCGCCGCACCACGTCGAGCTCGCGCAGAATGCGCTCGCCCTGGCTGCGGAACAGCGTCTCGAATTCGCGCCGCACGCCCTGGGCGACGCCGGCCGCGTCATTCATCAGTCGCGCCGCCTCGTCGAAGAACCGGTTCGTCGTCTGGACCATGACCGCCTCCGCGCGCGCCCTGCAAATGTCGCGGGCGACCCCGCTTGCCTTGCGCTTTGACAATGGCGATGGTGCGGCGCGGCTGCAAGGGGGCTCGGCCGGCCGCGCCAAGGCGCATCAGCCGCAATCGAAGAGATCGCGCCACGCACCGTTCGCCAAGGAAGCCCATCCGATGTTCGTTCTGCCGATCATCCCCTATCCCGCGATCAACCCGATCCTGATCTCGATCGGCCCGTTCGCGATCCGCTGGTATGCGCTGGCCTATATCGTCGGCATCATCACCGGCTGGTTTTATGCGCGCGCGCTTGTTGCCTCGGAGCGGCTGTGGGGCGGGCCGGCGCCGTTCACCGTGCTCGACTTCGACGATTTCGTCATCTGGATCACGCTCGGCATCATCCTCGGCGGCCGCACCGGCTATGTGCTGTTCTACAATCTGCCGCTGTTTGCCGCGCACCCGGTCGAGATTTTCGAATTGTGGACCGGCGGCATGTCGTTCCACGGCGGCGTCATCGGCTGCGCGGTGGCGATCGTGCTGTTTGCCTGGCGCCGGCGCATCCCGACTTTATCGCTCGCCGATGTCACCGCCGGCGTCGCGCCGATCGGCCTCTTTCTCGGCCGCCTCGCCAATTTCATCAATGGCGAATTGTGGGGCCGGCCGAGCGACGTGCCGTGGGCCATGGTGTTTCCCCATGGCGGCCCGCTGCCGCGCCATCCGAGCCAGCTTTATGAAGCAGCGCTCGAAGGCGTCGTGCTGTTCATCGTGCTTGGCCTGCTGATGCGCGCGGGTGCGCTCAAGCGGCCCGGCGTCGTCACCGGCGCCTTCGCGCTCGGCTATGGCATCGCGCGCATCACCTGCGAGTTCTTTCGCGAGCCCGACATCCAGGTCGGCTTCCTGTGGGGCTCGCAATGGCTGACCATGGGCATGCTGCTGTGCATTCCGCTGATCCTCGCCGGCCTCCTCATTCTTGGCTACGCCTTGCGGCGCGCACCCGAAGCAAAAAATGGCTGACGCGCATTCGCCGCTGGAAAACGAAATCCGTCGCCTGATCGCCGTCGCCGGGCCGATGCCGATTGCGGATTATATGCGGCTCTGCCTGACGCACCCGCAATACGGCTATTACATCAATCGCGATCCGCTCGGTGCCGGCGGCGATTTCATCACCTCGCCCGAGATCAGCCAGATGTTCGGCGAATTGATCGGGCTGTGGATGGCCGCGGTGTGGCGGGCGATGGGCAGGCCGGAAGACGTGCGCATCGTCGAACTCGGCCCCGGCCGCGGCACGCTGATGCGCGATGCGCTGCGCGCGGCAAAGCTCGTCGACGGTTTTCGCGCCGCCATGGTCGTGCATCTCGTCGAGATCAGCCCGGCCTTGCAGCGCATCCAGGAGAGGCGGCTCGAAGCGCTCGACGTGCCGATGCTCTGGCACAGCGCGCTTAACGAAGTCCCCGGCGGCCCCAGCATCGTCATCGCCAACGAGTTTCTCGATGCGCTGCCGGTGCACCAGGCGGTGCGAGCAGGACGACGGCTGGCATGAGCGCGTCGTCGAGGTGGGGCCGGAGGCAGATTTCGTCATCGCCGCGGCGCGCGACCCGCTGCCGTTCTTCGAAACCTCGATGCCGCGCGCCTTGCGCCAGGCGACGGTCGGCGCGATCTACGAATGGCGCACCGACGATTTCGCGCTCGAACTGGGACGGCGCATGCGCAACGACGGCGCGGCTCTGATCATCGACTACGGCCACGACCATTTCGGCCTCGGCGATACGCTGCAAGCTGTCGCCGGGCATTCCTATACCGATCCGCTGCGCGCGCCGGGGGAAGCCGACCTCACCGCGCATGTCGATTTCGAAGCGCTGGGACAATGCGCCGAAAGCATGGGCGCGCGCATTCACGGCCCGATCCGGCAGCGCGATCTGTTTTTGCGCCTCGGCATCGAGGAGCGCGCCGCGGCGCTCAAGGCCAGCACGCCGGGCAAAGCCGCCGACATCGAGGTCGCCTTCTCGCGGCTGATCGCGGCCGGCGCGCATGGCATGGGCGAATTGTTCAAGGCGATCGCCATTGCCGCGCCCAAGCTCGGCGAACTGCCCGGCTTCGAGACGGCACCATGATGATCGAAGCGTCATCGCTGACACTGACCGGGATCAGCCACGGCTTCTTCACCCGCGCCGGCGGCGTCTCCGGCGGCCTCTATGCGAGCCTTAACGGCGGCACCGGCTCGCGCGACGACGCGCAAAGCGTCGCGGAAAATCGCGCCCGCATGGCGGCGGCGCTTGGCGTCGCGCCACGCCGCTTTCTCACCGCTTATCAGGTGCACTCGCCCACCGTCGTTGTCGCCGAAACGCCGTGGAGCGGCGAGGCCCGCCCGCGCGCCGACGCCATCGTCACCCGCATGCGCGGGCTCGCCATCGGCGTGACCACCGCCGATTGCGGGCCGGTACTGTTGGCCGATCCGCATGCCCATGTGATCGGCGCCGCGCATGCCGGCTGGCGCGGCGCGCTCGCCGGCGTCATCGAGGCAACCGTCGCGGCGATGGAAGAACTTGGCGCCGCGCGAAGCGCCATTCGCGCCGCCATCGGGCCGATGATCCGGCAGGCGAATTACGAAGTCGGCGCCGACCTCATCGCGCGCTTTGCCACCGACGACGGCGCCGCGAGCCGCTTCTTCGCCGCAGCGCCGCGGGACGGCCACGCGCTGTTCGACCTCGGCGGCTATGTCGCCGAGCGGCTCCAGCGTGCCGGCATCGCCGAGGTGGAGGACCTCGGCCTTTGCACCTATGCCGATCCGGAGCGGTTTTTCAGCTACCGCCGCACCACCCATCGCGGCGAGCCCGATTACGGCCGCCACGTCAATGCCATCGCTCTGGCCGGCGAATAGCAAATAACCGATACGGATTTCCGGCTTTTGTCCCGCCAAGTCGCCGGCGGTTCTTGGCGCGCCTTTAACCCTGTTGCTCGCGGCCAAAAAACCTGCGGGGACAAGGCCTTGATTTATATTGCCAGCCCGGCACGCGGTCTGTATCAGGTCGGGCGAAAGTCTCTGCCGGGCGCGCGGGAGATCGACATGGTGGGCAATAACGGCGCGATCAAGCTCGTCGCCGGCAATTCCAACCCTGCGCTGGCCGAAGCCATCGGCGGCTATCTCGGCACGCCGATGACCAAGGCCGTGGTGCGGCGCTTCGCCGACATGGAAGTGTTCGTCGAAATCCAGGAAAACGTCCGCGGCGCCGACGTATTCGTCATCCAGTCGACGTCGTATCCCGCCAACGACCATTTGATGGAATTGCTGATCATCATGGACGCGCTGCGCCGCGCCTCGGCGCGCCGCATCACCGCCGTCATCCCCTATTTCGGCTACGCCCGGCAGGACCGCAAAGTCGGCCCCCGCACGCCGATCTCGGCAAAGCTCGTTGCCAACCTGATCACGCGCGCCGGCGCCGACCGCGTGCTGACGCTCGATTTGCACGCCGGCCAGATCCAGGGCTTCTTCGATATCCCGACCGACAATTTGTTCGCCGCGCCGGTGATCATGCGCGACATCAGGCAGCGCTTCGACGGCAAGAAGGTGATCGTGGTCTCCCCAGACGTCGGCGGCGTGGTGCGTGCGCGCGGGCTTGCCAAGCGCATCGACGCGCCGCTCGCCATCATCGACAAGCGCCGCGAGCAGCCCGGCGAATCCGAAGTGGTCAACGTCATCGGCGAAGTCGACGGCGGCATCTGCATCCTGGTCGATGACATCGTTGATTCCGGCGGCACCCTGATCAACGCCGGCGACGCGCTGCTCGAAAAGGGCGCCACCGAAGTCTACGCCTATATCACCCACGGCGTGCTCTCCGGCGGCGCCATCGCCCGTGTCGGCAAATCGCGGCTCAAGGAGCTCGTCATCACGGATTCGATCCAGCCGACGGCGGCCGTCACCGACTGCAAGAACATCCGCGTCCTGACGATCGCCACCTTGATCGGCGAAGCCATCAGCCGCACCGCCGCCGAAGAATTGGTGTCGAGCCTGTTCGACTGACGCCACTTTCCTCCCCCGTGAAAACGGGGGAGGGGGACCGCGCTCTTGCGCGGTCGAAGGGGCGTCTGACTCGCCGCGTCGCTTTCGTCGCAAAAATATCGTCACCACCCGCGCCCCCTCCACCACGCTTCGCGTGGTCCCCCTCCCCCCGCTATCGCGGGGGCGGACAAGCGATCTCGTTCTCGCGATACGTAATCCTTCCTCCCCCATGCAAATGGGGGAGGGGGACCGCGCTCTTGCGCGGTGGAAGGGGCGTCTACTCGTCGCTCCGTTTTCGTCGCAGAAGAATCATCACCACCCGCGCCCCCTCCACCACGCTTCGCGTCGTCCCCCTCCCCCGCTATCGCGGGGGCGGACAAGCGATCTCGTTCTCGCGATGCGACTTTGCATCCGAGTTTTCCGGCACGCTGTAAGAAAGCCCTTCCAAAGCCCTCCCGAAAAGGGAGGCGAAGCGCCGAAAGGCGCATTGTCCTGGAGCCGCGCCACACTTGCCGACGTTGCCATCGTCACGTGCTTCGGGCGCGGCAGCGCGCGGATCGCCGCGCGCACGCCTTCCGGCGCTCCACCGCGGTTCTCGCCAGCGGCCCGAAGACCTGCTGACTCAGCTCCAGGCCATGCTTCCTGGGACGTGGGTCCCGCGGGCGTTACCCGCTTTCGCCTATCCCAGTCCAGGGACTGCACCTCCCGCGCCGGCCGTAGTACCGGCGTGAATGATGCCCGGAGCCGCCCGGGAGCGGGTGTAAATCCGCCCGCGGGTACCGCACCCGCTCCACCCTCAGGCCTACCTCCGGAAGGCGTCCCTCAGTGAGCGAGATTCGCAGTTTGTAACTGAAGTGGGGACATTCGTCAAGAGCATCGTCACTGTGCATGTAACGATGTTGCGATGACACCTCGCCCCAGCCGCCCTCATCGACGCCGCCATGGCGGCCTGGGGCGGATTAAGAGGTACCCACAACGGGTGATTAGCAGCTCCTTCTGGTTTGACTTATAGCGCGCATGAACATATCATGAACAAGAAGGAGCAATTATGCCTACGGTGGGCTTTCAGTCCTTTCTCCTACAACTCCTCAGCGCCAGCACGCTGGAGAAGTTGCGGAAATACGACGTTTACAGCAGACAAACGGAGAATGGATACGATTATTACCAGAGCTTTCGCCGCGCCTGTCAGGCGATGTTTGAAAAGGGCGCGGCTTATTCTGATGTGTTCGGCAACATCCTCAGATTAAAGAAGTCGAACGAGCGTGAAGATAATTCCACTCGTTTTGATGCAGCTGTCGCCTTCATCCGCTCATTAAACGGCACACAATTCCCTCCTCCACGCGGATATTTGCTTTCCCCGCAAAAGAAGGCACGCGTCAAACTCGCACCAGACGCCGCAATGGAAGTCGATCGGCAGCGGAGAATATATAGCTTCTGGACGATCAAAGATATCAAGCTCTCGCGAAGAGGCGCTGGGGTTGGAATATACATGCTTCAATCTGGATTAAAGAAGGCTAATTACGCTGACTGCAAATTTGTTATCGTCGACCTCGTCCGGAAGCGACAATTTGATGAGCAAGTTATTCCAAACGATGCCGGTCGAATTTTAAATGCAGAGCTCGCTCTACTGGATTCCCTTTTCTCAGATTGAACAGTTTGGCTCTATTCCAGTCCTGCCATACAATTTTGTAATATCATTTAGCGATTTGGGGAATTTGGTGGGAAGGGCTTCGACGGAGGCAACGGTGCCTGCGCCTATTGTTGATTCTATCACCTTTTCGTCCTCGCCCGTGCGCGGTCTTGATAGGTCCCGCACCGCTGACGCTGTCTTTGTGAACACCCCACTGCGGAATTACGAGAAGAAACCTCGCTACAATGATTTCACCTTGCCCGTATTGGGCCTCGGCTACATAGCAACGGTCGCCGCGGATACGGGCTTAAACGTCGGCGTCTTAGTGTCTGTCCGGAGAGTTGTTGAATCCTATGAATCATTTGTGATTCAAGGGTGGTGGCCTGATTCGAGGAGGGGTCACCGATGTGGACGAGCAAGAACCGCTCACGTTACGACCGCAGCAAGTTGCGATATCCGAGCGATCTGACCGACGACGAATGGAAGTTGGTCGAACCTTTGATCCCGCCTGGCAAGCCCGGCGGCGGCAAGCGCACGGTGATCATGCGTGAGGTCGTAAACGGCCTCATGTATATTCTCTCCACCGGCTGTCAGTGGCGCGCGATCCCGAAAGACCTGCCGCCGAAAAGCTCGGTCTACGACTATTTCGATCTGTGGACCTATGACGGTACACTGGAGCGGATCCACCACGCGCTTTATGAGCAGTGTCGCGAACAAGATCAACGGGACGCCAGTCCGACCGTCGCGATCATCGACAGCCAGAGCGTGAAAAGCGCCGAAAAAGGGGGGCCCGCATTGATCCGCACGGTTACGATGCAGGAAAGAAGATCAAGGGCAAGAAGCGGCACATTCTCGTCGATACATTAGGCCTCCTGCTCCACGCCATCGTTCATCCGGCCGACATTCAAGATCGCGATGGCGGTATTCTCGTCATGGCGACCCTGTTTGGGATGTTCCCCTTTTTGAAGACGCTCTTCGCCGACGGGGGATATCAAGGACCGCAATTTGCGAAAGCGCTTGCAAAAGTTCTCCCGAATCTCGACGTTGAAATCGTCAAACGTTCCGAGCGGGTCGGCGGATTTGTGGTCTTACATAAACGCTGGATTGTCGAACGCACCATCGCTTGGCTCAATCGCTGCCGAAGACTTGCCAAAGATTGGGAAAACCTCAACCGCAAGGCGCTCGCATTCTTGCGCCTCGCATCAATCCGCCTCATGCTCCGAAAACTCTGCAATCCGGCCTAAAGTCTCCGGACAGACTCTTAGACGGTGAAACACTCGGCCTCGGTTTCACCCAGATCGCCAAAGAAATTAACAGAAGAAGCCCAAATTGGGTTGGTTTCAATTTGCTCGCCCCGACCTATGTGAACACATTAGAGATTCTCAAACTACTCGACCCACAGATAAAGGTTATGCTTGGAGGCCATCTGGCCTGCACCCGGTTCGGTTGACACCCGCCTAAGCGAATCCCGCCTGCATTTCGAACTCCACGGGACTTAGATATCCGATCGTCGAGTGCCGGCGTTTCGGATTATAGAAGCATTCAATGTAGTCGAACACATCGGCCTTGGCTTCGTCGCGCGTCCGATACGTTTTGCGCGCTGTGCGCTCGGTCTTCAGCGAGGAGAAGAAGCTCTCCATCGCCGCATTGTCCCAGACGTTGCCTGAGCGGCTCATCGAGCAGACGACACCGTGATCTGACATCAGCTTCTGGAACTGCTCGCTGGTGTATTGGCTGCCGCGATCGGAGTGATGCAGCAGCGCGTCGGGCTTGCCCCGCCGCCAGATCGCCATCACCAGGGCGTCGGTCACGAGTTGCGCCGTCATCGCGGCACTCATCGACCAGCCAACCGCGCGCCGCGAGAACAGATCGATGACGGCAGCCACATAGAGCCAGCCCTCTGCCGTCCACACATACGTGAAGTCGGCAATCCATTTACGGTTGGGAGCAGGCGCCTCGAAGCTGCGGTTGAGCACGTTGGCAGCGACGGCGGCGACCTGCCGCTCACCCAGATCGGGCGGCAGTCGACGCCGTCGCGGACGGGCTTTGAGAGCCTGTAATCGCATCAATCGCTCGATCCGATGCAGTCCACACGACACGCCCTCCGCCAGCATGTCGTGCCACACCCGCCTGGCGCCGTAGGTTCGGTCGCTGGCGAGGAAGCTTGAGCGAACCTTCGCGCCGAGCTCTTCATCGCTCCGGCTGCGCCGACTGCGCGGTCGCCTCAGCCAGGCATAGAACCCACCTCGCGAGACACCGAGCGCCTCGCACAACCACTCCGCCGGCCAGATCCCCCGGTGCTTCGCAATGAATCCGAACTTCACGTCGATTCCTTCGCGAAGTAGGCCGCGGCTTTTTTTAGGATGTCTCGTTCCGCCTTCAGCCTGATCACCTCGCGCTTGAGCTGCGCGATCTCCAGCTGCTCGGGCTTCATCTGACCTTGGCCGGGGAACGCATGCTGCGGATCGTCCGCAAGCGCCTTCACCCAACTCGCGCAACTGTGACTGATGCACACTGAGATCGTGCGAGGCCTGGGCATACGATACGCCCCGCTCTTTGATCAGCCGCACCGCTTCAAGCTTGAACTCTCGTGTAAACTTCCGCCTCTCCATGACCCACCTCCGGTTCCATTAAAACACCTAACTCGGTGTCTTCGGAACCGGGTGCAGGCCACTACCTCCGGATAGCCTCGAAGATTGGAGTAGAGAGCGCGATAGGCGGAAAGCCGTCCTTCAAAAACATCGATCTTCCGACCGGACGAGGTAATTCGTTGCCGAGCTATCATGACAGATGGCAAGAGAAGAAATGTAATGTCGGGAATAGGTAAAGCCCGGCGGTAGAACGCCACTCGCCTTTTTAGATCCCGCACGTTTTTGGATTGGTAGACGGTGGAATAGAAATATCGATCACAAATGATTACGTCCGCAGATCTAAACGCAGGTAGCAAAGTCAAATAATAGTGCGCACGACGGTCTCGCAGAAGCGCGTTTGATAGACGCTCCGATGACCGGTCGCTGCGTGCTATTCGACGTGCCGATTGGCCTGATGGCAGTTTTGTTGGTTGATGCGTCTGAACGACCTTCAGTCCACGGCTTGTCAGCGCGTTGGCGATCTGGGCGCTCAGAGCCGTTTTGCCAGAGCCGTCGATGCCTTCCAGCACAATGAAACGTGCTCTTTGACGGTGCAAAAATTTCATCCTGCTTTGGTCTCATCTCGTCGCTCAAATACCTAATCATAAGAGTCGGCGCGTGGAATGGGTTGAGCCATCAGGTCGGCGTGAGGCGCCGTCCCACGACGGGCTCCGTGAAACCATCATAGCGGCGACGGGCGTTATCGTCTCGCCTTCTCCGCCGCGGCGCGCGTCAGCAACCCCGTGCCGAACCAGCCCCAATAGATGCGGTGGTGCACGATCAGCCCGCCGGCGATCTCCATCACTTCGACGAGATCGACCTGATCGCCGTCGGGCGCCGCGCGCGGATATTCCCAGACCAACAGGCGCTCGCCGTCGGTGAGCCATTTGCCGGTGCGGTGCCAGCGCACCAGCGCATTGGGCCGCCGCCGCGCGCCTTCCTCGAAGAACGGCCGGATCTCGGCGTGGCCGCGCAGCACGCCAGTCTCGCGGCCATCGAAGATCGCCTGCACCAGCGGCGTTTCCAGCACCGCGTCTTCGGCATAGAGCGCCAACAGGCCTTCGCTGTCGCGCGCCTTGGCGCGCTCGTGCCACTGCCGGTGAATGCGCGCGCAGTCGGCGAGGAAGGCCTCGTCGTAGGGCCGCCGCGGTTCGGGCATGAGCAACTCCTCCGGCAGGTGAACAGATGCCGCCGCGCCGGGGTTCCGTGCTTCGGCCGGGACCGAATTGCGCACCTCATGAAAGCGCGTCGGAGGGGTTGAGCCCTTGCGATACCCATCGCTTCATCCTCGACGCTGCATGATGGGTATCGCTTCGCCTACGGGCATCCCGCGCCCGCAGTGCGGCAATAAGGCGGCGCCGCGGCGGAACCCGCGGCCGCAGCGCCGGTTTGTTACGGCGATGCCTTGGTCCGACGATTTTTCCCGATACGATCCCGACCAGATAAGGCGCGAGCTGATGATGCCGGCCGGCGAGCCCGCGGCGGCGCTGATCGGCGGCTGCCTGCTGCTCGGTTTCGTCTGGTTCGCCACCGCGCTGTCGCATCCGGGCGGCGGCGCGAAAATGCCGCGCAATGCGGCGGCGGCGCAGAGCCTGCAGTCCGGCGGCGCCGCGCCGACGCCGGCGGCGCAGGCGGGCTGACGATGACGATCCTGCTGGCCTATTTCCTCTGGGTCATAAGCACGCTCGCCGTCATCGTCACGGTGTGGATCGGGGTGGCCGATTCCGGCATGGCGCGCGTGCAGCCGCGACAGGTGCCGGCCATGCAACAAAGCCTCGATGCCGCGTTGCAGGCCGAAGCGATGCCCATGCCGCCGGCCGTCGCGGCGAGCGCCAAGTTGCACGCGCGCCGCGCGCGCATGGCGCGGTTGACGCGCCGATGATCCCCTGCGCCGGCGGCAGGTTCGTCATCCGTCATCCTGAGGTGCGAACAAGCGAAGCTTGCGAAGCCTCGAAGGGCGACGGCCCCGGCGCTTCAGCTACATCCTTCGAGGGCCGCTTCGCGGCCGCCTCAGGATGACGGCACACTTCATCCATTCTCGCGATGCGTCTTTACACTCCTCCCCCACGCAAGTGGGGGAGGGGGACCGCGCTCTTGCGCGGTGGAAGGGGCGTGTGACTCGCCGCTTCACTTTCGTTTCAGAAGGATCGTCGCGGCCCGCGCCCCCTCCACCATCCTTCGCGTGGCGCGCTAGGGATGGTCCCCCTCCCCCGCTTTCGCGGGAGCGGATGAACCCGGCGCCCCCTGAGTCAACCTGTCGCAGTCACCGCTGTGGACGGACTCATTTCCATCATTGTGCGGCGCGGGCAAATCACTTCATGACTTGCGGCGAGCGGCGGCGGCAGAGGCGTTTGTACAACTTTTGGCGGAGCGAATTGGGCCGATTATAGTCGGCAGCGCGGCTGATTTGCGGTTTCCGTCAATTGGCGTGTAATTGCCGTCCCTGCGTCAAATTGCAGCCGGTATTCAGATGGGTGCTGTGGGCGTGCGCAGTTCCACTTCCATGCGGCACTGTGGGGGAGGCCTATGGCCCTAATCGAGACGACGGCACGCGATCACCGCAACGACAATCCGCTCGAAGTGGTGGAGCATATGGCGGCCGGCAATAACTGGCCGTTCGAGCGCGCCGGCGAGGACGAAATCGGCATCGTCGTCACCGGGCGCTGGACCAATTACCAGGTGTCGTTCACCTGGATGCACGACATCGAGGCGCTGCATCTGGCCTGCGCCTTCGACATGAAGGTGCCGGACACGCGGCTGGCCGACGTGGCGCAGCTCATCGCGCTGATCAACGAGCAATTGTGGATCGGGCATTTCGATGTGTGGACGCAAAACGGCGTGGTGATGTTCCGCCACGCGCTGGTGCTGGCCGGCGGCGGCACCGCATCGGGGCGGCAATGCGAGGCCGTGCTCGGCTCCGCGCTCGATGCCTGCGAGCGTTATTTTCCGGCGTTCCAGTTCGTCATCTGGGCCGGCAAATCGGCGCGCGAGGCGATGGACTCCGCGATGTTCGAGACTTCGGGGGAGGCGTGACGGCAAGCGGGCAAAATCCTGACTTGAAGGATTTTTCCGGCCTGCTCGTTCTCCTCGGCGCCGGCAAAATGGGCGGCGCTTTGCTCGAAGGCTGGCTGCGGCTGGGGCTCGAAGCGCGGCGCGTCGCGGTGCTCGAACCGCAGCCGTCGCCGGACGTTGCGGCGCTCGCCGTGCGCGGGCTTCGCCTCAATCCGGATCACGGCGCGCTCGGCGCGGTGACGGCCCTCGTCATCGCGCTCAAGCCGCAGATCGCCGCGGCGGCGCTGCCCGCGGTCGCGCCGCTCGTCGCGCCGTCGACGCTGGTGCTCTCGATCATGGCCGGCAAGACGCTCAATTCGCTTGCCGGGATGCTGGCGCGGCCCTGCGCGCTGGTGCGCGCCATGCCGAATACGCCGGCCGCGATCGGGCGCGGCATTACGGTCGCGGTGGCGCGCAATGCCGGCGCGACGCAGCGCGGGCTCGCCGACCGGCTGCTCGCCGCCGCCGGCGCCGTCGAATGGACCGACGACGAGGCGCTGATGGATGCGGTCACCGCGGTGTCGGGCTCGGGGCCGGCCTATGTGTTTCTCCTCGCCGAGGCGCTGGCCGCGGCCGGCGTTGCCGCCGGCCTGCCGAAGCCGCTGGCGGACAAGCTCGCGCGCGAGACTGTCGCCGGCGCGGGCGAACTATTGCATCGCTCGCCGCTCGACGCCGCGAGCTTGCGCGAAAACGTCACCTCGCCGGGCGGCACCACGGCCGCCGCGCTCGCGGTGCTGATGGGTAAGGACGGCATGGCGGCGTTGCTGAAGACGGCCGTCGCCGCCGCCACCGCACGCTCGCGCCAGCTCGCCGGCTGATTTTGCGCCTTCACCTCTCCCCGCGCGCGGGGCGAGGGAGTTCGCATGGCGATGAGCCCTGCCTTGGAACGACCCAAGCACGGGCCTACATTGACTAAAGATGTTCCGGCGGCCGAGGCGCCGCCCGCAATCGGTGTTCAGGAGTTCCGCGATGGCCCGTAAACCCGCCCGCAATCCGCCCCGCAAAGCCCCCCGCCTGTCGGCCCCCTCGTCCGCCGGCACGGAAGCGCCGGCGAACGATCGCGACAAGATCATTGCCGCGTTCCTCGGTCTCCTTGCCGAGCAGGGGATCGAGCAGATCGGCTTCGCCGCCATTGCCGAAGCCGCCGGCGTGTCGCTTGCGCAATTGCGCGGCGAATTTTCTTCCACGCTCGGCATCGTCGCGGCCTATCTGAAATCGGTCGACCGCGCCGTGCTGGCCGCAGACTTTTCCGACATGGCAGACGAGCCGCCGCGCGAGCGGCTGTTCGACGTCCTGATGCGGCGGCTCGAAGTGATGGCGGCGCATCGCGACGCGGTGCGCTCGCTGCTGCGCTCGGCGCGCCGCAATCCGCCGCTGGCACTGGCGCTCAACCGGCTCGCGGTGCGCTCGCAGCAATGGATGCTGACCGCAGCCGGCGTCGCCGCCGCCGGGCCGCGCGGCATGGTCCGCGCGCAGGGGCTCGCCGTGCTGTTTGCCACGGTGCTGCGCACCTGGAGCCGCGACGACGATCCGGGGCTTGCCCGCACCATGGCGGCGCTCGACCGCGCGCTCGGCCGCGGCCAGCGTTTTGCCGGCATCTTCGACGACCTCTGCAGGGTGCCGGCGCGGCTCTGCCGGTTGCGCTCACGCTTTCGCCGCCGCGACCGCGATGCCGAGGAGGAGGAGCCGGAGGCGGCCTAAAGCGGACTTATCCACATGCCGCCGCCGCGGCAGGCCATTCATAAATCCGGTCGATTTCGATCAATGCGGCGGGGCGGCCGGCAAGCGATTTTGGCCATTGAGGAATTCGGGCTTTGCCGGTTTAAGGAAATCCTTGCCACGCCGGCAAAGTTTAGAATCCCTATAAACTGTTGATTTCGTTTGCAAACTTATACTCGCTCCACTAGGAAATGGTTTCAGATCGTACCAATTCCCGCCGGGCCCTTCTGCAATGATCGTCTGTTCCTGCAACGTGTTCACCGACCAGGATGTGCGTGCGACGCTTTCCGCGGGCGAAACCGCGCCGCGCACCACCGGTCAGGTCTATCATTGCCTCGGCTGCAGCGCCCAATGCGGGCGCTGCGCGCGCACCATCCGGCGCATCATGAACGAGGCGCTGTCAGGCGGCGAGTTGGCCGGGGTTGGCGGCGCCTGCTGCCGCGACACGCCGGACGATTTCTGATCTATCCACACACTGATCGGCCGCGGACGCGCGACGCCGGGTTTCGGCGCGGACCGCAGCGGCTATAATGCGCATCCAGAACCGTCATCCGCGCCGCTTGCCGGCGCGCAATACATGACAGCCGCAGGAGCACGATCATGAGAGGCGAACCCGGTGTCCTCGATTTTCTCAACAAGGCGCTCCGGCACGAACTGACCGCGATCAATCAGTACTGGCTGCACTACCGGCTGCTCGGCAACTGGGGCTACAAGGCGCTCGCCAAGCAATGGCGCAAGGAATTGATCGAGGAGATGCAGCACGCCGACAAGCTGGTCGACCGCATCATCTTCCTCGACGGCTTTCCCAACATGCAGGTGCTCGATCCGCTGCATATCGGGCAGACCGTCAAGGAAGTGCTCGACTGCGATCTCGCCGCCGAAATCTCGGCGCGCACGCTTTACGAGGAAGCCGCCACCCATTGCCACGCGGTGCGCGATTACGTGTCGCGCGATCTGTTCGAAAAGCTGATGCACGACGAGGAGGAGCACATCGACTTCCTCGAAACCCAGCTCGATCTCGTCGCCAAGCTCGGGCTCGAGCTCTACGCGCAGCATCACATCGGCGAGCTCGACGAGGACGGCAAGGACTGAGTTCGCTTTTCGTCAGCCGGCTTTTGATCTGCCGGGTTTTTTGTTTGCCGGTTTGCGATTGCGCCTCCGCAATCGCGTCACAAACATCAACAAAATCTTAACCGCGCCGCGGCGCGCATTCTGCGCGCGCGTTAATGATTTGCGCCGGCGCTCCGCCACAATGCGGCCGGGAATTATGTCAGCTTTCTGACCATGGTTAAGAGTTAAGGTTAAGGGCCATTTAAGGATTTGCTGCCTAACTTTGCCCACTCAACGACGGTGCGCCGCCCGCGAAGGCGCGGCCACGTCGAGGAAAGGTCAAAGCGATGGTTAGCGTCAGGCTCCTTTGCACCGCCGCATCGGCGATCGTGATCAGCACCGCGGCCTATGCGGCCGACATGCCGCAAATGCCGCCTCCGCAACCGCAATACGCCTATCAGCCGCCGCTGATGATCATGCAGCAGCCGGAAGGAGCATGGTATCTGCGCGGCGATATCGGGATCGGCATCGAGACCGAGACCAACGTCGAGTTTCTGCAGAATTCGCTCAACAGCAGCGATTTCTCGATCAGCCACACCTCGATCGGCGACAGCACGTTCTTCCTCGGCGGCATCGGCTACGAATTCAACAACTGGCTGCGCTTCGATGTGACGGGCGAATATCGCAGCAAGGCCCCGGTCAATTTCTTCGGCACTTATACCCAGGCTGGCGGAGTCTTCGGCGACCAGTACCAAGGCTTCCTGCAGTCGGCGATCTTCCTCGCCAACGCCTATGTCGATCTCGGCACCTGGAACTGCCTCACCCCGTTCGTCGGCGTCGGCATCGGCGGCGCCTGGAACAAGTTTGCCGACCTGACCGACACCTCGATCGCGACATTCGCCGGCGGCGCCGGCACCGGCATCGGCCGCGACAGCACCAATGTCAGTTTCGCCTGGGCGCTCCATGCCGGCCTTGCCTACAACGTGACCAAGAACTTCACGGTGGAACTGGCCTATCGCTACCTTAATTACGGCTCGGTCACCGACGCCATCGACTGCGCCGGCGGCTGCAATGCCGATTCCTACAAGCTGCAAAACCTGAGCTCGAACGACTTCATGCTGGGCATGCGCTGGCGGTTCCCGATCGATATCGGCCCGACTTTGGTCGCGGCGCAGCCGGCGCCGCTGATGCTGCAGCCGGCGCCGCAGCCGGCACCGATCTACCAGCCGCCGCCGCCGGTCTATGCACCGCCGCCCCCGGTCTATACGCAACCCGCGCCGGTCTATACCCAGCCCGCGCCGGTCTACGCGCCGCAGCCGCAATATCCGCTGTCGACCCGCGGCTGATCGGACCAACATCGAATCAACGAGACGGCGCGGGCAACCGCGCCGTTTTTGTTTGTTCATGACCGTTCGGCAGCCGCATCAGGCCGTCCGCCCGGCGCTGCCGGCGCCGCGAGCTAACCCTCCATTAAGGTTAATGCCGGATGATCGCGCCTATCGGCCGCTACAGGCGCGCCGGTGGATGGAGAGGGCGCGAGCCGTGCGTTGGTTGATCTGTGCGATGTTCGTGCTCGCATTCGCGCCAGCCGCGGTCGCGGGCGATTTCGACATCCTGCGCGGGCCGCAGAGCATCGGGCAGCCGCTCGTGCCGCGCTGGAGCGGCTTCTATTTCGGCGGCCAATTCAGCGAGAGCGACGGCAGCGCCGATTTCTCCGGCGCGACCGAGCCGCTGTTGAGCTACAGCCTGCGCAACCTGGAACTTGAAACCGACGATACGCCGTCGGAGTGGCCGATCCTTGGAAAATCGAACACCATCGTGTCGGGCTACGGCGGCTTTATCGGTTACAACACGCAGTGGCAGGACGTCGTCCTCGGACTTGAAGCGAATTACACGCATTCCCCATTCAGCGTCACGGCTTCGACCTCGCCGATCTCGCGCGAAGTCACCGCCGGGTCGAACGAATACTCCGTCAACCTCGAAGGCAGCGGCTCGCTAACCATCACCGATTACGGAACGCTGCGGGCGCGCGCCGGATGGGTGTTCGACAACATCCTGCCCTACGGCTTTCTCGGCCTGGCCTTGGGACGCGCCAATTACGCCGTCACCTCGCTGGCCTATGGCCAGCAAAACTCCACCAGCGCAGTCCCGATTTTGCCGTGCGATCCGGCGACGGTTGCGACCTGCGTCGATTACTCCTTCAGCAACAGCACGTCGCAAAACGCTTCCTTGATTTACGGGTTTTCCGCAGGCGGCGGCTTTGACTACGCCGTCACCTCGAATATTTTCCTGCGCGCCGAATACGAATACATCCATTTCTCGCGCTTCGCCGGCATTGTCGCCACGATCAACACCGCGCGCGTCGGCGCTGGCCTGAAGTTCTAACGCGGCTTCGCCGCAAACCTCGCGGACATCGGAGCGCCAGCAACCCGCTTGACGGCGCGGCCGTCATTCCTTATTTGCGGCGGCGGGACACCCCTCCCCACCGAGGGGCGACTATCTGGAAGGATAGATCATGACGCACGCTATGCCCTCCGTGCGGCCTGCTGTGCCGCATTTTTCGTCAGGCCCCTGTGCCAAGCGCCCGGGCTGGACACCGCAAAGCCTCAACGACGCCCTCCTCGGCCGCTCGCATCGCTCGAAGCCCGGCAAGGCCAAGCTCAAACGCGCCATCGATCTGACGCGCGAAGTGCTGCAAGTGCCGGCCGATTACCGCATCGGCATCGTGCCGGCTTCCGATACCGGCGCCGTGGAAATGGCGTTCTGGTCGCTGCTCGGTCCACATCCGGTGACCATGCTGGCCTGGGAATCCTTCGGCGAAGGCTGGATCGGCGACGTCGCCAAGGAACTCAAACTCAAGGACGTCAGCCTGCGCCGCGCCGCCTATGGCGAACTGCCCGATCTCACCGCGATCGATCCGGCGAGCGATATCGTCTTCACCTGGAACGGCACCACCTCCGGCGTGCGGCTGCGCGATGCAGACTGGATCGCCGCCGACCGCACCGGCCTTGCGATCTGCGATGCCACCTCGGCCGCGTTCGCGCAGGCGCTCGACTGGCCGAAACTCGATGTCGTGACCTTCTCCTGGCAGAAGGCGCTGGGCGGCGAAGCCGCGCACGGCATGCTCATTCTGTCGCCGCGCGCCGTCGCCCGGCTCGAAAGCTATACGCCGCCGTGGCCGATGCCGAAGATCTTCCGCATGACCAAGGGCGGCAAGCTCAACGAAGGCATCTTCCAGGGCGAGACCATCAACACGCCGTCGATGCTGTGCGTGGAGGACTATCTCGACGCACTGGAATGGGCGAAATCGGTCGGCGGGCTGCGTGGCCTCCACGCGCGCGCCGACGGCAACGCCAAGGCGATCGCCGACTGGGTCGCGCGCACCGCGTGGATCGATTTTCTCGCCGGCGATCCGGCGTTGCGCTCCAACACCTCGGTCTGCCTCAAAGTGGTCGATCCGGCGGTGACCCGGCTTGCGCCGGAAGCGCAGGCGGCCTTCGTCAAATCCATCGCCGCGGCGCTGGAGAAGGAAGGTGTTGCCTACGACATCGACGCCTATCGCGATGCGCCGCCCGGACTTCGCATCTGGTGCGGCTCGACCGTCGAGCGCAGCGACGTCGAAGCGCTCACCGCGTGGCTCGATTGGGCCTACGCCAGTGCCAAGGACGCACTCGCGAAAGCGGCGTGACCCGCAAAGCCAGAACCGTCATCCTGAGGTGGCCGCGAAGCGGCCCTCGAAGGATGCGGCCGAAGCGCCCAGGCCGTTCGCCCTTCGAGGCTCGCTCCGCTCGCACCTCAGGGTGACGGCTCAACAAACAGGAACGATCCATGCCCCCGAAAGTTCTCATCTCCGACGCGCTGTCACCCGCTGCGGTCCAGATCTTCAAGGACCGCGGTGTCGAGGTCGATTTCCAGCCCAATCTCGGCAAGGACAAGGACAAGCTTGCCGCGGCGATTGCCGGCTTTGACGGGCTCGCCATCCGCTCGGCGACCAAGGTCACCGCCAAGCTTCTGGAGCAGGCCAACGGCCTCAAAGTGATCGGCCGCGCCGGCATCGGCGTCGACAATGTCGATATTCCAGCCGCGACCGGGCGCGGCATCATCGTGATGAACACGCCGTTCGGCAATTCGATCACCACGGCGGAGCACGCCATCACGCTCATGCTGTCGCTGGCGCGGCAAATACCCGAGGCCGATGTGTCGACGCGGGGCGGCAAATGGGAGAAGAACAAATTTCTCGGCGTCGAGATCTTCTCGAAAACGCTCGGCGTGATCGGTTGCGGCAATATCGGCTCGATCGTCGCCGACCGCGCCATCGGACTGAAGATGAAAGTGATCGCCTACGATCCGTTTCTGTCCGCCGAGCGCGCGCTCAAGCTCGGCGTCGAAAAGGTCGAGCTCGACGAGCTGTGGCGCCGCGCCGACTTCATCACGCTGCACACGCCGCTGACCGACAAGACCCGCAACATCATCAACGCCGAGACGCTCGCCTCGACCAAAAAAGGCGTGCGGCTGATCAATTGCGCCCGCGGCGAACTGATCGATGAGGCCGCGCTGGTCGAGGCGCTCAAATCCGGCCATGTCGCCGGCGCCGCGATCGACGTCTTCCGCGAGGAGCCGGCGACGCAGAGCCCGTTTTTTGCCCTGCCGAACGTCATCTGCACGCCGCATCTCGGCGCCTCGACCATGGAGGCGCAGGAGAATGTCGCGCTCCAGGTCGCCGAGCAGATGTCGGATTACCTGCTGCGCGGCGCCATCACCAATGCCGTCAACTTCCCCTCGATCAGCGCCGAGGAAGCGCCGAAGCTAAAGCCCTTCATCGCGCTTGCGGAGAAGCTCGGCTCGTTCGCCGGCCAGCTCACCGAGACCGGCATCAAGCAGGTGCAGATCACCTACGAAGGCGAAGTGGCGGCAATGAACACCAAGGCGCTGACCTCGGCGGCGGTCGCCGGGTTGCTCCGCCCGATGTTGCAGGACGTCAACGTCGTCTCGGCGCCGATCGTCGCCAAGGAGCGCGGCATCGCCGTCGAAGAGACCCGGCGCGACGCCGAGGCCGACTACGACAGCCTGATCACCGTCACTGTCATGACCGACCGCCAGACCCGTTCGGTCTCGGGCACCGTCTATGCCGACGGCCGGCCGCGCATCGTCAAGATCAAGGGCATCCGCATCGATGCCGAGTTCGCGCCCTCGATGCTTTATGTGACCAACCAGGACAAACCGGGTTTCGTCGGCCGCTTTGCGACGCTGCTTGCCGAAGCCGGCATCAACATCGCGACCTTCCATCTCGGCCGCGAGGCCGAGGGCGGCAACGCCATCGCGCTCGTGGAAATCGACGGCGCAGTTCCCTCCGACGTGCTCGCCAAGGTGCAGCAGATCACCAACGTGCAGCAGGTCAAGCCGCTGGTGTTTTAACACCGTTACGCCGGGTCGCGACCGTGATCCCGGCGAACACCAGCGCATAGCCGACGGCGTGAAAGAGCCGGAACTGTTCGCCCAACAGCGCGATCGCCAGCACCGAACCGAACACCGGCACCAGATGAATGAACGGCGCCGCGCGATTGGCGCCGATCAGTTCGATGCCGCGGTTGAGGCACAGATAGCCCAACAGCGACGGGAAAATGCAGATGAAGGCGAAGCTCGCCACGCTTTCGGCATCGAAGATCATGGTCCGGCCGCTGGCGATTTCCCAAATCACGCCGGGAATCATCATCGCGGCGCCCCAGCCCATGCCGACAGCGAGAAACGACAGCGGGTGCATGGCCGGCCGTTTGCGCAGATAGGCCGCATAGAAACCGTAGACGACGAGCGCGACCACGAAGCAGACGTCGCCGCGATTGAAGCCGATGCCGATCAGCACAGCGAGACTGCCGTGACAGATGATCACGACGACGCCGGTGAGCGAAACGCAGATGCCGGCGGCCTGGCGCCACGTCAGCCGTTCGCCGAACAGCACAAAGGTCCACATCGCGACAAACAGCGGCGCGACCGATTGCAGCAACAGCCCGTTGATCGCCGTGGTGTATTGCAGGCCGTAATAGGCCATCGTGTTGTAGACGGAGAATCCGGTGAACGCGATCAGCGTCAATGTGCCGAAGTTTTTGCGGATGATCGGCCAATCGCGAACGAGATGGCGAAGCGCGAACGGCAGCAGAATGAAAAACGCGCCGCTCCAGCGGATGAAAGCGAGCGTCACCGGCGGCACGTGCCCGGCGATGAAGCGGCCGAGCACGGTATTGCAGGCCCAGAACAGCGACGTCAGCGACAGCAGGAGATAGGCCTGATCGGACAGCCAGCCACCGGCGCGCGTTGAAGCCCGCGCAGAACTTTGTGCGTGCGCCCCCGGCATGCGGGCTCCCGTCGGCAAAGAATGCGCCTGTCAGCTACCGCGCGGCGCGCCGGGGGACCAGTGCCAGGCCTGCATAGCGCGCCGCATGGCGTGCAGTTCAGCGGCTGCGAGCCCGGCCAGGTGCAGGCGGCGCGGTGCAACCGCGGACTGCGACAATCCGCCTGCGGACTTCGGAATTGGGACCGCGGCGCCAGAGCCGCCTCGCCGCCCCCGCAAAGTGCGGCAAATCACACATATTTCGGGCGAAGCCTAACGGCAAATATGTTGTGCAATCAATAAATTGGCTGCAATCGCCGGGCCTGCCGAGGGGCCGTTTTCCTTGCGTCCGGCACCGGCATCCATTATCCGGGGCGGTCGGCTGCGGCCGGCATCCGATTCATCTGAGCAGTCATTTGCCTATTCATCGGCCCTGCCGGGGGACAGTTCTTCATGGCGAACGTTGTCGTGGTCGGCTCCCAGTGGGGGGACGAGGGCAAAGGCAAGATCGTCGATTGGCTCTCCGAGCAGGCCGACATCGTCGTGCGCTTCCAGGGCGGCCACAATGCCGGTCATACGCTCGTCATCAACGGCACCACCTACAAGCTGTCGCTGTTGCCGTCCGGCGTGGTGCGGCCGGGCAAGCTTTCCATTATCGGCAACGGCGTGGTGCTCGACCCGCAGGCGCTGCTGGACGAGATCGCCAAGCTCAAGGAACAGGGCATCACCGTCACGCCTGATAATCTGCGCATCGCCGAAAATACCGCTTTGATCCTGCCGCTGCACCGCGAGCTTGACGGCATCCGCGAATCCGCGAGCGCGGCGCTGCGCATCGGCACCACGCGCCGCGGCATCGGCCCGGCCTACGAAGACAAGGTCGGCCGCCGCGCCATTCGCCTGATGGATCTCGCCGACGGCGCGACGCTCGATCGCAAGATCGAGCGCCTGCTGACCCACCACAACGCGCTGCGCAAGGGCCTCGGCCTCGCAGCGGTCGACGGCGAGGATGTGCGCACGGAACTTTTGCGCGTGGCGCCGCAGGTGCTGCCCTTTATGGATACGGTCTGGCTGCTGCTCGATCAGAAACGCCGCGAGGGCAAGCGCATTCTGTTCGAGGGCGCCCAGGGCGCGCTGCTCGACGTCGACCATGGCACCTATCCATTTGTGACAAGCTCGAATACGGTGGCGTCACAGGCGGCGACCGGATCGGGCCTCGGGCCCGGCGCGATCGGATATGTGCTCGGGATCTGCAAGGCCTATACGACGCGTGTCGGCGAGGGACCGTTTCCCACCGAACAAAGGAACGAAATTGGCCGGATGCTTGGCGAGCGCGGCAAGGAATTCGGGGTCGTGACCGGCAGGCCGCGGCGCTGCGGCTGGTTCGACGCCGTGCTGGTGCGCCAGACCGTACGCACCAGCGGGATCAATGGCCTGGCTCTGACCAAGCTCGACATTCTTGATGGCTTCGACGAGATCAAAGTCTGCGTCGGTTATCGGCTGGACGGCCGCGAGATCGACTATTTGCCGGCGAGCGAACACGCCCAGGCGCAAGTCGAGCCGATCTACGAAACGGTTGCCGGCTGGCGCGACAAAACCGCGTTCGCCCGCTCGTGGGCCGATCTGCCGGCCCAGGCCATCAAATATGTGCGACGGATTGAGGAATTGATTGGCTGTTCGGTTGCAGTGCTATCAACCAGCCCGGAACGCGAGGACACCATCCTGATGCAAAACCCGTTTGAAGCTTAAGGTGAAACTTTAGAGAGCCGAGCGTAAACTCAACAGATGGCCGACTATCATCCGCTTATCGCCCGCGCCGTAGAGGGGCTCGACAACAGTACCGGCGAAGCTCGCCGGGCGCTGTACGAGCGAGCGCGCGCCGCATTGGTCTCGCAGTTGCGATCGATCGAGCCGTCGCTGTCGGAAGCCGACATCACCCGGCGAACGCCTGGCGCTCGAAGACGCCATCCGCAAAGTCGAGGCCGAGAGCGTGCGCAAAGCGCGCAGCGAGCGCCAGGCTGCGCCACCGCGTCCGGCGCCGGCGAGCGCGAGGACGCCGGTCCCACCCGCCGCTCCGGTTCCGCCGCGTCGCGAGCGGCCGGATCCGCCGTTCGGCATTCCGCCCCTCGCGCCGCGAGCCGACCTCGCACGCCCGGCGCCGCAACGCGCCGAGCCGCCGCCGCCACGGATGCAAAGCGACATCGCCGCCGACGACGCGCTGGCGCCAGGGGGACCAGCGAGCGCCCGCAGCCGGCTGTTGAACGCGCGGACCTCGCCGGTATCGCGCGAAGGGCTTAGAGGTTTTCGCGACGTCGTCAGCGGGGTCGACGATCTCGGCGCCGCGTCAGCCAAGTCCGCACAATCGGCGCGCGACACCCGCGATTCCTATGGCGCAGCCGCGCCGCGTCCGTTCGCCGACGACGATGATCTGCCGGCGCCGCACGACCGGCTGGAGGCGCGCTTCGATGACGAAGCACCGGACGCGCTCGATGACGAAGCACAGTTCCGCGCGCTCGATCCCGACGCCGGCTTCGAAGACGAGGATAGAACGCCGCCGCCGCACTTTGGCCGGCCCCATCCGGCACGCGAGGCCGAGGATCATTACGATGAGCCGCGGCCGCCGCGATCCTATCGCGGTCTCGCCAAGCTCGCGGTGGTGCTGATCATTCTTGCCGGCCTTACCGCGACGATTTCCTGGCAGTGGTCCAACATCACCGGCCTTTACCACTTCGTGGCGCATATGCGGTCGAAACCGGCCCAGACCGCGCAAACGCCGGTGGCCGAGCCCAAATTCCCCGGCCGCGTCCCGCAGGAGCAATCGTCCGGGCCGCCGGCGCCGGCGGCCAGCACGACCCCATCGCAGGCGCCGCCCGCGGTCGCACAACGCGTCGTCCTCTACGAAGAGGATCCGAACAATCCGCAGGGCAAGCAATATGTCGGCTCCGCCATCTGGCGCACCGAAACGGTGTCGCCCGGCAGCGGATTGGCTCCAGAGCTTGAAGTGCGAGCCGATATCACGATCCCGGATAAGAACATGACGGTGACGTGGACGCTGCGCCGCAATACCGATCAGGCACTGCCGGCCAGCCACACTATCGAAATCATGTTCAACCTGCCGTCGGACTTTGCCGGCGGCGGCATTGCCAATGTCCCCGGTGTCCTGATGAAGGATTCCGAGCAGGCGCGCGGTATTCCGCTGGCCGGTCTCGCGGTCAAAGTCACCAACGGTTTCTTCCTGATCGGCCTCTCCGCGGTCGACGCCGACGTACAGCGCAACATTCAGCTGCTCAAGGATAAGCCGTGGTTCGACATTCCGATCGTCTATAACAACGGCGGCCGCGCTATATTGGCCATGGAAAAAGGGCCGCCCGGCGATCACGCTTTCGCGGATGCATTTGCGGCCTGGGCGAAATAGACTTTCACGGCGTTTCCGCCCTCGGCTGTTGCGCGGCGACTTTGATTGGTCATGTGGAGTTGTAAGTGGGGACACGCGCGAAAATGAGCTCATCCGACGCGGGCAAGCCGAAGCCAGCCGTGAGCTCTCACATCGCTTCGGCGCTGCGTACGCTCGAGACTGAATCAGACGGCGTTGCGGCGCTTGCCGCGGCGATGTCGGACGGACTGGGAGCGCCATTCGTCGCCGCGGTCGAGACCATCCGCGCGGCGCGCGGCCGGGTCATCGTCACCGGCATGGGCAAGTCCGGCCACGTCGCGCGCAAAATCGCCGCCACGCTCGCCTCGACCGGAACGCCGGCATTCTTCGTCCACGCCGCCGACGCAAGCCACGGCGACCTCGGCATGATCACGTCCGACGACGTGATGCTGGCGCTGTCCTGGTCGGGCGAGACCGAAGAGCTCAAAGACCTGATCAATTATTCGCGGCGTTTTCGCATCGTGCTGATTGCGATCACGGTGAATGTCGAAAGCACGCTCGGCAAGGCCGCCGATATCGTGCTGACACTGCCGCCGATACGCGAGGCCTGTCCGCACAACCTGGCGCCGACCACCTCATCGCTGATGCAACTCGCGCTCGGCGACGCGCTGGCAATCGCGCTTTTGGAAAGCCGCGGTTTTACCGCGATCGACTTCGGCGTCTTTCATCCGCGCGGACAGCTCGGCGCGGCGCTGAAATTCGTCGGCGACGTCATGCATCCCGGCGACGCCGTTCCGCTGATCAAACGCGGCGCGCCGATGTCGGCGGCGATCGTCGAAATGTCGAGCAAGGGTTTTGGTTGCGTCGCCGTTATCGAGGACAACGGCAAGCTCGCCGGCGTCATCACCGACGGCGATTTGCGCCGGCATATGCGAAACGACCTGCTGCAGGCGGCGGTCGATGCCGTCATGACCGCGTCGCCCAAAACCGTCCGGCCCGATCAATTGGCGAGCGAGGCGCTGCAAATCCTCAATTCGTCAAAAATCACGGCGCTGATCGTGGTCGAGGCCGGCCGCCCGGTCGGCATCGTGCATTTTCACGATCTGTTGCGCGCCGGCGTCGCCTGATGCGGCTAATAAAGTCCGCCCCGCACCACGCTGGTATCGCCGGGCGCCGGTTGCGGCACGGCCGGCGCGGCCTGCTGCTCCGCCGCCGCCTGTATGGGCGGCACGGGCGGCGCGGCGGCGGCGGCGGCATTCCGCGCCACCGCCGGACGCGCACCGGCTGCGGCCGGCGCGGTTTGGAATACCGGCGTCACCGGCACGGCAGTAGCATTCGCGCCCGTTGTCTGCGGCGCAATGTTTTGGTCGGCCTGGCCATGCGCAATGAATTGTTGGTAGCCCGGCGCGCCCGGCCGCGGTGGCACGCCATCGGGCATGCCGCCGGCCCATTGCGGCCAGTGATCGGCGACGGAGGCAGAAAACGCGTCTTCGGAGGTCGCGCTGCCGCAGGAGCCGAGCACGGATCCAAGACAAAGCACGATCGCCGCCGCGCTCAGCTTTCTCAAGCTGCCGCGTGCAGACGCTTTGCCGGAACCGCTCGCAGCTTGCATCGCGTACCGTTTACCGTTCTGTCCGATCGCCTGGCGGCTCATTAGCGGTGCCATCGTGCCGACACTTCGCCTTGCGACACCGCGTCCGCCACGTGCGGTTTTAGAGCACGGAAGTTTATATTTTCCACCGCCCGGGCGCATCTCCAGGTGGACGGCTTTCATGGCGGGACTGTGGTGCCGGCAAAGGGCCGCCAATATCGAGCGTAATGTGTCCGAAAAAGCGGCTCTCACGATCCCCGATCATACCGGCGCGTGGACACTGTTAGGTCGCGCCGTCCGGCGTGCCGCATTGGGGCTGGCGCTCGCCGTCTTGCCGGGATGCAGCGAACTGGCGCAGCCGAGCGAGACCGCGACGGCGCCGGAGCCGCCACCTTACGTGTCGATCGCTGCCAAATATCTCCTGTCGACGCTGAAAGATCGCGACGCCTACGACAGTTTCGCAATCTCGGGCCTGCGCTGGGTCGATTCCATCAAGGGATGGGCCTGGCTTGCCTGCGTGCACTTCAAGGATCACGGCCATCTGCGCAGCTACGCGGTTTTCATCGAGGACAACGCCGTCGTCGACGCGCGCTACGCCGTCGAGACCGATGCCTGCGACGCGCAAAACTACACGCAGTTCGATCTGCTCACCGGCGTGCTCGGCCAGCCGACGCCGCCGGTGCAGCCGCCGCTTTATTAGCGATTTCCTTTAAGCCGCTTGGCGCAGCGCAAGCGCCTGATCGACCGCGGATACGACCTGAGCGGCCGTGAGTTCATCAAGACACTGGCTATGGCTGTCGAGCCGGCGCTCGCAGCCCTCCAACTGACACGGCAGGCACGGCAGCGGATTTTGCACCAGCCACACATTGCCGCGACGCTGGATGGTGCCTGCCGCGGCCCACGGGCGATCGAGGCCGCCGGGCGGCCAGGGTCCCCACAGCCGCGGATCGGTCGGGCCATAAAGTGCGACGGTCGGCGTCCCGGTGGCGGCGGCGAGGTGCGTGATGGCCGTGTCCGGACCGATATAGACGCGCGCGGTGGCAATCGAAGCCGACAATCCCGGCCAATCGAGCTTGCCGTCGAGACGCGTGACATTGCTGTCGCGCCAGACGTCGTCGAGATAGGCGCGGTCGGTCGCAGCGCCGGTCACGATTGTGCCGAGGCCGCGTTCGCGCAACGCGCCGGCAAGGCTGCGCCAGCCATCACTTGTCCAGCGCTTATAAGTGAACATCGGCGCCGCATGGACGACGGCGTAGGGTTGGGCCGGCGTCAGCGCCGCCGCTACGCCGCCCGCGGGACAAACAACATCGCCTTGCGCGGCAATGCCGATGCATTCAGCGAGCCGCAAAATATCGCGCACGCGATGCAGGCCGCGGTCGCTGACGTAAGAGCGGCCGAGCGCGAGACGCTTGACGGTCGCCGCCAGTCCGCCCGCTTGGAGCGGGCCGGCGCTTTGCCGGCCGGCGATGACGGCAAAGAAAGTCGGCCGATCGCCGGTCTGGGTGGAGAGCGCCATATCGTAGCGCTTGAGAAGGCGGCGCATCAGCGACAACGTCTCGCCGATGCGCGGACGCTGCGGCATGGTCAGGACGCGCGCGAGATCGGGATTGCCGGCCAGAATTCCTTCGGTGCCGGCGAACACCAGCGCATCGATCGAGCTCTCGGGGTACGCCCGCTTCACGCTGCGGATCAGCGGCGTGGTGAGCAGCACGTCGCCCAGCCGGCGTAACGCCACAATGAGCACGCGCGGAGCGCTGGGGAGCGGCATCGGCTTCATCGTCGCGCCACCGCCGCGTCGTGCAAAAGCACATCGCCGCCGTCGAGCACGGACAGGCCGCGCAACGCGCGGACGCGGTTGCCGCCGATGAGGTCCTCGAGCCGCGCCTGATTGGCGGGCAATTGCGAGCGATCGTTCTGCGGATGCCACAAATGCAGGACGCCGGTCGCGAACCTTCCATCCTTGCGCCGCAGACCGGCATGCAAGAGGCGCACGACGAGATCGGAATCTTCGAGGCCCCAGCCGGTATAGGCGCAATCGAAGCCGTCGACGGCATCGAGATCGCGCCGCGCCACCGCGAGATTGCAGGTTTGTGCGCCCGCCCAGCTCTCGCGATCGCGCTTGCGCAACGGACCGAGCGGCAGGCGCAGCGTCGGCAGCAGCCGGTTGACGCCGCCGCGCAGCCGCTCGCGCAGCAAGGCGGCGTAGTTCCAGGTCTCCGGCTCGAGGCCGCGGCCAAGCACGGCATCGGTCAATTCGCACGACAGCAGGATCCGGTTGCCGGTCACAAACCATCCCGGCTCGTGCAGCCGGCGATGCGCGGCGACGAAATCCGGCGCGGCGAGGCAATCGCCGTCGAGGAAGACGCAAAGCGTGCCGGCGCTGGCGCGGATGCCGCGATTGCGAGTTTCGCCGCCGCGGAAGCCCTGATGCTCGTGCCGGACATGCTTGAGCGGCAACGTCAAGCGCGTCCGCCAGCTTTCGACGAGACGCGCGGTGTCCGGCCGTGAGCCGTCATCGGCGACGATAATCTCGAAATTGCGGTCCGATTGCCGCGCCAGAGCGCGCAGCGCCGCATCAAGCGCAGCTTCGCGATTATAGGTCGTGACGATGACCGAAATCAGCGCAGCGCCGCTCACAGAAAAATCGTCCGCATCGGCTAATCCTCGGCGGGAAGTTTTACCGGGCGGGCGCGCGCGACCATCGCCGTGGTCGAATGGCCGGGCACCAGATCGATCAAAATTACGGCGCCGCCGGCCTTTTCTACCACCTCGTGACCGACAACCTCTTCGCGTTTGTAGTCGGCGCCCTTGACCAGCACGGCGGGACGGACACGCTTGATCAGTTCCAGCGGCGTGTCTTCCTCGAATACCACGACGAGATCGACAGCCTCGAGCGCGGCCAGCACTTCGGCGCGCCCTTCGGCCGGATTGATCGGCCGGCCTTTGCCTTTGAGCCTGGCCGTCGACGCGTCGCTATTGAGCCCGACCACCAGCCGGTCGCAGGCGGCGCGGGCCTCGGCCAGCAGTTTGACGTGGCCGCGGTGCAACAGATCGAAGCAACCATTGGTGAAACCGATGCGCAGACCATGATGACGCCAATCCGCGAGCTGTTCGTCGAGCATCGACCAGTCGAATACGATCTTGTCCTCGGTCGCGAGCGAGGCCGCGGGCAGAATGCGGTGGCGCAATTCCGGCAGCGACACCGTCGAGGTGCCGCGCTTGCCGACGACGACAGCGGCCGCGGCATTGGCGGCGCGCATCGCGGAATCGAACGGCGCCGCCATCGCCAGCAGCACCGCCATCACGGCCGCCACGGTGTCGCCGGCGCCCGATACGTCGCGCACCTTGACCGGGTAAGCGGGGATGTGAAGCGGCGCATGACCGTCGACATGAAGCGTCATGCCCTCCTCGCTGCGCGTGACCAGCACTGCTTCGCTGTCGACGATGCGCGCCAGTTCGGCGGCGGCCTTGCCGATCTCGGCTTCCGTCGCGACCGGGCGGTGCACCGCCGCCCCGAGTTCCTGCCGGTTGGGCGTGATCAGGGTCGCGCCCCGATAGATGCTGTAATCGTGCCCCTTCGGATCGACCACCACCGGCTTGCCGAGCTGCCGCGCCCGATCGATGATCGCGCGGATGACGCGAGGGGTGAGCACGCCCTTGGCGTAATCGGACAGCACCACCGCGCCGCAATGCGGCAGCGCGGCTTCGGCATGCGCGATGACCGCAGTCTCGCTCGCGGCATTGGCCGCCTGCGAAGTCTCCCAATCCGCCCGCATCAGATGCGCCGAGTGATGCTCCGATACGAAGCGCACCTTGCGCGTGGTATGGCGGCCGGCCTCGACGACGAGATGAGGAACGACCGCGCCTTTGAGCTTGCCGAACGCATCGCTCAGCGTGCGTGACGCCTCGTCCTTGCCGGTCAGGCCGACGAAAATGCACTGCGCGCCGAGGCCCGCGATATTGCGCGCGACGTTGCCGGCGCCGCCGATCTCGACCTCGCTGCGCGCCACCGCGAGCACCGGCGTCGGCGCTTCCGGCGAAATCCGCGTGACTTCGCCATAGACGAAATCGTCCAGCATGAGATCGCCGACGCAGAGCACCGTCTGGCTGGCAACGCGCTTGAGGGCTTCTTCGAAATCGAACATCGGTGTCGCCGCGTTAATGCCTGGGATCGTGCTCAGCGATAGCGATCGGCACGATCGAGATGACAATCCACATAGCGCTGCACCGCCGTCTCCAGCGGAGTGAAGCCTGCATTATAGCCGGCGCGCCGCAGATTGGCGGTCTCGGCTTCGGTAAAGTACTGGTAACTGTCGCGGATCGAAATCGGCATGTCGATATATTCGATGGCCGGCTCCCGTCCCAGCGCCGCAAACAGCGCCAGCATCAGGTCGCGAAAACTGTGCGCGCCACCGGTGCCGACGTTGAATATGCCGGAAACCGACGGCGTCTCCATCAGCCAGCGCAGCACGGCGGTCGCGTCATCGACGCAGATGAAGTCGCGCTTCTGCTCGCCGTCGGCGATGCCGGCGCGATGCGACTTGAACAACTCGACCGGCTTGCCGGCCTTGGCATCGTCGAACCGCTTGGCGACCAGGCTCATCATCTCGCCTTTGTGGTACTCGTTGGCGCCAAACACGTTGAAGAATTTCAATCCCACCCACTGCGGCGGCATGCGTTCCTTGCGGCGCACCCGCTCGACGACGGCGAGGTCGAACAGATGTTTGCTCCAGCCGTACAGATTCATCGGCTTGAGCCGCTTGAGCGCGCCGTTCGTCCAATCGTCTGAATAGCCGTGTTCGCCATTGCCATAGGTCGCGGCCGACGACGCATAGATAAAGGGGGTGCGCGCCGAGGTGCACCAGTCGAGCAGGCGCAGCGACAGCCGGAAATTGTTTTCCATGATCGCGTCGCCGTCGGTCGCGGTGGTGGAGGATATGGCGCCGAGATGGATCACCGCATCGAGCTTGCGGCCCTCGAGCCAGCGCGAAAGCTCCGCGGGCGGGACAAAGTCGGCGATCTGGCGACCGGCGAGATTGCGCCACTTGCCGTCGCTGCCGAGCACGTCGTTGACGGCAATGTCGGCGCGTCCAGCCTCGTTGAGACTCGCGACCACATTCGACCCGATGAAACCGGCCCCGCCGGTGACCAATAACATCAACCGTTAGACCGGTTTGAGAGGATGAGGCCGGTCAGCCGGCCCCGCCGAAGCTTTGCCCCAGTCTCGCCGCCGGGGCAACACTCGACGCTAAAGTGAATTAATAAGTGAATGATAGTTCACTGTTTTGTGCACAGGCTTGCCAAATCACCGGAGCCGGAACTCGCATAGCGCCGCCGGCCGCAGCTATAATGACCGCAAATCATGCAAACCATCTCTGCCTATATCCTCGCGTTCAACGAAGCCGACAAGGTCAAAGCGGCCGCCGCAAGCGTGCTGTGGGCGGACGAAATCGTGGTCGTCGATTCCCACAGCACCGACGGCACGGCCGAGATCGCCACCGCTCTTGGGGCGCGCGTCGTGCAGGTGCCGTTCAATGGCTTTGGCGATCTGCGTAATCATGCGATCGCGGCGTGCCGCTGCGACTGGATCTTCAGCCTGGACGCCGATGAGCGCTGCACTGCCGTGGTGCGCGACGAGATCCTTGCGCTCCTCGCCGCGGCGCCGCCGCTTGACGTTTATCGGGTGCCGCGCCGCAGCTTCATGATGGGGCGCTGGATCCGCGGTTCGGGCTGGTATCCGAACTTCCGCCAACCGCAGCTCTTCCGCAAAGGCAGCATGCGGTACACGCTCGAGCCGGTGCATGAAGGCTACGAACTTCTCACCGCAAAACCCCTCGGCACTTTGCACAATGCGATCTGGCAGTTTCCCTTTCGCGACCTCGCAGAGGTCCTGCATAAGGCCAACCGCTATTCGTCGCTGGGCGTGCCAAAACTCGCCAACAAGCGGGTGTCGATGCCTGGTGCGCTGGGACACGGCATATGGGCCTTTCTCAAGCATTATGTTTTCAAGATGGGTTTTGTCGACGGCTGGGCCGGCTTCGTCATCGCCTTCGGCAATTTCGAGGGGACGTTCTACCGCTACGCCAAGCGCTATGAAGCGGCACAGAATTGGTCGCCGCCGCCGAGTGAACCGCTGCACCGCGAAGCAAAATCCGAAGCGCGCGTAGCAACAGCCGACAAGTAATGAATTCAAATTCAGACAATGGTTCGAGCCGGCGTCCGATCCTCGTCGTGCCCTATATGTGGATCGGCGATTTCGTGCGCTGCCATTCGGTGGTGAAGCTTCTCAATGCGCGCTTTCCCGATCGCCCTGTCGACATGCTGGCGACCACGTTGTGCGCGCCGCTCGCCGATTACATGCCCGGCTTGCGCCGCGCCATCGTCGCCGACCTGCCGCGCCGGCGCCTCGCACTGGCGCAGCAGCTTGCGCTTGCCAGCCGCCTCAAAGACGCAGGTTACGGCACGGTTCTGGTGATGCCGCGGACCTGGAAATCGGCGCTGGCGCCCTATTTCGCCGGCATTCCCGAACGGACCGGTTTTGCCGGTGAAGCGCGTTTTTTCCTGCTCAATGATTTGCGTTTCGGCGAGCGCCGCCTGCCGCGCATGGTCGACCGTTGTGCCGCGCTGGCGCTGCCGGCCGGTAAAAAACCACCGGCAGCATGGCCGTTACCGGAGCTCAAAGTATCCCGCAATGACGTCGAGGCCTGGCGCAGCAAGCGTGGTCTCAATGCCGGCAGCCGTCCCGTCGTCACGCTCGCGCCCGGCGCCGTCGGACCGTCAAAACGCTGGCCGGCCTCCGCCTATGCGGAACTGACGCGCCGGCTCCTCGCCGAAGGCTTTGCGGTCTGGGTGCTGGGCGGTCCCGACGAAAATCCGCTCGCCCGGGAAATCGTCGCTGATACGCCGGCCCGCGATCTCACCGGCCATGATCTGCGCGACGCGATCCTCGCGCTCGCCGCCGCCAGTACCGCGGTTTCGAATGATTCCGGTCTCCTTCATGTGGCCGCCGCCCTTGGCACGCCGTCGATCGGGATTTTCGGGCCGACGAGCCCGTGGCACTGGGCGCCCCTCAACCCGCTGGCCGGAACCATCGAGACGGCGACCGAACTTGACTGCCGCCCCTGCCACAAACCGGTCTGCCGCCTCGTCCATCATCGCTGCATGCGCGATATCGCGCCGGAACAGGTCCTTGCCGCGACCCGGCGGGCGCTTGCCACAATGCTGCCGCCGCAGAATTCGCCCGTTTAACAGAACATTCGTCAAATCGGAGTAGGCCCGAGTGAGGCAAACGGGTCGAACTCAATGGCGGTCCTGGTCACCGGCGGCGCGGGCTATATCGGCAGCCAGATGGTGCACGAGCTGGCCGATGCCGGCGAGCGCGTCGTCGTCCTCGATAATCTTTCGACCGGGCATCGCTGGGCAGTCGCCGCGGGCGTACCGCTCATTGTCGGCGAGACCGGCGATCAGCCGCTGGTGACGCGGCTCATCGGCGAGCATGACGTCGAGGCCATCATTCATTTCGCCGCATCGATCGTGGTGCCGGATTCGGTGCGCGACCCGCTTGGCTATTACCGCAACAACACCGCCAATTCCCGCGCCTTGATCGAATGCGCGGTCGCTTGCGGCGTGCGCCACTTCATCTTCTCCTCGACCGCCGCCGTCTACGGCAATCCGGTCGCCATCCCGGTGGCGGAAGACGCGCCGACAGTGCCGATCTCGCCTTACGGCTGGTCGAAGCTGATGACCGAAATCATGCTGCGCGATGCCAGCCACGCCCACGATCTGGCGCATGTGGTGCTGCGCTATTTCAACGTCGCCGGCGCCGATCCGCGCGGCCGCACCGGGCAATCGACCGCCAATGCGACGCATCTGATCAAAGTTGCCGCCGAGGCGGCGTTGGGCCTGCGCGGCAAGCTCGATGTCTTCGGCACCGATTATCCGACGCCCGACGGCACCTGCATCCGCGATTATATTCATGTCGGCGATCTCGTCCGTGCACATTCGGATGCGCTGCGTTACCTGCGCGCCGACGGCTCGTCGCTGACGCTCAATTGCGGCTACGGCCACGGCTTTTCCGTGCTCGACGTCATCGAGACGGTCAAGCGCGTATCGGGCGCCGATTTCAAGGTCGAGTACGCCGCGCGGCGCGAGGGCGATCCGGCGCGCATCGTCGCTGGCAGCGACCGGGTGCGAACCGCGCTCGGCTGGCAACCGCGCTTCGACGATCTTGCCACGATCGTCGGCCATGCGCTCGACTGGGAACGCGAACTCGTCACGCGCCGGGCCGTCAGCCAATTACACGCGGCGAGCGGCCGGACCGAACTGCCGCCGGCGCGAGTCGCCGACCGCCGCGCTTAAGCAGCCGGCGAGGCAAAAAGCCTAACTGAATCAATAGCTATCGCCGAATTCACTTGAAAACCTGCCGTGGGGCGGGCAAGAACGCCGAGGCGCCGCTGTTGCGGTGCAACGCGCCCCCGCGGGCGAAACGGAGCAGCATGACAGACGTCACGGCCGGTTCCACGGAGGACTATTCGACCGGCACGCTGGTGCGCCGCCTTTTGGTGGATGAGGCGCTCGACTACTGGCCGCGCTATGCCATCGCCTTTGTGCTGATGGGGGTCGCCGCGGCCGCCACCGCGCTCACCGCCTATCTCCTCGGCACGATGACGAACGAAGCCTACGTCAACCACAATTTCCACGGCATCGTCGTCATTGGCGTGATCGCGATGGGAATCTTCGCGGCGAAGGGATTTACCACCTACGGCTCCGCGGTCATCCTGTCGTGGATCGGCAACAGCATCATCGCCAACAATCAGCGCCGCCTGTTCGACAAGCTGTTGCACGAAAACATCGGCTTCTTCGCCGACCGGCACTCCAGCGAATTCATCGCGCGGCTGACCACCGGCGCCGCCGCCGTCAGCCAGGTCATCAATCTCCTCATCACCGCCATCGGCCGCGATCTGATGTCGCTGATCGGTCTGACCATCGTGATGCTGGTCCAGGACCCGATCATGGCGCTCGGCGGCTTCATCGGCGCGCCGCCGGCGTTTTATTTCCTGCGCAAGCTGATCCGCCGCGTGCGCGGCATTGCGCGCATGCAGTTCAACGGCGGCACCCGCATCATCGAAACCATGCAGGAAGCGCTGCAGGGCATGCGCATGGTGAAAGCCTTCGCGCTCGAGGACGAGATGCAGCGGCGGCTGGAGAAAAGCGTCGCCGAGGTCCAGCACGAATCCAACAAGATGGCGCGGGTCGCCAACCGCGCCAGCCCGATCATGGAAATGCTCGGCGGATTCACCGTGGCGCTGGCGACCATCTATGGCGGCTACCGCGTCATCGAAACCGGAGCGACGCCGGGCGAGTTCGTGTCCTTCATGGCGGCGTTTCTGCTCGCCTATGAGCCGGCCAAGCGGCTGGCGCGGCTCAATATCGACCTCAACAACAACCTGGTCGGCGTGCGCGTTCTCTACGAGGTCATCGACAGCCCGCCGGGCGAGCCCAACGACGACGACCTCCCGCCTCTCAAGCTGGCGACTGCGCGTGTCGAATTCGCCGACGTCGACTTTGCTTACCGCGCCGATACTCCGGTGCTGCGCGGCATGAACCTGGTGGCGCAGCCGGGCAAGGTCACCGCGCTGGTCGGTCCGTCGGGCGGCGGCAAATCGACGGTGCTCAATCTGTTGCTGCGCTTCTACGAGGTCGATTCCGGCCGCGTCCTGATCGACGGCCAGAATATCGCCGCGGTGTCGCGCCGCTCGCTGCGCCAGGAGATCGCCTATGTCGGCCAGATCGTGCACCTGTTTCGCGGCACGATCCGCGAGAACATCGCACTCGGCAAGCTGACCGCCAGCGAGGCCGAGATCGTCGCCGCCGCCAAGGCCGCGCACGCCCACGATTTCATTATGAGCTTTCCCGCCGGTTACGACACGCCGGTCGGCGAGCACGGTTTGCAGCTTTCGGGGGGCCAGCGTCAGCGCGTCGCGATTGCACGCGCGCTGGTCAAAAACTCGCCGATCATTCTGCTCGATGAAGCGACCGCATCGCTCGATTCGGAATCCGAGCGCCACGTCCAGGAAGCGCTCGCCGAACTCTGCAAAGGACGCACCACGCTCGTCATCGCCCATCGCCTGTCCACGATCATGCACGCCGATTGCATTCTCGTCGTCGAGAACGGCATCGTCGTCGAGTCCGGCCGCCACGACGAGCTTTTGCGCAAGGGCGGCCGTTATGCCTCGTTCTACCGGCTGCAACTTCGCGAACAGGCGCCGCTGCCGGCCCTCGAAGCGGTCGCCGCGGTCGCCGCCGTCGCCTCCGCCGGCTAAATCGCTCCGGACGCGCATCGGTTTGACGGCGGCGGCGCGTCAGCTATAAGCCCCGCATTATTCCTCCAACGGCAAAAAATCATCATGAGCACGGACGCAAAAAACTACGTCATCCCGCCGCCGCCGCAGGCTGCGATCCCGGTCGCCGGCACGGACAAGTCCTTTCCAGTCCGCCGTCTGTGGTGCGTCGGCCGCAATTATGTCGAGCACATCAAGGAAATGGGAAACGACGTGCGCGAGCCGCCGTTCTTTTTTGCCAAGCCGGCCGATGCGATCGTCCCGGACGGCGGCACGGTGCCCTATCCGTCGCTGACCAAGGACATGCATCACGAGGTCGAACTGGTCGTCGCGATCAAGAGCGGCGGCCGCAATATCAAGACCGAAAAGGCGCTGGATTGCGTCTACGGCTACGGCGTCGGCATCGACCTCACCCGGCGCGACCTGCAGATCGCCTCGCGCGATATCAAGCGGCCGTGGGAGGTCGGCAAGGCGTTTGACCATTCAGCACCATGCGGATCGCTCAAGCCGGCGGCCGAAATCGGCCACCCGTCGAAAGGCCGCATCACGCTCAAGGTCAACGGCAAGATGCGCCAGGACGGCGACCTCAATCAGATGATCTGGAACGTGCCGGAGATCATCTCGAAGCTTTCCGAAATGGTCGAGCTTGCGCCGGGCGATATCATCATGACCGGCACGCCGTCGGGCGTTGCTGCGACGGTCGCCGGCGACAAGATCGAATGCGAGGTCGAAGGGGTCGGCACGCTCAATGTCACGATCGGGCAGCCGCTGAAGTAGCGTCATTTCGGGCTCCGTCCGCCCGGAATGACGGCAAATGGAACCCAAGCAGACCTAGCGCGTTGAGACCGGGCCACACTCTGATGGAGCCCGCGATGCGCGCCCGCCGTATCACTCTTCGTATTCAACCGACGGTCCCGTACGGCGACGTCACCTTGGTCCCGGCGACACTGAGCGGCCGGCCTGAGGCCGACATGGCGCAGGCCATGGCCGCGGCGCTTGCCGACGTCGAAGCGCCCACCGCCGCCGATGTTTACAATCGTCTGCGCCAGGCTTTTCCGCTGGCGCCGTTGAGCGCGCGCGTTGCTGCATTGTCGGCGCTGATGGAGCGCATCCGCCGCCCGGCGCACTGACTTTAGAAATCACGCCTCATAACCCAAGATAGGCGCTACGGACCCGGTCATCGGCCAGTAATTCGGCCCCGGTGCCGGACAGCGTCACACGGCCGTTTTCCAGCACATAGGCCCGGCTCGCGAGCTTGAGCGACAGCGCTACGTTCTGCTCGACGAGCAGGCACGTGATGCCGTCGCAGTTGAGATCGCGGATGGTGTCGAGCACGCCAAGCGCGATGGCCGGCGCCAGGCCGAGCGAGGGCTCGTCGAACATGATGAGTTGCGGCGCACCCATCAGGCAGCGGGCGATGGCGAGCATCTGCTGTTCGCCGCCCGACAATGTGCCGGCCGGCTGGCGCGCCCGCTCGGCCAGCCGTGGAAACAGCGCGAAGGAGCGGTCGCGGTTTTTCGCACGATCGCGGCGCGCCCGCGGCAACATCGCGCCGACGTCGAGATTTTCATCGACGGTGAGCGTCGGAAACACCTGGCGTCCCTCGGCGACCTGACCGATGCCGAGATCGCAGACCTTATGGCTCGGCCAGCCGCTGATATCGACGCCATGGAAGGAAATCCGGCCGCGCAGCCGCCGCTGCATGCCGGCAAGCGCCCGGATCAGCGTCGTCTTGCCGGCTCCGTTGGCGCCGACAATGGTGACAATCGCGCCCTCCGCGATCTCGAGCGACACGCCGTCGAGCGCCTGCGCATCGCCGTAGAACACGTCGAGATTTTCGACGGCAAGCATCACACCGCCTCCGCGCCGAGTGAAGACTGGCCGAGATAGGATTGCACGACGGCGGGATCGCGTACGACCGCCTCGGGCGTGCCTTCGGCAATCGTGGTGCCGTGATCGAGCACCAGGACCCGCGAGGCCAGCGCCATGACCGCGCGCATGACGTGCTCGATGAGGAGGATGGTCACGCCGCTGCTGCGGTTGATGTCGCGCAAAGTCGCGACCATGCGATCGGTCTCGGTCGGCCGCAGCCCCGCCATCACCTCGTCGAGCAGCAGGAGCCGCGGTCCGGTGGCAAGCGCGCGGGCGACTTCGAGACGCTTGCGATCCGGCAGCGTCAAAGTCGCCGCGGGCTGGCGCTTTTTATCGAACAGATCGAGACGGCGCAGCAGCGCCTGTGCGTGGTCGCGCGCCGCGCCGACGTCGCGCCGGTGCAGCAGCGCGCCGACGACGACATTGTCCTCGACGCTCAGCGCCGGAAACGGCCGTACCAGCTGGAAGGTGCGCGCGATACCGCGCCGGCACACCGCATCGGCCGTCAAGCCGCCGACCGGGGTGCCGGCAAAGCTGATCGTGCCGTCGTCCGGAGTTGCCGCGCCGGCGATCATGCTGAACAGCGTCGTTTTGCCGGCGCCGTTCGGACCGATCACGGCGAACACCGATCCCTCGGCAACGTCGAAGCTGACACGGTCGACGGCGACCAGCCCGCGAAAGCGCTTGCTCACCGCGGTAAGCGAAAGCAGCGCAGTCATCGCCTGCGCTCCGCAATGCCGAGCCGCCGCGCCAGCCATGGCCAGATGCCTTCCGGCAGCGCCGCAACGACGACAAGAAGACACACGCCGTAGAACACCTGTTCCGCGCCGGGCAGATCGAAGCCGAGCGTGGTCAATGCGGCGTTGAGCGATTCGGCGAGACCGGTGAGCACGAAGGCGCCGAGGATCGGCCCGAACAGCGTGCCGACGCCGCCGATAACCGGACCGAGAATGATCTGGATCGACTGCGAAATGTTGAACACCTGTTCGGGAAAAAGATTGTTGTAGAAAAACGCATAGAACACGCCGGCGAACGACGTCACGGCCGCGGAGATCATCACCGCGTACATTTTGTAGCGGAAAGTGTCGATGCCGGCGGCACGCGCCGCCTCCTCGTCCTCGCGGATGGCGAGCCAGAAATAGCCGATGCGGCTTTTGAGCAGCGCGCGACACAGAACGAATGCCGCAAGCGTCGCGACGAGGATCACATAATAGAACATCGTCGGATCGCCGCGCAGCCGCCACAGATCGTTGTGCGAATATTGCGCCACCGGAAGGAACAGCCCGGCCGCGGCATTGACGATCGCGAGATGATCGAAACCGATGCGCGCGAACTCGGCGAAGGCGATGGTGAGGATGGCGAAATAAACCCCGGTGACGCCAAAGCGAAAGGCGAGGAAGCCGATGATCGCGCCGCACGCCGCCGCGGCCGGCGCGGCAGCAAGCAAGCCTAACCACGGCCCGACGCCGAAGCGGGTGAACAGCGCCGCCGCGACATAGGCACTGAGCCCGACATAGATCGCGTGGCCGAGCGAGAGCTGCCCGGCGAACCCCATCATGATGTTCCAGGCCTGCCCGGTAAACGCGAGGTAGAGGATGAGAATGAGAATAGTGACGAGATAATCGTTGACGACCCAGGGCGCGACGAGGAGGCTCACCAGCAACAGCGCAAGCCATATCAGGGACCGGCGCGACAGATCTTCGGTCAGGCGGGCAACGACGGCAGTCATCACGCCGCCCTTTTGCCGAGAATGCCTTGCGGCCGGAACAGCAAGACCACGACGAGAATGGCGAACGCGAACATGCTCTTGGCCGACGGCGTGAACAGCAGGCCGGCCAGCGCCTCGGTCAATCCGATCAAGACGCCGCCCAAGAGCGCGCCGGGCATCGAGCCGAGCCCGCCGGTGATGACAATAACGAAGGCAAGCAGCGTATAGCCCGGCCCGACCATCGGCGTGACGTCGACGATCAGCGTCATCATCGCGCCGGCGGCGCCGACGCAGGCCGCGCCGATGCCGAAGGTCAGCGCATAGAGCCGGTTGACGTTGAGCCCGACAACGAGCGCGCCGGTGTAATTGTCGGCGCAGGCGCGGATCGCCTTGCCCACAAGCGTGAAGCGAAAGAACGCAAACAGCGCCGCGGCGAACAGGATCGCTGCGGCGCCGGCATAGACCTTTGCCGCATCGACCAGCAGCGGCCCGAGCTGGAAGCTGTCGAAGGCATAGGCGGTCTGCACGGTGCGGGCGTCGGGACCGAAAACGATCAGCAGCACGTTGACGATGATGATCGCCAGCGCCACCAGGAGCAGAAACTGGCTGTGTTCCGGCCGGGTGACGAAGGGATTGATCAGCCCCGCCTGCAGCGCATAGCCGAACACGAACATCACCGCCGCGATCGGCACCATCATGATCAGCGGATCGAGGTGAAACGCGGAAAACAGGACAACGGCGAGAAACATCGCGATCGACATCATCTCGCCGTGAGCGAAATTGACGACCCGGATCACACCGAAGATGACGGACAGCCCGAGCGCCATCAGCCCGTAGACCAGCCCCGTCAAAACTCCGCCGACTGCGACGTTCAGATAAACGTCAAACGACACCGAACCGGCTCAGCCGCGGCTTTGGTACGGCGCCATCGGCCATTGCGGCTTGGCGTTGGCGGCGGCCTGCGGCGCCACCACGACCGCCTTGCCGCCGCGGTTCTGGATGCCGCCATCCTTGACCTTGTCGTTCTGGCCCTTGGCGTCAAACTGGATGCCCGCTCCGATGCTGACATTGTCGGTGATGTTGGTTGAACGAATAGCGTCAGCCAACGCCTTCGGATCGGTCGACCCGGCGCGCTTATAGGCGTCGGCAGCGACGAGGAGCGCCTCGAACGTGAACACGTGGTTGGTGTTCAGGTTGACGCCGGGATAGGCCTTGGCCAGCGCCGCTTCAAGCGTCTGCGCCAGCTTCTTGTTCGGATCGAACCATGGCGTGAAGCTCATCGGACCGTCGGAAAGCTTGCCCAGCGTCTTGAAATACTGGTCCTCGTACCAGCCCGGCCCCATGCTCATTATGGCCTGCGGCGTCCAGCGCTGCTTCACCAATTCCCGCGTGATCAGCATTGCGTCGTTGAGCCGGCTGACCATGAGGAGCGCATCGGGATTGCTGGCCTTGGCTTTCGCCACCTCGACCGAGAGATCGTGCGCCGCCGGGTCGTAAGCGATCTCGTCGGCGATCTTGTACGGCATGTCGAATTTCGGCATCAGCGCGTTGATGCCTTTCGACATGGCGGTGCCGAACGTATCGTTGACGTGCATGAACACGACGGTCTTCGGCGCCTGGCCGACAAGGCCGAACACTTCCTTCTGATTGGCGAAGGCGTCACTCAGAATCATCCCGGCGGTGGGAAAATTCCGGAACACGAATTTGTAACCCTGCTCGGTGATTTGCGGCGCCGCGGCGATGTTGATGACGAGCGGAATGCCGCTCTGTTCGGCGACCTGCGCGATTGCCGCGGTCTGGCCGGAATCGAACGCACCGACCAGGAGCTGCGCACCGTCGCTGATCATTTTCGCAGCCCGCGACCGCGCCGTTTCGACGCTCGATTCGGTGTCGCCGTCCATGATCGTCAGTTGCGGAAGCCCCATCGACTTGAGGATCGCGGGAGCCAGATCGACGCCGCGCTGGCAATCCTGACCGATGCCGGCTTCAAAGCCCGAGCGCGGCAACAGCACGCCGACTTTGAGCGGTCCGCCCTGGGCGCGGCCGATTGTGGGTGTGGCAAAAGCCGCCGCGGTCGCTGCGGCCCCGGCCAGAAGATGCCGGCGATTTGGCCCTTGAATGGACGTACCGATAGGCGTCGTGGTGCGCGTCATGGCGATAACCCTCCCAAAATTTGCCGGATGCTAGGAAACCGGCGCGGCCGGGGCAAGCGCGTTTATGCCGCAAGCTTTGCAGCCGGCGAACGCCGGGGCCGCGAACTTACCGCTCGCGCGACAGGGTGCGGATCAGGAATGGCAGAAACAACGGCCAAAGAATCCAGTTCATCCACATCATGAAGCCGTACCAATCCCGCGCCGTCGGCCAATGGGGGCTTATGTGAGCGTATATGAAGTGGCATATCGCGCAGCCGCTTGCGCCAACGACCATAAGAGGCCGGTCGGCCGGCTCCCATTCCTCGGAAATCGCCGCGCCGACGAGAGGCACGTGATAGCGCAACGTCATCCACAACCGTGCGCCGAAGGGCCAGTCCACAGGCGCATCCGTCACCGGCTTTTTCTGCTGCGTCGCCGGAACGGATTGGGCCAATAATGTAGGCGAAAAATTTTGCGGTGCCGGAGACACCAGTGCAAACGAAATCACCATCAAAATGAAGATCACGCCGGCAAGCCGCCACGCGCTTGTCCCGTAATCGACGAGGGACCAATACAACTGGTCGACGAAACGCTGCAGCCAGCCGCTCATCATAATGCCAAGCACGAGCCAAAACACCAAGCCAACCGACAGCGCCTCGAAATTGAACGGCGAAGCCCCGGCAATGAATACGGCGACAACATAAATCGCATAAATGGCTGCGATGCACCAAGCCGCGCACACGACAAACTCGACATACTCGCCCCATGGGCGCTTCAGTCGAAAGACATTTGCGCGCAGGGCAAAAATACCGATGAGAACGACCGCGGTACAAAAGACGCTGAGCTGAAAATTTTTCGTCAGGTAACCGATGCCGAAAGACATGGCTCCGGCAACCAACAGCACGAAAAACAACGACGCCAGAGCCCAATCGGGAGCCACCGACGTTCGCAAACGTCCGTCGCCGCGCCGCCAGTCTACCGATTCCGATCGCGGTTTCGATCCTTTGGCACTTTTGGTTCGAACGTCGCGATAAACGCCGGCGATGAAGATCTGTCTGGCTTCCTCCGTATAGCCGCGATCGCGCAACGACTTCTCGACGGCCAGATACGAAGACATCCGAAACACGCGGTCATTATCGAGCAAGTCGAGATACGGTACCGCCAGAGTTGCTTCCTTGTCGATGTACGACTTCGGCTCCTGCAACAGATCATGCACGCCTGCATCTTCCAAGAACCAGCTCTTGACCGCGACGTCGGCCGGACTGACCGGCACGGGAAAGCCATTGTGCTGATGCGGATTGGCGTGATCCCGCTCACTGCGAGCCACATAAAGCTTGCTGATGTGAGCGTAGTCGAGAACGATGCCGTTCTCCGTCACCTGGCGTTTGGACCGGTGATCGCGAAACGAGGCATCCGAAATCACCAACTCGCCGATTTCAGCGTGCTGGAAATCGAGCGCGCCCGGGATATGCGTGCTGGATTCCCGATGCTTGCGCGGCTCTCGGATCGACGACGGCTGGGCAAAGCAGATCGACAACAGTTCGCGTTCCCAGTTCCTTGTTTGCGGAAGCGGGCCGACTTGGATTGGTTGACCGGTCGCCGTTCCCGGCGCCGACAGGACAGTGCTGATTTCGTCGAAAATGCCCTTCGCCGCCGACTTGGCAAGGCGGGCAAAGGTGGCGACTTTCCCGCTCACCTTGATCTGACTCAAGGTTGCGTTCGGCACATTGAGGGTGCTCTGCGGGATCGGACAACTCGCGGGATTCGGCGAGGTCTTGGCGGTCTTGTCGGGCGGCTCTCGAATACACAGTCCCGTCAGGTCGACCTTTTTTGCCTCCATGCCCCGCATATCCAGCGTGTGACAGATTGCCCGGCCCAGTACAGACAATTGTCCATCGGTATCGACCACAATACGCCGCGCCAGCAGATGCAATATGGGCGCCGTCATTCGCGAGTTGGCAAGAAAGGAGATCGGCGACCTGAAGATGACTTCGCCGTCGATCTTTGAGTTGAGAATGTCGATGCGGCCGTCGCTTAACCCGACATTCTCCCTGACATCCACGCCGGTCAGAACGAGATCATCGCCGATCGTGGTGTGATCGATATAGATGTTACCGTGAACCACCAACTGACTTTGCCAGCGGTTCAGGAGCGTCCGGCATGCCGGATCGGACTCCGCGGCCAAGAGACCGCCATCCGGGCCGGTCGTGAAGAACTTTGGCGGCGTCTCCTGCGCACAGTCCGCCTCCAGGTAGCCGCCCAGGATCCTCTGCAGCAAAGCTCCCGGCCAAAAGGAAAGAGCGCGATCGATGACGGAAGATTTGATCACGATACCGCGAAAACCCGACGGGCCGCCGGAGCCTCCCGCAACCTCGACCGCATGCATCGATAAGAAATCGCGGCAGCGCCAGGAGGACATGATGAAATGGCCGAGCCGGCTTGTGGCGATGAAACGCTCGTCGTTTTCGCCCTTGTAGAGCGCATCGTCGATGTTGATTTGGCCGGACTGGCCGGCGATCAGCATCATGGCCCCGGATACCGAGATGCCATGCAAATGGACCAGCCCGAACTTGCCCCCCGACAGCGTGATGGCCCCCTTGATCGTGGCTCCTCCAAATGCTTCGTCCGACCGAATGGTCTTCTGAGAGACATTCGCCACTCTCGCTTCGCCAACCGGGAGCGCAAAAATGCCGGCTTCGCTTTCCAGCGACCGGCATTTGATAAAGGCCAGGTCCACTTCACCTTCAAATCGCGCCCAGGCGAGTTTGACCATGTCGGTGACTTCGGCCCCGCGCAGCAGGACGCTCGCGCCATCCGTCCGTATGTCGCAGAAGAATGACCTCTGCAGCCGCGCCGTTTGATCGCTCGGCGTCTTGGAAGCGACAGTCGTGCTTGGCGGCCGCAATCGGCCCATTTCGAAGATGACGCTGCCTTTGATCTTGGCATCGCTTGCGTCAAAAGCCGCGCGTTCCTCGGATGACTTTCCCACGACCATGCAAGCCGTGAACTCGAGACTGCCGGCTAACCGCAATCGACGCGCCGAGATGCAGCCAAGAACCCCCGTGCGTTCGAACACGAGGTCGCCGCGAATCGCCGCATCATCCAACAAAATCGCCAAGCGGCGTGGTTTCGGGTCTCTCACTCCGAAGCAGCAGTCGGTGAATGAGAGCCCATTCCCGACGGCCAGCTTCCTGAGATTGAGCGAGCGGTCGAATGCGCACGACCGGAATTTGACGTTGTTGCCAAATCGACAATTACTCAAACTGACGTCTTCGCGGAAACGGACACCTTCTATGTCGAGGCATTTTTCAAAATCAAAATCAGGCACATTATTGAAGTCGACCGGTTGGGTTACTTCAATCTCCACGTTGTCTTTGTCGTCGCGACGTCCGCCCTGGTCGGACCCAGGCCTGAGGTAGGCAACAAACTCCTCGGCAGTCATTTCTTTCGGTGTATGGCCGGTCATCGCATCGACTCCGGCCGCATCGCTCGCGCGTCGTGAGCGACGAAATGCTTCGTCCCGGCCGGAAAGTGGGATGATCCCCCGGAGTTTGAACGAATCCGGAAAACTGGTCGGCCAGGCCCGCTGCCGTTCCCCATCGACATATTGCGATGCGTGCGCATCGGCTGCCCCACCCCGATTGCTACCGGGAAATTATACTACCAAAAATTGTAGAGAATCAATCGTGAAACGTCGCCGCCGGGCTTCGCCGAAGCCGTACCGTTTATGCCGCAAAAAGCTGCATGACCGCCGCGGCGATGCGCAGCAGCCTACGGTCCTGGCCGTTGCGCGCGACCAGCATCAGGCCGACCGGCATTGAAGCGCGCAGGACCGGCAGCGGCAGCGAAATGGCGCACAGATCGAAAAAGTTGACGATCGAGGTGTTGCGCAGCACCGCCGCGTTGCGGGCGGCGAAGATCTTGCTGTCCTCGACCTCGGCGATGGTCGGCGCGACGATCGAGGTTGTCGGCATCACCAGCGCATCGAGGGCGCCGAGGCGCGCGTCCATGGCGGCAACGAGCCGATCGCGCTCGCGCATCATGTCGGCGTAGTCCGCTTCGCTCACCGCGCAGCCGCGCTCGATGCGCAGGCGGACATTGGGGTCGATGTCGGCTGAGCGCCGCGCCATCCGGTCGCGATGAAGGACACACGCCTCCGGCGGCGAGACGCCGCCCCTGGCATTGACCGCGGCCATGTCATCGAACAGTGCCAGCGTTTCGTGACTGACGCGCACGCCGGCGCCATCGAGCCGCGCCAGCGCCGAGACGAAGGCCGGCGCGACGCTATGGTCGAGCCGATCGAGCGGCATCCCCTCGGCAACGCCGAAAGCCAGGCCGGCGAGCGATATCGGTTCAAGCGGCGTAAATTTTTCGCCGGCCATCGCCGCGCCCGCCATCACCCAGTCGGCTTTGGCGCAATCCTCAACGGTCTTGGCGATCGGCCCGACGGAATCGAGCGTCTTGCTCAGGGGAAACGCGCCGTCGGTCGGGACGCGCTGCCGGCTCGGCTTGAATCCGACCAGGCCGCACAAAGCCGCCGGCACCCGCACCGAGCCGCCGGTATCGGTGCCGATCGCGATCTCGCACATGCCATCGGCGACGGCGACACCGGCGCCCGACGACGAGCCGCCCGGCACGCGGGCGCGGTCGCGCGGATTGCCCGGCGTGCCGAAATGCGGATTGGCGCCGATGCCGGAAAAAGCGAATTCGGTCATGTTGGTCTTGGCGACGATCACGGCGCCCGCGGCGCGCAGCCGCTGCACGACGGTGGCATCGGCAAGCGCCGGCGGCGCTTCCTCGGCGAGGATTTTCGAACCGGCGCGAGTCGGCTCGCCGGCGACGTCGAACAAATCCTTGATGGTGACGATGGCGCCGTCGAGCGGGCCGAGCGGCGCGGCGCGTCCGGCTCTCGCGTCGGCGGCATCGGCCGCGGCGCGTGCGTTCGCCGCATAGATCGTGAGGCAGGCCCGCGCCCCCTCGCCGCTTGGGTCGGCAATGCGGGCCAGCGCCTGTTCGAGGCGGTCGCGGTGAGACTGGTTCATCGGCTGATCCGGCGATTATTGGCGCAGTTTGCGGCGCGGTCGCGGACTTTTGACCATTGCAGAATTGGCGCCGAAACTGCCATATCATCCGCAAAGCGAAGACGCGAGCGAAGGAATAGGACAATGGCAAATTCGCGGCCGAGCATTTCGTTCATCGGCTTCGGCGAGGCGGGCCAGGCGATCGCCGCCGGACTGCGCGAGGCGGGCGTAGGTCCGATGGCCGCGTGGGACATTCTGTTCCCGCAAGGCCGCGGCGAAACGCTCAAACAGGCCGCGGCGGCAAGCGGCGTGCGATGCGCCGGGTCGGCGGCTGACGCAGCGCGCGGGACAGACATCGTGATCTCCGCCGTCACCGCGGCATCGAGCGTCGAAGCAGCGATTTCGCTCAAGCCGCATCTTGCCGGCAAGCCGTTTCTGCTCGACATCAATTCGGTCTCGCCCGGCCGTAAGCAGGAGACCGCGAAAGTTCTTGGCGACGCTGCCCGTTATGTCGACGTCGCGGTGTTGGCGCCGATTCATCCGGCGCGGCATCAGACGCCGATGCTGATCGCCGGCGCCGATGCCGCTGCGGTCGCGCCGGCGCTCCAGGCGCTCGGCATGCGCGTCAGCATTGCAGGGAGCGAAATCGGCGCCGCCGCCGCCATCAAGATGGTGCGCAGCGTGATGATCAAGGGCATCGAGGCGTTGACGCTGGAATGCTTTTTGGCCGCCGCGCGCGCCGGCGTGGTCGACGAAGTCGCCGCCTCGATGAAGAACAATTATCCCGGCCTCGATTGGGGAAAGATCGTGCCCTACAATCTCGAGCGCATGGCAAGCCATGGCGAGCGGCGCGCCGCCGAAATGGAAGAGGTCGCCGATACGCTGCGCGAACTCGGCGTCGAGCCGCTGATGACGGCGGCGACGGTCAAATGCCAGCGCGAAATGGGACAGATCGGCGCCCAGCAATCGGTGCGCGGCGCACTCAACGCCGATCGCGCCGCAATGCTCGGCGCCATCAGCGCCGCCGCCCGCGACCGGCATTGATTTTGCGTGGATTCTTCGCTTCGCCTCAAGGGCGATTTTATCTTCAAACTCCTCGTTAAGTTGTGTTAGATTGGCTTTGCTCTTGCGGGCCAAATCAACTTCGGGGAGGACATCGATGAAATTCAGAGCAGGCTTATCGGCACTTGCGATCCTGGCCGGGCTCGTTGCGGCCATGACGACGGTGCCGGCCGGCAATCGCGCCGAAGCGGCCGCGGCATGCCCCTTCGTTCTCGTGCTGTCCTGCGTCGTCGAGAAGAACGGCTTCCGCCATGACGCCTGGACCAATGCGTGCCTCGCCAAAGCGGCGGGGCTGCGCTATCTGCATGCTGGCGCATGCCAGGGGCTGTTCTGCACCAACATCTATAGCCCGGTGTGCTCGATCAATCCGGCGACCGGCCGGGCAAAAACTTATTCGAATCTGTGCTGGTCGGACGCCGCGAACGCCATTCTGATCCACAACGGCAAGTGCAGGCTGCGCAAGTAACGCAGCCCTAGCGCCGCCTGCCCTTACGCCGCTCGCGCGGCGTGACCCGGGAGGATTTCGGCACCGGGCGGCGCGCCGCTTTGGCCGAACTCTTCCGCGGCGGCATGGCGCCGGCCGCTTCCAGCCGCATGCTCCAATATTCCCAGGTGCGGTTGGTAACATTGGGTAGCGCGTTGAGCGCGCTGGCGAGCTTGACCTCGCCCGGATGCAGGGACTCGGGCGTGCCGAGCGCCAGCGCGCGAAGCTGATAATCGGCGTTCTGGCACATGAAAATCGAGCGCGAAACCAGTTCGCGCAAACCGCCGCCGACGACGGTCGCGCCATGGCGGTTCATCAGCACCGCCGGATGCCGCCCGAGCGCCAGCGCCAGCGAACGGCCTTCCTCCGGCTTGACCACCAGGAGATTGGTATCGCCGAACTCGTCATGCTGATCCCAGAACGGCATGTCGGCGCCGCCCGCCGCGCCGAGATGGAAAACCGGCACGATCGGCTTGCCGGCGATGGCGAACGGCATCACGGCGGGTGCATGGTGGTGACACACCGCTATCACGTCGGGGCGCGCCTGATAGATGCAGCCGTGAATGACGCGCTCGGCGTAAAGCTGCACTTTGGGCGGCCGCACCGGCGTTGAATCGAGCGTGTATTCCAGGATGTCGTCGGGCTCGATGAGCAGCGGCGAGCGCGAGCGCGACAACAGATAGCGCCCCGGATCGGCCGGGTGGCGCACGCTGACGTGGCCGAAGGCATCGAGCACACCCTCGTGGGCGAGGATGCGGTTGGCGAGCGCGAGTTCCTCGATCAGTTCGCTCATCTTGTCGGGCACGACTTCCCCCTATCTGGCTTCGTTCTTGGCGGGTCGCCGGCTTCTTACACCACAAGCTTAAGGATGTTGAAGGGCCTAGAGCCTCGCCCGCGAATCAGACGGTCTCGGCCGGCTTAGCGGCCGGCGCCACCGCACTGCGCGGCAGCACGATGGTGAACTCGGTAAACTGGCCGGGCATCGTATCGATCGTGATGGTGCCGGCGTGCTGCTTGACAATGATGTCATGGCTGATGGAGAGCCCGAGCCCGGTCCCCTCGCCGGCGGGCTTGGTGGTGAAGAACGGGTTGAACATCTTTTCCCTGATCTCGGGCGGGATGCCGATGCCGTTGTCGCGGATGCGGATCTCGACGCGATCGCCGAGATTTTTGGTTGACGCGGCAAGCGTCGGCTCGAAGGCTTCGCCGTCGGACTGCGCCTTGCGCTTGTGCGCCGCATAGAAGCCGTTGGCGATGATATTGAGGAGAACGCGCGTCACTTCCTGCGGATAGAGATCGACTTCGCCCGCCGCCGCATCGAAAGACCGTTCCAGTGCGATGTTGAATCCCTGCTTCTCCGCGCGTGCGCCGTGATAAGCGAGATTGAGGCTTTCCTCCACCAGCGCATTGACATCGACGGACCGGTGCTCGCCCGAGCCCTCGCGCGAATGCAGCAGCATGTTCTTGACGATCGCATCGGCGCGCTTGCCGTGCTGCGCGATCTTGTCGAGATTGCCCTTGAGCGTGTCGGCCAGAGCGGCGATCTCGGCGGACGCCGTCTCATCCATCGTCACTTTCGCCAATTCTTCCTGCAGCTCGTCGATCAGCTCGACCGACAGCGAGGAGAAATTATTGACGAAGTTGAGCGGATTCTTGATCTCGTGGGCGATGCCGGCGGTGAGCTGGCCGAGGGAAGCAAGCTTCTCGGTCTGCACCAGGCGATCCTGCGCGGTGCGCAAGTCTTCCAGCGACTTGCCGAGTTCGCGGGTGCGCTCCTGCTCAGCCTCGAACAGCCGCACATTCTCGATCGCGATCACCGCCTGGTCGGCGAAGGTTTGCGCCAACTCAATTTGCTTGTCGGTAAAGGGCTGTACGTGCTTGCGCATCAGCACGATCACTCCGGTTGGGGAGCCTTCGCGCAACAACGGAACGCCGAGCAGTGTGCGAATATTTCCGGTCCTTATCATGTCGGTCATTGTGTATTCTGGATCGGCAGTGACGTCGGCGACTTGCACGGTTTCGCCCTTCATCACAGTGCGGCCGACAACGGAGCCGGCACCGCCGGGAATTGGGCGGGCGGCCATGTACGTCACCATTTCAGGTGTAAAGCCGTGCATCGCCACGGCCCGATAGGCGTCGCCGTGCTTGCGATTGATCGATGCCATTTCCGCTTCGCACAGCCGCGCCGCGGATTCGACCAGCGTATCGAGCACCATTTGCAGGTCGAACGCGGAGCGGCTGATGACCTTGAGAACGTCGGAAGTGGCGGTCTGTTGCTGCAGCGACTCGCGCAGCTCGTTGAGCAGCCGCGTGTTCTCGATGGCGATCACCGCCTGGGCGGCGAAATTTTGCACCAGCGCAATCTGCTTGTCGGTGAAGGGACGTACTTCGTCGTTGAAAATGCCGATGGCGCCAACCAGCTCGCCGTCCTTCAGCATGGGAACGCCGAGTGCGGTCCGCATGCCGCCTGCCTGGGCCAGTGGCGAGCTCGCATAGGGCTCTTCGACAGCAATATCGGCCACGTGGATGAGCCTCTTCGTCCTGACCAGGGGGCCGAGAACCGACTTTTCCAAAGGAATGATCGGGTCGCGGCGGCGCATTTGCTCGAACTGAGGCGACGCATTGTGCATGGCGACGACCCGCATGTTCTGGCCGTCAAACAAGACCAGATTGCCGAACCGGGAGCCGCAGATGCGTTGCGCGTTCGACAGGATAAAGTCGAATACAGGTTTTAGATCGCCCTGCGACGAGCTGATCACCCGGAGCACGTCCGCGGTCGCCGTTTGCTGCTCCAGCGATTGGCGCAGTTCGTTGAGGAGCCGCGTATTTTCAATGGCGATCACCGCCTGCGCCGCGAAATTGGTCAGCAGCTCTATCTGCTTGTCCGTAAACGGCCGCGGCTCCTGCCGATAAATGGCAAAAGCGCCGACTAACACTCCCTCCTTGAGCATCGGCACCGCTACCGTCGAGCGTGCGCCTCCCAGCCTCGCCGGCAAGCTCTGGCCAGGCTCGGTCGCGTAGTCCGCGGTATGCGCCACTTGTCTGGTGCGAACCAGGCGATCGAGCAACGTGCCCGGCGTCGGAGCGAATGAGCCGCGCCGCTTTTGCGCTTCAACCAGATCAGGCGTCGAGCCGAATGACGCTGCTGAATGAAATTCGCCGTCATCGAAGGCGTACAGCGTACCAAACTTCGCCTCGCAAATGCGCGTGGCATTTTCGAGCAAAGCGTGGAATACCGGCTGCAGCTCGCCGGGCGATGAACTGATGACGCGCAGCACTTCGGCGGTCGCCGTCTGCTGCTCCAGCGATTGCCGCAATTCGTTGAGGAGCCGCGTGTTTTCGATGGCGATGACCGCCTGGGCGGCGAAGTTCTGCAGCAATGCGATCTGCTTGTCGGTGAATGGCCGGACTTCCTGCCGGTAGATCGAGATAGCGCCCACCAGCACGCCATCCTTGAACATCGGCACATCCAGCGTGGAGCGTGCACCGCCGAGCCTGACCGGCGGGCTGTTCGGAGCATCGGCAGCATAATCGGCGCTGTGACTGACCTGCTTCGATCGCATCACATGATAAAGCTGGGTGTCCTGCGATGGCACGAACGGTCCGCGGTGCCTCACAAACTCCGCGAGTTGCGGCGGCGTGCCAAGCTCCGCGGCGAATTCGTATTTCTCGCCATCGAAGCGGAACATCACGCCGAACTTGGCCCCGCAAATGCGGGTCGCATTTTCGAGCATTATGTCAAAGACCGGCGCCAGCTCGCCGGGTGAACTCGAAATCACGCGGAGCACTTCCGATGTCGCGGTCTGCTGTTCCAGCGACTCGGTGAGATCGTCGGTGCGCTGCCGCAATTCGTTGAGGAGCCGCGTGTTTTCGATGGCGATCACCGCCTGGGCGGCGAAGCTTGTCAGCAGGCCGACCTGCTTCTCCGTGAATGGTTTAACCTCTTGGCGAAAGATCCCAATCGAGCCGATCAGGACGCCATCCTTGAGCATCGGCACATTGAGCAGCGTCCGAATGCCGCCGAGTTCGACGCCGGCAACTGACATCGGATCGCGATCGAGATAGGACTGATCAGAGCTGTAGTCAGCGATGTGCACCGTTTGCCGGGTTTCGATCAATCGGCTCATGGCGTTAAACGGACCGGGGCGTTGCGCCTTGCTCCGCACAAATTCGACAAATGCCTGCGGCAGATTGCGCCCTGCAACAATTCGTACGGCGCCACCGTCGAACTGGAACAAGCCTCCAAACGTGGCGTCGCAAATGCGCGTCGCGTTCTCCAGCATGGCTTCAAATACGGGCGTCAAATCGCCCGGCGACGAACTGATGACGCGCAGCACGTCCGCCGTGGCGGTCTGCTGCTCCAGCGATTCACGCAATTCCTTGAGCAGCCGAGCGTTCTCGATAGCAATGACGGCCTGGGCGGCAAAACTCTGTACCAGCTCGATCTGCTTGTCCGTGAATAGCTTAACCTCTTCGCGTTGAATGCCGAAGACGCCGATTACTTCTCCCTCTTTTAGCATCGGGACGACAAGCACTGTTCGCACATGCGCCTGCTCGACCGCCCAGACGGCGAGCGGTTCACCCTCTAAATAAGCTTGGTCTTCAGCGAGGTTCGGTACGTGCACAATCTGACTGGTCAGTCGAGCACGGCCGATTGGCGTCGATGGACCGAATTTAAGTGTCCGATGCTTCATCTCTTCGGCGACGTCGGCCCGCTCATCCGACGATGCCACGATGCGGAAGCTGTCATCTTCTTCAGCGCGAAACAGAAAGCCCCACTTGGCTTCACAGATGCGCGTTGCGTTAGCCAGCATCGCCTGGAAAACCGCCTCAAGGTCACCTGGCGAAGCGCTAATGACCTTAAGCACCTCTGAGGTCGCGGTCTGTTGCCCCAATGATTTAGTCAAATCGTCGGTGCGTTTCCGCAATTCATTGAGTAGCCGCGTGTTCTCGATGGCGATAACGGCTTGAGCAGCGAAATTCTGCACCAATTCGATCTGCTTGTCGGTGAACGGCTGAACGAAGTGCCGGTAGATATTGATTGTGCCCAAAAGCTCCTGTTCCTTGAGCATTGGCACAATGAGCAATGTCCGGGCGCCAAGTTTGGCAAGCGTGGGTGCAAGGTCAGACTTCGCCGCCAGGTCGGTGATGTGAACGGGGCGCTTGGTTTCGGCGACGTTGCCAAACATCGTCCCCGGTCCTCGCTTAATCACCGGCTCGCGCCTTCGCTGCTCCGCATAGCCTTCTGCTGCGCCATGCACCGCAACGGCGCGCCAGGTGTAATCGCCCTCGTAAAGTGACAGTGAGCCGAAATTGGCCCCGCAGATGCGCGTCGCATTTTCGAGCATCGCCTCGAATACCGGCGCCAGTTCGCCGGGCGACGAGCTGATGACCCGCAGCACTTCAGAAGTGGCCGTTTGCTGCTCCAACGACTCGCCAAGGTCAGTTGTGCGCTGGCGTAACTCGTTGAGCAGCCGCGCATTCTCGATGGCGATGACGGCCTGGGCGGCAAAGGTCTGCACCAGCGCGATCTGCTTATCGGTGAACGGCCTGACCTCTTCGCGCTCAACCGCGAATAAACCAACTAATATTTCGTCTTTTAGCATCGGGACGACGAGAGTTGCCCGTACATTGGCCTGCTCGACCGCATAGACGGCAAGCGGTTCACCCTCCAGATAGGCCCGATCTTCGGCGAGGTTCGGAACATGCACGATCTGCCGGGTCAGCGCAGCACGGCCGATTGGTGTCGATGGACCGAGGCTAAACGCCTGGCCTTTCATCTGTTCCTCGATGCCGGCTCGGTCACGCAGCCATGCCACAACCCGGAACCCATCGTCGTCGGCGCGCAGCAGCAAGCCGGACTTAGCCTCGCAGATGCGCGTTGCCTTCTCCAGCATGGCCCGGAATACCGGCTCAAGCTCGCCGGGTGACGCGCTGATGACCTTGAGGACCTCGGATGTCGCCGTTTGCTGCTCCAACGACTCCGTCAGATCGGCCGTGCGCTGGCGCAGCTCGTTGAGCAGCCGCGTATTCTCGATGGCGATCACCGCCTGCGCGGCGAAATTCTGCAGCAGCTCGATCTGCTTGCCCGTGAAAGGCTGAACTTCCTGGCGGAAAATCGAAATGAGGCCGGCAAGAGTGCCGTCCTTGAGCATCGGCACGGTGACCATCGTGCGCGCACCGGCAAGTTCGAGGATGGCAAAGCGTTCCGGATCCTTGGCATAAGCCGGTTCATTGCGGATATCGGCAATTTGAACCGGCTGCTTGGTCGCTGCCGCGGTCCCGATGGCGGTGCCGAGCCTCGCGGTTGTCAATGTGCCAAGCCGCGTCTTTTCGTATTCCGGTGGAGCGCCATACATGGCGACATATCGAAACGCGTCACCTTCCATCCGAAACAGCACACCGAACTTTGCCCCGCATATGCGGGTTGCATTTTCCAGCATGCCGTGGAACACCGGCTGCAAATCGCCGGGCGACGAACTGATCACGCGCAGCACGTCGGCCGTCGCGGTCTGCTGTTCCAACGACTCGCGCAATTCGCTAAGCAGCCGCGTATTCTCGATGGCGATGACCGCCTGTGCAGCGAAGTTCTGCAGCAACTCGATCTGCTTCTCGGTAAACGGCTTGACTTCCTGACGGTAGATGATGATGGCGCCGACCGCTTTATCGTCTTTCAGCATCGGTACGCCGATCAGCGTGCGGGCGCCGGCAAGCTTGATGGTGGCCTCACGCAGCTTGTCACCGAGTGTCGGCGCGGCGGCTATGTCGGTCAGCTGGTAGCGTTCCTTGGTCCTCAGCAGCCGCGCGACTCCTACTTCCGGGTTAAGGCGATCGAACGCCCTTCCGCTGCGCAGGAAGTCGACGTAAGCCCGCGGCGCACCGTATGTCGCACCAATGCGCAGACCTTCCCCCTCGCGTAGAATAAGATTGCCGAACTTGGCGCCGCAGATTCGCACCGCGTTTTCCAGCAGGGCCTGGAATACGGGATCCAATTCGCCCCGCGAGGCGCTGATGGCGCGCAGCACCTCCGACGTGGCGGTCTGCTGCTCGAGCGATTCGGTCAAATCCGCCGTGCGCTGCTGCAACTCGCCAAGCAGCCGCGCATTCTCGATGGCGATCACTGCCTGGTCGGCGAAGGTGGAAACCAGCTCGATCTGCTTTCTGGTGAAACGCTCGACGGTTTTGCGGGAGAATATGAACAGACCGATCAGCGCCGCGCCGCGCATCAGTGGCACGCCCAGCACGGTGCGCACGTCGGCGAATCCAGGCCGCACCGTCAGCCGGAAATCGGGATCGGCTCTGCTGTCCTCGATCTGAACAATTTTGCCTTCGATCAAAACCCGGCCGGCGATTGAGCCGCGGCCGGGCTTGGCGGGCACTGGCGTCTTGCTCATGAAATCGCGCTGTCGGGCGGCAAAGCCATAGCTCGCGAGGTGATGCAGCGCGCCATCCTTCAATAGCCGGATGGCGGCGCGGTCGGCGCGACACAGCTTTGCCGCCGATTGCACCAAAGTCTCGAGCACGGCATGAAGATCGAAACCCGAGCCGCTGATCGCTTTGAGCACAGCGGCCGTGGCGGCCTGCTGCGCCAGCGCCTCGTTCAGCTCGTGGGTTTTCTGGTTGAGGTGCTGCTGGAGGCCCGGCTCGGCGCGCTTGCCTGCGGGACGGGACTTCGCGACGCCAGATCGCTTGCGGCCTGCGGCGCTGCTGCGCCGCAAACTCGCCGACTTACCACCGGTTTTGCCGCGCCGCTTCATGCCAGCCGCCGCCCGTCAGGCCATGAACACCCCGACGTTACCACAACCGGCAACGGCAATTGTGCCCTGGATCACACTGAAATCGGTCGCCGATACAACAAAAATCGCTTTGCCGGCGGATGACCGGCGCTATTCCAGCACGATCCGCGTGCCGGTCGCACCATTGAGCAGCCGCTTGAGATGAAAGCTAGCAAGCTGATCGCCGGGCTCTTTGCCGAGATAGGCGGCGAAGGCGGCCACCGCGCCCGGATCGCTGGTCTCCAGCTTGGCGAAGGCTTCCAGATAACTCTTGGTCGCCGGGCTTTCGTATCGATCCGGCCGCAGCGGCTCAAAAGCGCGGAGCGCCTCGCTCCGGCCCCGCAGCACCAGGTCGCCGACCGGACGGCCGTGAAAGTCCGCCATTTTGGCGGCGAGGGAAGCGCTGACACAAATGCGGGTGCCGAGCTGCTTGTTGGCGTTTTCCAGGCGCGCAGCCACGTTGATGGTGTCGCCGTAAGCGGTGTAGTCGAAAAAGCGGCCGCCGCCGAAAGCGCCGACGATCGCCGGCCCGGCGTGAACGCCGATCCGCGTCAGGCCGAGCGCAAGACCTTTGCTCCTGTAGGTTTGACAGATCGATTGCGCATAATCGTCGAGCGCAAGCGCGCAGACGACGGCGCGCGCCGCGTGGTCCGGTTGCTCGCCGGGAGCGCCGAACAGCACATGAATGGCGTCGCCGATAATCTTTGCCACCGTGCCGTCGTGGGCGAACACGATGTCGGTCATGCCGGTAAGATATTCGTTGAGCAGCGGCCCGAGCACGCTCGGCTCCAGCGTTTCCACCAGCGCGGTGAAACTGGTGATGTCGGTGAACAGGGTCGCGATTTCCCGGCGCTGGCCTTCGAGCTCGCCCGCGGCCGGGTCGCTGGCCAGCCGCTGCGCCAGATTCGGCGAGAAATAGCGCGACAGCGAGGCATGCGCCCGCTCGGCCTCGGCCTGGCGCGCCCGCGCCTCGCGCAGCGATTCGATGTGACGCAAGGTCTTGGCGATGGTGGTTTCCAGATCGGTGAAATCGATCGGTTTGGTGACGAAATCGAACGCGCCGCGATTCATGGCGGTGCGGATGTTCGCCATGTCGCCATAGGCCGACACGATGATGGTCGACATCTCGCCGTCGTTTTCCTGCAATTTTTGCAGGAGCGTCAGGCCGTCCATCCGCGGCATATTGATGTCGCTGACCACCAGATCGATGTCGCTGTTCGCCGCCAGCGCGGCGAGCGCCTCGATGCCGTCGCGGGCGAAGTAGAACTTCGCGGTGCCGTCGCGGATCTGGCGGCGAAATTTCTGCGTGATAAGAGCCTCGAGGTCGGGCTCGTCATCCACGAACAGGATATTGGCGTTCATGCCGCCTTACCGACCCGTGTTTCGATCTCACCGCGCAGCGCCAGAAAATCGATCGGCTTGGTCAGGAGCGAGTTGGCGCCGCGTTCCAGCGCTTTGCGCTTGGTCTCGGCGTCGCCGTAGGCGGTGATCATGATGACCGGAACGTCCGGCCGCGCCGCCTTGGCTTTGGGCAACAGTTCGAGACCGCTCATCCCCGGCATGTTGATGTCGGAGAGGATGAGAATGAGGGACGCGCTGCCGGCTTCACTGATCGACTGCAGCGCCGCTACCGCCGACTGGGCAAATTCCATGGTGAAGCGGCCGGCGCGCAGCTCGCGCCGGAATTGCTGGCGAAACAGGACTTCGACATCCGGTTCATCGTCGACAACGAGAATAAGGAAACTCACGCGCGCCCTCCTGCCTTTTCTATTGCCGCCGCATTGCGTGGCAGAACGATCTTGAACTCGGTGAATTGGCCGGGTTCGGTATCCACGGCGATTGTGCCGGCATGTTGTTTCACGATAATGTCATGACTGATCGAAAGGCCGAGCCCGGTTCCCTCGCCCGCCGGCTTGGTGGTGAAGAACGGATTGAACATTTTTTCCTTCACCTCGGACGGTATCCCGGTGCCATTGTCGCGGATCCTGATCTCCACACGGTCGCCGAGATTCCTGGTCGACGCCATAAGCGTCGGCTCAAAGCCTTCGCCGTCGGCCTGCGCCTTGCGCTTGGTCGCAGCATAAAAGCCGTTCGATATCAGGTTAAGCAAGACGCGCGTGACCTCCTGTGGGTAAAGATCGACCTCGCCCGCCGCCGGATCGAAGGCGCGCTCGAGCGTGATGTTGAAGCCCTGCTTTTCCGCCCGCGCGCCGTGATAGGCGAGATTGAGGCTCTCCTCGACCAGCGCATTGACATCGACGGGCCGGTGCTCGCCCGAGCCTTCGCGCGAATGCAGCAGCATGTTCTTGACGATCGAGTCCGCCCGCTTGCCGTGCTGCGAGATCTTGTCGAGGTTGCCCTTGAGCGTCTCCGCCAGATCGTCGATTTCGCCACGGGCGGCCTCGTCGACCTTCACTTTGGCCAATTCTTCCTGCAGCTCGCCGATCAATTCGACCGACAGCGACGCGAAATTGTTGACGAAGTTGAGCGGGTTTTTGATCTCGTGGGCGATGCCGGCAGTCAATTGGCCGAGCGAGGCAAGTTTCTCCGTCTGCACCAGGCGGTCCTGTGCGGTGCGCAGTTCGTTCAGCGACTGGGTCAGATCGGCGGTGCGCTGGCGCAGCTCGGTGAGCAGCCGCGTATTCTCGATGGCGATGACGGCCTGCGCGGCGAAATTCGTCACCAGCGCGATTTGTTTGTCGGTGAACGGTCGCACCTCGGTGCGGTAGATGGCGATGACGCCGACCACGTCGTCATCCTTCAGCATCGGCACGGTAATCATCGTGCGAATGCCCCCGACATCGGCCGAATGAACAGCCCTCGAGTGGCCGGCGAGATAGGCCGGGCTGGTGCGCAGGTCGGCGACCTGGACTGGCTGACGCCGTTGCAGGGCCTGGAAGGCGAGCAGTGTGCGGTCCGGAGGAAACCGCGTTCCAATCTTCCATTGCTCGTCCCAGTCCGCACTCAGTGAGCCGTAAACTGCAGCCGTCCGCAGCGCGTCGCCTTCGCGCAGGAACATCGTGCCGAATCCGGCGCCGCAGATGCGCGTGGCATTTCCCAGCATCGCCTCGAAGACCGGCTTCAAATCGCCCGGCGAAGTGCTGATGACGCTCAGCACCTCGGACGTGGCGGTCTGCTGCTCCAGCAACTCGCGCAGCTCATTGAGCAGCCGTGTATTCTCGATGGCGATGACGGCCTGGCTGGCAAAGCTTTCGACCAGCGCGGTCTGCTTGTCGGTGAATGGCCTGACTTCCTGGCGGTAGATGACGATGATGCCGATCAGTTCCTCTTCCTTCAGCATCGGCACGGCGACCAGCGTGCGGGCGCTGGCAAATCTTACCGGCGGAGCCGTCGATTTTTCTACCATCTCGTCGACATCATGCGTGACTGTTGCGGTTCGCTTTGTCCGCAATACGCGCTCCAGCGGACTATCGGCCAGAGGCGGGTGCCATCCTATGTTTTGCAAATATTCAGCAAAGGCCGGCGGCGCGCCCAATTCCGCGGCGCACTTGAATTCGCCGTCCTTGTGAAGGTGCATGACGCCGAATTTGGCTTCACAAATACGCGTGGCGTTCGCCAGGATCGCCCGGAATACCGGCTCCAGCTCGCCCGGCGAAGAACTGATGACGCGCAAAACTTCAGACGTCGCCGTCTGCTGCGCCAGCGCCTCGGTCAGGTCGGCGGTGCGATCTTCGACCTTCTTCTCCAAATCGGCGTAGGATTCCTGGAGCCGGCCTGCCATGTCGTTGAACTGGTTAGCCAGCGCTTCGACCTCGTCGCCGGTCTTGATGTCGATGCGCTGGGCGAGATCGCCCGCGCCGATCTTCGCAGCGCCGGCGCGCAGCGCCTGGATCGGCACCACCATGCGGCGGGCGAGGAACGTGCCGGCGATGAAGGCAAGCGCCAGCGCGCCGAGCAGGACAAAGCCGCTGCGCTGGATCGAGCGATAAAGCGGCGCATAGGCTTCCTCGACCGGCGTTTCGACGAAGACGAACCAGCCAAGCGGATGCACCCGGGCATAGGCGGTGAGCACCTTTTGCCCGGCGATATCGTCGGCCTCCTGCACGTCCCCGCCGCTGCCGCCGCCGCGGGCGCTGTTCACCTGCGCCAGTTTCGACATGTCGGTATTGCGCAGCACCAGGCTGATATCGGGATGCGCGATGAGCCGACCATCGCTGTCGACCACATAAGCGTGGCCGTGCTCGCCGACTTTGATGCCGGAGACCACGTCCCAGATCAGCTTGAGATTGACCTGCGCGATGCTGACGCCGTTCTCGGGACGGGCGCCGGCCAGCGAGATCGTCATATAGGGCTCGGATTCGCGGCGGAAATAGACCGGGCCGTAATAGACCTTGTTCTTCACGGCTTGGGTGAATTCCGGCTTGTTGGAATAGTCGATGCCGCTGCCGACCACGTCCATGGTGAGCCGCGACACTTTGAGCTGCTCATGGCCGGAGGCATCGATCTGCGCGAGTTCGGTGATCGCCGGCACCTGTCGCAGCAGCCGCAGCGCGTCGAAGCGGCGCTGGTCGAGCGTGCCGCTGGTCCAGGGCAGTTGCGTAGTCCAGCCGAGCTGGCTTTGAATCTGGGTGACGAATTCTTCGATTTTATCGGCCGCGGCCCCGGCCTGCTGGTGCTGAATATTGATCAGCGAGGCTTTCTGTTCCTGGAACGAAAACCACACTTCGAATGCGCCGTTGGCGACCAGCGCCAGAACGACCACGCTGACGAACAGCGCCACGTATTTGGCGAACAGCCGGCTGCGCACGATCGACGCGCCGGAGGCCGGGAGCGGCCCGCCGAGCCCCCCTGCCGAGGTGCCCGCCGGCGCGCCGCCTCTATAATCAACGTCCGCCTTCATGCGGTCATCTTAGCCTAATCCAGCCCTTTCGTCTGTCGCCTCACTCGATCACCACGTCGGCGAGCGCCAGCACCGTCGGCGGAATTTCAAGTCCGATGGCTTTCGCGGTCTTCAAGTTGACAACGAACTGGTAGCGGGTCGGCAGCTCGAACGGCAGGTCGGCGGGCTTGGCGCCCTGGAAAATGCTGGCGGCCAGTGCCGCAGCCCGATCGAACAATTCGTGGACGTCAGCACCGTAGGACATCAGCCCGCCGTCACGCGCCATGAAATCCTGCTCATAGATCGCCGGCAGGCGATGGGCGTCGGCGTAATCGAACACGCGCTTGCGATTGAGCAGGGTGAGCGAGTCGGTCACCATCAGAATGGCGTCGGGCGAGTCCTTATCCATCGCCGCGAACGCCTCGTTGAAGTCGTCCGGTTCGCGCACGCCAAGCGGCTCCACGAGCACGTCGAGTTCCTGCGCGGCTTTTGCCGAGGCGTCGTAACGCTGGGTCATGCCGCGGTCGTCCCTGTTCCACAGCATGGCAACCCGGTGGAGTTTCGGTAACACGGCCTTCAACAGTCCGAGCCGTTTGGTGGAGAGCGCCGCGGCGTCGTCAGAAATGCCGGTGACGTTGCCGCCCGGATGCGCCAGGCTGGCGACCAGGCCGGTGACAACAGGATCGCCCGAGCCGGTGGCGATCACCGTTGCGACGCCCGAAGCCTTGGCGGCCGCAGCGGCCGGGTAGCCGACGGTGACGACCACGCCGACATTGGCAGCCTTCAATTCCTGCATCAGGTTCGCCATCTGACTCATATTGCCGGCAGCACCACGAGAACTCGTAGGCGAGGTTGTCGCCGAGCTTGAATCCGCGCTGCGCCAGCCCGGCCACCAGCATCGCTCCGGCCCCGGCGGTCGGCGGGATCGGCGGCCCGACGGTGAGCGTACCGATGCGATAGACCTTGCCTGCGGTTTGCGCAGAGGCCGCACCCGGCGCAGCAAGCGCTGCTCCGGCCAACAGTTTTAGGACATCGCGACGTTTCATGGCTGATCTCCCTGAGACCCATACGCTTTAGGAAGCGAATTCATTCGATCACCTCGTCGGCGGTCGCCAGCAGTGTTGACGGGATTGTAAGGCTGAGCTGCCGTGCCGTCTTGAGATTGATCACCAGTTCAAACTTGCTCGCCGACTGCACCGGCAAGTCGGCAGGTTTAGCCCCCCTGAGAACGCGATCGACGTAGCCGGCCGCCTCCCGGAATTCCTCGACAATGTCGGGTCCGTAGGACATGAGACCGCCGCCCGTGGCGCAGAAGCGAAGCGGATAGACCGCAGGCAAACGGTAATGCGCCGCCAAAAAAATAATCCGATCGCGCAGGGCCAAATTCTCGGTCGTCCTGAGCACAATCAGCCCGCCGTCAGAGGAATGCGCGAAAGCATCGACCTCCCGGTCAAGAGCATCCGGATCGCTGACGTCAACATAACTGAGGTCGACCCCGAGCGAGGGCGCGGCGGCCCGGATCGCCGTGATCTGCTCTTGTCCGTTGGAATTACTCGCCGCACGCAGTACCGCGACGCGCTTCACGAGCGGCGCGACCTCTTTGAGCAATTCCAGCCACTTGCCGCTGAAATCCAGTTCAGAGGGCGAAAAGCCGGTGACGTTGCCGCCCGGCCGCGCCAGGTTTGCCACGATGCCGAGCGCGACCGGATCGGTGACGGCCGCAAATACCACCGGAATGGTGTGGTCTATCTGCTGCAAGGCCTGAACGCTCGGCGGCGCGTTCGCAACGATGACGTCAGGCATGACGGCAACCAACTCCGCGGCATTGCTTTTGACGATCTCAGTATCGCCACCCCAGCGATAGTCGACGCGAAGATTCTTGCCGTCGACCCAACCCAGCTCGTTCATTGCCTTGAGAAACGCCGCGATGCGGCGTTCGGCTTCCGTATCGCCAGCCGGGAAATTCATAAGAATGCCGATCCGCCGCATCGTCGCGGCCTGTTGCGCGCGCGCGGCGAGCGGCGCGCCGATCGCGGCGCCGCCGACAAAGGCGATGAATTCCCGCCGCTTCATGAGCCCTCTGAGTTCCGGTGTGGGCATCAGATTAGCACACCGCCAAGGCACAACTGTGCCTAACATCACATCAAAAAACGGTGTTACCCGCGTGACTTAGCGTTTATGACGCGCGGTCACGATGTGAAATTTCGATGACGCGCGCCCGCGCCGCCAATTCATCGACCAGTGCATCGGCTTTGGCCTTGTTGGCATCGTCGAGATTGGCGTCCCATTCGTCGAGCAGATAAACGTCCGCCTCGGTCAACTCGACGATTTCCTGCAGCGATTTGAGCTGCCGCTCGCCCGAGGAGAAGCCGAGCTTCTTGTCCATCGATTCGGCAACCACCACGACGTCGTCCTCGTCGTCGCCCTCGACATCGACCGGCACCACGCCGCCGGCGAACTGAAAAGCCAGCCGGTCGGTCGTCGGCCAATAATAGGCGCGCTTTTTCAGCTCCGTCTTGAGACTTGCCAGCAGCGAGGATTTCCCGGAGCCGTTGCCGCCGCGCACATTGATGCGGCCGGTCGGCTGCGCCACCGCGATGCGCAGGGCGTCGCCGAGCGAGGATACCACATTGGCATGGTCGCCTTCGCGCAGCACCAGGCGATCGTATTTGATACGCTTGTCGAAGTCGGCATCGGGCTTCGGCAGCATATTGGCGGCAACCCCGCCGAACCGGGTCCAGATGGCGATAAAGTCGTTCCAGCCGCTGGCGAGCAGATGCAGCTCATAGGTCATCTCGATCTGCCGCGGCAGCGTCGTCGCCAGCCCGACCAGGAGAACCGTGTCGCCGATGTTGCGCATGGCGACCACGCTGATCGTGGCGAAGACGATGCCGAGGCTGACGATGCCGCTCATCGCGCTCATGCCCTCGCGCGCGACGATGGCGCGGACCTGCGCCACCAGCCCGACCCGCAGCCGCGCCTTGAAGCCGGACAGCCAGAGGCGGAGGTTGTAGCGGTTGCCGACAAAGATGTTGTCCCACGCGGTGTAGCCCTGCGCGGTGACGCGGTTGTTCATGCGCTGGTTTTCCAGATAGGCATTCGCGATCGGCTTCTGCAGCACCCACTGCATCAGAAGCAGCGCGCCGAACGCCCCGACATAGGCAAACGGCAGGCTCGGATCGATCTCGGCGCCGAGCACCAGTGCATTGAAGACCAGGCCGAGGAACAGCTTCAGCGCGAATTCGAGCTCGTACATGACGTTGAAGAAGCACTGAAAGGTTTCGCCGGTCAGGAACGGCTCGACCTGCTCGCGCGCCGGCTTGTCGTTGAGCAACTGCACCTTGTCGCGGTTCTCGCGCGCAAACCGCAGCATGAACTTGCCGAAGCCGCGATAGCCGGCCCGCTCGGCAAAAATCCAGCTGATGACCCCGACCACATAGGACGTCGATTGCGCCGTAAGAATCCAGACGAGGTCGGTGAGCAGGAATTGCCCGACCGCCACTCTGCGGCCGGCATTGATGACGAGCCACGTCGTCGTCGCGGCGAGCATCGCCTCGACGACCATCAGGATCACCATCACGAACAGCGACGGCGAAAGCAGATACTTCGCCAGATCGAAGCGTGAAATCTGCTGTCGTTTCATGAAATCCCTGGATGGCACGGCGCGCGGCGGCGGCCGCGAGTTGGCTGCAGTGTAACGGCATCCGGGCGCGAATTTAAGCGCGGCAACATTGCGCAAGAGGACGAATTTACCATATCCGTCAATGGGTTTTCTGTTGCAGAGAGGCTTCGCCCATGTAATTTCGGCTGGCTCATCGACGGCCGGGAGCGTAATTTACGGCCGGCTCGACCGTATTACAGGCTTACGGGGTTGGCGTGATATTCACGGACGCGTTCGGATTAATGGCGCAGCTTACGGCGCCGTTACGACGCTTCGGCGCATCGTCGCTTGCCCGGATGCTCATCCTCACTGTCGGCTTGTCGGCGATGACAGCCTATACGGTGCCGGCACTGCAGAACATCGCCGGCGTCTGGCTCGCGGCATGCCTGTGGTGCTGCCTCGCTTATTTTGCGGTCGAGACCGCGGTCCGCGCCCGCACCGCCATGCGCGCCGGCAATGCACGAGATTATTTTCTCTCGCTGTCGTGCCTGGTCGACATCGTCTGCGTGTTCGCCGTTCCGGTCGCGCTTCTGTACGGCGCGCGCGCACCCAATGCCTGGCTGTTTTCGTCGCTCTGGGTGCTCAAGCTGGCGCAGAACTCGCCCGGTTTCGCCCAGTTCGGCCGCGTCTTCGTGCTTGAGGCAAAGCCGCTGGCGAGCGTGCTGGCGCTGTTTCTGATCGTGCTGTTTCTGTCCTCGGCCGCGATGTTTGTGGTCGAGCGCGGCGTGCAGCCGGGAGCCTTCAACTCGATGCCCGAAGCGCTGTGGTGGGCGGTGGTGACGCTGACCACGACCGGCTACGGCGACAAGGTGCCGATCACGCAGGTCGGGCATCTGCTCGGCGGCATCGTCATGATCTTCGGCATTATCAGTTTCGGGCTGTCGACCGGCATTCTCGCCACCGGCTTTGCCGCGGAAATGCGGCGGCGCAATTTCATCCAGACCTGGGACCTTGTCAGCAAGGTGCCGTTTTTCCAATCGCTCGATCCGTCGGCGATCACCGAAATCACCCACATGCTGCGGCGTCTGGAAGTGCCCGAGCGCGTCGCCATCATCCGCCGCGGCAAAGTCGGCGACTGCATGTATTTCATCGCCGCGGGCGAGGTTCAGGTCGACATCAAGCCCGTTCCGGTGCGGCTCGGCGCTGGGGCTTTTTTCGGCGAGCTGGCGCTGCTCGGCGATTCCGTGCGCAGCGCCAATGTGACGACGACCATGCCGTCGACGCTGCTTATCCTCGATCTCGCCGACTTCCGCACGCTGACCGCGAACCACCCGGACCTCAAGCGCGCCATCGACGCCGAAGGCCAGCGGCGGATGAGCGAAAATCAGCAGATGCGGGAGCGCCAGCGTCTCGGCGGCCTATCGCAAAACTGACGGCTCGAACAAACAACAAGCTTCAACAGGGGGACGAGTAAGACCTCGTGCGGAATTTCACAAATGGCGATCCTGCTCAACGAGACCCACGATCCGAAGCGGCGCAGTTTTGTCGAAAGCGCCAACGCGCCGGGTTGCGATTTCCCGATCCAGAATCTGCCGTTCGGAGTTTACCGTCCGGGAGCGGGTGGACCGGCGCGCGTCGGCATCGCCATCGGCGACCAGATCCTCGACGCCGCGGCGGCCGCAACCGTGCTGCGCGATCTATCCGCCGACATCAAGGCCGCCTGCACGGCGCCGCAGCTTAACCCGCTGATGGCGCTCGGACCCAGGGCCTGGTCGTCGCTTCGCCTTGCATTGTCGCGCGCGCTCAGCACCACGCAGGACGATCGGGCTTTAAGCGGGCATCTCGTCCCGATGGCGCAGGCCGCAATGAATCTTCCAGTGGCCATCGGCGACTTCACCGATTTTTTCGCCTCGATCTTTCACGCGACCAATGCCGGCCGCATGTTCCGTCCCGACAATCCGCTGATGCCGAACTATAAATATGTGCCGGTCGCCTATCACAGCCGCTCGTCGTCGATCCGGGTCAGCGGCACGGCGTTCAAGCGGCCGCGCGGCCAGCGCAAGGGACCGAACGACCCGGCGCCAACCTACGGTCCGTCGCGCCATCTCGATTTCGAACTTGAGCTCGGCATCTATGTCGGTGCGCCAAGCACGCTCGGTGAGCCGGTGCCGGTCGGAGGCGCGGCCGACCATGTATTCGGCTATTGCCTGCTCAATGACTGGTCGGCGCGCGATATCCAGGCTTGGGAATATGTGCCGCTCGGGCCGTTCCTCGGCAAGAATTTCGCCACCACGGTCTCGCCCTGGGTCGTGACTTCGGAGGCGCTGGCGCCGTTTCAGACCGCGGCCTTCGCCCGGCCGGACGGCGATCCGGCGCCGCTGCCGCATCTCGATGATGCCGGGGACCGCGCCCATGGCGGTCTCGCCATCACGCTCGAAGCCTCGATCTGCTCCGAGGCGATGCGCCGCGCCGGCACCGCTCCGCTTCGGCTGACCGAGACCTCCTGCGCCAGGCTTTATTGGACCGTGGCGCAGATGATCGCGCACCACACCTCGAACGGCTGCAATCTGCGCACCGGCGACCTGCTCGGCTCCGGCACCGTCTCCGGACCTGAGAAATCGAGCTGGGGCAGTTTGCTCGAACTGACCATGCGTGGCAGCGATCCGTTGACGCTGCCCGGCGGCGAGAAGCGCGGCTTCATCGAAGACGGCGACGAGATCATCTTCCGCGGCTTTTGCGACAAACCCGGCGCGACTCGCATCGGCTTCGGCGAATGCCGCGCCGTGGTGCTGCCGGCGGGGTGACGCCTTCCCTGCGCGTGGGAGAAGGGGATTAATGTATCTCCGGCTCCGCGGTCGGCGCCTGGCCTTCGAGAAAGTCGAAGTCGCAGCCTTCGTCGGCCTGGCCGATATGTTGCGAATACATCGCGCCATAGCCGCGCGGGTAACGCGGCGCCGGCGGTGTCCAGGCGGCGCGTCGCCGCGCCAGCTCGTCGTCGCCGACATGCAGGTGGATGCGGCGGGCGGCAACGTCGACTTCGATCTCGTCACCGCTCTGCACGAAGGCGAGCGGACCGCCGACAAAACTTTCCGGCGCGACGTGCAGGATGCACGCGCCGTAGCTGGTGCCGCTCATGCGCGCGTCGGAAATACGCAGCATGTCGCGCACGCCGGCTTTGAGGAGCTTTTTCGGTATCGGAAGCTGTCCCCATTCCGGCATGCCCGGACCGCCCTTGGGGCCGCCGTTCTTGAGCACCAGCACATGATCGGGCGTGACATCGAGATCGTCGCGATCGACCGCAGCCGCCATCGCATCGTAATTCTCGAACGCGATCGCCTTGCCGCGATGATGCAGGAAGCGTTTGTCGGCGGCGGCCGGTTTCATCACGCAGCCGCGCGGCGCCAGATTGCCGGTCAGCACCGCAGTGGCGCCTTCGCGATAAAGCGGCTTATCGAGCGAGTGGATAACGTCCGGCAGATGCACCTTTGCCCCGGCAAGGGCGTCGCCGAGCGGGCGTCCGGTCACGGTGATGCACGACAGATCGAGCAGGTCGCGCATTTCTCCCATCAGCGCGCGCAAACCGCCGGCGTAGAAGAAATCCTCCATCAGATATTTGCCGGACGGCGTGATATTGGCGATCACCGGCACCTGTCGCGAAATCTCGTCGAACCGCGCCATGTCCATGGCGACGCCGACCCGGCGCACCATGGCGATGACGTGGATAATGGCGTTGGTCGAGCCGCCGAGCGCCATATGCACGCGGATGGCATTGTCGAAGGCGGCCGCAGTGAGAATTTTTTGCGGCGTCAAATCCTCCCACACCATCGCGACGGCGCGGCGGCCGGCCTCGGCACACATGCGCTGGTGATTGGCGTCAACCGCGGGGATCGACGACGCGCCCGGCAGCGTCAAGCCGAGCGCCTCGGCAATCGCCATCATGGTGGCGGCGGTGCCCATCACCATGCAGGTGCCGAACGAGCGCGAAATGCCACCCTCGATCTCGTTCCATTCCGCTTCGCCGATGCGGCCGGCGCGTTTCTCGTCCCAGTATTTCCAGGCATCGGAGCCTGAGCCGAGCACGTTGCCACGCCAATTGCCGCGCAGCATCGGCCCCGCCGGCACATAGATCGACGGGATCCCCATCGAGATCGCGCCCATGACGAGACCGGGCGTGGTCTTGTCGCAGCCGCCCATCAGCACTGCGCCGTCGATCGGGTGGCTGCGCAGCAGCTCTTCGCATTCCATGGCGAGGAAATTGCGATAAAGCATGGTCGATGGCTTGACGAACGGCTCGGCGAGCGACATCGCCGGCAATTCGACGGGAAAGCCTCCGGCCTGGTAAATGCCGCGCTTCACATCCTCGGCGCGGTCCCGCAAATGCCCGTGGCAGGCATTGATGTCGCTCCAGGTATTGATGATGCCGATCACCGGCTTGCCGGCCCAGTCGGCGCGGTCATAGCCCATCTGCCGCAGCCGCGAGCGATGGCCGAAGGAGCGCAGTTCGTCGCGGCCAAGCCAGCGGTAGCTGCGCAAGTCTTCTGGCGATTTTCTGTTGTCGGAGGTCATGCGGACTCGCTTTGCGGAGGGAACGGCGACGGGAGTGTGCACATCCTGTGGCGCCGTCCGCAAGCGGGGCCGCATTTGGGCCGCGCTATTGGCCCCATGCCGCGTGCTTGCTACCGTCGCGCCCGGGCGAACGACGAACCTGGCGACGATCAGGCGAATTACCGGGAGAGACTCCATGAGGCTTCAGATTCTGTTTGCGGCGCTGTGCGCGGCGATGCTCACCGCCGGCGCGGCACAGGCCGCGGTCAAATTGCAGACCGTCGAATACAAGCAAGGCGACGCGGCGCTCGAAGGCTGGCTGGTCTATGACGATGCCGTGCACGGCAAGCGGCCGGGCGTCGTGGTCTATCCGGCCTATTGGGGGCCGTCGGCATTTGAGAAGGGTGTCGCCGAGAAGCTTGCCCAAATGGGCTACGTCGCCTTCGTCGCCGATATCTACGGCAAGGGAATCCGTCCGGACACGCCGCAGACCGCCGGCGCGGCGATGGGCAAATTCATGAGCGACCGGGCGCTGCTGCTTGCGCGTGCGCAAGCCGCGTTCGACCAGTTGCGCCATTCCGACATGGTCGACACCACGAAAATTGCCGCGATCGGCTATTGCTTCGGCGGGGCGCCGGCGCTCGACCTGGCGCGCAGCGGCGCGCCACTGGTCGACGTCGTAACATTCCACGGCGCGCTCGGCACGCCGACGCCGGACAACGCCAAGAATATCAAGGCGCACGTTCTGGTGCTGCACGGCGCCGCCGATCCGATCGTCAACGCACAGGCGGTCGCCGGCTTCGAGAAAGAAATGACGGACGGCCATGTCGCGGACTGGCAGGTCGTGCTCTATGGCGGCGTCATGCACGCCTTTACCGACAATACGCATCCGTCGAGCCCGGAGCACGGCACCAAATACGATGCCACCGCCACCAGGCGGTCATGGCAGGCGATGAGCGATCTGTTCAAGAACACGCTCTGATCCTTGCAAGAACTTCGCGTGCGCCGTCGGCTTGCTCTGCGCGAGCAATAACGTGGCGCGCGCGGCGAGTTTTTGCTGGACGAAATCGCGCGGCGATCGGCGAACCCCTGCGCTACTCCGCGGTGGCGCCGGTGGCTTTGACGACTTTGGCCCATTTGTCGGTTTCATCGGCAATGATCTTGCCAAAATCCTCCGGCGTGCCGGCGATCAGCGTGCCGCCCATTTCGGCGAGCCTTGCTTGCACCACCGGACTGGCGAGCGCCGCGTTGACCGCCTTGTTCAGCTTGTCGATGATCGGCCGCGGCGTGCCGGCCGGCACCGCCATGCCGAAAAACGCACTCGCCTCATAACCGGGCACGGTCTCGGCAACGGTCGGGACGTCCGGCAGTATTTTCGAACGCGTCGCCGTCGTCACTGCCAGCGCGCGCAACCGGCCGGCGTCGATATGGCCGATCGATGATGGCAGATTGTCGAACATCACTTGCACATGGTCGGCGAGCATATCGATCAGCGCCGGCGCCGCGCCGCGATACGGCACATGCACCATGTCGACACCGGTCATCATCATGAACAATGCGCCGGAGAGATGCACCGAGGTGCCGACGCCGGCCGAAGCCATGTTGACCTTGCCCGGATTGGCCTTGGCGTAGTCGATGAATTCCTTGACGGTGCGCGCAGGCACCTGCGGGTTCACCTCCATGACGTTGGGTACCCGGATAAATCCGGCAACCGGCGCCATGTCGCGAATGAAGTTGAACGACAGGTTCTTATAGAGCGTGGCATTGATGGTGTTGGCCGGGTTGACCAGAAACACCGTATAGCCGTCGGGCGGCGAATGCGCCGCCATCTCGGTCGCGAGGTTGTTGCCGGCGCCCGGCTTGTTCTCGATGGTGAATTGCTGACCGAGATGCTCCGACAAATATTGCCCGATCAGGCGGGCGCAAATATCGGTCGAGCCGCCGGGCGGATAGCCGACCAGCCAGCGCACCGCATGGTTTGGGTAGTCATCTTGCGCACGCGCCGGTGCGGCGACGATGGCCGCGGCAGCAGACGCCAATGCGCCGGCGATAACCCACTGCAAAAAGCGCCGCATCATGCTCCCCCCGACCGTTTTGCTGGCCTTTACCGGCAAGCCTACGCGGCAACCATGATCTCGCACAAGTGATCGTGGCGCAGCTTGCCGCTTCACCGCCTCGCCTTGCCGGGACCGGTCGCGGCCGATAATTTCGCGCCGGACCGACAATATAGAGAGAGGAAACCAATTGCCATGATCGACCTTTATGCATTGACCAGCCCGAACGTGCAGAAAATCTACATCATGCTCGAAGAAACCAAGTTGCCGTACCAGGAGCATTTCGTCGACGTCTGGAAAGGCGACCAGTACGATCCGAAATTCGTCAAGATCAATCCGAACTCGAAGATCCCCGCGATCGTCGATCACGAGGGCCCCGGCGGCAAGCCCTACACCGTCATCGAGTTGGGTGCGATCCTGATGTACCTCGCCGAGAAGACCGGGAAATTCCTGTCCAAGGACATGGCGAAAAAATACGACGTGCTGCAGTGGCTGTTCTTCCAGACCTCGAACATCGGGCCGAATTTCGGGCAATTCACCCATTTCAAGATGTTTGCTCCGAAGGCGACCGATCACACCTACTCGATGACCCGCCACCAGACCGAGGTGAAACGGCTCTATGAGGTGATGGAAAAGCGCCTCGCCCAGGCGCCCTATCTCGGCGGCGACGAATATTCGATCGCCGATATCGCCACCTTCCCGTGGACCCGCAATCACGACATCCAGGGCGTGAAGTGGGAGGACAATCCCAATCTGGCGCGCTGGTTCAAATCGATCGACGAGCGGCCGGCGGTAAAAGCGGCGCTGGCCAAGGTCGCCGTCATCAAGTCAAACCGCGAGAGCGCTAACGACGACCAGAAGGACCGCTTCTTCAACCGCGGCAAGTACGCCCGGGCGTAATCGAATTATCCGCCGCCGCAAGCAGCCGACGATTTCCGATCGTCATTGCGAGGAGCGGTAGCGGCGACGCAATCCAGAACGTCGCGGCCGGATTGGATTGCTTCGCTATCGCTCGCACCGACGAAGTGAGTTGCCGTAGCCTGCGACAGGCTGCGGCAATAATTTGTGCTGCGCGGCGGTACCGGATCACCGATATGGACGCGAGTTAACCTGCCGGACATCCGCCCTCAATCCACGTGCTCTTATTTTTGAAACCAGCGTTCGGGATTCTCCTCTGGGCTTAACAAAAGGAGTTTGCCATGAAATCGCTCTTCACCAAATCGCTGGTCTCATCCGGGCTTATCGCTTTCTCCCTGGCATTGAACGGGGGTGCCGCAACGGCCGCCGATCTGCCGGCCCATAAGGCGGCAGCGACGGCGCATGTTGCGCGACCGCGTCCCGCCGTCCGTGTGGCGGCACGCCAGCGCAAGCCCGCCGCTCAACCCTACTTTGACATCGGGCAATTCATCCAAGGCATGCTCGGCGGCCCGTTGCCGCCGCAGTACGCCCGGATCGTCCAAAATGCCACGAGGGGATCGGCGTCTCACAGATCGTCGGGTTCGGACGAATCCTGGGATACGTACGATTACTCGACGCCCTCGCCGACGGTCGACGTCGACAACAGTCAGTCACAGGCGGCCATCGACGCCTCGGACCAGGCCATCCAGCAGCTCGACCAGTCTATCCAGGACATGGACGCCAGCAATGCTGCAGCACAAGCGCAAAACGACGCGGCAAACGCTGCAACGTTACAAACTGAAATCAACGCTGGCATGTAAAGGCTGAGCGTGAACGGACGACGCGAGACGGCGGCATCAACCGCCGCCTCGTGTCGTTTGGACTGGGCACGACGGAATATAGAGCGCCCCTCCACTTCGCTTACGCGCGATCCCCCTGCCCGCTTCGCGGGAGCGGAAAAATCACTCGCCCATCCGCTCCATCATCGCGCGCATGAAGCGCACGGCGTCGGGACCTTTGAGTGCGCTCGCCCACAGCTCACGCGCCATGGTCTCGTGCAAGGCGAGCGCTTCCGGCGCCGAGGTGATCATGGCGACGCCGGTGCGGATATTCGGCTCTTCGCCGAGCCGGAACGGACTGAGCGCCAGAATTTTCCGGTCGGGCTGGCGGAAAATCTGAAAGCTGGTGTGCGGCAGCGTGTCCCGCACGATGCCGATCTGCACGCCGATCGGCTCGTTTTCCATCAGCGCCGAAAAATGCTCGGCCTCGGCGCGCGCCAGCGCACGGCGCTCGCGGCGGATTTTCTCGCCGAGATCGAGCCGGCCGACCAGGCCGTTGCGCAAGAACCGCTCCATCTCGGCCGCCGCGATCAGATTGACGATCGCCGGCCGGCGCCGGCGGTAGGTTTCCTTGCGGCTGTGCAGCACCTCCATCAGTTCGTCGATCTGCGCCATGGCGTGCTCGCGCGCCGCGATCCCGTCCGGCACCAACTCGCGCAACACTGCGCCCAGCGCCCCGTCGAAGCCGTCGGAGGCGAGCACGTGGGAAATCGGCCCGGCCAGCACGATGATGTGCTCGGCGGTTTCCTCGATCTGCCGCATGCGTTCGAAATAGCTGACCGCAGCCGCGATGTATTCGACGCCGACACCGAGCAAAGTCGGCACCGAGACCTTGAGAAGTTCGGCAAGGTTTTCCAGCGTCTCGATCTTGGCCACCTCGCCCTTCTCGAAGCGGTACAAAGCGGTGCGCGAAATGCCGAGCTGGTGTGCGATTTCCTCCGCCGCCAGTCCGGAGCCGAGGCGAAACGCCTTGAGCCGGTTGCCGATATCGTCGAAGCGGACAGGCATGGTTTGCTCCTCCCTCTCCCCGCGTGCGGGGAGAGGGTTAGGGTGAGGGGGCTTACCCGCCGGGCTCAGAGTCAGGGCGTTCGGAATCGCGGAGAGGCCCCCTCATCCTCGCTTCGCTCGACCTCTCCCCGCACGCGGGGAGAGGTAATCCGCGCAGGCGCTTCGCCGCGTCGAGCGCAGCGACGACGATGTTGTGGTAGCCGGTGCAGCGGCACAGATTGCCGGAAATGCCGATCCGGATTTCTTCCTCGGTCGGATCCGGGTTGTCGCGCAAAAGCTCGATCAAAGTCGTCAGGATCCCCGGCGTGCAGAAGCCGCATTGCAGGCCGTGATTATCGCGGAAAGCCTCCTGCAACGGATGCAGCGTCTCGGCGTCGGGCGCGATGCCCTCGACGGTGAGGATGTCGTGGCCGTCGGCCTGCACCGCGAGCATCAGGCAGGAGCGCGCCGAATGTCCGTCGAACAGGATGGTGCAGGCGCCGCAGACGCCGTGCTCGCAGCCGAGATGGGTGCCGGTCAGCCCGAGCCGATGGCGCAGGAAGTCCGCCAGCGTGAGACGCACCGGCACCGTTTTCTCGTGCCGCGCGCCGTTGACGGTGACGGCGATGGTGCGTTCCTCGCTCATGAGCGCAGCCCCGCCACGATGCGCTCATGCGCCTTGAGGAGCGCGCGCCGCGACAGCACCGTCGCCAGCTGTTGGCGATAGGCGGCGGGCGCGTGGATATCGTCGACGGCGTCGCGCTGACGCAGCGGCTCGCAGATCTCGCGCAGGCGCTTGTCGTCGATTTTTTCGCCGATGAGCGCGCGCTCAACTTCGCTCGCGCGCAGCGGCGCCGGGCCCATGCCGCCAAGCGTCACCGAAGCGCGCGTCACTTTACCTTCGGCGTCTTCCTCGATCAAAGCCGCCGCCGAGACAATCGCGAAATCGCCATGGCGGCGCGAGAATTCAACAAAGGCGTGGCCGTGCCGCTCCGACCAGCATGGAAACCGCGCCCCGGTCAAAAGCTCGCCGGCTTCGAGCGACGGCGTCATGTAGGCGACGGGAAAGGTGGCGAATTCGATGTCGCGCGCTCCGTTCTTGCCGTGCACAGTCAGTGTGGCGTCAAGCGCGGCGGCGACCGCCACCAGTTCGGCCGCCGGATCGAGATGGCACAGCGAGCCGCCCAGCGTGCCGCGATTGCGGGTCTGGCGGTGGCCGACCTGCGCGATCGCCTCGTGCATCAGCGGGCAGCGCCGCCGCACCAGGTCGGAGAATTCGATGTCGCGCTGGCGCGTCATCGCGCCAATTTCAATGGCGCTGAATTCGCGCGCGCCATTGGCCTCGCGGATGTAGTTGAGGCCGTCGACCCGGTTGAGATCGATAACATGGTCGGGTAGCACGAAGCGCATATTGAGCATCGGCATCAGCGACTGGCCGCCGGCCAGCAATTTGGCGTTGTCGAGGCTTGCGAGAAGCCCGATCACGTCGGCCATGCTGCGCGGATCGTGATAAGAGAATGACGGTGGTTTCATGCCGGACGACGCGCTACCCGAGGACGTGCCGCACTTTGACTCTGTGCCAAATTGTGTGCATCAATTCAAAAACATAAACCAATCCCAAAGTTGAAACCAGCCGAATGAAGTCAGCGCGATGAAGCCTGCGGCGTTTCGCTACCACGCGCCGAAAACCATCGATGAGGCGGTCGCCATTTTGGCCGACGTCGCCGGCGACGATGGACGCGTGCTCGCCGGCGGCCAAAGTCTGGTGCCGACCATGGCGTTTCGGCTCGCCAAGCCGGCGCATCTCGTCGACATCAACGGCGTCGCCGCGCTCAAGCGTCTCGCGGTCGCGGACGGCAAGCTCGTCATCGGCGCCTGCGTGCGCCATGCCGCCTTTCACCACCCGGTCTGCGACGGCCCGCTCGGAAAGCTCTTGAGCGACGTGGTGCACCACATCGCCCATTACCCGATCCGCAACCGCGGCACCTTTTGCGGCTCCCTCGCGCATGCCGACCCGGCCTCGGAATGGTGCCTGGTGCTGACTGCGCTCGACGGCGAGGTTTTGGCCAAAAGCGCGCGCGGCGAGCGCGTCATCGCGGCTCGCGATTTCTTCAAGGGCATCATGACGACGGCGCTTGCCGACGACGAGCTTCTGGTCGAGGCGCGGCTGCCGATACTGAGCGGCGACACCAAGTGCGGCTTCTACGAATTCAACCGCCGCGCCGGCGATTTTGCCCTGGCGATGGCGCTTGGCGCCTGTCGCGTCGAGAGCGGCACCATCGTTGCGCCGCGCGTTGCGGTTGGCGGCGCCGAAGTCAATCCGCGGCGCATCGCCGAAGCCGAGCGCGTGCTCGCCGGCTCGGCGCCCGGCGACAAGGCGTTTCGCGCCGCCGCCGCCGCAGCAACCGCCGCGGTCGATCCGATGGAAGACATCACCACCAGCGCCGAATTCCGCCGCGACCTCGTGCTCGCAGTCACGCGCCGGGCGCTCGAACGCGCGGCGACATGAACTCGCAAATGCAGAAAGCTTGGATCGGCCAATCGGTCACGCGGCTGGAAGACCCGCCGCTGGTGGCCGGACGCGGCGCATTTGCCGGCGACATCAATTTCCCGCATCAGCTTGTCATGCGCATCGTGCGCTCGGCGCATGCCCATGGCCGCATCGTCGCGATCGACACCGCGGCGGCGCGGGCGCTCCCCGGCATTTTCGCGGTGTGGACCGCGGCCGACATCGCCGCCGTGCCGCCGATCGATTTTCGCGAAGGCTCGATCCCGGCGCTCGATCCGTATCGCCAGCCGGTGCTGGCGACCGACGCGGTGCGCTATGTCGGCGAGCCGATTGCCGCGGTGTTCGCCGTCGACGCCTATGTCGCGGAGGATGCCGCCGACCTCGTCGCGGTGGAGATCGAAGAGCTGCCGCCGCTCCTCGACGCCCACGCCGAGCCGGTCGAATTCTCACCCGGGCATTCCAGTGAGGCGGCGCTGATCCGCCAGGGCTACGGCGATGTCGATGCGGTGTTCCGCAGCGCCGCCCACATTGTTGAAGTTGAGCTCGCCGTCGGCCGGCATTCCGGCGTGCCGCTGGAAACCCGGGGCGCCATCGGCCGCTATGACGCCGCGCGCGGCATTCTTGAACTGCACGGCGCCGCCAAGATACCGCACCGCATTCAGGAACTGTTGTCGCGCATGCTCGATATCGCGCCGAGCGGCATCCATGTCCACGAATCCCATGTCGGCGGCGGCTTCGGCATTCGCGGCGAACTTTACCCCGAAGATGTGCTGGTCTGCGTCGCCGCCAAAAAATTCGTCCGGCCGGTGAAGTGGATCGAAGACCGCCGCGAGCATCTGATCGCGGCCAATCATTCGCGCCAGCAGTTGCACCGGATCCGCGCCGCGGTCGACGAAAACGGCGTCATCCTCGCCATCGACGACCGCTATTTCCATGACCAGGGCGCCTATGTCCGCACCCACGCCGCGCGCGTCGTGCACATGACGGCTGGCATTTTGCCCGGCCCCTATCGGGTGCCGGCCTATCGCGCCATCGGCCATTTCCGCCTCACCAACAAGACGCCGGCGGCGACCTATCGGGCCCCGGGCCGCTACGAAACGACCTTTGTGCGCGAACGGCTGGTCGATGCCATCGCCCGGCAGCTCGGCATCGACCGTATCGACATCCGTCGCCGCAATGCCATCGGCGCCGACGAAATGCCCTATCCGCGGCCGCTCGAAGCGCTGGGCGAGGAAATTCATTACGACACCGGCGACTATGTCGGCCTGCTCGACAAGCTCTTTGTCTCGATCGGCTGGGACAAGCTCAATGCCGACGTGAAGCAGCGCAAGGCCGCCGGCGAACTGGTCGGCATCGGCGTCGCGATGTTCGTCGAAAAGAGCGGACTCGGCCCGACCGACGGCGTCAACATATCGATCGATACGTCGGGCATGGTCGAAGTCGTCACCGGCGGCGCCTCGATCGGGCAAGGATTCGAAACGGTGATGGCCCAGGTCGCCGCCGACGCGCTCGGCGTCGACTACCGGCGCTGTCGCGTGATCCACGGCCAGACCGACCGCATCGCCTTCGGCATCGGCGCGCATGCCTCGCGCGCCACCGTCATGACCGCTTCGGCGACCCATATCGCGGCGCTGAACGTGCGCCAGAAGGCGCTCGAAGTCGCCGCCGAACTGCTGCAGACAAACCCCGATGCGCTCGACATCGTCGATGGCGAGGTTTTGCGGAAGGACCGCAGAGACGGCCCTTCGATCAGCCTCGCCACCATCGCGCAAAATCTTTTGCCGACGGCAAAAGCACGCGGCGACCGCACGCCGGGACTTTCGGCCGAAGGCTGGTTTCGCACCGGGCATCAGGTCTATCCCTACGGCAGCCATGTCGCCGTCGTACGCGTCGACAGCGAAACCGGCGGCATCACGGTCGAGCGCTATTGCATCGCTTACGATATCGGCCGCGCCATCAATCCGGCGCTGGTGCACGGCCAGATCGTCGGCGGCTATGCGCAAGGGCTCGGCGGCGCACTGTTCGAGGAATTTACGTACAGCGAACGCGGCGATCCGCTCGCCGTCACCTTTGCCGATTATCTGTTGCCCGCGATGCACGAGACACCGGCACCCGAAGTGCTGCTGCGCGAGGATTACACCTCGCCGCTCAACCCGCTCGGCATCAAGGGCGCGGGCGAAAGCGGCATTACCGGCGTCGGCGCGGCGATCGCGTCCGCCATCGACGACGCTCTCGGCATTCCCGGCGCGATACGCGAACTGCCGATCACGCCGCTGCGGGTCAAGCAGATTTTGCGCGAGACCGCGTAGCGCGATCGATCCGGGTTGTCAGTCCGGCTTGATATTGGCTTCGTGGATCACCCGGCCCCACTTCGCCGTTTCATCGGCCATGTATTTTCCAAACTCGGACGGCGTCATGATCATGGGCTCGGCGCCCAGAGCAACATACCGCGCCGCCGTCTCGGGGCTGGTAACCGCCGCATTGATCGCCTTGTTGAGCTTGTCGATGATGTCCGGCGGGGTTTTTGCTGGCGCGCCCATTGCGTCCCACACATAGGCCACGTAGCCGGGCACGAATTCGGCCGCCGTCGGCACATCGGGCAGCGCCGCGGAGCGCGCCGCGCTCGTCACGGCGAGCGCGCGCAATTTTCCGGCCTTGATATAGTTCACCGTCTGGACGACCGGACTGAATGACGCCTGCACCTGGCCGCCGATCAAATCGGACATGTAATTGCTGCGGTAGGGCACATTGACCAGGTTGATGCCGGCCATCACCTTGAACAGCTCGCCCGCCACATTGGTCGCGGCGCCGTTGCCGACAGAGGCATAATTGATCTTGCCGGGATTGGCTTCGGCATAGGCGATGAACTCCGGCAGCGTCTTCGCCGGCACCGAAGGATTGACCACCAGCACCAACGGCAGCCGCGCCAGCCCCGCGACCGGGGCAATGTCGCGGGTCAGATCGAAACTGAGATTGTCGTAAAGCGTGGTGTTGATGGTGTTGGTCGTGCTCAGCGTCAATAGCGTATAGCCGTCGGCCGGCGCGCGAACGACGATCTCGGTGCCGATATTGCTGGCGCCGCCGGGGCGATTGTCGATGTTGAATTGCTGCCCGAACTTTTCCGACAGCGATTGCCCGATCATCCGCGTGATGATGTCGGGAGCAATGCCAGCGGGAAACGGCACGACGATGCGCACCGGCCGTGTCGGATAATCATCCGCGCTGGCGACCCGCGTCAAAGCGGGAAGCGCCGCAGCGCCCGTAGCAAGATGCAGAAACCGGCGGCGAGCAATGGTCATGGCATCCTCATAACGCAATGGCCGGCGAGCGGCCAGAGCGCGATCGCTTCACATTGAATCGATTGACGCTGTAGCATTTCGTCCGAGCATGATCTTTGCAGAAAACCGGCTGCCGTTTTTTCGGATCGCGCGCTAGTCAAGCCGCACGCCGATCGCTTTGACGAGCGGCGTCCAGCGTGCGACTTCCTCGGTCATGAACTGGTTGAATTTCTGCGGCGTCCAGTCGGTGACCGGGATCACCGCGGCATCGACGAGCGATTGCGTATAGGCTTTATCCGCCATCGCCGTGGCGTTCGCCGCCGCGATCTTGCCGACGACATCCGCCGGCGTCGCCGCGGGCGCGAACAGGCCAAGCACCTGCTGCGCCACCAGGCCCGGCACGCCGGCCTCGACCGCAGTCGGAATGTCGGGCGCCAGGGCCAGGCGGTTGGGATTGGTGATGGCCAACAAGCGCAATTTGCCGGTGCGATGGAATTCCAGCACCTGATTGGTCATTGCCGGCACGACAATCGGAATATGTCCGGCAATGGCGTCGGCCATCGCCGGCCCGGCGCCGCGATAGGGCACATGCGGCAGGTCTTTGATGCCGGCCAGCGATTTGAACAGCTCGCCGCTGAGATGATTCATCGTCCCGGCGCCGGGCGTGCCATAAGCGAGCTTGCCCGGATTGGCCTTCACATAGGCGATCAGCTCGACGAGCGTGTGCGCCGGCACCGAGGGATGGACGACGATGGCGAATGTCGAAATGCCGAGCATCGAAACCGGCTGCAGCTCCTTCATCGGATTGATCAGCGGATGCTCGCGCAGAATGAGGTCGGCCATATGGATCGCCGAACTGCCGAGGAAAATCGTGTAGCCGTCCGGCGTGGAGTGAGCGACGGCGGTCATCGCCACCGAACCGCCGGCACCCGGCATGTTCTCGACGATGACGGTGCCGAGCGTACGGCTCACTTTATCCGCCCATGGCCGGCCAACGATGTCAAACACACCGCCGGGCGGAAACGGCAGGACGAGGCGGATCGGCCGCGACGGAAACGTATCGGCGCGGGAAAGCTGCGGTGCCGCGAGCGCGGCAACGCCCGTGGCCAGACGCAGAAAATGGCGGCGTGGAAACTCCATGTCGATTTCTCCCCTCCAGCGCGCGGCTTCAGACGTCAGCAGCGAGCCGGCGTCAGTCCGCTTTGATTTTCGCGAACTTGACCACGTCGGCCCATTTCGCAGTTTCGTCGGCGATGAATTTCGAGAACGCGGCGGGAGACATGCCCTGCGGCAGGAATCCGAGACCGGCGAGCCTATCCTTGAGAGCTGATTCAGCGAGGCTTGCGTCGATTGCGCTGTTGAGTGCGTCGACGATGGCCGCGGGCGTGTCCTTGGGCGCGCCGACCCCGAGCCAACCGTCCACCACGTAGCCCGGCACGAACTCCCCTATGGTCGGAACGTCGGGCAAGGTTTGCAGCCGCGCCGCGGTCGTCACCGCCAGCGCGCGCAGCTTGCCGGCATTGATGTAGCCGATCGATGACACGATCGGGTCGAACATGACCTGGGCCCGGTCGGTCAAGAGATCGCTCTGCGCCTGCATCTCGCCGCGCGAGGGTACCTGGACCATGTCGATTCCGGCCATCATCTTGAACAGCTCGCCGGTGAAATAGGTCAGGTTTCCGGTGCCGGTCGAGGTCATGTTGATCTTGCCCGGATTGGCTTTGGCATAGGCGATAAACTCGGCAACGGTCCGCGCCGGGAACGCCGGATTGACCACCATCACGAATGGATTTCTGCCGATCGTTCCGACTGCCGCGATATCGCGGACAAAATTGAAATGAAGACTTGAGTAGAGCGAGGCGTTGATCATGTTCGGCGAGCTGACCAGAAGGAGCGTGTAGCCGTCCGGCGCGGCATGCGCGACCGTCTCGGTGGCGATATTGGTGCCGGCGCCGGCCCGGTTTTCGATGACGAAGGTCTGGCCGAGACGTTTCGCGAGCGACTGGCCGATCAGGCGGGCGACGATGTCGGGCGCGCCACCGGCGTCAAAACCGACAACGAGGCGCACCGGCCGCGACGGATAGGTGTCCGCCCGCGCGCCGCGCGACAGCGCCGGCAGGACGGCGCCGCCCGCTGCCAGGTGCAGAAATCGTCGGCGTTGCATGGCCATTGTCGTTTCCCCTTTGGTCCAGAGGCGGCTTCCGCGGCCGCTTGCTCCGATCAGTCCGTCTTGATGTTGGCGAACTTAATCACCTTGGCCCATTTGTCGGTCTCGCTTTTGATGAATTTTTCGAAATCGTCGGGCGTGCCGGTGAAGACTTCGCAGCCGAGATCGGTGAAGCGCTTGCGCGTCGCCGGATCGGCAAGCGCGGCGTTGACCTCTTTGTTGAGCGTGAGAACGACGTCCGGCGGCGTGCCTTTGGGCGCGATGAGGCCGTACCAGCCATTCGCCTCGTAGCCGGGCAGGAACTCCGCCATGGCCGGGACGTCCGGCAATAGGTCCTGGCGCCTCGGGCTCGTGACCGCGAGCGCCCGCAGCTTGCCGGATTTGATGTAGCCGAGCGAGGCCGGCATCACGCCGAACATCGCCTCCACCCGGCCGCCGACCAGATCAGGCATCGCCGCGGCTTCGCCCTGATAGATGACATCGATCAGGTTGAGGCCGGCCATCATCCGGAACAGCGCGCCGGCGACATAGAGCGGCGTGCCGCTGCCGCCCGAGGCGAGGTTGATCTTCCCCGGATTGGCCTTTGCATAAGCGATGAATTCAGGAACGGTTTTCGCCGGCACCGCGGGATTGACATCCATCACCAGCGGGATGGTTGCGATGCTCGCCACCGGCACGGCGTCGCGCAGAAAATCGAAATTGAGATGATGAAAAAGCGCCGGATTGATCGCGTTCGACGACATCGCGAGCAAGAGCGTATTGCCATCCGGCGCCGATTTCAGAACAAGCTCGGTGCCGATATTCGTGCTGGCGCCGGGCTTGTTTTCGACGACGAACGGCTGACCGAGTTTTTCCGAGAGCCATTGTGCGATCAGCCGCCCGATGATGTCGGGCGAACCGCCGGCCGGCACGGTCACGACAAGGCGCACCGGCCGCGACGGATAGGCGTCCGCCCGCGCGCCGCGTGACAGCGCGGGCAGCGCCACACCGCCCGCTGCCAGATGCAGAAATCGCCGGCGCGGCAGCATCATCGTGATCCCCCTAACAGCTTGTACGATCAATCCGCCTTCATCTTGGCGAATTTCACGACTTTGGCCCATTTTGCGGTTTCTGCGGCAAGGAATTTGCCGAATTGGGCGGACCCCATCGGCTCGATCTCGCCGCCCAGATCCTTGATCCTGGCGACGAGCTGTTCGTTGGCGAGCCCGTCGGCAATATTGCTGCTGAGCGTGTCGACGATGGCCGCCGGCGTGCCCTTCGGCGCGCAGATTCCGTCCCAGGCGGTGGCGTCGAAGCCGGGCAGCGTTTCGCTCACCGTTGAGACCTCCGGCAAAACCTGCGCCCGCGTCGCGCCGGTCACCGCCAAGGCCCGCAGTTTTCCGGCCCTGATGAATCCGATCGCGCTCGACAGCGTGATGATGAAGGCCTGAACCTGGCCGGCCAGCAAATCGGTGAAAGCCGGCGCCGGGCCGCGATAAGGCACGTGGACGATGTCGATGCCGGCCTGCATTTTCAAAAGCTCGATCGCGACATGCATCGGCGTGCCGACGCCGGGCGAAGCAAAGTTGACCTTGCCCGGATTGGCTTTGGCATAGGCGATGAACTCGGGGAGCGTCTTGGCGGGAAACGACGGATTGACGAGGATCACCATCGGCAGCCGGATCACGCCTGCGACCGGTGCGAAATCGCGAATGAAATCGAAATCCAGTTTGGTGTAGAGCGTCGCGTTGATCGCGTCCGCGGTGACGCAAGTGAGCAGCGTGTAACCGTCCGGCGCCGCTTTGGCGACGGCCGCGGCCGCAATATTGCCGCCGGCGCCGACCCGGTTATCGACGACGAAGGGCTGATGAAATTTGTCCGAGAGCCATTGACCGATCAGCCGCGATACCAGGTCCGGCGTACTGCCGCCGCCGAACCCGTCGATAATCCGCACCGGCCGTGTCGGATAGTCGAGCGCCGAAGCAATTTTCGGAAAGCCGGAAATGCCGCCGGCCAGCGCCAAATACAAAAAATGTCGACGCGCGATTGTCATGAGGCGGTACTCCGGCGATGACCGCTGATTGCGCGAAAGACTACCCTGCTCGGTTGGACGTGAGAAGGGCCGCGCCCCACGACAGGGCCGTTAGCTTACCGCCAAATCGTCGCAACCTTCACGCCGCAGCCTGAGCGAAGGCGCGCCTTTATCCTCCGCTCGCGATAATCGGCCGCGATCGAACACCGCGCCGCTTACGATTTCTTTTTCGGTACTCGCTTGCCTTCCTTGCGCGCCTCAGACAGGGCGATCGCAATCGCCTGCTTGCGGCTCTTGACCTTGCCGCCCTTGCCGCCTTTGCCGGATTTTGCGGTGCCGCTCTTGAAGCGCCGCATTTCGCGCTCGACGTCACTCGCCACGCTGGGCGAATATTTGCGCTTCTTGGCCATGCGTTTTCCTCACCATCGGGAGCCGCGGGGTGCGCTTCATAATCATGAAATTTCCGCCGACGTAAAGAACTCTTGCATCCAAAAAACGTTCCTTGCGCGCGCAAGAACCGGGGCTTCGGCGAGACGCCAAACGGTATTGATGACCCTATGCCGCGCGCGGCAGCGCCCGGAATTCGCCGGGGCTCGCCATCGCCCAGGCGATCTCATAACGCTTGTCGCCCGAGCCGGCGATCAGTTCGCCCGGCTGCAACGGCGGATAAAGCTCGGCGAAGCTCTTCACTTCGTGCTGCGAGACGCGCCGCGAGAAATGAACCGGCGCGAACTGGTTTGGATGATCGAGACCCGCCGCCGCCACCAGCTCGGCCAGCGACTCGATCGTGGCGCGGTGGAAATTATACACCCGCTCGGCCTTGTCGGGCACGACGAGCGCGCGCTGCCGTGAGCGGTCCTGCGTCGAAACCCCGGTCGGGCAGCGGTCGGTGTGGCAGGACTGCGACTGGATGCAGCCGAGCGCGAACATGAAGCCGCGCGCCGAATTGCACCAGTCGGCACCGAGCGCCATGACGCGCGCGATGTCGAAGGCGCTGATGATCTTGCCGCTGGCGCCGATCTTGATGCGGTCGCGGGCATTAATCCCGATGAGCGCGTTGTGCACGAAGTTCAGTCCTTCGCGCAGCGGCATGCCGAGATGGTCGGCGAATTCCAGCGGCGCCGCGCCGGTGCCGCCCTCCTTGCCGTCGACGACGATGAAATCGGGATAGATGTTGGTCTCCAGCATCGCCTTGCAGATGGCGAGGAATTCCCAGGGATGGCCGATGCAGAGCTTGAAGCCGGCCGGCTTGCCGCCGGACAGCCGGCGCATCGTGGCGATGAATTGCATCATCTCGACCGGCGAGGAAAACGCCGAGTGGCGCGACGGCGAGATGCAGTCGACGCCGACCGGCACGCCGCGCGCGGCGGCGATTTCGGGGCTGACCTTGGCGCCGGGCAACACGCCGCCGTGACCGGGTTTGGCGCCCTGGCTGAGTTTCAGTTCGACCATCTTGACCTGGTCGCGCGTGGCGGCCTCGGCGAACTTGTCCGCGCAGAACGTGCCGTCACCGTTGCGGCAGCTGAAATAGCCCGAACCGATCTCCCAGATGATGTCGCCGCCAAATTCGCGATGATAAGGGCTGTAGCCGCCCTCGCCGGTATCGTGCGCGAAGTCGCCGCGCTTGGCGCCGCCATTGAGCGCGAGAATGGCGTTACGGCTTAACGCACCGAAACTCATCGCCGAGATATTGAAGATCGACGCCGAATAGGGCTTTTCGCAATCCGGGCCGCCCACGGAAACACGAAACGGTTTTTTGTCGACGGTTTTCGGCGCGATCGAATGATCGAGCCATTCGAAGCCGCTGGCATAGACGTCGTTCTGGGTGCCGAACGGCCGCTTGTCCAAGGCCCGCTTGGCGCGCTGGTAGACCAGCGCGCGCTTGTCGCGCGAGAACGGCGTGCCGTCCTTTTCGCTCTCAAGAAAATACTGCCGGATCTCGGGGCGGATTTCTTCGAGGATGAACCGGATATGCGCCGACAGCGGGTAATTACGCAGGATCGCATGCCGCTTCTGCAGTACGTCCACGGTCCCCACGACCGTCAAGGAAATGAATACCACCAGCGGAATATCGATGAACAGCGTGCGAAAGCCGAAGAAGAATTCCAGCCCGAGCGCAACCGCGATCAGAACGACGAGCGAATAGATGATAAAGCGCGGCTGCAGCGGCAACAGCAAAGTGTGCATCGAGAAATCTCCCCGGCAAAAGCGATGGCCCGGACCCTGCCGCTCGCGCCTCGAAGAATTTAAGAACAATAGTTGTCAGTTTGATTAACCTTTGGCGCTGCGGCGGCGCGGGGCCACCCTGCAACCACGTTGCAGTGCAACATTATTGGAACGTCACGCCTGTTTGGGCTCGGCGTCAAGCCCGGCATTTCGAGCAAATAAAAACCCCGGCGCCGCGGCGCCGGGGTTTTTGTACTACGCAACTACGCGAAACCAATGTTGCGGCGAACCGATTACAATTGGCCGTATTTCCGCAACACCGCACGGCATTGATCGCCGACGCGCCAGCTATGGGCGGCAAGCGTCGCGCCGCAGCGCAGAAGGTTGCCCCAGGTCATGCCGGCGGTACGGTCACACAGTTTTGCGGCGGCCGGCTGGCACGGCGCCAGTTCGGCAAGATCGACGGCATTCGCCGCGGTGACGGAAAGGGCCAAAAGAAAACAGGCAGCTGCGAGAAGCTTCATCCTCGGTCGTCCCTCATTTCAGGCTGATGCGATTGGGATAACGATTGGATGACAGAAAGGCCAGCATTTTGTGCATTGCAAAAGCCCATGCAAGCCATTGCAATTAATGAGCTATTTTTTGCTATTCAAACAACGCATAGCTCGGCGCCCCGGTTGTGCCGCAATTGACCGTCCGGGGGGTGGAATCTCCGCCCGCAGAGGCCGGCCCGGCATCAAAAAATGCCCGGCGCGGGGCCGGGCATTTTGATCGCCATGAGGGTCTGCCGTGGCGCGCTTTAGGCCGCGGCGGCGGTCAGATTGCCGAAACGCTTGAGATTTTCTTTCTGCTTCTCATTGCGCGGCGGCAGCTTGAACAGCCGCGACGCGGTGCCGCCGAGGATATTGTGCTTGGCCTTCTCCGTCAGGAACGGCAGATCGTAGATCGACGACGGCAGATCGAAGTCCCAGTGCGGATAGTCGGACGAATAAAGCAGCTGGGTCTCGGCATTCATCATGCGGAACGTGCATTCCATCGCGCCGTAATCCTGAATCTCCATCGGCTGCGATGAATAATACATGTCGCGCATATAATCGGACGGCTTCTTCTTGAGCAGCGGCGCTTCCGACGGCCGCAGCATGAATTCGTGGTCAAGCCGCTGCATCAGGAACGGCACCCAGGCGATGCCGGATTCGATCCAAATCACCGGCAGCTTGGGGAAGCGCTCGCCCATGCCGTTGATCACCCAATTCGTGCAATGCACGACGTTGTACCAGGTGAAGCCGAGCGCATGGGCCGCGAGGAAGCGGTTGCAGCTCTTGTAGATCGGCTCGCCCCAGTTCGGGCCGGAATGGAACGACAGGACGAGACCGCGCTCCTCCATTGCCCGATAGAGTTTCATGTAGGCATTGTCGTAGACCGCCATGTCGGAGCGCACGGTGGTGACCATGAAGCCGCCGACGTTCGGGCGATCGCCGAACACCTCGACGTGGCGGAGCGCTGCTTCCGGGCTGTTGAACGGCAGGCACAGCATCGAGAAGAAGCGGTTGTCGCCTTCGGGCATGACCTTTTCGGTGAGCCAGCGATTATAGGCCCAGCACAGTTCGACCTCCATTTCCTTCTGCGGATGCAGCCCGATATTGAGCATGCCGGTGGGGAACAGGCAGGAGTAATCGACGCTCATGGCGTCCATCCAGCGGTGACCGAGCTGAATGTCGCGCTGGCCGCCCTTGAGGCCGTCGGTCTTTTCCGATGAGCGCATCGGGTAGCGGGTGACGCGGCCGCCCATGTCCTGATAGCCGACCTGGCTCGCCGTGATGCCGGCGCGATTATTCTTGGTGCGGCTCGCCATGCTGAGCTGACGCAGCACGTCGTTTTCCATGTACGGCAGGAACTCGTCGTAGCTCTCGTTCTCGTAATGGTGGGCGTCGACGTCGACGATCACCATGTCGTCGAGATTGCGCTGATGCGCCTGCTTGCGCGCATGCGACAACAGCCGGGTGGTGTTGAGTTCCTCGATCGTTACGCGGCGACCGCGATCGGCAATGAGATCCATGACGTTTTCTCCGTTCCCATTCTTTCCAATGGCGGGTTCAGCGACCCGTCCAGTTTTGCCACATGCCGAGCTCGAACACGGCGAGATCGGCTGACTTCAGCAAACCGCTCGCCGTGACCATGACATCGGTGGCGGTAATCGAATTCTTCGGTATCGGCGCCAATTGCTCGCCGGCTTCGCGCCGCGCGGTATAGACCCGGCAAGCTGCGGCGATCAGCTTCTGCAGCGCTTCGGCGGACACGGTGTCGAGTTTGTCATCGACGATGCTGCGCTCGAGCGTCGCAGCGACCCGCTTGGCCTCCGCCGACGCGCCATTATCGGGTGCCACGGCCGGCTTGATCGCGCGCGGCGCGGCCGGCCGCGTCTTAACCGCGGCTTTGGCGACAGCTTTGGCTGCGCGCCTAGGCGACGACATAAAGATCTTCCCCCTTTTGCACCGTCTTGTACCTCTTCAGCTTCATCTTGCGGTCGGACACGCACTCGCCGGTCCGCATGTCGTATTCCATGCCGTGCCACGGGCAGACGAAGTGCATCTCGTCCTCGGAGAAAAACAGCCCCATCGAGGTCTTGTCCGGCCGCAGCCGCTCTTCGACCTTGGCGATGGTCAGCCCCTCGCAGGCCGGGCCGCCCTGATGCAGGCAGAAATTACTGTAGGCGAAGAACTCGCCCTCGTGCCGGAACACGCCAATTTCGTTATCGCCGACAAAGACGATGCGGCGGTCGCCGTCGTTCATTTCGGAGAGTTTTGCGACAAATTTTTCGGCCATTGCGTGACGCCCTCGCGTTTTACCCTTTTGTTTCGACCTTCTCGCCACGCCCTCGGTGGGGCGCTTGGGCGGCAGGACTCAAAACCGCTGCCTCTGATTAGTCCTTTTAGCACAGACCTAAGGCCTGCGCGACGGGCATAGATCAGAGCCCAGCTATGCCCGGCGCGACGGCCGGCTATGCCATGCGGTTCTCGATCTCGCCGACGTTCTCGATCCAGATCTTCACCACGTCGCCGGCCTTGAGGAAGGTGCCGCTCTCGGCGCCGGTGCCGGACGGCGTCCCGGTGAGGATCAGGTCGCCGGGGTGAAGGGTCATGTTGATTGAGAGCTGCTCGATCTGCTCGGCCAGCGTGAACAGCATCTTGCCGGTATTGGAATCCTGCTTGAGCTCGCCGTTGACCCACAGCTTCAGCCCGAGATTCTGCGGGTCGGCGATATCGCTCGCCGGCACGATCCAGGGCCCGAGCGGGCACGACCCCTCGAAGGTCTTGTGCTTGGTCCAGTCCATCTTGAAGAACGAGGTGTCGGGAACGCCCGGCCGGCGGCCGCGATCGCGTGCCGAAAGGTCGTTGGAGACGGCATAGCCGGCGACGTAATCGAGCGCCTTCTCCTTCGGCACGTCCTTGGCCGGTCGGCCGATCACCGCGGCAAGCTCGATCTCCCAGTCCATCGCCTTGGCGTAGTGGGAAATCCGGATAGTCGCGCCGGGATCGGCGAGCGTGCGCGCGGCTTTAAGGAAATGCCACGGCTTTAGGCCCTGTTCGTGCGGATCGGCCGGCGGCGGACCGCCTTCGCGCGCCGCCATCGCCGCAGCATGGTCGGCGTAATTGGCGCCGGCGCAATAGATCGTCGAGGGAAACTGGACCGGGGCCAGGAGCTTGGCCTTTTTCAGCGGCTGCCGCTTGAGCCTGCTCTTGCCGGCGCCGGCCGCGGCCTTTTTCAAGGCGCCTTGCGCCGTCTTCCAGTCCGCCAGAATGCCGAGGACGGTCGCATAGGCAGGCTTGCCGGTGAGCTTTGCCGCGTCGAACACCTCGTCGCCGATGACGAGGCCGGCGCGCGGCCCCTCGCTCGATTTATAGGTTGCGAGCTTGTAGCCGGCGGACTTCGCCATGGCCTTCTTTGCCGAAGCCCGTTTTGCCTTAGCCATCTGCGTTTTCTCCCTGTGCAATTCTGCCCGCGACCAAACCGCGAAGCCGGCCGATTGGCAAGTCTTTGCGGCCGCCGGCCGACGCGCGGGTTTCGCCAAACGCATGACTTGAGTTCGGCCCGGCGTGGTGATTGATTCGGCGCCAGGGATTTAGGGAAACGCGGCAGAACGGAGTGCAGCCATGATCAAGCCCCGACGGATCGGACACGCCACCTTCGAGACGCCCGACGTGGCGCGGCTCACCGACTATTACACCGAGGTGATGGGGCTCGTTCTTGCCGAGCGCGAGAGCGACCGCGCCTTTCTCACCACCAAGATCGGCCAGCTCGCCATCCAGATCGACAAAGGCGACAGCGAACGCTGCAGCATGCTGTCGTTCGAAGTGGCGCCGGATTCCGACTTCGGCACGCTGTCACGCGAACTCGAAAAGGACGGCATCAAGACCGAGCTGCGCAACGATTCCATTCCCGGCATGGGCCCGGTGCTGACGTTTGACGACAACAAGGGCACCACCATCGCGCTGTTCAAGGAATGGAGCTATCTCGGCAAGCATTTGGCGCACCACGGCGTCGGGCCGCTAAAACTCGGCCATATCGCCTGGGTGGTCGAAGATCCGCAAAAGACCGCTGCGTTCTACGAGAAAGTTCTCGGCTTCAAAGTGTCCGACTGGATCGACGACTTCTTCGTCTTCATGCGCTGCAATTCCGATCATCACACCGTGAATTTCATCCGCGGCGGTGACACCAAAATGCATCACATGGCGTTCGAGCTGAAGGACTTCATGCATCTGCAGAATTCCTGCGACCTGTTCGGGCAAAAGAAAATCCCGATCATCTGGGGCCCGCTGCGCCACGGCCCCGGCCACAACGTCGCCACCTATCACCGCAATCCCGACGATCAGGTCATCGAGCTGTTCTGCGAGCTCGACCAGATGCTCGACGAGGAGCTCGGTTATTTCGAGCCGCGGCCGTGGCACCTCGATACGCCGCAGCGGCCGAAAACCTGGGTCGCCGGCAACACCAATGTCTGGGGCCCGCCGCCCTTGCCGGATTTCCACCGCGCGCGCGACCCGCGATCGCCGATCGGGGCGACGGGCGCGCATTGACACGGGACAACATCCGCGCCCGGCCTCCGACTGCTTCTCCCCGCACGCGCGGCCTCCAACTCCTTCTCCCCGCACGCGGGGAGAAGCACAGGCGGCCTCCGGCCGCCGTCACTATTCGTCAAGAACGCCGATGCGAAGCATCGGCTATGGATGAGGGGGCCTCTCCGCCGGGCGCAGAATCGCGGCGCTCAGACTCGCGGAGAGGCCCTCTCACCCTCGTTCGCTTCGCTCACTCGACCTCTCCCCGCGCGCGGGGAGAGGTGAGGACAAGCAATCCCGTTCTCGCGCTGCGTTTGCATCCGAGTTTTCCGGCACGCTGTAAGAAAGCCCTTCCAAAGCCCTCCCGAAAAGGGAGGCGAAGCGCCGAAAGGCGCATTGTCCTGGAGCCGCGCCACACTTGCCGACGTTGCCATCGTCACGTGCTTCGGGCGCGGCAGCGCGCGGATCGCCGCGCGCACGCCTTCCGGCGCTCCACCGCGGTTCTCGCCAGCGGCCCGAAGACCTGCTGACTCAGCTCCAGGCCATGCTTCCTGGGACGTGGGTCCCGCGGGCGTTACCCGCTTTCGCCTATCCCAGTCCAGGGACTGCACCTCCCGCGCCGGCCGTAGTACCGGCGTGAATGATGCCCGGAGCCGCCCGGGAGCGGGTGCAAATCCGCCCGCAGGCACCGCACTCGCTCCACCCTCAGGCCTACCTCCGGAAGGCGTCCCGTAGTGAGCGAGCTGACGGGTATGTAACTATATCGGGGACGATTGTCAAGCATGGTCTCAGATTTATTGACGTGCGTCTCACATTCAGTTACTACGCCGCAATGATTTGGATGTGGCGGTTAGTGAAGCCGGTGAGGGTAATCTTGGCCTCGCCTGCACTGAAAATGGCCTGGTGTTGGGCCGTACGCCGCTCGTTGAACGGCAGCGCCATCGTTTTGTCGTTCGTGACAAGAGCGAAATCGAACGCCTGCTGCGCCGCGCCTATCAGGCAGACATTGCCGCCGAGCGGCTCATGCCGGGGCTCGCGACTGTCGCAGCGGCCTTGAATGCGGACGATCTATGCTTAGCGGCGATTGCCGCGGTCCACCTGCGAATTCCCGATTTGCCGGATCAAGCAGCGCGCGACGGCATGGTGGCGGAAGACACCTTCATCAAATATGCGCGCGACGAAAGCGGCGACGGCGACTGGAATCCCGCGCTGCATCCGCGCACCGGCACGCGCCGAATCCCGGCTGGTTCGCGCCGACCGACAGCGAATCATCGCCGGTCCGAACGGCGCAAAACGACGATCCGACGCAGCGCGCGGATGCTTCGCCCAGTGCCGGCGACGATTGGGTGAGGTTGCCGCCTGGCGATTACATCGATGAACTCCACGACTTTGTGGAGTGGCTCGCTAATGCCAAGCCAGAAGACGCCAGCGCAATACGCGCGGAAATCAAACGCTATTACTACGACGTTGGCGACACGTTCGGAGGCGATGCGCTCAATCGCGCTCTAAGCAACGTCCTCGATTCCGGCATCGACCCGCAGCTTCATCCGGACCTCGACAAAGATTGGCGCCAGACCGTTCTCAACAGCGCCGCCGATTATGCAAAAACTGATCCAGCTGAGATGGGCCTACTGCAGGGCGGCCTACCGGGCTTCGTCCTGCCCGCCCTGGGTATAGCCGACGAGGCGTTGGAAAGTGCTGCATCGGCTATAGAAGAAGCTTCGCCCTTCGAGGGCGATGCCCTCGAAATAAGAACATATACCGGCGCTCTCGCACGGGATCCATGGAAGCTTGGCTGGGCGGCGCGTGGTTCGTACTTACACGAACTACTGGGCGGAACGCTATCTCCGACGTTTCCAGTGATCGATAGGTTTGTCGACGGAATGGCGACCAGCATCAAATCTATCGATTTGAATGCCGCTACTTACCAAAAGACCGCGCAGCTGACATACAGGCTAAAACAGTACATCGACGATTTGACGGAATTTGATGGCGCCCAATGGGCCGACGACAACGTTCCGTCTTCGGCCCTTAAGGGCCGCACTTTAAGCTTGGCAATTCCCAAAGGCAGCATGACAGAGAACCAGCGAGAGGCCATTGAGGCGGTGCGTGCCTGGGCCAGAATGAAAAACACTGGCAGGATCGGTGTCATCATTACAGAGTTCTAGGATGGAATTGTACTATCACCTTTACTTGAGAAGAGGGGTCCTGTTCCTGCCGACTACGGGACGGGTAGAAAAAGGTCATTATCGCAACGCTGAACCTGTGGCCGTCGTTCCCATTTCAAATACCGAGGGCGCTCGCGAGGCGCTGCGCGCGACTGTTGCTAGAGGAAATCCACCCACGCCCCACTATCAGCCGGGTAATTATCCGCCATCCCCTATTCTGAAATACGCGGGTGTGAAGTCTTGGTCGATATTTGCACGCGACGCGAAGACTTGGAGCATTCACGAAGAGAACGAGATTTATCAGATCGTCGGCTATCGAAAGCACGCCAAAGGATATTGGGTTGAGGATTCCGATCAGAAGATCGACTTTCCGCCCGGAACTACAGTCGATGCCGTGATCGAGCGCATGATTGCGATCCTAGAGGAAGCAGCAAGCCTGGGCTGATTACTCCCGTTCGCGCCCTGAATGAGCTAAAATAGCGCATGGCAAATGTGTTTAGTCCGCGCCTGCCGGGATCATTATCTATGGCGACGAGTTCACCCCGTTGGATTCGCTCAAGGCGATTTCCTATAACGACGACTCGAGCCTGACCGATCTGTCGAAAAAAGTTCGGGACTATCTCAGCGAAGCGGTACGTTCCACCGATCCGACAAAATTACCTGTCTTAAGCCCTGTGCGAGTGCGCGGAAAATCGTCATGAAGCCGCTTCCCCATAACAACGATCTGCTGTCGCTGGCGCCGCGCATCATCTGGTTTGAAAGCGCCGAGCGGGCATTGTCCGATCCGGTCCGCTTCCTGGCCTATGTGATGGCCTACGGTACATTGGCGGACATCGCCGTTGTCAGGCGCTATCTCGACCTCGATGATTTTCGGGAAGCATTGGAGCGCGCGCCGCCCGGCATCATCGACAAGCGCTCCTGGGCCTATTGGAACACTGTAGTCGGGCGCTATCCGGTGCCGCCGATGCCGCGAAGGGTTATTCCGACCTAAAATAGCTCGCCCTGCTTGCGGCTCGTCATTGCGAGGAGCGAGGCGACGAAGCAATCCACTGCAGCACCTCAGAGCTGGATTGCTTCGCGGAGCTCGCAATGACGGGTCTTGCCAGTAGCCCGCATGGAGCGAACCGTAATGCGGGAACGATCGAGCAACCTCACTGCCGCCCCCGGATTGCGTTCCGCTTCATGCGGGCTACGCTTGTTCAGATTGTAGGGTGGGCAAAGGCGCGAAGCGCCGTGCCCACGCGGTTGATCGCAGCGGAATTTAAATTAGGTTTTGCAAGCGACAGCGGTGACGTGGGCACGCTTCGCTTTGCCCACCCTACGCCTGCTGCCAAATAGATTGGCAGCAGGCGAAAATATCGAGCCTTGTAAAACTGGAACGCCCATCTCTCTCCCAGTTTTTCTCTCGTATACCGCTCACTTAGAACCAACTGCATGTAGAATCCCGATATCACAAAGAAAAGCTCGACGGCCAAGCCTCCGCCTAGCCATCGAAAAGTACCGAGCGACCGTGAGTGGGAGCAAAAGACGCAGATGGCCGAGAGAATCCGCAACAAGCCCATAAATGAATGCCTTCTCTCTCGCTAATCAGCGGTTCCGACTGGTACTGAATCAAACCACGGACTTTGGCGCGACGCCCCTATTGTTTACGACGTCTTAGACTGCGGGTCGACGAGATCGGCGGCCGCGCCGCCCGTCAACTCCTTCTGCTCCCCATAAAGCCACTCCATCCCCGCCATGGCGTCCTCCGCCGTGCGCGACGACAGCATCATGTTGCGCAATTCTTTGGCCACACCGGAGGCGTGGTAGAACTCGCCATAGACCCGCGCCATAATTTGCACCCGTCCGGTGCGCAGATAGCGCGCCGCCTGATAGGCGCGGAAGGCGGCGGCGTAATCGCCGTCCGCCGCGACCACTTTGTCGGCGAGGCAGACTGCGTCCTCGATCGACATGCCGGCGCCCTGCGCCAGATATTGCAGCATCGGATGCGCGGCATCGCCCAGCAGCGTGATGCGGCCGCGGCTCCACTCCTTGATCGGCGGCCGGTCGCACAACACCCACATGCGCCAGCTTTCGATCTTGTTCAAAAGCGTGCGCACCGGTTCGCAGGTGTTGGCGAAGCGTTCGTGCAGCTCGGCCGGATCGCCGAAACTGTCCCAGCCTTCCTCGTAGCGGTTGGAATGAAACACCGCGACCAGATTGAACAATTCGCCGGTGCGCAGCGGATAATGCACCAGATGCACCTTCTCGCCGGCCCACAGCACCATGTCGCGCCAGCGGAATTTTTCCGGCATTTCGGAGGTCGGCAGCACCGCGCGGTAGGTGATATGGCCGGCGGGTTTCGGCTTGCCGTCGCCGACCAGCAATTCGCGCACGCTCGACCACAGCCCGTCGGCGCCGATCAAAGCCGCGCCGCGATAGGTTTTGCCGCTTTCGGTTGTCACCGCGATGCCGTCGCCGATTTCATCGATCGTGACGACCTTCTGCGCGGCGTCGAGCCGGATCAGGCTGGATTTCCGGCAGGCTTCGAGCAAAACGCGGTGCAGGTCGGCGCGATGAATGAGCGCGTAAGGATGATGGAATCTTTTGCGGAAGGTATCGCCGAGCGGGATGCGCGTGACCTCCTCGCCGGTCACCGAATCCATCATGATGAGATTATTGGGAAACACCGCAAGCGCGCTCACCGCCTCGATCAGCCCGAGCCGCTCGAACATCGCGAACACGTTGGGCCCAAGCTGGATGCCGGCGCCGATCTCCTTGAACTCTGACGCCTGTTCGATGACTTGGGAGGGGATATCCTGGCGCGACAGCGCCAGCGCCGCAGCAAGCCCGCCGATGCCGCCGCCGACGATGAGAACTTGTTCGGATTTCCAGTCGGTCATGGGCGCGTTTCCTCCGCGGGCATTTTATACCAACGCTGACACATTTTGACTCGTCATGCCCGCGCCTGTCGCGGGCATCCACGACTTAAAATCCGAGGCAAAGACGTGGATGGCCGGGACAAGCCCGGCCATGACGGAGAGCGAGACCGGCCGCGTTGCGTCACGCAATGCGGTCGGGAATTTCGGCGCGGTGGCCGCTTACGGATGCCGCGGCGTCGTGGTGCAGCACCCAGCCGAACGGCAGATTAAGCAGCGCCAGGAACGCGCAGCCGCCGAACGCCACGGTGAAATCGAAGATGCCGAGGGCCGTCGCGCCGCGCGCGGCGAGCGACCAGTGCAGAAGCGCCGCGGCAAGCGCGATGCCGAAGCCGCGGCTTAATTGCTGCGACATGCTCAAAATGCTGGTCGCCGAGCTCATCTGCGGCTGGTCAATGTCGGCGTAGCTCATCGCCTGCGTCGCGGTGAATTGCAGCGACTGGAAAAAGCCGGCGATCAGGAGCAGCACGAAGATCAGCGCCACCGGCGTCGAGGCCCGAAACAAGGCGCACATGGCGATGGTCGCCGCGCTGATCACGCTGTTGACGATGATCACTTTGCGGAAACCGAAGCGGCGCAGGATCGGCTTTGCCGTGATCTTCATCGACATCGAGCCGACGGCCGTCGCGAAGGTGATGGTGCCCGACGCGAAGGCGGTCATGCCGAACACGACCTGGAGCAGCAGCGGCAACAGAAACACCAGCGAACCGGCGCCGGCGCGAAACAGCGAGCCGCCGCTGATGCCGGTCTGGAACGTGACGATGCGAAACACCGAAAGGTCGAGCACCGGGTACGCGGTGCGCCGCAGATGGCGCAGCGCCAGCGCGCCGAGCACAATCCCGGCGACGACCAGGACGCCGACCGCGCGCAGATCGCCGCGGCCGCGGCCGGCAGCCTCGATCGAATACATCAGCGAGCACAGCGCGCCGCCGGTGAGCAGAAAGCCGAGATAATCGAACGGGCGCGCGGTGTCTTCCTTCGGATTGTCGAAAAACACCGTCACCAGCACGATGCCCAAAATGCCGAGCGGGACATTGACCAGGAAAATCCAGCGCCAGGAAAAATAGGTCGTGATAAAACCGCCGATCGGCGGGCCGAGCACCGGGCCGAGCTGCGCCGGCACCTGCAGGTAGGCCATGGTTGCGATCAGCGCCGCCTTCTCGACGCTGCGGAACAGCACGAAGTCTCCCGACCGGCACCATCATGGCGCCGCCGAGCCCTTGCAGCACCCGCGCCGCGGTGAGTTCGACCACATTGCCGCAAAGCCCGCACAGGATCGAGCCGAGCGTGAACAGCGCGATGGCGGCGCGGAACACGGTGCGGCCGCCGAAGCGGTCGGCCGCCCAGCCGCTGACCGGAACGAACACCGCGAGACTCAAGAGGTAGGCGGTAACCGCCACGCTCAGCCGCAGCGGATCGGTGTGCAGCGAAATCGCCATCTGCGGCAGCGCCGTGGTGATCACGGTCGAAATCGATCTGCTGCATGATAATCGCCGAGCCGACGATCATGGCGACGATTTTGGGCTTCGATTCGGGCGACATGGACGAAGCAGGGTTTAGAGAAATGCTGCACGCCGGGCCATAGCGTTTTCGTCATTCCTGGGCCGAGCCAACGGGTCCGGCCAGAAGTGGCCGGCCCGACGACAGGCTCCGCGAGGAGCCCGGGATCCATACCCGCTGGCCTGTGAATATGGATTCCGGGCTCGCGCCTTTGGCGCGCCCCGGAATGACGGCAGGTTACGCCTGCTGCAGCGCTTGCAGCACGTGCTCCGGCGTGATCGGCATCGCCGTGATCGGTGCGGCGCCGAGCGGGCGCAGTGCGTCGTTGACCGCGTTCATGATGGCCGCCGGCGCTCCTGCGGTTCCCGCTTCGCCGGCGCCCTTGGCGCCAAGCTCGGAATCCGCGGTCGGCGTCACCACGTGGCCGATATCGATGTCGGGCATTTCGCCGGCCATCGGGACGAGGTAATCCATCATATTGCCGTTGAGGAGCTGGCCGGCCTCGTCGTAGAGGCAGTGCTCGAACAGCACCGCGCCGATGCCCTGCACGATGCCGCCGCGGATCTGCTCGTCGACGAGCTGCGGGTTGATCACGGTACCGCAATCCTCGACGCACCAGTGCTTGAGAAGCTTTATCTCGCCGGTGCGGATGTCGACGTCGAGATATGAGGCCTGCACGCCATTGGTAAAGGCGAACGGGTAGGCGCGCGGCACATAATGGCGCGTCGCCGCGAACTCGGCCTGAAAGCCCGGCGGCAAAGTGTCGGGGCGGAAATAGACGACGCGCGCGACTTCATCGAGCGGCATCCGCTCGCGGCCGCCCTCGGCATCGACGACGATGCCGGCGCGGATATCGAGCGCCTTTGGGTCGGCCTGGAGGATCGAGGCGGCGGCGGCGAGAACGTTTTCGCGCAACGCTTTGCCGGCCTGCCACGCCGCTTCGCCGCCGATGCCGGCGGCGCGCGACGCCCAGGTGCCGCCGCCATAGGGCGTGCTGTCGGTGTCGCCGGTGACGACGCGCACGCGCTCGATCGGCACGCCGAACGACGTCGCGACGCATTGCGCCAGCACGGATTCGGTGCCCTGGCCCTGCTCGGTGACGCCGGAGTGAACGAATACCGCGCCGGTCGCATCGAGCCGCACCGTGGCGCCGTCCTGCGAGGTAATGCGGGCGCCGCCGACGCCGTAAAACGCCGCCGACGGATTGGTCACTTCGATGAAGGAGGCAAAGCCGATGCCGCGATGGACGCCCTTGCCGCGCAGCCGCGCCTGCTCGGCGCGCAAGCCGGCGTAATCCATCATCTTGAGAATCTTGTCGAGCGAGGCGTGATGCGACAGGCCCTCGAATTTCAGCCCGGCAGCGCTCGCCGCCGGATAATTGTGGTCGGCAAACAGATTGCGCCGCCGCAGCTCGGCGGGGTCCATGCCGATCTTTGCCGCCGCAAGCTCGACGAGGCCCTCGGTCACCGCGGTCGCGATCGGATGACCGACGGCGCGGTACTGGCACATGACATTCTTGTTCTGCATGACGACGCGCGCGCGTGCGCGGTAATTCGGGCAGGTGTAGGGCCCGCCGGTGAGATTGACGACCTGGTTGGCCTCGATGCCGCTGGTGCGCGGATAGACCGAGTAAGGCCCGATGCCGGTTAGATCGTCGATTTCGAACGCGGTGATCGTTCCGCCGCGCGTCACGCCGATTTTGGCTTTGACGCGGTGATCGCGGGCGTGGATGTCGGTGACGAAACTTTCCAGACGATCGGCGACGAATTTGACCGGGCGCTTTAACAGCTTCGCCAACGCCGCCGTCGCCATCTCGTCGGCATAGACGTGGACCTTTATGCCGAACGAGCCGCCGACGTCCTTGGTGAGGACGCGCACCTGGTTCTCTTCGAGCGCAAGATGCTTGGCGAACAGGTTCTGCATCATGTGCGGCGCCTGCGTGCCCTGATAGACGGTGAGCCGCGCGTCGCCGGGATTCCAGTCGGCGACAATGGCGCGCGGCTCGTTGGTGACGCCGGTATGGCGGCCGAATACGAAGGTCGTCTCGACCACAGCGTCGGCCTCGGCAAAACCCTTGTCCGGATCGCCGACACTCAGATTTCGCTCGAATGTCAGATTATCGCCGAGCGCCGGATGGATTACCGGCGTCTTGGCATCCAGCGCCGTTTCGGCATCGGTGACGCCGGGCAAAATTTCGTAGTCGACGCCGACCAGGGCGCAGGCGTCCTCGGCTTGCGCGCGCGTTTTCGCGACGACGGCGCAGACCGCCTCGCCCTGCCAGCAGGCGCGCTCGACGGCGATGGCGTGCTGCGGCGCCGATTTCAGCCCCTTGAGATGGGTGAGGACACCGACCCAGGGCGTGATCACCTTGGCAAGTTCGGCGCCGGTGACGACCGCGATGACGCCCGCGGCGGCCTTGGCTTCCGCCGTGTCGATTTTATTGATCCGCGCATGGGCATGCGGCGAGCGCACGAAAGCGGCATGCGCCATGCGCGGCAGCACGACATCGGTAACGTATTGGCCGCGGCCCTGCGTCAGCCGCGCCAGATTCGGCCGCGGCACCGACCGGCCGATATAGGAATTCGGCCGGTCGAGCGCGGAGAGTCCGGAGGGCTGGTCGGGCGCGATTTTCATGGGACTGCCCGGCAGGCTATCCCATCATCAGGCGTGGTGCCACATCAGTTCGAAGTGATTATGAGCCAGTTGTATCTGATGCTCGAAGTTGACGGGGCTTTCGCCGCCATGGTTGGCGTTGCCGGTATTCGAGTGGCTTTCATTGTTCCCGAAGCCGCCATTGCCATGACCACTGCCATTGCCATTACCGCCGCTACTGCCATTCCCATTGCCGCCGCTATTGCCATAGCCATTGCCATTTTGAGCGACAGGTCCCGGCGTGCCAGATCCCGGGTTTTGCCCGCTGGGATTTGGGTTCGACGACCCATATCCATCATTGGTCAGCGCGTTAACCGGCGTGTTTGTCGGATTGTCGCTGCCGTCAACCGCCCCGGACACCGGCACCGTGGTGCCGACCGTCGCAGCAGCCGTGGTGGTGGCGCCGGGAACGGTCGTCGCGCTCCCGACATAAGATCCGCCACCGGTTGGCAGGTTATTGCCGGCGACGTCGTTTGCGTCCGCTACGAAACCGACGCCCGCCGCCACGAGTTGTGCCGCATTGGTCGCATTGAGACCGTTGGCTTCAACACTTTGCAGACCGGCGACGGCGTTCGCGCTGTCAGTCTTCAGCGTCCCGGAGATCAATTCGTTGTCGAAGCGATCGCCAAAGACGCCGCCTTGCGAGCCGGTGAAGGTCGACCCGAACTCGTTGTAATTGTTGACTTGCGTGATCAACGACTGGATTTCCGAACCGCTCGGGTTGACGGTGCCATTGGCGATGCCGTCAAGCGTATTGTTCAACTGGTTCGCTTCGGCGATGAATTGCGACCAGAAATTCGTTTGCGCCTGGTTGTCCTGATACTGAAGAATTGTACCGCCATGGTCGTTCACGCCGCCGACGCCATTGAGGTAACCCGGCAATTCGCCAAATCCACCCGTGCTGGCGCCGAATGTCTGGTTCGGCTGCGCGCCATTGTTCGCGACCGAGACATCCCCTGCTGCCGCGGCCAATGCCGCATCGTTGTTCACGATATCGACCATGTCGAGCATGTTGTCGTTCGTCGAACGCGCCGCGTCATTGGGATTGGTGGCATACATGCCATCGAACTTGCTGATCTGAAGTTCGGCTTGATTGAGCAAGGTCTCGAGATGGACAGTTGTAAGCGCTTGCTCCTGTTGCGCGGTCAGCATCTGTCCCTGCGGTGACATGCCGGCTTGCTCGTTGGCCTCGATGGCGGCGAGCGCAGCCGGATTGTTGACAATATTCGTCAGGCCGGTCACGACCGCCTGCATGTCGGTGTTGAACTGGCCGAGGTTTGCCGCGTTCAGCCCGCCGACCGACAGATCGTTCGCCGCATTGAATACGGCGCCGACGTCGGCAAGCGTCGGGGGCGCGGCGGCAGTCCCTTGAGCCGCGCCGAGAGCCGACGCCGAATCACTGCCTGTTGGGAGTTGTTGGAAGCCCACATTAGTGAAGCCGGTGGCACTCTGATAGGCCGCCGCATTGAGCGCCGTTGTCAGGGCGGCGTCGCCGTTCACTTCCCCGAGAATCGTTTGCTGAGTGAGGGCGATGGTCCCCTGCGCCGCTTCCGCCGCCGCACTCGTTCCGACAGCGAGCGGAGCCTCGTGGACGAGCGTCGCCAGTTGGCCTTGAATCTCGGAAAGCTCGCCTGCCAGTCCCGGATCGGAAATGGTCTGGCCACCGACGGTGATCGTGTTCGGATTTGCCAGCATGGCGTTGACATCAGCCTGCACGGCATTGATGTCCTGCACGTACATCGGCTCGTAGGGCTGCTGATTGTCGGCGCTTGCGGCCTCAACTGTCGTGGAGCCGCTCCACAAGCCGCCCTCCGAGAGGCGAACCGCGTCATTGAAAACCGCCCCGGCCTGCGCGAGATCGGTGGACGTATTGAGAGCGCTTTCGATTGTGGTCGCGTAGTCATTGCCCGGTTGCGTGATTGATACGCCGTCAAGCCCTTCGGTATCGCGGATCGTCGTTGGAACCGTAACCATCTCGTGCTCTCCTGTGTTGAAGCCCGAGCTCAAGCGGTCATTGCTAAAGCTGTTGCGTGCGTGGCTCGCCATTGCTTCGCCCCGAAACATAACCTTGTTGGTGTTGGTCAGCAATTGCCCGACACGCCATGTATCGAACCGACGAAGATGGCCGCAGCAGGGAAACTCCGCGGCAACGTCCCGCCGTCGTTGCAAATTGTGAATTCCACCGACGGCGCGCCGAACGCGCGCGATCCATGCCCATCGTCAAGGCTCATTGAACATGCGGTGAAATTGGTCGGTGATCGGCTTGAACAAATAACTCAACATTGTGCGACTGCCGGTTTGCAGAAAAATCTCGACCGGCATGCCGGACACCAGAGTCATGTCGCCCAAATGGTGGCGTTCACCGCTCGGAAGATCGATCTTCACGGTGTAAAAGCTGGCGTGGTTTGCTCGTCGTGGCTCAGCCCCGCGGAAATATATGTCACGGTGCCCCTGACCTCCGGCATGGTTCGCCGGTCGAGGGTGGAAAATCGGAGGTAGGCCGGCTGGCCGCGGTCAACCTGATCGATCTCGTCCGGCGGCAGATGCCCTTCAATTTCGAGATCATCGGTGTCGGGAACGATCTCCATGATGACGTCGCCGGGCCGAACAACGCCGCCGATGGTATGGACCGCCAATTGGTGGACGATCCCGGATGTCGGGGCACGAATGTCGGTCCGGTTGAGCTGATCCTTCGCCGCCACATTCCGTTCCGATGAGTTCGGCTTCCTTATCCTGGGCTTCGCGAAGGTCCTTCATGACCTGAGAACGGAAATCCTGGTCGATCTGCGCGATTTGCAACTGCGCTTGTCCGATTTTTGCCTTGCGTACCGGCAATCGTGGCTGTCAATTCCGCGCGTTCACCCTCAAGCCTGGCGGATTCGCGCTGCAAAGTCGTCATGCGGGTCAAGGGCACGAGCCCCTTGGCGTAAAGCTCCTGCACGCCGGTCAATTCGGTGGCGATGAGATCGATCTGGGACGTTTTCGATTCGATCTCCGCGTTCAAGCCGTCGATCTGCTCTTAAACTGACGGATGTTGCTCTGGTACAGTTGCTTTATTGCCCTGGCGTGCGGCCGCTCGCGCGTTGAACAATGCCGTTTCCGACGTCACGAGCTGGGCACACCCGAATCGCTGATCGGTCGGCAAGTTGCTCAGGCAGCTGGATTCCGCTCAGTCCGTCCCGTTCGCCGATCAGCCTCGCAATGCGCGCGCGGACCTGATCAAGCTGATCCGCCACCAATTGCTGGCTGGCGCGCACCTGCGTCTCGTCGAGACGGGCCAAAAGGGTGCCGGCGTTGACGTGCATGCCATCCTGAACCGGAATCGTCGGCCACCACCCCTCCGGTCGGATGCTGTATTTTCTTGATGCTCGATTCGACCACGAGTGTGCCAGGGAGAACGACCGCGCCGGAAAGCGGGACGAGCGTCGCCCAGCTTCCGGCGACAGCGACGCTGACGATCGAGCACCCTGGACGATGTTTTCAATTGATTGTCGTGGGTCCGGAGCACATGCTCCGTGAAGTCGCGGCCGGGATTTTCAGCCCCGACTGTTCCGTGCAGCAACCATTTGAATTGCGCTCGCAAAATTTGCAGGCAGAACTGGATCGTTGGCGCGATTTTCGCCTTCGCGCCTCCACCGGGCTCCGGCGGCGCCCGATCGTCAGTTTCTTTTGCTTCTTTTACAGGCAATGGTTTTTGCAACAGACGCTGGTCGAATTGATCAAGCCGGTCCTGTGAATTGTGAAGATCGGCGCATGCACCCGGTCCGGCTTGCACTTGGCGTCCGGCGGGGCACGGCGGGCGGGCGCACGCCGGCACGTCTGCGATTGAGCGCCTCTTTCGCACTGCGCAGCTCAATAATGAGCGCCTCGCCCTGGAGGCCGGCCGCCACATTCCGTCGTGCCGAAGGACGGCGCCCAGTCACGCCATCGCGCGCGCTGTCGTCCATCGCGTTCATGCTGGCGCTCCGCTCGCGGTCCGGCCCGCATGGACTTCCGGTTCTCCGGGATTGAACTTGCCTGGCGCGTGGACGCTGCCGGATCGCGCAACGCGGGCGAACAGCTCATCACGCGGACCAAAGGCGATCATGCGGCCTTCGCGAAGCACCATCGCCATATTAAGGGCAGCAAGCGCCTCCGGACGGTGCGATACCAGGATGACGATGCTCTGATTTTGCCGGAGCCGTTCGAATCGCGCGTATTAACGCGACTTCTCCACTATGGTCGAGATTGGCGTTCGGCTCGTCGAGCACGACCAGAAACGGATCACCGAACACGGCGCGAGCAAGTCCGATGCGCTGACGCTGCCCCGCCGAAAGGCATGAGCCGCGCTCGCCGAGCCGGGTGGCGTAACCGTCAGGCAAAGACAATATCATCTCGTGCGCGCCGGCAAGTTGCGCGGCGTCGAGTACAGCGTCGGACGTTGCCGTTGTCATCGAACCGCGCGATATTTTCCGCAACGGTGCCGTCAAACAGCGCGACGTCCTGCGGCAAATAGCCGATATGTCGGCCGAGTTCGTCCGGATTCCACTGGTCCAACGCGGCGCCATCGAGGCGAACTACCCCTTTAGCCGCCGGCCAGATGCCGACGAGCGCTCGCACCAGCGAGGATTTGCCCGCGGCGCTCGGCCCGAGCAAGGCCAGACCCGTCCCGGCCGTCAGTTGGAAAGAAATATTGGAAAGAACGACGCGCTCGCTTCCGGGCACTGCAACCGTGACGTCCTCAATCGACAGGCTTAATTTCGGGCGCGGCAGATCGACCGCAGCGGCCGGCGGGGGAACCACCGCGCCCATGATATTGCGTAGTCTTTCAATGCCCTGTCGGGCGGCCACCAGTTGCTTCCAGTTTGCCAGGGCAACTTCGATCGGCGCGAGCGCGCGGCCCATCATGATCGACGATGCGATCATGACGCCTCCGGATGCCTGTTCTATGATTACCAGATAGGCGCCTATGCCGAGTATCGCTGACTGCAAAACGAAACGTATCGCCTTGGCAATGGCGCCGACGTTCGCATAGACCTCGGCGACGTCGCAATTTTGTCGCAAGAAATGCTCGTTAGCCTCCAGCCAACGTGCGGCAAGGCGGCCGGTCATCCCGAGCGCTCGAATGACTTCGGCGTTCTGGTGGGTCGAATCGACCAGCACTTGCCGTTGAGCGCTGCTGTCCATGGCAAATTTCGCCGCGCCGCGCGAGCACCGCTCGGTCGCTACCGTCAACGCGATGATCGCCGCTGCGCCGAGCAGTGCGACCAGACCGATCACAGGGTGAAAAATGAACAGTGCGATCAGAAAGACCGGCGTCCATGGGATGTCGAGGAATGCCGTGGGGCCGGCCCCGGACATGAACAGGCGTATTTGATCGAGATCGCGCAACGGCTGCTGAGCGAGGACCGCTTTGGCGCCGCGCAACGGCAGTGTTGCGATGGCAAGATAAATACGTCGCTGCAGGCCAATGTCGAAAAGTGCACCGATACGCGACAGCATCCGCGAACGGGCCGCCTCGAAATAGGCCTGAAACGAGTAAGCAATCAGCACCATGGCGGAGAGGCCGAGCAGCGTCGCGACATTGCGGCTCGGGAGCACGCGATCGTACACCTGCAGCATGTAGAGCGATCCGGACAGCATCAGCAGATTGATGACGCCACTGAAGATGGCCACAGCGCCGAGCCGGCGCGCGCTGCCACGCAGTTGGTCCGCAATAAGATCATCTGACGCGTGACCCGACATGATCAATTCACCAATTGTGACTTGCGAACGGACAAGGCCCGCTCTCGCCGGGGCGTACGGCGCGGATCAATCGGAAACCTGTTTCGGAAAGCTGGCTGAATTTGGACCGAAGGTTGTCCCTCATAATTCACAACGGTGCGCCGAAAAAAATTGCGGGCGGCCAAGCCGGGAATTCTCGGAATTTTTTTCGTCGCGGCTTGGTTCGACCGAGCACTGTTTGCCGAAATCCCGGTGGATGGAAAATATGAAAATCGATTTTGGCTCGTCGCATTGCCGGCCAATGATGCGCGCCATCAATTCACCGGGGAATGATCACAGATTTAGCCCGACAGTCTCGCAATTCAGTCGGGCCATGGCCAAAATGCCGAGGGAGTCTTCGCGCTGGCTTACGTCGACCGCATCGGGCCGACAGGAGGGGACGATGGCAAACGATGAATTCGGTCGCCGCTTCGACTGCAATATTTCTGCTGCGCCGCCGAAGCCTTAATCGACCAGCCATTGCTTCGGTTCTGGTCCGTCAAATCGAGCCGAATTGCCGGACCAATAACGATTCGGCGCAAAGATCAGCGCGCGCAGGTCGCCGCGCCGTCCTTGATAAATATTCGCGACAACTCCGGGCGGGTGAGGAAAGCGCAATCGCGGCATTTTTCGGGGGTGGTGAGTGGGGCGAAGGCGACGAAAGAAGAAGACCGACTATGGCACCGTGATCCTTCACTGGCTGTTGGCCGGGTCGGTCACGGTCGCGGTCGCAACGGGATTGAGAATTGCGACCGAGGCGCCGAATCGCTCCTGGATCGCCCTCCTTGATCCCATTCTTCCCAAGGCGGCAGTGTGGACCGAGCATCTGCAATCCGCGGTCCTGCTCATCGCCGTCGCTGTGGCATATGCCGTTTACGTGTGGCGCCTCGGCCTCGGGCAGCGTGTTCGATTCGACAAAATCCGGCTGCGCGGCCTGTTCGGCCGTCCCTACGCAAGATGGGGCAGCATCAACATAATTCTCTATTGGCTGTTTATTCCGGTGGTGCTGTCACAAATCGTGACCGGAGCGCTGCTGTATTTTGGCGACGCCAATAGCGTCATGGTTCAAATGCATTGGTTGGGAATGTGGATCATTCTCGGCTATGTCCCCCTGCATCTCTATTCGCAATGGCATTTCGGCGGCGCGGCGCAATTGCTGCGGATACTTCGCCCTACCCGGCTCGCTGCCGCATCACCGCAATTCGAATTGGCGGATCTGCTGGCGTTGCTCGACCAGCAGGCCAGTCCCGGGCTGGTGCCTCACCAGCCAAATCTCGCCGGCGCCTTCGCCGCGGGATCCCGGCCGGCACAGCGCTCCGTCGCATTCGGAAACGAGCAGGCGCTCCACCGCTCGCCTCTGGTCGCTGGCAATACCGTAACGACGCCTCGTGCTTCGCCACCGGCCTACGGCCCAACGAACGCGCGGAAGTGGCCCGCGGCGAGACATTTAAATGCGTCGATTATGGCCTGTGTGGCGGCAAGCCTGGTCGTTGTCGTCATGCTCACGGCCGAACGGCACTTGATTACGACGCTCTATATTTATCGCGTCGATGCGGCAGATATTCCGACGATCGATGGTGAAACGTCAGATCCAATCTGGCAGAAAATTCCTCCGCTGCATGTGCTCACCGAAAATGGCGGCAATTTTGATGGCACCGGCGAGACCACGGTCTCAATTCGGGCGGTGCACGATGGAGTGCGCGCCTATTTTTTGTTCATTTGGGACGATCCCACCCGCTCGTTGAAGCAGCTTCCGCTCATGAAGTCCGCCGGAGCCTGGCAACTGCTGCACAAGGGTTACGAGGTCGGCGATGAGCACGCCTATAACGAAGACAAGTTCTCAGTCCTGTTCACCACCCTCGACACGATCCTTGCGGGCGACACCACGTTTCACGCGGGAGCTGCGCCCCTGGCGGACGAGCCGGCTACACTGTCGGGACGCGGCTTGCATTATACGACGCGGGACGGATTGATCGGTGACGTCTGGGAATGGAAGGCGACCAGCACCAATGCTTCGGGCTATTGCGATGATGATTATTTTGGTGCCCCCGTCAAAGCGACGCCGGCGCAGTTTCAGGGCCTGACCCCGTATCGCGGCGGGTTTGCACCGGATCCTGGTGCGGCGAACTATCAAAACAATTTCACGCTGATTGACCCAGGGAATTACGCGCAGGGCGTGGTACCGCGCCGTTTGCCGCAAACCCTGGAAGCGATGAACGACGCGCTGGGTCGCGTGGATCTCGATCCGGACCACGGCGAGAGCGAGGCTGCGCGTTGGTACATGACGGACGAGGAGTTCCGCTCCGTATTCGCCCCAACGCGACCAGTTGATTCCGGACGGCACTATCGTTCCAGGCGTTGTCATCTCCGGCAAGTATTCGGGCGATCGCGCCGATGTCAGATGCGTGGGGCGGTGGGCCGCCGGACGGTGGGCGCTGGAAGTCACGCGCCGCCTCGATACCGGCAGCAATTACGACGTGCCGATCAGGACCGGGACGTTTATGCGGGTGGCGGCGTTCGACCACGCGCAGATCCGCCACACAAGACATGTTAGGCCAATACGTCTGGAGGTGCAGTAATGACGAGAATCTGCAAAGTGACGATCAATGGCGAAGTGATTTCGGCACAGCGGGGAGATTTGTTGCTCGATGCGGCCCTGATGAATGGGATTGAAATACCGCACGATTGCCGGTCGGGATATTGCGGCACCTGCCAGGTGCGGGTGATTGCCGGACGCTGCTTCGGTGCGGGACAAAGCGATTCAGATGTCGTTCAGGCATGTCAGACCCGCGTGATCTCGGACCTGACGGTTATCGTCGAGAAGGTGCCCGAGATCACGGAACTTTCCGGGACTATCGTCAACCTCGTTGAGCTTGCTTCCGACATCGTTGAGGTTTGCATCGAAACGCGGGGGTCGCTCGATTACCTCCCCGGTCAATATCTCGCCGTGCAGTTTCGCGGCTATCCGACGCGCAATTACAGTCCCACGGTGCCGCTCGAACCGGACATTCCCGATCTGATCCGTTTCCATGTGCGGCGGTTACCGAAGTCACGGGTGTCTTCGGCGCTCGGACGAAAAATAAAAAGCGGCCATCGGGTAAAAATAATGGGGCCGTTTGGGACGGCCTATCTGCGCGCCAACGCTCCCGGACGTGTCGTGCTGGTTTCGAGCGGCACCGGATTCGCCCCAATCTGGGCCATCGCGGAAGCGGCCATCAAGGAGAAGCCAAAGCGCCAGCTTGTCCTTGTGGCCGGGGCGCGCGATCTGGAATCGCTCTATATGATCCCCGCACTGTGTCGGCTGGCGTTATTTCCGGGTGTGAGAATTATTCCAACGGTGCAAACCAGCCAGAGCATCACGACAGCGGTCCGGTTTGGGCCGCCGATAGATTATCTGCCCCCGCTTGGGAGCGGCGATACGGTCTATGCGGCGGGTTCGCCGCGCCTTGTCCAGGCAGTGGCCCACGCTGCGGCGGCGAGCGGCGCGACCTGTTTTTCCGACCCATTCCTGCCGGCGACCGGCGGCGACGACGCTGCGACCTTGTTGTCGCGCACCTTCGGGTGGCTCACCCCGTCGGCAAAAAGCCCACGCGCGGCGCTGTATCACTGATGTCAGCGCGGCAACGCTGGAGAATTCCAGCCATGCTTAAGATCGGGGATTCATATTTGCCGAAGGGTGGCTATCGATTGCGGGCTCGCGGGCCAAAGCCCGCGCACCGCAATGACGGCTAGAGGAACCGCGTCGGCCACATCAGCGTGCGCCACATATGCGCCGACGGCGAATCATCGAAGCCGAGGCCTTCCTTCGGCTGCTTGAAGTTGCGGCCGATAATGTCGACGAAATCGTTGAGATCGACCTTGGCGTTGGGGTCGAACGAATAGATGTCGTTCACCGTGATCAGCCGCGACGTCATGTAGTGCTTGTGGTTTTTCGCGCGTTCGTATTCAGCGACGATATAGGGCTCGGGCTTATAATCGGCGCCGAAATATTTGATGTACATTTCCGGATATTCGTAGCCGACCGACGGATCGGGGAAGAAGCGCAGCGCCTGATGCATGCGCACCGCCCAGCTTATTTCCTCGTCGACATAGGGCTCGATCATCTGCGCGCCCCAATAGCCGTGGTCGCAGCGGATGAAGCTCGCCACCCCGATGTCGTGGAGGAGACAGGCGAGCACGACCTTCTCGCTGTGGCCGCCCTTGAGCGCATGCGTCGCACTCTGCAGGAGATGATTGAGCGAGGCGAAGCGGTTGTTGAAGAAATCGATCAGCGTCGGTTTCTCCGGCATTTTCGGCAGCCGCGGATCGGCGCCCATTAGAAAGTATTTATCGGGATTGGCCGCCTTGAGCCCCGGGCCGCTGTCCATCTCCACCTTGCCGTCGGCCATGTTAAACAGCACCGACTTGGTGGCGATACGTTCGCCAAGCTCGTGCATCATCTGCTCTTCGAGCTCATCGGCGCGCGCCGACAGGGTTTGCGGATTGGCGTGTTCGTTCATGGCGTGCCTACCTTTCGCGCCCGCATCAGGGCGACCGATTCGATGGCGTCAACGATGGCCTGGTACCCGGTACAGCGGCAGTAATTGCCGGATAGGTGTTCGCGGATCATAGCACGGTCCGGGGTGCCGTCGCGGGCCAGAAGCGCCTGGGCGCCGATCAGCATGCCCGGTGTGCAGAAGCCGCATTGCAGGGCATTGCGTGTCCGGAATGCCTCCTGAAGGTCGGCGATGATGCCGGAATCCGACAGGCCCTCGATGGTTTCGACCGCCGCACCGTCACATTGGGCGGCAAGAAGGAGGCAGCCGCGCACCACATCGCCGTCGACCAGCACGCTGCAGGCGCCGCAGACGCCCTGCTCGCAGCCGATATGGCTGCCGGTCAGTCCCAAATCCTCGCGCAGGAAATCGACCAGCGTTTTTCTGGCCTCGACCCGCTCGCGCACGTCCTCGCCGTTGACGCGCATGCTGATATCGAAATCGCGCTCGGCCATGGTGCCCCGGAAGCTTCAGCGCCGGTCATTGTCAACGATATCACGCACGATGTCGATTGAGCGCCGCAACAGCGTCATCGAGGCTTCGAGCGTGCGGAACGCAGCATGCGCGGTCAGCGTGACATTATTCATGCGCGCCAGCGGATGATCGGGCTTGAGCGGCTCGGCATGAAAGACATCGAGGCCGGCATGGCGGATAGGACCGGATCGCAGCGCGTCGAGGAACGCCGCCTCGTCGACCAGGCCGGCGCGGGCGGTATTGACGAAAATCACCCCGGGCTTCATGCGCGCGAACTGCGCCGGCCCGAGAAAGCCGCGGGTCTCGTCGTTGAGCGTGAGATTGATGGAAATGGCGTCCGACCGCTCCAACAGCACTTCGAGCGGAACGTGCGGCGCGTCGGGTCGCGGCGTGCGGTTCCAGGCGATCACGTCCATGCCCATGCCGCGGCCGATGCGCAAAACTTCGCGGCCGATGCCGCCGAGCCCGATGACGCCAAGCGTTTTGCCGAGAAGCTGCACGCCTTCATGCGGCGTCCAGGTGCCGGCGCGCACCTCGCGATCCATGCGCGCGATGTCGCGGCAGGAGGCAAGGAGGAGCGCTATGGTGTGCTCGGCGACGGCGGTGTCGCCGTAATTCCTGATGATGTGAACTTTGATGCCGCGCGCCGCCATGTCGGCAAGACTCATATAGCTTGCCGGGCCGGTGCCGAGAAAGACGATGTGCTTGAGCCCGGCGCAGCGCTCGACCAGCGGCGTCGGCATATAGGAGTGATCGTCGATACAGATGTCATAGCCGGCAAGAACGCGCGGCAGCTCGCTTTGTTCGAACGGCTGGCGGTTGACCTCGATCGGCGGATCGCCGGGGCGGCGGACGTGCTGCCAGACCGGGGCCAATTGGTCGTTACAGTCGAGGAAAATGGCTTTCACGCGAGGCCCGTTGACGGTTGGTGCGCCGACTTCTAACACATCCACCGGATAAATCAGGGGATACGCTATGCGCCTTGCGAGCTATACATTGCGCGGCCGGCCGAGTTTCGGCGCGGTCGCCGGCGACGGTATCGTCGATCTGCGCCCGCGGCTGCATCGCTTCCAGACGCTGAGCGAGGTGTTTCGCGCCCAGGCCCTCGACCAGGCCAAGGCCGCGGCAACGGGCGTGCGCCCCGACGTGCCACTCGCCGAAGTCGAGCTGTTGCCGCCCCTGGCCACGCCGGAGAAAATCCTCTGCATCGGCATCAATTACGCCAACCGCGGCCAGGACTATAACGTCACCAACACGCCGAAATATCCCAGCATGTTCTATCGCGCGCCGAATTCGATGGTCGGCTCGGGACAACATCTGGTGCGGCCGAAAATCTCCGCGCAGCTCGACTACGAGGGCGAGATCGCCATCGTGATCGGCCGCGACTGCAAGCATGTGGCGAAGGATGGCGCGCTCGACGTGATCGCCGGCATCACGCTCGCCAACGAAGGCACCATCCGCGACTGGACGCGCCATGGCCAGTTCAACGTCACGCAGGGCAAGAATTTCGACGCCACCGGCGGCATCGGGCCATGGATTCAGACCGAATTCGACCTGCGCAAGCCGCTGCACCTCGTGGTGCGCAAAAACGGCGAGGTGACGCAGGACGACACCACGGCAAGCATGATCTTCTCGTTCGCCGACATCATCGCCTATACGACAAGCTTCATGACGCTCAAGGCCGGCGACATCATCTGCACCGGCACGCCGGTCAAGAACACGCCGAAAGTCGATCCGCCGGTGTGGATGAAACCGGGCGACACCATCGAAGTGGAGTGTCCGGAGATCGGTGTGCTGAGCAATTCCGTGGTGGACGAGGCGTGACCGCAAGCGCGCGCGCGGCCTGCGTCGTCGGCTGGCCGATCGAACATTCGCGCTCGCCGCTTATTCACAATTATTGGCTGAAAACCTATCGCATCGCCGGCGCCTACCGGCGCGAGGCGGTGCCGCCCGACCAATTCGGCGCCTTCGTGCAATCGCTCGCGGCACGCGGCTATGTCGGCGCCAATGTCACGGTGCCGCACAAGGAAGCGGCCCTCGCGCAATCGCGGCCCGACGACCGCGCGCGCGCGGTCGGCGCCGCCAACACTTTGTGGCTCGATGGCGTGCTGCGCTCGACCAATACCGACGTCGAAGGATTTTTGGACAATCTCGACGCCGCGGCGCCCGGCTGGGATCGCGGCCCGGCAAAAGCGGTGGTGCTCGGCGCCGGCGGCGCGGCGCGTGCGGTGGTTTATGCGCTTCTGGAACGCGGCATCGATCGGGTCGCGGTGGCCAATCGCACGGCGTCGCGCGCCGCGGCGTTGCACGAACGATTTGGCGCGCGCGTCGACCCTGTTGCATGGGACGAGCGCGATGCCGCGCTCGACGATGCGACGCTCCTGGTCAACACCACGACGCTCGGCATGGACGGCCAACCGGAGCTTCGTCTCAAGGTTGGGCGGCTTCCCGGTCATGCCGTTGTCGCCGATCTCGTTTACGTACCGCGCGATACTCATCTCCTGCGCACGGCGCGGGCGCGCCAATTGCGCACCGCCGACGGCCTTGGCATGCTGATGCACCAGGCCGTGGGCGGCTTTCAGTTATGGTTCGGCAAGCGGCCCGAAGTGACCGCGCAATTGCGGGCTTTGCTTGAAGCCGACCTCGCTGCTCCGCACCCAAGCGCCTCGGAATAACGCCGCGGTTGCGGGGTTGTAGTCCCCGGGGCATCAGTCCGAGGCAAAAGTAGGGAGGGAACAATGAGCCCATTGAAGACGATGGTGGCGAGCGCATTGGCTTTGCTGTTCGCGGCTTCGGTTGCCGCGGCGCAACAGCCGAAAACCGTGCGCATCCGCGGCGAGATCGAGACCGTGAACGGTCCGTTGCTGACGATCAAAGCAACCAACGGCAGCGTCGTGAATGTCAAACTGGCCGACAAGGCGCGCATCACCGCCATGGTCAAAGCGTCGCTCGCCGACATCAAGCAAGGCACATTCATCGGCGTCACCGCCATGCCGCAACCCGACGGCAGCCAGAAGGCGATCGGGCTTCACATTTTCATGGATTCGCAGCGTGGCGTCGTGCCGGCGCGCTTTTCGCCATGGGACCGCCAACCCGGCAGCACCATGACCAATGCCGACGTTGAGTCCACCGTTGCCGGCGTTGACGGTCAAACCATGACGGTCAAATATGCCGACGGCGAGAAAAAAGTGATCGTGCCACCCGATACGCCCGTTGTCCGTTTCGTTCCGGGCAATGCGGCAGACCTCAAGCCCGGAGCCAAGATGATCATCATCGCTGGCCAGAAAATGCCGGACGGTTCGGTGCTGGCTCCCGCGATCAATGTCGGCCGCGACGGCGTGACGCCGCCGATGTGAGAAAACGCCAAGAGCTGCCCTCGTAACCCGTTTTGGAGCGTGACATGACAACGACAAGAACTTTCACCGCCGTCCTCCTGCTCGCCGCCGCGACCGCGACGCCGGCCCTCGCCCAGGCGCCGCAGGTCGTTCACGGTGCGATCGACAAGGTCGAGGGCTCGACGGTTTTGATCAAGCAAGCCCAGGGACCGGACGTCAGCGTGAAGCTTCTGGACAACGCCAACGTATTCGGGGTGAAGGCGGCGACGCTTGCCGACGTGAAGCCGAACGATTTTATCGGCGTCGGCGCCATGCCGCAGCCGGACGGCAGCCAAAAGGCGATTCAAGTCACGATCTTCGCCCCGTCGCAGCGCGGCACCGGCGAGGGCTTCCGGCCATGGGACCGCCCCGGCTCGACAATGACCAACGGCACCGCCGGCGACCTCGTCTCGAGCGTCAACGGTCGGGTCGTCATGGTCAAATACAAGGGCGGCGAGCAGAAAGTCGTCATCGGACCGGATGCGAAGATCCGCATGTATGTCGCGGGCACCCGGGACGAACTCAAGCCCGGCGCTCAGGTCTCCGTGTTCCGGCCCGAGAAGGCAGCCGACGGTTCTCTACAAACCGGACGGATCAATGTCGGCATCGGCGACATGATGCCGTAGGCTTCAAGGCAGCCTGCGGCTTTGGCGCAAAATGCCGCCGGCGCTATGGCCGACGGAATCCCGATCGGATGCTTTCGCGGCTTAATGCCAATGCCGGTCGCAATGGCGGTGGAAGCTGTTGTCGGTCCAGCAATGGCCCCGGCTGATCGAGGGGCCCCAGAACGGCTTGCCCCACACCGCACCGACCACGCCGCCGACTACTGCGCCGGGCGGTCCGGCAACCAAGAGTCCGGTGCCCGCACCAGCCACTGCGCCGACCATGTCGGCACGGGCGCTCGGCGCACCCGCCGCGGTGATGAAAACGATTGCCGTGGCCAAAAGAATCTTACGCATGCTGTCCTCCTCCAGGAGACCGGGTTTCGGTCGCATCGCGGCGAGGTCACGTGCGCAACAAAGTCCCCGCCCCACCGCCTTAGAACGCACCAGTCGCAACTTGGTTCGATCCGAGCGTTTTCATAGGTTCATAAGGTTGACGCGCGGTGAGCGAACACGGTTGACAACCGGTAAACGGCGCCAAGCGCTATCCAAAACCTAGATTTGGGCAATCACGCGGCGATCGATCTCGGCGATACTGGTCACCCCGGTCAGCGCCATGCTGGTATCGAGCTCGGTGCGGATGATTTCGATGGCGCGGGCGACGCCGGCCTGCCCGGCGGCGCCGAGCCCGTAGATGTAAGCGCGGCCGCTCATGCACGAGCGCGCGCCGAAGGCCAGCGCACGCATGAGATCCTGGCCGGAACGGATGCCGCCATCGAACATGATCTCGATGTCGGAGCCGAGCGCGTCCGCGATCGCCGGCAGCGCCGAAATCGAGGATGGCGCGCCGTCGAGCTGGCGGCCGCCGTGATTGGACACGACCAGCGCCGCCGCTCCGGTCTTTGCGGCAATGCGAGCGTCATCGAGATCGAGGATGCCTTTGAGGATGAGCTTGCCGGGCCACAGGCTCTTGATCCACTCGACGTCTTTCCAGCTCAGCGTCGGATCGAACTGCTCGGCAATCCACTTCGACAGCACGGTCACGTTCTGCATGCCGGGGTAATGACCGGCGATATTGCCGAAGGTCTTGCGCTTGCCGCGCAGCACGCCGAGCGCCCAGGCCGGTTTGGTGGCGATGTCGACCAGGTTTTTAAGGCGTATCTCCGGCGGAACGCTCAGGCCGTTTTTGATGTCGTTGTGCCGCTGACCGATGACCTGAAGGTCCACCGTGAGCACCAGCGCGCTGCATTTTGCGGCGGCGGCGCGTTCGATCAGCGAGCGGATAAAGCCGCGGTCCTTCATAACGTAGAGCTGGAACCAGAACGGCTTGTCGACGGCCCCCGCGACATCCTCGATCGAGCAGATCGACATGGTCGAGAGCGTGAACGGAATGCCCGCCTGCTGCGCAGCGCGGCAGGCCAGGATTTCACCGTCGCCGTGCTGCATGCCGCAAAGGCCGATCGGCGCCAGCGCCAAAGGCAGCGACGCCGGTTCGCCGAGGATGGTGGTTTTGGTGCTGCGCCCGCTGACGTCGAACAGGATGCGCTGGCGCAATTTGATGCGCTCGAGATCGGCCCGGTTGGCGGCGAGCGTCTGCTCGGCATAGGAGCCGGCTTCCGCGTAATCGATGAACGCGCGAGGGACCTTGCGGTGGGCGCTCCGCCGCAGGTCCTCGATGCAGGTCATGGTCTTCATGTCAGGTTCCCGGCACTGGCGCCGTCTTGATAGCACAAAGGGCGCTTTTACCGGCAGCCGGCCCACCGGAACCGCCGGCCCCGCCAACACTTGTTCCAAGTCGGCTGGAGTTGCCCTATATGCATGCCCGGAGATGACGCTCATGGATGAGCCACGCAGGAATCGATCGCTGGAGCCGGATTCGCGCGACGGCAAGCGGCGCCGCGAGGGCACTCGCGACGAGCGGCTCGATGAGGCGCTGGAACGGGGCCTGGAGGACACTTTTCCCGGTTCCGACCCGGTTTCCGTCGTCCAGCCCTCCAGCAGCGTCTACGATAAGAACGAAGCGTAAAGCCGCCAGTGGCTCCGCCGGCGCGACCCGATGGCGCTCTAGCGCATTGATTCCACTGGTTCTTATGGTGAACATCCGGTTGCGCCCAACAGTAAGATTACCCAATATTTTTTGAAGCGGTTGCGACCGGGAAAGGGCTAGTATCGCGCCCGGAGTGGCAGGCGGTGGGGCCTACAATAATGACGCGTAAGTATTTTGGCACCGACGGGATTCGTGGCCGCGCCAACGGCGCGATCACGCCGGAGCTCGCGCTCAAGGTGGGCCAGGCGACCGGCGTCGTATTCCGGCGCGGCGAGTACCGCCATCGCGTCGTCATCGGCAAGGATACCAGGCTCTCCGGCTACATGATCGAAACCGCGCTGGTCGCCGGCTTTACCTCGGTCGGTATGGATGTGCTGCTGCTTGGCCCGATGCCGACGCCGGCCGTCGCCATGCTGACCCGCTCGATGCGCGCCGACCTCGGCGTCATGATCTCGGCGTCGCATAATCCATATGACGACAACGGCATAAAATTGTTCGGACCGGACGGCTACAAGCTGTCCGACGAGGTCGAGCACAAGATCGAAGCGCTGGTCGACGGCGACATGACCAAGTGGCTGGCGAAAAGCGCGGAGCTCGGCCGCGCCAAACGGATCGACGGCGTTCACGACCGCTATATCGAATTTGCCAAGCGCACCATGCCGCGCAACCTCTCGCTCGACGGCTTGCGCGTCGTCATCGACTGCGCCAACGGCGCCGCCTATCGTGTGGCGCCGGACGCCTTGTGGGAGCTCGGCGCCGACGTCATCTCGATCGGCGTCGAACCGGACGGCATCAACATCAACCACGAATGCGGCTCGACCGCACCGGACGCGCTGTGCCGCAAGGTGCGCGAGATGCGCGCCGATATCGGCATCGCGCTCGACGGCGACGCCGACCGCGTCGTCATTGCCGACGAGCATGGTCACCTGATCGATGGCGATCAGCTCCTCGCGGTGATCGCCGAGAGCTGGGCGGAGGACCATCTGCTCACCAAGCCGGGCATCGTCGCCACCGTAATGTCCAACCTCGGGCTCGAACGGCACCTGCAATCGCTGAAGCTGTCGCTCGTCCGCACGCCGGTCGGCGATCGTTACGTCCTCGAGCACATGCGCGAGCATGGTTACAACGTCGGTGGCGAGCAGTCCGGTCACATCATCCTGTCGAATTACACCACCACCGGCGACGGTTTTATCGCCGCGCTGCAATTGCTGGCGGTCGTCAAGAAGAAGAACAAGCCGGTCTCGGAAGTCTGCCACCGCTTTGAGCCGCTGCCGCAGATCTTGCGCAATGTGCGCTATCGCGGCGGCAAGCCGCTCGAACACGCCAAGGTGCGCTCGGCGATTGCGGATGCAGAAAGCCGCCTCAACGGCCACGGCCGTCTCGTGGTGCGGCCGTCCGGCACCGAGCCGGTCATCCGCATCATGGGCGAAGGCGACGACAAGACCATGGTCGAGGAGGCCGTCGACGGCATTGTCGACGCCCTCACCGCGCACGCGGTGTAAGTTTCATCCTGCCCCGCGAAAGCGGGGAAGAAAAACGTCACTCCCGCGATTTCAGAAAATGCGCAAAGGCCTTGAGCGTGTGTTCCGACACGTAATGCTCGATCCCTTCGGCGTCGGCCTCCGCGGATTCGGTCGGAACGCCGAGTGCGCGCAGCACATCGACGACGAGGCGGTGGCGGACCCGCACGCGATCGGCCAAGGCGTGACCTTTCTCGGTCAGGAAGACCCCGCGATAGGGGCGCGCGGTCGCCAGCCCGGCGCGCTTCAAGCGTGAAATGGTCTTGATCGCGGTGGCATGCGAGACGCCGAGGCGGCGGGCGATGTCGGTCGGCCGCGCTTCGCCTTCGCCTTCCAAGAGATCGGCGATCAGTTCGGCGTAATCCTCAAGCAACGCGGTCGACTGGGCCGACCGCGTCTTGCCGAAGCGGCGTGCTTGGGTTCCCTCAGCCGGAAGCTTGCCCATAGCCGACTGCCGACACCACATTTTTCGCGCCGTGTCAAAGTGTAGACTATGCTACATTGTGCAGCCATTGACTATAATAACGGGACTGCCTATACTGTAACCGATGCTACATTTTCGTGTAATTGCTGCGCGCGGCCGGGACCGAGTTCACAGGCAGCGCATCGGGCAGCGGCGGGTTCGGCAATGGCAAGCTCGGCAGTGACCGAAACCATCGGGCGGCCAGGATCGCTGACCGAGCGCACCGTCGCCGCGGCGCACCGAACATTGGCCGGCCGGCGCGGCATCGGCGGCGCGCTTGCCTTTGCCGGCCCGGCGATCGTCGCCTCGATCGCCTATATGGACCCCGGCAACTTTGCCACCAACATCCAGGCCGGCGCCAAATACGGTTACGGGCTGCTCTGGGTGGTGCTGCTCGCCAATGTGGTGGCGATGCTGTTCCAGGGGCTCTCGGCCAAGCTTGGCATCATCACCGGCAAGAACCTCGCCGAATTATGCCGCGATCACTTCCCGCTTCCGGTGGTCGGGGCGATGTGGGTGGTCAGCGAGATTGCCGCGATGGCGACCGATCTCGCCGAATTCCTCGGCGGCGCCATTGGACTGTCGCTGCTGCTGCACATGCCGCTGCTCGCCGGGATGGTCGTCACCGCGGTGGTCACCTACGGCCTGCTAATGTGCGAGCGGTTCGGTTTCCGGCCGATCGAACTGATCGTCGGCGCGATCGTCGGCGTGATCTGTCTTTGCTACCTGATCGAAATGTTCATCGCCCCGGTGGATTGGACGTCGGCGCTCTACCATACCGTCACCCCGCAGCTTGCCGACGCCGAGGCGCTGCTGCTGGCCGTCGGCATCATCGGCGCCACCGTGATGCCGCACGCGATCTATCTGCATTCCGGCCTGACCCAGGGGCGCATTCCGGTTCGCGACGACAACGACCGGCGCACGGTGTTGCGATTCTCCAACCGCGAAGTCGTGATCGCGCTTTCCGTCGCCGGCCTTGTCAATATGGCCATGGTGATGATGGCGTCGGGCGCGTTTCACGCCGGACACCCCGACGTGGCAGAGATCGAAACCGCCTACCACACCTTGACGCCGCTGCTCGGCCCGGCGGCGGCCGGCGTGTTTCTGGTATCGCTGATCGCCTCGGGCGTCTCGGCCTCGACCGTCGGTACGATGGCCGGCCAGATGATCATGCAGGGATTCATCGGGCGGCGCATTCCGATCTGGATCCGGCGGCTCGTCACCATGGTGCCGGCCTTCGTTGTCGTCGCGCTCGGCGTCAACGCGACCAATGCGCTGGTCATCAGTCAGGTGGTCTTGAGCCTGGCACTGCCGCTGCCGATGATCTCGCTCATCATCTTCACCAGCCGCGGCGATATCATGGGCTCGTTTGCCAACAGCAAGCTGACGCGCGCCGTGGCGGTGATCGCCACGGCGGTGGTGCTCGGTCTCAATGTCGTTTTGATTGCGCAGACTGTCATGTAGCCCGGATTGCACGCGGCAATCCGGCAATACACTTCCATTCGTCCCGGATTTCGCAGAGCCTGTCATCGGGCCGGCCGCTCTGGGCCGGACCCGTTGGGCTGTGACCCGGGGCGCCAATTCAACGAAGCGCGACCGCGCGCGGCCGGCCTCAAGGCCGTTACAGCGTCTTTAGATTTTCAGCAGCCGACTTGCCGGTCTTGCGGTCCACGACGACTTCGAAGGAAACGCGCTGGCCTTCCCTCAATTCGCGAAGTCCGGCGCGCTCGACAGCGCTGATATGGACGAACACGTCCTTGCCACCGCCTTCGGGCTGGATGAATCCGTAGCCCTTCTGTGCGTTGAACCACTTCACGGTACCGTTGTCCACGGGTCTCTCCTTGTAGACATATCAATATGAGCCGCGCGAATTTGCCCGGCTCGGTTAGCTCGAGATTTTGGTGAAAGATGGTCAGTCAGGCGCGTTTATCAGTCGCTGCAAGGCCAAGTCATTCGGCCGAAAACTCGATCGCACATATTTAGCGGCAACGCCGAGTCTTCGCAAGACCACGCCGGGCCGATTGTGACGGCGGTCTTACAGGCTTAACAAAATGAAAAACCGCGTTGGCGCCGCACGCGGCGACCGGCCGACGCCGCGATTGCATCGCCGCGCGTGAGACCGGACCGCCAGCAATCTCAATACTTTGTGGCGAGATGCCGTATTATTGCCCACGCGAAATAATCAGTTGCTCACGGCAACGATTTTGCCGCCCTTTGCCGATTCCACGATGGCGTCGAACACCGCCATGCCATGCAGCACGTCAGCGATCGGCACCGGATAGGCCGTGCCATCGCGGATCGCCCGTGCGAACGCCGTCATCTCGGCGTGCAGCATGTCGAAACCGGCAAAATTGAGGATCTCCTCCGGCGGCGCCGGCACAATTCCGGTGGGCGCGGCCGTCGCAACCGGCGCGTAGCGGAAATGCGACAGGTCGGCCCGAGAAATCTCGGCAAGGCCCCGCGTGCCATAGGCAGTGAATTCGAAATTGGTGGCGGTTGCGACCGAACAGAACATTAGTCCGGTCGCGCCCGACGCAAAGCGCAGCATCACCGTCGTCGTATCGTCGGACGGACCCGAATAGTTGCGCGCGGTAACCGCGTGCACGTCGCGCACGCGGCCGGCAAATTCGATCATGTGGTCGAGCGCGTGCACGCCGACCGCGGTGAAAGCGCCGCCAGGCGCTTCCGCGGCCGCCGACCGCCAATTATCCGGCGCGATGAATTGGACGGTTGAGGTCGTATGCTGCGCCACCATCGCAACCACGTCGCCGAGCCGGCCGTCGCCCGCACGGCGCCGCAACTCGGCGATGCTCGGATGAAACCGCCGGGTAAAGCCGACCGCCAACACCAGTTCCGCCTGCCGCGCCGCCTCGGCGACGACAGCCGCGCTCGTGTAATCGAGCGTCAGCGGTTTTTCCACGAAGACGTGTTTTTTCGCAGCGATTGCGGCCAGCGCCTGCGTCTCGTGCTGGCTGTGCGGCGTGGCGAGCACGACGGCATCGATATGCGGATCGTGGAGAATTTCGTCATAGCTGTCGGCGAGTGCGATCTGGCGGTCGCGGCAGAACTGCTCGGCGCTCGCTCGGCTGCGCGTCGCGGCGCGCACGAAACGCAAATCCGTGCCGCCGGCGCCGCCCGTAGCATTGACCAGCGCGCGGCCCCAGCGGCCCAATCCGACGATGCCGGCGCGGATCACTTGGTGTCGGCCCGCTCGAAGCCGGCAACACAACAAGGACTGGCCACCGGTCGCGACGCCTTGTTTTTGAGAAAGCACCGTGCATCCAGACTGAAGATGCCGGGCCGTGCATAGTCCCAGGCCACGCATTGGCCGTCAGCCCGGCATGCCGCCTGACAGGACTCCGGGGCAACGTCAGCGCCGCCGAAATACCGGTAGGTGCCCCCTTCCAGTTCGATGCCGGGCTGCGCGCCGATGACCGTGGCCGCGACCGGTGGCGGCTCGCGCATCTCCGGCGGCGGCTCACGCTCGATCCCGGACGTGCAACAGATGTCGGTTGTTTGCTCGGGGATCACGGCTTTGAGCGAGCAATGCGCGAGACCGTTCACGGAACTGGGCTGGGTATAAGTCCAGGCCGCGCAGTGCAGATCGGCGCGGCAGGCGGCCTGACAATTTGCCGGATCGGCCGGAATATCGGTCACGCGGTAAAGCGAGCCCCGCAACGCGACACCGCCGAGCACCTGGCCGAGTTTGACGCCTGCGGGTAATCCAAAAGTCCGGCCGGGTGCGGCGGAAGCCAATGCCGGCGCTGAATTCTTCGCGGCTGTCCCCGCCGGCGGCGCGACCGGTGGCGCGGCAAGTAGCGGATTGACCGGCGCCGGCTTGACGGCTGCAACAACCGGCTGCTGGGCGGCGGGCCTTGCCGTCAATTTCGGCCATAGCACAGCGATTGCTACAACCGCAGCGACGGCGACACCCGCCCCGACCAGCATCCAGGGAACGCGGCGCGACGGCACCACGCTCTGGAGCGCGTGCGCAATCGCATCGGCGTCGGCGTCAAAGCGCGTGTGACGGAGTTCGAGCGCGTGGCGGCGCGCCAGCGGTTTGAGATCGCCGGGCAAAACATCTTCCGACGGCATGACAGCGCCGTCGACCAGCACCGGGATCACCGCGATATCGCGCTTGAGCGCCGAGGCGAGCTCGACGCGCACATAATCCTTGTCGCTGTCGAGCCGCCGCCGGCCGGCCTGGTCGCGGGCGTCAAGCCAATGCGGCCCGATCACGGCCAACAGCACCTGGCACTGCGCGACCTGGGCATCGAGCTGCTTGGCAAAATCGAGGCCGGGCTGCATGGCATCGACATCCATGAACAGCTCGCGGCGGGAATATTTCAACGCCAAGTGATCGAACAGGCGCCCGGCGAAGCCCTGCGTATCGTCACGGCGATAGTTGATAAAAATGCGTGCCATGATGCTATTGTCACAAGGCTACGGCAGCGCCACGCGCGTGCCAAGGCCGCGGCAACAGACCATCCGGCAAAGGGAGACAATCGCTGATGCGTACCGTCGCACTTGAGGAGCATTTTTCGGTCCCGGCACTGTCGAAGCGCATCGACCCGAAGGTCGTCAGCGCGCGGGGCTTCCGGCCGAGAAACATCACGCCGGGCGCGGTCAATCCCATGGAGCTGTTACCGGAGATCGGCGAGCGGCGCCTCAAATCGATGGACGATGCGGGCATCACGGTGCAGGTGCTGTCGAATGCCGGACCGGCCGCCGATCTGGTCCCCGGCCCCGACGGCGTAGCGCTCGCCGCCGCCATCAACGATCATCTCGCCGAAGCCATCGGTCGCCACCCCGATCGGTTCGCCGGTTTCGCGGCGCTGCCGATGCAAAACCCCGACGCCATCCCGCGCGAACTCAACCGCGCGGTCAAAGAGCTCGGCTTTGTCGGCGCCATGGTCAATGGCACGACCGAGGGCCGCTTCCTCGACGATCCGCGCTACGACGGCCTGCTCGCGGCCGCGATCGAACTCGACGTGCCGATCTACGTTCATCCGCATCTGCCGCCGGAGCCGGTGCGGCAGGCCTATTATTCCAATCTTCCCGACGGCGCGGCGCGCGTGCTGGAGACCGCCGGCTGGGGCTGGCACTCGGAGACGGCGATTCATGTGTTGCGACTGGTGCTGTCCGGCGCGCTCGATCGCCATCCGCGGCTCAAATTGATCATCGGCCATATGGGCGAGATGCTGCCGATGATGATGGCCCGCATCGACGAGGTCTTCGTGCACGATGTCAGCCATCTGAAACGTCCGGTCAGCCGCGCCATCCGCGATCAGGTCTGGCTCACCACCAGCGGGGTATTCGACGCGCCGCCGTTCATCTGCGCGCTGGTGACCTTCGGCATCGACCGCATCATGTTCTCGGTCGACTATCCGTTTGCCGCCAACGCGGAAGGCCGCGCCTTCCTCGACCGCGTCGCGCCGGCGCCGGGTGACCGCGAGAAGCTCACCCACGCCAACGCCGATGCGCTGCTGAAGCTAAAAGTGGCGAAGAAATAAACCTGTCGCCTCCGCGCCACGATGAAGGTAAAGTTTTTGAAGAACTGAAGAAACCGGACGCGAACGGACCGTTATCGCCGGCATGGAACGCCGATAGATTTGTGCCTGAGCGCCGGTCGGCAACCCGTTCCGAATCTCGCGTGAGGCTGCGCCATGGATCGCAAGACCAAGATCAACCTTTGGTACATCGTCGCCGCGCTTGTCGGTTTCGCGCTGGTGCAGAGCTATTACCAGGCGAGCAAGGAATACACGACGATCCCCTACAGCCAGTTCCAGACTCTGCTCGATGCCGACAAGATCGACAAAGTCTGGATCCAGCAGAACACGATCGAAGGAACGCTTAGGGATCCGGAGAAGGACGGGCTCAAACAGTTCGTCACGACGCGGGTCACTCCCGACCTCGCGACCATGCTCGACAAGCATCACGTCACCTATTCCGGCGAAATCCCGAGCACCTGGCTCACCGATATTCTGTCCTGGGTGCTGCCGACGGCATTGTTCTTCGGGCTGTGGATGTTCGTCATCCGCCGCTTCGGGCAACAGGGCCTTGGCGGCGGACTGATGTCGATCGGCAAGAGCCGGGCCAAAATCTATGTCGAGAACGACACCAAAACGACGTTCGCCGATGTCGCCGGCGTGGAGGAGCCGAAGCAGGAGCTGAAGGAAGTCGTCGACTTCCTGAAGAACCCCAAAGCCTACGGACGCCTCGGCGCGCGGATTCCCAAGGGCATCCTGCTGATCGGGCCGCCGGGCACCGGCAAGACGCTGTTGGCGCGTGCCGTCGCGGGCGAGGCGGGCGTCAAGTTTTTTTCGATTTCCGGATCGGAGTTCGTCGAGATGTTCGTCGGCGTCGGCGCTGCACGGGTGCGCGACCTGTTCGAGCAGGCGCGCAAGGAGGCGCCGGCGATCATCTTCATCGACGAGCTCGATGCGCTGGGCGCGGCCCGCGGCGCGTTCGCCTATGGCGGCAATTCCGAGAAGGAGCAAACGCTCAATCAGCTCCTGGTTGAGATGGACGGCTTCGACCCGACCATTGGCGTCATTTTGCTCGCGGCCACCAACCGGCCGGAGATTCTGGACCCGGCGCTGCTGCGCGCCGGCCGCTTCGACCGCCAGATTCTCGTCGACCGTCCCGACAAGAAGGACCGCATCGAAATCCTGAAAGTGCATCTGAAAAAGGCGGTGCTGGCGACCGATGTCGATCCGCAGCAGATCGCCGAACTGACGCCGGGCTTTACCGGCGCCGACCTCGCCAATCTGGTCAACGAAGCGGCGCTGTTGGCGACGCGGCGCGGCGCCGACAGCGTGCATCTGACCGATTTCACCGCCGCGGTCGAGCGGATCGTCGCCGGCCTCGAGAAGAAAAACCGGCTGCTTATTCCCAAAGAGCGCCAGATCGTCGCCTTTCACGAACTCGGCCACGCCATCGTCGCCATGGCGCTGCCCGGCCAGGACCCCGTCCACAAAGTTTCGATCATTCCGCGCGGCATCGGCTCGCTCGGCTACACCATCCAGCGGCCGACCGAAGACCGCTTCCTGATGACGGAGGAAGAGCTGGAAAACCGCATGGCGGTGCTACTCGGCGGCCGCGCTGCCGAATTCATCTTCTTTCATCATCTTTCGACCGGCGCTTCCGACGATCTGGTCAAAGCCACCGATACCGCGCGCAGCATGGTGCTGCGCTACGGCATGGACAAGGAACTCGGTCACGTCTCGTATGAGCGCGAGCGGCCGCCGGCGCTCGGTGGACCGATGCCGCAGCCGTCCTATGCGCGGGAGTTCAGCGACGAGACGGAACGCCTCATGGACCATGCGATCCGCGGGCTGGTCGGGCACGCCTACGACCGGGCCGTCGAAATTCTCAGCGCGCACCGCGCCGTGCACGAGAAGACGGCGCAGTTGCTGCTGCAGAAGGAGACGCTCGAAGAGGCGGACATCGCGGCGCTCCGCGCGCAGATCGTGGCGCCGGGCGCGGCGGACCAGCCGGTCGCCGCCGAGCATCTTCCGGTCGCGATTGAGTGACCGAGACCAGGCCGGCGACCCCCGCAGGATTGTTTATTCCGAATCCGTCTTATGCTTGCGCAAGCCGCGGACGATGGCGGTGACGAGCGGAAGGAGAATTGCGGGCAGCGCAGTGTCGATGGGATTGCGCGCGGCACGCGACAGCCAGGCAAATGGCTCCTGCAGCGCCGAAATCTCGGCCTCCATGCCGTCGAGCGCCGTCTGGCGGAGTTCGACCGCATGCGTCATTTCGGCCCCCGGATTCGCCGCGAGCGCGATACCCGTGACCACTAACGCCAGCGCGAAATCGCCCAGCGCCGCCGCGACAGCCGCCCAGACCGGCCCCCACCGCGCTTCGAGGGCAAAAAAGGCGGCCGCGTTCAGCATGGCGAGCCCGAACACGGCGATCAGCCCGGCCACCGCGTAGAGCACGGCGCGGCGCAGCGTGATGCGCAGTCGCGCTTCCGCGATCGTCGATTCGAGGCGCCAGAGAACGCGCAGATGCCGAAAGACGCGGTTCAAGACGGCAACTCCTTTATCGATGAATGACGCGTCCGATGAGGATGCCGAGCACCAGCGCGCCGAGCACGCTCGTGAGCGGATGATTGACGACGCCTTTTTCCGGATCTTCAGCGAAGGCTGCAATCTCGCGGGCCAGAGCATGCAGCTGGTCGGTGAAATTGCCGGCCCCCGGTTCGGCCGCAAGCTCCGGCATCGTCTCGTCGGGTTTTGCCCCGGGCGCCTGCTCGGCACGCATCGCGGCGATCTCGCGGCGCAGCGCTTCGATTTCGGCGCGAAGACCGACATCGCTCATGACCGTGAACCCTCAGCCGCCGCCGCCAAGCCATTAAAGCGCGCCGGCGCCGCCAAGCTTAGGACGTCCTGCCGCGGCAAGAAAGTGGGCTTCGCGGCAGCGTTTATTTGCTGCAATCCAGCGCTGAGGGACGATCCCGCTCCGCCGGGCCCCAAAACTTGACAAAAGCCCAGGCGTCTACCCTGATCGATCGTGGCACGAAGCATGTCGCGTTGATCGAATGATTGGCTCACGTAAAAACGACCCTTGGCTGTTTGCTTCGTTGCGGGGCTACCAGCCGTCCTGGCTCGTCAGCGACGCCATCGCTGCGCTGACGCTCGCGGCCATTGCCATCCCGGAGCAACTGGCAACCGCTCGCCTGGTCGGCCTGCCTCCCATGGCGGGACTGCTTGCTTTCGGCGCCGGCACACTGGCATTCGCGGCATTCGGCGCAAATCGTTTCATCTCGGTCGGCGCCGATTCCACCATCGCGCCGATCATGGCGAGTGCGCTGGCCGCGATCGCCATTGCCGGCTCCGCGGCCTATGCCGGCATGGCCGCGGCGTTGGCGCTGCTGGTCGGCGCCGTGCTCTTGATCGCAGGCATCGCGCGCGCCGGCTGGATCGCCGATTTGCTGTCGATCCCGGTGACAACGGGATTTCTCGCCGGCATATCGGTCCACATCATCGTCGGCCAGATGCCCGACCTGCTCGGCCTTGCGGCGCCATCCGGCGATATCGTGCATCGGCTGATCGCCATTGTGCGGCAACTGCCAAGGGCCAAGCTCGATCCGACCCTGATCGGCGTCGGAGTTTTGGTCGTGGCGCTTTTGGCCGACCGGATCAACAAGCGGATTCCGGGCGCGTTTATTGGTTTCCTCGTCAGCGGGCTTGCGGTCTGGTCGCTCGGACTTGCGCAGCGGGGCACAGCGGTGCTTGGAGCGTTGCCGATCGCGCGGCTGCATCCAATCATCGAGCTACCAAGCTGGCAGCAGTTCACGCAGCTCCTGCCGACGTCGCTGATCGTCGCGCTGGTATGCATGATGCAAACGGCCGCGGTGGTGCGCTCATTTCCCAACGACCCGAAGACACAGGAAAACGTCAGCCGCGATTTCGCCGCCATCGGCGCCGGCAGCATACTCGCTGCGATCCTTGGCGCGTTCGCGGTGGATTCGAGCCCGCCGCGCACCGCGGTCGTCCACGAGTCCGGCGGCAAGTCGCAAATCGCCGGTCTCCTCGCCATTGCCATCGCCGCGACGATCGCGCTCCTTGCGGCGAATGCGTTTGCAGTGTTGCCGGTTGCGGCGTTGAGCGGCGTGCTGGTGTTTATCGGCATGCGCATCTTCCGCGTTGCAACGATGCTGCAGATCTATCGCCGCGGCGGCTATGAGATTTTGCTGGTTGCAGCGGGCGCGGCGCTCGTGGTGCTGTTGCCGATACAGACCGGCGTGACGATGAGCATCCTGCTGTCGCTGGTGCACAGCGTCTACATTATCGCGCGGCCCGATTGCGTAGTGATGTCGCGGGTTCCGGGGACGACGGTATGGTGGGATGAGCCGGCCGGAGAGACCGGCGAGCGCGAGACCGGCGTTCTGGTGTTTGCGCCTGGCGCGCCGGCCTATTTCACCAACGCCGCCTATATCCGTCGCAAGCTAATGGATGCCATCACCGCCATGGACGCCACTGCGGCCGAACCGTGCCGGCTCGTCGTGCTCGAAGCCCACGGCGTCATTGATATCGACTATTCCGGATCGCTCATGCTGCAGCAGGCGTTCGCTGAACTTTATCAGCGCGGGATCAAAGTCGCCCTGGCGCGGCTTGAATTCGGACCGGGCGCAGCGCGCGGCCAAGCGAACCGGCCTGATCGGGGTGCTTGGATCCGAGAATGTCTTTCGATCCGTCGAGGATGCGATCCGCGCGCGATCGTCCCACGGACCGGCCAGCAGGACCGCGGGGAGTTGAGCCAGTGACCGGCAACTTGATTTATCTGGCGACGATCTGGGCGCTGCCGATCATCATCGCCGTGACCTTCCACGAAGCGGCGCATGGCTTCGTCGCGCATCTCCTCGGCGACGACACCGCGTGGCGGCTCGGCCGCGTCAGCTTCAACCCGCTCAAGCACATCGACCCGGTCGGCACGATCCTCTTGCCGGGCATTTTATTGCTGACGCATTCGCCGTTCTTGTTCGGCTACGCCAAGCCGGTGCCGGTCAATTTTCGCGCGCTGCGCCAGCCGCGGCGCGACATGGTCCTGGTCGCGGCCGCCGGTCCGGCCATGAACATTGCGCTCGCAATCCTCGCCGCGCTGATCTTCCACATTGTCGTTTATCTGCCGCCGACCGGCACGCAATGGCTGGCGGATAATTTGCGAAACGCACTGATCCTCAACGTCGTATTGGCCCTGTTCAATCTGTTCCCGCTGCCGCCGCTTGACGGCGGGCGCATCCTCGTCGGCATTCTTCCGCCTCGCCTCGCCGCGCCGGTTGCCCGGCTGGAGCCTTACGGACTGGTGATTCTGATCGGGCTCCTCATCGTGCTGCCGCTGCTTGGCGCTCAGCTCGGCATCGACCTCAGCATCATCTCCCGGTTTCTCGCCGTTGCGACCGGCGTTGTGATCGAGGTCATCCTGCGCGTCACCGGCAACGGTTAGATCGTGACCCTCAAAGAATAATGACCTGAAAATCTTCCGTCATTGAACGCCGGAGATCCAATGCGCAATCGGCGGCCAAGCCTCGCGCAGCGTATGCGAGCCCATGAACAGGCCGATATGCCCGCCCGGAACGAGTTTCTTCTCGATCTTGCTTTTCGGCGTGCCGAGATATTTCTCGGCATCAAAAACCTGCTCTTTCGTCGTGATGTCGTCGGACTCGCCGGCCAGGAGGTAGGTCGGGCAGGCAATGCTTTTCAGGTTTAGGCGCCGGCCAAGACCGACGAATGTGCCTTTGGCCAGCCGGTTCTCCTTGAACAATTGCTCGATGACCTGCAGATACCATCGGCCCGGCAGATCGATCGGGTTTTCGTACCAGCTCTCGAAGCTTTCCTCCTTCTTGAGATAGGCCGGATCGTCCATGTGCTCGTAGAGATCGATCTGATCCTGAACGTAGTGCTGCTCGGGATGCATGTTCTTCCAGCCTTGCAGCATGAATTTTCCCTGCATCACGCCGCCGCCGAGCGCCACCAGTTCCTGGTAGAATGACAGCGGCGATTCATGAACCATGCGCTTGATCGGCCCGTCGCCGGCATCGGTGTCGATCGGCGACCCGGCAAGCACCAACGCGTTCACTTTTTCGGGAAAGCGCGCCGCGATCATCGCCGCTACCCAGCCGCCCTGGCACAGACCGACCAGATTCACGCGGCCGCCGAGATCGTCGATCGCGACAATGATTTCAGCGAGATAATTGTCGATCTCAAGATCCTTCATATCGTCGGTCGCCGACTTCCAGTCGGTGAGCGCGACATGACCGATGCCGTTGGCGAGCAGCGTCTCGATCAGGCTCTGGCCGTTATGGTAATCCGCGATCATCGCGGTGTGTCCGGCATGCGGCGCGTCGACCAGCGTTGGAATGCCGCCCGGCTTACCGTAGTCGCGCAGCTTCATGGTGCGCAGATCGAGCCGCACCGTGTTTGGTGTCGCCAAAGTCGGCCGCAGATCGCCGTGAATCTTGATCTCTTCCTCGGCGAATTTGAGATTTTTGGCGTAAAGCTGCGCGCCGCTCTCCATCAGCGAGGCCGCCATGGCCATCGGCCAGAATGCCGGAACGCTCGCCAGCGAGAATTCGGAAGATTTGACGGGAGACTTTGCTGCCATGGTCACGCTCAAAAATGTAGGGAATTGTGCCCGCTTCGCCGTCAGCCCGCGACGCGGCCTTCGATGCGGGCGAGATAGCGCTCGCGGTGTGATATCCGGTTGTCGAGGAGCCGATAGGTGCCGATCTTGACTGCACTCGCCACGAAGAACGACACGAGCGTATAGCCCCACACCATGAGCACGAGCGGCCATCCGGTCGGCGCCATGAACCAGCCATAGGCCACGACCAGCGTGCCGATGAGCTGGGTCGTTTCGGCGGGAACGACAAGCTTCCAACTCGGCCAGGGGCGTTCCCAGATCGCACCTTTGTTGCGCGTCAGATAAATCGTCATGTGGCCGGAGACGAGAAGCTTCAGGAAGATCAGCGCCTGCACGACCGGCTGCGCGAGCCCCAGATAGTCCCTCAGGATCCAGAACATGCCAAAGCTTTCGATCACGCCGTAGGCGCCGAGTGCCGAAGCAATGGTCAGGACGCGCGTCATGTCCCAGCGCACCGGGCGCAGTGCGACCGGGGCATTGTCGTAAGCGATCATCATGATGGGCAGGTCGTTGAGCAAAGCGAGCAAAACCACCATGATCGCCGTGACCGGGTAATAATTGAAGATCAAAATGCTGGCGGTCATGAACAGCAGGAGCCGTATCGTCTCGGCAATACGGTACATCGCGTAGCTGTTCATGCGTTCGAAGATGCGGCGCGCCTCCTCGATCGCCTGGGTGATGACGGAAAGCCCGGGCGCCGTCAGCACGAGATCGGCCGCGGCGCGGGCGGCGTCGGTCGCTCCGCTGACGGCGATGCCGACATCGGCCTGTTTCAGCGCCGGCGCGTCATTGACCCCGTCGCCGGTCATACCGACGATATAGCCGCCGGCTTGCAGCGCCTTGACGATCTTGAACTTGTGTTCCGGAAAGACCCGCGCGAAGCCGTCGGCCGCGACAAGTCGCGAGAGTTCGGGATCGGAGCCGTCACTATCGAAAATAGTGTCGGCGACAACGATGTTCTGGCCGAGGCCAAGCTTTCCGGCGATCTCCCTGGCGATCGCCTCGTGATCGCCCGTCACCATCTTGATGTCGACGCCCATGGCGCGTGCCGTGGCGATGGTCGAGGCGCAATCGTCCCGCGGCGGATCAAACAATGGTAACAGCCCGAGGAAGCGCCAGTTTCCGGCGTCATCGGTGCGTCCGACGCCAAGCGTGCGATATCCCTTGGCCGCGTCCCCATCAACGGTTTGGGAAATCGCAGCGCGCTCCTGCGGGCCAGCTTTGCACAGATCGACAATCACTTGCGGCGCGCCTTTGGCAACTTTGAAACGCTTGCCGTCGCGCTCGATCTCTGCCTCAGCGCGTTTTGCAACCGGATCGAACGGATGGAACGTCTTCACCGCGTAGCTGTCGAGCTGTGAGGCGCTTGGTGCGCCGGCGAGGCAGGCCGTATCGATCGCGTCCGGCTCATCGCGTCGCGATGCCAGCACCGCGGCCAGCAGAAGGTCGTCACGACTTATACCAGACGCCGGCTGCAGGTCACCCAGTGTGAGTTCGTTCTTGGTGAGCGTTCCGGTCTTGTCGCTGCACAGCATATTCATGCCGGCCATCTCTTCGATCGACACCAGCCGCGAGACGATCGCCTTATATCTCGCCAGCCGCTCAGCGCCGACAGCCATGGTGACGGACAGCACGGCCGGCAACGCGACCGGGATCGATGCGACGGTGAGGATCAGCGCAAATTGGACGGTTTCAAGCACCGGATCGTGGCGGAACAGCGCGGCGAGTCCGATCACCAGCACCAGGCCGATGGTGATCAAAATAAGGAAATTGCCGATGCGCAGCACGGCACGCTGGAAATGCGAGACCGTCTTGGCCTGCTGGACGAGACCGGCGGTCTTGCCGAAATAGGTCTTCATTCCGGTTGCAGTGACGATGCCGTCCATTTCGCCTTGTTTGGCGATCGACCCCGAATAGGCGTCGTCGCCGGCTTTCTTGTCGACCGGCAGGGACTTGCCCGTCAGCGCCGATTGGTCGACGCTCAGATAGGCGCCCGCGACCAATTTGAGGTCGGCGGGAACAATGTTGCCAAGCTTCACATGGACGACGTCGCCGGGGACCAACAGCTTCGCCTCGACGTCCTTCCATACGCCGTCGCGCTTGACGCGGGCCTTGAGTGCGAGCCGCTGTCGCAAGAGAGCGATGGCGTTGTCAGCCTTGAATTCCTGCCAGAAGCCGACGCCGGCATTGATGAAGAGCATCGCCAAAATGATGGCGAGATCGTCCCAATGGCGGAGCACTGCCGGAGAGCACGGCCGCGATCTCGATCATCCAGGGGATCGGGCCCCAGAAGAAATGCGCGAGGCGCTCCAGAACGCTCACATGGTGCTCGACGAGTGCGTTTTCGCCGTATTGGGCAAGCCGCCGTGCGGCTTCCGCTTCGCTCAGTCCCGCCGCGTCGGCCGGCGGCGGCGCGGCGTCTGCGGTAGTCGTCCCGAGTTGCCCCTGTGTCATGCCGGTCTCCCGATCGCTTGGAGATGCACTCGTTGATCCTCGCTCTCTTCCGTGTCCTCCAGGAGGCGCCGCGTATGGCGGGCAATGACCAGCTCTTCATTGGTCGCGAGGGCCAATACGGACGGACCCGCGCCGGACGCGCCGATCTGGGGTACGCCGGCACGGTTCGCGCTCTCGTCGAGCGCGATGCCAAGCCAGGCCGCCTGCCGGCACACTCGAGCGCGGATTTCGGGCGCGTGTTCTCCGATCCCCCCGGTGAACACCAAGGCATCAATACCGGCGAGCGCCGCCGCAAGCGAGCCAAGCTCGCGAACGATCCGGTACACGAACAGTTCCACCGCCTCGGCAGCATGCGCCGCTTTGCTGGACAGCAAGTCGCGCATATCGTCGCTGATCGCGGAGACACCGAAGAGCCCGGATTCCTCGTAAAGCAGATGACTTATCTGACCTGAGTTCATCCCTTCGTGATCCAGCAGGTAGAGGATCACTCCGGGATCGAGAGCGCCGCAGCGCCGGCCCATCACCAGCCCGTCCAGCGCCGAAAAGCCCATGGTCGTGGCGACGCTTCGCCGCCGGACCATGGCGCACATGCTGGCGCCGTGACCCAGATGAGCGACGACCACCCTGCCCTCGGCCTTGGCGCCGAGGTGATCGGGCAGGATGCCCGCGATGTATTCGTAAGACAGGCCGTGAAAGCCGTAGTGCTTGACCCCTTTGTCGGATAGCGCCCGAGGCAGCGCGTAGGTCGTCGCAACGGGCGACTGCGTGGTGTGGAAGGACGTGTCGAAGCAGGCGACCTGAGGAAGCGTCGGATAAAGTTTCGACAGCGCGCTGATCGCCGCCAGGTTATGCGGTTGATGCAGCGGGGCCAGCGGATTGAGTGCTTCGAGCTTTTCCATCACTTCCGGCGTGACGATCACCGGCCCCGCAAACTCGCGGCCGCCATGAACCACGCGATGGCCGGCCGACGTCAGGGCGATGCCGCCGCAATGCCCTGTGATCCAATCGAGCAAAGCCGCCAGGACGTTTTCGTGGGTACCAGGGCCGGCAATTGCGGCATCTGCGACGACAGCCCCGCCGGCGTTGCATGCGCCCAATCGGGCGGCGTGCCCGATCCCTTCGATCTCGCCGCGATAAAGCTGCGTGGTGCCGTTGTTCGCGCCATCGGCCGGATACAGAGCGAACTTGATGCTCGACGAACCGGCATTGAGAACGAGGATCGCACCGGTCACGGTTTCGCCTCCGCCCGGTAGCGCGCCAACAGGAGCGCGATCGCGCAGGAACCGAGCCGGGCCGGGGTCTTGTCGGCGCGGCTGGTCAGAATGACCGGCACCCGGGCGCCAAGCACGATGCCGGCGATCTCGGCTTCGGCGAGATATTCGATCTGCTTTGCCAGCATGTTGCCGGCTTCGATATCCGGCACGACGAAAATGTCGGCCTGGCCGGCCACCGGCGACACGATGCCCTTGGTCTTGGCCGCTTCCGCCGACACGGCGTTGTCGAAGGCCAGCGGCCCGTCGAGGATGCCACCCGTGATCTGGCGGCGGTCGGCCATCTTGCACAATGCCGCCGCGTCGATGGTGGATTTGATTTTCGAAGTGACAGTCTCGACTGCGGACAGGATCGCGACTTTGGGCAGCGGCACGCCGAGCGCGTGGGCGAGATCAATCGCATTCTGCACGATGTCGACCTTGTCTTCGAGCGTCGGATATATATTGAGTGCGGCGTCAGTCACATAAAGCGGCCGCGGATAGTCCGGACAATCGATGACGAAGACGTGACTCATGCGCCGGTCGGTCCGCAGCTTTTCCTCGTGCACGATCGCGCCCATGAATTCGTCAGTATGGAGGCTGCCTTTCATCAGCGCCTCGACCTTATGGTCGCGCGCCAGCGCGACGGCTTGCGCCGCGGCGGCGTGGCTGTGCTCGGTCGGCACAAGTTCGTAAGGAGAAAGATCGAGTTTGGCCGCCGCCGCAGCCGCGTGGATTTTTGCCTCGGGTCCGACCAGCACCGGGACAATCAGCTTTTCCTTGGCAGCTTCGATGGCGCCTTGCAGCGAGACCGTATCCACCGGATGCACGACAGCAGTGCGGATCGGCGCCAGCCCCCGGGCTTTCCTGACGAGGTCTTGGTGGTGGTGGTGGCCTCGCATCGAGAGTTCTCCTACGGCGGCGAATTCAAGTGTTGATGATAACGCCGCTACCGGCAATCCGGTATGGCCCACTCGGCGGCACGCCAAATGCTTCATCGACATTGTCGAAACCGGGGCTCCGCATGGCGATGAGCCGCGTGCCGTCATTGGTCAAAGAACGCGAATCCTGCAAGCCCTTGACTTCATTCATCGGGGGCTTTGGCATCGGATTCACCAGATCAGAAACAGGCCAATGTCGCCTGGCATACCGTCGGGATACTCCATCACTCTCGCGGCAAGGTGGAACCCGCGCGGCTTCAGATCGTGCTCCCATCGCAAATAGATTTCCGCCGCATCGCCGCGCAAGGTTGCCGGCCAGCCAGGTTCTGTCACATTGATTGCCCTCCCGCCGTCACTACATACCTGGCTCGGAAATCGAAACATCATGAATTCTTTTTCGCCGTTCTCCGCGGCTTGCCGCGCCTGATGCACGAGGGCGCGCCACCTGTCGTTGGAAATATGATCGTCGATGATCTCCACAACGTGGCGGCGGCGGAGTGCCGCGGCGGCGCGTTGCACCTCCTCGCGGTGTACAGTTTCTCTACGCTCAAAGTCCTCGACAAGGCGTTGAAAATCGGCCGCCTTCACACCGCCATCATCCGGTTCCGGGGGTGGCGACCGTACCGGCTGCTCGGTCTGGCGGTGATGAAAGAAACGTTCGTCGAGGCCGGCAATCGCTCCCGCCAGGTAACCGTCTTTGTGAGACGGCGTCGGCTGCTGTCGCCCGGCAAGCGAACGCAACAGGTCGGCACGGCTTACGATGCCGACGACACGGCCGTCGCGGACCACCGGCACCCGCTTGATACGATAAGATTGCAGCAGCCGCCCAATCTCACTCGCTTCGGTATTCTCAGCGACTGTCACCACCGGTCCTGACATTACGTCGCGCGCAATGCGCTCGCTGGCACGCAGATTGGTCAGAAAATCGGGATTGAGCGCCTCGCCTTCGGCCAGCATTGACAGCCACCAATCCTTGCGGGCCTCCCGGTCGGAATTGGCACGGCCGATCAAATCGCCCTCGCTCACGATGCCGAGCGGCGCGCCCGTGCTGTCGACGACCGGAACCGCGCTGATGCCTTTGTCAAGCATCAAGCGCGCAATCGCCCGTATCGGCGCGTCGGGATACACTGAGACGATGTCACGGGTCATGATCTCGCCCGCGCGCACCACATTATCGTCTGCGCCGGTGTGTTCCGGAGCGGGAAAAGATCGATCGCCTGCGTCTTGCCGCAACTTCGTTCACCCTCGCTACGCTCACGCCTCGATCAAAACCTTGAGTGCGTTGGTTTTGGCGGCCGCGCCGAAGGTCTCGTAGGCCTCCAGGATCTTATCAAGCTTGAAGCGATGCGTGATCAACTGCTTGGGATCGATCTTATGCGACTGCACGGTCTTGAGCAGCATCGGCGTGGTGACGGTGTCAACCAGCCGCGTTGTGATGGCAATGTTGCGGTCCCATAAGCGCTCCAGGTGCAGGTCCGCCTTGATCCCATGGACGCCGATATTGGCGATGATGCCGCCGGGCGCCACAATATCCTCGCAAGTGATGAAGCTCGCCGGTACGCCGACCGCTTCGATGGCGGTATCGACGCCGCGGCCCGCGGTCATTGTCATGATCTTCTCGACCGCTTTGCCATCCTTGTTGTTGATGGCCGTCGTCGCTCCAAAGCGCGTGGATAATTGCAGGCGGTTGTCGTCGAGATCGACCATGATGATCTCGGCCGGCGAATAGAATTGCGCCGTGAGCAACGCGGCGAGACCGATCGGGCCGGCGCCGATGATGGCGATAGTCGAACCGGGCTGAACCTTGCCGTTGAGCACGCCGCATTCAAAGCCCGTGGGCAGGATGTCGCTCAGCATGACCAGTGCGTCTTCGTCCGAGCCGGCCGGAATGTGATAGAGGCTGGTATCGGCGAAGGGGATGCGGACGAACTCCGCCTGGGTGCCATCGATCTTGTTGCCGAGAATCCAGCCGCCATTGACGCAGTGCGAGTACATGCCGCGGCGGCAATAGTCGCACTTGCCGCAGGACGAGATGCACGAGACGATGACGCGGTCGCCGGCATGAAACGCCGTGACAGCCCCGCCAACCTTGTCGATCACGCCGATCCCCTCGTGACCGAGGATGCGGCCGGGCGTGCAGGTCGGCACGTCGCCTTTGAGGATGTGCAGGTCAGTGCCGCAGATGGTCGTCTTGACGATTTTCACAATGGCATCGGTCGGCGCGGCGATGTCCGGCTTCGGACGGTCCTCGACGGCTTTCTTGCCCGGGCCTTGATACACGAGAGCTTTCATAACAATTTTCCTGCATTCGAATATTGAGTTTGCGTCATCCTTGTCCCCCATCAAACCGGGAAGGCCGACCTCAATGCACGGTCTCCAGCGCCAGCGCGATGCCTTGACCGCCGCCGATGCACAGCGTGACGACACCGCGCGCGATGCCGTCGCGCTGCATCGAATAAAGCAGCCGCGTGGTCAGCACCGCGCCGGTCGCGCCGATCGGATGCCCGTGCGCGATAGCGCCGCCTTCGACATTGACAATGTCCTCAGGCAGGCCGAGTTCGCGTGTCACCGCGACTGCGATCGCGGCGAACGCCTCATTGATCTCGATGCGCTGAATGTCGCCGATCTTCCAACCGGCGCGCGTTAGCGCCTGGCGCACCGCAGGAACCGGCCCAAGCCCGAACATTCCCGGCTCGACTGCGCCGATGCCGTAGGACACGAGACGCGCCATCGGCTTGAGGCCCTGCTTTTCGGCCCAGCCGCGCTCGGCAACGATCATCGCGGAAGCGCCGCTGTTCAAGCCGGGCGCATTGCCGGCGGTAATCGTGCCGTCCTTGCGGAATGCCGGACGGAGTTTTGCAAGGCTCTCCATCGTGGTGTCGGGCCTGTTGTGTTCGTCCTTGTCGAAGACTTTCACGCCTTTGTGGCCATGAACTTCGACCGCCACGATCTCGCTCTTGAACTTGCCCGCCGCTTGCGCCGCCGCGAAGCGCTGCTGCGACCGCAACGCCCAGCGATCCTGCTCATCGCGGATAATTTGGCGGGATTTTGCCAAATCCTCGGTGTGCCATCCCGAATGTTCGCCGGAGAACGCATCGTTGAGGCCGTCGCGCAGCATGCTGTCGTACATTTGCGCGTCGCCCATGCGATAACCCCATCGCCCGTTGGCGACGAGGTATGGCGCCATGTCCATGTTCTCCATGCCGCCGGCCACCGCGCTGTCGAGCATGCCAAGCATGACCTCCTGCGCCGCCGAGGCGATGCCTTGCGCGCCGGAGCCGCAAACGCGATTGACGGTCATGGCGGGAACGTCGACCGGTATGCCACTGTTGACCGCGGACTGGCGCGCCGGGTTCATTTTGTTGCCGGCCTGGATCACGTTGCCCATCACCACCGTTCCGACTTTCGCCGGGTCAAGTTTCGAGCGGTCCAGCACCGCCTTGATTGCGATCTTGCCCAGGTCGGTCGCAGGTACCGTCTTCAGACTGCCGTCATAGGTTCCGATCGGAGTCCGTACCGCTTCGCAAAGGACGATCTCGCGCTGGCTCATTTTATTTACTCCAAGGTTGTCATATCAGGCGGTGCAGGTCACAACCGCAGTCCGCCGTCGATCTCCAGAATCCGGCCGTCGTAATAGTCGTTTTGCAGGATGAACAATGCGGCGCGCGCAATCTCTTCCGGCCGGGCGAAGCGCCGCAGCGGAATCGTAGTGACGATCCTGTCTTTCACCTTGGGCGGTATGGTGGCCACCATGCGCGTCTCGGAAAATCCGGGCGCGATACCGGCAACGCGGATGTTGTGGCGCGCCAGTTCCTTGGCCCAGGTCACCGTCATGGCGGCGACGCCAGCCTTGGCGGCAGCATAGTTGGTCTGGCCGACATTGCCGGCGCGAGAGATGCTGGAAATATTGACGATGACGCCGCCGCGTCCGCCCTCGATCATGTTTACGGCGGCCTCGCGCGCGCACAGGAACACGCCCTTGAGATCGACCGCGATGACCTTGTCGAATTGCGCCGCCGACATTTTACCCAGGACTTTGCCGTTTCCGACCTTCACCAGCAGCGCATCACCGGTGACGCCAGCATTGTTGACGAGGCCATCGACACTACCGAGATCGGCGTGAATTCGCCTGAACAGCGCCTCGACCGCGGTTTCGTCGGTTACATCGAGCGGGTAGTCCTTGGCACTGCCGCCCGCTTTCGCGCAGAGCCGCACCGCGTCCTGGAGCTTCGCTTGATCGAGATCCACCAGTGCGACGCTCGCACCCTGTTCGGCTATAAGCTCCGCCATCTTCTGGCCGAGTCCTTGAGCGGCACCCGTGATGACAATCACCTTGCCATGCAAATCCATTCCGATACTCCGAGACTGTTTTGCCGGCCGAGCTACGACCGATCACGTTTCTGATCTTTTCCAGCCGCTCACTTCATGAAGACGTAACGTCCCGGCGCATCGTCGATTGTCGCAAAGCCCGCTGTCGCATTTCCGAGCGGCGGCGGCGCAACCGCGTCGCCGGATCGCGTGGCGAGCCACGCGGTCCACTGCGGCCACCATGAACCCTCGCGCGGTTCATGCTCCGCAAGCCACCTGTCGGGATCGGTATAGGGTCCGTCGTGTTCGTGTTTGGCCATGCGGAAATGCCGATGCGGATGTCCGGGTTCAGACAATATGCCGGCATTGTGTCCGCCGTTAGTCAACACGAAAGTAACTTCGGCATCGGTCAATAAATGCAGCTTGAAGACCGAGCGCCAGGGCGCGACGTGATCGCGTTCCGTGGAGACGGCAAAGATCGGCACGCGGATATCAGATAACGCGATCGGGCGGCCGGCCACTTCGAAGCGGCCTTCGGCAAGGTCGTTGTTGAGAAACAAGGAGCGCAGATATTGCGAGTGCATGCGAAACGGCATGCGTGTCGCGTCGGCATTCCAGGCCATGATGTCGATCGGGATGGATTGCTCGCCCATCAGGTAGTCGTGGATGTCGCGCGACCAGATCAGGTCGTTCGAGCGCAGCATCTGGAACGCCCCGGCCATTTGCTTGGACTCGAGGTAACCACGTTCCCACATCATGTCTTCGAGGAACGTGACCTGGCTCTCATCGATGAACAGCATCAACTCGCCGGCCTCGGTGAAGTCGACTTGGGCGGCGAACAGCGTGAGGCTCGCAAGCCGCTCGTCGCCATCGCGCGCCATGGCCGCGGCCGTGACGGCGAGCAGCGTTCCACCGAGGCAATAGCCGACCGCATGCACCTTGTGCGCGCCGGTGATGGCGGTCGCCGCTTTGATCGCCGGGAGCACGCCCTCGGTGCGATAATCGTCAAAGCCGAGGTCGCGGTCTTCGGCTCCGGGATTCTTCCAGGACACCATGAACACGGTGAAGCCCTGTTCGGTGAGGAGCCGCACCAGCGAATTCGCCGGCGAAAGGTCGAGGATGTAATATTTCATGATCCAGGCCGGCACGATCACGATCGGCTCTGGACGCACGTGCTCGGTGGCAGGCGAGTATTGGATGATTTCCGCCAGCCGCGTGCGCAAGACCACCTTGCCCGGCGTCACCGCCACTGTCTCCCCGACCTTGAACGCCTCTGTTCCTCGCGGCGGGGCGCCGTTTCGCATGCGCGTCAGATCTTCCAGAAAATTTACAAAGCCCCGCGCCAGATTGGCGCCCGACTCGGCCTGGGTGCGCGCCAGAACCTCCGGATTGGTGGCGATGAAATTCGATGGCGCGACGGTGTCGAGAAGCTGCCGTGCCGCAAAGTTCGCCATGTCGTCGTGGCGTTGGCTGACGCCGCGCACATGGCTCGTCGCCGCGTCCCACCAACGTTCCATCGAGAGGAAGTTGCGCGCGTAGACATTGAATGGAAAGCGCTGCCAGCCACGCGCGCGGAAGCGATCGTCGTGCGGCAGCGCATGCTGGCAGGGGTCGCCCGGCGCGGTGAAAGCGAACTGAGCCGCGAAGGCGAGATTTTCCGTTGCCCCGATCATTGCCTGGCGCGCCAATTCGAGCTGCTTGCCCGGCGACGCGGCCAAGTGCACCCACCAATCGAAAAACGCCCCCGTTACTCCCGCCGGTGATAATCCCGCCGTGGCCTGGGCAACGGCCGCGCGCGCCGCGCGGTCGAGGCCCTGAAAGGCAGTGTCGGGCGGCGTACTATTTGCGCCGGCCGCTTCAACTGGCGACTTGCTCCCCGGCGACACTGTCATGTCGCGCGAGTGAACGAGGGCGACTGGAGACATTTTGGTTCTTCTATCTACGCTCGTCCGCTTATGTACCGAGGCCGCCGCTGCCGTTGATCGCCGATGCATTTGACAGAAGGCGCGTTCCTGTCTCCATCAGCTTCTGAGTATCGGCGAGAAGATGCTTGCCGTCTTCCGCCATCATTTCAAAGCGGCGGCTGGTCCATTCCTGATAAACCGCCATCGCTTCCGTGATCGAATGTGCTGCCGTCAATTTGGTGGCAAATTCGGAAACAAGGTTGGTTTCTGCTTGTACGCGATCGAGCCATTGACGGTTCGCATCTTGCAAATTCTGAAGAAGCTCCGTCTGCATATCGACAAATTGCTCGACGCGTTTCTTCCCAAGCTCGGCAATCTCGATGGGCATCAGATTAATCGGCGAAGTTTTTCCCGTGCGCTCGTTATGGGCTTCTTTTTGGGTCATGGCACTCTCCTTGCGTTAAACCAAATTTGACTAGGACACCCACGCACACGGCGGGCATTGATCTAGATCAACGATGACGTACTGGCCCGGGTAACATGCTCCAACTTCTTGACAATTGATCGGGCTCGCTGACACGGCGCGTATTCAACTTTTCGTAATGCGAAATCCCTGGGAGACGCTGTCACAATTCCGTCCGATCTCTGACACGAACCGCCGAACTCTGAAATTATCCAAGATGGAACAAAATGGTGGCAGACGCGGCGTCGCAATCCAGCCGACGGCTCCCGAAATTGCGCCGAAACTCAAGGCGCCGCCATTGCGTGGCGCCTCGATTTCGGCGCGAAGACCGGCATCGCTCTTGGTCGTCGCCCGCCTCACATGTCGCCGCTTCGGCAAGGGCTGACCGTGCGTCGTCAATTCGGTGCGACGACCTCGCGCTGATCCGCCGGCTGCAATGGTCCGTGCGCCGTCATGATGACGACTTTCACGAACCGCACCCGCAGTTCTACGGCGCCGCCATTGGGCGCACGCGGCAGCGCGGCCTGCATCGCTGCGACTTGTTCCACCGACGGCGCACCGGGGCCGCGCAGGACGGCGCGGACCACGTTGCCGTCTTTGCTTTCGTCAAAGCGAACCGTATCGACGTAGGTGCCGGATAAGCGTCCGGCCTGTTGTTGCAGGACACTGCGAACCTGAGATTCAAACAACGCCGCCGTGATGACGTGATGCAAGCGAAGGCCCAGCACGGCGGAAAGCAGACAGACGATGGCGACATCGACAAAATTCCGGCGCAGGAATTCGACGATGCCGCGGCCCGCTACATACGTCTGCCCGCGGAATCCATTGAGCCAGAGCACCACTGAAAACGCGAACTGGATGGCGATCACATTGGTCAAGGCCAGAACAAAGGCATTCCACGCCAGGTCGAAGTCGCCGCGCGCCAGGAGAATGCCGCTGGCAGCAAGCGGCGGAACCAATGCGGTGGCAATGGCGACGCCGACGATGGCAGCTCCGATGCGAGGAGAAACCGTGGCGATGCCGCCGGCCGCGCCGCCGGCCAAGGCAATCATCAGATCGAACAGCGTTGGCGACGTGCGCGAGATGATTTCCTCCGTCAACGGAGCATCCCGGTGAATGGCGCCGATAACTACCGCGACCAAAAGAATCCAGGCTATGCCGCCGACGAGGCATGACAGCGCCGCGCCGAGCAGAGCGTGATCCTTGTCCGTCAACCCCAGCGCGATGCCCGCGATCGGCCCCAGCAGCATGGCCACGACCATGGCCCCGATCACGACCGCGGCACTGTTGGAGAATAGACCGTAGCAGGCAATGACCGTCGCCAGCGCGTTCATCACCCAAAACGTTCCGCTCGGCCGGCTGGCCTCGCGGATGCTGGTGCGTATGGCGTCTCGCGGATCCACGTCCTGAATATTACTCAGTTTTGGCGGGATCGCGAAACAAGGCGAATCAGCCTTGGCTCTATTCGAGGAGTGAGGATGGTGTTCCGAGCCGCACCGCCCTGCTTTTCCATTCCTGCCGGCGAATATCAGCGGCCAACGAGTATGTGACGGCCGGCCCAGCCGATCAGCCAGGCCAATCCGGCCAGCAGCAGCGCGATCGCCGAAATGACCGGCATGCCCCTGCCGACGTTGAGAAAATACGACAGAACTGCCAACGCCGCGATGACGCCGGCGATGCTCGTCGCAATCCAATAGCAATACGTTCCACAGCGCGCATCCATGTCAGCCTCCCCGGACCTGAGATGGCATCAGCTCGCTCGTGGCGAGCCGGCGCATGGTTTCCGCCGCGGCCGCGCCAAACAAGAGTTTCGAGGCGAGACTGACCGCATAGGGCACCATGTGAACGAAATCCGGACTGACGACCGGCAGCACGACAAAGAAGTTGATGACCCAAACGGCGGCCAGCGCCGCCAGCATGAACGGATAAGGATTGGTCAAGCTGCGGCGACACCCGCGCAGTGCCGACCAAGCGAATGACAATACGACGCCGAGCGCCACGGCCAGCGTCATGTGCACCCCGACGCCAAGCGCCGCAGGCGATGCCGGCAACAGCGCGCTCACTCCGGCAGCGGTGGTCACGCCGCGGGCCAGGACGGCGGGATCGCCGCCGGTCGCCGCGGCATACAGTGTCACCCACGCCACCTCGGCCAGACCGCCGGCAACGCCGGCGAGAACACCGCGATGGAGAACTTCGGATTTCGCCTCGATCATGATACGGCACCTCTTCAATCAGGATGCCGTATTTCACTGCTGCGCGCCCGCGGCGGCATTGACCTGGATCAATTGATTGGGCGGCATGACCCGGATTTTGCTTAACTAATTTTAATGTGGCCGCGAGAAGCTTATCGCGTGCCCCTGCAAATCCGCCCGTCGCAAAAGGGCGTTTGATTCAAGTCAATGCCGCCTGGCTCGCACCATGCGAAATAACAACTGTCATTTTCATTTGGGAGAGTGCCATGACTGAATCCATAAGCGAAACCAAGCTCGACCGCGGTATCATCTTCGTCCTGCGTATCCTGATGGGCTGGACGTTTCTGTACGCCGGCGCCTGGCAGATCTGGGATAATTTCGATACCGCCGGCTTCCTCAATCACGTGGTGACGTTCCACAGCGTCTTTGCCGTCTTCGCGACGCCGGCATTGCTGCCGTTCACCGACTTCATGGTGAAATGGGGCCACTTGCTGATCGGCCTGTCGCTGATCTCAGGCTTGATGGTGCGCATCAGCGGGCCGTTCGGGGTCCTCCTGATGATCACCTATTACTTCGCCCACATGAAATTCCCGTACATCCAGGAACCGGTCAATTTCCTCGTCGATTACCATCTCGTCTATGCGACGGTGATCGTCTATCTGATCGCGCATCGCGCCGGCCACGTCTGGGGCCTCGATGGCGTCGTCGAGAAGCTGCATATGACCGAGGAATATCCGGCGTTGCGGCCGCTGTTCGGCTAAAGCGAACCGCTCCCGCGGGTGCGGATGCATCAATATACGGCTTCGATATGCGGTGCGGCCGGCGTGGTGATGAACCTCGCCGGCTGCACTGCGTTGAGTACGCCACCGCATCGGAAGTAAACTCCACGCCATGGCGGCCTATCCGAAGGAATGGGAGCGGCAGCTTACGCTGCAAGACGGACGTATCGTTTTCGTTCGTCCCATCCGTCCCGACGACGAACCGCTCTACGGACCGTTCTTTGCGGTGGAGACGCCGGAAGATCTGCGCCGGCGCTTCTTCGCCCCGGTGAAAGAATTCAGCCATAAATTCGTCGCCCGGTTCACCCACGTCGATTACGACACCGCGATGGCCTTTATCGCGATCGATGGAACGACCGGGCAGATGCTGGGTGTCGCGCGGCTGCACGCGACGGGCGACGGCGATACCGGCGAATACGCCATCCTGGTGCGCTCCGATTGCAAGCGGCGCGGCCTCGGATGGCAGCTGATGCAACTGATCATCGCCTATGCCCGGTCAAAAGGTTATCGCTGCATCGAGGGCATGGTCCTGCGCGAGAACACCCCGATGCTCAATATGTGTCGCAAGCTTGGCTTTCAGATCTCGCCTGATCCGCGCGACCAGACCGTGGAGCTGGTGAACCTGGCGGTACAATCTTCACACTAAGGTTCGGGCTTGCGCCTGACATCGCAATTTGACCGGCTGCCTCCGCCATGAAAGCGCTGTTGCTTCCGATTTCTACTGTGGTCGCACTGTGCTGCCAAACAGCCAGTCCGCAGGCGCAACCTGCTGCGCCAAGCCCGGTCGCTGCCGCCGCGGGCGACGTCTGCTCCTTCGTCGCGGCGGCCTACAATGCGGGCACACAAGACAGGCTGTGGGGCTACCCGGACCCGGCCGACATCGCCGGCGACGGCAAGCTTCGTCACGTCTACATCATCGAGCAAGGCACCGCGCATGTGCACAGTATCATCGCCAGCACCGCGCCGCTGTCGCCCGCCGAGCAAGACACGGCGTCAAACAGCGAAGTGAATTTCTACGGTTCGATCGGTCAAGATATGGTGCTGGATACGCTGCCGCGCATCGTTCAGTTCAAGGGCGCTTATTATGTCGTCTACGAAGGCGATGGCGGTCCCTATGATGTGGTCAAGCCCGACGTCGGCGAGCTTTGCCAGTTCAAGCGGCATTATGCGGCGGCGCTGAGCGAAAATCGCGCGCCCGCGCTCTGCAAGGAAGCGTTTGCCGGCAAGGCGTTCAAAAAGCTTGCCACCCAAAAGCTGGCCAACGCAATCACGGTCGACGACGCCGCGACGCTGGATTTGCCGGGTCCGTTCAGTCCTACCATCGCGCGCTACGCAAAACTAAAGCTCGATCCCGCCGCGGCTCCCGTCACCGTCGGCTATTTCGATTACGAAAGCAGCGCCGGATCGGGATGCCAGGCGGCGGGCGTGGTGTTGCTCAACGGCCAAAGCATCGAGCACAGCTCCCGCAACACGGCGCTCCTTGCCGCAGAGAAAGACATGACGAACTGCCGCGGTTCCAGGGCGTTCGTCGTCGCGGCCGGCGGACAAAATCTCATCGAGATCGATGGCGGAGCCGCCGAACAACAGACCACGCCGCCCCGCGTCCTCGCGCGCCTGAGCGGCGACAAGATCGAAAAAGTCTGCGGCGTCGATCAGAAGGCGACATATGCCGTGGCGCCAGCCGCGAAGACGCCCTAGCCCCCGCTAAGTCTCAATGTCGTCGTCTGGCAGTATTCGAACCGCGGCACCGTCGAGATCGTCGTATTGGCCGTGCTTGAGCGTCCACATGAATCCGACGAGCCCGGTAAGACCGAGCAGAAGAGCCATCGGCACGAGATAGATGAGGACATTCACGAGATCACCGCCTGCATGTCGCGTCCCTCATGCCCGATCTTATCGCTGTCATCCGGTTTCGGGGACCCTGGGATCTTTGCGGATCTATCGCCCGGGTCCTGCGGTAGCGCGAACCGCGCACGCAGCGCGTTGAGCGTCACCAGGATCGAGGAGCCTGACATGGCCACCGCCGCAATCAGCGGCGTGACAAGGCCTGCCACAGCGACGGGCACGGCGAGCGCATTGTAGATTATGGAGAGCGCGAGGTTCTGCCGCATCAATGTGCGGGCACGCCGCGCCACGATCACGGCGCGCAGCACCGGCGCCAGGCGATCGCCGAGGAAGAGCGCGTCGGCATGCGCCTGCGTCAGGTGCGCGGCGGTGATCGGTGACAGCGAGGCATGGGCCGCGGCCAAAGCCGGCGCGTCGTTCAACCCGTCGCCGACCATCAGGATGCGGCGGCCTTGCGACTTCAAACGCTCGATGACGGCGATCTTGTCAGCCGGCGTCAAAGCCGCCTGCCACTCTGTGATGCCAAGGCGTCGCGCCACCGGTTCGACAGCTTCGGCCCGGTCGCCCGACAACACCATGAGATCGAGACCGCGCGCCGCGAGCGCCTCCATCACCGTGACGGCGTCGGGCCGCAGGCGCTGCCAGATCGGGATCAGAGCCGTACGGCCGGCGTAAGAGAAAGCGATGCAAGACGCCTCGCGGTCGCCCACCGCCGGCGATGCCGCGTCGCTTAGACCGCAAAATGCCGCACTGCCTAGACGCGCTTCCCCGCCGTCTATCAGCGCGCGGACGCCGCGGCCAGGCTCCTCGATCGCGCCGGGAAAAGGTATGCGCTCGCGCGCCCGACGCGCCAGCGCGGCCGCCAGCGGATGACGGCTCGACAGTGCAAGCCGCGCCGCACGTTCCAACAGATCGCCATCGACCGCCGCATCATCGACGCCGGAATCGGGCAATGTCAGCGTGCCGGTCTTGTCAAAGACCACGGTGTCGATCTCAGCCAGCCGTTCGATGGCGTCGCCGCAATTGAGAATGACGCCGGAGCGGAACAACTGGCCGGCGGCGACCACTTGCACCGCGGGTATCGCGAGCGCGATGGCACAGGGACAGGTGATGATGAGCACGGCAATGGCAGTGACGATGGCGGCGTACAGCGGCGCGCCGGCGATGAGCCAGCCGACAAAGGTTAGTGCGGCTGCGGTATGGACCACCGGCGCATAGAGCCGTGCCGCCCGGTCGGCAAGCCGCACCGTGCGCGATTTCGCCTCCGTCGCCTTGTCCAACAGCCGTTCCACCTCGTCGACCAGCGTGCCGGCGCCGGCAGCGGTGACATCGACGGTGAGCGCCCCGAAACCGTTGATGCTGCCGGCATAGACCGTGGCGCCGGGGTCGACGGCACGGGCCAGGGTTTCTCCCGTCACCAGGCTCTCGTCGACCGCCGATGAACCGGTGAGAATGGCGCCGTCGACGGCAATGAGCTCGCCCGGGCGAATCAGGACACGGTCGCCGGGCAACAGGCTCGCGACCGGCAGCCGCGTCAGTTCGCCATTGCGGGCGATCCGGTGCGCGAACTCAGCCTTGAACGACGCGAGATTGCCGGCGAAGACCTTGGTCTTTCGTCGCATCGCCAGATCGAGATAGCGGCCGCACAGCAAAAAGAACAACAGCATGATCGCGGAATCGAAGTAAGCATGGACGGAATGTGTCGCGGTTTCGTACAGCGACAGCGCGAGCGCCAGCGTGACGCCCACGCTGATCGGCACGTCCATATTGAGCTGGCGCGTGCGCAATGCACCCCAGGCGCTGCGAAAAAACGGCTGGCCCGCATAAGCGGCGGCCGGCAAGGCGATCAACGCCGACAGCCAGTGAAACAGGTCGCGCGTCACCTGCGTCATGTCGGAGACATTGCCCGACCACACCGAGATCGACAGCAGCATCACGTTCATCGCCGCGAAGCCGGCGACGGCAAGGCATCTCAATAGCCATTTGGCTTGGCGGCTGTCGTCGGCCTCGACTTGTTCCGGTGCGAACGGATGCGCGTGATAGCCGATCCGTTCCAGCGCCTCGACGATGTCGGCGGCGCCGATCTCGCTGTCGCGCCAATCAACGGCGAGACGGCGTTGGGTAAAATTCAACCGGGCGTCGATGACGCCTGGCAGCTTGGCGAGGCCGCTCTCGATTTTGCGAATGCAGCCGGCGCAGCCGACGCCATCGACCGCAAGAGTCATATGGGACGCGCCGGCCTCGCCACGCGAGACGAACTGCGAAAGGTCAAGCGTTTCCGGCATTATGGCACCCGTGCGCGACACTCACTTCAAAATGACGCGGTTTTTCGATCGGAACATCTGCTCGCCCTGGCGTGAGAGGACGATCACAATGTCCCATTGGCCGATGGCGACTTCGGCGCTGCCGTGGAAGCGGCCCGCGGCGTCCGCGACCAGGACGACGCTACGATCGAGGCGCCGGTCCGTCGGCCGTTCGAAGATAGCCGAGGCTTGCATGCCGCCGAGCGGCTGACCGGCGGCGTCGCGCGCGCTCACATCGAGCCGCTCGCCGCCCGCCATCGGCGTCAGCTTGGCGTCGACGCGCCACTGCCGCGAGTCCTGGGCTTTCACCGTCGCAACCTCCTGCTCAAACTGGAGGCCGGCCTGATAGGCGCTATCGGTGTCGACGCCGCTCAAGGTCGACAATGCCTCGTAGATCATCACCCCGTTGACGGCGAATACGACGCCAAAAAAACCGAGCAGCGTCAGCAATATCGTCCGGCCGGTCCATCGCCGCTCCGTCCCGTCGCCGCCGTCGCGCGGGAGAGCAAAGCAGCCAACATTGAAAGGATGCCGGACCGACATGTTGCGCCTCACGGTCCCAGGAAATGATCAGCGGCATTTGCCGCGGCGCCGCCCGCACTGGGCGTAACGGTGAATGTCAATGGAATCGAAGCGCCGGGCTCGAGTTTTTGGTGCGTCGTCACCAGGACGCGCACTTCGCGGGTTTGATCGGGGCCGACATAGATCAGGGGATTCTCGCCGGAACCTCCTTCACTGCCGATGACCTCGACCTCGGCGTCGGGCAATCCCGATATCCGAAGCGTATAGCTTTGCGCATTGAGCGTTTTATTGATGATGCGGATGCCATAGCCGTTACGCAGCGCACCGTCCGAAAGCCGCACGAACATCGGATTGCGATCGTGAATGACGCTGACGCCGTCGTAGCGGCGCGTTGCCAGCGAATAGGTCATGACGGCGCCGACCAGCACAATGATGGCGGCATAAAGCACCGTGCGCGCGCGCACCAGGCGATAGAAGCCCGGTTTGCCCTGCTGGCGGTTCTTGATGTTGATGTCGGTATCGTAGCTGATGAGGCGCGTGGCGCGGCCGATCTTCGCCATCACGGCGTCACAGGCGTCGATGCACAGCCCGCACTGGATGCAGCCGAGGTCGGCACCGCCCCGGATATCCACGCCTGTCGGACAGACGTGAACGCATTGCAGACAATCGATGCAGTCGCCTGCCGGCTGGCCATGCTCGTGCAGCGCCGCGGCCTTCTTTAATGAGGCGCGCGGCTCGCCGCGATCGTAACGATAGGTGACGTTGAGTGCGTATTCGTCGGTCAACGCCGCCTGGATGCGCGGCCACGGACACATATAAACGCAGACCTGCTCGCGCATCCATCCGGCCAGCGCGTAGGTCGTGAAGGTGAGAATGCCGATGAAGATGTAGGCCGTAATCGGCGCCTGGAAGGTCGCCAGGTTTTTCACCAGCGTCGGCGCATCGGCGAAATAGAGCACCCAGGCGCCGCCGGTCCACCACGCGATCAAAAGCCACCAGAAATGCTTCGAAGCTGTCCGCGCCGCGCGCTCGAATGTCCAAGGCTGCCGGTCGCGCAGCAAGTGTTCACGCCGGTCGCCTTCGATCCAGCGCTCGACCGTGACGAAAAGATCGGTCCATACCGTCTGCGGACACAGATAACCGCACCATACGCGGCCGGCGAGCGCGTTCATCAAAAACAGCGTCATCGCCGCAATGATGAGGAGGCCGGTCAGGTAGTAGACTTCCTGCGGCCAGATTTCGATGAAGAAGAAGTAGAACCGCCGGGTAGAGAAATCGATCAGCACGGCCTGGCTTGGCGCGTTGGGGCCGCGATCCCAGCGCACGAACGGCAGGAAGTAGTAGATGCCGAGCGTAACGATCAGCACCGCCCACTTGATGCGGCGGAACGTGCCGGTCACGTGTTGCGGATAGATCTTCTTGCGCGCCGCATAGAGCGGCTCGTCATCGGCATTTTCGTCCGGCAGTTGCGGCACAAGCTTGGCGTCCTCGACCAGAGCGACAAGCGGCGGCTGTCCCGGGTGCATCGCAGCGGCGCCCTCCATGGCGAATACCGATGTACAACCGGGGCACATCCGTCACTCTCCGCCGCCGAACGTGTGCACGTAGACCGCAAGCGCCTTGATGGTCACCGGATCGAGCTTGGCGCCCCACGCCGGCATCACACCGCCGTGGCCGTTCCAGATACCGTCGATGATGGTGTCGGTGTCCGAACCGTAGAGCCAGATCTGGTCGGTGAGATTGGGCGCGCCGACGGAGCGGTTGCCCTTGCCGGCCGCTCCATGACAAACCGCGCAATTGACGGCGAAGATTTTGGCGCCGGCCGCGAGGTCAACGCCGGGCGCGGTCGAAAGCCCTGACAGCGAGCGCACGTAATTGGCGACGGAAATAATGTCGTCGCGCTTGAGCATGCCGTCGCGGCCGAACGCCGGCATCGAGCCTTGGTGGCCCTGATCGTCGCCGGAGCGGGCGCCATGCGTGATCGTTTGCTGGATGTCGGCAAGCGTGCCGCCCCACAGCCAATCGTCGTCGGTAAGATTGGGATAGCCCTTGGCGCCGCCGCCGCCGGCGCCATGACACGGCGCGCAATTGTCGGCAAACGCGCGGCCGCCCAGCGCACGAGCGAAGTCGAGCAGTACCGGCGTCGTTTCGATCTGCTGCAGCGACGCGGCTGCAAGCTTCGCCATCATTGGCCGGCGCTCTTCCTGCAGCGCGGCGAGATCGCTGGCTACGGCGGAGCGCGCATGCCAGTTGAAGACGCCATTGGTATAGGACGACAGCAGCGGCCATGCCGGATAGACCACCCAATAGCCGACCGCCCAGATGATGGTCGCGTAAAACAGCCACAGCCACCAGCGCGGCAACGGCGTATTCAGTTCATGAATGCCGTCCCATTCATGACCGGTCGTGCCGTGCTGGTGCTCATTCGTGTGCTCGCTTCGATCGGTCATCTCAGTCCTCCCGCAGCGGCACGCGTGCCTGCTCGTCGAACTGCTTCTGCCGCGACGGCCACAATGCGTAAGCGAGCACCAGGAGGAAGATCACGAAGAAATAGACGAGCCCCCAGGTTTGGGCAAAATGCGAAAAGAAGGCGTAGGTCGGCGACACGGTCGTCTCCTCAGCGGATATTGGCTTTGTCGTTGTAGAGCTTGAAGTCGACCAGCGTTCCCAGCATTTGCAGGTAGGCGATCAACGCGTCGGCTTCGGTGATGCGGTCGGGATTGCCGTCGAAATCCCGCGATTGGGCTTTCGGATAGCGCTTCGCCAGCGCATCGGCATCGGGTGCATTGTCGGTCGCCTGCGTGCGCACGTCGGTGGCCGCGTTAGCGATCATCTCGCTGGTATAGGGTACGCCGAGATCGGCCTGGACCTTCATGTCCTCGGCGACGTGGGCATAGTCGAGGTCGGTGGTGAACAGCCATGGATAGGACGGCATGATCGAGCCGGGCACCACCGCGCGCGGATTATTCAGGTGATCGCGGTGCCAATCGTCGGAATATTTGCCGCCGACGCGCGCCAGATCGGGGCCGTTACGCTTCGAGCCCCATTGGAACGGGTGATCATATTCGCTCTCGGCGGCGAGTGAATAATGGCCATAGCGTTCGACCTCGTCGCGCAGCGCGCGGATCATCTGCGAGTGGCACAGATAACAGCCTTCGCTGACATAGATGTTGCGGCCGGCGAGCTCGAGCGGCGTGTAAGGCCGCATGCCGTCGGCGGTCTCGATGGTGCTCTTGAGGTAGAATAGCGGCACGACTTCGACCAAGCCGCCGATGGCGATGACGATTAGAATGCCGATCAGGAGCAGGATCGAATTCTTTTCCAGGATCCAGTGTTTCTGCCAAAGCGACGTGGACATCGGCGATCCCCCTACTCGGCCGGAACGAGATTGACGGCCGGCGCCAGCGCTCCGCGCGGCGGATAGATCGTGCGCCACACGTTGAACGCCATGATCAATGCGCCGCCGAGGAACAACGCGCCGCCAAGCGCACGGATCACGTAGAACGGATGCATCGCCTGCACCGTCTCGATGAAGGAATATTCGAGAAAGCCGAGACTGGTGTAGGAACGCCACATCAAGCCCTGCAGGATGCCCGACACCCACATCGAGGTGACGTAGACGACGATGCCGATAGTGGCGATCCAGAAGTGCCAGTTCACCAGCCGCTGCGAATAAAGCGGCCTGTTCCACAGCCACGGCACCAGGCAATAGATCGCACCGAACGAAATGAACGCCACCCAGCCGAGCGCGCCGGAATGAACATGGCCGATGGTCCAGTCGGTGTAATGCGACAGCGAGTTGACCTCTTTGATGGACATCACCGGTCCCTCAAAAGTGGCCATGCCGTAGAACGCCACCGACAGCACCATCATGCGCAGCACCGGGTCGGTGCGCAGCTTGTCCCAAGCGCCGGACAGCGTCATCAGTCCGTTGATCATGCCGCCCCACGACGGCATCCACAGCATGATCGAAAACGTCATGCCGAGCGTCTGCGTCCAATCCGGCAACGCGGTATAATGCAGATGATGCGGGCCGGCCCAGATGTAGAGGAAGATCAGCGCCCAGAAATGAATGATTGAGAGCCGGTAGCTGTAGACCGGCCGCCCGGCCCGCTTCGGGATGAAGTAGTACATGATGCCGAGGAAACCCGCGGTGAGGAAAAAGCCCACCGCGTTGTGGCCATACCACCACTGCACCATGGCGTCCTGCACGCCGGCCCAGACGATGTAGGACTTCGATGAGAATATCGACACCGGGATCGCGGCGTTGTTGGTGACGTGGAGAACGGCGATGGTGACGATGAACGCCAGATAGAACCAATTGGCGACATAGATATGCGGCTCTTTACGCCGCATCAGGGTGCCCATGAAGACGAGCAGATAGGTGACCCAGACCACAGTGAGCCACAGGTCGGCGTACCATTCCGGCTCGGCATATTCCTTGGATTGGGTAATGCCGAGCAGATAACCGGTGCCGGCAATGACGATAAACATATTGTAGCCGAGGATGACGAACCACGGCGCCAGATCGCCGGCGAGCCGTGCGCGGCAGGTGCGCTGCACCACATAGAAAGAAGTCGCCAGCAGTACATTGCCGCCGAAGGCGAAGATCACTGCTGATGTGTGCAGCGGGCGTAACCGCCCGAACGAAATATAAGCCAGCCCGAAGTTGAGCGCCGGATAGGCAAGTTCGAGCGCGATCCAGAGTCCGGCGGTCATGCCGGCAATGCCCCAGAACACCGCAAGCAGCGTTGCGACCTTGACCGGCCCCATATTGTAGTTCGGCTTGCCGTCGATCTCCAGTGGCGGTGCTTCGGCGCCGCGCTCGAAATAGCGATTGATGATGACAAATACCGAAGCCACGCTCGCCGCGGCGAACAGATAGGCGTGGAATGCGTATTCCGGCGTGTAAGCTTTGGCGGCGATGACGATGGAAACGAATGCGAGCGCGGTCATGGCGGCTGCCAGGCCGCCCTCCCCAAACGTCATCAGTTTCGGCTGCGCCTGCGCTGGAGTCATATGTCGGGCCTATGTGAGGAAGGACGTGCGATACGCCACAGAACATGCGGAGGACGGGTTGACGTTGACTTAGATCAACGCGACTTTTTTATTTACTTGGATCAAGCCGGCGTGGGTCGTTTAAAGGCGTCAGTTTTCGAGCGACTTCAGATAGGCGATGATGTCGCCGACCTGGCCGGGATCGAAACGGAATTCCGGCATCGTCGGATGGCCGGTGACGATGCCCTCGGCGAGCGGCTCCTGAAGATCCTCGACCGGATAACGCTCATGCAGCGTGCGAAACGGCGGCGCGATCTTGAGCGGGCTTTCGCCGACCTTGCCGATGGCATGGCAGCGCGTGCAATCGGCGCGCAGGAGAACAAATCCCCGCTGCGCCGCGGGCGACAGTGTGTCCGCCGCCTTTGCCGGAGAAGCCGTCATCGTCATCAGGATCGCCAGGACATTGGCGAAACTGGCGATGCCGATACTCGATTGAACGATCCAGGCCATGATTACCCCCCTAACTTCGCCCGTCAGGCGGCCGCGTTATCTTCCTTCGCCTCGTCTTCCGTGGAGGGAAATGCCATTCCGGACATTGGTTCGACCCAGACCAGATGGTCGTGCACTTGCGCGACGCCCGGGACATTCTCGGTGGCGACAACGAGCGCCTGCCGCTCCCGCTCATCGGTGACGACGCCCCACAGTTCAGCGACACCATTCTTGAAGACGACGTTGACGCGCGGCGCCCAATGCTGCTTGCCGAGGGCCGTGATAATGGCGGCGCGGATCGCGGAATCGTCGCCGGCGGACGCAGGAGTTTCGCGCGCCAGGCTCGCCAGCGCGTGCATCAGATTGGCGCGGCTGACGATGCCGACCATCCGCCCGTCCCGCATCACCGGAAGCCGCTTGATGTGCCGGCGTTCCATGATCTCGACGACCTCGTCCAGGGAGTCGTCCTCCGCTACGGTCCGCGGATGGGGCGTCATGATCTCGGCAACTTTCCGGCCCGACGTATGAACGTATTCCTGAGCGAGTTTTCCCGGTCCGAGGACGAATTCCAGCCATTTCGGACGCTGCCGCTCGGTCCCGATCTCGCGGCGGCGGAGAAAGTCCCCTTCCGTCACGACCCCGACCAATTGACCCTTGTCGTCGACTACCGGCAGTCCGCTGATCCGGTTTTGCAGCATCATGCGCGCAGCCTTGACGACCGCCTCGCCCGCGCCGACGGAAATGACATTGTGCGTCATGACATCTTTGACTTGCATGGCTCCCCTCCGCGCTTTCCTTGAGTGTCCCGGCCGGCGCCGTAGCGTCAGCCGTTCATGCGGCTGAGCGCCGGACGGTTGCGCAACACGATGCGGCGCGACGTCGGCACTTCGATTGCCGCCAGATCTTCCAGCGAGCTGAGCGTTCGCGACACGGTCTCGATCGTCAGTCCAAGATAATCGGCGATGTCCTGGCGGCACATCGGGAGTTCGATGGCGCTGGCACCCGACACGCGCTCCGACATTTCCAGAAGAAAGCTGGCGACGCGTTCCTGCGCGCTCTTGATCAGGAGCAGGATGCGGTCCTGCACCCGATGCAGTTCGCGTCCGGTCAGCGTAAAAAGCTGTTGGGCCACCGTGGCATCGCGGCCTGCCAAGGCGTTGATCGCACTCCGCTTGACGACCAGCACTTTGCAGTCGGTGATCGACTCAGCGGACAGCGTGTGCTCGTCGGCGAATTCGAGACCGAAAATGTCGCCGGGTAGATAGAAGCCGCCAATCTGACGGCGACCGTCGCTGAGGATTTTATAGGTGCGGACGCTCCCGCTGATCACTTTGTAAAGATAGTCAGCGGCCTCGTTCTCGCCGAAAATCTCGGTGTTCCGCGGATACGCCATGGTAGCGCCCATCAGATGCATGGCTTGGTCCAGCGTGTCGCTCTCGATCGCGATATTGCCCGGGCCGTGAATTGCCGGCGCGGCAAGCTGCGTCGCGACAACGGCGTGGCGGATTGAGTCGGTTCGAATTGCGGTTTGGCTGTGCATGGGGCTTTACCTCCAGGAGCATCGGGAGGTAGTGGTAAACTTCGGCGGGCAGGCGGAAAATTCAGATATTGACCCTAAGGGGTTTCCCTTATGTCAAGCGGGCAGCGTCCGTTAAACCATTGAACTGGTAGACTTATCTTCACGTGGAGCGCGATCGCGCGAGACGATTTGCCGAACCGAAAATGGCCGACGATTTACCCCTCACAGAAACGTTGCCGGCGACGGGGGCATTGATGCGCGCAGATTGGCGCAAAATGCTGTGGCCCTATGGCACCGCAATTCTTGCTACCGCAGTGGGGTTCGCCGCCGAGCTGATGCTGGGGCGGGTATTACAGGGTCAAGGGTCCTACCTTTTCTTCATTCCGGCAGTCCTGATCGCTTCGGCATTCGGCGGATGGGGGCCGGGATTTCTTGCTACTGCGCTGGGCGTAATCGGCGGCACGCTTCTCACCCGAGATTTTCGCCAGTTGTCGACAGCGGACTGGGTGCTTGCGGCGGTTTTCGTCCTCGTCGGTATCGGCGTGTCGTTGCGCGGCGAGCTGTTGCGTCGCTATCGCGTTGCCGCAACGGCAAGCGGGGAAGACGCCGAGGCCCGCGCCGCTCACCTCGCCTCGATTCTGGACAGTATTCCCGATGCGATGATCGTGATCGACGAACGCGGCCGCATCCACTCGTTCAGTGCAGCGGCGCAGCGCCTGTTCGGTCATTCCGCTTCGGCCGCGGTGGGGCAGAACGTCAAAATGCTGATGCCGTCGCCATATCGCGAGGGTCACGACGGCTATCTTGATCGCTACATGCGCACCGGCGACCGGCGGATCATCGGCATCGGTCGCGTCGTCGTCGGCCAACGCCGCGACGGCTCGACCTTTCCCATGGAGCTCGCGGTCGGCGAAATGCATGTGCGTAGTCAGCGATTCTTCACCGGCTTCATCCGCGACCTCACCGAGCGGCAGGAAACCGAAGCGCGGCTGCAGGAACTGCAAACCGAGCTCGTGCATATGTCGCGGCTGACCGCGATGGGTGAGATGGCCTCGGCGCTGGCCCACGAACTCAATCAGCCGCTTTCAGCCATCGCCAATTACATGAAGGGCTCGCGGCGGCTATTGGCGAATGCCGCCGATGAGAACACCGCTGTAGTTCGTGACGCCATGGACAAGGCGGCAGACCAGGCGTTGCGCGCCGGCGAAATCATTCGCCGCTTGCGCGATTTTGTCGCCCGCGGCGAAAGCGAGCGGCGGGTCGAGGACGTGAAAAAACTGGTCGAGGAGGCCAGTGCGCTGGCGCTGGTCGGCGCCAAAGACAAGGGCGTGCGCGTGCGGTTTACCTTCGCGCCGGGACTCGATTTCGTACTCGCCGACAAGGTGCAGATCCAGCAGGTTTTGCTCAATCTGATGCGCAACGCTATTGAGGCGATGGAAGAATCCGCTGAGCGTGAAATGATCGTCGCAACAGCCCCTGTACAGGATAACGCGATCGAGATCAGCGTCGCCGATACCGGCGCCGGAATCGCGCCGGAAATCGCCGCGCAATTGTTCCAGCCGTTCGTCACCACCAAGCGCCAGGGCATGGGCGTCGGATTGTCGATATCGCGAACCATCATCGAAGCCCACGGCGGCTCGATCGCCGCCCGGCCGAACGACGGCCGCGGAACGGTGTTTTCCTTCACATTGCCCGTCGTGACCAAGGAGGAGGCTGGCGATGGCATCTGAAATTGGACTCGTACACGTCATCGATGACGACGAAGGGCTTCGCGAATCGCTCGCCTTCCTGTTGCGCACGGCCAGGATCGACGTGCAGACCTACGGGTCCGCCCAAGGTTTCCTCGACGCGCTTCCCGGCGAAAATCTGAGTTGCATCATCACCGATGTCAGAATGCCCGGCTTGAGCGGCATCGATCTTTTGAAGCGCTTGCGCGAGTTCAAGCTCAGCGTACCGGTGATTGTCATTACCGGCCATGGCGACGTCGCGCTTGCCGTCGAAGCGATGAAAATCGGCGCGGTGGACTTCCTGGAAAAGCCCTTCGATGATGAGGTTCTGCTGGCCAGCGTCGAATCGGCGCTGCGCCAGTACGGCGGCCAGGTCAAACGCGACAGCGAACGCGCCGAGATCGATTCCCGCCTGGCGGCGCTGTCGCCGCGCGAGCGCGACGTACTTGGCGGCCTGGTGGCCGGCCGCGCCAACAAGCAGATCGCCTTTGACCTCGGCATCAGTCCGCGGACGGTCGAGATTTACCGGGCCAATTTGATGAATAAAATGCAGGCCGGAAGCCTGTCCGACCTCGTCCGCATGGCGCTCATCGTCGGGATGCTGGGGTCGGATTAGAAGCTTTCACCGCATTTCCGTGAGCTTTTGGGAAGTTTTCCCCTACACCGCGCCTCGCCTGCGCAGCGACCATTTGAGCCATATCAATGCGGCCGGACGGCCACTGGCCTAATTGTCCGCTATGAACCCGCAATCCGAATTGGCCCTGCAATCGCCCATCGTCGCCGTGGTCGACGACGACCCGGCGGTTTGCGGGTCGCTGAAATTTTCGCTCGAACTCGAAGGATTTCAGGGTGCGCACTTACCGGAGCGCCGCCGATCTGCTGATCGCGGACAACCTTGACGATTGCAACTGCTACGTCGTCGACCAGCGCATGCCCGGCATGAACGGAATGGAACTGATCGCGAGATTGCGCGCGCGCAAGGTTGTGACGCCCGCGATTCTGGTCATCAGCCAACCTAATGCCGCGTTGGCGGCGCGCGCCGCGGCAGCCGACATTCCAATCGTGGAAAAGCCGCTGCTCAATAACATGCTGGTGGATCGCATCCGCGAGGCCTGCCGGCGGGCCTAGGCGCGGCCGGCGCAGTTCGCGCCACGCCCACTCTTTACGTCATATATGGTAGGATATAGCGTGAGCGGCGATGCGGAGGCAAACGCCTGCGCTTCGGCCGCGTGACATCTGAGCGAATGTCCATGACAAAAGCACACTTACCGATCATCCTCCTCGTTGCTTTAATTGGAAGCTTGACCATGATCGAGCCACCGCGCGCAGCCGATGCTCCAAGCGTTCGCGTCCTTGCCGCCGGCAGCTTGCATAGCGCGATGAGCGGGATCGCCGACGCTTTCGCCAAATCGACGAACGTCAAGGTGACGACGGGGTTTGGTCCCTCCGGCGCGCTGCGCGGACGCATCGAGAAAGGCGAGGCGGCCGATGTTTTTACGTCTGCCGATATGGGCAATCCGCTCACGCTGTCGCGCGCCGGGAAAGCGGGCCCGGTCGTCCTGTTTGCCCGCAACCGGCTCTGCGCGTTGGTGCGGCCGGGACTGACGGTTACGCCCGATACATTTCTTGCGGCCCTTCTCGATCCAAAGATCAAGCTCGGCACGTCCACGCCCAAGACCGATCCACTGGGCGACTAGACCTGGGCGATGTTCGGCAAGGCCGATTTGATTCGTCCCGGTAGCCGCGCGACGCTGGACGCCAAAGCGCAAAAACTGATTGGCGGGCCGCCGCTAACGGCGCCGCCACCCGCCGGCGTTGATGTATTCGCCTGGCATCTGCGCGAAGGCCATGCCGACATCTTTATCGAGTATTGTTCCGCCGGCGCCGATTTCAAAAAGGACCTGCCGGGCGCGACGGTGGTCAATCTGCCGCCAGATCTCGCAACCGGCGCCGATTACGGCCTGACCGTGCTGGCGGCGAGAAACGGGAACGCCGCGGCATTCGCCCTGTTCATCCTCTCTCCGGACGGACAAAGCATCCTGTCGCAAAACGGCTTCGAAGCGCCGCTGATGTACCGGCAAAACCATTAGCCGCCGCTGCGACATCGGCGGCACTTGCCTGGACTTTGCGGCGTCGCCCAAACCTTGCTATCTTGCGGGTCGACGCTGATGCGCCGTAAGCGCGTCTTCAATGCTTCGGACTGCGCCTCCGAAGCCTGTCCTCGAAAATAATCGACATTCCAATCGCACGGCAGTTCGCCGTGTGAGCAGCTATTTTGAGGCGTCCCATGAAGCTCAGCGCTCGCAATCAGATCAAAGGAAAGATTTTAGAGGTCAAGAAAGGCGCCACGACGGCGCATATTCGGGTCGAAATTGCTCCCGGCCAGGTCATCACTTCGTCGATAACGAACGAAGCCGTCGAGGAACTCGGCCTGAAGGCCGGCGATGCGGTGATCGCCGTCATCAAGGCGTCCGACGTCATGATCGGCGTCGCCTAGCAACGCGTCATGAGAAAGCGCCTGCTTGTTCCTCTCGCGCTCCTGATCGCGGTGCCGGCCTTCGCGCGGGAGCCTGTCGGCTGCGACAAGTTCAAATGGCCGCTCGATCGCGAGCGCACGCTGCTCGCGTCGCCGGCGCCGATGGTGTCGGGAGGCGACGCGCCGCAGGCTTTGGCCGCGGCGGTGACGGTCGCGCTCGTCCCCTACGCCGACGCCAAATTGCCGGTGCCGCCGTCGCGCCCGCCGAAATCCACCGACAGCTACGCCGGCTTCATCAGCGCGCCGGCAATCGCGAAGCCTGGCGCCTACCGGGTAACGCTGTCGGCGCCGGCCTGGATCGACCTCGTTCAAAATGGTCACACCTTGCAATCGACGGCGTTCAGCGGCGCGAGCGGCTGCAGCGGGATCGCCAAGAGCGTGAAGTTCGAGCTTTCCGCTTCACCGTTTTCCATCGAGATCAGCGGCACGACCGCGCACGCCATCACATTCGTAGTCACGCCAGATTGAAAACCTCAACGATGAAGGAGACACCCATGCTTTCGCTCGTCGCATCCCGGCAATTTGCCAAACTGCTGAAGCCCGCCGCGCCGGCAATACTTGCAGCCACGCTGTGCCTGTCATCGGCGCCCGCAGCACTTGCCGCCGGCAAGGTCAGCGTGCTCTACGCCGGATCGCTGGTGAATCTGATGGAGCACGGGGTCGGGCCGGCCTTCGACAAGGCAAGCGGCGACACGTTTCAGGGCTTTGCCGGCGGCTCGAGCGGGCTTGCCAACCAGATCAAAGGCAAACTCCGGCAGGGCGACGTCTTCGTGAGCGCCAGTCCGAAGGTGAACGAAGGTCTGACGGGCGCCGCCAATGGCGACTGGGCGACCTGGTATGTCACCTTCGCGCAGTCGCCGCTTGTCATCGGCTATAATGCGTCGAGCAAATTCGCCGCCGACTTCAAATCGAAGCCGTGGTATCAGGTGCTGATGGAGCCGGGGATCAGGATCGGGCGGACCGACCCGAAGCTCGATCCCAAGGGCGCGCTCACGGTAACGCTGATGAAGCAGGCGGAGGCCTTCTACAAGAGTCCCGGCCTGTCGCAAAAGTTGATCGGCGCGCCGGATAATCCGGAACAGGTGCTGCCGGAGGAGACGCTGGTCGGCCGCCTGCAATCCGGGCAGCTCGATGCCGGTTTCTTCTATTCGACCGAAACCGCCGATGCCAAGATTCCGGCGCTTACGCTGCCGGCAGAGATCGCGCCCAAAGCGGTCTATACCGTCACCATTCTGCATAATGCGCCGAACGCCGACGGCGCCAATAAATTCGTTGCCTTTCTTCTCGGTAGCAATGGGCAGAGCCTGATGAAGGAGCACGGCCTCGGCGTGCAAAAGCTGACGCTATCGGGCGACGCCAGCGCGGCGCCGGCTGATGTCAAAGCGCTTCTCGACCAGGCCAAGTGAGCCTGGACAAATGAACCGAGCCAAGTGAACCGGGCCAAATCGACACGCCGCGTTCCCGCGCTCATTCCCTGGCTCGCCGGGCTCCTGGCGATCTATCTGGTCGCGCCGCTCATCGCCGGCGCGCAACAGGCGGGATTGGCTGACTGGAATTCCGTCGATAGCGCAGCGCTCACGCGAGCATGCCTGATATCGGTGGCGAGCGCGACGACGGCGACGCTCGTCATCGCGGTCGGCGGCATTCCGCTGGGTTACCTTCTGGCGCGGGTTCCAAGCCGTGCGGTCGGGCTGGTCGGCTTTCTGGTTCAACTGCCTCTCGCCTTGCCGCCGTTGGCGAGCGGCATCCTGCTCTTGTTTCTGGTCGGCTATTCGACGCCGATCGGCCGGCTCACCGGCGGCGCCTTGACCGATTCTTTTGCCGGCATCGTCCTTGCCGAGGTTTTCGTCGCCGCGCCGTTTCTGATCATCGCCGCGCGCTCGGCATTCGCGGCGATGGACCCGGCTCTCGAAGATGTCGCCGCGACGCTGGGGCGCGGCCCGCTCTATGTCTTCTTCCACGTCAGCATGCCGATCGGCCGGACGGCAATCCTGTCCGGTCTGCTGCTCGCCTGGTTGCGCGCCTTTGGCGAATTCGGCGCGACGGTGATGGTCGCCTATCATCCCTATTCGCTGCCGGTCTACACCTATGTCGCCTTCGGCGCGCAGGGGCTTCCGGCGATGCTGCCGGTGCTGTTGCCGACGCTCGCGCTTGCTCTCGCCATCATGGTGCTGAGCGCGCTCGCCGGCAGCCGGACGTCCGCACGCCATGCGGCCGCTTCACCGGATGGCGCCCTGGCGGGCTTCGATCCCGATGCGCCTCCACGGCGCACAGTGGTACCCGGCACAACGGCGCTTCCAACCGATCTGGTTCTGCGGCTGCAAAAGCGGCTTGGCAGTTTCGACCTCGACATCGCCTGGTCGCCGCGGGCGCGCCGCCTCGCGATCGTCGGGCCGTCCGGCTCTGGCAAATCGCTGACCCTCAAGATGATCGCCGGCATCGCGCGCTGCGATAGCGGCAGCATCATGCTCGACGGCCGTGACATCGAACCGCTCGAAGCGGCGGCCCGCGGCATCGCCTACGTGCCGCAAAATTACGCGCTGTTTCCCCACCTCACGGTGCTCGAGCAACTGCATTTTCCGGCTGGCGCCGATCCGGATTTGGCAAAGCACTGGATCGATCGGCTCGGACTTTATGGCCTGGAACAGCGGCGGCCCGATGCGCTCTCGCTCGGCCAGCAACAACGGGTCGCCCTGGCGCGCGCGCTGGTGCGCCCTGCCCGGCTGTTGCTTCTGGACGAGCCGTTTTCGGCACTGGATGCGCCGCTGCGGGCAAGGTTGCGCCGCGAAATGCTGGCGCTGCAAAGCGAGCTCGCGGCGACGACGATCCTCGTCACTCACGATCCTTCGGAAGCCGCCATGCTGGCCGACGAAATCCTGGTCTTCGAGAACGGGCGCGTTCTCCAATCCGGTTCAACCGACGCAATATTCCGGCGTCCCAAAAACGAAACGGTGGCGCGGCTCCTTGGTGCCGATCACGCCGCCAGAGGTGTCGCCGCCGGGCAAGACCACATCGCCGCCGGCGCCGACGTCATCCTCGAAGTCTCAGGACCCGCGCTCACCCCCGGCGCGCGGGTCGGCTGGAGCGTGTCGCCTGCGCGCGTGCGATTGAGCGAAGCGGGACGATATAGCGGCACGATCGAAGCCGTCAGGCATGTCGCGTCGGGCCACCAGATCACGATCCGGTTCGGCGAAACGGCAATCGACGTCGCGGCCGGCTACATCGATCCGCCGCTCGGCAGTCCATGCCGCTTCGACATCGACCCCGACGCGGTGCGGATCTGGCCGCTGGATTGAACAAATACGGGAATTGGCCGCAATGATTGCGGCTTTACGGTCAATATCGCAGAATCCGCAGTGGCGGCATTTTTCATCGCGATCATTGCGACACGGAGCGTAAGCCGAAACATCGAAAGCAAGCTGGCTTTCATGGCATTCGCCGCGACGCGATCGGCGCAGCATCGAGGCATCGCGTCGGCGCCAAGCGCATCTGTGCGCTCTCCATGCGCCATTCGTAGAAACGCTGCGCCGCTTCGAAGAGGCGCGATAGCGCTAGTTTTGACTTGTCGATCATGATTGTTGTCTCGATTGTGCTGTTGAAAGTGGCTTTGGCGGGATGGGCGTTGCCGCCGTCTCGCATGAAATGGGTTTGGTTTCGCCGGTCTTTAAGCGAGAAATTATTGAACGCACTGTTCGGCAACATGAAATAATCGGGGGAAATATCGCGTCGCGCCTCGATCCTGGAGAAGGAAATTGCGCGGCACATCAATTCCGCAGAACTTACGGTCAGGCCTAAAACCGTTGCCCCTGCGAGCGGCAGCAGACGGCGAAATTTGACAAGGCCCGATTGTTCACTTCGCGCGAACAGAGCGTTTCGTGTCACGCTCATAGTCGAACGCCATTCGGGTGCGCATCTCAAAAAGTGGCACCGCACATAAAGCTGCGGTCAGCCAGGCCCGCAATCGGGCGAGAGGGAGATGAACATGAAGACGCTTCTCACCGTCTACAAAAGCATGCCGATGGTTCTTGCATTTCTCGGACTGGCCATCGCCGGCTCGGCGCCGGCGGCGGCACAGTCTTTGGAGCACACCGGAAGCGTGCTGCCATACTACTATACCGGCACCGGCGCGCAGATGCGCGGTTCATGGGCGCCGCAAGTTCCTGAAGCCGTCCCGCACCGGGCCGCACCATCTTCGTCGCGGCCATTATATATGTATGCCCCACACGGCCTCAAACATCGCTGACCGGAAGCCGATCGGCGCCTCGAAAGGAGAGCCGGATCGGAATGCCAATGCCGGCCGATCGACAGGAAGCCTGGACTGTTCCGGGCTTCTTGCCGTCGCGACTTGGCAAACGCTAAAGGCCAAATGCCTAAGCGAAGTTGGCTCGCATTGTCTTTTTGGCGAAGTGCACTATTTGAAATTGGATATGTCGTCCGCCACGACGGGTTTGCGCCCCGGATAATTCGATCGATTTGCAGGAACAGCGGAATGCGCGGCACTCAATTTGCGGAGCTGAGCGCCTTCGTGGCGGTCGCGGAGCACCGGAATTTTACCAAGGCGGCGGCCCAACTGGGCATGTCACGGCCGGCGCTAAGCCAAACCATTCATTCCTTCGAAGAACGGCTTGGCGTGCGCCTTCTCAACCGCACCACCCGCAGCGTAGCGCTCACCGAAGCCGGCGAACGTCTGTTGGCCGATGCGCAGCCGGTGCTGGACGGCATCGACCGCGCCATCGAACACGTCAATGCGTTCCGCGATAAGCCGAGCGGCGCGTTACGCCTGAACGTGAGCCGGCTCGCAGCGTCATTGCTGGTCGGTCCGCTGCTGCCGCAATTCCTGGCGAAATTCCCGGACATAAAGCTCGAAATCGCCGCCGACGACACCCATAGCGACATCGTGAGCAGCCGGTTCGACGCCGGCATTCGCGTCGGCGAACGGATCGCAAAAGACATGATTGCCGTGCGCCTGCTTGAGGATCAGCGCTATATGGCGGTCGCCTCGCCGGCCTATCTGGCGCGCCACTCGCGCCCGACGGCGCCCGAAGATTTGCAGGCGCACAATTGCGTGCGGCTGCGCTCGGATTGGGACGGCCTGATCCAGCAGTGGCATTTTGACAACGCCGGCCGGCAGATCGATGTGGCCGTCGACGGCTCGCTCGTACTCAACGATTGGCACCTCGTGATGAACGCCGTGCTCGAAGGCATCGGCATCGGTTATCTTCCCACGCTGCTCGTTTCGCGCCGCGTCGCCGACGGACGCCTGATCCCGCTTCTGGAAGACTGGCGCGGTCACACCTGCGGGCCGTTCCTCTACTATCCGAGCCGCCGCCAAATGCCCGGTGCCTTGCGCGCATTCATCGATTTCATGCGCGCGCAATCAAATGGCATGGCCGCACCTGACCCGGCCCGATCGGCGGCGGCCGGCGATAAAATCGGCGTCGGAGACAAAAGGGCGAACGGACATGCGGCAAAGCCGCAGACGCCCCCGATGAACGCGCTCAAATCACTTTCCTGATGGCCGAAGCCGCTTTGACGGCGGATGTTTTCGGCTGTACCGGGTGACCCGGCAAACCTGACCCGCGGCACGGCCGCATACCCAGCGGCTGACACGGCGATATGGCTCCACCCCTCCTTCAGCTCAAGGACGTCGCGCTGACCTTCGGCGGCACGCCGCTTCTTTCCGGCGTCGAGCTATCCGTCTCCTCAGGCGAACGGGTTGCGCTTGTCGGGCGTAACGGATCGGGCAAATCGACCTTGCTCAAAATTGCGGCCGGACTCGTTAAACCGGACCGCGGCTCTGTCTTCGCCCAGCCGGGGGCCGTTGTCCGGTATCTGCCGCAGGAGCCGGATTTTTCCGGATTCGCATCGACCCTTGCCTATGTTGAAGCCGGCCTCGGGCCGAGCGACGACACTCATCTTGTCCGCCACCTCCTGGATCAATTCGGCCTCACCGGGCAGGAAAACCCGGAGCACCTTTCCGGCGGCGAGGCGCGCCGCGCCTCGCTGGCTCGGGTGTTGGCGCCGTCCCCCGATATCCTCCTCCTCGACGAGCCGACCAATCATCTCGATCTCTCCGCGATCGAATGGCTGGAGCGGGACCTTAATTTCCGGCGCACCGCTTTGGTGCTCATCAGCCACGACCGGCGCTTTCTTTCCAATCTGTCGCGGTCGACGGTCTGGCTGGATCGCGGATTTACGCGACGCATCGACAGGGGCTTTGCCCATTTCGAAGAGTGGCGCGACACGCTGCTGGCCGAAGAGGAACGCGAACAGCATAAGCTCGACCGCAAGATCGTCGCCGAAGAGCATTGGATGCGCTACGGCGTGACGGGCCGGCGCAAGCGCAACATGCTCAGGGTCGGCAAGCTGCGGGATTTGCGTGAGCAGCGCCGTACCTACCGGGCCAATACAGGCAGTGTCGCGATCACTGCCGGATCGGCGGCGCCGTCCGGCGCGCTGGTCATCGAGGCTGTCGGCATCGGCAAGCGTTACGATGACCACACGATCGTCGGCGATTTCTCGATCCGGGTTCAGCGCGGCGACCGTATCGGCATCGTCGGGCCCAACGGCAGCGGCAAAACAACGCTGATCAACCTGTTGACCGGCACCCTGGCGCCGGACGCAGGCTCGGTACGGCTCGGCTCGAATCTCGCGATGGCGACGCTCGATCAGCACCGCGACAGTCTCGATCCCGATATCACCGTCACGGACGCGCTGACCGGCGGCCACGGCGATACCGTGATGGTCAACGGACAGGCCAAGCATGTCGTGAGCTACATGAAGGATTTCCTGTTTGCGAGCGAGCAGGCCCGCACGCCGCTGGGCAAACTGTCAGGCGGCGAACGCGGCCGGCTGATGCTGGCGCAAGTGCTCGCCAGGCCGTCCAACCTGCTCATCCTCGATGAGCCGACCAACGATCTCGACATGGAAACGCTGGACGTTCTCGAAGACGTGCTTGGCGAATATCCCGGCACCGTCCTCCTCGTCAGCCATGATCGCGATTTTCTCGATCGCCTGGTAAGCAGCGTGATTGTGCCGGAAGGCGACGGCCGCTGGACCGAATATGCCGGCGGCTACAGCGATATGCTGGCGCAGCGCGGCACGATTCCGACGCGCGAGAGTTCCAAACCAGAGCTGCGGAAAGCCGAGCCGGAAGTTGCTCCGCCTGCTCCGGAACCGATGCCCGCCAAGCGGCGGATGAAATTTAAGGACAAGCACGCGCTCGATACCCTGCCGAAAATCATCGCTGGGCTGCAGGCCGATGCCGACGCGCTGAAGACGAAGCTCGATGATCCTGGATTTTATGCGCAGGACCGCGCCGCCTTCGAAAAGACCACCGCCGCACTCGCAAAAGTCCAGCACGAGATTGCTGCGGCGGAGGAGCAGTGGCTTGAGCTTGAAATTCTGCGTGAAGAGCTCGCCGGTGCCGCAGGCGGCGCCCGGTCTTGAACGAAATCGCCTGATGCCACGCTGACGGGAACGGCGCCCGGCTGATTTTAATGAGCTCGCTCCGAGACAGCGGGCCGCAAGGATCATGAAACTTTGCCAGATTGCGCAGGCGGGCTTGCGCCCTTCAAGGAGGGCATTCGCTGCTGCGGTGCAGAACGGCCATTTCTCCACTTTAATCAATCATCTCGCTGCCGACCGCCCTACGTATTATTGCGATGCACAATACGCGGGAAGGCCAATATCCAGGGCTTGTTCCCCCTCTCTACCGTGACGTTGGCGCGAGGGCTCAAGGCGTGGCTGCCGATTTCATCGGCTTGGCCCTCCGCGGTGAGCATGGGAGATTCCGCATGGCGACGATGACAACTGCCGCAACGCCGCGGCGAAAATACAATCTTTTGGTCAACAACCCCGTCCTCGAGGACTACTCGCTGCGCTACGCGCCGCGAAGTTTCAGGCGCTGGACGGAATATGCCGTGTTTTCGGCAGCGCTGGGCGGCATCGCTTATCTGGCGGACCAGGCCATCGGCGGCTCGCTCGCCGTCCAATTCGGCTTTGCCAACGCTTTCTGGGGCATCATCGCCGCCGCGGTGATCATCTTCCTGACCGGAATCCCCGTCGCCTATTATTGCGCCAAGTACAATGTCGACGTTGATCTTCTGACCCGCGGCGCAGGCTTCGGCTATCTCGGATCGACGATCACGTCGATCATCTATGCCTCCTTCACATTTATTTTCTTCGCGCTCGAAGGGTCGATCATGGCCCAGGCGTTCAACATCTATTTCGGCATACCCTTGCCGATCGGTTACGCCTTGGGATCGCTTATCATCATCCCGCTTGTCGTCTTCGGCATGACGCTGTTGTCGAAACTTCAGGTCTGGACGCAGCCGGTATGGCTTCTGCTTTTATTTTCACCGCCGATCGCGGTGCTGATCGGAGATCCCGGTGCGGTGCACAATTGGGTCAATTTTGCCGGCAACTCGCCGTCCAAGGCGGGATTTGACCCGCTTTTGTTCGGCACCGCCGCCGGCATTGCGCTGTCTTTGATCGCACAGATCGGCGAGCAGGCCGACTACTTGCGCTTCATGCAGCCGAAAACGTCGGAAAACTCCTTCAAATGGTGGCTCGCGGTGCTCGGTGCGGGACCGGGCTGGGTCATTCTGGGCGCCGCCAAGCAGCTCATGGGGTCGTTCTTCGCTTCGGTCGCCGTCGCCCACGGCACGCCGCTCAGCGCGGCCAACGAGCCGATTCAAATGTATATCGCCGGCTTCGGATACATCTTTCCGACGGCATTCGCAGCGCTGACGGTCGCCACGTTCTTCGTGATCCTGTCGCAGATCAAGATCAACGTGACCAATGCCTATTCCGGCTCGCTGTCCTGGTCGAATTTCTTCTCTCGCGTTCTGCATGCGCATCCGGGACGCGTGGTCTGGATCTTCCTCAATGTCGGCATCTCGTTGACCATGATGGAACTCAACATGTTCAGCGTGCTCGACAAGATCCTGGGCTTTTACTCCAACACGGCCGTCGCCTGGATCGGCGCGGTTGTGGCCGACCTCGTCATCAACAAGCCGCTGCTGAAGCTCAGCCCTTCCTATCTGGAGTTCAAGCGGGCCCATCTCTACAACTTCAATCCGGTCGGCTTCGGGGCCATGATGATCGCGACGGTGATTTCCGTCATCGCCTTCTTCGGTGCGTTCGGGCCTGGTCCCCAGGCGTTCTCCTGCTTCATCGCGCTTGGCGTCGCCTTTGTCCTATCGCCGATCATCGCGATTGCCACCAAGGGCAAATATTACATTGCACGGCCCGCAACGGATCACGGCTCCAGCCACGTGATGACCTGCGTCAGTTGCGGCTACGAATACGAGAAAGAGGACATGAGCCACTGTCCTTTCCATGCCGGAACGATCTGCTCGCTGTGTTGCTCGCTCGACAGCACGTGCGACGACATGTGCAAGGAAGTGCACGCCTGAGCGGGGTTGCGGAGTAACGGGTGCGGGGACGCGCGGCGTCCCCGCACTCCCAGTCCCGGCCGGGCACGATCCGACCGGACTTCGTCCGGCAGAATTCCAGGAACAAGGTGAAAGACAATGTTTCACGGCGATATTTCGAGCAGTGACGACACGGTCGGCGTCGCGGTCGTCAACTACAAGATGCCCCGGCTGCACAGTCGGGAAGAGGTCCTTGAGAACGCGAAACGCATCGGAGAGATGATCCTCGGCATGAAGCGGGGATTGCCGGGAATGGACCTCGTCATTTTCCCTGAATACAGCACCCACGGCATCATGTACGACGAACAGGAGATGTACGACACCGCGGCAACGGTGCCCGGGCCGGAGACGGAAATCTTCGCCGCCGCTTGCCGCAAGGCAAAAGTCTGGGGTGTGTTCTCGCTCACCGGTGAGCGTCACGAGGAGCACCCGAAAAAGGCACCCTACAACACACTCATCCTGATGGACCCGGCCGGCAATATCGTGCAGCGATACCGCAAGATCATGCCCTGGTGCCCGATCGAGGGCTGGTATCCGGGCGGCTGCACCTACGTTTCCGACGGGCCGAAGGGCATGAAGGTCAGTCTTATCATCTGCGACGACGGCAACTATCCGGAGATCTGGCGCGATTGCGCCATGAAAGGCGCCGAGTTGATCATACGTTGTCAGGGCTACATGTATCCGGCGAAGGAGCAGCAAGTGCTGATGGCCAAGGCGATGGCCTGGGCGAATAATTGCTACGTCGCAGTGGCGAACGCCGCCGGCTTCGACGGGGTCTATTCCTACTTCGGCCATTCGGCGATCATCGGCTTCGACGGCCGCACGCTCGGCGAATGCGGCGAGGAGGATTACGGCATTCAATATGCCCTGCTGTCGAAGGCGCTGATCCGCGACGCCCGGGCAACGATGCAGTCGCAGAACCATTTGTTCAAATTGCTGCACCGCGGTTATACCGGCAAGATCAATTCGCACGAGGACATCCGCGGCGAGGCCGCCTGCCCTTACGATTTCTATCGCCAGTGGGTGACGGATCCGGAGGCGATGCGCGATCGGGTCGAGGCGATGACGCGGCGAACTGTCGGCACCGACCAGTGCCGTATCGAAGGCATTCCCGTCGCGCCGGAGCTCGAGCGGATTTAGCTAGGCGCGAAGCCCCAGCACGCGCACCGCCAATGCAGCGGCGGAGGCGCGGTTCTCTACGCCGAGCTTGGCGTAAATCTGCTCAAGATGCTTGTCGACCGTACGGGAGCTGATGCCGAGAATCTCGCTGATGCTGCGATTTGATTTTCCGCGTGAGATCCAAGCCAAGACCTCGGCCTCGCGGGCGGTGAGGCCCAGCGATTGCCGCAGCAACTGTTCGTCGCCGGGGGCTTCGGCCTCGGTCAGGCGGAGCAGATATTCTTCGGCGCCAATCTTGCCGAGAAAAGAGAGACTGAGCCTCTTGTTCTTGGCATCGAGGGTAAACGACGCGGTCGCAGCGCGACCGTTTTCCTGCTCGACACTCTTAAGCCAGGGCGCCAAGCCCTTTGGAAGGCGGATGCCCTTCGTCTCTCCCGTCTCGCCGTCGTTGATTTCAAAGGCCTGGCTGAGGAGCCGACCGGCCTGCGGCGTGCTCCAGCGCACCAGGCCGCCGGCATCGATTGCCAGAAGAAAGCGTCCTGCCGTATCGAGCGCAAGGTGGGCACTGTGCGCGAGACGCGCATTGGCCAAGTGGACACGTATCCGCGCCATCAATTCGTCGCTCACGATGGGTTTCGTGAGGTAGTCGACGCCGCCGGCTTCAAATCCCTTGACGATGTGTTCGGTGTCGCTCAGTCCGGTCATGAAGACGACGGGAACATAGGCGGCGTTGGGAATCTTTTTGAGCCGCCGGCAGGTCTCAAAACCGTCGAGACCGGGCATTACGGCGTCGAGCAGAATGAGATCCGGAATGATCTTCTCGACTACTTTGAGCGCGCCCTCGCCATCCAGCGCGACCAGCACGGTAAGATCGGCGTCCTTCAGGGCGCTAGTCAGAAAACCCAACGTGTCGGGGGAATCGTCGACGACGAGCACGACATCGCGTTTCATCGCCTCAGGCATTGTGACGCGGTTCCTCAACAATGACGAAGATTTCCTTCGACGTGCACGCCCGCAGCACGGCGAGCGGCTGCAACCGGTCGCGTCGGCGCCTGGCACGCACGATGATCCGGAAACTACTCAACTGACTTAACCCTGTTCCGCCTGCCGTCGTCACCGTCGCCCGCATGGTCACATCGCTCGGCATGGTGGATGCACAAATCGTACCGTTGTCATGCTGGCCGACGCGAGCCAGCGGGAACATTTCTTCTCAAAAGCACTCGGCAGGCTCATAATCTTATGCATGTGCCGGCGGCTTGGACGTGGCCAAGCGCAACGCCTGCGCCTAATCCGCACATCTTGTGCCGCGTGCCGGTTCGGCCCCATGCGCGATGGTGAATGCGCCATCCTCGCGTGTCCGCGAACACGGCGTCGCCAGCCGACGGCCGGGCGCCTTTGTCACCAAGGCCGTTTTGCGTCGCTCATGCGAGACGCAAATCTCAGCTCGAAAATGCGGCCGGCGCGATGCGGAGTGCAGATATACGTGTCCATCAACCACACGCGCGGGCTGAACGGAGATGCGCTCAACAGCTCTTCTGCCCTTTGTCTTGTGTCTGGAAATCGCGTGCCCCACGCAGAAAAATTACGCACCAGCGCTTCGAGAGTCATGATGGCCGTCGCGACGAACAGCAACGAACTGTTTGCCCGCTGGATATAGCGTGCCATGCACGCCTTTTTGAAGATTCTTCGAAGCGCCTTGTGGTTTTCGATAAATGCGCGGGTGTCCGCACGCCATAGTAATTCGAAAAGACACGCGTAACCGTGGATCCTGTGATACCTCTCGATCAGCGAACGACACTGAACCGTCAGCTCCTGCGGCACAAACGCAAAATCCGATGCCGAACCGTCTGCGCGCGACTGCCGCCTACGCTCGCTCAGCGCCCCCTCGATCGACACCATTTTCTTCGTGACCGTTGACATCGCGGCGGACTGGTGTTGTTGCGGAGTTTGGCCTAGTGCGAGAGCATCCAAGGTCTGCGCATCGGGAAGCTTTTTCTAGTCGTGCGGCCGCTGTCATTGCGCGCAGGCTTGTCGGAACGAAGCGGCTTTCCCGCGCAGCATCGACAGCCCGCGCCGTGACGATTTTTCAGTTCGGAGAGCGCAGACGGCGCAGACGCACTTCGCTCATTGGTCGCATATGCGAGTCGCCGGTCCGCCGGCATGGCCGCGAGGTATGGTGCGGCCAACAAGACCCGTGGGGCCTTGCTGCCGCAGGCCGGACATTGCTGCGGAACATCGTAATCGGCGATCGGCCGAATCTCGGTGAAGGGCCCGCACCGGGCACAGAGATAGTCATAAACAGGCATTGGCTTGCTCTCGTCAGATTCCCGCAGTCTTGCAGTTGCTGGCGGGGAGCCCTTGCAACGTCGGACAGCGCCGTCTCGCTCGCCGGAGAAACATCGGTTGACCGGCGCGCATCACTTGTCAGGCGACATCGGGATGTCGATCCCGCCCTTGACGTGCTTATGCGGCCCTTCCGCCCCGGGCATGACATCGAAAGCGAAGATATCGGTTGGAAGCCACAGGGTCGCACAGGCATTTGGAATGTCGACGACGCCCGAGATGTGACCCTGGCAAGGCGCCGTGCCCAGGATCGCGTAGGCCTGAGCGCGCGTGTAGCCAAACTTGGTCAGATATTCGATGGCATTCAGACACGCCTGCCGATAAGCGATGTGCACGTCGAGATAATATTGCTTGCCCTGCTCATCGACCGAAATGCCTTCGAAGATCAGATAGTCATTGTATGTCGGCACAATCGGTGACGGCTTGAAGATCGGATTCTTGATTCCGTATTTTGCGACGCCGTCCTTGATGAGATCGACTTTCAGGTGCAGCCAGCCGGCCATCTCGATAGCACCACAGAAGGTGATTTCGCCGTCACCCTGGCTGAAGTGAAGGTCGCCCATCGATAGGCCGGCACCCTTCACATAAACCGGGAAATAGACTTTCGAGCCCCGCGACAAGTCCTTGATGTCGCAATTGCCGCCGTGTTCGCGCGGCGGAACGGTGCGCGCGCCCTCAGCGGCGATCTTGTTTTTTGCATCGCCCTTGGCGCGGCCGCAATGCGCGGTCGCGGCGAACGGCGGCGCCGCCAGCGGTGGAACGCGGTTCGGATCGGTGGCGATGAGCTTCTGCTCCCGCGCGTTCCAGACGTCGAGCAGTTTCTGGTCAGGCAGACAGCCGATCAGCCCGGGATGAATGAGGCCGGCGAAATTGACCCCCGGTATATGTCGGGAATGGGTATACATCCCCGAAATGTCCCAAATCGATTTCTGCGCCAATGGGAAATGATCGGTCAGAAAACCGCCGCCGTTCTTCTTGGAAAAGAAGCCGTTGAATCCCCAGGGGCTCTGCGGCAGCGTGCCGATGTCGAGAATATCGACGACCAGGAGATCGCCCGGCTCGGCACCATGGACGCCGATCGGCCCGGACAGGAAGTGCACGATGGTGAGGTCGATGTCGCGGACATCGTCGGCGGATTTGTTGTTCTTGATGAATCCTCCGGTCCAGTCGTAGGTCTCCATTACGAAGTCTTCGCCGGGCTTAACCCACTCGATAATCGGAACGTCCGGATGCCAACGATTGTGGATCATTTCGTTTTTGTAGGGCGATTCCGAAAGGTCAATCTTCACGATCGTCTTGGGCATCTCGGCTCCTTTCAACTTGTGCAACCCGACGGCAGAAATTCATCCTGATTACGGTGAGGAAACGGATGATCGCCGGTCCGTCGACGTGCCCCCGCGCGTCGATGTTTACGATCTCGTCTTCTTCCGGAGCCAGGATGCCTTCACGTAAGCTGCGCCCAATTGCTGCGATGCAGCATACGTTGATTGACGTATATGCCTACGGCGCAAGACGTAAGAGCATGCCGGCGAAGGCGTGATGGGCGGGAGAATGCGTCCGAGGAGAGACGCGGCCGCTGTTCTTTTGGGTTGCACACTGCCCAGCTTTTCGTCAGGCGCGGCTCGCTGCAGGGCGCTAGAATTGGTTTGGCCGAGGCTCTAACCGGCTGCATCAGGGAGCGAAAAGAAGGAGGGCGCGGACTGTCGCTACCCGGTGGGACGGTGAATACCAATGACAGCGCAACAACGTGTTGTTCGCGTCAGGCGAAATTACAATCTCTGGGTCGCAAACCAGACGCTGGAAGATTATGCCCTTCGCTTCACCGCCAAGACCGCACGCCGGTGGTCCAGCGCGCGTGTCGCCAATACGGCCATCGGCGCGGTTTCGTTCCTCGCCCTTGAGGCAATCGGTGGGTCGATCACCGTCAATTTCGGCTTCGTCAATGCCACATCCGCGATACTGGCCGTTGGCGCGGTCATCCTGCTGACCAGTCTCCCGATCGCCTATTATGCCGCGAAATTCGGCGTCGACATTGACCTGCTCACCCGCGGCGCCGGCTTTGGCTATCTCGGATCGACGATCACGTCGTTGATCTATGCATCCTTCACTTTTCTATTCTTCGCCATCGAGGCGACGATCATGTCGCTCGCTTTCGAGATGTGCTTCGGCATTCCGCTGTTCGCCGGCTATGTCCTTAGTTCTTTGATCGTCATTCCGCTGGTGACACACGGCATTACCTTTATCAGCCGATTTCAGTTATGGACGCAGCCGGTCTGGATTGCGCTGCATCTGATACCGTTCATCTACATCGCCAGCGCGGACAGTGCCTCATTTGAGCGCTGGACGAATTTTTCCGGGCTTGCAGGTCACAACGGACGATCGTTCGACATCGCTCTTTTCGGCACTGCCTCAACCGTTGTGTTCTCGCTGATCGCCCAAATTGGCGAGCAAGTCGATTTCCTGCGGTTTCTACCCGCGGAGGGCGACCGTCGCACGCCGGCTTGGTGGCTCGCGTGCCTCGCCGCCGGACCCGGCTGGATCATTCCCGGAGCATTGAAGCTCTTGGCCGGCTCGTTTCTCGCGTTCCTCGCCGTCGAGCACATGGTCCCGCTGCAAAAGGCCGCCGAACCAACCCAGATGTATCTCATCGCTTTTCGCTACGCGTTCTCCTCACCGCAAATGGCGCTCGCGTTTACCGGGGCTTTCGTCATCATTTCGCAGCTGAAGATCAACGTGACGAATGCCTACGCGGGCTCGATCGCCTGGTCGAATTTCTTTTCGCGCCTCACGCACAGCCACCCCGGGCGGGTGGTGTGGGTGGTCTTCAACATAGCGATCGCGCTGCTCCTGATGGAACTCGGCATCTTCAAGGTGCTCGAAAACGCTCTCGGGCTGTATTCGATCGTTGCGGTTTCCTGGGTGGGCGCGCTTGTTGCCGACCTCGTGATCAACAAGCCGCTTGGGCTCAGTCCGCCCGGGATCGAGTTCAAGCGCGCGCACCTCTATGACATCAATCCGGTCGGCGTCGGCGCCATGATGGCCGCAACCGTCGTCGGGATCGCCGCGTGGTCCGGCGAGTTCGGCACCATTCCGCAATCGCTGTCCGCATTTGTCGCTCTCGCCGTCGCGTTTGTCATGGCTCCGGCCATCGCGACCGCCACCAATGGCCGATACTATGTGGCGCGCACGCCGCGCCAAAGCTGGAATGGTCAGCAAGAACTCCGCTGCTCGATTTGCGAGCACCAGTTCGAAGCCGAGGACATGGCGCATTGCCCGGCCTATTCCGGAGCGATCTGCTCGTTGTGCTGCTCGCTGGAAACCCGGTGCCGCGACTTCTGCAAGCCGCAAGCGCGAATTTCGCACCAGCTTATCGCTTGGTTCGGTCGAGCATTGCCACAACGGGTCATCCGATTGCTGAACACCGATGTCGGTCATTATCTCGGAGTATTGTCGCTTTTCGTTGGTATGATCGGATCGGTGCTCTGGCTCGTTTATTTCGAACTTTCGCTCGTCGACGGCTCTAAGGGCGTGTTGAAGTCGGCGCTGTGGACCGTGTTCTTCATCCTGACCATCATCGCCGGTGTGGCGGCTTGGGTCTTCGTGCTGGCGCAGGAAAGCCGGCGCGTGGCCGAAGAAGAGATGCGGCGTCAGACCGATCTGCTGATGGCCGAAATCGAGGCGCACCAGCGCACCGACGCGAAGCTTCAGCAGGCTAAGGAGGTCGCCGAGGCGGCGAATAAGGCCAAAAGCCGCTACGTCGTCGCGCTCAGTCATGAATTGCGGACGCCGCTGAACGCCATTCTCGGTTACGCCCAGTTGCTTGAGAGAGATTCCGCGATTCCTCCGCCGCGCATCAACGCTATTAAAGTGGTGCGGCGCAGCGCTGAGCACCTTTCTGGCCTGATCGACGGGCTACTCGACATCTCCAAGATTGAAGCCGGGCATCTCGATCTCAATCGCAACGAATTGAATCTCACCGATTTCCTCGATCAGCTTGTCGACATGTTTCGCCTGCAGGCGGCGGCCAAAGGCGTTGAATTTCGCCACACCCGGACACGGCGTCTGCCGAGGGTTGTGCTGACTGACGAGAACAGGCTGCGCCAAATCCTGATCAATCTCGTCTCGAATGCAATCAAGTTTACCGATGCCGGTCACGTGACATTTCAAGTCGGTTATGGCCACCAGGTCGCCGAGTTTATTGTTCAGGATACCGGCGTCGGCATCCATGCCAACGATCTGGAGCGCATTTTCCAACCGTTCGAACGGGCCCGCACCGCGCGTGCCAAGGCCACCATCGGGACCGGACTCGGACTGACGATCACCAGCCTGCTGACTAAAGTGATGGGCGGCGACATCACGGTCGACAGCGAGGCAGGCAAGGGCAGCACCTTTCGCGTCAAATTATTGCTGTCCGACGTTTCCCAGCCCCGGATCGTCTCGACAATGGAACATCGCGTCCGCGACTATGTTGGGCCACGGCAGACAATCCTTGTGGTCGATGACAACGAAGTGCAGCGGGACCTGGTTCGCGATTTATTGATGCCGCTCGGTTTTAGCATCGTAACCGCGGCCAGCGGGCGGGAGTGCCTGGATCTTGTTGAGCAGTGCAGTCCGAATCTTATCTTGCTGGATATCGCGATGCCTGAGATGGACGGCTGGCAAGTCATGCAGGAGCTTTATCGCAGGCCGCGCGATCGGGCCGCGATCCTCATTCTCTCGGCCAATGCCGTTGATCCACATCACATGGAGGGGGCAAAGCGGCTTTACGACGACACCCTGATGAAGCCGATTGATCTGCGTCAGCTGCTGAAAAAGATACACACGCTGCTCGATATCGAATGGGTTTATGAGGCGGAAGCAGCTTCGGCACCGTTGCTGGCAGGAGCGAGCGCTGCGTCGGCGCTGCCACCGGGCAGCGACATCGACGAATTGATCGAGCTTGGCGAAATTGGCCATTTCCACGGGATCGTCGAGAAACTGAGCGCGATTGAAAACGGCTCGCCAGACTGCCGGGATTTTGTCGAGCGGATGCGCTGTATGGTGGACGCGGTCGATTTGAGGCGCTACGTGGCCGTCCTGCACGAGATCCGCGACAGTCATGCGTAAATAGACCGAGCCATTCCGTGCTCGGGGACTTTCATCAGCGCGGACCGGGCAAGTCGAGCGTCGCTATTCGATCACTTCATCGGCACGAGCGATAAGCGTCGGCGGCAGAGTAATGCTCAGTGCCTGCGCGGTTTTCAAATTGACGACGAACTCGAAACGCGTGGGCAATTCCAGCGGAAGGTCCGCCGGACGAGCGCCCCGTAAAATGCGGGCTACCAGCCCGGCCGCGAGCTCGCCGATTTCACTCTGCTTGGGGCCATATGACATCAGACCGCCTTCGCGGACGATCGAACCATTTTCAAAAATCGTTGGCAGCCGATTGGCCTTGGCAAACTCCACGACACGCTTGCGGTTGAGGACAGTGAGAGCATCGGACACCATTAGAATGGCGTCAGGCCGCTCCTGCGTCATTGCAGCGAAGGCGTTGTCGAAATCGTCAGGCTCGCGTACGCCCAGGGCTTGGACGCTGAGCCCGAGATCGCGGGCCGCGGATTCCGCCGCGTGATAGCGCAGCGTCATGCCGAGGTCGGCTGCGTTCCACAGCATTGCGACGCGCTTGAGGCCGGGGACCGCGTCTCTGAGGATTTCCAACCGCTTCGCACTAAGGTCAGTCGACAGTTCCGTGACGCCGGTGAGGTTGCCCCCCGGTCGCGCCAGCCCGTCCACGAGGCCAGTCGCGACCGGATCGCCCGCGCCGGTAATCACGACCGGCACCTCTTTGGCTGACACCTTCGCGGCCAAGGCAGCCGGATATGTGATAGTCACAATCACATCCACATTGGCGGACTTCAGCTCGCTCAGAAGAGCGTCGAGCCGCTCAGGATGCGCCTCGGCAAATTTCTGCACAAAAATGAGGTTCTTACCCTCAACGAAGCCCTGTGCCGCCAAACCTGAAACGAGGGATTGCCGTCGCTCGTCAGTCGGACCAATCGCGAAACCGCCGCTGAGCAGCCCGACACGATAGGTCTTGACCGGTTGCTCCGCGCGTGCCGACACCAGCCACGTCGTCGCCGCGCCGCCGACAAGTGTGAGGAAGTCCCGACGCCTCATGGAATTTACCCCCCCCCCCGGGCCGAGGGGTGCACCCTAGCATATCGACGGGCGAAAGTGCCGAGAGCCGATGTCGGTTCGTCTATTTGTGTGGCGGGCCCAAATATGGAAACTCGCCGAGTAAATCGCTGTGGGGTCCTACGCCATCCGTCGTCACTTTCCCGTTTGTGAGGATGGAAAGAAAGTGATCGAGGGCGTCGTCAATCAGTCTCCGCCCATTGTCGGGATATGCTGCCGGGCGCGTGTGGTCATAGCGCAAGATGTCCGGCAGCAGCGTCTTTGCGACCCGCCGCGCTTCTTCCGGAGTGTAGCCGCCAGAGTGTTCCAACGAGTGCGCAAAGACGGCGATAAAACGTGCGTCGTCCGCGGGCTCTGCGGCGAGGTAAGCATCTCTCTCCTCGCCTACAAGAAAAACACCTTGCGACGGCAATGCGCCGCGATCCGCTTGAGCCCAGCGGCCGCTCGCACCGTCGAGGGCCCGCATCCAAAGTCCAACCTCCTTGGGCCCGAGCGCCGAGTTTGGAACTTCCAGGACAATGCTGCACACGTTCTTCTCGGTGAAGAAATCCTTGCCGGTAAAGTGGAGATTATTCACGGCGCCAAGCGGGTCGAAGAAGAAGGGATCGCTTCGCCAGCCTGCGAAGAACCGGTAGTCGCCAGCGTCCGTAACCCGCGCCTCTCGATCGAGCGAGACCGGCGCACCCTCGACGATGACCTGGCCGTCATCACCCGTTCCGGCGGCTTACGCACCTTCGACGTGGCGCAGCGTCGCGGTCTGCGCCCCGCCTGTAAACGGCGAGAAGCGCACGCGGTACGCAACATCGGCAATTGCATCACCGTTGGTGTCAATCTTGATCTCGTACAGGGCTTCAGGCGCGAAGGGTACCGTCGTGGTCGGCATCTGCGGGTCGAAGGTGTGGGACGGATGCACGTCCAATATCAGGATCGACTTGGGATCACTGCCCGGTTTGGGGAAGGCATACAGATCGGTCAGGTTGAGCCGGGCGTCGCCGTGCGGAAAACCAAAGTCAGGTCCGGCATAGTGGTGTGACATGGATGGTTTCTCCTACTCACCGATGCGTCCGCCAAATGCCAATAGCGGAAATCTTGGGCAATCCTGGAACTCGATCAACCTGAATCGGAGCTTGCAGGTTACTTACGGTTTTGATGTCCGCCTTGGGTCACACTCGGTCTCCGCCCTTCGGCCGCGCCGTATCCACTGACCGTCCCATCACGACCGGATCACAGACGTCGGGCAAAATCAGAAAAGTGCCATTGGGATTTTTGCTTCGCCGCCGAAAGCGGACATTCGCCGGTTCAACCGTCACTTCAGACTAGAGCCGGGAGTTCGATTCCACTTTGCCGGACAAACATTTCCGCCGAAGGACTTGGTTGGTTCAAAGCGTTTAAGGGGCTTGGCGCTCCCTAGGGGAATCGAACCCCTGTTTCAGCCTTGAGAGGGCCGCGTCCTAGACCGCTAGACGAAGGGAGCGTCAGTCTCCCGAAATAGCCGTGACCGCCGTGCCATGCAAGCGCGTTGGCAGCAGGCCGCTCCACTCACTGCTCCGTCCTGAACCGCAACCGGCCGGTCTGTTGCAGCGTCTTGAGATCGAAAATGCGGACCTCGCTGGCGCCGCCTATATCCAGCGTGACGACGATGCGGCCGCCGGCAATGGTGGTGGAGACCACATGCGCGCCCTTCGGCAGCAAAACCTCGCCATCGGTAATCGTCGCGGCGCCGCTTCCGTTGGCTGCAAAAACGCGATAGCCGATGACACCGACCACGGCTGCAATCGCAACCGCGGTGGTGACGGCGGAAATAACCATCAGGAGCCGCACCCGGGCGAGCGTCGGCGCCAGAGCTTCAGGCGGGCTATCGGCCGGTTGTTTGTCGGCTAGTTGGCTATCGGATTGTTGAACCATGACCGTTACTGCGACACAGACATCGGTGCTTGTTACCGCCGAAGACGCCGGCGAGCGGCTCGACCGCGTGCTCGCCCGCCATTTTGCCGAACAGACCGCCGACCAAGCCACCAGCCAAGCCACCAGCCAAACCACCAACCCCGTTGCCGCATTATCGCGGTCGCGGCTCAAGGCCTTGATCGAGGCCGGCGCGGTCGTTCTCGATGGCAAGACGATCCGCGATCCGAGCCACCGCGTCAATTCCGGCGGGGCGATCGTCATCGACGTGCCAGCGCCCGAGCCGGCCAAGCCGAAACCCGAGCCTATTCCGCTCAATGTCGTTTACGAAGACGACGACATCATCGTCATCGACAAGCCGAAAAACCTCGTCGTTCATCCGGCCGCCGGCAATTGGACCGGGACGCTGGTCAACGCGCTGATCGCGCATTGCGGCGACAGCCTGTCCGGCATCGGCGGCGAGCGGCGGCCCGGCATCGTGCACCGGCTCGACAAGGACACCACCGGGCTGATGGTGGTGGCCAAGACCGATCGTGCACACCGCAAATTGGCGGCGCAATTTGCCGATCACGGCCGCAGCGACCAGGACTTCGAACGGGGCTACCTCGCCCTGGTCTGGGGCGCTCCGGAGCGACCGCATGGGACCATCGACCGGCCGCTCGATCGCGATCCCAAAGCGCGCGACCGCATGGCGGTGCGCCAGGAGGGCAAAGGCGGCCGCGAGGCGATAACCCATTGGCAGGTGCTGGAGCGCTACCCGGCCAAAACGACCGCCAAGACCAAAAAGACCGACCAGCCGGTGGCAAGCCTGCTTGCCTGCCGGCTCGAAACCGGCCGGACCCACCAGATTCGGGTCCATTTGGCCTCGATCGGCCATCCTTTGCTCGGGGACGAGACCTATGGGGCCGGGTTTCGCACCAAATCGGCGCTTTTGCCGCAGGACGCCCGATCCGCGCTGGCCGGTCTTGGCAGACAGGCGCTGCATGCCCATATACTGTCGGTCAAACACCCCAACAGCGGCGAAATCCTGCGGTTCCGTTCGGAACTGCCGCACGATCTCGCCCGTTTGCGTCAGGCGCTGGCCGGCGGTCGGGACGCAACCAGCGCAAAGCCGACCGGCGATAAGTAAGGATTTACCGATTTTGCGGCTTTTCACGACCGCTTGACCGAAATCAAGGTGGCGTCGCGCCGAATTGATGCCGCCTCTCTTTCGCCGGCCTGATTCGACCGTGTATGTTGCGGGTGCGAGATAAGGAAACTGGCGCCGTCGGCTCGGGGAGCGGCGGCACCATTCGCCCGCCGCGCCTTTGCGGGGGCAACAGATGATGGAGGGCGCTAAAATGGCCCAGACTGCAGCACTGCCCGTTTTGTCGGGCGAAACCGGTCTTACCCGGTATCTGGAAGAAATCAGGCGGTTCCCGATGCTGGAGCCGCAGGAAGAATTCATGCTGGCCAAGAGCTGGCGCGAGCACGGCGACCGCGAGGCCGCGCATCGGCTCGTCACCAGCCATTTGCGGCTCGTCGCCAAGATCGCCATGGGCTATCGCGGCTATGGGCTGCCGATCTCGGAAGTGATTTCCGAGGGCAATGTCGGCCTGATGCAGGCGGTGAAGCGCTTCGAGCCCGACAAGGGATTTCGTCTCGCCACCTACGCCATGTGGTGGATCAAGGCTGCGATCCAGGAATACATCCTGCGCTCGTGGTCGCTCGTGAAAATGGGCACCACCGCCAACCAGAAGAAGCTGTTCTTCAACCTGCGCAAGGCGAAGAGCCGCATCTCGGCGCTTGAGGAAGGCGATATGCGGCCGGATCAGGTCAAACTGATCGCCAAGCGGCTGGGCGTCACCGAGCAGGACGTCATCGACATGAACCGGAGGCTTGGCGGCGACGCCTCGCTCAACGCGCCGATCCGCGAGGACGGCGATTCCGGCGAGTGGATGGACTGGCTGGTCGACGACCAGGTCAGCCAGGAGAGCCGGCTCGCCGAGAGCGAGCAGTCGGACAACCGCCACAAGGCGCTTGGCGAAGCGCTTTCGGTGCTCAATGAACGCGAACGGCGGATCTTCGAAGCGCGCCGGCTCGCCGACGACCCGGTGACGCTGGAAGAGCTTGCCGACGAGTTCGGCGTGTCGCGCGAGCGCGTGCGGCAGATCGAAGTCCGCGCCTTCGAGAAGGTGCAGAAGGCGGTGAAATCGAACATCGCCCACATGGAAAGCCCCGCGGCGGCCCCCGCCGCGGCGGCGATGCATTAAGCTCACAACGAGGGCCGCGGTCAGCGGCCCAATTCGGCGAGCGATTGCCCGGCGCGGTGCTCCGATATCACCGCGCCCTGCTGCCTCGCTATGTCGCGGGCCAGCGTAAAGGCGCGCCGCGCCTTGGCCTTGTTGTCGCGGTCTAGCGCCAAAAGGCATTCGCCGCGTAGCCGATAGATTTCAGGCAGATAAAAACCGACTCCCGGTTCGTCGATCGCGGCTATCGCGCGATCAAGATGCGCAAGACCATCAGCCGGCCGGCCGGCGGAGAGCAGCACCTCGGCAGCCAATCCCAGATAATATTGCGGCACCGGACCCGCGGCTGTCGCCTTGTCGATTTCGGCGTCGATCAGCCGCGCCGCATCGGCGACGCCGGGGCCGATCGCGGTCGCCCAGCCCATCAGCAGCAAGCTGCTCGCGCGCCATGGCAATAGGCTAAATTTTTCCGCCAGCACCGCGGCGCGGCGCGCGGCGGCAAAGGTGGCGTCGCGATCGGCGATGAGCTGATAGGTGTTTCCGATATTGTGGAGCCCGTGGGCGAGGCTGCTCGGATGATCGAGCGTTTCGGCGAGCGCAAGCGTCCTCGCAATACTGTCTGCCGCGCCGTCCCGGTCGCCGGACATCTGCATGGCGATGGCACACTGGGCATGGGCGCAAACGCCGGGATCGTGGCCGCCGAAAGCGTGGCCGAGATGACGGTGGCGGGCCATGTCGTAAGTCGCAATCCCGATCTTGCTGGAATTTAAAGATGCCGCAACATCGCCGCGGAAAAAGGCTGTCGACCATTGGCAATGGTGGGCTTCGAGCAACAGATCGCCGTCACCGGAGCGCTGCGCGAGCGTCACGAGTTCGTCGGCCCGGACTCGCGCCAAAGCGGTTTTGCGCCTGAGATTAGCGTTGAGCCATAGCCCCCACTTGGCGCTAAACGTGGCCGCGGCGTCGCCCAATGCGGCGCCAATCTCATCGGCGCGCCGATAAGCGTCCTCGGCTTCGGCACTTTGCATGCCGTGCACCACCATCAATGCTGGACCAAGCTTAAGCAAAAACTCCAGTTGCCGGCGCGCCCGATCTTCCAGCTCCGGCAAGCCGTCGGCGTTCTTAAGACCAGCCGAGTAATGCGCGATGGCTTCGGGGTAAGCCCAACGGTTCACCGCCCGATCGCCGGCGCGCATGCGGTATTCGCAAGCTTTGTCGCCGAGTCCCGCCTCGCCGAAATGATAGGCCAACAGATCGGGCTCGGCCTCCGCCAGTGCAGCGAAACGCTGTTCGAGCGTGCGCGCAATGCGCCCGTGCCAGTCGCGCCGTCTGCTCAACAACAAGCTTTCATAGGCGGCGTCGCGGGTCAGCGCATGCTTGAAGCTGAAATTTCCTTCCGCGCCGCGGCCTTCGGGAAAGACGATGCCCGCAGCGACCAGCTTGTCCAGAGCGGCCTCGACATCCCTGCCGTCGCCCGCGGTGACGGCGCGAAGCAGCGCGAAAGCGAACTGCCGGCCGATGACGGAGGCAATCTGCGCCACTTCACGTGCCTCGCCGAGCCGGTCGAGCCGCGCCATCAACGAATCCTTCAGCGTCGCCGGCACCGTAGCGCCGTCGTCGCCGGCCAATTCGATGACGCTTTTGGTCAGTTCTTCAACGAACAGCGGAACGCCGTCGGTCTTGGCGATGATCGCGGCGACCGTCTCCGCGGACAGGCCATGCGAGGTTGCAACGTCCGCGACCAACTGCACGCATTCGGCACGGCCGAGACGCCCCAGCGTGAGCAGCGTCGAATGCGGACGGGCTTGCCACGGCGGAACGAACTCCGGCCGTGCCGTCACCACGACCAGCACATTCGCCTGCCCTATGCGGTCGGAGATGCGTGTCATCAATTCGAGCGTCGTTGCATCGATCCAATGGGCGTCTTCGACGATGAGAAGCATGGGCTTGGCTTCGCCAAGGCGAACGATCTCATCGACCAGGAGAGCAAGCGTCGCCGCTTTGCGCTGCGCCGGGGTCAGCGCCAGCGGAACCGCAGCCGGATTCGCAATCGCGAAAAGTTCCGCCAGCAACGGAACCGCCGTCCCGTCCGACGCTGCGCGCTGCGAGAATAGCGTGGCGAGCTTCTCGATTCGCACACCGGCCGGATCGCTCGCGACGAAGCCTGCGGTGCGGGAAATATCCTGGATCACCGGATACAGCGCGCTGTCGATGTGATGCGGCGAACATTGCAAATGAATGCGGGCATGCGGTTCGCCGCCGATCGCGTCCTGCAAGGCTTCGAGGATTCGCGATTTGCCGATCCCGGATTCGCCGATCACCGTGACGATCTGGCCTTCACCCGAGCGCGCCAAACGCCAGCGATCGCTGAGCAGGCCCATCTCGTGGACACGGCCGACGAGCGGCAGCGTGGCGCCGGCGCGGCTCGCGGCAAAGCGGCTTTCGATCGATGCTTCGCCGCGCACCCGCCACGCCGGCATCGGCCGCGAAAATCCCTTCAAGACGTGTTCGCCGGCGCCTTCGAGATCGAACAACCCGCCCAGCAAGTTCTGCGTCGTCTCGCTGATAAGGATAGTGTCAGGTGCGGCGAGCGCCTGGAGCCGGGCGGCAAGATTGGGGGTCTCGCCGACGATGGTACGCTCCTGCGCGGTGCCAGCGCCGATGATTTCGCCGACGACGACCAGTCCGGTGGCGATGCCGATCCGTGCCTGGATTTTCGATCCGTCGGGAAGCGCGATGTCGCGGACCTCTTCCAGGATGCCGATTGCTGCCCGCACGGCGCGTTCGGCGGCATCCTCGAAGGCCCGTGGATAGCCGAAATAGGCCAAAACGCCGTCGCCCATGAATTTGGCGACGAAGCCACCGAACCGCCCGATCGCCCCGGCCGCGGCGTCCTGGTAACGCCGGAGCAAGCCCCCCAGCAATTCGGGATCGACCTTGCCCGACAGCGCCGTGGACCCGACCATGTCGGCAAACACCACCGTGACCTGACGACGTTCGGCGTCGCCGGATGTCGCTGCGGCTTTAGCCTCCGGCGGCTCTGGCGCAGCGGCTTCGGTTTCGGGTGACTTCGGCGGTGCGGGTTCCACGCCGCTCGCGGCGATGGCCTTCAACAGGCGGCGGCGATTGCCGAGCGATACGCCGAGGCCTTCAAGGTCGCTTTCGCTCAGGTCCGGCAGGATATCGATACCGATATCGCTTGCCTCAAACGCGTCGGCGTATTGCTCGAGTCCGTTGCTGCGCAGCCAGTCGCGGAGTTCACTCATGCCGTACGTCTATATCAGGCTCGATCCCGAATGGTTACTCCCGCAAAAAGCCGCGCAGCGGCCGCCGGCAGGCAAGGATCATCAGACCGGCAAGCGCGGCGATCGATGCCACCATGAGGAAGAATTCCGGCTTCGCCATCCGGCTCCAATAGCTGCCGATTAATCCGGCGAGAAAGCCGCCAGTAAAACTCGTCGCCAGCCACACGCCCATCATCATCGAGAGGATGCGTACCGGCGCAACCTTGGTGACGAGCGAGAGACCGACCGGTGACAGATAAAGCTCGCCCAAAGTAATGACGACGAAAAAGCCGAACAGCCACAGCCAGCTCGCTTGTCCCGCGCCGGCCTGGAGCGCCGCCGTTGTCATGATCAGATAAGCGATGGTCACGCCGAAGCAGCCGATCGCCATCTTGGTCACGGTGGACGGCTCGGTTCCACGCCCGGCCTGCCACGCCCATAGCGCGACGATGAACGGCGTGAAGGCAAAAATCATGAACGGATCGAAGGCCAGGAACCAGGTGGTCGGGATCTGCGCGCTCAAGCCGAACAGCGCCACGGTGCGATCGGTATTGGCGTCGGCCCACAGGATAATCGTATTGCCCATCTGCTCGAAGGTCGCCCAGAACAATGTATTGGGCACGAACAGAACGAGGAGCGCGATCACGGCGCGCCATTCGTTGCGATCGAGCGCGTGATCTCCGGCCTTGGCGGCCTCGCCCTCACCCTTCCCTCCCCCGTAAGCCGCGGAGGGTTGGAAGGGGGCGTCTTGCGGCAGATGCGGCAGCGCGAAAAGATATATGCACAACCCGATGCACATGCCGACGCCGGCGGCGGCGAAGCCGTAGTGCCAGCCGGCCTCCTCGCCGAGCGTGCCGCAGACCAGCGGCGCCAGGAACGCGCCGACATTGATACCGACATAGAAGATGGAATAGGCGCGGTCGCGGCGGTGATCGCCGGGCGCATAGAGGCCGCCGACCTGGGTCGAGATGTTGGGCTTAAAACAGCCCGAGCCGAGGATCAGCGCCAACAGCGCGAACAGAAAAAGCTGCTCGACCGCCATCATGAAATGGCCGATTGCCATCAGCACCGCGCCGACGACGACGGTGTGACGCCGGCCAAGCACGCGGTCGGCAAGAAGCCCGCCGAAAATCGGCGTGAAATAGACGAGCCCGGTATAAAGCCCCCAGATCTGCGACGACAGCGGCTGCACGTCGAGCGGCCCGAACAAGGTCTCCAGTCCGCGCTTGAGGGCGAGGAGACCGATGACGTTGCCGGAATGATCGGCCAGCAGCAGATATTTCGTCGTGTAGAGGACGAGGAGCGAACGCATCCCGTAATAAGAGAAGCGCTCCCACATCTCGGTCGTGAACAGGAAGGTGAGCCCGCGCGGATGGCCGAACAGCTCGTCGGGCGCGGCGGTAGCGGTCTGTAAAGACTGGATGCTATCGGCCAAGACCGCAAACCTCTCATGGTGCCCTGCCCCGCGCAAGCGGGGCAGCCGGTAAGCGCCGGTGGGGCTTGAATAGGCGCCTTCAGCCGTGATTACTGGACCGTCCGCATTCGCGGATGATGACAAGAAAGCAAAATCAGCGCCACGGAGGAAAAATGCTCGGTCGCGTGATTGTCCTGGCGTGCGGGCTTTGCGGTTTTGCCATTCTGGCGGGCGCGGCCGAACCAACGCTACTTCGCGTCAACACGTTTCCGAACTCCCGGGCGCTCCCGTTCTATGTCGCGGTGGACCAGGGCTATTTCGCCCGCCACGGTCTGAACGTCGAACTGCAATTCACCAAAGGCTCGGCGAGCCAGCGGGCGGCGCTATCGAGCGGTACGACCGATATCGTCCATTCGGCGGTCGATAATGCGGTGGCGATGATCGATGGCGGCAAGGACGATGTCGTGATCGTCGGCGGCGGCGACAGCGGCACCAACGAATTCTACGTGCAGAACGGCATCAAGAGCTTTGCCGATGTCCGCGGCCACGCCATCGTCGTCGATGCGGTCAATACTGCCTATGCGCTGCAGGCAAAGAAAATCCTGCTCGAACACGGCCTCACCGCCGGACAGGATTATACGCTCAATCCGGTCGGCAACGGCTCGTTTCGCCTGCACGCGCTGTTTGCCGACCACAACAATGCCGGCGCCATCCTCAACCTGCCGTTCTCGCTGGAAGCCGCGGCCAAAGGCATGCACAGCCTCGGCCGCACCACCGATCTCCTCGGCCCCTATCAGGCCGGCGGCGATTTCGTGCAGCGTGCCTGGGCGCGCGACCACGCCGCGACGCTCGTCAATTATCTGGCGGCCTATGTCGAAGCCTTGCGCTGGTCGCTCGATCCGGCCAATCGCGCCGCCGCCGTCGCCATCCTGGTCGACAAATTCAAGCTGCCGCAAGACATCGCCGCCAAGAGTTTCTGCGCTGATGGCGGAGCCCGGCTTCGGCTTTGCGCGTGACGCCAAGTTCGACATGGCCGGTTTCAAGAACGTGCTGGCGTTGCGCGCCGAGGTCGAAAGCGGCAACGGCAGCAAAATGTCGGCCGATCCGGCGCACTACATCGACCTGTCGTACTATGATCAAGCCATGAAGCTTGTGAACAAGGAGTGACAATGCCCGCCACCTACCCAGAAGAAGCAAAAAACTTCCGTCTCATCGGTCACGACGCGTCGGCGGCGTGGGGTGGCGGCTCTCTGGTGCAGATTCACAAGGGCCATGCCTATGTCGGCGCGGTCGGCGGTTCGAGCTTTAACGGCCCGGAGGGATTCACCGTGCACGACGTGCGCGATCCCAAGAAACCGCACAAGGTCGGCGAATTCCGCGCCCCGCCCGGCATCCATTGCCATAAGCTGCGCATCGTCGGCGACGATCTGCTCTATGTGAATTCAGAGCGACTGGCCGGCGACAAGGGCAAGAATGCGCGCGCCGGGTTTTTCATTTTCGATATATCGACGCCATCGGCGCCGAAGCCGATCGGTTTTTATGACATGCCCGGCTCCGGTCCGCACCGCTTCGGCGTCGACCTCAAGCGCAAGCTTGCTTTCATGCCGAACGATGCGCCGGGCTGGACCAAGCGCGTGATCTGGACGCTCGATATTTCCGACCCGCTGAAACCCGAAGTGGTCAGCATCTGGGGCCTGCCCTGGATGAAGACTGACTCAGAGGAAGTCGGCGACGACCCGCATCCGGCCGAGGAAGCCACCACGCTGCACGGTCCGCCGATGATCCGCGGCAACCGCATGTATTGCGCCTGGTGGGGCGGCGGCATGGCGATCATCGACTGCAGCGATCTGCGCGATATGAAGCTTGTCGGCCATATCAAATGGTCGCCGCCGTTCCCCGGCTCGAACCACACCTGCTGGCCGATCGGCGACCGCCCTTATCTCATCGTCACTGACGAAGCGCGCGCCAAGCAGAAATACTGGGACGCGCAGTTCATGTGGGTGATCGATGCGCGCGACGAATCGAACCCGGTACCGATCGCGACTTATATGCCCGATCGCGAGAAATACTACGACCGGCCCGGGCGCTTTGGCGCCCACAATATCCTGGAAAACCTGCCGGCCGAGGGGCCGTGGAAGGACATCGTGTTTCTCACTTATTTCAATGCCGGGCTGCGCGCGATCAACGTCAGCGATCCGCTGCATCCGAAGGAGGTCGGCTATTACGTGCCGGAAACGCCGGAAGGCGCGCCCGGCATCCAGTCAAATGACATCGGGGCCGACGACGACGGCCGGCTCTATTTGATCGACCGCTGGGGCCAGGGCATGCATATTCTGGAATATACGGGGTAAAGTTTTCCTCGAGCCCGCTACGCCTCATCGCCATGCGTTTCCGCCGCGTGCCAGTTCGGCTCATCCGGTGGCGGCGCCGGCGCGAAACCGAACGCCTTCTCGAACCGCTTGGCGTAATCCGGCCAGACCTGCGGATTGATGATACGCGGCACCGGTCTGCCGTCGAGCGCATCGAGCATCTGCTCGGCGGCGATCTGCCCCATCCTGATGCGCGCCTCTTTGGTCACGCCCGCCATATGCGGCGTGACCATCACGTTGTCGTATTTCATCAGCGGATGACTGGCCGGCGGCGGCTCCTTTTCCCAGACATCGAGCCCGGCGCCGGCGATCTTGCCGTCGTGCAGCGCCCGTTCCAGCGCCGCCTCGTCGTGAATGGAACCACGCGCCGTCGTGATGAAATAGGCAGTCGGCTGCATCAGCGCGAATTCGCGCGCGCCGATGAGATTGCGCGATTGCGGCGTCAGCGGGCAATTGATCGAGACGAAGTCGGAGCGCGCCAAGAGTTCCTCGAGCCCGACCTTTTCCGCGCCGCGGGATTTCACCGCGTCGGCCTCGAGGTAAGGATCGTAGGCCAGCACCTTCATCTTGAACAGGATGCCGGCAAGTTCGGCGACGCGACGGCCGACATTGCCGAGGCCGACGATGCCGATGGTTCGCCCGAACGCCTCACCGCCGGTATAATCATTGCGGTTCTTCAGCGTGCCGTCACGCAAGGCGCGGTCCGACTGCGGCACGCGCTTGATCAGGCACAGCATCATGCCGAGCACGTGTTCGGCAACCGCCTCGGCATTGCCGCCGGACTGATTGACGACCAGCACGCCACGCGCGGTGCAGGCCTTGATGTCCACGGTGTCGTAGCCGGCGCCGTTGGTCGAAACGATCAGGAGGTTCGGTGACCTGCCGAGGAGTTCGGTGCGGGCGTGGTAGTGCGGCGCCAATTCGTCACGCGCGGAACTCATCTGATAGGCGTGCGCCGCCGAGAGGACCTCCAGCGCAGTGGCATCGGGGCTCTTCTGCTCCAGCATGTCGAGGCGGATGTCGCCGCGCTTGCCGAGCATCTCGCCAAAGCCTATCGGCCGGTGCGGCTGCACACAGAAAACGCGCTTGCTGTTGACCACATTATTCATCGAATCCCGTCCCCGCCTCTCACGCAACCTTGCCATTACTCTTGTTGCCGCCCTTCTTCCCGCCCGCTTCCGGAAAAATCCACATCGCGACGACAAAGAAGACGGCGGTAAAGAGAACGAATTTGTCGAAATCCGGCCGGATCGGCGAGCCGCTCCACCATACCAGCCCGAGCGTGACCACGATCACGACGACTGAAACCGCAGCTTTGACATCGGTGGGCATTACGACACTTTCCCGGCGCGCTTATTCGCTCAATTGAGCCCGACCGGCGTGGTGGCCGCCTGTTGCGGCCCGTTCGGCCGCGCGCGCAACCGGCTTTTCAGATGGCGCGTCGAATAGCCGTTGAATACATGGCCAAGCAATCCGCGATCGAGGTCGGAAGTACCGAAGACCCAATCAGCGATCGGGAAGGTCAAATTCATGTTCACCTCCATCATCAGCCGCGCATTGTGGTGCGCGGTGTGATGACGGCGCAGCGTATTGACGAAAGGGCAATGCCGCACGAAAGCGCCCTCGTCGACATGGCAGCAGAAATGCATGAACTCATAGATCAGATACATGCCGGTGGTGACGCACATGAACAGCCAGCCGACATTCGCCGAAAACACCAGGCCGAGGACTGCGGCCGGCGGGATCGACATCAGCGTGAACACGACCAGTGCGTAGGGTGGAAACACGGTGACCCGCCAGTCCTTGTCGTCACGAAACCGCATCTCGTTGTCGCTGAAGAACTGATGGTGATTGAGCGTGTGGCGCTCGTAGATCGCGCGCAGGCCTTTGATGTTCACCGGCCGGTGCATGATGAATTTATGCACGGACCACTCGAAAATGTTGGTGAAGACGAAGGTCAACGGGATCGTCAGCCATTCGAGCCAGGTCACGTTGTGAATATGCGAGATGTAGATGTAAAGGACGGCCGCGCCCATCGCGTAGATCAGCGCGATGTGAAAATAGCCGTTGTACCAGCCGACGATGCGCGACCGGTATTCGTTGCGAAAATCGATCTGCCGTTGCGTAATCATGACGACCTGCCGTTGCGCGCTTCCCAACCTGTCGTTTCTGCTTTGCCGCAAGCCTAGCATTCCCGATGGCCGTTTTGAACCGCGTGGCGGAGCTTACCTCCCCTCCAGGCCGCCGATGGCGGCATCGACCTCGGCGCCGGTCAGTTGCCAATCGTTGTCGAGATTAGCAACGATTTGCCGCATGAACGGATCGGAGAGCGCGATAGCACGGGCATTGTCGCCGAGATAATCGGCCAGGATCGCCAGCGCGAGCTGGCGGGGGCTTTCGCCTTCATAGGTCCATTCGAAGCCGAACCGCGTAAAACGCTTGACCTCGTAATGCTCGGCGAGCGGCCGGCCGTCCACGGTGACCACCAGGCCGTCGATGGTACGCTTGCCTTGGTAGACCTTCATGGATCGTACCCGCCGGTTAACGCCCACCTTCGGCAAAGTCACGCGCGCGGCACGGTGAGCGCCGCGAGCTTCGACACGTCTGAACTGTCTTCCACGGCCCAGATTGCTTCGATCAGCGGCGCAATATCGTGGCGCGGATTCCAGTCCGCCGCCGCGGTGCGCAGCTTGTCTACGAGGTCCCGATCGCTCATCGGATTGGCATCGCTGCCGCGCGCCGCCGTCTGCGACAGCCTGTGCAGTTTGCCGTCGGCGGTAACGATCTCGACCGCGGCAGCGATGGTGGCGAAGCTCGCGTCGCGGATCAATTCGACCTTGCCGCGCAGCGCCTGGATGTGCGGATCGTTCACGCAAGGAGCCGCGAATTGCGCGACGCCGGCTTTGCCGGTGATCAAGGCGGCGGCGACCGCGTGCTGCACGCTGACCTGCGATTGGGCGCTGGTGGTGATGTTCGGCCGGTCGGCGCGCACACCGAGCAGCGGATTGCCGGTGACCTTGACCCTCTCCACCACGGCTGCGGGATTGTCGCGCCGCCAGTCGAGCACGCAATCGAGCACCGGATGAAGCACGAAGCCGCAGGGGTAAGGCTTGTAGGAGGTCTTGATGATCTCCCAGGTCGCGCCAAGACCGTCGGTGAGTGCGGAGAGATCCACCGTTTCATTGAGCGCGTTGTAATAACCCTGGCTGCCGGTGAGCGGCTCCGCGGGTCCGGCAAAGTCCTTTGCCGCCAAGAGCGCAGCGAGGAGCCCGTTGCGCGCAGCATTGCCGACGCCGACGCTTTTTGCCGGCGTGCCGAGACATTCGCACAGGCCGGCGGCCTGTGTCGCCGCGCTGCCGAGCGCCCACACCATTTGCTCGGTCCTCAGCCCCAACAGCTTGCCGCTGCCGGCGGCGGCGCCGAACGCGCCGCAGGTCGCGGTGATGTGCCAGCCTCTGTTGTAGTGGCTGGGCGACATCGCCAGCCCGACGCGGCATTCCACTTCCTGGCCAAGCACGAAAGCGAGGATGAGATCGCGGCCGCTCACCGGCCGCAGTTCGGCGAGCGCGAGAAGCGCCGGCAGAAGCGGCGCGGTCGGATGGATCGCCGTCGGCACATGGGTGTCGCAGAAGTCGAGCACGTTGGCGCCGGCGGCATTGAGGAACGCCGCATTGAGCGCGTCGATATGCTCGCGCCGGCCGATGATCGCCGCCTGCTTGCCGCCGGAGAAATCGGCGAGCGCGGCGAGCGCGGTCTCGATGGTTTCGTTGCGGTAGCCGGTCAGCGCCACAGCGAAGAAATTAAGGAAGGAGCGCTTGGCCTGATGCACCACCGGCGCCGGCAGATCGTCCCACCGCGTATCGGCCGCCAGCCGGGCAAGGCGCTCGGTCGCGCCGGGATTGTGCAGCATGCGTTTCCCCAGTGAATTTTGCGCGAGCATCGACCGGCCCGCACAAAAGCGCAAGCTGGCGCGTGCGTGACGGTCCATGCTGACTCGCCGAACGCGCGGCAAAGCCAAATAGATTGCCCGGTCAAGTCCGGGAATGACGAATGAAAGGCATCGCAGCTTTCCCGGATTTCGCTGCATTCAACTCGGCCTGCGGGATTACTCCGCAGCGAGGCGCGCGCCGATCTGGCCGGCGCGCACCAGCCGGCCCGGCATGGCACCGGTATGCTCGCCGCGCTGGAAGATCGGCTCGCCGGCGACCAGGGTCGCTTCATAGCCCGCGACGCGCTGCACGAAGCGCCGCCCCTGCGCCGGCATGTCGTGAACCAGCTCGGGCTTCTGCACTTGCAGATTTTCGAAATCGATCAGATTGACATCGGCGCGCAGTCCGGGCGCAAGCCGGCCGCGGTTCGACAGGCCGAAGAAATCGGCCGTTTCGCTGGTCTGGCGCTTGACCAGATGTTCGAGCGGCAGCTTTGGCCCGCGGCTTCTGTCGCGGCCCCAATGCATCAGCATGAAGGTTGGTACGCCGGCATCGACGATCGAAGTGCAATGCGCGCCGCCGTCGCTCAAGCCGAGGAGGCACGCCGGATCGTTGAGCATTTCATAGATCGGCGCGTGATCGCCGGTGACATAGTTGACCACCGGAAAATAAAGGTACTGGCCGTCGGCGCCGGTGATGTAGTCGTAGGCCACTTCGTCCGGCGGCCGTCCGGTGCGGGCCGCAATCGCGGCGACGCTTTTCTCCGGCGCCGGCTCGTAATCCGGCGGATTGCCCATCGTATAAAAGCGTTCCCATTTGCTGGTGACGGCCTGGCGGAATTGCGCCAGCTTGGCGACCTCGGCGTCCGAGGGTTTTTCGGCAAGGATTTGCCGCCGCACGTCGGGATCGCGCAGCCGCCGGCGCTGCTCTTCGATCGGCAGGCTTTCGAGCCTCTTGTAGCTCGGGCGAACAGTAAAAGGATTGAGCGCAGTGCCGATGCCCATCATTACGCCGATCGGCCGGCCGGCCATCTGCGCGGTAATCGGCAGGCCCTGCGCGCGCATCTCGTGCACCGCCTTGATCAGGCGGCGCCAGCGCTGCGGATCCTCGTAGCGGTCGGTGAGCAAAAACCAGATCGGGCGGCCGGTATCCTTGGCGAGCTTGCGCATCCAGCGCAGCTCAAATTCCTCGTCGTCGAAATCCGAATTCATGCCGAACGCGCCGCTGCCGGTGACGCCAAGCGCCGAGCCGATGCCGAGCAATTCGTGGTCGTCGGCGTCGCGCGATGCCACAAGTTCGCCGTCCGGCGTCTTGTGCGAATCGGTGCGCGAGGTGGTGAAGCCGAAAGCGCCGGATTGCAGCGCCTCGATGGTGAGCTTGCGCATGGCAGCGATGTCGTCGGGAGTGGCGGCTTCGCGCCGCACCGCGCGGTCGTCCATCACATAGACGCGGGTCGGCAGGTGCGCGGCCTGCGCGCAGATATCGATGGCGCGCTCGCGGCGCTCCAGCGCATCCATGAATTGCGGAAAGCTTTCCCACTCCCAGGTCAGGCCGGCGGCGAGCACCGGATTGGGAATCTCCTCGACGCCTTCCATCAAATCCATCAGCGCGCCGCGATGTTCCTTTTTCACCGGCGCAAAGCCGACGCCGCAATTGCCGAACATCACCGTGGTGACGCCGTGCCAGCATGACGGCGCCAGCAGCGGATCCCACATCGCTTGGCCGTCATAATGGGTGTGCACGTCAACCCAGCCCGGCGTGACCAGAAGCCCGTCGGCGTCGATATCGCGCCGTGCCGGTCCCTGCTTGCCGCCGACGGCGGCGATGCGGCCGCCGGTGATGGCGACGTCGCCTGAGAAGGATGCCGTCCCGGTGCCATCAACGATGGTGCCGCCGCGAATGACGATGTCGTGCATGAAAACCGCTCCCTGGAAATCGCTTCTTTGCGGATCGCGTCTGTGCGCGGGATTTTTCCAGATGATGCACCCGCTTAAAGACCGGCGCAACGTGCCGTTAACGCTTCATTCACCATAAACACTTACGAGCGAGACAGGGGCGAACGCCACGGAGGACACGCATGCGCAAGACATTTCTTACGGCGCTCGCTACGGCAACAATCCTGTCGGGCGCCATGCTCGCCGGCCGGGCCGAAGCGGCTACTGCCCCTACGGTATCGGCTGTCGGCGCTACTCATCCGGCAACCCCTCTGCTTCGCGAAGCGGCGATCGTGTGCGGCGGCAACGGCTGTAATTCGGTCCCGACCAAAGCGAAGAACCGGCGCAAATTTTATCCGCTGGGCTACACCAAGCCGATCTAGTCCGCGTTCAATCCCGGCGCGTCATCCATTCATTTTGAACCGATCGGCGCTCCGGCATTTTGCTGGGCGTGATCGTTTTGGAGACGCGACGCAGGACCAGCGCCGGCTCGCCTGACCGCGTTCGGCGCAAGTCCCGTGGAGGCATCTTTCAGCATCCGCTTGCACCAGAGAATATTCGTCTCTTTCGCTGCCCCGCCTCCAGCAAGACATTTTTATTGCGCCAGCGCTTGGGCCAACTCATTGAAACTTGGGCCCTAATACTCCATTTTTTTGGCCCAGCCTCGGTACGCGGCGCAGGGTGTTTCCGTGTCTCCCATCTCCAGCATTGTCCTTCTTGCCGGTCTCCTGATCGGCCTCGTCTTTGGCGCGGTCGGTCTCCTCTCCGGTTTTTGTCTCACCAGCGGCCTGCGCAATTGGTGGACGGAGCGTGACGGCCGGCTGGTCCGCACTTTTGCCTTGGCGCTGGCGGTGGCCATTGCCGGCACGCAATTGCTGGCGGCGCGCGGCCTCGTCGATCTCGGCCAGTCGATCTATTTGCAGCCCTCATTCTCGGTGCCGCTGATGCTGTTTGGCGGCGTGATGTTCGGCTACGGCATGGTGGCTGCGAATGCTTGCGCGTCGCGCGCTTTGGTGCTGCTCGGCCGCGGTAATCTGCGTTCGCTGGTCGTGGTCGCGACGGTCGGCGTCACGGCGGAAATCACTTTGAAGGGCCTGATCGCTCCGGCGCGCATTGCGGTGCTGCATTGGTCGCAGACCACGCTGCATGATATTTCGGTGCCGGCTTTGCTTTCAGGCGTCACCGCGAGCGACTCAGTTGCGCGCTTCCTCGCGGTCGCCGCGGCAAGCGGGATGCTGCTGCTATTTGCATTGTCCCATGCACCATTCCGGCAAGCCAGAGGCCAGATCGCGGCCGGCCTCGCGATCGGGCTGCTGATCCCGGCGGGCTGGTTTGCCACCGGCTTTATCGGCGCCGATCCGTTCAACCCGGCGCCGGTGGCATCGATGACTTTCGTCGCTCCGATCGCCGACACGCTGCAATATGCGATGCTGTCGACGGGCTCGACGCTGAACTTCGGCATCGTCGTGGTTGCCGGCGTGCTGATCGGCAGCTTTGCCACGGCACTTGTCACGCGAAGCTTCGAGCTTGAGGGCTATAGCTCGACCCGGCACATGCTGCGCTCGATCGGCGGCGCGACATTGATGGGTTGTGGCGGCGCCTTGGATTACGGCTGCTCAATCGGCCAGGGCCTGACCGGCCTGTCGACTTTGGCGGTGCCGTCGATTGTTGCAGCGACCGGCATTTTGCTCGGCGCCGCAGCGGCGCTGCGCAGCCCGGTGCGCGTCGCGGCCTGGGTGCCGGCATAGACATCGTTGCAGCGAGAGCGCCGCGCCGTTGCATTGCTGGCAAATGGCTCGCGAGCGCGGCAGTCCTTATACTGCTTCGCCTCGGAAAGCAGCAATCAAGGCGTCCATTTGCTGCATAGTAACCGGCTTTCCCAGAAGAAATCCCTGCCCGGTATCGCAGCCAAGATCCAGGAGCTTCCGTAAGTCCGCCTCGGTGGAAATACCAATCGCCACCGCTTCGGCGCCAAAATTATGCGCGATTTGTATCACCGACTTGCAAATCTTTGCAGCGCCCGGATCGCTTGCGCAGCCCTCGATAAGCGTCAGATCTATTTTGATTTCGGCCACTGCGATTTGGTTCATGATATCAAGACGCAGAGCCGCCAATCCGCAATTGTCGAGAGCCAGTGAAACTCCTGACTGCCGTAACCGGGGCGCATGGACTTTCAGGAGATCGATTTTGTGGTGCATCTGCCGCTCGGGTATTTCCAGGATAAGGCCGGGCCAATCCTTGTGTTCCGGACGGCACGCCTGCACCAGTTCCGTCACCGGCAGCCGCAGCAGGTTGTCGGCGCTGATGTTTATTGCCGGCCGTAAATTGACGCCCAATGCCAGGAAATGCGCGCTCGCCTTTATGGCGTCGACCAGCGCCGCGCGCGACAGTTTGAGAAGAGCATCGTCGTTGGCGCCTTTTAGAAATCGGTCGGGCGTGAGCAAGCCGCGTTCCGGATGGGTAACGCGCGCCACCAGTTCTACGCCCACCATCGTTCTTGTTTTGAGGTCGAGTTTCGGCTGGTAAAGAAAGCTGAGAAGATTCTTCGCCAAGGCGTCGTCGAGAGAGATTTCATCCGACAGGGCAACCGGAGCGAAAAGCTTCTGCTCAAGAACGATCTTGTGAATGGTCGTAAATTCGATCGGCTTGGTAAGCGGCGGCAGCATTCTCAATGAGCAATCCGCACCGATGATATTCAAGCTTTCCAGCAGTTTCGGATTGCACGAACCGAACAATTGAACGGCGCCGGAATATTTGCACTCCTTGAGAGCCGACAGCGCGCGAACGCACTCATGCGGCGCGGTGCTGTTGAGATTAACGAAGACGATATCGGGGCTTCGCTCATCGACCATCCCCATGAATCTCGAAGTGTTCGAAAACTCGACGGTGTCAATGTCGTGTTGACGCAACTGCCTGGCGAAGTTCTGCCTGAATATGACGTCTTCCTCGACCAGGAAGCACAGCGGACACGTTGATCTGTCGGGCGCCGCAGCAGCGATCGCCCCGTGAGTACCGACCATGTCCGGCCCCCAAGATCGAAATCGATCGGGAAAAGCTCAAAAGCTCGCAGCGGTTCCGGAATATCTAAGCGTCCGCCGCTTGCGCATTTGCTAGCGCAAGTCTTTGTTCTTGCTGATCCAGGTTAAGACCGGAGGCGGCGCTAAGCGTCCTCCAGCACCATATCCGCGCCCTTCTCGCCGATCATCACGGCGGCGGCGTTGGTGTTGCCGGAGACCACCGTCGGCATGATCGAGGCGTCGATGACGCGAAGCCGCTCGAAGCCGCGCACCCGCAAGAGCTCGTCGACCACGGCGTTCGGATCGGAGCCCATGCGGCAGGTCGAGGTCGGATGATAGACCGTGGTGCCGGTCTGGCGCGCGAAGGCGAGAAGATCGGCGTCGTTGACGCATTGCGCGCCGGGCGCGCCCTCCTGCGCAATGTATTTTTGCATCACCGGCTGATTCATGACGCGGCGCAGAAGCTTCATGCCGTCGACGATACAGTCGCAATCGGTGCGCGCCGAAAGGTAACGCGGCTGGATCGCCGGCGGCACCGCGGGATCCTTCGATTTGACGCGGACGAAGCCACGGCTGTCCGGCCGCAACTGGCACACCGAGGCCATGAAGCCCGGGAACGGATGCAGTGCGGCGCCGGCGGCATCCGCGGAGAAAATCAGAAAATGGAACTGTACGTCCGGCGTCTCTAGCTCCGGCCGGGTGCGCAGGAAGGCGCCGGCATAGCCGGCGCCGATGGTCAGTAGTCCCTTGCGCGTCAGCAGGTAGCGCAAGCCCGCGGCGTAGCGGTAACGCCAGTCGTTGATCACTTCGTTTGCCGTGATCGGTTCGGTGCAGCGGTAGAGCATGCGGATCTGCAGGTGATCCTGGAGATCGGCGCCGACGCCGGGCATCTCGGCGGCCACCGCGATGCCGAGGTCGGCGAGTATTTTTGCCGGTCCGAGCCCGGAGAGCTGCAGCAACTGCGGCGAGTTGAAGGCGCCGCCGGACACGATGACCTCGGCATTGGCGTGTGCGGTCCGCGTCGTCGCGCCCTGGCGGTATTCGACGCCGGTGGCGCGGCGGCCGGAAAACAGGATGCGGCTGGCGAGCGCGTTCGGCACGACCGCGAGATTGGGCCGCCGCTTCGCCTCTTTCAGATAACCGACGGCGGTTGACCAGCGGCGGCCGTTTCGCGCGGTCAACTGGAAGTACCCCGCTCCCTCTTGCGTCGGGCCGTTGAAATCGTCGTTCCGCGGAAATCCCGATTGCTGCGCCGCCGCGATAAAGGCTTCGCACAACGGATGCGGCTCGCAGACGTCGGAGACCTTCAGATGGCCGCCGGCGCCGTGCAGGTCGTCTGCGCCGCGTTCCTGATCTTCGGCCCGCCGGAAATACGGCAGCACATCCTTGAACGACCAGCCGGCATTGCCGAGCTGGCGCCAGTGATCGTAGTCCTCGTGCTGGCCGCGGATATAAAGCAGTCCGTTGATCGAACTCGACCCGCCCAAAACCTTGCCGCGCGGCTGGATCACTCTGCGGTTGTTGAGCTCGGGCTCGGGCTCGGTCGAATATAGCCAGTTCACCTTGGGGTTGGAGAACAATTTGCCATAGCCGAGCGGAATATGAATCCACAGATTGCGGTCGGGGCCGCCGGCTTCGAGCAGGAGCACGCGATGCCGCCCCGACGCGGTCAGCCGATTGGCGAGAACGCAACCGGCCGAACCGGCGCCGATTACGATATAGTCGAAGGACGCCTGATCTGGGACCATTTGTGTCCCTCCCCTCGGCGAGATTAGCGCGAATATCCGGTTCTGGCACGACGCCGCGAGGCGATTGCGGCTTGAGCATTCTCAGCGCCGCAATTCGCACGTATAAGTGAGCTGCCCCCAGATCGGGCTAGAACAGGTGCGCATCGTGGATACAAAGCTGCAGAAATTCGGCATCGGCCAGCCGGTCACCCGGCTCGAGGACCCTCGCTTCATCACCGGCCGCGGCCGCTTCGTCGACGACATCGATCTGCCGCTGCAGACTTTCGGCGTTGTGGTCATGTCGCCGCATGCGCATGCCCGGATCAAAGGTATCGATACGGCAAAGGCGAAAGCCGCACCCGGCGTGCTTGCCGTGCTCACCGGCGCCGACGTCGAAGCCGACAAGCTTGGCGCCTTCTCGCCGGTCATGCCCGAGGACATGGGTGGCCCGAAGGGCTACCGCACGCTGCGCTCGATTCTCGCCATCGGCAAAGTGCGCGCGGCGGGTGAGCGTGTCGCTTTTGTCGTGGCGGAAACCCTGGTGCAAGCAAAAAACGCCGCCGAGCTTGTCGCGGTCGATTACGAGCCGCTGCCGGCTGTCATCAACATCGAGGATGCGGTCAAGCCGGGCGCACCCGCGGTGTGGGACGAGGCTCCCAACAATGTCGCGGTCGGGCTGATGATGGGCAACAAGGATGCGGTCGACGCCGCCTTTGCCAATGCCAAGCACGTCGTCACGCTGAAACTCTACAACAGCCGGGTCAGCGCCAATACCATCGAACCGCGCGCGGCGATCGGCCAATATCATCCCGACAGCGAGAGCTATACGCTTTATTCGACGACGCAAAATCCGCACGGCACGCGCCAGCACGTGGCGGGCAACGTGCTGAAAATAACCGAGACGAAGCTGCGCGTGGTCTCGCCGGATGTCGGCGGCGGCTTCGGCATGAAAAACGGCGGCTATCCCGAGGATGCGCTCGTGGTCTGGGCGTCACGCCGGATCGGCGGCCGTCCGGTAAAATGGGTATCGACCCGATCCGAGGCGCTGCTCGGCGATGCCCATGGCCGCGACCAGGTGGTGACGGGGGAATTGGCGTTCGACGACAAGGGAAAGATTCTCGGCCTGCGCGTGAACGCGCTGCACGCGATGGGCTCGCACGTGTTCGAGGCTGGAATCGTCGTGCCGCTTTTCGCCATCAAGCTCGCTCCCGGCGTCTACAATATTCCCGCCGTGCACGCCGCCGCCAAGGCCGTACTCACCAATACCTCGCCGATGGCGCCCTATCGCGGCGCCGGGCGGCCGGAAGCGACCTTTCTGATCGAGCAATTGATCGAGCGCGCCGCGCGCGTCATCGGCGTCGATCCGATCGAGATCCGGCGGCGCAATTTCATCCCGGCGTCCGCCATGCCGCACAAGATCGTTCATTCCGGCATGACCTACGACAGCGGCGACTTCATGCATGTGATGGACGAATGCCTGAAACTTGCCGACTGGAACGGCTACGCCAAGCGCGCTGCGGAATCCAAGAAGAACGGCAAGCTGCGCGGCCGCGGCATCGGCTATTTCCTCGAAGAGGCCGCGGTGTTCAACGACAAGATGGTTATCCGTTTCGATCCGAGCGGCGCCGTCACCATCGTTGCCGGCACGCATTCGCACGGCCAAGGTCACCAAACCGTCTACTCGCAGATGGTGCATGAATGGCTCGGCGTGCCGATCGACACGATCCGCTTCATCCAGGGCGACACCGACGAAGTGCCGTTCGGCCGCGGCACCTACGGTTCGCGCAGCATGCATGTCGGCGGCAACGCGCTCAAACGCGCCGCCGACGCCATCATCGAGAAGGCCAAGCCGATGGCGGCGATGATGATGGAGGCGGCCGCCGGCGACATCGAGTTCAAGGACGGCCGTTTCCGCATTGTCGGCACCGATCGCGCGCTGCCATTGACCGCTGTTGCGATGTCGTTGCATCGGCCGATGATGCTGCCGCCGCAATTCGAGCTTGGGCTTGAAGCGTCGGGCACATTTTCAGCGGAGCCGTCGAATTATCCGAACGGCTGCCACATCTGCGAGGTCGAGATCGATCCGGAAACCGGCGTCGTGGCGCTGGTACGCTACGCCGCGGTCGACGATGTCGGCAAGGTGATGAACAAGCTCCTGTGCGAGGGCCAGATTCACGGCGGCGTCGCGCAGGGCGTCGGCCAGGCGCTGATGGAAGCGATCGTGTTCGATCCCGAAGGCCAGCTCTTGACCGGCAGCTTTCAGGATTACGTCATGCCGCGTGCCGATGATTTCCCCGACATGCTTTCGGAACTGACCGAGGTGCCGTCGACCACTAATCCGCTCGGTATCAAGGGCGCCGGCGAGGCCGGCGCCACCGGGGCGCCGCCGGCGGTGATCAGCGCCATCCTCGACGCGCTTCGGCCGCTCGGCATCGAACAGATCGACATGCCGGCAACGCCGAGCCGGGTGTGGACGGCGATCAAGGCAAGCGGCGTACAAAAAGCGGCGGCGGAATAGCGTTTCATTCTTCGCCGCCAATGCGGGAGGAACGATATGCGCAAGCTCGTTGCGCTGGGGCTGACTTTGCTTACGCTCGGCGCGGCCGCTGCCGCCGCCGACACCTATCCGTCGCGAACCGTCACCATCGTCGTGCCCTATCCGGCGGGCGGACCGACCGACACGATCGCGCGCATCCTGGCCGAGCGCATGCAGGCGGCTCTCGGCCAGACCGTGATCATCGAGAATGTCAGCGGCGCCGGTGGCAGCATAGGCGTCGGCCGCGTCGCGCATTCGCCGCCTGACGGCTATACGCTGAGCATCGGCCATACCCAGACCGCCGTGTTCAATCCGGCGATCATGAAGCTCAACTACGATGTGGTGAAGGATCTGGCGCCGGTGGCGCTGATTGCCGACACGCCGATCTGGATCGTGGCGAAAAAAACGCTGCCGGCCGACGACGTCAAAGGGCTGATTGCCTGGCTCAAGGCTGAGGATGGCAAAGCGACGATGGGAACGGTCGGGGTCGGCGGTCCGACCGATGTCGCCGCGCGCTTCTTCGGCAAACAGACCGGCACGTCATTCCAGATCGTGCCTTATACCGGCGGCGCGCCGGAGCTGACAGACCTGCTCGGCGGCCACATCGATTTCGCCTTCGGTCAGGCCGCGGCGCAACTGGGCCAGGTCGAGGACGGACAGCTCAAAGCTTTCGCCGTGCTGCAGCCCAAGCGCTGGTGGGCGGCCCCCGCCGTACCGACACTCGACGAACTCGGCATTTCGAATATCGATGCGAGCTTCTGGCACGGCATCTGGGTGCCGCAAGGAACGCCGCCCGAGGTGATCGCCAAACTTAACGCCGCTATTTGCACCTCGCTGGCCGACCCCGGCGTGCAGGCGCGCTTCAAGAAATTGGGCCAGGAAATCTGGCCGCCGGACGATCAGACGCCCGCGGCTCTCGCGGCAAAACAAAAAGCCGAAATCGCCAAATGGACGCCGATCATCAAGGCGACCGGCATCGCGGTGCAATAATAGTGTGCGCAATCGAAACCGATCGGACTTATTCATGAACCAGCCCGTAAATCTGTTCACCGACGGCAAGGCCTATGAGCGGCTGATGGGGCGCTGGAGCCAGTTGATCGGCGCAAAATTTCTCGATTGGATCGAGGCGCCGAAGGGGCAGCGCTGGATCGACGTCGGCTGCGGCAACGGCGCCTTCACCGAAATCCTGATTGCGCGCAGCGCGCCTGCCGCGGTGACCGGGATCGATCCGTCGGGCGAGCAACTCGATTATGCGCGCACGCGCCCCGGCACCATGATGGCGCAGTTTCAGGTCGCCGATGCGCAAGCCTTGCCGTTTCCCGATGACAGTTTCGACGCCGCATCCATGGCGCTGGTCATCACTTTCATTCCCGATCCGCTTAAGGCGGCGCGGGAGATGGCGCGCGTGGTGAAGCCAGGCGGCAATGTCGCCACCTATATGTGGGACATACCGGGCGGCGGATTTCCAATCAGGCCGCTCGCTGCGGCAATAAAATCCTTGGGATTGGACGAACCCTCGCGACCGAATGTCGAGGCGTCGCGGCGCGAGACCATGCAGGCGCTGTGGACCCAGGCGGGATTGCAATCGATCGACACCACGGTGCTCCGGATCCGCGTGGCCTATGCCGATTTCGATGATTTCTGGACTTCGAGCACCCTGCCGATCGGCCCCTCGGGCAAGGCGCTCTCGGAAATGTCGCCAAGCATGCGGGAAAAGCTTAAAGAGCGCCTGCGCGAGCAACTGCCCATCGCGGCCGACGGCAGCATCGCCTACGAGGCCTTCGCCAATGCGGTGAAGGGCCGGGTGCCGGCATAAAAGTCCAGAACAGGAAGGCTCAGCGCGGCCCGCTGGGAATGATCGACTGACGGCCGAGTTGCTGCCAGGCGGCCGGCGCGCCGGCATTTTTTGCGGCTTCCTGCGGCGGCAATTTTGCGTCCCATTTCGCCGCGATGAAACGCTGGCCGCTGACGCCGTCGGACGCGTTCGAGCAGAGCCATAGCAGCGGCGCCACCATCACGCCGGGCGCGATCAGTGTCGAGCGATCCGCCACCGCCGTCCGCGATACCAGGCGCGTATCGGCGGCGCCACCCGGCACCAGGACATTCGCGGTGACGCCGGTGCCCGCGAGTTCCTGCGCCAGCGCGGTGAGCATCGCTTCGTTGGCGGCCTTGGAGCCGCCGTAGGGCTGGATCAAGCTACGCCACATCGTGTCGAGGCTCGTCGTCACATTGAAGATGCGGCCGGAGCCTTGCGCCAACAGCGTCGGCAGCACCGCCCGCGTCATCAAAAACGGCGCGACGACGTTGACGTCGATGACGCGGCGGAACTCTTCAGGCGTCGTCTCCCAGATTTTTCCGCCCGACTGACCTTCACGGCGCAGCACGCCGGTATTGATGCCGGCATTGTTGATCAGGATGTCGAGACGGCCGAAGCGCTCGATGGTGGCGCGCAGGATTTTGGGACCGCTGTCGTTCCAGGTGATGTCGGTCACGATGCCGAAATAACGTTCCCCGGCGCCGCGGTCTTCGGCGGCGTCCTGAGTTTCGTCGAGCGCCGGCCCGTCGAGCTCGATGGCGGCGACACTGGCACCCGCATCCAAAAGCCCGAGCGTCATCACCTGGCCGATGCCGCGCCCGGCGCCAGTCACAATCGCGACTTTCCCGTCAAGCACCCCGGCCATGTCCGCTCCCGGTCTCTTTCCAGCAATTTGCCTGATTTTACTGGCATATTTGTGAAAACGCCACGTTGCGCGGCGGTTGCGCGGGACCGCCCCGGCGCTTATATTCTGGCCGCTTTCCAGTCATCCCCGATGACGTTGAGTGGCTTCGCCCGGACGGGCGGGCGGAGCACGGAGAAGATTTACCGGAGATACGCTATGACGACCGCGCCCTTGATGCCGAAAGCGACAGCCGTGTGGCTGGTCGACAATACCTCGCTGTCGTTCGACCAGATCGCGCAGCTCTGCAACCTGCATCCGCTGGAAGTAAAGGCGATCGCCGATGGCGATGCCGCGCAAGGCATCAAGGGGCTCGACCCGATCCTCACCGGTCAATTGACGCGCGAAGAAATCCAGGCCGCGGAAGCCGATCCGAATCACCGGCTGCATATCGCCGAACCCAAGACGCGGCTGCCCGAGGCCAAGCCGAAAAAAGGCCCGCGTTACACGCCGGTGTCGCGCCGTCAGGACCGTCCCAACGCCATCCTCTGGCTGGTGCGCAATCATCCCGAACTCAAAGACAGCCAGATCATGCGGCTCGTCGGCACCACCAAATCGACCATTGCCGCAATCCGCGACCGCACCCATTGGAATTCGGCAAACCTCACCCCGCTCGACCCGGTGACGCTCGGCCTCGCCTCGCAGATCGATCTCGATCTCGAAGTGCAGAAGGCGGCCAAGGAAAAGCCCGTCCCGGTCGAGGAACAGGGTGCGACGCTGTTGCCGGCTTCCGTCACCACGGCGCCGAAGGAAGAGCCGGAGCCGACGCCCGCGGAAGTGAAGAAGTCCGACGACCTTAACGTCGAGGCGGTGTTCGCCAAGCTCAAGCAGCTCGGCGGCAAGGCGGAGTAACTCGCCGTCATTCCGGGGCGCGCAAAAGCGCGAGCCCGGAATCCGCAACCCCGGCAACCGTGATTAATGACCGCCTAAGCGGCCATTACCCCCGATCGTTCCGCAGCACGACGCAGGCACCGCCGGCTGCGATCAGCTTGCCGCAGAATTTCTCCAGATAGCGCCGGTCATCGTCGGCGATGCGGATGTTGTAGCGCAACGCGCTGCCCAGCCCGATGCCGCGGCTGCGCACCACGATCGGCTCGTGATCGCCGATGAGAGTCGCATATTTTTTCTGGATCATACGGTAAATCGCCCAGGCTTTGCTTTCCGACCAGTTGGCCGTGAGCTGCATGCCCCAGCGCGGCACGTAAGCGGCAATGCGCCGCGCTTCGTCTTTCGGCGCCAGAATGAGATTGGCGAGCCGGGTGCACGGCACGCCCTGCGGGATCGTCGTGTCCGCGGTCTTCGGCGGCGACGGCGACGCCCATTCGTCTGCGGTCCAGCCGGTGATGATGGCGACGTAATTGCGCGTCTCGCCCGGCAGCGGCCGCTTGTCGGCTAGAAAGGCCGAGACGCGGCCGGGACCGGCATTATAGGCCGCCGCGGCGAGACCGAGATTGCCGAATTTCTGCTCGAGATCGTGCAGATAGCTCGCCGAATTTTTCAAAGCCTCGATCGGATCGAACGGATCGGCAAGCCCGCGATAATCCGCGGTCGACGGCATGAATTGCGCGATGCCGAGCGCGCCCTTCCTGCTCACCGCCTGCGCATTGAAGCGGCTCTCCTGCCAAATCACGCGGGCGAAGAATTCGACCGGCAACTGGTTCTCCGCCGCGTCCTGTTCGATGGCGCGGCAGATGTCGTCGGCGGTGGGGGTTGGGCGATCGGGGGAGATTTTGGTACCGGCGTGGCCGAGGGCTGGGCGGATTGCACCGGCGGCGTGGCAGGCGTTTGCGCAACCGCCGGCGTACACACCGCCGATATCGCGCAGCAAAGCAATCGTGCGGCGAAACGCAGCATCATCAATCATGTATATATTGAGCGCCGTCCCGCCATATCGGCACACGATGAGCAGGGGTAGAGGCAAGCTGCAACTCATCGGTGACGGCCATACAACTGGTCTTCCATTTTTTGGAAAACCATGATCCGGGTCTTTGGAACCCACGCCGAATACGATGAGATCGATGCGGAGACGATATGATGGATGCAACTCTGACCGTGATCGACAGCGACACCGAACTGGCCCGCGCGCGCGCTCTTGTGGACGGACTGATGGCGTCCAACGATGCTGCAGATGTTGCACGCCTGGAGGCTCAGGCGCGGCTGATCGCCGCCTCCGAAGAGCAAAAATGGCCGCGCCGGATGCCGAGCACGGGCGAGATCGTCCGTTATCTGATGGACCAGCATGGCTTGTCGCGCGCCGAAATGGTGCCGATCCTCGGCACCGCCACCCGGGTAAGCGAAGTCTTGCGCGGCAAGAAGGGGTTGAGCATGACGTTGGTGCAGCGCTTGCGCGCGCGGTTCCGCGTGCCGGCGGATGTTCTGCTGCCGCCGGCGCAGAAAGCGAACAATCGGCGCGCCGGAAAACGGAGAGCTGCGTGAGAAGGACATATGAGAATCCGACAAGCGCAGGCCGGGTTCAGGGTACCAAAGTCCAGCAAGCGTAGGGCTACGTCCCCACGCCCTTCCCCTTCAACGCGCTACCGATCTCATCCAGGATCACCGGATCGTCGATGGTCGCCGGCATCTGCCAGGTGTCGCCGTCGGCGATTTTCTTGATCGTGCCGCGCAGGATTTTCCCCGAGCGCGTTTTCGGCAGCCGAGCGACGGTGATGGCGAGCTTGAACGCCGCCACCGGCCCGATCTTGTCGCGGACGAGCGCGATGCATTCCTTTTCGATCTCGGTCGGCGGCCGGTTGACGCCGGATTTGAGCACGATGAAGCCGCACGGCACTTCGCCCTTGACCTCGTCCTTGATGCCGAGCACGGCGCATTCGGCGACGTCCTGGTGCGCGGCCAGCACCTCCTCCATGCCGCCGGTCGAGAGCCGGTGGCCGGCAACATTGATGATGTCGTCGGTGCGGCCCATGACGAAAATGTAGCCGTCGTCGTCCTTGAAACCGGCATCCGCGGTTTTGTAGTAGCCCGGAAATTCGTCGAGATAGCTTTCGCGCATGCGCGCATCCGCCTGCCACAAAGTCGGCAGGCAGGCCGGCGGCAGCGGCAGCTTCACCACGATCGAGCCCATTTTGTTGGCGGGCACTTCATGGCAGCCCTCGTCGACGACGCGGACGTCGTAGCCGGGCATCGGCACCGTCGCCGAGCCGTATTTCACCGGCAGCGTGCCCAGGCCCACCGGATTGCCGGCAATGCACCAGCCGGTCTCGGTCTGCCACCAATGATCGAGCACCGGCACTTTGAGGAGATTTTCCGCCCAGGCCACGGTGTCCGGATCGGCGCGCTCGCCGGCAAGAAACAGCGTACGGAATTTTTTTAGATCGTATTGCTTGAACAGCGCGCCCTTCGAATCTTCTTTTTTGATGGCGCGGAGAGCGGTCGGCGCGGTGAACATCGCGGCGCAGTTATGCTCCGCAATGACGCGCCAGAACGCGCCCGCATCGGGCGTGCCGACCGGCTTGCCCTCGTAGAGGATCGAGGTGCAGCCGTGCAACAGCGGCGCATAGACGATGTAGGAGTGGCCGACCACCCAGCCAACGTCCGACGCCGCCCAAAATACCTCGCCGGGATCGACGCCGTAGAGATTTTTCATCGACCATTTCAGCGCGACCATGTGACCGCCATTGTCGCGCACCACGCCTTTGGGACGGCCGGTCGTGCCCGATGTGTAGAGGATATAGAGCGGGTCGGTAGCGGCGAGCGGCACGCAATCCCAGGCGTTGCGCGCATGCACCAGCGCGTAATCACGCATCTGTCCCCAATCGCGGTCGCGGCGGCCGTCGAGCTTGGCCTGCGCCTGCGGGCGCTGCAGGATCAGGCAGGCCTCAGGCTTGTGTTTTGCGAGCGCGATCGCCTCGTCAAGCAGCGGCTTGTAATGCACGATGCGGCCAGGCTCGAGGCCGCAGCTCGCGGTGAGGATCGCTTTCGGCTTGGCGTCATCGATGCGGGTCGCAAGTTCGCGGGCGGCGAAGCCGCCGAACACCACCGAATGAACGGCGCCGATGCGCGCGCAGGCGAGCATCGCGATCACCGCCTCCGGAATCATCGGCATGTAGAGAATGACGCGGTCGCCCTTGCCGATGCCGAGATCGCGCAGCATGCCGCCGAGCACCTGGGTCTCGGTGAGAAGGCGATGATAGGTGACAACCCGCTTTAAGCCGGCGAGCGGCGAATCGTAGATGATCGCCGCCTGCTCGCCGCGCCCGGCCTCGACGTGGCGATCGACGGCGTTGAAGCAGGTGTTGCAGACGCCGTCCGGAAACCAGCGGCCGTAGAGGCCGGCCGCCGGGTCGAACACGGTCTTGGGCTTCTCGAACCAGTCGATATCGGCCGCCGCCTCGCCCCAAAACGCCTGCGGATCGCGCTGCCAGCGCGCATAGACCTCGTGATAGCGGCTCGAACGGGCGTCCATGGTTGGCTCCCCGGCAAATTATATCGTCCGCACGCTGCAATAGCGAATAATGAGTCCCAATCGGCGAAATCGGAGGCCACCTCCAGTTTGCACTTACTCTCCTTCGCTTCTCACCGTGCGCTATTCGCTGGCTCAAAGGCCGGGCTTTGATCTATGTCAGGGCCGGCCCGCCTGATTTCGCTCCAATCGATCCGTGATCACCGATCCGCTGTTCTATATTCTCGCCATTCCGGCCGTGACTCTACTCGGGCTCGGCAAAGGCGGCTTTGCCGGTCTCGGCATGGTGGCGACGCCGATGCTGGCACTGGTGGTGCCGCCGCTGCAGGGCGCCGCGATCATATTGCCGCTGTTGATTATCCAGGATGCCATCTCGGTGTGGACCTATCGCCGCACCTGGAGCGCCTGGAATTTGACAGTGCTGATTCCGGGCGCGGCAATCGGCATGGCCGCCGGCACGCTGTTCGCAAGTCACGTCTCCAATGCGGGGATCGAGCTTGCGGTTGGCAGCGTCGGCTTTATCTTCGTCATCTACCGGTTGCTCAATGTCTGGCTCATCAGATGGTTACGCCCGGTCTCCGCGCCTGCGAAAGTTGGCGACGGACGGCCGCACCCGGTACTCGGCGTATTCTGGGGCTCTCTCGCCGGCTTCATGTCGTTGTTGGTCAATGTCGGCGCACCACCCTATCAAATCCACATTTTGCCGCAGCGCCTCGACAAGCTCACTTTGGTCGGCACCACGACCATTTTCTTTGCCTGCATGAACGAGATGAAAATCGTACCCTATTTTGTGCTCGGCCAGTTTTCCGCGCGCAATTTCGCGACGTCACTGGCGCTATTGCCGCTCGCCGTCGCCGCCAACTATCTCGGCATCTGGCTCGTTCGCAAGACACCGACCGAGCGGTTTTATCAAATTGCGTATGGACTGATGTTTTTGATCTCGCTGGCGCTGTTGTGGCAGGGCTGGCGCGAACTCGGGGCCTGATTCTACGGCATTGCTTGAGATGGCTTTGGTTCGCTAGGTTGCATGCCAGCGATGATTTGTTTTGCCGACCGGCGACCGTCATGATCGACTCTATCAAGCCCGTCACTACGGCGCCTTCGCCCTGCAAGATCTGCGGCAACGCGGCGCCGCTGTTCGGCGTCGTCGATTTCAACAAGTCCTGCGAGGAAGTGAGCGGCTTGCGGCTGTCGATTTCGGGAGTGCCGATCTACTATCGGCGCTGCGCCAATTGCAGATTCGTTTTTACCGATGCTTTCGACAACTGGGCTGCCGACCAATTCAAAACACACGTTTACAACGACGATTATCGCATGGTCGATCCCGACTATCAGACCAAACGTCCGCGCGCCAATGCTGAAGTCGTGGCGCGGCTATGGGGCCAACACGCCGCGGAGACGCGGGTCCTCGATTATGGCGGCGGCAATGGCGTGCTGTGCAATGCACTGCTCGAGCATGGCTTCACGGTGGCGCAGACCTACGATCCCATGGTGCCGGAATTCGCCCGGCGGCCCGACGGCAAATTCGATTTGGTGACGTGTTTTGAGACGCTCGAACATCTGCCCGACCCGATGGCGGGGATAAGCTCGATTCTTGAAAGCGCGGCGGAGACTGGCCTTATTCTGTTCTCGACCCTGGTACAGCCGGCGGATTTCGAAAAAATCGGCATCAATTGGTGGTATATCGGGCCGCGCAACGGCCACGTCTCGATCTTCTCCAAGCAGGCGCTGACAGTTGCCTGGAATTGTCACCGCTATCAGGTGGCTTCCTTTAGCGATAATATCCATCTCGCCTTTCGCAAACTGCCGCCGTTCCTTGCTCATCTGCAAAAGTGACGAGTTTTCGGCGCAGCATCGGACGAGCGAAGATGCCTACGCCCTATGACACCGGTCTCGATCGCAACCCGGCAAATTTTCAGCCGCTGACGCCGCTGTCGTTTTTGGCGCGGGCGGCGGAGGTCTATCCGGATCAGATAGCCATCATTCATGGCGCACGATCGTGGACCTATGCCGAGTTTTACGCGCGCGCGCGACGGCTCGCCTCGGCGCTCGCCAAGCGCGGCGTCAGACGTGGCGACACCGTCGCGGTCGTGCTGCCCAATGTGCCGGCAATGCTGGAGGCGCACTACGGTGTCGCCATGGCCGGCGCCGTGCTCAACACCATCAATACCCGGCTCGATGCCGCCGTCATCGGCTTCACGCTCGACCACGGCGAGGCCAGGGTTCTCATCACCGACCGCGAATTCTCCACGGTCGTCAAAGCCGCGCTGGCGGCCGCCGCAACCGAACCGCTGGTGATCGACTACGACGATCCGGAATTCACGGGTCCCGGCGAACGGCTCGGCGATCTCGAATACGAAGACTTGTTGCGCGAGGGCGATGCCGACTTCGCCTGGCTGATACCTGGCGACGAGTGGGACGCGATCGCGCTCAATTACACGTCCGGCACCACCGGCGACCCGAAAGGCGTCGTTTATCATCATCGCGGCGCTTATTTGCTCGCGCTCGCCAATGTCATCACCTGCGACATGGGCCGACATCCGGTCTATCTGTGGACGCTGCCGATGTTCCACTGCAACGGCTGGTGCTTTCCCTGGACGCTGTCGGTGGTCGCCGGCACCCATGTCTGTCTGCGCGCGGTGCGCGCGGCGCCGATCTTCGACGCCGTCGCCAGATACAAGGTGACGCATCTGTGCGGCGCACCGATCGTGATGTCGGCGCTGCTCAACGCGCCGGACGACGAGCGCCAGCCGCTGCCGCATGTCGTCGAGTTCGTCACCGCGGCAGCGCCGCCGCCGGAATCGGTGCTCGCGGCGATGAGAGCTGCGGGCTTCAACGTCACCCACGTCTATGGGCTGACAGAGGTTTACGGCCCAGCCTGCGTCAACGACTGGCATCGCGAATGGGACGCGCTGTCCGGATCCGAACAGGCGGCGAAGAAAGCGCGCCAGGGCGTGCGCTATCCGGTGCTCGAAGGCCTCGACGTGCTCGATCCCCAAACCATGGCGCCGGTGCCGCGCGACGGCGAGACGCTCGGCGAAGTCATGTTCCGCGGCAATGTGGTGATGAAGGGCTATCTGAAGAACCAGCGGGCCAGCGATGCGGCCTTTGCCGGCGGCTGGTTTCATTCCGGCGATCTCGGCGTCATCCATCCCGACGGCTATGTCCAGATCAAGGACCGATCCAAGGACATCATCATTTCCGGCGGCGAGAATATTTCATCCATCGAAGTCGAGGATGCACTGTACAAGCATCCCGCCGTGCAGGTGGTCGCCGTGGTCGCCAAGCCCGACGAGAAATGGGGCGAAACGCCCTGCGCCTTCGTCGAACTCAAAGCCGGCGCGGCGGCGAGCGAGGACGAACTCATCGCCTGGTGCCGCAGCCACCTCGCCGCCTACAAATGCCCGCGCACCATCGTGTTCGCGGAAATCCCCAAAACCTCGACCGGCAAATTGCAGAAGTTCAAGCTGCGGGATGTGGCGAAGGCGATGTAAAGCACGCCGACGGCTGGCGCGAACGCGGGAACCCCGACGTCGACGAATCAAACAGACATGAGCGACCCGGTCCCCGCTTGCACAGGAACAGGCGATGCTGTGTTCCGAAACTTTACCGGCTAATGGACGAACGCGTCCTGCCTAATGCGCGCGATTTCGTCCTTGACGTACAATTTTTTACGCTTGAGTTCGACAATTTGAAGGTCGTCGGCTGAGGGGTGGGCAAGCGCTTCGTCGATCTGCTGTTCGAGCGCCTGATGTCGTTTTTCGAGTTCCGCAAGATGCGATTCAATCGCCATGTGGCCTGCCTCCTTGCGTCAGATTTAAGCCTGATCGGATCATCCTACACCCTACAATGCGGGACAAGGATACTCCGTTTAACCACTTACGAAAATCCCCAAATCGACGCGGCCTGTGCACGCTGTGCACGGCTGCGGAACCGGCCGCATGGACTTGTCGGCCATCAACCAAAACGCGATAATCCAGAGAGACTTACTCGGTGACTGGGCTCGCGGCCGATTGGCCGCAGTGCGGAATCGGCCAAGGCGGCGATGACACAAGAGGAAGAACGCGAGCTTCGGGCGCAGCTGGCGCGTCTGCAGCAGGAGCATCGCGACCTCGATGCCGCGATTGCTGCGCTGCAGGTATCGCCGGGCTCGGACATTATCCAGGTGCAGCGCCTGAAGAAGCGCAAACTGCAATTGCGCGACCGCATCACCTTCATCGACGATCAATTGACGCCGGATATCATTGCGTAGCGTGCTTGCGCCGGGCCTTGCGGGCGTACATCGCCGCATCGGCGCGCGCGAGCACCTCGCCGGGACTGTCGAGCGCGCCCAAAGGCGCAACACCGGCTGAGGCGCCGACGACAACGGTCGAGGCTCCCAAATGGACCTGCGTCGAATAGACCGCAGCCTCGAGCACTGCCGCTTTGGCCGCCGCCGCCGCGGCGTCGACGTTCCATAGCAGCACGGCAAATTCATCGCCGCCAATCCGCGCGACGACGTCGGACGCCCGCACATTTGCCATCAAAGCGGCGGCAATGGCTTTGAGCATGGCATCGCCGGCGGCGTGGCCGTGGCGGTCGTTCACCGGCTTGAAGCCGTCGAGATCGACAAAGATCAGCGCCGCGCATGTGCCGTAGCGTTTGACGTAAGCCAGCGAGCGCGTGAGTTCGCGTTCAAACCCGCGGCGATTGAGGACGTCGGTCAGTGAATCGATGTCGACCCGCGCTTCGAGTTCGGCGATACGGGCGCGCGAGGCTTCAAGTTCCGCCGCCAGCGCATCAACCTCGGCCGCAAGGCGCATGACACTTGAGCGTGACGGCGCGCGCTGAGATTTCGGCTCGAACGGATCTTCGCTTTGCGCACGGCGCGTTTTCGCCTGTGGCCGCGGCGATGCTGTCATCTTGCGGCCAGGCTTCGTCGCTTGGTTCTTCATTATCGAGCATTCCCCGCGAATCGCCTGCGAGCATAGCGCGCGCCGCTGCAACGATCAGCGTTGGCCCCACAGCTATTCGGGAATCGCCAAATATTACAAACATTTAATGCGGGACCACCTGCGGTAGCCCGGTAGGTGAGAGCGTCGCTTCGTCCCGGGCGAGTTTGGCGCGGCAGCGACGTCGGCACGCGGCACCGCTCCTGTTGGCGCATGCGCAAAAAGTCAGTGCTCACGCCAAGATTTCTCGGCGCGGTGCTTTCTTTGTGCGACGCGTCATGAGCGTTGCCGATGGCGTAGCTCACCGGCGCAAATGTTCGGTCTCCGTGGGGCGGCCTCAATGATGGCTGGATTCAGGCGTGTTTGTTCAGTCTGCGTTCACCAATAAATGGGAACCTAAGACACCAAGGGGCGGTTGGGGTGTGGGCCATTCTCAATTGTCGAGGTGAAGTCATGAGAAAGTTTTTGGTCGCTCTTGCCACGGCGGCAACGCTTGCCGGAGCGACAGTGGCGACGTCAGGACCGGCGCTGGCTTGGCATGGTGGTGGCGGCTGGCACGGCGGCGGCTGGCATGGCGGCGGCTGGCACGGCGGCGGCTGGGGGTGGGGTGCGGGCGGTTTCGTCGCTGGTGCACTCGTCGGCAGCGCGCTCGCCGCGCCCTATTACTACCCATACGGCCCGTATTACGGCTATCCCTATTACAGGCGTCCGTGCGTTTGGCGGCGCTGGTGGAACGGCTACGCTTGGGTACACGCCTGCGTCTGAGCCGCGGAACCTGCACTTTGACTGGCAAATGTGCCGGAAGGTCGACAGCGTCCCCCTGAGGGGACGCCCTTAAGGGTGGAAACGGCTAGCGGCACCAAACTTCCGCCAAATAGTCGACCTTCAATAGTTGCGAGTTCGACCTAGGAATTCGGGGGTTTCCGGGACTTCCCGCCATCACGTTGCCGATCGGCACCCGGCCGGTCAAATGAGGAAAACAGATGCACAAGACGCTTATCGGCCTCGTCACAGCGGCAGGCCTCGGCCTGGCGACAGTGGCCGTTCCGGCTCCCGCGAATGCAGGCTGCTACGGCTGCGCCGTGGGCGCGGGAGTTCTCGGCGGGGTTGTCGCGGGTGCCATCGTCGGCAGCGCCATCGCCAACAGCCCGCCGCCACCGCCGCCGCCCGGCTACTATCCGCCGCCGCCGGCTGCGTATTATCCGCCGCCGCCCCCGCAGGCCGGTCCCGGCTACGCCGAACTTGCGCCGGGCTGCTACTGGGGAAAGCGTAAGGTGTGGATCGAGGGCATCGGTTACCGCTGGCGGACGATGCAGATCTGCCCGTAAAACGGCGGCCGAGAGTGGCCTTCGACGGCGCCGCTCCCCGTTAAATCCGGCCGGCCGGCTCCTGCAGCCGGCCGGTTTGTTTATGTGCTTTAGCGTTTCGTGCCTTAGACTTGTCTATTGTTGCCGCGTCGCTCTCGTCGATCGCTTCGCTCATCTGCCGCTGCCATGACACCATGCCGCTAGAGACGACCACCGACGCGGCACATCCGATCGCAGCGCGCGGGGCTGCAATCGGCAATAGCAAGAAACCCGGCAGCGCGAGCCGGCGTGCCATCGAAAAAGCGCGCCGTAACCTCGCGGAGTCATTTGCTATTGCGACCCTACTTTTATCGCGCATGTGGACTGCAGGACGACGCCGGCGTTCGTGGTCGCACAGAATGAGCATTCTCAGCTGGCTCGGCGTCATTTTCGTGTGTTGCTACGTCGGCGTGACGGCGACGGTCTATTTCACGCAGCGCTCGCTGATGTATTTCCCGGACACCGTCCACACCACGCCCGCCGAAGCGGGCCTGCCGGAAGCCACCGAAGTGCCGCTGACGGCGTCCGACGGCGTGAAAATTCACGTCTGGCACGTGCCGCCGCATGACGGCAAACCGGTTATCCTTTACTTCCACGGCAACGGCGGCGCGTTGAAATATCGCGTCGCGCGTTTTCGCCGGCTGATCGATGCCGGCATTGGCCTGGTTGGATTGGAATATCGCGGCTACGGCGGCTCAGGCGGCAGCCCCAGCGAGCAGGGCCTGATCCGCGATGCCAAAGCGGCCTACGCGTTTGCCGCGGCGCGCTATCCGGTGAAACAAATCGTGGTGTGGGGCGAGTCGCTCGGCTCAGGCGTGGCGGTTGCGCTTGCGGCGGAGAAACCGGTCGGCCGCGTCATCCTGGAAGCGCCATTCACTTCGGCGCTCGCCGTCGGCGAACGCCGCTACTGGTATTTGCCGGTACGCCTTCTGATGAAGGATCAATTCCGTTCCGACCTGCGCATCGGGAAGGTCACGGCGCCGCTCTTGATCCTGCATGGCATGCGCGATCGGACCGTGCCCTTCGCGATGGGCGAGCGGCTGTTCGAACTCGCCAACAAGCCCAAGCACATCGTGCGCTTTCTCGACGGCGGCCACGAAGATCTCGACAACAACGGCGCGCTCGACGCCGTCGCCCGCTTTCTCGCCGGCGATCTGGATTAGGCGATCGACCGCTAAAACGTCGGATAGGTCTGGCCGACCTTGCCGCCGACCCGGGCGAAACCGGACTTGGCCGGCGGGTATTTGTCGCTGATATTGAGCGCCTTGGCGTAGGAGCCTGCGGCCTTATCCTTCTCGCCGAGGCGCTCATAAGCAAGCCCGCGGCTCGTCCAGGCGCGCAGATTCTGCGGATCGAGCTGCACCGCCTCGTCGAGATCGCTCGCCGCCGATTTATTGTCGCCGATGGCGAGATAGCTGAGCGCGCGTGCAATCCAGGGCTCGGCATTGCCGTTTTCCAGACCGACCGCGGTCGAAAAGTCGCCGATGGCGAATTGGTGCTGGTGGCGGCTCTGATAGAGCAGGCCGCGATTGTAATAGGCGTCGGCGTTGTCGGGTTTGAGCGCGATCGCTTTGTTGAAATCGTCGAGCGCCTCGATCGCATGTCCCTGTTCGCGGTTGACGATGCCGCGGCCGAGATAAGCCGGCGCATAATTGGCGTCGATCGCGAGCGCCTTATTGTCATCGGCCAGCGCAAGATCGAGCTGATTGGTCTTGCGATAGATCAAAGCGCGGTTGGCATAGGCCTGCGCGTATTTGGGATCGAGGCCGATGGCCTTGTTGAAATCGGCGAGCGCCTGATCGTCGCGCCCGGCTTCGCCATAGACCGTGCCGCGCATATTGTAGGCTTCCGGATCGTCGGGATGCTTGGCAATGACCTCGCCGAGCGACGTCAGGTTCGATTGCGACGTGGCAAGCAGCGCGTCGCCGGCATCGGAGGCCGGCGGATTACCCAGCGTTGCGCAGCCGCCGAGCGCGACAGCCGTCACCAGGAGCGCAAATCCTCCCGGGAACTTTGACGCAACGCGGTGGGTACCGCCTGTGGCGATGGTCGAGCGGGTCATCGGCGGAAAAGATAGCATCATGGCACGCCAAAAAAACGGCGCGCCACGGCGTTAACCCGACAGGGACGTAACGTCTTGATTTCGGAAGTTCGCGGCTGCCGGCGGCCTCAGCCGAAGCGCGGGGTCCGCGGCGGACCGGACCGGGCAGCCCCGGGGCCAGTGGTGGACTTCGGCTTCATCGGGAGCAGCCCTTCGCGCTGCAAACGCTTGCGCGCAAGCTTGCGGGCACGGCGGATCGCTTCCGCTTTCTCCCTCGCCTTTCGTTCGGACGGTTTTTCGTAGTGGCCGCGAAGCTTCATCTCGCGGAAAATGCCCTCGCGCTGCATCTTCTTCTTCAGCGCCTTGAGGGCTTGATCGACATTGTTGTCGCGGACGAGAACCTGCACGCGTGCTCCTTTTGCAGTCGGCTCAGGGGGATTGCGTGGTGGCGTAGCGCGCATAGCCCTGCGCCACCTTGACGCGGCCTGTAGCAGAACCGCACCGTAAAGTCCACCGGCGCGCTTGATCGCTAATTTTCGGGCGCGGCAGCGTGTCTTCTATTCGGGATAGACCCTGGTGACGTGGCCCATCTTGCGGCCCGGGCGCACCGCGGCCTTGCCGTAGAGGTGCACCGCGACACCGGGCACGGTGAGCCAGCCCCGGTAATCCTCGACCTCGTCGCCGATCAGATTGGTCATCTCAACCCGGCCGTAGCGGACCGGCTTTGCCAGCGGCCACCCGGCGACCGCCCTGATGTGCTGCTCGAATTGCGAGGCCGACGCACCGTCGATTGTCCAGTGACCGGAATTATGAACCCGCGGCGCGATCTCGTTGACGAGGAGTCCGCCATCGCGCAGCACGAACATTTCGACCGCGAGCACGCCGACATAAGCGAACTTATGCGCGATGGTTTCGGCGACGTGGCATGCTTCGGCTGCGGTTACATCATCGAGCGCCGCCGGGACCCGCGAGAACTTCAGTATATGGTCGCGGTGCTCATTCTCGGTGACATCGAAGCACGAGACGGCGCCGGCGTGCGTGCGCGCGGCAATGACCGAGACTTCGCGTTCGAACGGGATAAAGGCTTCAAGGATGCAAGGCTGACCGCCGACCTCGCGCCAGGCGGCCTCCGGATCGCTGCCGTTCTTGATCGTCGCCTGGCCCTTACCGTCATAGCCGAAACGGCGCGTCTTCAAGACCGCCGGCCGGCCGACCTGTTCGATGGCTGCCGCAAGCGCTGAAGCCGAGGCGACGTCGGCGAACGGCGCCGTGCGAATGCCGAGCGCGGTGACGAAATTCTTCTCGGCCAGCCGATCCTGGGTAATCGCGAGAATTTTCGGGTCGGGCAGGACCGGGACGCGGGCCGCCAGGAATGTCGCGCACTCCGCCGGCACGTTCTCGAACTCATAGGTCACGACGTCAACGTCGGCGGCAAAGCGGTCCAGCGCCTCCGCGTCGGTGTAATCGGCGCGGGTGACGCGGTGCACGACATCGAACGCCGGCGAATCAGGATTGGGCGAGAAGACGTGACACTTGAAGCCGAGCCGGGCCGCAGCCAGCGCCAGCATGCGGCCGAGCTGGCCGCCACCGAGGATGCCGATCGTGGCCTCGGGTTCGAGCGCAGGCGAGGTTTGGCTCACGCGCCGTCCTTGGGCGCTTCGGCGACCGCGGCCGTCTGGCGCGCCCGCCATGCGTCGAGCCGCTGACTTAAGCCCGGATCGTTCAGCGCCAGAATGCTCGCCGCGAGGAGCGCGGCATTGATCGCGCCGGCCTGGCCGATCGCCAGCGTGCCGACCGGCACGCCGGGCGGCATTTGCACGATGGAATAAAGCGAATCCTGGCCCGACAGCGCTTTCGACTCGACCGGCACGCCGAGCACCGGCAGGCTGGTCAGCGACGCCGTCATGCCGGGCAAATGCGCCGCGCCGCCGGCGCCCGCGATGATGACCTTGAAGCCCGCGGCCTTGGCGCCCTTGGCGAAGGCATAGAGCCGCTCGGGGGTGCGGTGGGCCGACACGATGCGGGTCGCATGAGCCACTTCGAGCGCATCGAGCGTCTCGGCGGCATGCTTCATGGTTTGCCAGTCGGACTGGCTACCCATGATAATGGCTACTGATTTTGCTTCCGGCGACGCCACGGCATAATTCCCTGCGCGAAGGAAGCGCCGGATTATAGGGCCGCGCGTTAGAGTAGCAAGGCGGCTATGCTGATGCCTCAAGGCAAATGGTTAAGGACGGGGAGCCGAGTCAATGCAGATAAGCCAATATCACTACCTGCCGATGGCGCCCGGCTTCTTCGCCATCTTTGTTGGAATTTTTATCGCCGTTCTGATCCTGCAAACCTTGCGCTTTGCCTATACCAGCCTCGGCATCGGTTCCGGCACGGCGCTGCTTTTGCTGTTCGGCTCGCTGCTCGGCAGCATAATCAACATTCCGATCGCCCAATTGCCGCCCGAGCGGGTGATGTCCGACCGGATCGTCGATTTCTTCGGCATGCAATATGAAGTGCCGGTCGTCAGCCACTGGCAGGGCACCGTCATCGCGGTCAATGTCGGCGGCGCGGTCATCCCGACATTGTTGTCGCTCTATCTGCTTTTCAAGCGCGATCTGTGGGTCAAGGGCACGATCGCAACCGCGATCGTCGCCGTGGTGCTGCATTGGCTGGCCAATCCGGTCCCCGGGCTCGGCATCGCGGTGCCGGTTTTCGTACCGGTCGTGACCACCGCTGCCGTCGCGCTGTTATTGTCGCGCCGGGACGCCGCACCGCTGGCCTATATCGGCGGCGCGCTCGGCACGCTGATCGGCGCCGACCTGACCAATCTCGACAAGGTCCAGGGCCTCGGCGCGCCGGTCGCTTCGATCGGCGGCGCCGGCACCTTTGACGGCATTTTTCTCACCGGCATCCTCGCCGTGCTGATCGCCAATCTCTATGCCGGACCGCGGCAGTTGCAGCCGGGCTAACGGTATGGGGCCAACGATCCGCGTCACTTGCAAAGAACTTCGGGAAAGGGCGCAATAACATCATGGATCCAGCCGCGATCAAGGACTATCACGCCCACGTCTATTACGATCCGGCGAAAAGCCGCGAGCGCGCGGAGCGCTTGCGTGAGCGCATTGGCGCCGCATTTCCGCAAGCCAAGCTCGGCCGCTGGCACGACGCATTGGTCGGGCCGCATCCGCAATCGATGTACCAGATCGCATTTCCGACCGCGATGCTGGCGGATTTCGTGCCGTGGCTGATGCTCAATCGCGACGGGCTAACCGTTCTCCTTCATCCGGAAACCGGCGACGACCTGACCGACCACACCGCGCATGCGGCCTGGTTCGGCGCGGTGCTGCCGCTACGCGTCGAAGTATTCAAAAAATAGCAGACTTGCGGTCCTGAGCTGCGGCAATGCGCGCAGCCTTGCCCCGGGAACGCCGTGGCACGCTGCGCGTTAGCGCGCAAAGTGAGGAGTGCTGCCATGCCAAGCCAAAGTAACCACGGCGAGACCGACGCGCGTGACATCGACAGAAAGAATGACACCCGGCTGCTGACGCCGCTGCTCCTCATGGCCGTGGTGATCGCCGGCGGCGTTCTGCTCTATGCGATCCTTGGGCCGCCGGCGGTCAGCTAAAGCTTTTGCAGGAAAAACGGCCGCCTTGGAGCCCAAGGATCAGCGCGGCTGGCCGTCGTTAAACTCACGCTCGAAAATCTCGCCGAGCGTCGCGTAGAAGAAGCCATTGAGCCGGCCCACGGGGTCGAGCTTTTTCATGTCGATATAGCTGCCCGTCATGCAGGCCGGATCGACATGCATATAGACCACCTCGCCGATCACCAGCGGATGCCGGTTGGGACCAAGCTCGATCACCTGGTGCAGCTTGCACTCGAAATGGATCGGCACTTCCTTGACGCGCGGCGCCGCGACCTTCACGCCCGGGATCGGGGTAAGCCCGGTTTCGGCAAACTCGCTGTCGTCTTCGGGAAAAGCGTTGGCCGAATCGACCATCTCTTTCCACACCGGATGCGTCACCACGTTGAAGCAGAATTCGCCGGTCTCGCGCACGTTCCGGAGCGTGTGTTTCTCACTGCCGTCGGGATTGCGCGCAATGGTCAGCGAAATCATCGGCGGGACGACGCAAACCACGGTGAAGAAGGAGAACGGCGCCAGATTGGTGACGCCGCTCTTGCTTACTGTCGAGGCCCAGCCGATCGGCCGCGGCACCACAGCGCCCGTGAGCAGGCGATAGACCTGGCGCTTGTCGGCAACGGCGGGATCGAATTCAAGATAGTCGGCCATGGCATCCAGGAGTTTGCGAGGTGGTTTTGAAAAAGGGCGCCAAATCATGCGCCGAACAAGGATTCTAGCGCATATAGATCGGATAACGGCCAGCGAATGTCCATGGTGCCCAAATCACCCGCCAATTATCTGACCGGCTGACGGAAACGAGCTTGGACATCGGCCCGCGCCACGGCCTGTGTCGTAAGACCGTCACATCCGAGAACCAGCATTGCGCTACGCCTTACCGGCCGGTACCCCGCCTGGAGTATGCCCCGATGGACGTCAAAAAGAACGACACGCGCACGCTTGAGGATCGCCTTCACGATGAGATGCTCGAGACGATCGACGAAGAACTCGAACTGGAAATCGACGATGACAGGCTGTCGGGCCTGCTCACCGACGTCGGCGGCGAGTCATCGCGGGATGCGCTGGATCGGCATGTCTACTTCAAGGAACTGCTGAAGCTGCAGAAGGAGCTGATCAAGCTCCAGGATTGGGTGGCGCATCAAAAACTCAAATTGATGGTCCTGTTCGAGGGGCGCGATGCGGCGGGCAAGGGCGGCGTGATCAAGCGGGTGACGCAGCGGCTCAATCCGCGAATCTGCAAGGTCGTCGCACTCACCGCGCCGACCGAGCGCGAACGCTCGCAGTGGTATTTCCAGCGTTACGTGGCCCATCTGCCGGCGGCCGGCGAAATCGTGCTGTTCGACCGCAGTTGGTACAACCGGGCCGGCGTCGAGCGGGTCATGGGGTTTTGCACCCAGGACGAGTGCGAGGAATTCTTTCGTACCGTCCCTGAATTCGAGCGCATGCTCGTGCGATCTGGCATCATCCTGATAAAATACTGGTTCTCGATCACCGATGAGGAGCAAAATTTCCGTTTTTTGATGCGGGTCCATGATCCGCTCAAACAGTGGAAATTGAGCCCGATGGATTTGGAGTCGCGCCGCCGCTGGGAGCTCTATACCAAGGCCAAGGAAGAGATGCTGGGGCGCACCCATATTCCCGAAGCACGCTGGTGGGTGGTCGAGGGCGTCGACAAGAAGCGGGCGCGGCTCAACTGCATGCATCACTTGCTGCAGCAGGTGCCGTACCAGGACGTTCCGCATCAACCGATCGTGCTGCCGGCGCGGGAGCACAAGCCCGATTACACCCGCCATCCCGTCGCCAAGGATTTATACGTACCGGCGGTTTACTGAAGCGCCGCGTATTCCGGCACAATACGAGGACGCGCCACGGCTCAAGTTCTTCAATTTTGGTTTGCGAGAGTTTTTTGCCGTACGCGCCGGCAATCAAGCCTGAGCCGGACCGAACTTCTCCAGCACCGATTGGACCCGCATGTGCTCCAGCGTTTCGCGGAGCAGCGCGACGTCGATCGGTTTTTGAACGAAGATGTAGACGTTCAGATCAAGCGCCCTGCCGAGTTGAACCATGTCATCGCATACGTCGCGGTCGGCCTGGCTGATGACAGCGATCCACGCGCGGCAGTGTGCGGCCGAAAGGTAACGCAGAACATCGAACCCGGCGCGCTGGCCGAGCCCGAGATCGAGCGTGATGCAGTCGAATTGCCGCGCGCTCAGCAATTTGCAGGCCTCTTCGTAGCTGCGCGCGCCGGTGGCGGCAAATCCGACCTTGCCGGCGATACGGCTGATGATGTTGCTGTGAATAATCGCATCCTCGATGACGAGCACGCTGCTGCGCCGATCGTCGGACGGCTCGGGCCCGGCATTAAAACCAGCTATTGCCGGATAGCCGACATGATCTGGAAGGAGCATTGAGGTTGCCATCAGACGTTCCTCACGAACAGTCCGCCAAGCTGCATGGTGGGAATTGAGAGTTCCTGAACGAGAAAGCTATGTTTAGCTGTTAGGTTTCTGCATCCGTCAGGAATGTCGAACGAATCCAGATCGCCCGCCGAGCGATCCGTATTGATACCTATGCTCTCGCCGGCGCGGAGATTTCCACAGGGGTCGCCCTCGCGCCGGACTGAAGGGAAATTTCCGATTGCCCGTCGGCGGTGCCAGGTGAATCAGTCAGCGGCGCGGCGTTTCAATGCACCCGCACCGGAATGATTTCGACCGACAACAGCACCTCGTCACCGAGCCCATAATAGTAATAAGCCGGCTGCGAAATCAGTCGCAAGAATACGAACAGCCGGAAGCGCAACCGCGCGAGCAGGTCCATCCGCCGTGCCGGCAGCAGGTTCTCCTGCGATACATGGACGATCCACTGATGGCGGTCGGTCGGCAGATCGATTTCGCGATGCCGCGCCATTTCTTCCAGCACGCGCTCGACATTCGGCTCCTCCATGAAGCCGAAACTCAACTCGACGGCGACGATGCTGCCGCGGTCGGGGTCGCGATCGAACACGGTGACGCGGCAGCGGCTGTCGCGGATGTATGGCACTTTGCGATGCTTGACCTCGAGCAGGATCAGGTTGCGCGGCAGGATGCCGTGCCGCTCCCACAGCATCTGGATAAGCGCCGGCGCATGGTCGCTCGGCAGCTTCATGGGTTTCGGCGACATCACGAGCGCGTTGCGCTCCATAAAGACCTTGCAGTCGCGATGGAGCGCGACCAGTTCCGCCATCGTCATGGTCGGTTTGGCCGAATAGGCGGCAAAGGTGGCCTTGCGTCCCCATCGCCATGTCGTCATCACCAAAAACACGGCGAGGCCGACCGAGAGCGGGACAAAGCCGCCTTCCAGGAATTTCAGCGAACTCGCGAACAGGAACGAGGCGTTGACCGCCGTGAGCAATCCCCAGACCGCGCCGGTCGTCAGCACGCTCCATTTCCAGTAATGCCGCGCGATCGGAAACATCGCGAGCGAGGTGATCAGCATCACCCCGGAGACGGCGAGCCCGTAGGCCGCCGCCAGCGCCGACGCTGAACGGAACGTCAGGACCAGAAGCACGCAGCCGAGAAACAGCGCCCAGTTGACGAACGGCACATAGATCTGTCCGGCATGCTTCTCATGCGTGTGCAGCAGCGCAAGCCGCGGAAACAGGCCGAGCCGGATCGCCTGCGACACCAGGGAGAATGCACCGGAAATCAGCGCCTGCGACGCAATGACAGTCGCTGCCGTGGCGAGCAGCACCATCGGATACAGCATCGACTGCGGCACCATGCTGTAGAAAAGTTTTCCGGCAGCGACCGGCGCGCCGCTTAAGACATAAGCGCCCTGGCCAAGATAATTGAGGAGAAGCGCTGGAAAGACGACAGCGAACCAGCCGATCCGGATCGGCCGCGCGCCGAAATGCCCGACGTCGGCATACATCGCTTCACCGCCGGTGACGACCAGCATCAAGGCGCCGAGAATGAGGAGCGTATCGAAGAAGCCGGCGTGATGCAGATAGGCGGCGCCATAGGCCGGATTGAACGCGGCGAGGATGCCAGGGTGCTGCCCGATCTGCGCCAGGCCGAGCACGGCAATCGCCGCGAACCAGACGATGAGCACCGGGCCGAACACGATGCCGATGCCGGACGTGCCCTTGAACTGGATGGCGAACAGGCCGGTCAGAAGCCCGAGCGTGACCGGTATCACGGCGTTGCCCAACGACGGCGTGGCGACATGCAGGCCCTCCACCGCGGAGAGCACGCTGATCGACGGCGTGATGATACCGTCGCCGAACAGCAATCCGGCGCCCAGCATCAGCCCCCACAACAACGGCGTGGAACCGCGCCGCCGAAATTCATGGAGCAGACCATAGAGCGCGAAGACGCCGCCCTCGCCGTCATTTTGCGCGCGCAAAACAAGAGTGGCGTATTTGACGGCTACGATGACCGTGATCGTCCAGATGACAAGCGACACGCCGCCGAGCACGTCGGCCGGAGTTTGCGCGCCGGCGGCGCGGCCGAAAAACAATTGATCCATAGCGTAGAGCGGCGAGGTGCCGATATCGCCGTAGACGATGCCGAGCGCACCGACCGTCAACCCGAAAGAACTGCCGCGCGGCGCGCGCGAGGAAATCGCGGCCGGCGCGGAGACGACGGCACGCGCTTTGCGGAGCCGAGTTAGAGCATTCATTAACCAGGACCGTGGCCGCGGCGAACCGAAACTCGGATCGATGCGTAGCAGGCCTGGAGCCGGACACATTGATACAGGTCAAAACGCGCGTGGCGGCCGCTGGCAAGGGAACCGGGACATGGAACCTTCATCGCGCGATTTTCCTGCGGGTTCCGGTGAACGAAATGCGCCGGCGTTGGTTTTTCCAGAGCATCGAAAACCTGGAGAGCCAAACATGAAGAAGCTTCTTGTCGCGGCAGGACTGCTTGTGGCGGCGACATCGGCGGCGCTGGCGCAGGGCTATACCTATTACGGCGCACCGTACGCTTCCGGTCCCTATGCCTACAGCCCCGGTTATGGGGCCTATGGTGATGCGCCCGGTTACGGCGTCTACGACTACGCGCCCGGTTACGGCTATGGCGGCGACCCGTATGCCTACGACCGCTCCGATGGCCCCGGCCGCGGCAACAGCGCCGAGTCGCAACGATAACGACGGGCGATACGACCGCACGCGTCCAAATTTGACTTTCGCGCAATCTCCCCGACCATGGCGGCATGTCCGGATCGGGTAATGCGCAGCGTTTGAAGGTCGCCGTTATCGGGCTTGGCAGCATCGGCGGTGTCGCCGCGGCATGTCTCGTTGCGGCCGGCGGCTGCGAGGTCGTCGCCTGCGCGCGACGGCCGGTCGAGCAGCTTGCGCTCGATCATCCGGGCGGCACGATCGACGTGAAGCTGCACACGTTGACGGATCCGGGCGAAGCCAAGTCCGTCGACTGGGTGCTGCTGTGCACCAAGACGCATCAAACGCAATCGGCAGCACCGTGGCTTGAGCGCCTGTGCACGCCGGCGACGCGCGTCGCCGTGCTGCAAAACGGCATCGATCATGTCGCGCGTGTCACCCCGCTCGTCAACGGCGCCGCGGTGTTGCCGGTGATCGTCTATTACAACGGCGAACGGCTGGCGCCGGATCGGGTCCGGCTGCGGCAGGGCGCCGATCAGGATATCGCGGTGGCGGATGACGAGGCAGGACGCGCCTTCGCCGCGCTGTTCGCTGGAACGCCGCTGCGCGTCCTTCTCAGCGGCGACTTCCCGACGCTCGTCTGGCGCAAGTTTCTGATCAACGCCGTCGCCAACCCGATCACCACGCTGACGCTGCAACGTCAGGCGGTGCTGCGGCGAGCGGATGTGCAAGAGCTCTGCCACGCCATTCTTGCCGAAGCCGTGGCGGTGGGGCGCGCCGAAGGGGCGGCATTCGCCGACGACGAACCGGCGCGCGCCATGGCGACGTTGTTCACGTTTTCGGGCGAACTCGGCACGTCGATGTATTTCGACCGCCTCGCTGGACGCCGGCTCGAAGTCGAGGCGCTCACCGGCGCCATCGTTGCGGCCGGCGCCCGCCACGGCCTTGCCACGCCGCTCAATACGGCGCTGCTGACGTTGCTGCGCGCCATCGACGATGCGGCGAAGGCGTAAATCGCGCGCCTTATTCCCGCTAATAGGATCGATGCACCCGGCGGCAATTGAAGGCGCGGCAGATTGAAAATCGTGCCGAGCGCGCGGCGCAATTGGCAAGCGCGCTGTCCTCCGCCTCTTTGCGGGTGGCGCCGTCTCCGGAACTCGCTCCGCCGGAACTCGCGGCCTGACAGGTCCAGCTCGACGATGCCGCCATGGCGCCCGATATCGGGCCCAGCACGACGACCGCGGATGCGATGAAGGCGAGAACGGCAGCTCGTCTCATGTCGTGTCCCCTGGCGGGCATGCAGGAAACAAGCCTAGCTGGAATTGCACCGTTTGTCCTGCGCTGCCCGCAATCGGGTCGCGGCATTCCCGATCGCGATCACTCGACCGAATGATGCTTGCTCAACGGATGCGTCAGGCGAAGTTTTGGCGCGCGGTTGATCTGATCGGCGAGCAGCCGAAACGCGTGCGAGGCGATTGCCGCCGAGAGAATGAGCACACCGGTCTGCGAAACAGCGCCGATCACCAGATCGATCATCATGCGCGGCGAACCAATGACCGCGATGCCGCGCCCAAGAAGGAGGGTGATGACAATATCGGCGATCGCCCACGGAACGAGCGCCAAAATGAAGACGGCGAATATTCGCAGTGCCTGGCTTCTGGTGTCGGCGAGCGCATTCGACGGCGTCGCGCCCGGGGCCTTTACCGCCAAGGCGGGGAGCAAAATCGATAGCCGGAGCGACAGGGCGATAGCGGCGATCAGTGCAACGAGAGCGCCAAGAGTGCTCGCCCACGGCGGCCAGTCGAGGCCCTGCATCACGACGAGAAGATCGATCGGCAGCCCCACCAGGATTCTCAGCCCGAACAGCCAGGCGAAAAAAATAGCGAACGTCGGATCGCCGACGGGAAGCGCATAGGCCCGTGTTATCTCGCCCTGAATGACGAAGCGATGGACTGCGATGACGACCGGCGTGAGCAAGAAGGCCCAGAGCGCGTCATCGACGAGGCCGAGGACGTAACCGACCAGATTTTCGTCCCATAGGCGCTCCGGCACGAACTTGTCGGCGACAGCGAGCGCAAGAATGATCACAAAGCCACCTAGCACGATCATCCGAAGCGCGAACAGCGATCGCCACCAGTCGCGATAAGCCGCGCGCAGCGTTCGCATGACCGGCAATCGGCTTTCCATCATGGCGGATGACCTCAAGCGTGGAATGGCACGAGCGCGATATTTGTCGCTGCTTCGACCGATCATGGTTCAAAACCGCCTGCGCGCCTAATTCGCCATGCGGCCCGGCAACGTGGCTTGACTCTCTCTTGCGAATGTGTTCCTGTTTTGTTCGTACAAGCGGAGGTAGAGACATGAGACCGCTTCTTCTAGCCATCGGCCTTGCGCTGACAACGGTGCCCGCTCTGGCGCAGACCCGGACCATCGGGCCGGCCGATGCCAAGACCCATATCGGCCAGACGGTGACGGTCGAGGGTCCGGTCGGCAATGTCTACACCGCACGCTCGGGCATGACTTTCATCGACATCGGCGGCCGCTATCCCGACAACGCCTTCACCGCGGTGATCTTCACCGACGACACCAGCAAATTTCCCGATGTCAGATCGCTCGACGGCAAGACTGTCGATATCACCGGTGCCGTTTCGCTCTATCGCGGCAAGCCCGAGATCATTCTGAAGACTTCGGATCAGGTGAAGACGAAGTAGCGCATTGGTTTCCGCGCCGCCGCCGGCGGCGAAGGATGTCGCACACTGTCAAATCACCCGGTAGCCGCCGTCGGCCATGACGATCGCACCGGTGACATAGGCCGACAGGTCGGAGGCGAGGAAGACCGCCGGGCCGACAATGTCCTCCGGCTTGCCGGTGCGGCCAAGCGGCGTGTGATCGACAAAGATCTTTATCAGCTCCGGATTATTGGCGCGCGCGCTGGCGTTCAGCGGCGTCTCGATCAGGCCTGGGCCGATGGCGTTGACGCGCACGCCGTCTTTGCCGAGCTCGGCGGCGAGCGCGCGGGTGAAGCCGAGCACGCCATGTTTCGACGTGGTGTAGGCCGGCGAGTTCGGCGTGCGCACATGCACGAATGACTGGATCGAGGCGATGTTGACGATGCGTCCCTTGTTCGCGCGCAACGGCGCGAGGAAGGCGTGCGTGACGTTGAACAGGCCGTCGAGGTTCACCGCCATGATGTCCTCCCAGTCCTTGATCACGGCCTCCGCGTTGCCGGCAAAGCCGTTGCGACGGTTGATGCCGGCATTGTTGACCAGGATCGAAACCGCACCGATCGCGCTTTCGACCTCCAGGGCGGCAGCGCGACAGGCCGCTCTGTCGGTGACATCGAGGATGAAATGCTGCGCCTTGCCGCCGGCGTCGCGGATGCCGGTCGCGGTTTCGGCCGCCGTCTTGCCGTCGATGTCGAGCACGGCGACTTGCGCGCCCTCCCGCGCAAAGCCGCCCGCGATGGCGCGGCCGATCCCGGAACCTGCGCCGGTGACGACCGCGATGTGGTTTTGCAGAAGCCCGGGCATCGGTCCTCTCCCTCCCTCTCATTATTATTCTTGATTATTCTCTGGGGCAGCATAGCAGCCGCGCGCAAACCGATCGGAGCAAAATTCCGCTCTTTCCGGCGGGCAGGTCAGAAATTAAGGCAGGCCGCCTGATTACCCCGCTTACCCTGTCCTCGATTTACCTCGCTAATTGGACCTTCAGCCTGTAAGCCATGGTTTACGCGGCTGATTCAGCGAAAGGACGGCAAAATGGCGGACAAATCCAAGCATGATGCCGGCGCCCAGTTCGCCAAGCTGCAGCGGGCGCAAGACGCCAAAAAGGCCACCTCCGAATACGAGACTGCGGCTGCGGCACTGCGCGCCAAAACCGAGCGGCTAAAGGCGCTGCGTCTGGCGCGAGACGCCGCCGCGCCGCCACCCCAGCCAGCGGCGCCGAAGCGCAAAGCCAAGAAAAAAGGCAAGGATGGCAGCCTGTCGGATTGGCTCGACGGCCAGGCCAAAGAGGGCCGCAGCAGCTAAGCCGCAGCCCGTTTCAGCCGGAGCCATCAAGGCTAGCCGGCGGCGTGCAATACCTGCTGCTGATAAAGCGCCGCATCGCTTGCCGGCGATCCGGCCGTAAGCGGGCCTGCCGAGAGCGACCTGACCGTGAGTTTCCGCCACACCCACTGCCACAGGCCGCGGATTTCATCCGCTGACTTTCCGCCCAACGCGTATTCGGTGACCGCAAGCCCGGCACCGAGTGCATCCTGCTGATCATTGCGCAGCACGATATAGGGCAGCGCCAGCACGCCCATGGCGCTGAGTTCGGTTGCCGTTTCGCCGGGATCGGTTGCCGCTGCGCTTGGCTCGGCCGCCGTTCCGCTCAAGGCCGACACCGCATGCGCCAGACGATAGCTGCGCGGCGGCGTCTGGTTCAGCACGAAGGCAAACGGCTTGTCGAGTGCGCGGATGGCGGCGAGCGTTGGCGCCGTCGCCTCGATATCGGCGGGACTCGGCCGCGCCGGAATCAGGCACAGATCGGCGGCGCCGATCGCGGCCTGCATCATCAGTCCGTTGCCGCCGGCGGTGTCGATGATCGTCAGCGACAGGCCGTGATAGGCAAGTTCCGATAATTTGCGTTCGATCTCGAAACCGCTGTCGACGGTCTCGACGATCGGTTCGGCCTGGGTGCGCCGGCGCCGCCAGTTTGAAACGGTGCCTTGCGGGTCGGTCTCGAGCAGACGCACTTTATGGCCGTCGGCTATTGCCGCGATCGCAAGCCCGATCGCGAGCGTGCTCTTGCCGCTACCGCCTTTTTGCGTGACCAAGGCAATCGTATGCATGGTGTCTATCTCTTTGTTCGTTGCGCGCGACGCGAATCAGTACGAACGAAAGAGATGACAGGATGAAGGCGGCCCGCCCGTTAAGCTAATCAGGACAAACGCGTATGGAGACTGTCGCGTGCGTGAGCGGGCGGCGAAGGAAACGTATGCTTTATTTGCACTGTTCCTTATTTGCTAAGTCCCACGCATCACGGCGTCATGAATCGCTGTGCAATGGCGCACCAGATTTTGCTGCGCCGAGACGAATTCCTTCAGCGGCGTATCGATGTCATAGAAATAGATGTTGGCGATGAAGCCGTAGATGGCAGCATCGATGCTGGTCGGTTTGGCACCGTGGCAATAGCCTTGCGCGGGCAGCGCATGCGCCAGAACCTGCAGATCGGCAAGCCCGCGCGCATAGGCGGCGTCAGGCGTGAAACGGCCGATGCCCTGGTAATAGTAGCGCGTGGCGTTGAACTCCTTGGCCTTGAGCAGGCCCGGCTCGTTAATCGTCGGATGCTGTCGCACCAATGCGGCGGCGAACGCCGGCCAATAATTCTCGTCCTTCCAGCGCGAATACGACATCACCCAATAGAGGTCGTCGAGCATGCGGGCGACCGGAACGTTCAAGTCGCGCTGCGCTTGCGTCAGTCCGGCGTCGATGGTGAGGCGATATTTGGCGATGAGGTGGGCGATGATGGTATCGCTGTCGCCGACCGTCTCGCCGCCGTCAACGATATAGGGGAGCTGGCCGCGCGGCGCCGCCGCGGCATCGAAAATATGCTCCTGCGTAAACGGCACGCCGGCCAGGCGAAGGAAGGCGAATACTTTGAGCCCATAGCCGTTATTGTCGGCGACGCCGAACAGCTCGGGATAGGAGTAAAGGGTGAGCATCGTGCCTCCAAAGCCGGCCGGCTCATACGAAGCGAGACTTCCCGCTCGGCGATCGCGACAAGCGTGCTAGACTGCACCATAGCCCACCAAAGCGCGGCAATGGAGTGCGGACGAATGAATCAAATCCGGAGGATCGAGCCGATCGTCGTTCTTGCGGCGGCGCTTGCATTGGCCGCGACCCCGGCCGCGGCGCAACAGACCGGTTTCAACCCCGGTACCGTCGTCGGCAATGTCTATGAGAGCCCGGCCTGCGCCAATGCTTGCGGCTTCGGCTATTCGCCGCCGCGCTACGCTGCGATCGCCGCGCCGGCGCACCACCACCATCGCAGCAAGCTTGCGGCCGCGCGCTCCGATGGCGGCGGCACTACGCGCTAAGGCCGCCTCCCCGCCTTTTCGCAACCACGGCCCTCGCAACGGGCCCGGATTTTCTGCCGCGCAAAGCGGCCGGCGTTTGCTATCCTCGTTGTGCGAGACAACAATAAGGTCCGGGGGTGACGCGCGATGGCTGTCGAACTTTATCATTTCTGGAGCTCGATCTGCTCGGTGCGCTGCCGCATGGCGCTCGAGGAGAAAGGCGTGAAATGGACGAGCCGCTATATCGACCTCTTCAAGTTCGATCAGATGCGGCCGGACTATCTGGCGATCAATCCACGCGGCGTCGTGCCGACGCTTGTCCATGACGGCAAGCCGGTGCGCGAAAGCTCGGTCATCAACGAATACATCGATGCCGCTTTCACCGGCCCGGCGTTGACGCCGCCCGATCCGCTTGGCGCGGCGCGCATGCGCGAATTTGTCTTTCTCTGCGACGAGGGTTTTACCGCGATCGCCAAGCTGACGCTGGTCAAGTACATCCTGCCGAAGCTGCGCAATCGCTGGAGCGACGAGGAGCTGCGCAAGCAGGCCGCGCGGCGGCCGACCAAGTTCTATCAGGATTTCCACGGCCGCGCCGTGCGCGGCGAGATCACGGCCGAGGAATTGGCCACGGCGCGCACAACAATCGAGGAACTGCTCAACCAGTTCGAGCGAACGCTGGCGCCGGGGCCGTGGATCGTCGGCGAGACGTTCTCGCTCGCCGAAATTTCGATCGCACCCTACATGTTCCGCCTCGCCGCACTTGGCGCCGCCCAGTTCTGGTCGGCGGCGCGCCGGCCGCGCGTCAATGCGTGGTATCAAAATATTTCGGCACGGCCGGCGTTTCAGACCGCAGTGTCGTGGCCGGATGAATCCGGCGGCGGCTATGAGGAAGTAGGTCTCGGCGCGAAAATTGCGGGTTGAGGAAGCGGCCGGTGACGGCCGCACATCGGGAGGGGCGATGACGACGCAAACAAAGCCGGCCATCATTGGCACGGCGGTGACGGCTTGGGGGGACGCTTTCCGGGCAATCAGCGCCATGCCGCTGGTAGCCGGTATCGGACTCGTGATCGTGATCGTGCTGTCGTTCTCAAGCTTCTGGCTCATTACCGACCCCTACGGGCTCGCCACCAGCCATTGGCTACCGGTCGTCACCCTGATCTCGAGCGCGGTGCAGGGCCTGTTGCTCGCGCCGCTCGCCATTGCGGTGCACCGCTACGTACTGCTCGGCGAAGTCACCGATCGCTATCCGCTCGATCCATCGAACCCCCGCTATGTGCGCTTTGCGGGCTTTGCCGTGCTGGTCAACATCCTGTGGTCGCTTCCCGGAACCATTGACGGCCTGCGGCTGGACGCAGCGCAAGATTCCTCCGGCACGGCGCTGCTCGGGCTCGCCAGCTCGGTCATTTTCATCGTTATCATCGTCGTCGTGGTGCGGCGCGCCATCCTGTTTCCCGCCATCGCCATCGACGCGCCCGGTGCAAGCTGGAAAAACGCGCAGCGCGACACCAAAGGAAGCTCCTGGCGCGTCGCCTGGATTTTCGTTTGTGTGGCGGTGCCGGCGGCGATCCTGGGCAGCCTGCTCTATTACGTCGTGCTGCAGCCCGGAATAAACAACTCAAGCCAGCTCGTCTTTTCGCTCCTTGGCGCTATCATCGAGGTGCCGGCGGTGTGCGCTTGCGCTGCCGCGGCATCGCATATCTATCGCGCCCGCGCCAACGCATTGGAGCAGGCGGCGGCGTGAGGGTCGCGCGGCTTCGGCCGCCGCACTGCTAACCCGGCGGCGGACCGGGCTCCCAGCCGGCCTTGCGGTTGCAATAGAGATGGCCGTCCGGGACCATGCGCTCGCGCTGGCTCTGATCGACCGGCGCATTGTCCTCGAAGAAGCCGTGCATGCAGACGCAGTATTTGTGCACGATGCGCTTGCTCGAATTTTCGTCCTTGAGCTGTTGCTCGCAGGTGGCGATCCAGGCCTGATCCGCGGCGGTAAAACCGTGCGCCGGCGCGGCGAAGAACAGGCACAGCGCCAGACCGGCGCCGCCAAGCGCGAGAAAGGGTTTCATTCCGGGATCATCCTTCTTGGAGCCAAATGATACCTATCAAGAGCGGCAAGCTGCGGCGACTGGCTTTGCAAATGCGCACCGGCATCGCTGTCATAGCGTTGTCACCGATGCGAATAGTTTCAATAAAAATGCAACCTGCATCTTTCACAGTTTATTGAAGCGATGAACGCAAGGATGACACAGAGGACCGCTAACAAGGTTCCCGTTCGAGCACGGAGGGATTCGCGATGACGCTCCAAACGGCTGTGCCGATGCGTTATGTCCACGAACGCTATTGCGGGCGGCCGTCCTGCCCGAAGTGCGGCGAACTGATGATGGCGCCGGAATATCCCGAATTCTCGGAATGCCGCAGCGGCGTTGAAATCCGGCATTTCTGGGTTTGCGATGACTGCGATCACCGCTTCGATACTCTGGTCAAGTTCAACGCCGCCGCCTGACGGTATCCCGATCTTGTGCGCCGGCACAGTTTCCGGTCATTGATCGTTTCCGGCCGGCGGCTCCATCCCGCGCGGTGGAATTACGCCCGCTCGATCCTTGCGGCATAGCAGCCCGCCGCGGCGAAGTGGACATGCAGATAGGCCACGCGCGGCTCGGCAAATCGCCGCGCGATCGCCTCTTCAAACCTTTGCCCCTCGATCAATTCGAAGCCGCACATCATTCCCGCGGCGTCGAAGCCGCGCACGGCAAGCATGAGTTTGCGCAACTGCTCCGGCACCGTATCGACGGCGTCGAACGTCTCCTCGTCCGCGCGCACGTAAACGGCAAAGCGCATGCGTGATGCTCGTGATGACGCCCTCCATGTTGTTCACGCCGCAAACATGGAACGGGTCGCTCGCAGCGACACCCGATTTCTGGATCGGCCCCGTTCGTCCCGGCGCGCAATCCGGGCTACGCGCGCCCGCTTTTTTGGCGCATAATTCCGCTTATCTGAGGCCGGTCGCGCCCCCTCGTCCTGACCGGCCGCCAGGCAGCCCGGAGAGAAGAGCCATGTCCGAAGTTCTGTCGCAAACCCCGCACCGTTCCGCCGCGGCGGCGCCAGCCGAAAGCCGCGGTCGCGTTTTCGAATTCGATCACCGACACGATCGGTGTCACGCCGATCGTGCGGCTCAACCGGCTGCCGCAACAGCACGGCGTCAAGGCGAATATTCTCGCCAAGCTTGAATTCTTCAATCCGATCAGCAGCGTCAAGGACCGCATCGGCGTTTCGATGATCGATGCCCTCGAAGCGGACGGCAAGATCGGCAAAGGTTCGGTGCTGATCGAGCCGACCTCGGGCAATACCGGCATCGCGCTCGCCTTCGTCGCCGCAGCGCGCGGCTACCGGCTGATCCTGGTGATGCCGGATTCGATGTCGATCGAGCGGCGCCGGATGCTGGCGCTCCTGGGCGCCGAACTCGTCCTGACGCCTGCGGCGCAAGGCATGAACGGCGCCATCGCCCGCGCCAACGAACTGGCGCGCGACACGCCGAACGCCATTGTGCCGCAGCAGTTTCGCAATCCCGCCAATCCCGCGATCCACCGCCGCACCACCGCGGAAGAAATCTGGCGCGACACCGGCGGCAAGATCGATGCGTTCGTCGCAGGCGTCGGCACCGGCGGCACCATCACCGGCGTCGGCCAGGTGCTAAAACCACGCCGGCCGGGACTGCATGTGGTCGCCGTGGAGCCGGAGGACAGCCCGGTGCTGTCCGGCGGCAAGCCCGGACCGCACAAAATCCAGGGCATCGGCGCCGGCTTTGTTCCCGAAATCCTCGACCGCGCCGTCATCGACGAGATCGTCACGGTAAGCAATCAGAGCGCGATCGACACCGCCCGCGCGTTGGCGCGCCTCGAAGGCATTCCATGCGGCATCTCGTCGGGCGCCTCGGTCGCGGCAGCACTGCGGGTCGGCGCGCGACCGGAATTTGACGGCAAGAACATCGTCGTCATCGTACCGGATTTCGCCGAGCGCTATCTCTCGACCGCGCTATTCGAAGGCTTGTAAGCGAGCGGCGCATGCCAAAATCTTATCGGTCAATGCCGCAGCCCATGCGCGTTCTGTGTTGCGCCATGGTGCTGTTGGCGGCGCTCACCACGCCATCGTGGGCCGCCACCCGCGCCTATGTGATGAATGGCCTCTTTGTCGGCAACGGGCTCGCGGTGATCGCGGCGCAGCTGCGCGCGCGCGGTTTTATCGTAACTTATGGCAGTTATGAGCAGAACCGCGCCTTCGCGGCGGACGCCTGCGCGCACACCGACGACCGCATCGTCGTCATCGGCCATTCGTTCGGCGCCGAGCGCGCGGCGGAAGTGGCAAGCGCGGCCGCGGCCTGCGGCGCCCGCGACGTGACCATGATCGGTATCGATCCGTCGCAGCCGGCGGTGGTCACAGGCGTGGCGCATGCGGTGAATTTCGTCGGCGAGCTCGGCGGCACCATCTCAGGGGCGCAGAACATTCCGGTGCCCGGTTATAGCCATATGGGCATCATCGAAAGCCCGGCGGTGCAGGCGCTCGTTCTCCAGGAAGTAGACCAGGGCGCGAGCCGGTAGAGCTCGCCCGCGCCCGCGCCGCGTCATCCGAACAGCCACGATTCCGGTTCGGCGATCGGTTCGCCCGCATTGAGCGTCAGCAGACCCTTGACGCAGCGGATCGCGGTCCACACGACCCACCATAACAGGATCAGCACGCCGACGGCGATGTGAAGCGTGATCACGCCGACGAAGAGGTAAAGGAGCCCGATCCAGAAAGTCCTGATCTGGAACCGGAAATGGCTGCGGCTGACCGGATCGGCCCGCCCGACCTGCATCGACGCGACGATCAGGCCGACCACCGCGCTGACCCCGGTGACGAAGCCGGCGAGATACAAGATGTAGACAATGAGCGCCAAGCCGTAATCCGAGATCATCGGCGGCCGTGCGCCGCCCGTGGTCCCCTCCCCCGCATCGCTATCGGTCATTTGCCCCTCTTCTTCATCGACCTGCCGTCACCCGCTTATAGCAAATTTTATCCCGTGCTAGAGAAACGCTGCGGCGGAGACGGCAATGGACGCGAGCTTACCGGGCAACCTCATCCGCTGGCATTACCTTTGGTATGCCGCGGGCGCGCTGGCGGTCATGACCGCCGTCATCGCCAGCGGCGATCTTTGGTTCCTCAATTTCCTTCACGTATTCAGCGGCCTGCTCTGGACCGGCATCGACCTCTTCATGGGCTTCATGCTCGGTCCGATCCTGCGCGCCGCCGGCGTCGCCGCCCGCAAGGCCGTGCTGCTGCGTCTCACCCCGCGCACGCTGTTCCTGATGCCGGCGCTTGCCGTGATCACCGGCACGACCGGCTGGTACATCGCGCAGGATCTGGGATTTACCGCGTTGAACTGGCCGGACTATGCCTGGGTCGCGGCCGCGCTAGCGCTGGTCGTGCTGATGACCGTCCTTGGGCTCGGCTACCTGCTGCCGGCGAATCTTCGCGTTTGCCTCGAGCTGCAGAAGGATAAGCCCGACGACGCCAAAATCGCCAGGCTGACCAGCCATTATTTTCTCGCCATCGCGCTGCAGGGCTTGATGCAGGTCGTCACCATTCTGATCATGGCGCGGCTCGCTACCGGGGTTTGACCGGCACACCGGCCGATCCGGCTTACGCTCGCCGCAAGATCGCCGGTAAAATCGCGCCGGGATGACAAACAACAATCGTGGAGGAACGTCGTGGCACGCGGACATAAGGACAAGGTCGCCGTCATCACCGGGGGCGCCAACGGCATCGGCCGGGCCTTCGCCAGGCGGCTGGCGGAGGACGGCGTGCATGTCGCCATCGCCGATCTGGCCGACGGGCGCGAGACCGTAAAGCTCGTCGAAGCCGCGGGGCGCAACGCGCTGGCGGTCGTCTGCGACGTGTCCAAGGAGGACTCGGTCGCCGCGATGGCCGAAGAGGTGCAGCAGAAATTCGGCCCCGCGGATATCGTGGTGAACTGCGCCGGGATTTTTCCGCAGCAGGAATTTGCCGCCATGACCTTTGCCGATTGGCGCAAGGTGCTTTCCATCAATCTCGACGGCACGTTTCTGGTCACCTCGGCCTTCGTGCCCGCCATGCGGGCGCGCAAATGGGGCCGCGTCGTCAGCATGGCCTCGAGCACATTCGGCTCGGTGACCACCGGCTTTGCCCACTACGTCGCGAGCAAGGGCGGCATCATCGGCTTCACCCGCGCCTTGGCCGGCGACCTCGCCGCCGACGGCATTACCGTGAACGCCATCGCGCCGGGGCTGACCCGTTCGCCGGGCGCGCTGGCGCGCAAGCCGCGGCCGGGCTTTGCCACCATGGACGACGAATTCGCCGCCGTCGCCACCCTGCAAGCGATCAAGCGGCCGGAAGTGCCGGACGATCTCGTCGGCGCGCTGTCGTTTCTCACCAGCGACGACGCGGCGTTCATGACCGGCCAAACGCTGAATGTGGATGGCGGGAGGGTGCGGTCGTAGGTGCGAGCGGGAGTCGTCATGGCCGGGCTTGCCCCGGCCATCCACGTCCTTCTCGGTCGCCAGCGATGGGTTTCGCAAAAGCTCTACCCGTCCCACGGACCTCGCAAACGTCGGTTTTCGGCTGCGCGGGCGTTAGGCGCCCGGCCGTGAAAGCGGTATGCTGACCGTCTCGCATCGAATCACATCCCCACAACCCTCCGGGAGCAAACCCCCATGCGCGGCTTCTTCACCCTGCGTGCACACCTCCTCGCAGCACTGGTCCTGGCCGGCGCGGCCTGCGTTTCTGCCGCTCACGCCGACGGCGGCGGCATCAGCTTTAGCGTCATCAAAGCGGGCTTTGTCATCGGCGGCTCGGCCGGCTCGGGCACGCTCGACTTCCACGGCAGGCAATACCACCTCGGCATTGGCGGCATCAGCTATGGCTTCACCTTCGGCGCTTCCGAGACGCGCTTCCACGGCACCGTGAGCAACATCAATAGCCCATCGGACGTGGCCGGCGTCTATGCCGCCGGCAATATCGGCGCCGCCGTCGGGCGCGGGGCGCAGGCGATCGTGCTCACCAACCAGCACGGCGCCGTCCTGTCGCTCTCCGGCAACTCGGTCGGCGCCATCGTCAGCGCCGATCTCAACGGCCTGGCTGTTACGCTGAAGTAAGCAAGTAGCCCGGATGAGCAAAGCGAAATCCGGGAGCAAAAATTCGCCTCTCCCCTCTTGCGGGGAGAGGCCGCCGGACGATGCGTAGGCCGCATGGAGCGTAGCCTCGTGCGGCATTAGGCGACCAGGTTTCCCCGCATTTCGCTTTGCTCGTCCGGGCTACGATTACAGCGATCAGGCGGCCGGCGGCGCCGACGATCTCGTCGGCGCGCTGTCGTTTCTCACCGGCGCGCGTTGCCCGGCAGCCCAGCGCAGGATTTGATCGCGATCTTCTGGCGCGAAAGCGCGCCACAACAAATAACGCCAGACCCGTGTCACGGTTTGGATATGGAGGGCGCGCGGCGTGTTGCGGGTGCGGATGATGGACGCCCATGGCACCGTCAACGCGAAATTGGCAGCGTCGCGAGTCGTTACGCCCGTCGCGGTCACCTCGTAGGAAAGCTGGCGGTTGAGGTGCGGGAAGCGGTGGAACGAGAACAAGGACCAGCCGGCCATGACGACAACCAGGACGGCTAACGTGCCGAAGTAGAACGGCCAGGCGTCGGCAAGGAAACGGCCGAGCGACAGCAAGGGCGCCGACCGAAGCGCGACCCAGTCTTCGTCGGGCAGTGTGCTGGCCCAGATCGCGCCGAAGAGCGGCACCATGATCGCCGCGCTTCTCAACAAAGCCTTCGCGTGGGGGCGCACCATGAACCGGACCTGATCGCCCCATTCGAGGGTCGCTTGCCCGTGGATGGTCATCGTGTCGTCGGGCATGGAAAGCCTGGATGATGCTCGAGATGCCGGCGGCGGCGCGTTACACCGCATCCCCGCACCTTAGTCGCGCGAGTTGTTTGCCGAGTTCAGCCGCTCAAGAACTCGCCGCTCATGCCGACGGCGGCGGCATGGGCTATCGTTTCACCATCGGTCCGCGGCACGTGAGCAACGTCCACAGCCCGTCGGACGTGGCCGGCGTCTATGCCGCCGGAAATATCGACGCCGCCGTCGGACGAGGCGCCCAGGCAGTCGTCCTCACCAGCCGGCGCGGCGCCATCCTGTCGCTGAGCGGCAGTTCGGTCGGTGCCATCGTCAGCGCGGATCTCAACGACCTTGCCATTACGCTGAAGAAAGCGGCGGGGCGGCTTAAAGCCGGCGGTCAAGTGAGCAAGTAGCCCGGATTGATTGCTAGCGAAATCCGAGAGCAAAGTTCGCCTCTCCCCGTCTGCGGGGAGCGCAAGCGCGGGTATGTCCACCGCAGATCGTAGAGCAATGGCGGAAACGTGAGTCGGGTGAGGGGAAGCAGCGAGCCCGTCTCAAAGTGACGAATAGAAACGTGTTCTTCACAGGGGCTCCGGCCGCTCAGCGGGCCTAGTTAGGGCTGGAGATTGCCGAGCAAGCTTTCAAATCTCGGTCCGTAATCCGCGTCCGCCCGAATTTGCTTAAAGTCGGGATCGTCTTCTATGTCGGCGCGTCGCTGATTGTAAGCGCCAGGGGCGCCCATACACAGGATCATCTCTTGGATTGCTTCCTCGAAGTTTCCATGTCGTGCACTCAACGCCGCGAGATTGTAATATACGACGTACGTGGCCATTCCACCGGTAACAAGGTCACTGAAACATTTCGTGGCAGCGCCGTCGTTAGCAGCCAGCAGCTGCTCGTCGCACCGTAAGTACGCGATCGCATTTTGCTTCGTCAAATAATCACTTTCCCCTGACGCCAATCTGTACGCCGAGTCTAATCGCGAGCGAGCTTGATTTAAAATGTTTTCAGCCCTTGGGTCGTTTTGAGCTTTGTATGCAAGATATTGATGAAACAAGACGCTTGCTATCGATTTTTCGCTCAAGGCTGTGCGTACCGAAATCGTTTCGAATTTTTTTAAGGCGGCGTCCCAATCCTTATTAATCGCCGCATCCAATCCTTCTCTGTACGCCACTATATCCGATAAAACACTCTTCCCCTCATCACACAAACTGAGAGGGCGCCGATATGGCCTGCACCCGGTTCGGTTGACACCCGCCTAAGCAAATCCCGCCTGCATTTCGAACTCCACGGGACTTAGATATCCGATCGTCGAGTGCCGACGTTTCGGATTATAGAAGCATTCAATGTAGTCGAACACATCGGCCTTGGCTTCGTCGCGCGTCCGATACGTCTTGCGCGCGGTGCGCTCGGTCTTCAGCGAGGAGAAGAAGCTCTCCATTGCCGCATTGTCCCAGACGTTGCCTGAGCGGCTCATCGAGCAGACGACACCGTGATCTGACATCAGCTTCTGGAACTGCTCGCTGGTGTATTGGCTGCCGCGATCGGAGTGATGGAGCAGCGCGTCGGGCTTGCCCCGCCGCCAGATCGCCATCACCAGGGCGTCGGTCACGAGTTGCGCCGTCATCGCGGCACTCATCGACCAGCCAACAGCGCGCCGCGAGAACAGATCAATGACGGCAGCCACATAGAGCCAGCCCTCTGCCGTCCACACATAGGTGAAGTCAGCGATCCATTTGCGGTTGGGAGCAGGAGCTTCGAAGCTGCGGTTGAGCACGTTGGCAGCGACGGCGGCGACCTGCCGCTCACCCAGATCAGGCGGCAGTCGCCGCCGTCGTGGACGAGCTTTGAGAGCCTGTAATCGCATCAATCGCTCAATCCGGTGCAGCCCACACGACACGCCCTCTGCCAGCATGTCGTGCCACACCCGCCTGGCGCCATACGTTCGATCGCTCGCGAGGAAGCTCGAGCGAACCTTGGCACCGAGCTCTTCATCACTGCGGCTGCGCCGGCTGTGCGGTCGCCTCAGCCAAGCATAGAACCCACCCCGCGAGACACCGAGCGCCCCGCACAACCACTCCGCCGGCCAGATCCCCCGGTGCTTCGCAACGAATCCGAACTTCACATCGATTCCTTCGCGAAGTAGGCCGCGGCTTTTTTTAATATGTCTCGTTCCGCCTTCAGCCGGATCACCTCGCGCTTGAGCTGCGCGATCTCCAGCTGCTCGGGCTTCATCTGGCCTTGGCCGGGGAACGCATGCTGCGGATCGTCCGCAAGCGCCTTCACCCAACTCCGCAACTGTGACTGATGTACACTGAGATCGTGCGAGGCCTGAGCATACGATACGCCGCGCTCTTTGATCAGCCGCACAGCCTCAAGCTTGAACTCTCGTGTAAACTTCCGCCTCTCCATGACCCACCTCCGGTTCCATTAAAACACCTAACTCGGTGTCTTCGGAACCGGGCGCAGGCCAGCGGCCCATTCCTGGACCAAATGCTCAAGTGGCGTGAATTCGTTGGAGGTGTGTTGGCGCCAATGCCTACCTTCATCCCGTAAAGCGTATGATGCAACTATAAAAGCCCGTCTCTCAGCAGGACTTAGTGAGCGAAAGTTTGCACGCAAATCAGATAGCCAATACCAATTTTTCCATTTAGCCATCGTCAGAATTATATCCCGACGCAGCAAGGTAGAAGATGTCGACCGCTTGTAGATTTTCGCCAATGCTGCTTCGGCCTCTGGTGAATGACGACAAGAGATTAGACGAATGGCGAAAGCTAAATTCAAATCGACGCGTAAAACGTGAGAGCTACTCTCAACAAGGTCGACGACTTTCTTGTGTACGTGGTCCTGTGCGGGCTGCGAGAGATCATCGAACACGCTTTTCGCGACAGTCAGGACGCCCGCGAATATCGGATAAAGCAACTCCCCGTTATCGATAAGGGTAGTGATGGCATCGTCCCTCGCTTTAAAGTCAAGATATTTGACGGCGGTTATGATTTTGCGCGCAAGGCTAATATGGACTCTGCTCTTTAAGAGTTCATCTCTCAGCAATCCTAGTATATCGAATCGCTCAATCTCAGCTTTCAACGCCGCATAGTCGGTGTCTTTCGTTGGAGAATAAGGGTCGAATCGCAGCGACAGCTGCATCAATCCTCTCGCTCGCTCCTGCTTCTCTGGATTTGCCGGATCGACAGACCGCCCTCCCTCTTCATCAATTCGAATCGGGCTCGTTGCGACAAATTCCGCACTTGAGGTTATTCTTGTTTTTGATTTTTGAAGCTGCAAACCTTGATTGCGGAGTAGCTTCTCCGAAAGGAAAATGAGACCGGCATACGCGTTCTCGTTGCTATCTGAAAAAATATGGAAGTCATCCGCGAAGCGACAGAAGGCGATGCCCTCAGTTCGCAACAGGCGATCAATTTGATTTAGTACCAATTCCGAAAGAATTCTCGCAGCGGGCCCCCCAATAGGTAAGCCAAATGAGTTGGTATTCGAGAAATTAGCGAGAAAAGCCATGATGCGCGATGGCGTATCGTCTCGCACTGCTAGTTGGAGCAGCGCGTTCTCTAGGCGATGATGCCCTAAACGGGGATAAAACTCTGAGATATCACATGCCACTACGAATTTGTGCGATTTTGCATACACGAGTGAGCGCTCCATAAAGCCGCGCCAATTGTATCTCTCGTCAAACAGGTCGCCGCTGGCCGCGTCCCATTTGTAACGGTACGAGAAAATACAATTTTCAGAGGCTGGAAGCCTCGCGGCCTCTATGTCGTCAGATATGGAGAGTACCAACGCCAGGAAATATAAATTCCACAGTGGATCAATCTGCGTAGCCCATCGAAAACCGCTATAGTTGACTGGCGCGAGCGCAGCTTCATGTGCTGGCGGATACCGGCTAAGACTGCCGTCGAAGTCTCTGTGTATTTCTCGAAGCAACTCGATTGTTTGCTGCTGCTTATCGAAAAATAAGTGGTTCTCTATCGGAAATGGAAAAATATCGGTGTCGCCGTGGCGTATCACATTCGCGATCGCTCGCTTGAAATAATCATCCATAACGGTAGCAATTCGACTGGGGTCGGCAAATCGGACGACATTCCTGTGCAGTTCGGCAATTCATATAATGGAACCATATAACACACTCAAGAGTTGCATGGTTCTTATAGCAATTTATTACTCTCCCTCGATGTCCCACGTATTCACGCCGCCGCGTTCGCTCGCAGGCGAGCTACAGCGAACAAGTCACCTTCCAACACGCCCAATCAGAGCGCTTTGTTGCTTTCTTTCTCCGCCTCGGCCTTATCGACATAAACCTGCGCCCCCATGTCGACGAATTTCTTCGACATCTGCTCCATCCCCTGCTTCGCCGCCTCCGGATAAAGCGCGGCCTTCTCGTTGTCGGTCAGCCCCGAGGCGTATTCCCGAACGTCGGCGGTGATCTTCATCGAGCAGAATTTCGGGCCGCACATCGAGCAGAAATGCGCCACTTTGTGCGCTTCCTTGGGCAGCGTCTCGTCGTGGTATTTGAGCGCCGTGTCGGGATCGAGCGAGAGGTTGAACTGATCCTTCCAGCGGAAGTCGAAGCGCGCCCGTGAAAGCGCATCGTCGCGCAATTGCGCGGCGGGATGGCCCTTGGCGAGATCGGCGGCGTGCGCCGCGATCTTGTACGCGATAACGCCGTCCTTGACGTCGTTGCGGTCGGGCAGCCCCAAATGCTCCTTCGGCGTGACGTAGCAGAGCATGGCGGTGCCGAACCAGCCGATCATCGCCGCGCCGATCGCCGAGGTGATGTGGTCGTAGGCCGGCGCGATGTCGGTGACCAGCGGGCCGAGCGTATAGAACGGCGCCTCGCCGCATTCCTTGAGCTGCTTGTCGACATTGATCTTGATCTTGTGCAGCGGCACGTGGCCGGGGCCTTCGATCATCACCTGGCAGCCTTTGGCCCAGGCGACTTTGGTCAGCTCGCCGAGCGTTTCCAGCTCGGCGAATTGCGCGCGGTCGTTGGCGTCACGGATCGAGCCGGGGCGCAAGCCATCGCCCAAGGAAAACGACACGTCGTATTTGCGCATCAGGTCGCAAATCTCGTCGAAGCGCTCGTAGAGGAAGCTTTCCTTGTGATGCGCCAGGCACCACTTCGCCATGATCGAGCCGCCGCGCGAGACGATGCCGGTGACACGGTTCGCCGTTAAGTGGATGTAGCCGAGCCGCACGCCGGCATGGATGGTGAAATAATCGACGCCCTGCTCGCATTGCTCGATCAGCGTGTCTTTGTAGCACTCCCAGTCGAGTTTGACCGGGTCGCCGTCGACCTTCTCCAGCGCCTGATAGATCGGCACCGTTCCGATCGGCACCGGCGAATTGCGCAAAATCCATTCGCGGGTGTTGTGGATGTTGCGCCCGGTGGACAGATCCATCACCGTGTCGGCGCCCCAGCGGATCGCCCACACCATTTTCTCGACTTCTTCTTCGACCGACGAGGTGACGGCGGAGTTGCCGATATTGGCGTTGATCTTGGTCAAAAAATTCCGGCCGATGATCATCGGCTCGAGTTCGCCGTGATTGATGTTGGACGGGATGATGGCGCGGCCCCGCGCGACCTCGTCGCGCACGAATTCCGGCGTGACGAAGAGCGGCACCGAGGCGCCGAAGCTTTCGCCGTCGTCAGCGCGTTCCTGCGCCACGTCGAGCATCTTCTTGCGGCCGAGATTTTCGCGTTCGGCGATGTAGATCATTTCCTTGGTGATGACGCCGCGGCGGGCCCATTCAAGCTGGGTGATCGGCGCGTCGCCGACCGCGCGCATCGGCTTCGGCGTATTCGGAAAATTGCGCGCCAGATGCTTGCCGGTGACATTGCCGTTATCGACCGGTTTGATCGGGCGGCCGTCGTACTCCTCGATGCCGCCGCGCGCCTTGACCCATTCGATCCGCGTGCGCTTGAGGCCTTTCTCGACGTCGATCGTCACGTCATTGTCGGTATAGATACCGGACGGATCGTAGACCGGGAGCGGCGGCTCGCCCGAAGAGGCATCGAGCGCAATCTCGCGCAGCGGCACCCGCAGATCGGGCGCCGCTTCCGGCACCGCATAAATCTTGCGCGAACCGGCAATCGGCCCGGTGGTGACGGTCGGCGTGGCGAGATCGGATTCGGACAGCGGCTTGTTCATTGCGCACTCCTTCGGGAAGGCTCCCATGACCGCTCTTGCGAGCGATGCTGCGATCCACGGCTGGACGACGAGATAGGGGCGGGATTCGACCGAAGTTTCCGTCCCTTCGCCGGCATGACCCGGATCAGGTTCAAAGGGTTTTTCTCAGCCCGATCCAGGGCACCCCTCGGAACAGCTTTAATTTAGGCTGTCGCGGGCGGCTGTCAATCAATCCTCACCCGCGATAGCCCCTTCTCCCCGCGTGCGGGGAGAAGGAACTAATACCCCTTGAGCAGCCGCTCGATGTAATCGAGCTCTTCCTGCGGTCGGGCGAAGTCGCCGAAGCGCTTGCGCAATTCCTCGATGATGCGCCGCGCCCGCTGCACGTCGATGTCGCCGGGAACTTTTACCGAGGAATCGTCGCCATAGTCGCGGCCGCGCAACGGCCGGCCGAGCGGATCGGTATCGTTCTCGCCGCTCGACTGGCCGAACCGGGTGCCGCGGCCCTGCCCTTCGCCCTTGCCCATCTGCTGCTGCATCGCCTGCGCCAGCGACTGCGCGCCCTTGCGCAGCGCGTCGAGCGCGCGGCCCTGGGCGTCCACCGCGTCATCGGTATTGCCCTGGCCAAGCTCGCCTTCGGCTTCACCCATGGCGTCGCCGGCATGGCCGAGTTGGTCAAGCTGGTCCTGGCCGTCGCCCTGACCTTGGCCCTGTCCCTGACCCTGTTTTTGACCGTGGCCCGGCGCCTGCTCTCCTTGTTGGCCCTGCTCCGATTGACCCATGCCGCGGCTCTTGAGCTCGTCGAGCAATTTGCTGAGCCGGTCGCGCAAGGCCTGCTGGTTCTGCTGCAACTGGCCGAGCGAATCGCCTGGATGCTGGCTCGGTCCGGGCTTGCCCTGCTGGCCGCGCTGCGCGTCCTGCCGGTTCTGGCCCTGCTTGAAGGTGCGGTCGCGCAGATCCTGCTGCTGGCGGATCATGTCGCCGAGCTCGTCGAGCTCCGACATGTCCTGGCTCTCGGCACCGCTTTCATCGGGCGAGGCCATCTGCATGTTTTCCATCATCGCTTCGAGCTGCTGCAACAGCGCTTGCGCCGCGTCCTTGGCGCCGCTGCGCGCCATGTTCTCAAGCCGGTTGAGCATGTTCTGCAGATCGCGCTGGCTCAAGACTTTGGCGTTGGGATCGAGCGGGCGCGACAGCTGCTGCGGATTGTTGCGCAGCTGCTCGGCCAGAGCCTGCATGTAGCGGTCCATCGCCGCGCGCAGCTGATCCATCAGCGCCTTGATCTCGGTGTCGCTGGCGCCGTGCTCAAGCGCCTGCTGCAAAGCGGTCTCGGCATTGCGCAGCGCCTGCTGCGCGTCGGACATGTCGCCGTCCTCGATGTCGACCGCCATCTGCCACATCCGCGTCGTCACCGTGCGCAGATCGTCGTCGGTCTTGGCGCGCACCAGCGCCCAGAAAATCGAGCGCAGCCCGAGATAGACGCCGGCGTCCGGCGTGAACTGGTCCGGGGCGATGGTCAGCGCATCGAGCGCGGTGATGACGCGCGCGCGGCTGTTGGCGTCCATGGCGAGATCGCGCCGCTGCTCGACCAGCGCCCGCGCCAGCGGCTTGGTGAATACCCGCTGCGGCAACTGGAACGTTACCGCATCGCTCTTGCCGACATTGCCGCCGTCGTCGTGGGCGACCAGAATCATCGTCACTTCGGCCCCGGCCCAGGGATGGTCGGTCAAATCCTTGATGGTCTGGCCGACGCCCTTCTTGGTGCGCGCCTGCGGCAGCACCAGCGGAAAATCCGGCGGTCCATAAAGCGGATGCGGCGCGACGCCGGGCACCGCAGCCAGCGCATCCGGATCGTCCTTGCGCGCAAACGTCGCCTCCGCCGCGGTCACCCCGTAATCGTCTTCGAGGCGGTAGGACAACAGCAGCGAGCCGCGGCTCTGCGGTTCGGGATCCTTGGTCAGCGCGATGGTCGGCGGATTGTCGGGAATGGCGTTGAATGGCCAGACCAGATCGTCGCCGGCGCCGCGCAGCGTCGCTTTGCCGGTGGCGCCGATGACGAAGCGATGCTCGACGGTGCCGGCCGGCGCATGGACCGGCTCCTTCGACGGCGTAACGCCGCCGGCCGCGGAGAGGTCGAGGTTGATGTCGCCGGTCGAGCGCACGATCAGCGTCGAATTGACCGGCACGGAAAACGGCCCGTCAGCCTGGGCCTGCGCCGTCGCCTCGCCGGGATGAATGCCGGGCAGCACGATCGGCGGCTTGCCGGTATAGGCCGGCGGCTCGACCCAGGCGTCGACGCGGAAATCCGCCGGCAGCACGACGCCGTGCCAGTCGAACGCTGCGGCGATGCGGTGCCAGCGTTCGCCGCCGGCGGCGAAGAACGTCGCGATGCAGGCGAGCAGCACCAAGGCGCGCAGCGCAAAAGGATCGCGCCGGGCGACGCGCGGCGATGGCGCGCCGGGCGTAAGCGTGCGCGCCGCATCCAGCGCGCGTTCGACATGAGCGTTCCACAGCGCCAGCGAATAAGGATCTTTCGAGGTGACCGCGAGCTCGTCGGCAATCGCGGTCGCCGGGCGGTGGCGCAGCCCGCTGCCCAGATCAAGCCGCCGCAAGCCGTCGGCGGTCGCCGGCATGCGCAGAAGCCCGAGCGGAACCAGCGCCGCGATGACCGCGACCGCAATCGCGATAACGCCGATGGCGCGGCCAAGCGGCGGCAGATAAAGCCACAGCCCGAGCCAGGACACCGCAAGGAAAAGCCCGATCGCGGTGGCGAGCGTCGCCAAAGCCGGCCACAGCCGCTCCCACAGGATGGTCCAGCGCGCCCGCCGCAGCGCCGCCGCCAGCAAAATCCGTGCGCCGGAACCGGCACGATTTTCGGACGCTGGGCTGGGCGAAATCTGTTCGGTCACAATCGTCCCGTCATTTGGGGCCGGCAACCTTATCTGGCGGCCAATTCCGCATCATCAATTGGCAGACAACACGTTAACATGAGGGCCGGTTCAAGGCACGGAAAGCCCGGCAAAGCTTCTTAAAGCAAGATCAAAGCCAGCCCGGCATGCGGTCGAGCGCGATCAAATCCTCGGCACCGAGGCGGGGCCGGACCAGCGCCCATTCGCCTTGCCGAACAAGCACTTCGGGGACGAGCGGGCGGCTGTTATAGGTGCCGGCCTGGACCGCACCATAGGCGCCGGCGGTCATGATGGCGACAAGGTCGCCGGAGCTGGGCTCGACCAGCGCGCGCTCGAGCGCCAGGTAGTCGCCTGAATTCGCAGACCGGCCCGACCACGTCGGCCACGATTCGCGGCGCCCCCGGCGCGCTTTCGCGCACAGGGCGGATCTCGTGATAGGCCTCGTACAGCGTCGGCCGCACCAGATCGTTCATGCCGGCATCGACGATGATGAAGGTCTTTGCCTCGCCGCGCTTGACATAGATGACGCGGCTGACGAGCACGCCGGCATTGCCGACGATGAGGCGGCCCGGCTCGAAGATGAGCTTGCAATTGAGGTTCTGCGTCGCGCGCTTGACGATCGCGGCATAGGCGTCGGGGTCGGGCGGCGGCTCGTTGTCCTCGCGATAGGGAATGCCAAGGCCGCCGCCGAGATCGATGTGGCTGATGACATGGCCGTCGCCGCGCAGCACCGTGACGAAATCCGCCAACAGCGCAAATGCATCGCCGAACGGATCGAGCTCGACGATCTGGCTGCCGATATGCATGTCGACGCCGATCACGCGCACGCCTTTGAGCTTCGCCGCCCGCGCATAAACTTCGCGCGCGTGGCTGATCGGAATGCCGAATTTGTTCTCGGCTTTGCCGGTCGCGATCTTGGCATGCGTCTTCGGATCGATATCCGGATTGACGCGGATCGAAATGTCGGCGACGCGGCCCTTGGCTACGGCGATGGCCGAGAGGAGTTCAAGCTCCGGCTCGGATTCGACGTTGACGCACAGAATGTTTTCGTCGACCGCGAGTGCCAGCTCGCGCGCGGTCTTGCCGACGCCGGAGAACATGATCTTGCCCGGTGGCACGCCGGCTTGGCGCGCGCGCAGCAATTCGCCTTCGGAGACGACGTCGGCGCCGGCGCCAAGCCGCGCCAAAGTCGCGATCACCGCCTGATTGGAATTCGCCTTCATGGCGTAGCAGACCAGCGCATCGACATCGGCAAAGGCGCCGGCAAAAACTTTGTAGTGCCGTTCGATGGTTGCGCTCGAATAGCAATAAAACGGCGTGCTGACGGCGTCCGCGAGCGAGATGAGATTGACCGCTTCGGCGTGCAGCACGCCGCCGCGATAGGTGAAATGGTGCATCGGAAGTCTTTAGCTTGAGAATTCGGTTTTCGCCACAATGCCGGCGCGGCGGCTGGCTTACTGCAATAGCGGATCGAGAATGAAGGGCCGTTTCTGGCCCGGCGCCGCCACCGGATTGCCCAGCGTATCGAAGCCGGTTTTCGCTGCGGTGTCCTGCGGCGAGCCGGGCGCCGGCGTACCGTCCGGCGACCGCAGCTGCGAGCTTGTCGCAGGCGTGCCCGGCGCCGGTCCCGGCGGCAGTTCGAGCGGTCCCTCGCGGCCGCAGCCGGCAAGCGAAAGCGCCGCGATCCCGATCACGGCAAGCGCAACAGTCCGGCCAATTCCGCTATATCGAGCCCGAAACAAAGCAAGCCCCCAAAATGGCTTAGCCACTCCAACGACGCTACCACAGCGCATCGGGGCGGCGACATTGTGTCGGAAACGCCTTGCCAAAGGCTTATGGCTTATTCTTCAACCGCTTGAGCCAGCGTTTGGCCTCCCGGCGCACATTATTCGGTGCCGTGCCGCCGAGCGCTTTGCGGCTTTTGACAGAGTTGCCGACCGACAGCACCGCGAACACCGCTTTATTGATCCGCGGTTCGATGGCCTGCATGGTCTCCAGCGGCAGCGCCTCGAGTGCGACCCCCGCTTCCGCCGCCTTGGCGACGATCCGGCCGGCGGCGTGGTGAGCTTCGCGGAACGGCAGTTTGAGCGTGCGCGTCAGCCAATCGGCGAGATCGGTGGCGGTCGAGTAGCCGTCGCCCGCCAAGGCCTTCATCCGCGCCACGTCCGGCTCGATGTCACCCACCATGCCGGTCATCGCTTTGAGCGACAAAGCGAGCGCGCCGATCGCGTCAATCGCCCCTTCCTTGTCCTCCTGCAGATCTTTCTGATAGGCGAGCGGCAAGCCTTTGATCACCGTCAACAGTGCGACCAGCGCACCGACGATGCGGCCGGACTTGGCGCGGACCAGCTCCGCCGCATCGGGGTTGCGCTTCTGCGGCATCATCGACGAGCCGGTGGTGAATTTGTCGGACAACCGGATCAGGCCGGCAAGCGGCGACGACCAGATCACGATCTCCTCGGCGAAGCGCGACAGGTGCACGGCGGTAATGGCGGCGGCCGACAACGTCTCCAAGACGAAATCGCGGTCGGCGACCGCATCGAGCGAGTTCGCCATCGGCCGCGCAAAACCGAGCGCCTTCGCGGTCATGCCGCGGTCGATCGGAAATGACGTGCCGGCGAGCGCGCCGGCGCCGAGCGGGCTTTCGTTCAATCGCACCCGTGCATCGGCGAAGCGGCCGCTGTCGCGTGCAGCCATTTCGACATAAGCCAGCAAATGATGGCCGAAGGTCACCGGCTGCGCCGGCTGCAGATGGGTGAAGCCCGGCATCACGGTATCGGCATGGTCGAGCGCCTTCTCGGCGAGCGCGCGCTGATACGCCGCAAGGGCTGCCTCAATCTCGTCGATCGCGTCGCGTACCCAGAGCCGGAAATCCGTCGCCACCTGGTCGTTGCGCGACCGTGCGGTATGCAGCCGTCCCGCCGCCGGCCCGATCAAATCGGTCAGCCGGCTTTCAACGTTCATATGGATGTCTTCCAGCGCCCGCTTGAACGCGAACTTGCCGCCTTCGATCTCTGACAGGATCGTGTCTAGACCGTGAGCGATCCGCTTCGCATCTTGCGCCGTGATGATGCCTTTTTTGGCGAGCATCGCCGCATGCGCCTTGCTGGCGGCGATATCCTGCCGGTAAAGGTGGCGGTCGACATCAATCGAGGCGTTGATGTCCTCCATGATCGGGTCGGGTCCCGAACCGAACCGTCCGCCCCACATCTTGTTGCTCATGACAGATCGCTTGTTAGAGGTTGTCGCTGGTTAAAGGTTGTCTCATGACGTTCACGCCGAGGTTTTGCCGCTAATGGCCGAGCAAATCGCCAAACCCGACAGCGCGCCCGCGCTGCGCAAAATCGGCCGCATGCGGCTGGTCTCCGCCGCCGCGGCCGCCGGAATCCTCATTGTCCTGGCGGGGGTATACGGGATTGCCCATCTGCGAGGCAATCCGGCCGATGCCGCCTGCCAGCCGGCGGTCAACATCGCCAAGCGGATCGCGCCGCTGGTCCACGGCGAAGTGGCGGCGCTGGCGGTGGCGCAAACGCCGTTCCATGTCCCCGATCTCGCATTCAAGGACGCCCAGGGCCACGACAAGACGCTGGCCGATTGGAGGGGCCGCACCGTGCTCCTCAATTTGTGGGCTACTTGGTGCGTGCCGTGCCGGCGCGAAATGCCGGCGCTCGATGCCTTGCAGGCCAAGCTCGGCGGGCCCGATTTTGAGGTGGTCGCCGTCAATATCGATCAGCGCGATCCGGCAAAGCCGCTCGTCTTCCTGAAAGACGTCGGCGTCACCCACCTCACCTATTATTCCGACGACAGCGCCCACGTTTTTGAAGCTTTGAAAGAGCTCGGCAAAGCCTTCGGCATGCCGACCACCGTCATCGTCGACCGCGCGGGATGTGAGATCGGCGACATGGCCGGCCCCGCGGAATGGTCGAGCGACGACGGCGTCAAACTCGTAAGCGCGGCGATCAGTCAGTAAAGCGGATCGCGCGCGTCATTGCGGTCCAGTCTCGATCAAGCGATCGAGCGTGATCGGGAATTGACGAACGCGGACGCCGGTCGCATGCCAGACCGCATTGGCCACCGCACCGGCCGTGCCGGTAACGCCGATCTCGCCCACGCCCTTGATACCAAGCGCATTCACGTAGGGGTCGTATTCCTCGACAATGATCGCTTCGACCGACGGCACATCGGCGTTCACCGGAACGTGGTACTCGGCGAGGTTGGCATTCATCGCACGGCCGGACCGTGAATCCATGATGGCGTGTTCGTGCAATGCGAACGACACCCCCCAAATCATGCCGCCACAAAGCTGACTGCGCACCATCCGGGGATTGATGATAGTGCCGGCGGCGAAAGCGCCGACGACCCGCGTCACGCGCATCTGGCCGAGGTCCGGATCGACTTTGACCTCGGCGAACACGGCGCCGTGGGCATGCATCGCGTAAGCCGATTGCGCCGCCTGATCGGTCGCGCTGCCGCCCTGACCTTCAACCTGCGCTAGCCCGGCGCGGCCAAGGATATCCGTGTAACTCTCGCTGCGGCTTTCGTCGTCGCGCCGGAACAACCGGCCGTCGCGCGCGATCACGCCGGCATTGCCGGCGCCGAACAGCGGTGAACGACGATCATTGGTGGCGAGATCGGCGAGCCGCGCGATCACGTCGGCACCGGCATTGTGAATAGCCATGCCGGCGGTCGCGGTGTGGGCCGAACCGCCGGCGATACCGGCATCCGGAAGGTCCGAGGTTCCCGATCTGAAATCGACTTGGTCGATGTCGAGCCCCAGACCGTCGGCCGCGATTTGAGCCAGCGCGGTCCAGGCGCCCTGTCCCATGTCGTGCGCGCCGATTTCCATCAAGGCGCTGCCGTCGCGGCGCAGCACCGCTTTGGCGTGGCCCTCGAACATCAGCGCGGGAAACGTCGCTGTGCCGACGCCCCAACCGACAAGAAGTCCGTCGCGGTCGCGCATCTGCCGCGGCGCGAGCAGGCGGCGCTCCCAGCCGAAGCGCTGTGCGCCTTGCGCGTAACAGTCGCGCAGCGCCTTTGAGGAAAACGGCTTGCCGGAGATCGGCTCTACCTCGGCATAGTTCTTAAGACGGAAAGCCAATGGATCCATGCCGCAGGCATAGGCCATTTCGTCAATGGCGCATTCGAGCGCAATCGAGCCCGTGGCCTCTCCAGGTGCGCGCATGAAGAGCGGCGTGCCGGTGTCGACTCGCACGGCTTCATGCGACGTTGCGATGGCAGGGCTCGCATAAAGCGTATGCGAAGCACCGGACGCCGGCTCGAAGAAGTCGTCAAAACTGCTCGACACCGTCTTGGTGTGATGATCGAGCGCTGTGAGCTTGCCGTCGCTGTCGGCCCCCAGGCGCAAAGTCTGCCGCGTCGGCGCCCGGTGCCCCACCGGACCGAACATCTGCTCGCGCCGCAGCACGAGCTTGACTGGCTTTCCTACAAAACGGGCGGCGATGACACCGAGGACCTGCGGTCCGGAAATCATGCCTTTGGAGCCGAAGCCGCCGCCGAGAAACGGGCTGCGGATGTGGATTTTGTCCGGGGAAATTCCAAAAAGTCCGGCGAGCCGGCCGTGCGCCAGGGCAAGACCTTGGCTCGGCGTATCGATTGAGAGCGCGTCCCCGTCCCAAGCCGCCACAATCGCATGCGGCTCCATCGCATTATGATATTGGGCCGCGGTCTCGTAAGTCGCCTCGATTTGCTTCGAAGCTTTGACAAGACCGGCCGCGACATCGCCCCGATGAGTTGCGGCTGGATGTCCCGGGCCGACGACCGCCGGCACGAAACTTTCAGCCGCATCAAGTCCGATGCGTGGCGGTTCGGCATCGTAGCGCGGCGACAACAGCGCCGCCCCTTCCGTCGCCGCCTCGAGCGTTTCCGCGATAACGACGGCGATCGGCTGGTTGGCGTAACGGACCCGGTCGTTTTGCAAAAGATCGAGCCGAAACATAAACGGATTTGTCTTCTCGTCGGGATCCTGCGCGAGCGCCGGGCGGTTGGCGGGCGTCATCACTTCAACGACGCCGGGATGAGCTTTTGCGGCTTGAACGTTTAGAAAAGCGACGCGGCCGCGTGCGATGCTGGCGACCGCGAGAACGGCGTAGAGCATCCCAGGCGGATTGTTATCCGCGGCATAACGAGCCGCGCCGGTGACTTTGAGGATCCCGTCACGGCGCGTCAGCGGCTGACCGATGTTCGAGCCGTGGCGGATATGGGCGGGAATCTGCGTCAGTGCGATCTCAGACATGGGCGGCAACTCCGCGGTCGGCGGCAAAGGGGGATGCTGGCAGCGCCGGTGTGCGCTCGGGGGTGCCGGCGGCGGCAAGCGAGAGGGCGCGCACGATAACGCGCCGCGCCAGCTCTATCTTGAAGGCATTGTCGCCGGAGGGCTTTGCCGCGGCGAGTGCGGCTTCCGCGGCGTCGTGGAATTGCGACGTTTCGGCCCGCGCGCCGGCGAGGATCAGTTCCGCTTCGCGGGCCCGCCATGGCTTTGCGGCGACGCCACCCAGCGCCAGACGCGCTTCTACGATGCGGTCACCTTCAATGCGCAGCGCGGCCGCCGCCGACACGATCGCAAATGCGTAGGACGTGCGTTCGCGAACTTTCAGGTAGCGGGCGTGCGCCGCGAAATGGGCGGCCTGCGGCGGCAAACGCACGGCGACGATCATCTCGCCCGGCTCCAGCACGCTCTCGCGTTCGGGAGCATTGCCCGGCAGGCGATGAAACAGGTCGAGCGCGATCTCGCGATGTCCGCCGCGGCCTTCGATCTCGACGACGGCGTCGAGCGCGACAAGCGGCACGCAGAAATCAGACGGATGCGTCGCGATGCAATGCCCGCTCCATCCCAATATCGCGTGAAGCCTGTTGTCGCCGCCGCGAGCATCACAGCCCGAACCGGGATCGCGCTTATTGCAGGCGCTCGCCACATCGTAGAAGTAGGCGCAGCGTGTCCGCTGCAGCAGGTTGCCGCCGACCGTAGCGGCGTTGCGAAGCTGCGCGGACGCTCCGGACAAAAGAGCCTCGGCGACCGCGGGAAAGCGCCGGGCAAATGCCGCGTCGTAAGCGAGTTCGGCATTGCGCACCAGCGCTCCGATCCGCACGCTGCCGTCGGCAAGGTTTTCGATGCGATCGAGGCCGGCAAGATGGCTGATATCGACAAGCCGGTTGGGACGCACAACGCCGCCCTTCATCAGGTCGAGAATGTTGGTGCCGGCGGCCAGATAGGCGGCACCCGGCTGCGAAGCGGCCGCGACGGCCTCTTGCAGCGTTGCCGGCCTGACGTAATCGAACAGGTTCATGCCACTTCCTTTCGGCTTGCCGCATCGAGCGACTTTTGCGCCTCCAGTACGGCTTCGGTGATCCCCTGATAGGCGCCGCATCGACACAGATTTCCACTCATGCCTTCGCGCACCCGCTCCGGATCGCCGCCGGCGTGACCCTCCTGGATCAAACCGATTGCGCTCATGATCTGGCCCGGCGTGCAGAACCCGCACTGCAGGCCGTCGTGGGCAAGAAACGCCTCCTGTACCGGATGGAGCCGATCGCCCCGGGCGACGCCTTCGATTGTCAGGACGTCGGCGCCGTCATGGCTGATCGCAAGCGCGAGGCACGAATTGACCCGTCGCCCGTCGGCGATGACCGTACAGGCGCCACACTGTCCCCGATCGCAACCCTTCTTTGTTCCGGTCAAATGCAGGCGCTCGCGAAGAAGATCGAGAAGCGTCAGCCGGGGGTCGTCGAACGCGACCGTTCGCTTCTCCCCGTTCACAGTCAGGCTCGTTGAAATGTTCATGCAAAGCTCCGCAACAGCGATGTTGAGTGCGGCGTCGACCGGCCGATGGAGCGCGTCCCCACAGCTTCCACGGCTTCGCCAAGCGATGGCACGGCCCGGAAGTTCGACGATCGAGGGCTGACCCCACGCTCGTCGCTGTTTTCCCGACGCGCGTGTTATATGTCAGCGTGTCTTGGTCGAATATACGGAGGATGCCTCCGCTTTTCAAGCGTGTCCGGGACCAGCGTGTCGATGATTTTTGAAGTGCCCATTCAAGCGCCCGCGGTAATGGAACAATTGGCATGAGGCCGCCGCAGAAGAACGTACGAAAACCGCGTGCCGACGCCGTGCGCAATCGCGAACGGGTTCTCAAGGCCGCCAAAATGGTGTTCAGCGCCGGCGGGGCGGAAGCCAGCCTTGAAACCGTGGCGCGCACGGCCGGCGTGGGCATCGGCACGCTCTACCGGCATTTTCCGACGCGCGAAGCGCTGTTCGAAGCGGTGTACCGCCGCGAAGTGCAGCAACTTGCCGATCAGGCCGAACAGTTGTTGAAACAGAAGGTGCGGCCCGTCGAGGCGCTTCGTCGATGGCTGCACTCAAACGTGAAGTTTGTTGCCACCAAAAAAGGCATGGCGGTGGCGCTCGCTCTCGCCGCCTACAAAAACTCGGAACTGTTTTCGTTTTCGTTCGATCAGCTGACCCGGGCGGTCCGCGGTCTCCTGGACCGTGCGATCGCGGCCGGCGAGATCCGCGATGACATCAGCCCGGAAGACCTTCTCCGCGCTCTTGTGGGCATGTGCTACCTGCAGGATCAGCCGGGGTGGCAAACCGGCGTTCTGCGGCTCTTAGATGTTTTCATCGACGGGCTGCGAACTCAGCCGGGCCGAGCCGGCAAAACTGTCGAGCGACGACGGCGTCACATTGGTGAGCGCGCCGACCGGTGACGAGATCGGCGGCGCTACGCGCTGATGTCCAGATTTGTTCCGATGCCGGCGGCGGCATTGGCAAGCGGCGCGATGTTCTGCTGCGCGGCGTCGATCAGTTTCACCATCGACGAACCGTTGTCCGCGTTCATGCGGGCAAACCGCGCTGCGACGGCAAGCTGCAGCATGCCGGTCTGGGCGCCGGCCAAGGCGGAAATGAGAACTCGCCGGATTCATGCGTGCCAGTAAGCGCCGCGAGATTTAAGATCGGGTGAATGCCCCGTCCTTCCGCGGCCGAGCGAACTTGACTCCGCCGCGGCCGCCTCTATACTAAACCGAATGGTTAAGTTTTCAGACGCCGCCCTCGACCGCACCTTCGCCGCTTTGTCCGATCCGACACGGCGGGCGCTGGTGATGCGGCTCGCCGAACAGCCCGCTCTGTCGGTGAGCGAGCTTGCGGCGCCATTTGCGATGTCGCTGCCGGCGATCATGAAGCATCTCACCGTGTTGTCCGACGCCGGGCTGGTGTCGCGCGCCAAAACCGGGCGCGTCGTCGCCTGCCGTCTCGATGCCGAGCCGATGCGCGACGCGTTCGAATGGCTCAACCGGTACGAAAAATTCTGGTCCGAGCGGCTGTCCAGTCTGGCCGCGTTTCTGGACGAAGAAGACGAGTCATCTTTGGAAAAGGAAGAGTCATGGCCACCCAAACAGCCACCAAGCCGAGTCTCACCATCAAGCGCCGGTTCAAGGCATCGCCGGCCAAAGTCTTCGCGGCATGGATCGACCCCGAAAAAGTAAAACGCTGGATGGGCCCGGGCGAAGTCAAAGCGCTCATCGTCGAGTGCGAGCCACGCGCCGGCGGCCGCTATCACTGGGTGATGCAGGCGCCGAGCGGCGAGGAGCATGACGTCAGCGGCGTCTATCGCGAACTCATCCCGAACGAGAAGCTGGTCTTCACCTGGCATTGGAAGACCATGCCCGAGCGCGAATCCCTGGTGACCGTGCTGCTCAAGCCAGACGGCGACGGCACGATGATGACGCTGACCCACGAGCAATTCTTCGACGAGGACGCGCGCGACCGCCATAACTCCGGCTGGAGTGCGGCGCTCGACAAGATGGAACGGATGTTTGCGTGAAGCAGATCTCTCCCCGCATGGCGGAGAGAGAGAACAGGGAGTAGCTCAAGATGCGCGGAACCCACGGCACCTTCTACTGGAACGAGCTGATGACGCGCGATGTCGCGCGCGCCAAGGCATTCTATGCCGACACGATCGGCTGGACTTATGACGCCATGCCGATGCCGGGCGGCGGCACCTATTGGGTCGCCAAGATGAATGATGCGCCGGTCGCGGGCATTTTCGACATCAGCGCGCCCGAGTTCGGTCCCGTCCCGGAAAGCTGGATGGCCTATATCGCGACCGATGACGTCGACGCGCGGGCAAAGAAGGCGGTCGCCGCCGGCGCCAAGGTCATGAAGCCCGCCTTCGACGTGCCCGGCGTCGGCCGCATCGTCATCCTGATGGAGCCCGGTGGCGCCGGCATCGGCTGGATGACGCCGGCAAATTAAAGCTCTCCCCATGCTGGGGGAGAGGAAGTTGCAAGCAGGAAGGGAGCATCGCATGCAAGCGCACAAAATCGTGCCGCACGACGAATGGATCGCCGCGCGCAAAACCTATCTTGCCGAGGAGAAGGCGTTTTCGAAAGCGCGCGACGCGCTTGCCCGCAAGCGCCGCGAACTGCCGTGGGAAAAGATCGACAAGAATTACATCTTCGACGGGCCGGACGGCCGGGAAACGCTCGCCGATCTGTTCGGTGGCAAGAGCCAGCTGATCGTCTATCACTTCATGCTGGGTCCCGGATGGGAGCAAGGCTGCCCGAGCTGTTCGCTGCTCGCCGATCATTTCGACGGCTCCGTCGTCCACCTTGCGCAACGCGACGTGGCTTTTGCCGTCGTGTCGCGCGCACCGTTCCCGGAAATCGAAAAATTCAAAGCCCGCATGGGCTGGCGCTTCAAATGGCTGTCGTCGTTCGGCTCGGACTTCAATGCCGATTATCAGGTGTCGGCGACGCCGCAGGAGAAGGCATCCGGCAAGGTGCTGTACAACTACACCATGACCGAGTTTCCGAGCGACGAGCGCCCCGGCGCCAGCGTGTTTTTCAAGAACGCGGCGGGCGAAGTCTTCCACACCTATTCGACCTATGGCCGCGGTCTGGATATTTTGATCGGCGCCTACAACTTCCTCGACCTCGCACCCAAGGGCCGCGACGAGGACGGCTTGAAGCGATCGATGGCCTGGGTGCGCCATCACGACCGCTACGAAGGCGCGGTCGTCGATACGAAAGCGTCAAATCAGGATCCTAAATCCGCCTCGTGCTGCGATTAAGGCGGCGCTGCAATCATCAAAGCGACAAAGGGGGAAGCACAGTGTCTACAGATCTCAAATATCTGGCCTACACGGCCATGCTGACGGCGGCGTTATGGATTCCTTATGTCGTCGCCCAGGTGGCGACAAACGGATTTCTGGCGCCGGAGAATTTCGTCGATCCGACACCGCGGCCGGTGCCGCTGTGGGGCAAGCGCGCCGACCGCGTCTATATCAACGCGATCGAGACGTTCGCGCCCTTTGCGGTCATGGTGATTTTCAATTCAGCTTGCGGGCAAGGCCAATTCGACGACAGCCTTGTTGACCGCGTCTTTCTTCTGGCTGCGGGTCGCACACGCCATCGTCTACTGGGCGGGCATTCCTTTCATCCGGACCCTCGTGTTTACGCTCGGCTTCGTCATGGTGCTCGGACTGTTTATCGAACTGATGATGTAGACGGCAGCGGCGTGCCGCGCCGAAGAAAACCTCTCCTCCCACCCAATCTCAGGAGTCGATCATGAAGCTTTACGGCTTTGCTCCCTCCCCGAATACCTGGCAGGTCCGCGCGCTTGCCGTCCATCTCGGCGTGCCGCTCGACTTCGTGGCACTCGACTTCGTCAAGGGCGATACGCGCACGCCGGACTTTCTCGCCATCAACCCCACTGGCCGCACGCCGACTTTAGTCGATGGCGACTTCAAGCTGTGGGAAACGCTGGCGGTCATGCAATATGTCGCCGGCAAAACGGCAAACGCCTTATGGCCGGACAATGCTCGCACGCGCGCCGACATCACGCGCTGGCAGAGCTGGAATCTTGCGCACTGGACCAGGGACGCCTGGGCGCCGGTTCTGACCGAACGGCTCGTGAAGAAAATGCTCAATCTCGGACCGCCCGATGAAGCCGTCATCGCCAAGGGCCTCGAGGCTTTCAACAAAGAGGCGGCGGTTTTAAACGCGCATCTCGGCAGCCACAAATATCTGGTCGGCGAGGCACTCACGATCGCCGACTTCGCCGTGGCGGCGTCGCTGTTCTACGCCCAGGATGCGCAGATGCCGCTCGCTCCCTACCCGCATGTGCGCGCCTGGTCCGAGCGCGTCATGGCGCTGCCGTGCTGGAGGAAGACCGCGCCGCAAATGGCCGCGGCGGCGTAAAGTAAAAAACCTCTCCCCGCGTGCGGGGAGAGGTCGAGCAAAGCGAGGGTGAGGGGGCGTTACCGCGAAGTCTGAGTCTGGTGGAAATGCCCCCTCATCCCGAACTTCTCCCCGCGCGCGGGGAGAAGGGCAAGATTACCGCGTCGGCACCGGCTTTTCGCCGCGATAGTCATAGAAGCCGCGCTGGGTCTTGCGGCCGAGCCAGCCGGCCTCGACGTATTTCACCAGCAACGGGCACGGCCGGTATTTGGAATCCGCCAGGCCCTCGTGCAGCACCTGCATCACCGAGAGGCAGGTATCGAGCCCGATGAAGTCGGCGAGTTCGAGCGGGCCCATCGGATGGTGGGCGCCGAGCCGCATCGCCCGGTCGATCCCCTCGACAGTGCCGACGCCTTCATAGAGCGTGTAGACCGCCTCGTTGATCATCGGCAACAGAATGCGGTTGACGATGAAGGCCGGAAAATCCTCCGCCACCGCGATCTGCTTGCCGAGCTTGCTGACGAACTGCTTGGTCGATTCGAAAGTGGCGTCGTCGGTGGCGATGCCGCGGATCACTTCGACCAATTCCATCAGCGGCACCGGATTCATGAAATGGATGCCGATGAAACGCTCGGGCCGGTCGGTCGAGGCGGCGAGCCGCGTGATCGAGATCGACGAGGTGTTGGTGCCGACGATGGTCTCCGGCCTGAGCGCCGGGCACAGCGCGGAGAAAATCTTGCGCTTGGTTTCTTCCTGCTCAGTCGCCGCCTCGATCACCAGATCGCAGTCGCCGAGCTCATCGAGCGTATTGGCGGGCGTGATGCGCTTGATCGCCGCCTGACGCTCTTCGTCGCTGATGCGCTGGCGGCTGACCTGGCGCGCCAGGTTGCCGTTAATGGTGGCGAGCCCTTCGGCGATGCGATCGGCGAAGACGTCGTTGAGCAGCACGTGGTAGCCCGACAGCGCACAGACATGGGCGATGCCGTTGCCCATCTGGCCGGCGCCGACGACGCCGATCTTGCGAATGGTATGTGCCATGCTGTTCGCCTGCTCGCTGCGCGACTGCTGCGTTTTGGGCCGTTCCCTGACGTCAACCATCTCGATTCACTTTCTGCGTCTTTTTACGACGTTCCGCACCGCCGCGCCAGATTCGGTCAGCGCTTAACCTTATCGAGTTCGGCCGCGAGTTCCGGCAACGCCTGGTACAGATCGGCCACCAATCCATAATCGGCGACCTGGAAGATCGGCGCTTCCTCGTCCTTGTTGATCGCCACGATCACTTTCGAATCCTTCATGCCGGCGAGATGCTGAATGGCGCCGGAAATGCCGACGGCGATATAGAGGTCGGGCGCCACCACTTTTCCGGTCTGCCCGACCTGCCAGTCATTCGGCGCATAGCCGGCATCGACCGCCGCGCGCGAAGCGCCGATCGCGGCGCCGAGCTTGTCCGCCACCGGCTCTATATATTTGGTGAAGTTCTCGCGGTTTTGCATCGCCCGGCCGCCGGAAATGATGATCTTCGCCGAGGTCAGTTCCGGCCGCTCGGATTTCGAGAGCTCTTCGCCGACGAAGCCGGACAGTCCGGGATCGGCCACGGCGGCGGCCGGCTCGATCGGCGCCGCCGCGGCGCCCTCGCCGCTCGCCTGGAACGCGGCGGTGCGCACCGTGAGCACTTTCTTGGCATCGAGCGCGCGCACGGTCTGGATGGCATTGCCGGCATAGATCGGCCGCTCGAACGTATCCGGCGCCACCACCTTGATGATCTCGGAGATTTGCATCACGTCGAGCAGCGCCGCGACCCGCGGCATGACATTCTTGCCGGTGGTGGTCGCCGCAGCCATGATGGTTTCGAAAGGCGCGGCCAACGCGACGATCAGCGCCGCCGTCGGCTCGGCCAGCATGTGTTCGTAGGCCGGCGCATCGGCGAGTAGAACTTTCTTGACGCCGTCGAGCCTGGCCGCGGCCTCGGCCACCGCTTTGCAATTATAGCCGGCGACCAGAATGTGCACATCGGCGCCGAGCGCCTTGGCCGCGGTCAAAGCCTTGTTGGTCGCGTCCTTGAGCGAGCTATTGTCGTGCTCGGCGAGGAGAAGTGTCGGCATTATTTATTCTCCGCCCGCCGCCGCGGCAGCGCGAACCCGGCGAAAAAGCACCATCACACCGCCCCCACCTCTTTGAGCTTCTCGACAAGCTCGGCGACGCTTTTGACCTTGACGCCGGCTTTGCGCACCGGCGGCTCCGTCGTCTTGAGCACTTCAAGCCGCGGCTTTAGATCGACGCCGTAATCGGCTGCGGTTTTCTCGTCGATCGGCTTCTTCTTCGCCTTCATGATATTGGGCAGCGAAGCGTAGCGCGGTTCGTTGAGGCGCAGATCGGTGGTGACGATGGCCGGCAGCTTGAGTTTCACGGTCTGCAATCCGCCGTCGACTTCGCGCGTCACCAAAAGCGCATCGCCATCGAACGCCACCTTGGACGCAAACGTGCCCTGCGGCCAGCCGAGCAGCGCCGCCAACATCTGGCCGGTCTGATTGCTGTCATCGTCGATCGCCTGCTTGCCCAGGATGATGAGGTCGGGCTGTTCGGCCGCCGCAATGCCTTTGAGGATTTTCGCCACCGCAAGCGGTTCGGCAACGCCCTCGGTCTTCACCAGGATGCCGCGGTCGGCGCCCATCGCCAGCGCGGTGCGGATGGTTTCGGCGGCCTGCGCCGGCCCGATCGAGACGGCGACAATCTCGGTCGCCTTGCCCGCTTCCTTGAGCCGAAGCGCTTCTTCGACGGCAATCTCGTCGAACGGATTCATCGACATTTTCACGTTGCCGAGTTCGACGCCGGAGCCGTCGGCCTTGACCCGGATTTTTACATCCTTGTCGATCGCCCGTTTCACGGGCACGAGAATTTTCATGGTGTTGTGCTGGCTGCGTTATGCTGGCTGCGGTGGCTATTTATGCGGGCTGTTTATTCTTTGCAGCCCACGGCCTTTATCAGAACGACCGATGCTGCGGTGCGGGAAACCTACCGGCCGGCGCGGGAACGGTCAACGCCGCTCATCGGTTCTCGCCCGGCTTCCAGAGCACATCGCGCAGCCCTTGGCCGTTGGCGTAACGGCTTGCGACAAAAAGGAAATCGGAGAGGCGGTTGACGTATTTGAGCACCTCGGCGCTGACGCTCTCGCCTGGTCTGTCGATGAGTTCGGCGATCAGCCGCTCGGCGCGGCGGCAAACGGTGCGGGCGAGATGCAGATAGGCCGCCGCCGCACCGCCGCCTGGCAGCACGAAGGAACGCAGCGGGCTCAGCGCGCCATTGAGCCGGTCGATCTCGGCTTCAAGCCACGCCACCTGCTTCTCGGTCACGGTGAGCCTCGCGCCGCCGGGCCCTTTGCCTTTTCCCGGGGTGCATAGATCGGCGCCGACATCGAACAGGTCGTTCTGGATGCGCGCCAGCGCGGGATCAAGTTCGCCGTCGTCCACGGTGTGCAGCCGCGCAATGCCGAGTGCGGCGTTGACCTCATCGATCGTGCCGTAAGCGGCGATGCGCAGATCGTACTTCTTACGCCGCTCGCCGGTGCCAAGTGCGGTAGTGCCGTCATCGCCGGTGCGGGTGTAGATTTTGTTGAGGACGACCATGATTCAGATCATATGCCCCAAGAGTTCATATGCCCAAAGAGTTCATTTGCCCGGAGTTCATTTGCCCATGAACCACAGCGTCAGCATGATGACGCCAATGGCGATGGCTTGGAGCAAGACCCGCAGCCGCATCAGCTTCTGCGACGTGTTGCCGGAGCCGCCCATCATCATGTTGACGAGGCCGAGCAGCAATACGATCGCGACCGCACCGATGGCGATCGGGACCGCGATATGCGACATGAAGTTAGCCATGGCTCACCTTGTAGCCCGGGTTGAGCGGCCTGTCATTCCGGCTCCGTTGGCGGCAATCCGGAATGACGGGCGCGGCGACATACGCTAAGAAAATGCCGCAACATCGGAGGCACGCCCCCACATGATCGTCGATTTCCAGCACCATTTCACCCCACGCGAGCTGATCAAGAACGACCCGGGCGATCGGCTCGTGCTCAATTACGACGCGTCAGGCGCACCGAGCTACACGGTGCATTCGCTGCTCTACGATCTCGACGAGCATGTCGCCATGATGGACGTCGCCGGCATCGACGCCGCCTGGCTCACCAGCGCCGCCGGCATGTGCGCCGATCTCGAAACCTCGCGGCTGGTCAACGACAAGGCGAAAAAGGCCGAACGCGACTATCCCGGCCGCTTCATCGGCGCCGCCCACGCCCATCCGCTCGGCGGCGCCGCGGCGCTGAAGGAACTCGCGCGCTGCCGCCACGAGCTCGGCTTCCAAGGCGTGACCATCACCTCGGAGTTCGACGGTAAATGGATCGACGATCCGGCCATCGAGCCGTTCTGGGATGAAGTCTGCAAGCTCGGCATGTTCGTGTTCGTGCACCCGGCGCTCAAGCTCAACCACGCGGAACAATTTGACAGTTACGACACCGCGCGCGCGGTGGGACGCGAATTCTCACTGATCATGGCGACGATCCGGCTGGTCAATTCCGGCGTGTTCGACCGCCACCCCGAACTCACCGTGCACATGGCGCATCTGTCCGGCGGCATCGCCGGCATGCTGGCGCGAATCCGCTGCTTCCAGGACAAGGAATTCTGGGGCACCGCCGGCAATGCGCGCCACGGCGCCAAAGGCAAAAAGGACTTCGACCATTACATCGCCCACAATCTCGTCTTCGACACCGCCGGATTTGCCGGCGGCATCGGCGCGGTCAAGGCCGGCCTTGCCGAAATCCCCGCGTCCCGCATGGTTTTTGCCACCGATTATCCGCAGGAAATCCGCAAGCGCGAAGTGGTGCGCGACTTCGTCGATGAAATTCGCGCGCTCGGCCCCGACGGCGGGCGCATCCTCTCCGGCAATATCGGGCTGTTGCTTAAGAACAAGTAGCCAGACTTAACGCAAACGCCGACCACCGCTTGCATCCGTCCTAAGTTCCGGATTTTCCGGCGATTGTCATTGAGCTGGCCAGAGCTGGACCCGTTGGCTCAAGCCGGCAACGGCGCGAAGATAGCGCCCGATGAACAAGGCTGAAGCAATCGACAATCTGAAGCGCCAGGCCGATGCCATAAGGGCGACGGGCGCGACATCCCTCTATTTGTTCGGGTCGGTTGCACAGGACAAAGTCAGCCCCGGCAGCGATATTGATCTGTTTATCGACTATGATCCGAAAAGCCGTTTTAACGCATTCGATCTGGGTCGGCATCGAGCAATTCCTGGAAGATAAGTTGGGCATCGAGGTCGACATTACGACCCGTGACGGTCTCCATCCGATGTTGCGCACCGCGATCGAGCAATCGGCCCTGCGGGTTTTCTGATGCCGCGCCAGGTCGCGCACGCGATACACGATACACGATATATTGGAAGCGATCGATAGGATCCAGCAAATCACGCGCAATAAGACTCTGTCGGATTTTGAGGGCAGTTGGCAGTTGCGCTGGCTTGTGCAGCGAGCGATCGAGATCATCTCCGAAGCAAGCCGTGCGATTCCCGATGATCTTGCGGAGACCAGGCCAGAAATTCCTTGGCCCAGGGTCCGCGCAATCGGCAACGTTCTAAGGCACGAATACAGCGGCCTTTCCGACCCGATCATTTGGAACGTAGTCCTTGACGAGTTGCCGCGGCTGAAGGCCGCCATCGAGTCTATAGCAACGACGGTAAGACAATAGTTCCCCTCACCCGCCGAGGTGCTTTTCGATGTCATAGACCGGATGGCCGGTGAGATCCTTGTTGATCTCTGCCACGATCTTCTTCTTGACGTCGTCGTGGAAGGCACTGCGCAGATCGGCGAGCGCCCGCGGCGGCGCAATGACGACGAGGTGCTCGATCTTGCGCTCGCGCACGATCTTTTCCAGCGCCGCCGCCACTTCGTGGGCGAATTTGTGCTCTTCGAGATCGTGCCAATCGGTCTGCGACACGCTCGAGCGGCCCGGACCGACGGACGAATGCGACCGGCCCGGCCGGTCGGTGCCTTGTTCGTGGGTCGGCGGATTGCTGTCGGCGAACACCCGCTCGGTCTTGAGATCGAGATACTGCGCATCGCCTTCGTTGCGCAGCACCAGGGCCTTCTTGCCGTCGCCGACAAAGACATAGGCGTTATGGGGAATGGTCACTTTGGTCATCGGTTAAACTCTTGGCTGTCTACCTGACAGCACCATGCGCGCCGGCGCAGACGTCCGCTTTGACCCTGATCAATTGCCGGTAATGGGCAATCGTTGCGCACGGGCGCCAACGGCTCATTCCCGCCCGAACGGAAATCCAGTCCGGGGCTCCGCCGTCGCCGGGACGAGCGGCTGCAATCAATTCGAGCCGTCGAGCAACCGCCGCGCGATCACCTGCGCCTGGATTTCGGCGGCGCCCTCGAAAATATTGAGGATGCGGGCGTCGCAGAGAATGCGCGAAACCGGAAATTCGAGCGCAAAGCCGTTGCCGCCGTGGACCTGCACCGCATTGTCGGCCGCCGCCCAGGCGACGCGCGCCGCCAAAAGTTTCGCCATGCCGGCTTCGAGATCACAGCGCCGCCCGGAATCCTTCTGCCGCGCGGCATAATATGTGAGCTGCCGCGCGATCATGATCTCGACCGCCATCATCGCGAGCTTGTCGGAGACCCGCGGGAAAGCGGCGATCGGCTCGCCGAACTGCACCCGCGCCGTGGCGTAGGTCAGCGCCTGTTCCATCGCGGCCTGCGCCACGCCGATGGCGCGCGCCGCGGTCTGGACGCGGGCCGCTTCGAAGGTCGCCATCAATTGCTTGAAGCCGAGGCCTTCGACGCCGCCGAGAAGATTCTCGGCCTTGACGACAAAGCCATCGAACGCGATCTCGTATTCCTTCATGCCGCGATAGCCGAGCACCTCGATCTCGGTGCCGGACATGCCGGCGGCTGGAAACGGATCCGCGTCGCTGCCGCGCGGCTTTTCAGCGAGCAGCATCGAGAGCCCGCGATAGCCGGTCTCTGCGGGATTGGTGCGAACCAGGAGCGTCATCAGATCGGCGCGCACCGGATGGGTGATCCAGGTCTTGTTGCCGTAGATTTTGTAGACGTCGCCCTGCCGCACCGCGCGAGTCTTCAGCGAAGCCAGATCGGAGCCGGTATTCGGCTCGGTGAACACGGCCGTCGGCAGCACCGCGCCGGACGCGATCTGCGGCAGCCATTTGCGCTTCTGCTTCTCGGTGCCGGAGCCGAGAATCAATTCGGCGGCGATTTCGGATCGCGTCCCGAGACTGCCGACGCCGATATAGCCGCGCGACAGTTCCTCGGAGACGACGCACATCGATTCCTTGCCGAGTCCCATGCCCTCGTAATCTTCCGGGATGGTCAGCGAGAACACGCCGAGCTCCGACATCTGCGCGATGACGTCGAGCGGGATGTAATTGTTCTTCAGGTGCCAGGCCTGGGCATAGGGCACGACGCGGTCGTCGGCGAATTTGCGCATTTCCTCGCGGATCGAGTCGAGCGTATCGTCGAGCCCGCAAGCGCCGACCGTGCCATCGTGGCTCTGCCGGATCAGTTCGACGAGCCGCGCGCGGCGCGGTGCGGTATTACCGGTGGCGATCAGATGTTCGACGGCGGGCGTCGCCCGCGCCGCCACCGCGGCCGCCGACAGCCCGAGATCGGACATGCGCACGATCTCGCCCTGGCTCATCGGAATGCCGCCGAAAATCTGCGCGAGATATTCGCCGGCGCCGATGCGCACGATCAGCTCCTCGATCTCGCCGAAACCGCCGCCAGCCGCCAGCCGCAGCGCATAGGCCTCAAGCTGCCGGATGGCCTCGACGTAGGTCGCGAGCCAGGCCAGCCCGTGCGCGGCGCGCTGTTCGCGGTCCAAGATGCGCGAAACCGGGCGGCCTTCGATGGTCACCCGGCCGGCGACGGCGCGGCGGGCATCTTCGAATAGCGCCTCGATCGCTGCGAGCGCCCCGCGCAGCGGGGTCGCCAACTCGTGATCGGCGGGCATGAGGGAGTCGGCAAGCGGCATGACTGGCTCCAACGAGCTGGCAATGAACGGGCCCGGCCTCTTTCGAACCTTACGCGTGCACTGCACAAAAGCCAATGCGGTGTGGAGAAAACACCGTGCGCCGTTACCTTCCCTGACCTGGCAAGACCTTGCCAAGACCTTGCCAAGACCTTGCCAAGACCTTGCCAAGACCCTGCCAAGCCCAGGGGCAATTCCCGTTCCGATCAGCGCAGTCCCGAAGGAGTTCCCGACGCCAATTCCTCCGGCCGTCGCCGCTTTGCCCGGGTTTCTTGCACAAAATTAACCATTTTGCGGTGTGCTGAGGTCATTGCCGCGTTGCGGTGCTGGTGCGCCGAGGGGGCGCTCAAGCGTCGCGCAGACCTATCGCTCAGTTTGTGCCCACCACGTCCGATCGGGTCCAGGATGTTCAGCAGCCAGATTTTCTCGACGCTCTCGGTTCGTGCCCGCATCGTCGTGCTCGGCGTCATCCCCGTGGTCGGCCTTCTCGCCATCGGGCTCGCCTATCTGACCGGCGACGCCGAAGTCGGTAGCGCCTTCGAGGCCGTGCATCGCAACACGCAGGTGTCCTCCGCCACCCGCGATCTCAAGACCGGGCTGTTGATGATGCGCGCCGCGACCACCGAATTCGCCACGCATCCTTCCGATGCCGAGGCCAAGGATTTCTACGTCGGACAGGCGCTGGCGACGCAATGTCTCGACCGCATCCAGGCTTCGCTCACCGCGTCGGAGCAGGACAGCGTCTTGCCGTTACGCATCACGGTGCGCGACCTGAAAGCCAGTTTCGACAGTCTCGTCAGCGAGCAAAAAGCGCTCGGCTACGACGAGACCCAGGGCGTCACCGCCAATCTCATTGCAGCGAGCAATGCGGTCGAGAACATCATCCATAACGATCTGTCCTGGGTCGCCGACGTCGACAGCGCCAAGCTGACGGCCTCGCTCCTGACCATGCGGCGTTACGAGCTCGAATACCGGCTGACGCGCGACGAGGACGCCGAGCGGCATTTCCTCGCTGAGATCAAACATTTCAACGAGCTGTTCGAATCGGTCGACGGCGCGCCGGCGATGAAGCAAAAGCTCACCACGCAGATCCAGCGCTACAGTTCGACATTCGCCCAATGGGTCGCGAGCACCGAGGACATCACCCCGCTGGTCACGCTCATCAGCCACGACACCGAAAGCGTGCTGCCGGAAGCCGACAAGATCATCGCCGCGGCGCGCGACAATGCCAGCGATGCCGCCGCGGAATTGGCGGCGTCGCGCATGCGGACGCGGGACGTCATCATCTGGGTCGGACTGGCGGCGATCCTGATCGGGCTCGGCTGCAGCTGGCGCATCGGCCGCTCGATCACCCAGCCGCTCGAGGAACTGGTCGCGGTCATGAAGCGGCTTGCCGACGGCGATACCGCGGCGCGGCCGGCGGCGATCCATTCCCACGACGAAATCGGCGCCATGGCGCGCACCGTCGTGGTGTTTCGCGACAACATGATCGAACGCGAGCGCCTTGCCGGCCTCGAGAGCGACAGCAATCTGGCGCGCGAGCGGCGCGGCGAAGCGATCGCCACTTTGATCCGCGAGTTCCGCGCCTCCATCGAGCAGGCGCTGGACCGTTTGCGTGAATCCGCCGGGCAACTGGAAAACGCCTCGAGCGGGCTCAATGACGCCGCCGATGCCGTCCGCTCCGAGGCGCATGCCAGCCAGAATCGCGTCAACGCCGCCTCGGTCAATGTCACGACGGTCGCCGGTTCGATCGAGGAACTGGCGGTCTCGATCAGCGAAATCGCCGCGCAGGCGACCAAATCGACCGACGTGGCGAGCCGCGCCGTCGCCGAGTCCCGGCGCACCGTCAACACCATGTCGGAACTCGGCAATGCGGCGAACCGCATCGGCGAGGTCATCGGCCTGATTCAGTCGATCGCCGGCCAGACCAACCTGCTGGCGCTCAACGCCACCATCGAAGCGGCGCGCGCCGGCGAGGCCGGCCGCGGCTTTGCCGTGGTCGCTTCCGAGGTGAAATCGCTCGCCGCGCAGACCGCGCGCGCCACCGAAGACGTCGCCGCGCAGATCGGCGCGATTCAGTCGGCGACCGCCGACGCGGCGCAGGCGATCGAGCAGGTGTCCACGATCATCGATGATATGTCGGAGATCGCCACCGCGGTCGCCTCCACCGTCGAGGAGCAAAACAACGCGGTGGCTTCGATCGCCGAAGGCGTCAACCGCGCTTCCGTCGAGGCCCGCGCCGGCGCCGACAGCATGAGCCGCGTCGCCGGCGCTTCGACCGGCGCGCGCACGACGGCGACCGAGGTGAAGGCGCTCGCCGACGCGCTCGCCGTCGAGGCGGAAAACCTGCAGGGCGAAGTCCGCCGCTTCCTCACCGACGTGCAGGCGGCTTAAGCCGTCGCCGCCGGCGTCGGCGTCACGGTCGTGCGTTCGCTCGCCGTGCGGCCGCCCGAACCGCCTCGCCCGTCGAGGTGACGGCGCAACGACGACAGCCAGCCGGCAAAGGCGCTGCGGAAGAACGCCGTCCATTCGTCGTGGCGCTCCGGGGCACAATCGAAAGTCGCCCACCATTCGACCAGACCGCGCTCGCCATCGATGATCGGCGTGACGCGCAGCGTCGCGCGGTAGCGCTCAACCGGCATCGGCGCATCGCCGCAGAATTCATAAACTTGCGACCGTTCAATATCCGACAGCGCCAGGAGGCGCTGCCGGATCCGCCTGCCCTGATAGAGCACGTTGCGGACCGCGCCGGCCGCGTCGCCCGATTTGCCGCACTCGATCTCGCTTGCCCCGGCGCCGTCGACCCATACCGGGTAATTGTTGAAATCCCGGATGACGCTCCAGATATCGTCTGCGGACTGCGCGAACACCGTGCTGTAATAGGCTTTGGCCATGGCGGCTTTCCTTATTCTCCGTGACGCCGGATCTGTCCGTCACGCGCATGACATGGACGTGGCCGACAGCGGCAGGCCACCCGTTTTCTGTTTTGAGGTTCCGGGCGAACATAATCCTCCCCCGCGGCGGCGGGGCCGGATAGATTAAGCAGCGGAGGCCGCGTGCCGTTGAATACGATCCGCCTGTGCTACCGCGTCGCCATGGACGCATTCTACCGCTTCAATGCCGACGACGGCTGGGCGATCGCGAGCCACATCGCGCTATCGGTCCTAATGTCGATGTTCCCGTTCCTGATCCTGGTGACCGCGATCGCCGGCTTCGTCGGCTCCGAGAATCTCGCCGAAGAAGTGGCGCGCATGATCATTGCCGCCTGGCCGCGCATCGTGTCGAGCCAGATCGCGGGGCAGATCCACGACGTGCTGACCACTGCGCGCGGCGGCTTTCTCACCGTCGGCGCGGTCTTCGCGATCTATTTCGCGTCGAGCGGCGTCGAGAGCCTGCGCATCGGACTCAATCGCGCCTACGGCCTCGTCGATCCGCGACCGTGGTGGCTGCTGCGGATCGAATCGATCGGTTACGTGCTGGTCAGCGCGATCGGCTTTCTGGCCCTGGCGTTCCTGGTGGTGCTCGGGCCGCTGGTGTTTCGCACGGCCGTGAACTACGCGCCGTGGATTGCCGCGCTGGAAAGCCACTTCGATGTCGGCCGCTTCGTCATCGCCGGGATTCTGCTGTCGACGTCGCTTCTCATCCTGCATATGTGGTTGCCGTGCGGCCGGCGGCCGTTTCGCGCGGTGTGGCCGGGCATCGTTGCGACGCTGATGCTGTGGCTCGCCTGCGGTTTCGCGTTCGGCCGCTATTTGTCGGATTTCTCCTATACTTACGTGAATTATTATGCCGGTCTCGCTTCGGTAATGATGGCGCTGGTTTTTCTCTATTTCACCGCGCTCATTTTCATTTACGGTGGCGAACTCAACGCGGCGATCGCGCGCGAATGCGCACTGGCACGCGCCCACTCCGATGCGCGCAACGAGGAATTGGGCCTCGGCGGCCGCACGTCCCCGCCTGAGCGGTGAAGAGGCGCCGGTCCTCGCTCAAGCCGGAAGCAGCGGCGGCTGGTCGGCGCCGCCGGTCAGAATCTTGATCTTGCGCGCATGATCGACGGCCTCGCGCGCCGACTTGTTGTGGGTGAACAATTCGAGCGTCTGCGTTTCGTCTTCGGTCACCGGCAGCATGGCCTCGTCGCTATAGGGCATTTGCGCGTCTGCGGCGACGTGGCGGTAGATGCGGAAGATGCTCCACGCCGAGACCGCAATGCGCGCGTGCTTGACCAGAAATTCCGCGGCGAGCCGCGGATAGAATCGCCAGATCGACTCCAGCGGCAGTTCGGGCCGGCGTTCGTGACGGTTCTTCAGCCGCACAAAACCGCCCTGCAGCGGATGCACCTTCTCGATCGCAAGCGATTGGGCGAACCACAGAATGATCTGCGCCAGGCGCAGGATGTTGATGCCGTAGGCCTGGGCGCGGCGCAAAATCGTCTCGATATGCTCAGGCGTGTAATAGATCGCCCAGGCGTCGCGGTAGAGCTTTTCCCATTCCGCCTTGGTCATATTGGGATGCGGCGCCAGCGCGTGCTCGAGATCGTATTTGTTGAGGTCGGGGTCGAGCGGCACGCCCTTGGTCCACAACGTCTTGTGGTCTTCCGAGCCCGGCAGCGGCGTGAGGAAAAAGAATTCCAGCACGTCGAGCGGCATTTCCTTCTTGATGATCTCGATGTCGCGGCGCGCCGATTCCGGCGTATCGTTGGGGAAGCCGAGAATATAGCCGGCATAGGTCCAGATGCCGGCCGCCTTCCAGGCCAACAGCATGTTGCGGTACTCGGTGATCTTGTTCTGTCGTTTCTTGGCGGCAAGCAGATTGTCAGGATTGATGTTTTCCAGGCCGATAAAGATGCGGGTGACCCCGGCGCGCTTGGCCTTGGCGACGAAATTCGGGATTTTGTGGCACAGCGTGTCGACCTGGATCAGGAAGCGCACATCCATGCCGTCTTGTTCGCGCAATTTTATAATGCGGTCGAAGATCGGCTCCCAATCCTTGTTGCGGGCGAAATTGTCGTCGGTGATGAAAAACCGGTCGATGCCGTGCTCGTAATTCTTGCGCAGGATGCGCTCGACGTCTTCGGGCGAGCGCCGTCGCGATTTGCGGCCCTGCACGTTGATGATCGTGCAGAACGAGCATTGGAACGGGCAGCCGCGGCCGGCGTCGAAGGTGGTCACATTGCCGATGGTCTTGCGCACCGAATTGCCCGGCAGAAACGGCGTCACTGCGTCCTCGAGCGCCGGCAATTCGTCGACGTAATTGTAGATCGGTTGCAGCGCGCCCGCGGCGGCATCGCGCACCACTTGGTCCATGCGGCCTTCGGCTTCGCCGGCAAACAGCGTAACGCCCATGTCGAGCGCCGCCTGCAGGTCCGCCATCACCGCCGGAAACATCGCCAGCATGCCGGAGACGTGGAAGCCGCCGACGATGACGGGAATGCCGGCTGCGCGCAGCGGCTTGGCGATATGCAGCGAGCGCGGATATTGGTTGGATTGCACGCCGACCAGACCGACAAAGCCGAAATTATTGTTGGCCCGCAGTTCCGCGATGATGCGATCGACGCGCACGCGCGTATTGGTTTCGTCGATCGCCGTGATGTCGATATCGACGCCGGGGCCGAGAATTTTGCGTTGCGCGCAATCGTCGAGCAGGCCGTACACGCTGGCCAGCGAATTGGCCGGCATCGGCGAGCGGAACCAGCGAATCACATAGCCGTCGTCGTCGTAATGCGACGGCTTCACCAGCACGATGCGGAAGCGCCTTCGCGCGGTACTTGCTTCGGCCCGCTGCGTCGCCAGCATGGCTTACTCCGTACCCGGATCAGTGAATTATACCTGAAATCGAGCAAAGAGGCCAGCGGACCGAGCACATTCTCGCGAGCTTGGGAATAAAGCCGGTCGACGGCACCTATATGGCCGGAGCCGGTCGATTTGGCCGACGAAGAGGTAGAAAATGTCGATCAAACATTTGATGTGGCTGGCGGCAGCCGTACCCGCCATTGCCGCCGCCGCGCTCGGCAGCGGATTACCGTCGCCAGCTGCCGCCCAAGAGGTGAGCTATCCCTGGTGCACGCAGGGGGAGGAATTGCACTGCTATTACGCGACGCACGAGCAATGCGAAGAGGAAGTCGATTACCACGGCTTCTGCGTCAATAATCCGGATTATTCCGCGCCCAACACCAGCGCGCCGCGGCGGGCGCGCCGCTGAACCGATCAGCCGGTGGCCCTTTGACTGTTGTCAGTCCCGTATCGATTGCCGATTCAGTTCCGGCGTGGATACCGCTTCCAGGACGTCGTCAAAGTTCCGCAGGCCCGGGCGCGGTGAGTTGACCAGCACCGCCATATTGCCGGGCTTGTGCCGGTTGGTGCGCATCAATTCGTGGGCGAAAGGAATCTTGTCCCACGGAAAGACGTCGCTCATGCAGGGATCGACGCGGCGGTCGATGACGAACTGGTTGGCCGCGCTTGCTTGCTTGAGATGCGCAAAATGCGAACCCTGGATGCGCTTCTGCCGCATCCAGACATAGCGGGCATCGAAGGTGATGTTGTAGCCGGTGGTGCCGGCGCAGAACACCACCATGCCGCCGCGCTTGACGACAAGACACGACACCGGGAACGTCGCCTCGCCGGGATGCTCGAACACGATATCGACATCGTGCTTGCCGGTAATATCCCAGATCGCCTTGCCGAAGCGCCGCGCCTCTTTCACCCAGGCGTCGTATTCCGGCGTGCCGACTTTGGGCATCGCGCCCCAGCACTTGAATTCATTGCGGTTGATGACGCCCTTGGCGCCGAGATTGAAGACATATTCGGATTTCGAGTGGTCCGACACGATGCCGATCGCGTTGGCGCCGGAGGCCGCGACGAGTTGCACGCCGAACACGCCGAGCCCGCCCGATGCGCCCCACACCAGCACGTTGTCGCCGGGTTTGAGGATGTGCGGCGCGTGGCCGAACAGCATGCGATAGGCGGTCGCCAGCGTCAGCGTATAGCAGGCCGATTCTTCCCAGGTGAGATGCGCCGGCTTGATCATGAGCTGGCGCGACTGCACGCGGCAGAATTGCGCGAACGAACCGTCCGGCGTCTCGTAACCCCAGATGCGCTGCGACGGCGACAACAGCGGATCGCCGCCGTTGCATTCCTCGTCGTCGCCGTCGTCCTGATTGCAGTGAACGATGACTTCGTCGCCGACTTTCCACCGCTTCACTTTGGAGCCGACCGCCCAGACGATGCCGGACGCGTCGGAGCCGGCGACATGAAACGGATGCTTGTGGCCGTCGAGCGGAGAAATCGGAATGCCGAGACCGGCCCACACGCCGTTGTAATTGACGCCGCCGGCCATGACGAAAACCAGCACCTCGTCTTCGGCGATCGGCCAGGTCGGCACCACTTCGCACAGCATCGCCGTCTCGGGCGGCCCGTGGCGTTCCTTGCGGATCGCCCAAGCGTACATTTTTTCCGGAACATGGCCGAGCGGCGGAATCTCGCCCATCTCGTACAGATTTTTCAGCGGCGCGGCGGACGGCTTGATTTGCACAACGGCCATGATGGGCTCCCGGCCGCATCAGCTTCGCGATGCGGCATCGCGGCAATAGCTCCAGTGTGCCGCAGCGAATGTTGCAGCGCAACAATTACTTCAAGCCGGCCGGCCGATGCCCGTTGCTGACAGGCCCGGGACAAAGCCCTAAGCTCGCGACAGCGCAATCTCAGTCGGGGCGGCCCAGCGCGGCGCCGGGAAATCGGGGAGAGATCATGGGCATTATCATTTGGCTTATCGTCGGCGGCATTGCCGGCTGGCTTGCCGGTATGGTCGTCAAGGGTGGCGGCTTCGGACTGATCGGCGACATTATTGTCGGCATCATCGGCGGCATCATTGCCGGCTGGCTGTTGCCGCGCCTCGGCATCATCATCGCCGGCGGCATCATCGAAGACATTATCAACGCTTTTATCGGCGCCGTGATTCTGCTGATCATTCTCAGGCTGGTCAAACGCGCCTGATCGACGGGTAAAGCAGAAAAGAATTCGGGGGCTGAAAGCGAGGGCGCGCGGCAACGGCCGGTTCGCGCGCCAGTGCTTCAGCTTTCGCGGCGCGTGGATGTCGCCGGCAACGCCCTGACGCATTAAATACCGCCGGACGCCCCGCTCCGGCGGTTGTTGCATTGCAACAAGATCCGCGCCACATTAGCCGCGCCGGAATGCTGCGTTGGAACACTGATGGGCGACCAGCCGCGCCGCGATAAACCTTGGATCTTCCGAACCTATGCCGGGCATTCGACCGCCGAGGCGTCGAATGAGCTTTATCGCAACAATCTGAGCAAGGGGCAGACCGGACTTTCGGTCGCCTTCGACCTGCCGACACAGACCGGCTACGACAGCGATCATGCTTTGGCCAAAGGCGAGGTCGGCAAAGTCGGCGTGCCGGTTTCGCATCTCGGCGACATGCGCGCGCTGTTCGACGCCATTCCGCTCGATAAGATGAATACGTCGCTGACCATCAACGCCACCGCGGCGTGGCTGCTGGCGCTCTATATCGCCGTTGCCGACGAACAGAACGTGCCGCGCGAGAAGCTGCAGGGCACGACCCAGAACGACATCATCAAAGAATATCTGTCGCGTGGCACCTACGTGTTCCCGCCGGCGCCGTCGATGCGGCTGATCAAGGACATGATCCTGTTCACGACGCGCGAACTGCCGAAGTGGAACCCGATGAACGTCTGCTCCTATCACTTGCAGGAAGCCGGCGCGACGCCGGTGCAGGAGCTTGCGTTTGCGCTCGCGACCGCGGTGGCGGTGCTCGACACCGTGAAAGCGGCCGGCGGCGTCAACGACTTCGGCGAAGTGGTCGGGCGTATTTCGTTTTTCGTCAATGCTTCGACGCGCTTTGTCACCGAAATGTGCAAGATGCGCGCGTTTACCGAATTGTGGGACAAGATCACGAGCGAACGCTACGGCGTGACCGAGGCCAAGCAGCGGCTGTTCCGCTATGGCGTGCAGGTCAATTCGCTCGGACTGACCGAGCAGCAGCCGGAGAACAACGTCTATCGTATTCTGCTTTCGACTTTGGCGGTGACGCTGTCGAAAGACGCGCGCGCCCGCGCCGTGCAGCTTCCGGCCTGGAACGAGGCGCTTGGCCTGCCACGACCCTGGGACCAGCAATGGTCGATCCGCATGCAGCAGATTCTGGCCTACGAAACCGATCTGCTCGAATACGGCGACCTGTTCGAAGGCTCGCCGGTGATCGCGAAGAAAGTCGACGAACTCAAGCGCGCCGCGCTCGACGAGCTCGATCACATCGAGCGGCTCGGCGGCGCCATCGCCGCGGTCGAGATGGGCTATATGAAAGGCCAGCTCGTCGAGAGCAACACCGCGCGGCTCGAAGCGATCGAGCGCAACGAGCTCGCCGTCATCGGCGTCAACCGGTTTGTGGAAACCGAGCCGTCGCCGCTGACGACCGGTGAAGACACCATCATGACCGTGCCGCACGGGGTCGAGGCCGAGCAGATCGCGCGGCTCAATGCCTGGCGCGAGGCGCGCGACGACAAGGCCGTCGCTGCGGCGCTCAACGATCTGCGGGCCGCCGCGCGCGACGGCCGCAATATCATGCCGCCGTCGATCGCCTGCGCGAAGGCCGGCGTCACCACCGGCGAATGGGGATTTGCGCTGCGTGGCGCGTTCGGCGAATACCGCGCGCCGACCGGCGTCGGCCGCGCCGCGCGCAACGATACGACCGGCCTCGACGATATCCGCTCCGAGGTCGACCGGGTGTCGAAGAAGCTCGGGCGGCGCCTGAAATTCCTGGTCGGCAAACCGGGGCTCGACGGCCATTCCAACGGCGCCGAGCAGATCGCGGTGCGCGCCCGCGATGCCGGCATGGACGTCGTCTACGAAGGCATCCGCCTGACACCCGAAGCCATCGTCGAGGCCGCCGCCGGCGGCAACGTGCATGTCGTCGGCCTGTCGATCCTGTCCGGTTCGCACCTGCCGCTGGTCCGCGATGTGGTGGCGCGTATGAAGGACGCCGGATTGCAGGACGTGCCGGTAGTGGTCGGCGGCATCATCCCGCCGGAAGACGAAATCGCGCTGAAAAAAAACGGCGTCGCCGCGGTCTATACACCGAAGGATTTTGAGCTCAACCGCATCATGACCGACGTGCTGCGCATCGTCGAAGGATCGGCGGACAGAGCCGAGAGCCCGGCGGACGCCGCCGAGTAAATCTCCAGTCGCGATTTCCGGATCGCCCGCTGACCGCTGAGACGCCGGCAGCGCCGGACACGCTCGAACTCGACTCAATCCATGAGCCTGTCTCATAAGTCCTTGCAGATTTTGCCAGCTAATCGCATGGCGGGGTGCCGCATATAACAAGGCGCGTACCCGAGCAATCGGACGAAACAAGCGCTTTTTTCAAACCGCGCACAAAGAGGTCGGCGATGACCGCGATCGAGGTCACAAGGAAAATCCGCATGGCAGCGAGCGCGTCCCGGCCCCCTGCAGCGACGACGTCTGCTGTCGTCACCGCCCTGCTGCCGCTCATGACTGCGGTCCTGGTGGTCTTCCTGATCACCGGCCTTGCCATACCGGTGCTGCCGCTTCATGTGCATAAAGGCTTGGGCCTGGGCACCTTCGTTGTCGGTCTCGTGACCGGCAGCCAGTTTGCGGCCGCGCTGATCTCGCGCGTCGGTTCCGGACACTACGCCGACACTCACGGCGACCGGGCAAGTCGCGCAAATTCCGTATCACCTCAACCGGGCGATGGATAACGGCCTGACCCAGAAGGAGGCCGCGGAAGCCATGGCGCATCTCGCCTTTTACGTCGGCTGGCCCAGCGTCTTTTCCGCGCTGCCGGTCGCGAAGGAGATTTTCGAGAACCGTCACCGGTAGCAGGCTAAAAAGCTGCGCCTCGGCATCTGCGCGGTCGACTGTGAAAGCGTGGCGATGATGGAGAAGAGCCCTGCGATCATGCGGCCCGGAGAGGACACGCAGCAACGCCACTATGTCCAGGTGGCTGAAATCGAAATCGATCCTTCTCAATCAGGCAATTATAGAACCGCGGTCAGGGAACAGATCGAAGCTGCCATTCGCGCAGAACCGGGAGTCCTGGCCCTATACGCCGTGTCTGAAAAAGATAACCCGGCGCGCATCAGGGTCTTCGAGATTTATCGGGATATCGAAGCCTATAAAGCACATCTGGAATCCGCACATTTCAAGAAATACAAGGCCGTGACGGAGACAACGGTAAAGTCGCTCAAGCTTGTCCAAGCTGAACCCATTATGCTCGGCGCAAAGGCGGGGCGATGACGGCTGCACGACTGCCTGACACCGGCAAAGTGCGCTGATGAGTGAAGGAGAGGACAATGCCGCACGTGATAGTAAAGCTCTACGCGGGCAGGTCGGATCGGCAAAAGCAAAGGCTCGCCGAAGAAATAACCAGAGCCGTCGTCAGTACATTAAAGTCCGACGAGGAATCGATTTCGGTGGCGATAGAGGACGTCAAGCCTGAAGACTGGGTCCGGACCGTCTATGAACCCGACATCCTGGGCAAGCGCAAGACGATCTACAAACAACCGGGATATGATCCGCTTGGGCAAGAGTAAGCCATCCCACCCCGACGAGAGTAAGTCATCCCCCCAACAAGAGTAAGTCATGGCGATCCTGACCGACAAAGTCTGCATCATCACCGGCGGGGCCGGCAGCCTCGGGCTGGCGAGCGCCAGGCTGTTCGTGAGCGAGGGCGCCAAAGTCATGCTGGTCGATCTCGAGGATGACGCGCTCAAGCGGGCCGTCGCTGAACTCAAGAGTCCGCGTGTCGACATGGTCGCCGCCGACGTGAGCGACGCCGCCTCGACCAGGAACTACGTCGAGCGCACGGTCGCGAAATTCGGCGCGGTCGATGTGCTGTTCAGCAATGCCGGCAACAACGGCCCAGTGGCGCCGGTACATGAATATCCCGAAGACGCGTTCGACCGGCTGATCGCCGTTCATGTGCGCGGCGCGTTTCTCGCCTGCAAATACGCACTGCCGAAAATGAAGGACGGCGGCAGCATCATCATAACATCGAGTGTCGTCGGCACCATGGGGGCGCCGGGTTCGGTCGCCTATGTGACGGCCAAGCACGCCCAGGTCGGCCTGATGCGCACCGTCGCCAAGGAAGCGGCGCGGCGCGGCATCCGCGTCAACACGTTGCATCCGGGGCCGATCGACAATTCGTTCCAGCTCACCATCGAACAGGGCATCGGTAAAATGGCGGGCGGCATCGACGGCACCAAGATGCTCGACGGATTGATTCCGCTGCACCGACACGGGCGGCCCGACGAAATTGCACGCACGGCACTTTATCTGGCGAGCGACATGTCGAGCTTCACGACATCGTCGACAGTGATGGCGGACGGCGGCATGCGCGGCTGAGAAATATTTTCGCTTGCCGCTCGCTAGCCCCGATATCGTAGCGCGTCCACAACAAGCGCGAAGGCAGCCGAGGACTGGCGCCTGCTCGGGTAGTACAGGTCATAGCCGGGATATGGCGGGCACCAGTCGTCAAGCACCCGCTTGAGACGGCCCTTGGCGATATGGGGCAGCGCCGACCGAAGCGGGCGACCGGCTGCTTCACACCGTCGGCCCGCGGCGTTTAATGTCCATGGCGTCTCTCCGGGTTGCCGCGCCGATGCGCGGCGCGTGACCCGCTCTGATTTAAAGCGGGCACGGGCGGCGACAAGTCGCCTGGCATACGCATCCGCTCGGTCAGACTTTGCTTGTCACCTTTGGCCGAGGTTGGATGCAGCGCGAGGGCGGCCCGATCGAAGAAATCGGTACGGGTGATGTCGTCTGGTTTCCACCCGGCGAGAAGCATTGGCACGGGGCGGCGCCGACCACGGCGATGGCGCATATCGCCATCCAGGAATCGCTTAACGGCAAAGCCGTCGACTGGATGGAAAAAGTCAGTGACGAGCAATACCGCAAGTGAATCTACAATCGTCACCGCGGCCAAGCGCCTCAAGGTGACGGAGCAACCGCCGCCAGCGCCACGCTGAGCGCGCTCGGGCTCACCGGCTTGCGCAAATAAGAATTCATCCCCGCGGCGCGCGCGGCTTCGCCGTCGCCGGGCTCGGCGCGGCCGGACACGCCGATGATCGGCGTGCCGCCCACGGCGCCGCCGAGCGCGCGAATGCGCTGGGTCGCGGCAAGGCCGTCGATTCCCGGCAGCGTCACGTCCATCAGCACCACGTCATAGCCGCGCGGCACGGCGGCGACGGCTTCCTCGCCGGAGCCGACAAAGTCGGCGCCGTGGCCGAGTTCGGTGAGAATGGTGTTGAGGATGACGCGGCCGTAGGGATTGTCCTCGACGCAGAGGATTTTGAGGCGGCGTGCCGGCGGCTTGATTTGCGGCGACGGCGCATTGTCGCCGGCTTGCCCGCTCGCGATCGGCAGCACGGCCGTGAGACGAAAACGCGAGCCGCGCCCGGGCGTGCTGGTTACGGTCAGGTCGCCGCCCATCAGCCTGGCGAGCACTTTGACGACGGCAAGGCCAAGGCCGGCGCCGCCATAGCGGCGGGCGATCGCGGCGCTCGCCTGCGCGAACGGGCGGAACAGCCGCTTGATTTCGGCGCGCTTGAGGCCGATGCCGCTGTCGGTGACGGTAAATGTCAGCTTGGCGCGGCCGCGCGCGGCGCGGCTTGCCTGTGCTTGCAGCCGCACGACGCCCGCGTCCGTGAACTTCACCGCGTTATCGATCAGATTTTCCAGCGCGGCGCGCAACCGCACCGCATCGCCCAGCAAAAGTTCAGGAAGATCCTCGGCGCCGATCACCTCGGCGCGCAGCCCTTTGGTCTCCGCCCGCGCCGCGAGCGTTTCGCCCAATTCGGCGATGAGACGGCGCGGTCGGAACGCCTCCTGCTGCAGGGTGAGCTTACCCGCGTCGGCTTTGGCGGCGTCGATGACGAGCGTGGTGAGCGATGCGAGATGCTCGGCGCTTGCCTTGACGCCGGCTGCCCAGCGCCGCTCGCGCTCCGCGAGATTGGAACTCGCCAACAGTTCGCCGAGCGCGAGAATGCCGGTGAGCGCGGTGCGGATGTCATGCGCGAAGACGGCAAGCACGTCGTCGGTCGCGGGCGTGGTCTGCCGCGACAAACGGCGCGGTTTTCGGCCGCGCGCCGCGGGGCGGCCCCGTTTCGGTTTTGCGGCGGACTTTTTCCTGGTTTTCGAATGCGCCAACGGTGCTCCCCACCCCGGCTCAAGATGCCACGGCCGCAGGCCGAACAAAATAAGCCGGACCGACGATCTTCACCGCCAAATTGTGCGCGCAATTCAACGGCCGAGCCCCACCATGCGCCGAATTTCGCGGGCGCTCGCGCCCGCGGCGCGTAATTCGCGCAGTCCCGTCGACTGGCTCGACTTCGACAGCTTATGGCCTGCCTCGTCGAGGATGAGCCGGTGATGATGGTAGGTCGGCTCCGGCAGTCCGAGCAGAGCCTGGATCAGCCGGTGAATGGCGGTCGACCAGAACAGATCCTGCCCGCGCACGACATCGGTGACGCCTTGCAGCGCGTCATCGAGAACGGCGGCAAGGTGGTAGCTCGTCGGCGATTCTTTGCGGGCGAGCACGACATCGCCCCACATCTGCGGCGCCGCGGTGACGAAACCGGTCTGGCCGTGCGGTCCCGAGCCGGTCTCGGTCCAGTGCAGCGGACCGGCGCGCGCCACCGCCCGATCCATGGCGAGGCGGAGCGTGAACGGCTCGCCCGCGGCGCGGCGGCGCGCGCTCTCGGCGGCGGACAGCCGTCGCGCCCGTCCGGAATAGATCGGCACGCCGTCGGGATCGCGCGGCCAGTGACCGTGGCGGTCGAGTTCAGCGACCATGGCATTGAGCTCGCTGCGGCTTTCGAAGCTCGGATAGAGCAGGCCCTGCGTCTCGAGCTCGGCAATGGCCGCGGCGTAATCGTCGAAATGCTCGCATTGCCGCCGCACCGGCTCCGACCACGCAATGCCGAGCCAGTGCAAATCCTCGGAAATTGCCGCCTCGTATTCCGGGCGGCACCGCTCTTTGTCGATGTCTTCGATGCGCAGCAGCAAGCGCCCGCCGAGATCGCGCGCCATATCGGCATTGAGCAATGCGGAATAGGCATGGCCCAGATGGAGGTAGCCGTTCGGAGATGGTGCGAAACGCAAGATGCGGCTGTACATCGGCGATACGCTTCTCGACACTCACACATGAACACGAGCAAGCACGAACACCTCACGCACTCTAACATGCTCACGCATATTCACAGCGAGATCGATCTCGATGGCGCGCTCGCGGCGCTCGGCCGCGCCGAGCCGCGGTTTACGGCCCTCGTTGCGCAAGCCGGGCGCCCGCCGTTGCGGCGCCGGACCGGCGGCTTCGCCGGACTGGCCGCCACCGTCGTGTCGCAGCAGCTCTCCACCGCCAGCGCCGGCGCGATCTGGGGGCGATTATCCGCCGCATTCGATCCGTTCGAGCCGGCCGCCATCATCAAGGCGCGCCCGCAGCGGCTCGCCCGGATCGGATTGTCACGGCCGAAGATCAAGGCGTTGAAGGAAATCGCCCGCGCTGTCGAAAGCGGCAAGCTGCCGCTGGCGAGGCTTGCGGATCTTCCGGCCGATGAGGCCCATGCCGCGCTGACCGCGGTTCACGGCATCGGTCCATGGACCGCCGATATTTATCTGCTCTCGAGCCTCGGTCATGCCGATGCTTGGCCGGCCGGCGATCTGGCGCTGCAAGAAGCTGTGCGGCTGGCCTTTGGTTTGCGCACGCGGCCGGATGCCAAGGCCATGGTCAAGCTCGCCGAACCGTGGCGGCCGTTCCGCGCAGTGGCGGCGCGGGTGCTGTGGACCTATTATCGCACCGTCAAAGGGCGTGACGGCGCGCCGGTCGCTGCGAAAATCCTGCCGCAAAAATCCAAAAAACGAGGTGGCAATGGCCGCTGACCTTAATGGTCCGAATCTTGACGGCCCGCGATTGGCGCCGCGCTCCGGCCCGGCGCGACAGCTCGTCGTCTTCCTCCACGGCTATGGCGCCGACGGCAACGACCTCATCGAGATCGGCCGGGCTTGGCAGCAAATGCTACCGCACGCGGCCTTCGTATCGCCACATGCCCCGGAGCCATGCGGGCAAGCGCCGGTCGGCCGGCAATGGTTCGCGCTGACCTTCCGCGATCCGGACGAGCGCTGGACCGGTGTCAACAAGGCGGCGCCGCTGCTCGATCAATTTCTCGACGCGGAGCTCGCCCGTCACGGATTGCCGGCTTCGGCGCTGGCGCTGGTCGGCTTCAGCCAGGGCACCATGATGGCGCTCCATGTCGGGCTGCGCCGCGCCGTGGCGCCGGCGGCGATCGTCGGCTATTCGGGCCTGCTGGTGCTGCCCCATGATGATGACGTTGAGGCCGCCGCCGCCGAGGTAAAGTCCCACCCGCCGGTGCTTCTGGTTCACGGCGATCGCGACGACCTCATCCCGCCGCAGGCTTTATTTCAAGCAGCCCAAGGGCTTGCCGCGCTCGGCGGGTCGGCCGAGTGGCATTTGTCGGCTGGAATTGGCCATGGCATCGACGAGGAAGGATTGCGTCATGGCGGCGAATTCCTGGCCGCCCGATTGCGCGGTCCGGCCTAGTTTGCCCTGCTTTGTCAGCCGCTTTGCCGCAGGCGTCTTAACCGCAAGCCTTTGTATTCAGTAACGATTTCATAGCAAATTCGGCCTAGAAGCGCGCCAGTGGCGGAAGGTGCGCAATGGTCATGGCAGCGATGAAAAGGCTGGCCCGGGGCGCCCAGTTGGCGCGCCTGCGGGCGCTCGTCTGTAATTTCCGGCTCAATAAGCGCGGCAATGTCGCCGTCATTACCGCGCTTGCCATGCTCCCGATGGTCGCCGCCATAGGTTGCGTCATCGATTACACCACGGCAGCAATGATAAAGACCAAGCTGCAGTCGGCAGCCGATGCCGCGAGCCTCGCCACCGTCTCCATCAATTCAACGGTGGTTACGGCGGCCAAGGGGATGACAGGCAACGGCGCCGTGACCGGCGGCTCGACCTACGCGACCAATTTTTTCAATGCGAACCTGGCGACAGCCCCGGAGGACACCGGCTACAACAGCCTCACGCCGACGGCGACCGTCACAAGAACCGGCATGGTGGTGACCGCGACCGTCTCCTACACGGCCAAGGTTTCCACCTATTTCATGGGGATCATGGGCTACAGCAATATCGCGCTGTCGGGCACGTCGACGGCGAGCTATACGCTGCCGACCTACATCGATTTCTATCTGATGCTCGATGTCTCCGGCTCAATGAGCTTTCCGTCGACGAGCGGCGAGCAGGAGCGACTGGAAACCGTCAATCCCGACAATTACAGCAATTACCCGACCGGCTGCACCTTCGCCTGCCATTTCACCGCGCAGGGCGCCTGCGCGCAATCCGCGCAAAGGTCCGGCGTACCGCCATCCGCTTATACCAGCACGTACAATCCAAGCCCCGGCGGCTATTGCCAGGGATTCACCATCTCGCGTCTCGGCACGACCCCGGCGACGTGCACATCGTCCACGAATTGCTCGAATATCGTGCCGAGCGACATCAATTGGAGCAATTCGCAAGTCAGTTCCTGCGCAACAGCGGGCACGAGCGCCTGCATCCAATTGCGCGCCGATGCGGTCGGCTATGCGGTGACCCAATTGCTGTCGACGGCCAACAGCAGCGAGGTCGTCACCAATCAATTCCAGGTCGAACTCTACCCGTTCATCCGCTACCTTTATTCGTACTTTCCGTTGACCACGAATTTGACCGGAACCGGATCGGGCACGATCAGCAATTCCGCATCGACCCTGGCAAATCTGCTGGATACCGGCGTCAACACCAATCTCGGTTCCGGCGGCACGCATTTCGAGAACGCCCTGAGCAGCATGAATACGCTGATTTCATCGGTCGGAACCGGAGCGAGCTCGTCGAGTCCGCTGCCCTACGTGTTTATCGTGACCGACGGCTCACAGGACTACCAGACGCAGTCGGGCGGAGGCTGGTCGTCGCAAAACTGGAGCGCGAACGCTTCTGTGCCGTATCAGAATTCGGCGACGATCATTCCGCCTAATACCGTCACGACCACGGACTATTGCACGCGGATGAAGAACCGCGGCATCACCGTCGCCGTCCTCTACATCCCCTATGAAACGATCAGTCCGTCGAATGCTAGTTTCGCCAGCAACGAAGACGGCTACGCGAACGCCAACATCGCGAATATTCCCACAGCCCTGCAAACCTGCGCCTCGCCGAACTTTTACTTCACCGCGAACACGCCGACCGACATCAACAACGCTTTGATCGAGATGTTCGAGCAGGCGGTGAGCACCGCGCATATCACCAACTAGCTTTGCCAGGGAACCCGGCAGCTTTTTGCCGGTCCACTTCAGCGGCTGCGGAGCGCGCGGGTCATATTTTGAATCGCCCACCGACCGGCTCAGGACCGTTCCGGCCGCCGATGTTTCAATCACCTGGGAACACAGCTATCACGGTGAAGCCTGCGGGCGGCCCGCCGTTGGCTGGATCACTCGTTGAGGATCCGCTCGATCCACAAGGCCCTCAAAAGCCCCTGGAGCCCCAAGCTGCACCGCTCGACCGGGGAAAACCGCTGGGGCGCGAGAGTGAAGATTAGCAGGCCGTTCCCGTTATCGGGGTATAAACGACGCAGGCGCTGCTTCTGGGGGTCGTGTAGAGAGCATCTGAAAGGTTGATCGCGCTGGTGGTGAAATAGCCGAACAGCGGCGTGTAAGCGTAGTTGACCTTGCCGTAGATCAGGTAACAGGGATAGCTACCACAGGTAGACAGGTTCGCCGGCAGCGTCACAGATGCCCCCTGTGTAAGCGCAGTGCCGCTAGGCGAATAGCTCCACGCCACCGTGGCGCTGGTGCTGCTGTTGACCGCTATTTGCGAAATCGTGACGATGGCCGGCGTGCTCGAATACGGCGAAAGCACCGCGGCGGTCGCGCCGACGATGTTCGTCATGTCCGACGCGGCAATCGTTTTATATTGGTTGGCGATAGCGTCGAGCGCATAGGTCGCCGCCCGCACTTTCAGGTAAATGGCGATCGCCCTGCCGCCGTCGAACGACGCCAGAAACATCGTCGCCAGGACCGGCACGATCATCGCGAATTCGATTGCGGCGACGCCGCGCGTCGAGGTGGCAAAGCGCCGATAGAGACGTCGCAGCCGGTTTGATGCGCGCATGATCAATAGGGCTCCACCCGGAAAGCGGAAACGCCCATCATCTCCGTCGTGCCGTTGCCGAGATTGGACAGCACGTAACCGAACGGCCCGCCGACGATCGGCCATTGATAGATGAGCTGCACGACCATGACCTCGCCGGGCGTGGCCGGCGCATAAGACCAGGTGTTGGAGACCGTGCCGTTGCTGTTGTAGGTCAGCGTCGGCGCCGTCGTGCCGGCGCCGGTGTAGCTCGAATAGGTGGCGACATTTACCATCACATTGCTGCAGGTGAACAATGCCGAGACCATCGGGCAGATTTCGGTCTTAAATTGCGACTGCGTGGTGCCGGCGCCCTGCGCCTGACCGGTCATGAACAGGCGTCCCGCCTCGGTGGCCGCGTTTTGCAACGTCGCCTGGGCGAACAAAAACAGTGTCGTCTCGAAGATGGCGATGAGCATCGCCAGAAAAACCGGCACGATCAGCGCGAACTCGACGACCGTCGCGCCGTCGCGGGCACGGCGGAAGCGAACGGCGTCGCGCCGGAAATATCGCACCAGACCTCGACACAGACTAAGCATGTCTCACTCGACAAGCGATCGACAAAAACTGATTTTCCTCTCTGCTGATAGTTGACACACATTGATTATTCGTTGCGCAAAACGAATAAACTGCATTGCCCGCCGATCGCGGCAAGGCAGCATTAACGTTACTGCTCGGGGTCTGGATTGATTACAATGCGGCGTAATCGATCGGCTTGTGCCGGTCGAGCGCGCGATGGATCGGCGGCAGCGGATATTTCAATCCGGTGGCGCAGTTGAACAGCAGCACCTGTTCGCCGCGGCTGACGCGGCCATCGGCGAGGCTCGCTTTGTAGGCGGCATAGGTCGCCGCACCCTCCGGGCACATCAGAAAACCTTCCTCGCGCGCGGCCTCGTCCAGCGCCGACGAAATCGCAGCGTCGGGAACCGCGATAGCGAAGCCCTTGCTCTCGCGCACCGCGCGCAAGATCAGGAAATCGCCGATCGCCTGCGGCACGCGGATGCCCGAAGCGAGGGTGTGCGAATTCTCCCAGCGCGTGGCGTGTTCGACGCCCGCTTCATAGGCGCGCACCATCGGCGCGCAGCCCGACGCCTGCACCGCGACCATGCGCGGCCGCTTTTTGCCGATGAAGCCGATCGCCTCGAGTTCGGCGAACGCCTTCCACATGCCGATCAGGCCGGTGCCGCCGCCGGTCGGATAGAAAATGACATCCGGCACGCTCCAGCCGAGCTGCTCGGCAAGCTCGAGCCCCATCGTCTTCTTGCCTTCGATGCGATACGGCTCCTTGAGCGTGGAGACGTCGAACCAGCCGGCTTTGGCTTTGCCCTCGCCGACGATCTTGCCGCAATCGTCGATCAGGCCGTTGACGCGATAGACTGTGGCGCCCTGCAGCCCGATCTCGCTGACATTCACTTCCGGCGTATCTTCGGGACAGAAGATCGTGGTCTTGATGCCGCAATGGCTGGCGTAAGCCGCCAGCGCCGCGCCGGCATTGCCGTTGGTTGGCATCGCCATGTGCTTGATGCCGAGCGCTTTCGCCATCGACACCGCCATGACCAGCCCGCGCGCCTTGAACGAGCCGGTCGGCAGCCGGCCTTCGTCCTTCACCAGAAGCTCGGCGCCGCCGAGTTTCGCCGCAAGCTTCGGCAATGACACGATCGGCGTCATCGCCTCGCCGAGACTGACGATATCCTCCTTGCGCCGCACCGGCAGCAATTCGCGATAGCGCCACAGATCGGGCGGCCGCTGCGCCAGCGCATCCTTGCTCAATGCCGCTTTCACGCCGCCAAGATCGTAACGCACCAACAGCGGCTTGCCGGCTTTGGAAAGATTGTGGATCTCGTCGGCGGCGTAGCGTTCGCCGGTCTCGGAGCATTCCAGGTGAGTGACGAAGGTTTTGCGTTCGGTGGTGAGGTTGTCGCTGGTAAGCAAGCAGGTTCTCCGGCTTTGGCGAAAGCGCCAACCTAGACACCGCTCTAACCGCGGTCCAGCCGTCGAGCTGGAGCGATCTGCCCAATTCCGGCGGCTGGCGGGGATCGACAATATCGACCTGTCCACCGGCCAATATTCGAACTTCGCTTTTACGACCACGCCGGAGAACTTCATCACCGCGATCGGCGAGACGAGCGACGCCACGACGGTCTATCCGGTGTCGCTCACGCAAACCGCGAGCTACAACAACCTCAACCAGCTCACCAACCTGTCGGACCAGGCGCTGAGTTTCGATGCCGACGGCAATCTCACCGCGGACGGCCTGCGCAATTACAGCTGGGACGCCGAGAACCCATTTGGATCAGGTATGACTCCCGTAAATCCCCGCCGATCAACGTATGCGCCTGGCAGATGCGCGCGCCGCACCGGATGTAGGAGGTGGTGACCGCGCTGCCGCCGTGAGATTACCGTCGCAGCGCAATCCTGTCCTCGGGCGGTGGCAATATAGGCAAGGCGCGGCGCTTCCCGTATCATAATGCCAGCGCCCCGCGCCAACGCGCCCGCCGAAGCCCGCCGGAACATTCAGCTATGAAAATCACCGCCGTCGAGCCGTTTCACATCGGTGTGCCTTACGACTTCGGCAACACCGCCGCCAATGCCGCGGCCGCGCAGTGGCCGAAGATGGAGACCTTGTTCGTCAAGGTGACGATCGACGACGGCGTTGTCGGCTGGGGCGAGGGATTTGGCCTTGCCGCGTGCGGCATCACCAAAGTCGCAGTCGAGAAAGCGATTGCGCCGCTCGCGGTCGGCCGCGATCCGACAGACATCGCGGCGCTGATGCGCGAGATCGCCTACCGGCAGCGCAATTGCTCCCGCAATGGCCCAGTCGGTTTCGCACTGTCGGCACTCGACATTGCGCTGTGGGATATTGCCGGCAAGCGCGCCGGCAAGCCGCTCTATCGCCTGCTCGGAGCGACTGAAACGATCGAACTCATGCCGGCCTATGCCAGTCTCCTGCGCTACGGCAATGCCGATGTGGTGCGCACCAACAGCGCCGCAGCGGTCGCGCGCGGCTACCGGAGCGTAAAGCTTCACGAGACCGGCGCCGCGGAGATTTCGGCGGCGCGCGAGACGATCGGCGCGGACATTACGCTCACCGTCGACGCCAGTTGCGCCTGGACCGTACCTCAGGCCATCGCCATGGCGAAAGAACTGCAGCCCTGCAACCTCACCTGGCTGGAAGAGCCGTTGTGGCCGCCGGAGGATTACGCCGGCATGGCGCGGCTGAAGGTGGAAGGCGGCATCCCGACCGCCGCCGGCGAGAATGCCGGAACGCTGGCCGACATCGCGGCCCTCATCGCCACCGCCGGCGTCGATTATGTCCAGCCCAGCATCACCAAGATCGGCGGCGTCAGCGCGATGCGCCAGATCGCCGAGATGGCGCGCCGTACCGGGACGAAGATCGCGCCGCATTCGCCGTATTTCGGACCCGGCCTGATCGCCACCATCCATTTCGCGGCAAGCCTTCCGGAACAGCCGGTCATCGAACGCTTCTATCTCGATCTGGAAGCAAGCCCGCTGGGCAGCCTGGTCGAGGCGCCCGGCGGTTTCATGCGGGTGCCGGATGGCCCGGGCCTCGGCATCGCAGTCGACGAGACGGTCTTGCAAAAATATCGCGCAAGCTGACGCCTGCGCGGCGCACAAAGCTGGCATCCGGATGATGCCTGTTGCCGCTTCCCCGTGGACAGGCCTGCAGCTTCCTCGCTAGAGTTTTGCCGAGCGGATTGCGCCATGCCGAACCCTAAAAACTACGACATCATCATCGTCGGCGCCGGTTCGGCCGGCTGCACGCTGGCGGCGCGGCTGAGCGAGGACAAGGCCACGCAGGTGCTCCTCCTCGAAGCCGGCGGCTGGGACCGCGATCCGTGGATCAAGATCCCGCTCGGCTGGCCGCGGCTTCTGCTCAACCGCAAGCACGACTGGATGTATTTCGCCGAAGCCGAAGCAACAACCGGCGGCCGCGGCCTCGAATGCGCGCGCGGCCGCGTCATCGGCGGTTCGTCCTCGATCAATGCCATGGCCTATGTGCGCGGCCACGCCGGCGATTACGAGCGCTGGGCGGCATCGGGCCTTACCGGCTGGTCCTACGCCCATGTGCTGCCCTATTTCCGCCGCCAGGAATCCTGGAAAGGCGGCCCGAGCTTTTATCGCGGCGGCGACGGGCCGCTGGCGACGCAGACGGCGACCTTCGCCGATCCGCTGGTGGAAGCCTTCGCGGCTTCAGGCGCCGCCGCCGGATATAAGACGACGCCCGACTATAACGGCGCCCAGCAGGAAGGCTTCTGCACCTGGCAGATGACCGTGAAGGACGGCCGGCGCTGCAGCGCCGCGGATGCTTATCTGCGGCCGGCCTTGCAGCGCGACAATCTCACGGTCGCGACCGGGGCGCTGGCGACCAAAATCGTTTTCGACGGCCGCCGCGCCGTGGGCGTCGAATATCTTCACGGCGGTAGATCGGTTACCGTTCATGCGGAAAAGGAAGTCATCCTCTGCGGCGGCGTCATCAACTCGCCGCAGCTTCTGATGCTGTCGGGCATCGGCGATCCGGGCGAGCTCGCCGCGCACGATATCGCGGTCAAGGTGGCGCTGCCGGGCGTCGGCAAGAATTTGCAGGACCACATTTCGGCAAGCATCGCTTATGCGCGCAAGGAGCCCGGCCCGTTCCATCGCGCGATGCGGCTCGATCGCATCGTGCCGGCGCTGCTGCGCGCTTACTTCCATGGCGAAGGCATCGCCACCGGATTGCCGACCGGCCGGATGGCGTTCCTGAAAACCCGCCCCGATGTGAAGCTCCCCGACTTGCAGTTCATCTTCAATGCCGCACCGATGACGGCTGCGACGTACCTCTGGCCATTCCGCGCGGCCTATGCCGATGCCTGTGCCTGCCGCGTCGCGGTGCTGCGGCCCGAAAGCCGCGGCCGGGTCGAGCTCGTTTCGGCCGATCCGCTACAGGCGCCGCGCATCCGGCAGAACTTCCTCGCCACGACCAACGACCGGGCGACGCTGCGCGCGGGCTTGCGCATGGCGCGCGAGGTGTGCCGGCAATCGCCGATGGCGCCGTTCGCCGCCGCCGAGATCGCGCCGGGCGCCGCCGCGACGAGCGACGACGCGCTCGACGCCCATATCCGCACCGACGCCATTACCGTCCATCATCCGCTCGGCACCTGCAAAATGGGCGCCGCCTCCGATCCGCTGGCCGTGGTCGACGGCGAGCTTCGCGTTTTCGGCGCCGAGGGGCTTCGCGTCGTCGACGGCGCGGCGATGCCCGACCTCGTCGGCGGCAATATCAATGCGCCGATCATCATGATCGCGGAAAAGGCCGCCGACCTCATCCGCGGCCGGCAGCCGCTCGATGCGGTGCGGCTCGCCGGCGCCGCGGAATTCTCCGGGCCGTGAAAGCCCGACCTAGGCCCCGGGGCCGGCAAAACCGGCCGCCTCGCGCATAACGCGTAACCTGCGGGACGGGCTTCACAATCCTGTCACGCCTGCCTATAAACTAGCAGCCATCGCCGCACTGCGGCATTGAGTCGAGGTGGGAGCGTCGTCTTGAACGCTCATGTATCGCCATCGGGCTTCCCGGCCCTGGTTCTGAACGCGGACTTTCGGCCGCTGAGCTACTATCCGCTGTCGCTGTGGTCGTGGCAGGACGCGATCAAGGCGGTATTCCTCGAGCGGGTGAACATCATCGCCAATTACGACCGCGCGGTGCACTCGCCGAGCTTCGAAATGAAGCTGCCGAGCGTGGTGTCGCTGAAAACCTACGTAAAACCCTCGACCCACCCAGCCTTCACCCGGTTCAACGTGTTTCTGCGCGACCGTTTCGCCTGCCAATATTGCGGCGCGCGTGACGACCTGACGTTCGATCACCTGATCCCGCGCTCGCGCGGCGGCCACACGGTATGGAACAACGTCGTCGCGGCCTGCTCGCCGTGCAATCTGCGAAAAGGCAATCTGACGCCCGACGAGTCCAAAATGTGGCCGTCGCAGCGGCCATTCCAGCCGAGCGTGCAGCACCTGCACAGGAACGGCCGGCTGTTTCCGCCGAATTACCTGCACGACAGCTGGCTCGACTATCTCTATTGGGATACCGAGCTCGAACCGTAAGCGCCGTTCGCTTTCGCCGCCGAGAATATAAATGACGTGATGGCCGGGCTTGTCCCGGCCATGACGATTTTAATTACACTGTGGCGGCATAAACGAGATGTCCGGCGCAAGGCCGGGCACGACAGACGATCGTTACGCCGCAGCGACCTTGTGTGCGCCGGCGAAGGAGGGCGCCACTTCGGCCATGAAGCGCGTCATCTCGTCCTTGACCTGGCCATGCGGCTTCTGGCCGACGTTGAAATAAAGGATCACTTCGTCGAAGCCCGCCGCCTCGACCTTCTTGAGGATCTCGGTGATGCGCGCCGACGATCCGATCAGGACGGAGTTCTCCGACAAATCCTCTGCTTTGACCTTGCTCAGCCGCGCCACCATGTCGACGAAATAGCGGTAGCTCGGCGGCGCGGTTTTCGGATCGCCCGGCAGCGCCGGAATGACGCATTCCTGGTAATAGCGAATCTGGCGCGCGCGCTGCGCGTCCTCCGCCGCCTTGGTGTCGGCGAAATGCGTAAAATAGCTGCACATCAGCCGGCCCGGCGCCGTGCCCATTTTGGCGCAGGTCTCGTGGTAAAGATGGGCGACCTGTTTTAATCCGCCGAAGCTCAGCGCCGCGGCGAACGGCGCCACGATCAGGCCGCAGCCGAGCCGCGCGGCGAGTTCGATCGACGGCTTGGAGAACGAGCCGACATAGGTCGGCAGCGGGCGCTGGATCGGCTTCGGCGTGATGCGCACGTCGTCGAACGAATAATATTTGCCGTGATGCGAGATGCGGTCGTCCGCCGCCCACAGCCGCCGCACCACTTCGAGACCTTCTTCCAAGATGCCCTGATTGTCGTCGAACGAGACGTGGAACGGCTCATATTCGCGCCGGTCGTAACCGCGCCCGCAGGCAAAATCGACGCGGCCGCCAGACAACAGATCGAGCGTCGCCCATTGCTCGGCGACACGAATGGGATGATGCAGCGGCAGCACGGTGACTGCCGGAGCGAGACGAATGCGCGTGGTGTTGGCGGCGACATAGGCCAGCACCATGTCCGGGCAGGACAACACGCCGAGCGAATTGAAATGATGCTCGCCGATCCAGGCCGAATGCATGCCGAGCTTGTCGGCAAGCAGCGCCTCGGCGGTGATGTCGGCGACGAACTGGTTCGAGGAGCGGGTGTTGTTTTCGTAATGATTGTCGCTCAGCGTGAAGTAACCGAACTCCATCCTATCCTCCCTTGACGTCCCATTCGGGCGCCGCATTGCGATGCGTTAGGGCCTACGATAGTTGAAATTGCATCTGTTGTAAATGCATTGATTTGCGGCTATGGTGCGTCGAAGACTTCGTCTTCGGCGGCAACAGGTTAGTCCATGCTTGCGAGAAACCAGCACCAGCTCGATCTCGGCGATTACCTGCCCTATCTGGTCAACCGGGTCGGCACCATCATTGCCGAACAGTTCGGCGCCGAGGCGCTCTCGGTGCACGGTCTGAGCATCGCGATGTGGCGGGTGATGGCGGTGCTGGCCGCGAACGGCAGCCAGCGCCAGATCGACCTTGCCGACCTGACCAGCATCGATGCCTCGACTTTGTCGCGGCTGGTGTCGCGCCTCGTGCAGATCGGCCTTGTCACCCGCACCCGCTCGGCGAACAGCAACCGCGAAGTCGCCGTCGAGCTTTCCGCCAAGGGCAGCAAGCTCGTCGGACGTCTCATTCCGCTGGCGCGCAAATACGAAGCCGACGCCATTGCCGGCCTGTCGCGCAAGGAGCTCGACGTGCTCAAGGATTGCCTGCGCCGCGTCTACGGCAATATGAAAAGCCGCCAGTAGCGCGCGCCCGATTTATTCAACGACGGTTCCCGGCGCCGAATCCTCGAACACCGACACCGCCATCGGCGTGCCGGCAAAGCCGAGTTCGCTCCAGCGCGCCACCACCTGCTCGTACATCGGCTTCGACAGCTTGGTGCGCTTGGAGAAGGTTTTGATGTGCCGGTAATCCATGCAGGCATTGATCAGCGCTTTGGAGCCCCACGGGCGGATTTCCGGCGGATTGAGGCTCGGGTCGAGAAACGTGCTCCAAGTCTCGCGCAAAATGTCGATCGATTGCGCCGGCCGCGACCGGGTCGCCATCGCCCATAGCACCTGATGCACGTTGCTGGGATCGACGTCGTCATCGACGACGATGACATATTTGCCGAAATAGGCGCCACCGGTGCATTGCGCGGCCAGCGCCATCACCTGCGGCGCGTGGCCGGCATACATTTGTTTGATCGACACCACCGTGATGCCCCAGCCGGCGGCTTCGGGGATCGACCACACGCCCTGGATGCCGGGAATGCCGAGCTTCTGCAGGTCCGACCAGATCGCCGCGGAGCGCAGCGCCGCCCAGAACAAGCCGCATTCGTTGGCCGGGCCCTCCGCCATCAAGGCGCAGGTCAAGGTCGGATTGTTGCGAAAGCGGACCTTCTCGACCCGCATATAGGGCGTGGCGCCGGTCGGCCTTCCGTAATAACCGGTGAATTCGCCGAACGGGCCTTCGGCGAAGGTCTCGTCCGGATAAACGAAACCTTCGATGATGATCTCGGCGCGCGCCGGCAGCGGCAGCCCGGTGAGATCGCTCTTGAACAGTTCGATCGGCGCGCCGTTGATGCCGCCGTAATAATCGTATTCGCTCTCGGTCTTCGGGAAGCTCGTCGCCGCCACCAGAAACAGCAGCGGATCGATGCCATAGGCGGCCGCGATCGGCATCGGCTTGCCCATCTTCCACCACTTCTCGCGGTCGAGCGTGGCGTCCTTGCCGGGCGAGGTGTAGATGCCGATCTCGCGCGGCCCCTTGATCATCATGCGATAGGTGCCGACATTGATCCGCCCGGACTCCGGACACTGCGTCACCACCGCATCGCCGGTACCGAGATAAAGCCCGCCGTCGAGCGGCCACATGCGCTGCGCCGGAAATTTGCGGATGTCGATGGCATCGCCGGTGGCGATATTCTGATTGCAGATCGCGGTTTCCGCCGGCACCTCCTTGGGCTTCATGGTGCGGCCCATCTTGCGCTGCAGCGCCTGCACCGCCTTGAGCGGATGATCGAACGTCTCCTCGCCGATCGCCAGGCAGAACCGCGACAGGTTGCAGCCGATCATGTTGTAAAGGGCGCGATGCCCGGGATGACCCTTGATGTTCTCGAACAACAATGCCGGGCCTTTCTCGCTCGCCGCGAGATAAGTAATAGTCGCGGCCTCAAGGTCCGGATCGACCTCGGCGGTGATGCGCTTTAATTCGCCGCGGGCCTCGATCTTCGCCAGCCATTCGTCAAGATCGCTCGAATTGGGTGGCGTTGCGCTGACCTTGTCCGCTTTCGCCAGCGGCTCTTTCGCCGGCGCGACCGATACGCTCATCTGCATGGCGATTTCCTCTGCCGCTCTGTATTGGCGTCTGATCCTAGTGTGGCGCAAAGCGCCTGGCGATGGCAATGCGGGGCGCTCGCCCATCGCGCCGTCCGTGCGAATGCCGCTTTCCTTTGCCTGCCTCCTGCCCTAGGTTTCGCGCCAAGGCGGATCACCGCCACGACAAATTCTCCGGGGGAAACGATGGCCGGTGAGGCAAAGGTTCAGGTTTCGCAGTTTCTGGACGAGTACGGGCTTGGTTCATTTCAGATCAAGCTGATCGTGTGGTCCGTGCTGCTGGCGATGATTGACGGCTACGATATCGGCGCCATCGCCTTTGCCGCCCCGCATCTCATCGCCGACTGGCACGTGCCGCCGAAGGCGCTTGGCCTAGTCTTGAGCGCCAGCAATATCGGCGTCTTGTTCGGCTCGCAGATTTTCGGCTGGGTCGGCGACCGCTACGGCCGCAAGACCGCGCTCATTCTCTCCAATCTCTTGTTCGGCGTGCTGACCTTCGCCGCCGCTTATTCGACCGATCTCACGCAACTGTCGTGGCTGCGCTTCTTTGCCGGGCTCGGCATCGGCGGCGTGATCCCGAACCTCGTCGCCATCAATGCGGAATCGGCGCCGCGGAATCTGCGCGCGACGCTCGCCATCATCGCCGTCGGTCTGGTTCCGCTCGGCGGCGCGCTTGCCGGCATTGTCGCCGCGACATTGGTTCCGGCGCATGGCTGGCAGATTCTGTTCGAGATCGGCGGCGTGGTGCCGATCGTCCTCGCGCTCGCCGCAACCGTCAGCCTGCCGGAATCGATCAAGTTCATGACGCTGCATGAGGGCATGCGGCCGAAAATGGAGGCGCTGATCGCGGCCATCCGTCCCGACTTCAAAGTGCCGCCCAATGCGCGCTTTGTCATCGAGGACGAGCAGCAATCGCCGAGCTCGAACCCGATCTACCTGTTCGGCAGCGGGCTCGCTTTGATCACGCCGCTGACCTGGCTGATGTTCGCCTGCAATCTGATGGGCTACTTCTTTCTGATCAGCTGGACGCCGACGCTGATGGGCGCCGCCCATGTCCCGCCGGCAACCGCGGCGCTTGCCGGCGCGGCGCTCCAGGTCGGCGGCACCGTGGGTGCGCTCGCTTTGTGCTGGTGGCTGCAGCGCCACCGTTTCTTCGCCATTGCGATCATGTTCGTAATCGCGGTGCCGGTGGTCGCCTCGATCGGCTATGCCGGATTAAGCTCGACCACCGCGCTGTTGACGGCGACGTTCTTCGCCGGCGCCCTGGTGCTCGGCATCCAGTCCGGCATCAACGTCGCCGGCGCCATGATCTATCCGACCATGCTGCGCGCCAATGGCTCGGGCTGGCAGCTCGGCATCGGCCGGCTCGGCGCCATCGTCGGCCCGCTATTGGGCGCGCTGTTCGTCGGGCTGCCGGTCGAGCAGCTCTACACGTGGTCGGCGCTGCCGTTTGCCGCCGGCGCGGTGGTGACGTTCCTCATCTACGTGCTCAACAAAGCGAGGCTGCAAGCGCATCCGGAGTTGGCCAAGTCGCAGTAGCAGGAAATCACCTCTCCCCCCTGCGCGGGGAGAGGGAGCGTCGCTTAGCTGACTCAGCGCTCCAGGCTTTGCAAAGCGGCATCGATTTCGACCGCGACGTCCTCGATGCCGGCGCGGAACAGATCGAGCCGCACGTCGGCGGACGCCGTCAGCATCAGATTATAGGGCGCCTGGTCGGCGTCCGGCATGGCGCGACGGTCGCTGCGCACCTCATGGCCGACGCGAAAATCGGTGCGAAACAGCACGATATATTTCTTCTTGTAGGCGTAGCCACATTCCCAGCAGGTCCCGGAATCCGGATCGGCGCCGTCCATATTGGCAACCACCGCCTCGGCCCAGTCGACACCTTCGACGTCCTTGTCGAAGCTCTGCCGCGGCGTCATCGATTCTGCTCGGCGTCCTGCGGCAGCCAGACCTCGTGCCCCAGACCGCGCAGCAATCCGGCAAGCCGCGCATTGAAATCGCGCTCGGCGGCGGAGAACAGCGGTCCGGCAAGATAGATTTTCATCACGCTTAGGCCCGTCAGAACGGTTCAAAACCGCGCAGCGCCGGGATCACCTTCTCGCCGAACAGTCTTATCGAGCGTTGCAGGTCGGCTTCCGGCAGATCGGCGAAATTGAATTCGCCCATGAAGACGTTGAACACGCCGGCTTCCGCCGCGGCGCGGATTTTGGCCGCCACGGTTTGTGGCGAGCCGATGAAGACGAGATCGTTTTTGAACAAATAGTCGCCGTCGAACAGATGCTGCATGATTTCGGAAGCGCCGGGTTCGCCGCGGCCGACGAACATCTTGGCGTGTTCGCGCGCGCGCTCCTCGAAGGTCTCGCCGGGTTTTGCCGGTTTGAGAAAGCCCTCATAGGCGCGACTGGCGCGAAACAATGCCGTCTCGATCGCTTTCTCGTCGGTGTCGTCGACATAGACCACCGTGCAATAGGCGATATTCGGCTTTTGCGCGCGCCCGGCGGCCTTCCAGTCGCTCAAAAATTTGCGGTAGCGCGGCGCGGCGTCGGCGCGCGGATAGACCAGAAAATAGCCCGGGCTGATGGCGTTCCTGGCGCAGAATTCGAGCGTCTGCGGATCGCGGCTCATCATCCACAGCGGCGGATGCGGCGTCTGCACCGGCTCGACCGAAATCCGCGCATTGTCGGTATGAAAATCCTGGCCGTGAAACGAGAACGGCTGGGTGTCGCCGAACGCCGCGCGCAGATAATCGACGAATTCCAGCGTCGGCGATTTGCGCTGGCTGTAATCCAGCCCGAAGGGCCGGAAATAATCGTCGTTGATGCCGGGAACGAGGCCAAGCTCCATGCGCCCGCCGAGCATCTGATCGACGATGGCGATCTCTTCGGCGAGGCGAAGCGGATGATAAAGCGGCACGATATAGCCCATCGGACCGATGCGCAGCCGCTTCGTGCGCGCCCCGGCGCCGACCGCATAAAGCGACGGCGACGACATCCAGCTTTCGTCGGGCCGGAAATGATGCTCGACGCAGAACGAATAATCGAAGCCGAGTTCGTCACAGGCCTCAAGCTCGCGCCACAATTGCTCGTAGCGCTGATGCGGCGTCATGCCGGGCTTGGCCCAGATATGGGAGAAGTGCGCGAATTTCATGGGGCGAACATCTCATTAGTTCAGCCGCAGCTGCGACGCAACGCGGGCTTGTGCCCGTCGAGGGAGTGACGCGATATGTGGTATGTGGAGTAATCCATCCTCTCGATGCGCGCAATGAAGCGGTAAGTGACACGATATGATCAGGGCCATCGGCGTCCGGCCGATCATATTTTCCGTTAATTGCTACATCGCGACCATGCTTACAATGTATCTCGCCTTCAGCCTCGACCTGCAGACCCCGGGCTGGGCGATGACAACGGTTTATCTGACCAGCCAGCCGCTGTCGGGAACGCTCCGCGCCAAGGCCTTCTATCGCATCGTCGGCACTTTTGTCGGCGCCGCGGCGATGATCGCCATCGTCCCCAACCTCGTCGACGCGCCGGAACTCACGACGACCGCGATTATTCTTTGGGTGGCGCTCTGCATCTTTATTTCGCTGCTCGACCGCACGCCGCGTTCCTACATGTTCGTGCTGTCCGGCTATACCGCGGCGCTCATTGGTTTTCCCAGCGTACTCGCGCCCGGCGCCGTGTTCGATATCGCGGTGTCGCGCGTCGAGGAGATTACGCTCGGTGTCGTCTGCGCCGCGATTGTGCACAGTCTCATTCTTCCCATAAGCGCGTTTTCTGCCTTCAGCGAAAGATTGAAAAATGCCATGGCGAATGCGCGCCGCTGGATTGCCGATGGCATGGTCAAGGAAGCAACGCCCGAGGCCGAAGCCGAACGCCGCAAGATCGCCGCGGACATCTCGGAGCTTTATGTGCTCGGCACCAGCATGCGCTTCGACACTTCGCCGCGCCGTCTTGAGATCGGCATCGTTCGCGCCTTTGATCGCAAGATCGTCGCGCTGTTGCCTCTGGTCAGCGCCATCGAAGATCGGCTGACCGCCTTGCGGCGAATGGGGGCGCTGGACGGAAAAGTGTCGCAGGTGCTCGCCGGCGTCGTCGATTGGGTCGGGCTCAAAGCACCGGGCGATCGAAGCCGCGCGGCCGAACTCGCGAAAGCCTGCGTCGAGGCGACGCCCGCCGTCGGCTCGCAATCGAGCTGGGGCGAGCTTGTGACCGTCAACCTGACAATGCGCCTGAAGGAGCTGATCGAATCGTGGCAATCCTGCCTCGACTTTGCCGCCTATCTCGCCGACCCGGCCCAGACACCGGGCGCCGACCTTTGCGCCGCCGGTGCGCAGATCGGGCCGAAACCGATGCATACCGATCCGGGCATCGCATTGCTGTCAGCGCTCGCGGCCGCCGTCGCGATGGGCATTTGTGCGTTTTTCTGGATCGCGACCGCATGGCCGGAAGGCGCCGGCGCGACCGCCTTTGCCGCAGTGGCCTGCGCGCTGTTTGCTTCATTGGACGATCCAACGCCGACGCAGCGCATTATCATCATGCTTCTGGCTTTGTGCATTCCGATCGTGATCGTCTACCAGTTCTTTGTTTTGCCGGCGATCGCCGGCTTCACGCTACTCTGCGTGGTGCTCGCTTTTGCGCTCATCCCCGCCGGAATTCTCATGGCTATTCCGGCTTATGCGCCGGTCGGGCTGGCGCTTGCGATAGGTTTTTGCATCGAGATGAACCTGCAAACGAGCTATACGGCCGATCTCGCGACCATCATCAATTCCGACAGCGCGTTCGTTCTCGGCGGCGTGGTGGCGCTCGTCGTGACGCGGCTGATGCGCGTCATCGGCACGCAGACCAGCGTGCGGCGCCTGTTGCGCGCGACCTATCGCGACCTGGCCGATCTTGCCGATGGACGAACAAGCCCGACGCGCGATCAATGGGCGAGCCGGATGCTCGATCGGGTTGCGCTGTTGTTGTACCGCCAGCCGCGGTCCGAGCCGCGCCCGCAGCATGAATTCGCCGATGCGCTCGGCGACCTGCGGCTCGGCGTCAATATCATCGAAGCGAAATCCGTCGCGTCCAGCATGCCGGAGCGGGGACAAAAAGCCCTGGCGGCGATGCTGGCGGGGCTGGCGTCCTATTTTCGCGGTTTGGCGCGGGGCCGCATCGCCTCGCTCGGCGACGATCTGTTGCACGACATCGACATTGCGATCGACGAGGTAACCGCCTGCGGCGCAGCGACCCACGCTTGCGTGGCCGCGATTGTCGGGTTGCGGCAGACGCTCTACCCTGAAGCGCCGCCGCATCTGCCGGTGCAACCCGCGCCGGCGGTGCCTGAGGCTACCGGCGTCGGATGATGGAGCATGCGGTGACTGGCGAGTTCGATATCTATGGCGTGTATTTTCCGGCCTTTGCGGTTTTTGCCGCCGTTGCCTTCGCCCTTCTCATCGTGGTCAAGCGGCTGCTGGACGCCTACGGCATCTATCGCTTCGTCTGGCATCGCGCGCTGTTCGACCTGGCGATCTACGTGATCTTGCTCGACGTGGTCACGGCGGCAGGCGCGGTCATCTTGCCGCGCGCGTAGCCGCTGATCCGAAACCGGAGCCGCAACGATGAAGAAAGCTTTCGCCTCTCTCGGCCCGACATTGCTCACGCTTTTCGTGGTGCTGGTGGCGATCGGCGCCGGCTGGCAGCTCTGGAGCTATTATATGCTCGAGCCGTGGACGCGAGACGGCCGCGTGCGCGCCGACGTGGTCACGGTCGCCGCCGACGTGTCCGGCCTCGTCAGCGACGTCTTCGTTCACGACAACGAAAAAGTGAGCAAAGGTCAAAAACTCTTCCGCATCGATCAGCGGCGCTTTCAATATGCGCTCGAGCAAGCCAAGGCGGATGTGGCAAGTCACCAGACGACGCTCGATCAGGCGCAACGCGATTTGACGCGCAACAAGAGCCTGACCAGCGTCGCCGTCACCCAGCAGCAGGTCGAGCACGCGCAACAAGCCGTCGATGAGGCCCGGGCTCAACTCGATGAGGCAAATGCAGCGTTTGACGTTGCCGAACTCAATCTCGAGCGCTCGACGGTGCTGGCGCCCGTCAATGGCATCGTCACCAATCTGGATCTCCTGCCGGGGCGCTATGTGAACGCCGGCGCGCCCGTCTTTGCGCTGGTTGGCTCCGACACGTTTCGGGTGGAGGGCTATTTCGAGGAGACCAAGCTTCGCCGCATCCATATCGGCGACAAGGCCACCGTGAAATTGATCGGCGACCCGCGCGTGCTTTCGGGCCATGTCGAGAGCATCGCCTTGGGAATCGAGGACCAAAACCGGACGACGAGCAGCGAGCTATTGGCGTTCGTCAATCCAACCTTCAGCTGGGTCCGTCTTGCACAGCGCATCCCGGTGCGGATCAAGCTCGATAATGTGCCACCCGATCTCCTTCTGGTGGCCGGCCGCACGGCGACCGTATCGATCGGGAAAATTAGCTGGTGGTGAGCGCCCCGATTCCGATGCGCGAGCGCAGGATGCCAGAATAACGGCGCGCTATGATGTATCAGGAGTAGCATCATGCGTATAAAGGAATTTTTCCAAGATTTGGAAAGGCGAGCGCTCTCGTGGTCTTCACGGGACTTGTGGTCTTGTATGTGCGCCAGGGACTACAGCATCACTGGAAGAGGTGGGATTCTTGGACAGATTTCTTCGTCGCCTGGTTTGTCCCTTCTACATTGTGATGACAATACTAGTGGCGGCAATCGGGATCATCGTCGTGGCTAACTGGCCAGCGTCCGATGGAGACTTTGACGATTCATCCGTGTTTGCAATTTTCTCTGTCTAAGAAACAAACGAGGACAACAAGATTTACGTGTTCCCCACATCCGATATCGTAAAGCTGCAGTCCGCAACACCTGTGACGCCAGGTCGTTAGCTACCCAAATCAACGCCGAGCCTCACTCGCGAGTTGTTGGGGATATTTTAAAATCGAGTGTGGTGCCGTGGAGGAATCCACACTGATCCTCCAAGCTATTGAAGTTTAATCGAGATTTTGGAGCTCGCGCAACTGGCTATGCTCACGCCTATACTTGAAAACTCGGACTTCCATGGCGAACTATGCACGACCAGCAACCCAGCCCATGCGTTATCGAATCGCTGCGGACGAGCGAGCCGCTCACAGCTAGGCTTCACGCCGTTTCCTGCTTAAAGTCCTTCGGAAGCTGCCACCAGCTTCCGCGCTTATGCCGGACGGCATGCGGGATCGAGATTATTTCGTGATCATCCGGGTCCTGGGGCGTGTCGATCGTCGGCTGATCGCGGAAACCCTTAAAGCGAGCCAGAATCTCCGCATCTTTCTCGGGATTGGTCTTCACGGGCTCCGCCTTCCGATAGCCCTTACGCAGATGCCGGTCCCAGAGGTCCGCCATGAGATTGCCGTCCGGCGGTGAGTGCGCGAACCGCGTGATGCCTTTGTCGCGCTCCTCTTCGGGCAGTTCCAGGAAGTGCGCGTTCACCGCCTTCAGCGCCGGCTTCAGGTCGATGCCCCACACGAATTCTTGATTGTCACGCAGAAACAACTTCGCGCAGCGGCGGTGCAGATCGTCTGAGGACGCGAAGACCATGCAGAACGGTAGATAGAACAGGTAAGCGATATCCGTCCGGTTCGAGACCCGCTCGGTGCCGATCAGACTCGACGCCATGGCGACGCGGAAGAACACCTCAATCGTCATCACGAACGCGGCGTACGGCGCGAACACGTCGAAGGTCGGCTCGCCCATGCTGCGCCACCGCGCGACCAGCCGCGGATGCAGATGCGGTGGGATATGGAACAAGAGCGCGGCGAGCGCGAATCGCGACATGGGTCGGTCCTTGCCGCTCACGATCTCGCGCGCGCGGTCGCGCGCTTCTTCGAGCGTCCGGCAGTGCTTCTTCTCAATGCCGAGCATCTCTAGCTCGCTCGCCACCTTTTTCAGATCCAGTTCCGCCAGTGTCTTGCGCCAGCCGGCGGCCGCAACGCGCTCGACGTCGAGGAATTCGCCCTTGTTCCACCGCTGAAACGCCTCTTCCTCCGGCGTCGTTTCATAGACGACGCCCTTCTTTACCTCCCGCGCGCCGGGCCGTGGCACGCGCCCATCCATGACGACCTCGGCGCCGAACAGGTTGTTCACGCACATGTCGATATGGAAACCGCAAGGTGCACCGCTCCACTCGGGGAATTTCCGGGAGATATCCGCCACGATCTCTTCGGCGGAGCGTTTGCCTGGTTCTTTCGCCAGATCCGCGAGCGTCTCGACGTAAAAGATCGGGCAGACGACCGGCAGCGAAAAATGATCGAACCAGACCGCCTCATCGGCGCTCAGGGATTGCAGAAATGACTTATCAAACAACGTAATCGGACCCATGGCCTTTGGCGGCTGCGCCGCCCCATGTTCACCCCACCCCTAAAATCACCCCGAAGCCGCGGATCATATCATCAAGCCCATATGGTCAAACAGCGCGGCTCGCGGCTCGTGATCCGGGTAGCCGCATTCGTCGTGCTTTTCCAGGAATGCATCTCGACGGCCACGCAGACCACCTGCCAGGTCGGCAACGGCTGCACCGGCACATCGAGCCTGCCGGTTTACCGCAACCTGTTCATCGGCGGCAAGAACGGCGAATATAATTCGTCGCATGATCCGCTCAGAATTATTAGCCGACATGGCTCTCGTACCACTGTCCAATCACAGGGTCCGCATCAACAATCGCTTTGAGTTTCAATCCTTAAATCATCATTACGAACGCCTGTGCAAGTGTCGTCGCGAACGACTGTAGAATTTCCAACGATTCTGCATCCTTCGGCGTCCCGCTCATCCCCCGAACGTGAAATTCTCCTGGCTTCCCGCCGTAAAGATCGATGCATTCCGGATATCGCGCATGAACGTAATTCGACATCACGCCGTATGTATTCCTATAGAGCGCACCAGCCGGCTTCCGCTCGTTGCTGTCTTTGCCCAACTCGGCAGATATTTGGTCCAACACCTTCCCCAACGCGTCGTGGACCTTTCCTTGCTGCATCTGAAATTTGTGGGGATCGGCGGAAGCACCCCGCTGCCCATCCGCGAAGAACTCTCGCACGTATCTTTCAGCGCCGGCTTTATGTTCCTCAGAGCTGTATGGTTCGATCACATATTCAAGATGCCTCGCACATTCGACCATGGTACGAATGAGCACGCATATCTCTTGCAAATAGCCTTTTCGCGCTAGCTCGATACACGCATTGAAGTCGCTAAGCGCCCGCGCCGCTTTCAGTAGACAGAAATGCCGGGCATCCGGCGAACCATAGCGAAACGCCTTTCCGGCCGGCGTCACCTGTAATACTGGCGCGCCAAGCTTCGCCGCGAGCAGCCTTATGATCCGCTCGAGCGGCTCAAGTTCTTCCTGAAGCGCGTTCAATCCAAATTCGATGCTCATCGCCGCCCGAAACTCTATGGGACTGAGATTATCGCGGCTTCGATCGGCTTGATCGAGACCGCAAGCACTTCGTTATTGTATTCGTCGATCCAGCAGGCGCGGTCCAGTGCGTAGCGGAAGATCGCAAGTTTCGGCCGCTGACTGAGCGCATCCGTTACTACGCAAAGCCTGTAGTTATCCATTTCGCCCTTCGAATGGCTGACCAACACACGATATTCCCGTGGCGTCAGCCCAATCTGTAAATCAGAGGCGAACAATCCTTTGACTTCGAGACATAGAGGCTCATGTCCTTTCTTATGAGCCTCAAGGTCCCAGCCCCGATTTTCATCTTCGACGCTACGCACCCGGAACGCCGAATAATGGGCCTCAACAACTGCTATGGCGGCGGCCTCGACTGCTGCCTTTCGCGCGGGGTCCGAATCACCACCCCATTTTCCCCTCTTCGAAGTGAGTTGCTTTGCGATGCTCACTCGGCTCGTCGGGCTCATCAAGCTGCGTAGTTCACTGATGAACCGCTTCACCTGAGGATTCTTGCTTTGTTCGGGGAACCACCAATTTGCCTGACCAATCCAGCCCTTGCCGCGGCCAAGCTTGAGGGTGCGTTCATCGAGAGGAATGAGCACCGCATCGTCGGGTCGGACCCGAATTCGAAAGCTGTCGAGCGCGTCGCGCTTATGCTGAAGTGAAGGAGATTTTGTGAAGTATTGTCGATCGCGGAATACTCGGGCGCGACGATACCAGCCTACAACTCGCCGAGTTCGCTCTATTGGATGCGTGGCGGTCCAAACGACATCGACATCGTCTGCCTCATCTGCCGCTTTTGCGGCACCAATTGATTCTATCTTGATGGGACGATCTTTCTTGCCTTTGAATGTCTCAACGTGACCATATACGTGGCCGTCAGCACATCGTAAAAAATTGCAGACTTCCCCGCCTGTCTTATGTTGCTGGACGTAACTTCCCCCGCCGACTATTCGATCTGGCTTCCCGTAGAGACCCTCATAGAGATGCATCCAGCCAATATGACAAACCAGTAACGGCATGACGTCCTCCAAAAACAGCCTGCTCAATTTGTTACTTCCCGTATAGATCATCAAACGTCGATTGAAATGTCGTATTGACGTGCTCGATCAGCTCTCGCACCGCGGCCGATTTCGACAAGGCATCGTCTTTCAAAGCCCGGAAGACCGCTGACTGTTTCCCGTCGGCAAGACCCTCAAGCAGAAACGATGCGATCGTGTTCTGCCGCACGGGTGCCGTGAGCGCGCCTTCAGATATTTGGAAGGCTGGTCGAAATGTCGTCTCACTCTCCCCTATCCCCCACGTTACTCTGCGATATCCGAAGTCTTTTGGAAAAACCCGTGGCGTAAGCGCAAAATCGCTGCCGCTCGGAGAATCTACCGTGAGCCGCAACAGCCTCTGGACCGGATGCTCTTGCAGCCATTCCGGGAGATCGTGCACGTCCCACGCTGTCAGTAGGTCGCTTCGGAAATTCTCCACGTCGGTACCGACGCGACAGCCGATGACATTAATGGCATCGCCGTGGGCGCAGATGTACGTAGGCTCATGATCATCGTCATTGTCCAAGAAGTACGTTACATCCTCCTGGACCGTCGCGCCGATCTCTTCGACGAAGCAGGCTGTGATGTATGAATAATAATCGAAATAGGTCTCGTTCTTAACCGACTGTTCGATCTGAAATTCGTCCCAGTGATGCACCGAGGCATACAGGCACGGCACGAGACCACCTGTTGACGGCAGCACAACGAGCCACACCGGCAAGCGATGGAATACTGTTCGCGGATGAGTAGTCTCCGCCTGTACCGCCGGCTCGATCTCCCAAGAACACTCCTCGCTATCCCACGCATCCTTATCAACCTTCCCATCACACGATCGCTTGATCTCGGAAACGCACTGCTCGGGTACGCTGAGAGATTTGCACACGAAACGAACGTAGAGGTGCCCGAGCACACATTTCGGAGCCCACCAGGGCAACCATGTTTGAAGCTCATCATCGTCCAAGAACGTGTCCCACGAATGCAATCGATTCGGTTCGCGCTTCGAAACTAGGTCCAGCAGGCGGCCGGTCTTCCGGTTCGGCAAATCATAGTCCATCGGATAGATCGGATATTTCGATATTGTTTCGAAGTATTCGTCGAGCTCGACTTGCTCCGCCAATGCTCCGCATACTTTGGCAAGATGCGTGACAAGAAATGCTCCATCGCCAAGGCTTTCCTTTACCTTGAAGCGAGAAGGACGGTGATAAGATGTCCCCCGCAGCGCTTCAAAGACCGTCTCCATTAGAGCTTGGGGCTTACTAAAGCCTTTGCTCTCCTTCTCTGCGCTGAGCCGATCGATGATCCCAGCGAATGCCGGCCCGGAAGCAGCGTAGTCGGGCGGAGGTTCTGTCGTCTCATTGCCGAACCGAACGTAACGCATCCGCTTTGACCAGCTGCTGTCGAGCACCATCTTCGTCACTGAGAGCTGATCTTGTGGGGCCAGTCGCTCGATAAGCCGCCCAAGGTTGCGCGCCAATACGGGGCGATCCTCCGTCGGGATCCTCGGAACATGGCGCAGCTGCTCAAGCAATTCCGCTGCTTCGGACGCGCGGTCGGCGTTACGCTGTGCGCGTGCATCCGCCTCATCCGGTGAACTCTCTCTTCGGTGCGCCGCTAGGTCGACAACATTATTCGTCATCGCGCCCCCCGCCATAAGCGGTTTGCACCGCGTGGGCGCCGCTGCGGATCGCACTTGAGCACGGTCACAACCGCGTTTGATTGATCGACAAGCACCATCAACCGTCTCGCCCGATCCACGTCCTGAGGAGTGAAGCTATCCTGCGCCTGGAGCAAAGCCGCTGCGTGGTGGGAAAGACGCACAAAGCGGCAGCCCCTGCTCGCCGGGATTTCGATATCTCCGTGGTGCAGAACGAGCGCGACCTCCCTCGGCCGTGCACCTCGCTGCTGTAGCCTTTGCCGCGCATGCCGCGACATCTTGGGATTTTGCATGGCTCCCCTCCTAGTTGCAGCGACTGTAACTAAGGTCCGTGCAAATCGCACTGCCTATTTGGCAATTTTTCTGGCAATGATAAGCGATTTTTCCGGCAATGAGAGACGGCCGTTTTGGTCAGTTCGCTGGCCATTTTTCGCCGCCGATCGGCTCAAACCTGGAAATGACTAGAACTACGCGGCGACAGCGGTGCGCTGTGGCGAACCATGCACATCTTGCCCTTGCAGGGGCGTGATTCTACACTTCAACCGCTGCTAGCAAACCTAGGCGGCATCCGGATGTCTCCGCAAACCCGGAGAAGTCCGATGTCATACAAGGTGAAGCTGCCGCTCTACCTCACGTGGAGCGCTTTGAAGAAGAAGTTGGGATGGCCCTACGGGAGGACGCACACAGGTCGGCTCATGTTTGATCCCGCGTACGCGCACAATGCATTCCCGGCTTGCCGGAAGCTTGGCGCGCACCGGAACAGCCATCCGATCTGGTACACCCCCGAGGTTCTCGACTACTTCAAGCGGCACGGTCTGCCGATTCCTGAGAACATCGAGTTCGATGGACGCGAAGACTGAGAACTGCCGAGGGCGCCGGGTGGCCACCTGGCGCCCTCACCTTTTGAGATTGGGGGGACCTGTGAAAGCGACTGTGCAGCTTAATCCAACCACCGTGAAGCAACAGGTGAGCAAGGGCGGACTATTCCGGGCCGCCAAGACTGTTGACGTTACCCAATATGACGTCGCCGTTTTTGTCGAATTCACCGAAGAAGAACGCGCGATCCTGACCGAGTACAATCTCTGGGAAACGCCCGCTTGGATGGTCCCTGCGGGTTTTTCCCAAGCCGCGAGACGTTGCGGGAAATCGGCGACGACATTCCGACCGAATATCCTTGCACGATCGCGGCTCTCGCTCACTCGCGCGGAGCGCACCGCCAATTTAGCTCCTCCGCCGAAGCCATCGACTTCCAGAATGAAGTGAAAACCAAGTTCTTGCCAGGAGTGAAGGAGCTTCTTGCGAAGCACCAAGGACCAGTCAGCAACGCCGAAACGCTCGAATTTTGATGGCACCCAAATCCGAATCGATCGGCGGACAACCTCTTCCGCTGGCTTGGGTTTTTTATCGGCTGGCTATTCACGGGAATAATCGGCCTGTTCGCCATCCTCATCGATATGATCTCCTCGGCCTACTGGAATCGCTCTATCGGCGTAACAGCCGAACAGCTCGCCCTGGAAAAACAGTGTCATTCGGCGTGCAATTTTGACCCCCTGAGCCGGGGGATCGGCGTCCAAAATTGACCCCCTACAGGTTGGCCTGATGCGCTGCTCGCTTTGATTCCAAGCGAGCGGTGGGGGAATGCTGACAGTGGAGACGATCGGCCGGATTCGGCGCGAGCATTTCATCAAAGGCAAGACGATCAGGGAGATTTCCCGGGATCTGAAGGTGTCCCGGAACACGGTCCGCAAGGTACTGCGGTCGGGGGAGACATCGTTCGAGTACGAGCGTGACGTTCAGCCTCGGCCGAAGCTGGGGCGGTGGACGGCTGAACTCGATGAACTGTTGGAAGGCAATACGACCAAGCCCTTCCGCGAGCAGTTGACGCTGATCCGCATCTTCGAGGAACTACGCGGGCGCGGCTACGACGGTGGCTACGATGCCGTGCGGCGCTACGCCAGGCGATGGGCCAAGGAGCGCGGACAATCGACGGCGGCGGCCTACGTCCCGCTGAGCTTCGCGCCGGGGGAAGCCTACCAGTTCGACTGGAGCCACGAGGTCGTCCTGCTGAGCGGCGTGACGGTGATCGTGAAGGCCGCCCATGTCCGGCTCTGTCACAGCCGGATGCTGTTCGTGCGCGCCTATCCGCGCGAGACGCAGGAGATGGTGTTCGACGCCCACGACCGGGCCTTCGCCCTGTTCAAGGGCGCTTGCGGGCGCGGCATCTACGACAACATGAAGACGGCGGTGGAGACGATCTTCGTCGGCAAGGGTCGCCTCTACAATCGCCGCTTCCTGCAGATGTGCAGCCATTACCTCGTCGATCCGGTCGCCTGCACGCCGGCATCGGGCTGGGAGAAGGGGCAAGTCGAGAACCAGGTCGGGCTCGTCCGTCAGCGGTTCTTCACGCCGCGTCTGCGGTTCAAGAATCTTGACGAACTGAACGCCTGGCTGCTCGATAAATGCATCGCCTACGCCAAGGTGCATCCCCATCCGGAGCTGACCGAGCAGACGATCTGGGAGGTGTTCGAGGCAGAGCGGCCGAAGCTCGTTCCCTATGCCGGCAGGTTCGATGGATTCCACGCGGTGCCGGCATCGGTCTCGAAGACCTGCCTGGTGCGCTTCGACAACAACAAGTACTCGGTAGCTGCCAGCGCTGTCGGTCGTCCGGTCGAAGTTCATGCCTATGCCGATCGCATCGTCATCCGCCAGGACGGGCGCATTGTCGCCGAGCATCCCCGCTCATTCGGCCGCGGCGACACGGTTTATGACCCCTGGCATTACGTGCCAGTGCTCGCTCGCAAGCCCGGCGCCTTGCGCAACGGCGCACCCTTCAAGGACTGGGTGCTGCCGGCGTCGATGGAGCGCGTGCGGCGCAAACTCGCCGGTGCCGACGATGGCAATCGGCAGATGGTCGACATCCTCACCGCGGTGCTCACCGATGGGCTGCCTGCGGTCGAGGCCGCGTGCGCCGAAGCGATCGCCCACAGCGTCCACTCCGCCGATGTCGTCCTCAACATCCTTGCCCGTCAGCGTGATCCTGGGCCGCCAGTCACCATCCTCACGCCGGCCGCGCTGACGCTTGCGCCATGCGCCCATCGCCGATTGTGCCCGTTACGACAACCTCAGGAGAACCAACTGATGGAACGATCCCAACTCTTCGACCTCATGGGCGAACTCAAGCTCTACGGCATGAAGGCCGCCTTCGACGAGATCATGGCCACGGCCGTCAAACGCCAGCATGAACCCCAGCGCATCGTCGGTGATCTGCTCAACGCCGAGATCAACGAGAAGCAGGCGCGCTCGATCAAGTACCAGCTCACCATCGCCAAGCTGCCGCTCGCCAAGGACCTCGACGACTTCCAGTTCGAGGGCACGCCGATCAATGAGACGCTCGTGAACGACCTCGCCGGCGGTGGCTTCATCGCCCAGCAGCGCAACGCCGTGCTGGTCGGCGGCACCGGTACCGGCAAGACCCATCTGGCCATCGCCATCGCCAGAAGCTGCATCCGCTCCGGCTCCCGTGGCCGGTTCTACAACGTGGTCGATCTCGTCAACCGGCTCGAGATCGAGACCCGTAACGGAAGGCAAGGTCGGATCGCTGATCAACTCACTCGCATGGACTTCATCATCCTCGACGAACTCGGCTATCTGCCCTTCGCTCAATCCGGCGGGCAGCTCCTGTTCCACCTCGTCAGCCGGCTCTACGAACGCACCTCAATCATCGTCACCACCAACCTCGCATTCGGTGAATGGCCCAGCGTCTTCAGTGATCCCAAGATGACGACCGCGCTGCTCGATCGTCTGACCCACCACTGCGACATCATCGAGACCGGCAATGACAGCTGGCGCTTCAAAAGCCGGGCTGACGATCACACGCCAACCCGCGCTCGCGCCGTCTCCGCAACCCCGACCAGCTCCGACGGCGCGAGCGCTACCGCCAAAACACGTCGCTCAAGAGGGTCAAAATTGGACGCCGATCGTGGGTCAAATTTGAACGCCGATTG
>CAVXWL010000017.1:0-312900 GCA_963765365.1 uncultured Alphaproteobacteria bacterium | reverse complement strand
CGCGCGACGCCCTCCGCCTGCCGCTTCAGCGCATCGATGCTGGCGCGGGTTTGTTCTATCTTGCGGGCTACGTTCGGCGCGGTCATTTGTCGCGAAACTAGCACGGCGTCGCCGTCTTCGGCAACACCCCCCTACGACGTCGCGACGACGTGCCCCCGCGGCGTCGTCGTCGGCTAGCGACGACGACGCGGAGTATCAATGAGGCCAGCGGTAGGTCAGGCGTTTCCCGACGATCCCCCGGAGCGCGCGGGCTGTCCGCGCCTCGTCGTCGACGCCCAACCGGACCCGGTTGTTGTACCTGAAATCGAACTCGGCGACGTACCGATGAAGGTGCTGCTCGCCGCAGTGCTGGTAGACGCCCTTCATTCCCCGCTTGAAGATCGAGAAGATGCCTTCCAGCGTGTTGGTGTGGGCGTCGCCTTTGACGTACTCGCCGAGCGAATGAACGACGGAGCCGTGGGCCGCGAAGCCCTCGCCGATCACCTTGTAATACTTCGCCTCGTCCGTCATCAGGTGGCTTTCCTTGTGGACGTTTTGCTTGACGATCTTCTCGATGTCGGGTCGGCTCACCGCGTCGATGATGACCGACTTCACCGGGCCTTCCCGCTCGACGAGGCTGACGACGACCATCTTGTGCCCGGCGCCGCCCTTCTTCTTCGGGAAGCCCTTCTTGTTCACGAAAAAGGTCTCGTCCGCCTCGACCATCTTGCCGGGGCCGCCGATCTGGTCCGTGCCGGTGTCCCGCATGGCCTCCCGCAGCCGGTGCGACATGAACCACGCCGTCTTGTAGGTCACGCCCAGAGTCCGGTGGAGCTGGTGGCTGCTGATGCCCTTCTTGCTCGACGCCAGCAGGTGGGCCGCCTGGAACCACTTGCGCAGCGGAACCTTGCTGTCCTCGAAAACCGTCCCGACCTTGCAGGTGAACTGGCCCTTGCACTGGCCGCACCGCCGCAGCCCGATCCTACCGCCCTTGACGGGCGTTATCCGGTCAACGCCGCCGCAGTGGGGGCAAACCGGGCCGTTCGGCCACACGATCTCCTCCAGCCGGGCGTAGGCGGCGACTTCGCTGTGGAAATGAGGCTGGGAAAGAATGCTCATGGTCTAACTCCTTGATAAGGAATATAGACCGTTCAAAAGTATGCGTCAAGTATATAATTGTATTAAAAGTTGCAGGATTATATTCTGCGTAATAGGAACAAATGCGCGATTACGTAGTTGACACCACAACGAGCTAATGCTAGTGTTACGGCCATAAGGAGACTTTCCGATGGCCAAGAAGAACAATCTCGCAAACCCGATCTTCAGCGACGAAACCGCTGCCCGGCAGTGGTTTGAAGCCGCCCGCTGGCCGGAAGGTCCGATCTGCCCCAAGTGCGGTTCGGCCAAGCATTATGAGACCAAGAAGATTGGCCTATACCGCTGCGCTGCCCCTACGTGCCGCAAGGATTTCACCGTCATGACCGGCACGGTCATGGAGCGCAGCCACGCTAAGCTTACCCAGTGGGCTGCTGCGTTCCATCTAGCGGCATCCAGCAAGAAGGGCTTTTCGGCGCATCAGCTTCATCGCGAGTTAGGTTGCCAGTACAACACCGCTTGGTTCATGTTTCACCGAGTCCGCGAAGCCATGCGGCGGGGCGGCTTGAAACTGCCGCCGCTGGGCGGGGAAGGCGAGATCGTAGAGGCGGACGAAACCTACCACGGCCCGCAAGAAAACCCGCAGCCGTCGCCGCAGCGTGGCGGCCGTCCCTATCGCAGTCGGGGCGGTAAAGGCCCTGCGGGCAAGCGAGCGATCATTGCGCTAGTGGAACGCGGCGGTAATGTCCGCTCATTCCATGTGGCAGTCGCCGACAAGATTACAGTGCAGACGATCATAAGTGAGAATATCGCGCGGGAAAGCCGGTTACATACAGACGAAAGCCGCCTCTATCTTGGTGCCAAAGTAGCCTCGCACGAGGCCGTCAAGCACAGCGCCCATGAGTATGGGCGCGGCGACGTTCACACCAACTCAGCGGAAGGGTTTTTCTCGATTTTCAAACGCGGAATGCGCGGCGTGTATCAGCATTGTAAGGAGAAAAACTTGCATAGGTATCTAGCGGAATTCGATTTCCGGTACAACGCTCGCAAGATCACAGACATGGAGCGCACCATTGCAGCGGTGCGTGGCGCAGAGGGCAAGCGACTAACGTATCATCCAGCTAATTAAGAGGGATTTCAGATTTCACGCCGCGCGGTTTTTACGCTGGCGACGCAAGCGCCGCTGAGACTTTTTACCAGCCGTCCTATTTTTTCCATTGCGTTTTGGAATCGCCTTTAGCGGCGTTGGAGAGCCGCTAAAGGCACCTTTGAGGATGGCTGAAAGCTTTTCCTTGTTCGAGAGATCAGCGTCAGCGTCGTTCATGCTGCGAGCCTTTCGACGTTTCTCCTGAAACGTTGCCAATCATGATGGCGAGCATGATAGCCAGCCAAGGCTTTATCAACCGCCCCCGGTAACGACTGGTAGCTGTTCACCATTTCCAGATCGAGACCCATGAATGTCTTTTGAACGTTTGTGATGGGAGAAGGGCGCGAAGCCGGATTTGATCTTCTTGGAACTGGATTGATTATCGCCTTCTTTTCACCGAGCAACCAAAATTGAACGTCACCTTGCATTTGCACAAGTTCAGGGCTGAAAATGCGCACAATAAAAGGTGAAATTTCTTTCGGCGTAGCTTTCGCATTGTAAGCTTTGAACAACAGCTTATTGAGGCCCAGAGGACCGCCAGCATCCACAATGGATGTAATAAGTACGAGCATCCATTGTTGAGTTGCGGCTTCCCAGCCCCAGCCAAGGAAAGCGGGGATTAGCCCTAATGAAACAAGGGCCTCAAGATAATCTTGACCAGCCGTCAGATATTGAGCCGGTACAGGTCGGCTATCCATTCGACGACTCCGTTTGACTCGAAGGCGGCCTCGCAGAGATTTCCTGCGAGTTTTATTGGCAGTTTTCCTATCGAATATCCGTGCTCTCTTCGCCAATCTAACACCGTTTTTAGCGCTGGGGCGATGGTCTTTTTGGGATCGAAGCTTAAAGGGTCAACCCCTAATCGCTTAAAAAGACCCCGCAAATCGTGCGTCCAAAGTTCGGGCGCGCTGTCCCTATCGGGCCACCGATTGAGGCGCTCCTTCTTCATGATCGCCGCCTTGAGGCAGCATTCCACGGAAAATCCAGCATTGAGCCACGCGCCGTCTGGCCGCTTGCCGCGCAATAATGCGCGCGCATCGTCGCGGTAGCGGCGGCAAAGTTCTATCCAATCGTCTGGCGAGTGGACGGGTATGGGCTGGACAACGATAGCGAAGTATCCCCGATCTCTCTTTACAGTTGTCGGGGACATATACCACGTATGGTGCTTGTGGTGTCAACTACGCAATCCCGAACAAATGTCAAGGCCGCGGGCACGGACGAGCGCCGCCAGGCAACCGCACAACGCCGCGGTGAGACTAAAAATCCGAGGTTAAGCCGTTGATTTCCCAGTCGCCGTAGCGGGTCGGATCGAGGCCGCCGCGGCCGGCAATTTCCTCTGGCGCGTCGCTCCTGGACGCATGCGCGGCGCGGCGGGCCGCGGCTTCGGCCAGCGCGCGCTCGGCGGCCGGAGTGAGCGGACCCTTGCCGGTTTCCCCCCGGCTTGCTGCAGCGTCTGGTGCGGGGACTTGCGGCGCTTGGGGATCGGTTGGCATGGGCTCTGACTTGGCGTAGCCGTGCCGCTCCCGCAAGGAGGAATTTTTGGTGACCAAAGCCGCGCGCAAATCACGGCCCCGCCCCAATCGCGCCGAAGACACCCCCGGCCTGGCGGTGCGCCGCATCGCGGCGGAGATGGTCGAAGGCGTGCTGCGCCGCCACCGCGCGCTCGATGAGTTGCTCGACACCACCGCCGAACTCGCCGCGCTCGACGAGCGCGATCGCGCGCTCACCCGTGCGCTGGTCGCCACCGTGCTGCGCCGGCTCGGCACTTTGCGTCACCTCGTCGGCCAATATCTCGAACGCGGATTGCCGCCGCAGGCGCCGCGAGTCGAGACCGCGCTCCTTCTCGGCGCGGCGCAGATCCTCTTTCTCGACGTGCCGGATCACGCCGCCGTCGATCTTGCGGTGCGGCTCGCCCAGGCTGACCGGTACGCGGCGCACTTTGCCGGGCTGATCAATGCGGTGCTGCGGCGGCTGGCGCGCGACGGCGCCGCGCGGCTTGCCGCGCTTGATATGCCGGTGCTCGATACGCCCGACTGGCTTTTGGCGCGCTGGACCGCGACTTACGGCGCCGAGACCGCGCACGCCATCGCCGCTGCCAATGGACGCGAGCCGGCGCTCGATCTGACGGTCAAAAGCGACGCTGAAATGTGGGCGGCAAAGCTCGGCGGCCGCGTGCTGCCGACCGGCACTGTGCGCATGATCGCGCATGGCCCGATCACCGCACTGCCGGGCTTTGCCGAAGGAGCGTGGTGGGTGCAGGACACCGCCGCCTCGCTGCCGGCGCGTTTGCTCGGCGACGTGCGCGACCGCCGCATCGCCGATCTGTGCGCCGCGCCCGGCGGCAAGACGGCGCAACTCGTCGCCGCCGGCGCGATCGTCACCGCCGTCGACCGCGCTCCGGCACGGCTCAAACGGCTCGCCGACAATCTGGCGCGGCTGTCGCTCACGGCCGATCCGGTTTGCGCCGATGCCGCACAATGGAACCCGGACCAACAATTCGACGCCGTGCTGCTCGATGCGCCGTGCTCCTCGACCGGAACCATCCGCCGCCATCCCGATGTGCCGTGGCTCAAAAGCGCAGCCGACATTGCCAAGCTCGCCAACCTGCAACGCCGCTTGATCGAGCACGCCGCAACTTTGCTGAAACCCGGCGGCACGCTGGTCTATTGCACCTGCTCGCTCGAGCCCGAGGAAAACGAAAACATCGTCGCCGATTTCCTCGCGCGCCAACCAGGCATGCGCCGCGCGCCGATCACCGCTGCGGAAATATTCGGCTGCGACGCCTTCATCAGCACCGACGGCGCGTTGCGGACGCTGCCCTGCCAGTTTCCCGACACCGATTCGCGGTTCGCCGGCGCGGATGGCTTTTATGCCGCCCGCCTGGTAAAGAGTAGCGATATCAATTGATTATTCGGCCGTTGGCCGTACTGTCACCGTTTCGTTATGGTCGCCGCCGCGGATGCCGATGCTGCGTCTGCGCGCAAAGAGGGGCGATCCGGCCGATGTCGCGCGCTTCCGTCGCGAACCATGCGAAGCTGTCGTGGCTCCTTCTTCGCGGCGCCATGCGCCGGCTCGCCGGCCGCGTCAACGGTCATCCGTTCCTGCGCTGGCCGCTCATCCCGCTGAAGGCCGACCGTCTTTTGATCGCGCCGCAGGACCTGCGCACCGCGGATGCGACGCGCGCCAGCGAGATTTATTCCGGCCGCTTCGCCTTCGCCGGTAAGGTCGTGATCGGCGACGGCCGCTCGGTTTTCGAGATGGAGCCGCCGTCGGACGAATGGGCGGCGGGGCTGTTGGGCTTCGGCTGGCTGCGCCATCTGCGCGCGGCGCAATCCGGCATCACCCGCGCCAATGCGCGCGCGCTGGTCGACGAATGGATCGCACTGCAAGGCTCGTGGCATCCGATAGCGTGGCGCCCGGACGTGCTGTCGCGGCGCATCATCTCCTGGCTCAGCCAGTCGACGCTCGTCCTGCAAGACGCCGATGCACGGTTCTACCGGCGCTATCTGCGCAGCCTGGTTCGCCAGGTGCGCTATCTGCGCCATACCGCGGGCGACGCCAGCCGCGGCGTTTCCCGCATGCAGGCGGTCATTGCGCTCGCCTATGCCGCGCTATGCATTGCCGGCCAGGCGCGCCACATCAAGACTGCCACCGAGCGTCTGAAGCAGGAAATCGAGCGGCAGATTCTCCCCGACGGCGGCCACATCAGCCGCGATCCGGGCGCGGTCATCGAAATCCTGCTCGAGCTTCTGCCGCTGCGCCAGGCTTTCGCCGCCCGCAACATCGCGCCGCCGCAGGCGCTGTCGAACGCCATCGACCGCATGATGCCGATGCTGCGCTTCTTCCGCCATTCCGAAGGCACCTTTGCGCATTTCAACGGCATGGGCACGACGCCCGCCGATCTCATTCTCACTTTGCTCGCCTATGACGAAGCCCACGGCGCACCGCTCTCGGGCGCGCCGCATTCGGCCTATCAGCGCATCGAAGCCGGCGGCGGCGTGCTGATCATGGATACCGGCCGCGCGCCGCCGATCGAAATGAGCCTCGATGCCCATGCCGGCTGCCTGTCATTTGAATTTTCGTCGCCGCGGCAAAGCCTGATCATCGTCAATTGCGGCATGCCGTCGACCGGACGCGAGAACTGGCGGCAGCTCGCCCGCGCCACTGCGGCGCATTCGACGGTGACTTTCAACGACACTTCCTCGGCGCGCTTTGTCGAATTGGCGACGTTCCGGCGCATGCTCGGCGGCTCGCCGATGCTGGGCGGGCCGCACGCCGTGTCGGTCACGCGCGAGGACGGTCCCGCCGCCATCGCGCTGCGCGCCGCGCATGACGGCTATGCCGACCGCTTCGGCATCGTTCATGAGCGCATGCTGATGCTGGCGGCCGACGGCTCGCGGATCGACGGCGAAGATATTTTCCTCGCCGCCGATGGCGGCACGCAGGTGCGCACGGCGCACGACGAATTTGCCATCCGCTTTCACTTGCATCCGACCGTCAAGGCCACCCGGCTCAGCGACGGCCACGGCGTCATGCTGATGACGCCGAACAAGGAGGTCTGGACGTTCAGCGCGCGCGAGGATCGCGTCGAGCTTGAAGACAGTGTCTATCTTGCCGCCAGCGAGGGCCCGCGCCGCACCACGCAGATTGTCATCCACGGCCATGCCCGCACCGCCTCGCGCGTGCAGTGGGCCTTGCAATACGCCAATCCGGCTGCCGTTACCGGCGCCGGCAGCGCCGCACGCCGCGCCCGCGAGGACGAGGAGCCGAGGTTGCCGTTGTGATGCTCCCCTCGTGATGCCGCCACTGTGATAATGTCGGACCAGTCATGATCGACCAATTGCGCCGCGCCACACGCGCCCTGATTTCCGTCTCCGACAAAGCCGGAGTTGTCGATCTGGCCCGCACGCTATCCGGCCTCGGCATCGAACTGGTGTCGACCGGCGGCACCCGGAAAACGCTCAGCGACGCCGGGCTGCCTGTCCTCGATGTCAGCGAGCTGACGGGATTTCCGGAAATGATGGACGGCCGCGTCAAGACGCTGCATCCCGTCGTGCATGGCGGCTTGCTCGCCATCCGCGCCAATGCCGAGCACACCGCAGCGATGGGCACACACCACATCCGCCCGATCGATATTCTGGTGGTCAATCTTTACCCGTTTGAAGAAACCGTGGCGCGCGGCGGCGATTTCGCCGACTGCATCGAGAACATCGACATCGGCGGCCCGGCCATGATCCGGGCTGCTGCGAAGAACCACGAGGACGTCGTGGTCGTGGTCGAGCCTGGCGATTACGCGGCGCTTGGCGACGAGCTCGTGATGCACAACGGCATGACGACGCTCGCTTTGCGGCGACGGCTCGCTGCCAAGGCTTTTGCGCGCACGGCGGCCTATGACGCGGCGGTCGCCAATTGGTTCGCCAAGCAGCTTGACGACATCGCGCCGGATTACCGCGCCTTCGGCGGTCGCCTGATCGAAAGGCTGCGTTACGGCGAGAACCCGCACCAGGCGGCGGCGTTCTATCGGACGCCGGATACGCGCTTCGGCGTCGCCGGCGCGCGCCAGGCGCAGGGCAAGCAGCTTTCCTATAACAACATCAACGATACCGACGCGGCTTACGAATGCGTCGCCGAGTTCGACCCCGCGCGCACCGCAGCCTGCGCGATCATCAAGCACGCCAATCCGTGCGGCGTCGCCGAGGGCGAGAGCCTACTCGATGCCTATCGCAAGGCGTTCGCCTGCGACAAAACTTCGGCCTATGGCGGCATCGTCGCACTCAACCGCACGCTCGATGCGGAAGCCGCGCGCGCCATCACCGAAATCTTCACTGAAGTCATCATCGCGCCGGACGCGACGGCCGACGCGCTTGCCATTGTCGGCGCCAAGAAAAATCTGCGGCTGCTGCTGGCCGGCGGCGTGCCCGATCCGCGCGCGGAGGGTCTCACCGCGAAAACTGTCGCCGGCGGGCTACTGGTGCAAAGCCGCGACAATGCCGTGGTCGACGACATGGAACTCAAGCCGGTGACGAAACGCGCGCCGAGCAATGCCGAGCTGCGGGATTTGCGCTTCGCCTTCCGCGTCGCCAAGCACGTCAAATCCAACACCATCGTCTATGCCAAGGATTTGGCGACCGTCGGTATCGGCGCCGGCCAGATGAGCCGCGTCGACGCGGCGCGCATCGCCGCGCGCAAGGCGCAGGATGCCGCCATCGAGGCCGGACTGATGGAGCCCCTGACCAGGGGATCGGTGGTGGCGTCGGACGCCTTCTTCCCATTCGCCGACGGCCTCCTGGTCGCCGTCGAGGCCGGCGCCACCGCGGTGATCCAGCCCGGCGGCTCGATGCGCGACGAAGAGGTGATCGCAGCCGCCGACGCCCATGGCATCGCCATGGTGTTCACCGGCACCCGGCATTTCCGGCATTAGGCCGCAAAATCATCGCCGCTTATTCCCGCGCCAGCGGGATTCCAGACCGAGCCTGACCGTTTTGCGGCAGCGTAACTGGATCCTGGCCGGTTCTTGCTTGAATTGAACTTTTTCGCCGCACTCCGACACCAATGGTCGCGCCGGCTGTCTTTGAGAAGCGCTTTCTCAAAGCGGCGGCGTTCGGACGAAATTTCCCGCAAGGGGCTTAGAGGGAGCTACCAATGAAGCGTATGTTATTTGCCATCGGCGCCATGGCGCTTGGCGTCGCTGTTGCCACGCCGGCGAGCGCGGATTTTGCCGTGATCAAGTTCAAAGACACTGGCGCCTGCCGCGCCTGGTACGATCACACGGCCAAACCGTGGGGCGCCACGCAAGTTCTGTGGGTGAAGACCGCCTCCTGGGACACCGCCCAGAGCAAGGGCGACTATGCGATGAAGCGCCACTGGTGCAAGGCCTGGTACAACTGAACGACCCGACGACTTCGCTTTCCCGCTCCGCCCGCCGCCATGCGGCGGGCGGGATTTGCCTGCTGATCAGATTGGCTTGTAGCCGCGCTCCATATCGACATCGATCAGCATCGGCTTGCCGTCCTTGAGCGCCTTGCCGATCAGATCGGTGGCGTCTTTCACCGTGGTCGCGCGAGCGCCGTCGATGCCGAGCGAGCGCGCCAGCCCGACAAAATCGATCGCCGGATCGTTGAGCTCCATGCCGACGAAATTGTCGGCCTGCTCGGCAAGTCCGCGCAGCATGACCAGACGCTGCTTGAGGATGCGGTAGCTGGTATTGTTGAAGATCACCCAGACGACCGGCAGCCGGTAGCGCGCCGCGGTCCACAGGCCCTGCACGGTGTACATCGCGCTGCCGTCGCCGACGAGCGCCACCACCGGCCGCTCCGGCAGCGCGAGCTTGACGCCGATCGCCGCCGGCAGGCCCCAGCCGATGCCGCCGCCGCGCAAGCCGAAGAAACTCTGCTCGTCGTCGCTGTTGATCAGCGAGCGGGCGCCCGGCGCCGACGACAGAATCTCCTCGATCACCACGGCGTCCTTCGGCAGCATCGCGCCGATCGCTTCGAGAAGCGCCAGCGGCTGCACCGGCGTCTTGCCGGCAAGCGCGCGGGCCTTGGCGCGAAACGCCTCGCGGTCTCTTCTTGTTGGTCTCGGCGATCGATTTGAGCCGCGCCGCCGCGGCGCTCTTGGCGCTCGCGCTCATGCGCGCGATCGACTGCCGCGGTGATGTCGGGCAGCGTCGCCTTCGGATCGCCGAGGATCGCGACCTGCGCCGGATAATTCTTGCCGATCTGCCACGGATCGGTATCGAGATGAATGAGCTGCAGGCCCTTTCGGCCACGGATCGACGTTCGACGGCAGCGACCAGGTGAACAGATCGCCGCCGACGGAGAACAAGCAGATCGTGCTTGTCGAGCACTTCGCGCACGCCGGCCTGCGAGCGCGTCATCGAGCCGCGATAGAGCGGATGCGAGGCCGGAAACGAGGCGGTGTTCGGAATGAACTCGACATAGACCGGCGCGGCGATCGGCTTCGGCGAGCGCGACGAGCTCCTTGTGCGCGCGGCTCTGCGCCACCGCATCGCCGGCGATGATCACCGGCCGCTCGGCCTTGGCGAGCAGTTCGGCGGCCGCGGCGACCGCGTCGGCGTCGCCGCGCACGCGCGGCGCGACGCGCGTCGGCTCGAGCAGATCGATGTCGGCATCGTTTTTCAAAATGTCGCCGGGCAGCGACAGGAATACCGGCCCGGTCGGCGGCGCCAGCGCGGTTTTCACCGCGCGGTGCACGTAGCGCGGCAGATCCTCGACGCGATGCACTTCGGCGGCCCATTTGACGAAGGGCCGCGCCAAAGTCGGCAAGTCCGCGGTCAGCACCGGCTCGGTGACGAGATATTCGAGGTCCTGCTGGCCGGCGGTGACCAGCACCGGCGCATTGGCCTTCATCGCGTCGTAGAGCATGCCCATGGCATTGCCGAGCCCGGGCGCGACGTGAAGATTGAGCACCGCGAGCTTGCCGGAGGCCTGCGCATAGCCGTCGGCCATCGCCATCAGCGCCGCCTCCTGCAGGCCGAGGATGTAGCGGATGTCATGCTCGACCGCGAAGGCATCCATCAGCGGCAATTCGGTGGTGCCCGGATTGCCGAACATGACCGTGACGCCCTCCTGCTTGAGCAGATCGAGGAAGGCGCGTTTTCCGGACATCACGGGCAAGATTTCCTCCCTGGGCCGTCATTCCGGGGCGCGGCAAAGCGCGCGAGGCCGGAATCCATCATCACGATATTCGCAGTTTTACGATGAGGAGACTACACGAAGCTCGGCTCACTCCTTCCACACCTTCAACCCAGAATGACTTGCGATGCGAGCGAAGTCCCTGTCGCTTGTGAGCATCGTCAGATCGTGACGGATGCACAGCTCCGCCAGCAGCGCATCGATCGTGCCGATTTGCCGTCCCGCCGCGCCGGCAATGGTTTCTCAATTCCGCGGCGCGGATGTGATCGTCACGATCCGGAACCAGCAAAGGTACGTCGGAAAATCGGTCCAACATCTGTTCCCGATCTCTTGGACCGGGAAGCCCTGCAATAGTTCCTGAAGCACCAAGCCGGTCGTCAGGATTGTCTCGCCGGTTTCGACGGCTTGAACGAGCGCCCGCACCTCTGCGGAAGGGTTCGGCGGATTTCGCCTTAGTGCGAGCGACCAGACGCTGGTATCGACAAATAGGCTCAATCGCGCCGCCGCTCCGTCTTGTGGTCGTAAGACGAATCCCATTCGAGCTTGCCCATCAGATCGAGCAGTCGTTTCTGCCGTCGCCGGGCGATGAATTCCCGCAGGGCCTTGGTGACGGCGGCCTTCTTGGTGCGCTCACCGCTAAGTTCCAGCGCGCGTTCAATAAGTTCCGGGTCGATCGACAGATTTGTCGCCATGTGTGCATCTCCACACACATGATCACACATACCTGCCAATTTTGCAATTTTTGGAGGCTGTGGTGCCGCGGAAGGGATTCGAACCCCCGACCCCCGCATTACGAATGCGGTGCTCTACCAGCTGAGCTACCGCGGCACAGAGAACGCAATGCCTACTAATACCCGATAAGTCTTAACGCAAGTAGCCCGTCACCGCGCGCCGGCTTCCGCGCGCAGCTTGAAGCGCTGAATTTTTCCGGTCGCGGTCTTCGGCAGCTCGGTGCGGAACTCGATCCAGCGCGGATATTTATAGAGCGCAAGCTTCTTGCGGCATTCGTCCTGCAGCTTTAGCGCCAGCGCATCACAGGCCTGGTCGGGAGCTTTGAGCACCACGAACGCCTTGGGCTTGATCAAGGCATCGTCGTCCGGCCAGCCGACGACGGCCGCTTCGAGCACATCGGGATGGCTTTGCAGCGCGCTCTCGACCTCGAACGGCGAGACATACATGCCGGAGACCTTGAGCATGTCGTCGCGCCGGCCGCAGTAGACAAAATAGCCGTCATCGTCCTCGACATATTTGTCGCCGGACCGCGTCCACTCGCCCAGAAACGTCGCGCGCGATTGCTCGCGGTTGTTCCAATACATCATTGCGCTGGTTGGGCCGCGCACCTGCAGTTCACCCATCTCGCCGCGCGCGGCGATCGTCTTGCCGTCGTCATCGACCAGACGGATGTCATAGCCCGGCAGCGGCCGGCCCGACGTGCCATATTTCACTTCGCCGGGACGGTTGGAGAGGAAAATGTGCAGCATCTCGGTCGAGCCGAGACCGTCGAGGATGTCGACGCCGTAACGTTCGCTCCAGCGCCGGCCGATATCGGTCGGCAGCGCTTCGCCGGCCGAAACGCAAGCCCGCAGTTTCAGCTCTTTCCGGGGCGCCGCCGCGGGACTTGCCAGATAGGCGGCGTAAAAGGTCGGCACGGCATAGAAGATCGTCACCTGGTGCTTTTTCAGGAGATCGGCGACCAGTTCCGGCGTCGGCCGGGCCGGCAACAATACGGTCGTCGCGCCCACCGACAGCGGAAAGGTGAGCGCATTGCCGAGCCCATAGGCAAAGAACAATTTCGCCACCGAGTAGCAGATATCGTTCTCGGTAATACCGAGGATTGGCGCCGCGTAGAGATCGTCGGTCAGCTTGAGGTCGGCGTGGCTGTGCACGGCGCCCTTCGGCCGCCCAGTCGAGCCCGAGGTGTAAAGCCAGAAGCACATATCGTCGCGCGTCGTCGCCGCTGTGAACGGTGCGATGTCGGCCGCCGGCCGCGACGCGCCCCTGGCACCGGCCAAGAGATCGTCGAACAACAGATGCGACTGCGCGTCCTCGCCGGAGACGATGACGTGCTCCAGATAGTCGCCCTCCTTGATGGCTTCGGCGAATTTCGGGTACAACGCCTCGGAGACGACGAGAACGCGGGCGCGGGAATCCTCGAGCATGAAGCGGTAATCGTTCTCGGTCATCAGCGTATTGACCGGGACTGCGACGACGCCGGCCTTGATGGCGCCGAGGAAAGCGGTCGGCCAGTCGATGGTGTCGAGGAGGCAGATGAGAATGCGCTCTTCGCGGCGAACGCCGAGCGAGCGTAGAACACGGCCGAAACTCTCGACCCGCTCGGCAAGCTCGGCGTAGGAATATTCGCCGCGCTGATCGATATAGGCGACTTTGCCGCCGCGGCCGGCATCGAGATTGCGCTTGAGAATATCGGCGGCGAAGTTGTAGTCGCGCGGGATCGCGGACGCAGTTTCTGCGCGGCTCTGCGGAGCGCTGCTCATCTGACGTCTCTCCCCAGGGCGTTTCCCACTTTGCCGCGCGGGACATTGCCCACTTGTTTGTCGCGACAAGGCATTATGCCGACATGGGATTTCGCCGGCAATGGCGGCGATAAACAGCACTGTTATTGCCGCGGAATTGCGCTATGACTGGCCTCCCTCACGATCCCGCCGGAGCCCTGCGTAATGATTTTCAGCCGCGACAAAATTCTCACCACCCATGTCGGCAGCCTGCCGCGCAACGAGAAACTGAGCGATCTCCTGGTGCTGCAGGAGGAAGGCACAGGCTACGACCCGAAGCTCCTGGCCGAGGAAATGGACAAGGCGGTCCGTCACGTCGTCGCCAAGCAAATGGCTGCCGGCGTCGACGTCGGCAATGACGGCGAGCAGCGCCGCATCGGCTTTCAGACTTATGTGCCGCAGCGCATGTCGGGATTTGGCGGCATATCGAAGCGACGCCGCGGCCGCGAATTCGAGGAATTTCCCGAACTGATGAGCTATCTGATGCGGCGCTTCCCCAACCCGCCGAAGAGTCAGCACGGCGCGCCTGAGGCGCAGACCGAGATCAAATACCGCGATCTTGAGCCGATCACCAAGGAGATCGCCGGTTTCAAGCGCATCGCCGACGAGTTGCACGCGTTCTCCGAGCGCTTCATGACGGCGGCTTCGCCCGGCATCATTTCGACCACCATGCTCAACGCGCATTACAAATCGCACGACGCCTATCTCGATGCGCTCGCCCGCGAGATGAAGAGCGAATATCAGGCCATCCACCAGGCCGGCCTGGTGTTGCAGATCGATGCGCCCGACCTCGCCATGGATCGCACCATGATGTACCGCGACCTCTCCGACGCCGATTTCGTCAAGCGCTGCGAGCGCCATGTCGCCGCGATCAACAAAGGCATCGAGGGCATCCCGCGCGACCGCGTGCGGCTGCATATTTGCTACGGCAACTGGGAAGGGCCGCATATCCACGACATCGCGCTCGACAAGATTCTGCCGGCGCTCTACCAGGCCAATGTCGGCGCTTTGTCGATCGAGTTTTCCAATCCGCGCCACGCCCACGAATATGCGGCGCTCAAGCGCGTGCCGTTCCCCAAGGACATGATCCTCATTCCGGGCGTTGTCGAGACCACGTCGAATTTCGTCGAACATCCCGAAGTCGTGGCGCGCCGCGTCGAAGAAGCGGTGGCTGTCATCGGCGACCGCGAGCGCGTCATCGCGTCGAGCGACTGCGGCTTCGGCACCTTCACCCGGCGCGAATGGGTCATCGAACCCGTGGTCTGGCTCAAGCTCAAGGCGATCCGCGACGGCGCCGATATCGCGTCAGGCCGGCTGTGGGGAAAGAAAGTCGCATGAGCGAACTCCTGCTCTACGATTTCGGCAATTCGGTCTGTTGCCAGAAAGTCCGCATCACGCTGCGGGCCAAGGGTCTGGCGTGGCGGGCGATCCCCGTCGATCTCTTCAAGGCCGAGCAATATTCGCCGGCCTATCGCAAGCTCAACCCGAAGGGCGTGGTGCCGACGCTGGTCCATGACGGCAAGCCGGTTATCGAGTTGACGCTGATCTGCGAATATATCGACCAGACCTTCACCCAGGCGCCGCGTCTCATCCCGGCCGATCCGTGGCTCCAAAGCCGGATGCGGCTGTGGAGCAAAATGGTCGACGACGCTTTGTTCGAGGGCGTCACCGAGATCAGCTTTTCGGCGATGTTCCGCGAGCGGATGCGCAACATGCCTGAGGAGATCCGCCAGGCGCGCTTTCGCAATGTCGGCGATCCGCGCCGCACCGACCGCTTCAAATCGACTTACGAACACGGCGTGCAATCGCCTTTCGTCATCCACGCCGTCGCCGCCTATGAGCGCGCCTTCAAGATGCTCGAAGCGACGCTGGCCGACGGCGGACCGTGGATCGTCGGCGCCGAGCCGAGCCTGGCCGACATCAACCTGATGCCGCTCGTCGCGCGGCTCGACTATCTGGGCCTGCTTGATCTATGGACTGACGGCCGTCCCCGTGTTCAAGACTGGTGGACGCGCGCCAAGGCTTGGCCGTTCTTCAAGTCGGGCCTGAGCGACCTTGTCTCCGAGGCGGAGTTCGCCGAAATGCGAACGCATGGCCCGACGATACGCGACGGCATCGCGGCCCATCTGGTTACGATTCGCGACGCCACCGCCGCCTTCGAGGCCAAGAACGCCGCCTAGAGTCTGCATTTTTCAATCCAAGAACAGCACAGGACCACAACCGTGATTGATCTTTACACCTGGACAACACCGAACGGCCGCAAGGCTTCGATTGCGCTCGAGGAGATGGGGCTGCCCTACACCGTGCATGCGGTCGACATCAGCAAGGACGAGCAGTTCAAGCCGGACTTTCTCAAAATCTCGCCGAACAATCGCATCCCGGCGATCGTCGACCGCGATAACGGCATGAGCCTGATGGAATCCGGCGCGATCCTGATCTATCTCGCCGACAAGACCGGCAAGCTCCTGCCGAAATCCGGCGAGGCGCGCTATCACGCCATCGAATGGCTGATGTGGCAGATGGGCGGGCCGGGTCCGATGTTCGGCCAGGTCCATCACTTCACCAAATATAATCCGGGCAAGTCGGCCTATGCCGAAGAGCGCTACCTCAAGGAGGCGCACCGGCTTTACGGCGTACTCGACCGGCGGCTTGCCGAGCACGAATACGTCGCCGACGATTATTCGATCGCCGACATCGCCATCTGGCCGTGGGTGTCGCGCTTTGAATGGCAGACCGTCGATCTCAACAAGTATCCGAACGTCAAGCGCTGGTACACCGCCATCGCCAAGCGGCCGGCGACCCAGAAGGGCTACAAGGTGCCGAAGGACGTCGGCGAAGTGCCGATGCCATAAAACGAGCTGCGGTCCCGGGCCTGCAGCGCATCACTTCGTGCTGCGCTGCGCCTGGGAAACGCGGTATAATTAAACGACCTATCCAAGGAGCGAGCCATGGACGACATCAGCAAGCGCGATCCGATCAAGATCACCGCGGAGGATATCAATCCCCGGTACAATTGGGGCCGCCATCTGCCGGTGCTCGGCACCATGGGCGTCGATTTCGAGGAGCGCGTCGATTATCGCCGCCTGCACCGCTACCGGCTGGCGCGCGCCCAGGCTGCGCTGGAGGCATCCGACCTCGGCGCCATGCTGCTGTTCGACGATAACAACATTCGCTACATCACCTCGACCAAGATCGGCGAATGGGCGCGCGACAAGCTTTCGCGCTTCGCGCTGTTGGTGCGCGGCGGCGATCCGATCCTGTGGGACTTCGGCTCGGCGGCGGTGCATCACAAGCTCTATGCGCCGTGGCTGCGGCCGGAAAACTGCAAGGCGGGCCTCGTCGGCCTGCGCGGCACCGTCGATCCCGCGTTCGGCCTGATGAAGCGCCACGCCGAAGAAATGGCGGCCATTCTGCGCGACGCCGGCGTCGCCAAAATGCCGATCGGCGTCGACATCATCGAGCCGCCGATGCTGTTCGAATTGCAAAAGGCCGGCCTCACCATCAAGGACTGCCAGCAGGTGATGTTGAGCGCGCGCGAGGTGAAATCCGCCGACGAGATCGCGTTGCTCAACCGCGCCGCGGCCATGGTCGACGGCGCGTACGACGTCGTCAACCAGATGCTGCGTCCCGGCATCCGCGAAAACGACATCGTCGCCGAGGTCAACAAGTTCCTCTACACGCACGGCTCCGACGATGTCGAAGCGGTGAACGCGATCTCGGGCGAGCGCTGCAATCCGCATCCGCACAATTTCACCGACCGCATGATCCGCCCCGGCGATCAGGCGTTCTTCGATATTCTGCAAAGCTTCATGGGCTATCGCACCTGCTACTACCGCACCTTCAACGTCGTTCGCGCCACGCCGGCGCAGCACGACGCCTACCGCAAGGCGCGCGAATGGCTCGACAACGCCATCGAGCGCATCAAGCCGGGCGCCTCGACCGCGCATATCTGCGAGGTGTTTCCGAAAGCGGCGGAATTCGGCTTCCCCGATGAGATGGCGGCCTTCGGCCTGCAATTCGCCCACGGTCTTGGGCTTAATCTGCACGAGCGGCCGATCATCTCGCGCGTCGTGTCGATGGACCACCCGACCGAGATCGTCGAAGGCATGGTGTTCGCCATCGAAACCTATTGCCCGGCGACGGACGGTTATTCGGCGGCGCGCATCGAGGAAGAGGTCGTGGTCACCGACAAAGGCTGCCGGCTGATCTCGCTGTTCCCGGCGGAAGAACTGCCCATCTCGGCGAAGTACTAGAAATCGCGCGCGCTCCATTTATTCTCGTCATGCCCGGGCTTGTCCCGGCCATCTACGTCTTCGGTTTTGTGGTGCTAAGACCTGGATGCCCGGCACAAGGCCGGGCATGACGCTGACTAAATAATAATCTCTGATCAGGGCAGCGCCTTCGCGCTCATGCCGCGCAGTGCCGCCAGCCGCAATTCCATCGCCCGCTTGAGGTTATACTGCGGGCTGCCGAATGACCTGTTGCGCTGGATGAGAAAACCGCGCTGGTCCTGCCGCAGGTCCGCTGCGGTCTTGACGTTGCGCTTGGCCAGCGCCGCCTTGTAGGCGGCGTCGATCTCGCGATCGAGCCGCGCCAAATCGGGATCGGAGCAGATCGCCTTTTCCACCGCGCGCCGGGCCGAGCCGCAGTCGAATGTCGGCAGCAAATCATCGGACGTCGCCGCGCCGCGCCGGTCGCGCTCCTGCCGTGCGTCGGCAAGATTTTCCGCGGCTTTGTCGAATCGCGGGTTGATGCGCAGCGCCTGTTCATAGTCGGCGATGGCGTGGTCGAGGTCGCCCTTCTCGTCATAGGCCGCGCCGCGATTGTTGTAAGCGAGATAGAAGCCCGGGTTGAGTGCGATGGCGCGATCGTAATCGGCGATGGCGCGGTCGTAGCTGCGCTGGTAATTGTAGGCATCGCCGCGATTGGTGAGGAAATTCGCCTGCGGCTGCAACCGCACAGCTTCGTTAAAGTCGACGATGGCGCGGTCGTAGTCGCCGTTGGCAGTATAGTCGAGACCGCGATTGTCGAAATATTCCGGCACGAGCGGATCGAGCCGGATCGCCTCGCTCTCGTCGGCGATGGCCTGGTCGAACCGGCCGAGTTTCTTATAGGCGGCGCCGCGATTGGTATAGACGCGCGACTTCTTCGGATCGAGCTTGATCGCCTGATCGTAATCCTTGATGGCGGACTGATAGTCCTGCTTGAAGTAATAGGCGACACCGCGATCCATGAAGGTCTGCGCGTCGTCCGGCTTGAGGCGGAGCGCTTCGTTGTAGTCGGCAATGGCGCGATCGTACTGCTCGTTATTGTTGAAGACATTGCCGCGATTGTCGAAAGCGGCCGCATCGTTGGGATCAAGCTCGACCGCCTTGTTGGCGTCGGCGAGAGCCAGGTCGAGCCTGTCGATGCTGCGATAGGCGTTGGAGCGCTCGCGGTACGCGCGAGCGTTCTGCGGATCGAGTGCGATGGCGCGATTGAAATCGGCCAGCGCGAGGTCGGTCTTGGCGATGGACCAGAAGGTGGCGCCGCGATTGACCAGCGCAGCGGCCTGCGCCTGCGGTCGATCCTTAAGCGCGTCGATCTGCGTGCCGCAGGCGGCGATGCGCTGCGCCGGCGCATAGGCGTCATCGTCCGTCGCGGCGCAGATGTCAGCGTTGGCGCCGGAATCGGCCCGCGAGGGGGGCGCGGCCAACAGAGCGAGCAGGCAGGCGGAGGCGAAAGCGAAAATGGCGCGGCGCATGGGTCACCCGAGGAGCGATAGTATGGATCGCGGCCCGACTGGCCACTAGCGATTAGTCGCCGCCGTCGCGAAGCAGGTTCTGACCTTGCGGCGGCGGCGTGCCGGTTTGGTTGCGCAAGACCGTGTTTTCGCGGCCCAACAAGTGCTTGACGAGACGGGGAATTCCGGTGACATGCGGGCCCGTTGGATCGCTGGTGAGATGCGCATATGGTTGCCGAGGCCCTGCCGAAAACCGCTATTGCCGAACATTTGGCGCAAAAGATCGCCGCGCTCGACGTGGCGCAGTTGCCGCAAGCCGTGCGTGACAAATGCGCTGAGCTTCTGATCGACGTCGTCGGCCTCGCGGTCACCGCACGCAATGAAGACTATGTGGCGAGCGTGCTGGCCGCCTGCGACGACGACGGCCCCTGTACCGCAATCGGGCATGCGCGCACCTTCTCCGCAGCCGCTGCCGCGCTGATCAACGGCACCGCTATCCATGGCGAGGATTTCGACGACACTTTCGAGGGCGGCCCGGTTCACGCTGGCGCGGTGATCGTGCCGGCGGTGCTGGCGGCCTGCGAGCGGCACGGTCTCGACGGCCGCGCGGCACTCCTCGGCATCGCCGTCGGCGTCGAAACGATGTGCCGGTTGTCGCTGGTTGCGCCGACGCTCACGCACAAGGCCGGCTTCCACCCGACCGCGGTCTTCGGCGCCATGGGTGCCGCCGCCGGCGTCGGCGCCGCGTTCAAGCTCACGCCGCGTCAACTGGTTGACGCGCTCGGCACCGTCGGCTCGATGGCCTCGGGCATCATCGAATATCTCGCCGAGGGTGCCTGGACCAAAAGGCTGCATGCCGGCTGGGCGGCGCAATCGGGCATTCGCGCAGCGCTTCTCGGCCGCGCCGGCTTCGTCGGGCCGCGCACGGTGTTCGAAGGCGTGCACGGTTTCTTCCATGGTTTCGCCAACACGACCAAAGGCGATTACGACGTGATTGCCGGCGATTTCGGCGCGCGCTGGGTGACCGAAACTCTCGCGTTCAAGCCCTATCCGTGCGGGACCATGACGCATCCCTATATTGATTGCGCACGCCGGCTCGCCACCCGCGTCAAGGCCGGCGATATCGTCGAGATGGTCTGCGACGTCGGCGAAGGCACCGTGCACCGGCTTTGGGATCCGCTCGCCGCCAAGCAGCGCCCGAATAACGGCTACGCCGGCAAATTCTCCACGCCCTATTGCATCGCTACGGGCTTCGTGCGCGGCAATGTGGGCTTGAGCGATTTCTCCGACGCCGCGGTGCACGATCCGGCGGTGCTCGCGCTCGCCGCCAAAGTGCGCTACCGCATCGATCCGCAAAATCCTTATCCGAAAAATTTCACCGGCCATATCCGCGCCACGCTGCGCGACGGCTCGGTGGTCGAGGAACGGCAGCCCTATATGCGCGGCGGCGCGCAGGAGCCGCTCAGCCGTGCCGACATCGAGCAGAAGTTTCTCCTCAACGCGCAACATGGCGGCTGGAGCGCGGAGCGCGCGGCAGGGACGCTGCAGACGATCGGCGGATTGTTTGATGGCCCGGTGCAGCTCGCGGCGCTGCGCGGCTAGTGCAGCCGTTTAAGACTTTTTCTTCCGCCGCGGGCGTCGCGCGTAGGCCTGCACGCAGCGCTGCAGGTCCATGAAATTGTGATGTAACTGCTCGAGCGCGAAACCGAGCGCAAAAACCGGCTCGACTTCGTTGCTCGAAAGCAGAAGCGTCAGACCCTCGTAGCGCGTCGCTTCGACTTCCGCGATATAGGCGGCGAGCGCCGCCTCGAAGGTGTCGAGCGGCGGCGGCGCGCCGCGGGCGCCGAGCGCCATGGCGCTGGCATTCAGGAACGCGCTTGCCGCTGCACCGACACGCATCAGCGGCGTGCTGAGCCGCCCACGCAAGGGCTCCGGCAGCGGCGTCACCCCGGCGCGGCCGATGATGACGAGATCGTGCCGCAGCCGCAGCATGGTGCGCGACAGCGGGCCGGGATCGGGTTGGGTGGCGAAACTGATGATAAGTTCATGCTCGGCCTCGGCCGTGAGTTGCTGAAAGGCAAACACGCTTGCGCCGATGTCGTTTTGAATCCGGCTATTCACGACCGGGTCGAGTAGCCGCGTGAAGCCGGCCAGTAGCCCCGGCAGATCGCGCGCCAACTGTCGCAACAGGCGCGCGGCGGCCTCCAGCCGCATGTGATGAGCACGTTCGGGAAATACCAGGAGCGAAACCACGACCGCGATCACGCCGCCGAGCGCGACTTCCGACGAACGCATGATCGCCGACGCGATCGGACTTTGCCCGAACTGGCCCGAGATCAGCAGTACCAGTACCGCCGAAAATGGCGCGACGCGAAAATTCGGATTGATTGCCGCCGCGAGCGCCAGTGGAGCGATTGTAATCGCGAGGACGCCGGCCTGCGCCAGCGGCGTCGCCTGCGGCAAAAGCACACCGATGACGCCGGCATAGATCGCTCCGCCCAACGTCCCGACCACGTATTCGAGCGTCGCACGCACCGAACCGCCGGCGCTCATCTGGGTGACGACGACAGCAGTCAAAATCACCCACAGGCCATGCAGCGGAATGGTCAGCACATTCGCGATCGCGAAAGCCGCCAGGCCCGAAGCCGTCATGCGCAGACAGAAGTGCAATTGGGCCCGGTGCGCCCTGATCGGGCCGCTGATTTTCGTCCAGCCCAACTTATTCATGCCGCGTCGTCCGGTTCGCCTTTGAGCCTAACAGATCGGCGCTGCATCGGAGCGACGCAAGCCGGGAAGCCAATGCCGGCGCCGGATTGTTTTGCATTTAGAGCGGGATTGATCTTGTCATTCCTTGCCAACAGGCCGGCGATTATGGATTCCGGGCTCCGCGCTGCGCTCGGCCCCGGAATGACGGCCCAAAAGCGCAGAACCGTCGTCACTATTTCGTTGACTTTAGTCCCCGTTTAAGATACAAACAAAGAATCATCTCGCCCGGAAGGACGCCCTGCGGAAGGCAAGCCGCAGGGTGGGGCGAGGACGGTTCCCGCGGGCGGATTTGCAGTCCGCTCCCGGGCGGCTCCGGGTGAAAACGCCCGGCCGGCAATCGAGACCGGCCTGCGGGGTAACCCGCTGCACTGGGGCGGCCGGGGATGGGTAACACCCATCCCTAACTAGTCCCGTCCCAGGAAGCGCGTAACTGGAGCTGAGCGGTGGCGTTCGGTCGCTGCCGCGAGTGCCGGGGTGGAACGCCGGCAGGCGAGCGCGCCCGACAGCGGACGGGTCGGCGCAAGCCGATTGGTCCGTGGCGCGACCCGCGCGCCGCTTGCGTGCGGGACATGAAACACTGCGTCTGCCGGCGTTCCGCTTCCTTATTTTTCTTCTTCGTAGCCCGGATGGAACGAAGTGCAATCCGGGAACGGCATAAAAGCTCGTCGATCGATCCCGGATTACGCTCCGCTCCATCCGGGCTACGGGCATCGCTGTTTGACACTTCGCGCGCGCAAAACGCGCCGCGAGAATATGCCGCGATGTTTGCTGTTTGAAAATCGAATCGGAGAAGATGGCTACGGCCGATCGAGCGGGCCGTCGCGCAAGCGCGCCAGATCGAAGCGATCGACTTCGCGGAGCAGTTCGACGAAGGCTTGCGCGCCGCGCGCGAGCGCCGCATCGCCTTTCGCCGGCGTTGCCAGCTTCGCGTCGCCGACCGCGCCGGAGGGATGCAGATCCTGCGTCATCCAGGCGAACCCGGCCGGCCGATAGGCGCCGAGCCATTTGAACTCGCGCGCCATGGCGACCGTTTCCGGCGTCGCCCGGGGCGCGTCATCCATGCGCACCGTGCCCGGCTTCGCCGCCAGCATCAGCGACGTCTCGATGTCGCCGCCGTGAATGCCGTGACGCTTCTCGTCGGCCGAGAAGGCGCCGTCGGGATAGCCGAAACGGTGCCAGCCGACCGTGACCGCGAGCATCGCGAGCCGGGTGCGCAGGTCGCGCGCCACCAATTCCATCGCCGCGACATTGCCGCCATGGCTGGTGACGAGGACGAGCTTGCGCACTCCCGCCCGCGCCAGGCTCTCGCCAAGTCCGGTCCAGGCCGTAATCGCGGTGGTCGCCGACAGTGTCAGCGTGCCGGGAAAAGACAGATGCTCGGCGGACACGCCGATGCGCTCGACCGGCAGAAACGTGACCGGAAGCTCGTCTGGAAGCAGGCCACGAACCCGCTCCAGATAGGCTTCGGCAATGAAGGTATCGACGCCGAGCGGCAGATGCGGCCCGTGCTGCTCCACCGCGGCGAGCGGCAGGACAGCGATCCAGCGCGCGGTTTCGGCGCCGGCAATGTCCTGCCAGGTCATGTCCATCCAGTCGCGCTTGGGCAGCATCGCCGGGCTCGCTCGCAAATTCCTTCCGCGTCTCCTATTGTCGCGTGCGCAATCGAAAGGAGCAACTCATGCAACGGCCGGGGGTTTTTCGCATCGCGATGGCGGGATTTGCGGCATTTGCCATTGCCGGCGGGCCGGCCTGCGCGCAGGCGCTCGACAAGGTGACCCTCGGCACCAATTGGGTGGCCGAGGCCGAGCATGGCGGTTTCTACCAGGCGGCGGCCGACGGCACCTACCGGAAATACGGCCTCGACGTAACCATCCGGCAGGGCGGCCCGAACGCCAACAACCGGATCCTGCTGCCGGTCGGCAAGATCGATTTTTTTCTCAGCGCCAATAACCTCGAAGGTTTTGACGCGGTGACGCAAAACATCCCGACCGTCGAAGTCGCGGCATTTTTTCAGAAGGACCCGCAGGTCCTGATCGCGCATCCGGATCAAGGGATCGACAAACTGCAGGATTTGAAGAAGCTGACGCTGTTCGTATCGCAGGAAGGCGTCGCCACCTATTACCAGTGGCTTAAAGCCACTTACGGTTTTACCGATTCCCAGGTGAAGCCCTACACCTTCAATCCGCAGCCGTTCCTGGTGAACAAGAACAGCGCGATGCAGGGCTATGTGACGTCCGAGCCGTTCGCCATCGAGAAGGCGGCGCATTTCACGCCGAAGGTCTTTCTGCTCGCCGATGAGGGCTTGGCCGGCTATTCGACGCTGATCGAGACGCGCCGTAACCTCGTCGACAAGAAACCCGATCTGGTGTCCCGCTTCATCGATGCCTCCATCATCGGCTGGTACAATTATCTCTACCACGACAATGCCGCGGCCAATGCGCTGATCAAGAAACAGAACCCGGAAATGACCGACGATCTCTTGGCCTATTCGGTCAACGCGATGAAGAGCTACGGCATCGTCGATTCCGGCGACGCCTTGACGCTCGGCATCGGCGCCATGACCGATACGCGCATGAAAAGCTTCTTCGACGAGATGGTGCGCTCAGGCGTCACCAAGCCCGGTCTTGATTATCGCCAAGCCTATACGCTGCAGTTCGTCGACAAGAAGGTCGGGCTCGATCTGCGGCCGAAGCAGTAAAGATGGCGGCGGCGCAAACGCGTTCCGAACCCCTGGTCGCGCTGCGCGGCGTTGCCAAGACTTTTCCAAACGGCACGCTGGCGCTTTCCGGGCTCGACCTCGCTGTGCGCGACGGCGAATTCGTGTCGCTCCTCGGTCCCTCGGGATGCGGCAAATCGACTGCGTTGCGCATCATCGCCGGCTTGAGCGAGCCGAGCGCGGGCGCGGTGCAATGGCCTTCACCGCAAATGCCCGGCGCAAGCGAAAGCCGGATCGGCTTCGTATTTCAGGAGCCGACTCTGATGCCGTGGACAGGCGTGTTCAACAACGTGCTGCTGCCGCTCAAGCTCAAGGGCGTCACCACCGAGGCGGCGCGCGAACGCGTCACCACGGCGCTCGATCGGGTCGGCCTGCAGAGCTTCGCCCGCGCCTATCCGCGCGAATTATCCGGCGGCATGCGCATGCGCGTTTCGATCGCGCGCGCGCTCGTCACCGAGCCGGCGTTGCTTTTGATGGACGAGCCGTTTGCCGCGCTCGACGAGATCACCCGTTTCAAGCTCAACGACGATCTGTTGGGAGTGTGGCAGGCGTTGCGCACCACGGTGGTGTTCGTCACCCATTCGGTGTTCGAGTCGGTCTATCTATCGAGCCGCATCGTGGTGATGGCGGCGCGGCCGGGCCGCGTCTTCACCGAGCTTAAGATCGACGTCCCCTATCCGCGCGGCGAGGATTTCCGCACCTCGGCCGACTATGGCGCATTGTGCCGCCGCGTTTCCGAAGCGCTGGCGGGGGCGATGGCCGCGGGAGGCGACGCATGAAGGACTCCCGGCCGTTCGATCGCGATCGGGTCCTGCGTATCGCGCTGCCGATTATTGTGCTCGCGCTCGGGCTTGCGATCTGGGAACTGGTGGTGCGAATCGAGAAAATTCCGCCCTATGTGCTGCCCGATCCCGCCTTGATCCTGCAGACGCTCGTCGGCGATTGGGCTCTGCTGTTCCAATCGCTCCTGGTCACGCTGCTCACGACGTTCGAGGGCTTCCTGCTGGCTGCGGTCGGCGGTGTCGGCTTGGCCGTTCTGTTCAACCAGTCGCGGCTGGTCGAATATTCACTCTACCCTTACGCGGTCATTTTGCAGGTCACGCCGATCGTCGCCATCGCGCCATTGTTGTTGATCTACCTGCCGCAGCCGCTCGCGGTCTTGGCCTGCGCCTGGATCGTGGCGTTCTTTCCGGTGCTGGCCAACGCCACGCTCGGCCTGCACTCGGTCGATCGCAACCTCGCCGATCTGTTTACGCTCTACGGCGCCTCGCGCGGCCAGATGTTGTGGAACCTGAAACTGCCATCCGCACTGCCTTACATCCTCGGCGGCCTGCGCATTGCCGGCGGGCTGTCGCTGATTGGCGCCGTGGTCGCCGAGATTGCCGCAGGCTCCGCTGGCGCCGGCTCCGGGCTCGCCTACCGCATCGCCGAATCCGGCTACCGGCTGAACATCCCGCGCATGTTCGCGGCGCTGCTGCTTTTGTCTGTCGCCGGCATCGTGATCTTTTATCTCTTGTCGGCGATCAATTACCTGGCGCTGCGGCGCTGGCACGAAAGCGCACTGGCCGAGGAGCGGTGATGGCTCACCGTTCCGGCAGCGCCATCGCCAAAACGCGCGCCACATGCACTGCATCTCGCCCGGCGCCGTCGTGGATCTGATGCCGGCACGATGTGCCGTCGGCGACGATGATCGCATCGTCGGGCGCTTTGCGCACCGCGGGCAACAGCGACAGCTCGCCCATGGCCCGCGACACATCGATCGTGTCGGCGTGATAGCCGAAGGCGCCGGCCATGCCGCAGCAGCTCGATTCGATGGTCTCGACGGCAAGATCGGGGACGAGTTTTAACGTCGTCTCGATCGCCGTCATCGTATCGAATGATTTTTGATGGCAATGGCCGTGCAGCAAAGCCCGCTTCTTGGCCGGCGCGAGCGAGAGAGAAAGCTTTCCCGCTGCCGCTTCGCGCGCCAGGAATTCCTCGAACAGCAGCGCCTTGCCAGCAACATGTCGCGCCAGATCGCTCCGCACCAGCGACGGAATTTCGTCGCGAAAACTGAACAGGCAGCTTGGCTCGAGGCCGATCACCGGCGCGCCGTCGGCGATGAACGGCGCGAGCGCCTCAAGCGTTCGCTCGGCCTCATGACGGGCTTCGTCGACTTTTCCGATGGAGAGAAAAGTCCGCCCGCAGCACAGCGGACGACCGCCATCCTTGGGCCTTGCAAGGCGCACCCGATAACCGGCCGCGCCAAGCACCGCGCGTGCGGCGTCGATGTTCTCGCGCTCGAAATAGCGATTGAACGTGTCGGCGAAGAGCACGACGTCACCGTTCGCACCGCTGTCGTGTGCTTCGGCGGGATCCTTGAAAAAATCCGCGCGCCACTTCGGCAGGCTCCGCCCTGCGCTGAAACCTGCGATCGCTTCCGAAAGCTTTGCGGCGCCCGGCACAATGTCGCGCAAATTCAGAAGCCAGGAGAGCTTGGCGGCATAAGGCGCGTAACGCGGGAGATAGCCGACCATCCGGTCGTGCAAGGACAGGCCGAATTTCTCCGTCCGCGCGCGTAGAACCTCGATCTTCATGCGCGCCATGTCAACGCCGGTCGGACATTCGCGCCGACAGGCCTTGCAGGACACGCAAAGCTTCAGCGTCTCGGCCATATCGTCGGAAGTCAACGCATCCGGCCCGAGTTGGCCGGTGATGGCAAGGCGCAGCGTATTGGCGCGCCCGCGGGTCACGTCGCGTTCATCGCGGGTGACGCGGTAGCTCGGACACATGACGCCGCCCTTGAGTGCACGGCAGGCGCCGTTGTTGTTGCACATTTCGACCGCGCCCTGGAAACCGCCGCCGGCGCCCGGATAGGCCGACCAGTCGAGCGCGGTCGCCATAGCGTCGGCGTGATAGCCGGGCGGGTAGCGGAAATTACCGCGGTCGTCGAATTTCGGCGCGCGCACGATCTTGCCGGGATTGAACAGGTGTCCCGGATCGAAGCGCTCCTTGATCTCCTCGAAGGCATGCACCAGCTCAGCGCCGAACATGAATTCGTTGAATTCCGAGCGGACGATGCCGTCGCCGTGCTCGCCGGAATGCGAGCCCTTGTAGTCGCGCACCATGGTAAAGGCTTCCTCGGCAATGGCGCGCATGGCGCGCACGTCCTTGTCGAGACGCAGGTTGAGCACCGGGCGGACATGCAGACAGCCGACCGCGGCATGCGCATACCAAGTGCCGCGCGTGCCGTTCTTTTCGAATATCTCGGTCAGCCGCGCGGTGTAGTCGGCGAGGTGTTCGAGCGGCACCGCGCAGTCCTCGACAAAGGAAATGGGTTTTCCTTCGTCCTTCATCGACATCATGATATTGAGCCCGGCGGTGCGCACTTCGGTGATACCGGCCTGCAATTTCGGATCGAGCACGTCGACGACGCCGCCCCATCTGGCGCCGCTGTTGGTCCACGACAGGCCGAGATCGCCGATCAAATCGCCGAGTGCTTTCAGCCGGCGCAGATTTTCGTCCCAATCCTCCTCGGCAAACTCGACGAACAGAATGGCCTCCGGATCGCCGCGCAGAAACGCATCGATGGTCGGCCTGAACATCGCGATGTCTTTGGCGAGGCCGAGCATGGTGCGGTCGATCAATTCGACCGCGATGGGGCCAAGCGCGACGATGTGCTGCGCCGCCAGCATCGCCTGATGGAAACTGCCGAAGTGGCAGGCGCCGACAGCGCGGCGGCCAAGCAGCGGCGCAAGTTTCAGTTCGATCCTGGTCGAAAAGGCGAGCGTGCCTTCCGAACCGACGAGCAGATGGGCAAGGTTGATGTCGTTGCGTCCGGGGACCAGCGCATCGAGATTGTAGCCGCCGACGCGGCGCTGCACTTTCGGAAACCGCCGCCCGATTTCGCCCGCCTCGCGCGCCGCGATGGCAAGAAGGTCGCGCACCAATGCCGCGGGAACATTGACCGCGCTGTCGCCAAGCCTGCCGAAATGCGCATGCGTGCCGTCGGCCAGCACGGCGTCGATCGAGACAACGTTCTCGCGGGTATTGCCGTAACGCAGCGAGCGCGCGCCGCAGGAATTATTGGCGACCATGCCGCCGATCGTGGCGCGCGATGCCGTGGATATATCCACCGGGAACCACAGGCCTGAGGGTTTGAGCCTGCGATTGAGCTCGTCGAGGACGATGCCCGGCTCGACCGTGGCGCGCCGGCCGGCGACATCGAGCGCGACGAGGCCATCGAGATATTGCGAGCAGTCGACGATCAGCGATTCGTCGACGGTCTGTCCGGCCTGCGACGTACCGCCGCCGCGCGGCGTCACCGGCACGCCTTCGCCGCGGCAAATCTCGATCGCCCGATCGGCCTCCTCGATCGTGCGCGGCGTCACCACGCCGAGCGGCATGATCTGGTAATGCGAGGCGTCGGTGGAATAGCGCCCGCGCGTAAACGCGTCGAAACGCACGCCGCCGACCTTTTCCGCCCTCAGGCGGCGTTCAAGCCCCGGCACGAGCCGTGCTGGCACGATTTCCTCCGTACCCTTGCGGCTTTGTCGCCACCCGCGCCTGCGGATGATCCAGTAGCCGATGACGTGAAAAACCCTATATACGGCCTTCGCTTACTGGATGCCCCACCGTCGCGAGGCATGACAAGCGTTCGGGACTTGACCCGAATGTCGCATTCGCTATTCAACGCCACAAGCCGCGAGCGTTCTCGGACATGCGCCGCCGGGGCTGTTCAATTCGTCCGAAGGAGTGCCGAAAATGACGCAGAATGCCTCGCGCGCCGCCGGGCGTCACTTCCTGCAAATTCCAGGGCCGACGCCGCTGCCCGACCGCGTGCTTCGCGCGATGGATACCCCGATCATCGACCATCGGGGACCGGAATTTTCGAAGCTCGCCAGACGCTGCCTCGACGGCATCAAGACCATCTTCAAGACCGCCAATCCGGTGATCATCTACACCGCGACCGGCACCGGCGCCTGGGAAGCGGCGCTGGTCAACACGCTCTCTCCCGGCGATCGCATTCTCATGGTCGAGACCGGCCAGTTCGCGACGCAATGGAAAACCATGGCGCAGAAACTCGGGCTCAAGCCTGAGTTCATTCCCGGCGACTGGCGCACCGGCGCCGAGCCCGCAAAGATCGAGGAGCATCTGCGCAAGGACAAGGCGCACGAGATCAAGGCGGTCTGCGTGCTGCATAACGAGACCGCGACCGGTTGCCTGTCGCCGATCGAGCCGATCCGCAAGGCCATCAACGCTGCGGGCCATCCGGCGCTGTTCATGGTCGATACCATTTCTTCGCTCGCCTCGACCGATTATCGGCACGATGAATGGGGCGTCGACGTCACGGTCGGCGGCGCGCAGAAGGGGCTGATGCTGCCGCCGGGCATGTCGTTCAATGCCGTGAGCGAGAAGGCGCTGGCGGCATCGAAGACGTCGCAAATGCCGAAGTCGTTCTGGGCGTGGGACGACATGCTGACCATGAACAAAGTCGGCTTCTTTCCCTACACGCCGGCGACGCAGATGCTGCAGGGCCTCGCAGTATCGATCGAGATGCTGCATGAGGAAGGCCTCGACAACGTGTTTTCGCGGCACGCGCGGCTTGCCGAGGCGACACGGCGCGCGGTCCGCGCCTGGGGCCTCGAAATTCTCTGTCGCGATCCGAAATACTACTCGCCGACCATCACTGCGGTGCTGTTGCCGGACGGCCACGATGCCGACGCCTTCCGCAACCTCGCACTCGACACCTTCAATATTTCCTACGGCGCGAGCTTCGGGCCTTACACCAAGAAATATTTCCGCATCGGTCACCTCGGCGACGTCAACGACGGCTGGCAGCTCGGCGCGCTGGCGGCGACGGAAATGGCACTGTCGCTGGCCGGCATCCCGCACAAGAAGGGCGGCGTGCAGGCGGCGATGGATTACATCGTCTCGGCGCATTCAGCAGGCGCGCGCGCAGCGGCGGAGTAATGTCGTCATTCCGGATTGCCACGAAGTGGCAAGTCCGGAATCCATAATCCGTATCGTTGCAGCATACGCTCAGCGATGGTTCTGCCGCACTTGTGAGTATGGATTGCGGGCTCGCGCTTCGCGCGCCCCGGAACGACGGGACATTACGACAATGGCACCGCCGCGACGTGATCCTTGAACGCCTGGCGCGCGGCAAGCGCCGCGTACCAGCGCTCGAAATTGGGCAGCGGCGGCCGATCCGGCACCAGCTGGCGGTAGCGGTAGGCGATGATGCCGACCGGAATATCGCCGTAGGAGAACCCGTCACCGGCAAGATATTTGGTCTTCTCGAGTTGCTGATCGAGAATGGTCATTGCCGCCGTAGTCTTCTTTTTCGATTCCTCGATCGCCGCGTGATTGCGCTTTTCCGGCGGCGTACGGATCATGTCCCAGAAGCATTCGAAGATCGCTGGAGCGGCGACGGCAAGCTGCCAGTCCATCCATTTGCCGGCATTGGCCCGTGTGCGCAGGTCCGCCGGCTCGAGAATGGTCGATTTATGCTTCGCGGCGAGATAGCGGACGATGGTGTTTGATTCCCACAGCAGGAAGCCGTCCTCCTCTTCCAGCGTCGGCACCAGCCCATTGGGATTCATCGCCAGATAGGCCGGCTCGCGGTTCTTGCCGAATGGCCCGGCAATATCGACGCGCTCGTGTGGCAGACCGATCTCGCCGACAGCCCACATCACCTTCTGCACGTTCGACGAGGTTTTCCGCCCCCAAATCTTGATCACTACCGCCTCCCAAGCTTCATTGCCGCGTCATGATCGCCCCTGTCGCGGCCATCCACGTCTTACCGGACGCATCCTGGAAGACGCCGATGCCCAGGACAAGCCCGGGCGCGACGGCGTCAATCGATGCGGCGCGCCTCATCGGGCAGCATGATCGGAATGCCGTCGCGGATCGGATACGCGAGCTTGGCCGAGCGCGAAATCAGCTCCTGCTTCTCGGCGTCGTATTCGAGCGGGCATTTGGTCAGCGGACAGACCAGGATTTCCAGGAGCTTCGGATCGACGCTGTCGGCGGGGCGATCGGTCATGGACATCTCAGGACTCCGCTTGGAGTGAAGAACCGTTATTTCGCTTCGCCCGCGATCACGCCTTACTGCAGCGGTATTTCGCCCGGCGTCTTGCTCTTGGCAAGTTCGATCTCGGTAACGGCGACCAAAATCTCGGCGCGGGTTTTCAAATCCGGCGCTTCCAGCATGGCCTGCTTTTCGGCGGTGTCGTAAGGCGACATCATCGCCAGCGCATTAACCAGGGCTTCGTTGGGCGCATTCTCGATGCCGTCCCAGTCGGCTTTGAGGTTATTGGCCTTCAGGAACGACGTGAGCGCCCGCAGCAGCGCCTTGCGATCGACCTCATCCTCGCCCTTGCGCGCAGTGAAATCGTCGATAAACGGCCGGTAGCTCACCCGGCATTGCCGGTACGGCGTCGCAACCGCAAGCTCCTCGTCGATGCGAAAGCGCGCGACGCCGGTGAGCTGGATCAGGTAACGGCCGTCGCCGCTCTCGGCGAATTGCGTCATCCTTCCGACGCAACCGACGCGGAACAGATGCGGCGCGATTTCGTCCGGCCCCGGATGCGCCGGGTCGGGCTGGATCATGCCGATAAGACGGTGCTCGGAGCGCAACGCGTCATCGATCATCGCCAGGTAGCGCGGCTCGAATATGTTGAGCGGCATCTGCCCGCGCGGCAACAGCAGGGCGCCCGGCAGCGGGAAAACCGCAATCACCGACGGCAGCGCATCCGGTCCGTTGAAGATCGCGTTCATCGGCATGTCGCACTCCAGCAGCGACGGCACCGAATTTCAGGATCAGATTCTAAGCAAACAATATCGACGACAAGCGCTTACGGCCCTCGATTGTGGCTTCGTCAGTCGGACCCCAGGCGTCGAAAAACTGGACCAGCTGCTTGCGCGCGCCGTCCTCGTTCCACTTGCGGTCGCGTTTGACGATAGCGATCAACTGATCGAGCGCGTCGCGCCGCTGGCCCTTGCCGTTGAGTGCCAGCGCGAGATCGAAGCGCGCCTGGTGATCGAGCGGATTGGCGGCAACTTTCTGTTCGAGCTCGGCAACCGGGCCGAGCGACTGGGCCTGCTCGGCGAGCTCCAGCGCGGCGCGTGCGGCGACCACCGCGCTGTCGTTGCGCTTGGCCTCCGGCACCATGGCAAGCGTTTGCCGCGCCTGATCGAGTGCGCCCGTCGCGACGTAACTGCGCACCAGTCCGGCGAGCGCGGCAAGGTTCGCGCTGTCCTCGGCAAGAAGCTGCGCATAGATCTCGGCTGCGCCGGCGGCATCGCCGTTGGCGAGAGCTGCATCGGCTGCCGCCAGCAAATCCTTCTCTTCGCCGCCGATGCGGTCCTTGGTCAGCCGCTCCAGGAAGGCGACGACCTGGCTTTCGGGCAGCGCGCCCATAAAGCCGTCGGCGGGTTGCCCGTTGACGAAAGCGATCACGGCGGGGATCGATTGGATGCCCATCTGGCCAGGGATCGCGGGGTGCTCGTCGATATTCATCTTGACAAGTTTGACCTTGCCCTTGGCCGCTTTCACGGCCTTCTCCAGCACTGGCGTGAGCTGCTTGCATGGCCCGCACCATGGCGCCCAGAAATCGACCAGCACCGGTTGGTGCTTGGATTCCTCGATCACGTCCTTGACGAAGGTTTGAGTCGTCGTGTCCTTGACCGACGTGTCCGCTGTAACGGCTTGCTGCAACATCGACATTAGTTTTGCCCTTGGCCCCGGTTGGGAGCGAAATCTAATCCATCCGACCGATTAAATGGGAAGAAAACCGACCGAATGCAATCACGGCGTCGCCGCCACCGCCGGCCCCGAAACCGCCTCGATTCGCGGCGGGTGGCCGGTCGCCGCGAGGAATTTGAGGAGCCCATCGCGGGAAATCGTCGTTGTGGCGGTATTCGCCAGCGGGTGAAAATTGAGGACCGACAGGGCGACCATGGCGCTGTCGAGCACCACGGTGACGCGGTGCTCCCGGTCGTTGATGACGGCAAACGGCGTAACAGAACCCGGCGTAACGCCGAGAAGCTCGGCCATGAGCTCCGGCGAGCCGAAGGAGAACCGTCCGGTCGCGCCCACAATCCGATGCAGGCCGCGCAGGTCGATGACGGCGTCCTCGCCCGCGACGACAAGATAGGCGACGCCCTTCTTGTCGCGCAGAAACAGGTTCTTGGTGTGCCCGCCGGCAATCGCGCCACGCAAGCCCCGGGCATCCTCGACCGTGAAAGCCGGCGGATGGGTCACGGTCTTATGGGCGATGCCGAGCGTATCCAGGTAGGCGAAAAGCTCTTGTGGCGAGGCCGGCATGGGGCCGTTTCATAGGGCTAGCCGCATGTGGTTGCAAAGCGGTAAGCTCTTTGGCATAGCTTGGGCATGGCCCCGCTGATGCGGATGGCCATATTACCCTTCTCGGATGCGGGTGTAGCTCAGGGGTAGAGCACAACCTTGCCAAGGTTGGGGTCGAGGGTTCGAATCCCTTCGCCCGCTCCAGATTTTCCAACAACTTACGAAGCGTGCGAATGCTTCCCTCGCTCGCCAAGCTTGGAGAGGGAAGCATGGGGGAAGCACCGCGCGCCCAGCAAATCGAGACCAGCACTGCCAAGGCCCATTGAAGGTCTCGAATATGACTCGAAGGGTGGAGGTCAGGGTTCGAATCCTCTCGCGCTCGCCAGGCTTCGCGGGAGCACGCCCTAATTGCCGCACGGCGCCAGCAGCACGAAGGCGCGCGGCGGATGCCTGCCGTCCATGGACTTATCAGAGCGCGCTCGCTCTCGATTCGGACGCGCCGCTCATTTGTGAGGATCATTCGTCGAGCTCGCGAGGACTCTCGCGATGGCGTCCGCGCGACATAGCGCGTCTCGCTCGGGGTCAGGCCCTGCGCGGCCGCCCATGATCGAAACAGCTTCGTGGCCTCCGAAATGCGTGGCGGATTGGTTCGTACAACCGTCTCAAGGCAGTCTATCTGCCCCTGCTGCCAGCGTTTGACCACTCCCGGATCAAGCCATCCAATCCCGACCAGCATCGAGGGGAACTCACATACTTCCGACTCGCGAGCGCTGCCTCGGCCGCTTTGATCACCCGATCGCTGAGCTTCTTGCGATTGTGCGGCTGACCGTGCGCGCCACTTTGGAATGTGTTATCGGCGCCCAATGCCGCTGTTCCTGCGCCGAGCCGAATGGCATACCCGTCCTCATGCCGCCTTCTTCCGGCTCGGTCGGATCAACACTTCCGCCGAGATGCCTAAGCGTTCGTGCAGGCGGCGGATCATCGCGATCGAGAGTCCTCGTTTTCGGTTGAGGACCTCGGCGATTCGGGTGCGCGTGCCAATGATCTCTTCCAGGTCTCTTCGCGTGAGCCCCTGCTGCTGCATCCGGAACTGGATGGCCTCGATCGGATCGGGCGGGTCCATCGGATAATGCTCGGCCTCGTATGCATCGATAAGGGTCGCGAGCACATCCAACCGGTCGCCCTCGGGGGTGCCCGCCTTCGCGCCCCAGACGCGCTCGGCCTCCTTCAGCGCGGCCTCATAATCGCGCTTCGTCCGGATCGGCCTTATCTCAGTCGCCATGTTGAACCTCCTTCACGTCGATCTTGTCGTAATCCCTGTGCGTGCCGATCCATTTGATCCACACAATGCTTTTCTCGAAATCAACAGCGACGACGAGCCGATAGTCGTTCCCCTTAATGTTGAAAACAACCCGATCTGCCGAGACGATGCTGGCGCTCGCATAGCTGCGCTTTACATCCGATGCGCTCGACCACTGCGCCTGTTTGACTTCATCAAACCAAGCATCCAAGGCAGCCTTCAGAGCGGTATGGTCCTTGTATCCTCTCCGTGCCTCGACGAACTCCCGCAATGTCCGCCGAGCAATGATCCGCATGTTACAGATTACCATGCACCCAAAATGGGCGCAACCGCTGCAGAAAGGTGCTGCGGCTGGTCAGGAGCCTCTCCCAGGCCTGGGGCGCATTTCCACAACCGGACACTGCTGCGCCGCCACGGTGTACTTGAATGCCTGGCGTTTCACCGTAGGCTCGGGCACTTGAGTTGTTGACTCGTTGGTTCCGCCCTTAGGTCGAGCGGTGGTGATCTGTCATGCCTCGTGCATCTTCGGTGCAGACCGTTTTTCCTTTTAGCGATCAAGAGGCGTCGTACGAAGATCGAAGGGATGCGGCCGTTGCGTGGGATCGGATTCTTCTGGATGTTTTCGCCGATCCGACCCGCCATTCCGGGTTTTTGGAGCTCGCCGAGGAGGCGGTGCGTGCGCAGCCCGGCGATGGGAATATCCTGCTGCTCGCCGCTACAGCAGCTCTGCTGGACGAGGATGCGACGCGCGCACAGGTCTTTCTGAAGCGTTTCCGCAAGCGCTACGTTGCCATCGACACCTACCACCTGCTAGGCGCCCTGGCGCACGCGCAGGAGAACCGGCTTCTGTTGGCGCGTTCGTTGCTGGAAGCCCACCGGCTCACGGATTGTTTCAACGCTATATGCGTTTTTCCCGGAGGCTTTGAGCATCGGGCGTGGCTCTCCCGCCAGTATGCGCGAATCTTCAAGCTCGATCAAACAGCGCCGCGCAAGCGTTTGGCCTCAGGCCCGGAGCGAAAGGCCAAGAGCCCGGGCAAGCCCAGGCCAGCCGTGGAAACGTCTGTCGCGCCGACCATCCCACCTCCGCTGCCGCTGGTCGAGATCGATATTCCGTTCAATGCCGAGCTCAATCTCGCGCCGCTGCTGGACAGCTTGCCGCCGCCACCGCACAGCGATGGCATCTGGTATGGTTTGCGCGAGCGCCTTGCCCATCTCAGCCTCGCGCAAGGCTTTGACGAGCTGCTCTGCCTGCCGCATCTGCGCGGCGTCGAAACCTTCTGGTACCAGATCGAGACCGTGCGCAAGGTGCTGAAACAGCACCGCGGTCGTGTTCTACTTGCCGACGAAGTTGGACTCGGCAAGACCATCGAGGCCGGCATGGTCCTCAAGGAGTATCTCCTGCGCGGCATCGTCGACAGCGTCCTGGTGCTCACGCCAGCGTCGCTGGTCGGGCAGTGGCAGGAGGAACTGGAAGTCAAGTTCGACATTCCCTGCGCGACTAGCCATGACGCGCTGCTGCGCAGCGACCCGGAACAATTCTGGAGGCAGAAGCGTCTGATCGCTTCGCTCGCCTTGGCGCGTCGCGGCGAGCACGCGACGCGCATTCTTGACCGCAGCTTTGATCTCGTCATCGTCGACGAAGCTCATCATCTCCACGACCGTGCGAGCCAGAGCTACAAGCTGGTGGATAAGCTCAACAAGCGTTCCCTGCTGCTGCTGTCGGCGACGCCCGTGCAGAACGATCTCACCGAGCTGTACAACTTGCTGACGCTGCTCAAACCCGGCATCTTCAAGACCCTGAAGGAGTTTCGCGCGGCTCACGTGACGATAGGCAAGCCGCGCCAGCCGGCCAATCCCGAGCGTCTGCGCGAGCTGATGCGCGGCGCGATGGTGCGCAACACGCGCGCGGTCGTCGCGTTAAGGCTGCCGCGCCGTCACGCCGTGACGATCTGCGCGGCTGGCGCAGAAGGCGAGCGGGCCGCCTACCGCGAACTTGAGGCCGCGGTGCGGAGGCTGGCGGCCGAAGGCACAAATCGGCTGGCGCTTCGGCATCTGCTCGGTGCCGCCGGCTCGTCTCCGGCCGCGGCCGCGGCCGCGGTGCGACGCCTGTCCGGCCGTCACGTCGATGCTACGTGGGACGTACTGGCGCAGAGGTGGGCCTCCATCGGAGTTGGCGGCAAGGAGGCGGAGCTCCTCGACCTGCTGCGGCGGAATCCGGACGAGAAGAAGCTGGTCTTCGTCCATTACCGCGAGACGCTCCAGCATCTGGCCGCGCTGCTGGCACGGGAGGGCTTTGCCTTCGCGCGTTTCGAGGGCGCGCTCAGCGGCCCCGCCAAGGACGCCGCCATTGCGGAATTCCGCGAGCAGGTGCCGATACTGCTGAGCACGGAGTTGGGCGGGGAAGGCCGCAATCTCCAGTTCTGCAACACGCTGATCAATTTCGACGTGCCGTGGAACCCGATGGCGATCGAGCAACGCATTGGACGCATCGATCGCATCGGTCAGCAACGCGAGGTGTTCGTGTTCAACCTTGTGACTCGCGGCACCCTGGAGCACCAGATCCTGTCGCTCCTCGACGAGAAGATTTCGATGTTCGAGCTCGTCGTCGGTGAGGTCGGGGCGATCCTGGGCGGCCTCTACGAGGATCGCGATTTTGCTGACCTCATCCTCGATGCTTGGCTGCGCACGACCGAAACGAGCCGCGCAGAGGCGTTGGAAGCGCTCGGCCGCCGTCTGCAGGGGGCGCGCGAGGACCACGAGAGTGCCAAGGCCCTCGACACCGCCCTGTTCGGTGATGACTTCGAGACCGCGTGAGGCGAGTCGATGAGCGAGCTGCGCGACTTTGTTGCTGATCTGCTGGAACGTCGCGGCGCTGCCGTCGAGACTCTCGGGTCGGACCGAACTCGAGGTGCTCGCGCCTGCTCCCCTGCAACGCCAGCTGGGCTGGCCCCAACTCACGCATCTTGGCTTCGGGACGCAACAAGCTGCGGGCACGATTGCGATAGCGCTCGAGGGTGACTGGCTCGACCGTTTCGGGGCGCTCCTGGCTGACGAGGGACGATGGAGTGAACGGGAGGTTCGCCTCGCCGCTCCGGTTCCACCCCCTAGCGAACCGGAAAGGCTGCTCGATCGCGTCCTCCACTTGCCGAACGCGATCTGGCGGCTCCAGGGCATGTCGGCAACTTGGACACGCTGCCTGATGCTGGCGTTCCGCGTCACCGCTGTGTCGGACGAGAGGCGCGAGAAACTAATTTGGCTAGGTTTCAACCTCGGCACCGGCGCAGTGATCAGCGACATCCTGGCACGGCTGCGGCCGGCGCTGGCGCAAGCGGCCGACTGGCACATGCCCGATACGGCAACCAAGCACGTGGCCGGACTGGGATGGAGTTCAGCGACGCTCGCGGCGCGGCTGCGTCCGCTACTCGAGCGCGAGGCACGGGACAGCATGGAGCCGTTCTTGCGCGCGATGCGCCGTCGGCTCGAGCGAGACCGCGACCGTATCCATGCCTACCACAATGATCTGCGTGACGGGTCTCTGAAGCGCCTGGCGGCGCTCAACCGTGCGGACGGAGACCGCGCCGACGCTGACCGGCGGCGCGAGACGCTCCGGGTGGAGGCGATCGAACGTGAATACCGCGCTAAGCTCGACGACCTGCGTCGCAACTATGCGATGCGCGTCACGGTCGAATGGGTCCAGGCGCTTGAGGTCTATGTACCGGTGCAACGCTTCGACGTGCTGATTCGCCGCCGCAAAGGGGAGCGCACGATACGGCTCGACTGGCACCCGCTGGTCAGAACGGTTGAGCGGCCGCTCTGTGAGGCGGGGCTCGGCCTCGATCGGGTGCGTCTCGTCTGCGACGACAAGCTGCACCTAACCGACCCTGCGGGCCAGGCACCCTGCAGTTCGTGCGGCAAGCCTTTCTGCCGCGCCTGCTTCCCGCTCGGCTGTCCGCGTTGCCGTTAGACGTGTTGAGAACGACGAGGCTTATGAGACTCACCCCGATGCGCGTGCAAGGGGCGCTGATGGCCGCAGTCAGCCAGTTTGTCGCATGATCGACAGGCAGCCCGCTGCCGCACATTGATGCGGTTTGGCTTGCATAGATTTGAGCAACTGCGCTGCAATGTTGATGTCACGGCGAGCATCACAACTTCGCCTGAGCGTAACCGTTCGTTGTTCGGCAAATTAGGACCTCGAGCGCGATCCCGTAGCGCTCTCGTCGAGAGTTGATTGCGGCGTGAATACCTTTCTGGAAGGCTCCATTCGCATCAAGAGCGAGCTGTCACAGCAGGCGCTTACAAAGGCGAACGCTCTCGCAAGCGCAGATCATGCATCGCCCCAGAGCAGTTGGGCGCGCTGTCGCTGAGGCATTCCGATCGACTTTTGCACCGATCTATCCCACGAGGTCTGCACACTGGACACACTCGCCAAAACGAAATCATCGTTTGATGGTTCGCTATGCGTCCATCCTTTAATCAATTTTGGGGGCCATCGTCGGTTGACCATTGCTCGTAGAATGTCGTACCTCGTCGTATGTTTGACGGAGCAGCTAACGACCGACCGATGGATTGCAAGATTGAAGCACGCGATGCGTGCTTTGCGCCTTCCGGCGCGAATGTTTTGTCTGCACGTTGGGTTAGCGCGAGGTGCCGATGGGATTTTACATAGCCACGCACCGTGCGCCCCGCCGCAGAGCGCAAGTTTTTCAACGCCATGACACGATGTTCGTCGATTCGAGTTCTTGAATGCTCCGGTCGTCAGCGCAATCTGGCGACCATGACCTACGACGATGCCTTCGACTTTCGCCCAAGGTTGGGCCGCGTGCGCGATCGTGGTAGCCGCGCGCACGGGCGATCGCAGTCATTCCTCTCGCAGGTCGATGCGAGCGGCCAGCAAGGCCAACGGCAGAGCGCTGAAGCTGAGCGTCATGCGCCGAGCGCGGCCGCAGCGGAACGCGCGACAACGGCCCAGGAAGGGAAAATGTTCGCGGATCGGCCGCGGCCAAGCGGTCGCGGACCGGCTCAAGTTGGTCGCCAGCGATGCATGGACCAAGCGCCGCGGATGCGACGGGTCGTGGTCAAGGCGCGGATCGTGCGGCTGAAGGTCGGCAGTCGCGCCGCCGACGCCCACATCCGCTACCTGCAGCGCGACGGTACCACCCGCGACGGCCAACGCGGACGGCTCTACAGCGCGGCCATCGATGAGGCCGACGGCAAGGCGTTCGTCGAACGCGGCCGGCAGGACCGCCACCAGTTCCGCTTCATTGTCGCACCCGAGGACGCCGCACAGCTTTCCGATCTCCGCGCCTTCACCCGGGACGTGATGCGGCAGATGGAGAAGGATCTCGGGACGCAGCTGGACTGGGTCGCGGTGGATCACTTCAACACCGGCCATCCCCATAGCCATGTCATCGTCCGCGGTCGCGACGATCTCGGCAAGGACCTCATCATCGCCCAGGACTACATCACCGACGGGATGCGGCTGCGGGCGCAGGAGTTCGTCACCCTAGAGCTTGGCCCGGAGACCGATCTGGAGCTGCGGACAAAACTGCAGGCCGAGGTTTCGGCTGAGCGCTTCACCCGCATCGACCGCGCCATGCTGGCGGAGGCGCAGGAGCGGACGCTCGACCTGCGGCCAGAGGCCGGTCAGGTCTGCAGCGACTTCGACCGCACCCTGCGCCTCGCGCGGCTGCAGACCTTGGAGCGCTATGGACTCGCCGAGCAAGCTGGGCAGGGAGTGTGGACTGTCTCCAACGAGCTCGAGCCGACCATGCGGGCGCTTGGTGAGCGTGGCGACATCATCAAAGCCATCAACCGCGCGCTTACCAGCCGCGGCCAGGAGCGTGGTCCAGACGCCATCGACCTCCATGGCAACGAACTCGACCGACCGATTGTGGGACGGCTGATTGACAAGCGGCTTGCCGACGAGTTCGGCGACCGCATCGGCGTGGTCATCGACGGCATCGACGGGCGTGTCCACCACGTCGCGCTGCCCGGCTCCTCAGGCGCCGACGAAGTGCAGATCGGTGGCATTGTCGAAGTCGGCCAGGCATCCTCTCAGCGCCCAGCAGACCGCAACATTGCGGCTGTCGCTCGCCGGATGGGCGGGGAGTATCGCCCAAGCCTGCACCGCGCCCTTATCGACGACGGCAGTGTCCGAGTTCCAGCGGGCAACGCTCAAGCTTTTGTCGGCGCCCATGTCAGGCGACTCGAAGCGCTCCGCCGTGTCGGCGTCGTCGAGCGGGCCAGTGCGGACTCCTGGCTCATCCCCAATGATTTCGAGGCCCATGCCGCGGCCTACGACGCGGCGCACGCGCCACGGACCCGCTTGCGGCCCTTGTCTGCTTTCGACCTCGATCGGCAGGTATCCAGCGACGGCGCGACCTGGCTCGACCGCCAGATTCTCAGCCGCGACCGCGGCTCGATCTCCGGCATGGGATTTGGTGCGGAAGTCAACCAAGCGCTGGAGGCCCGTACCGACGTGCTGATCGAGCGAGGACACGCGCGTCGAACGTCCCCTGACCAGGTGCGGGTGAAAGCCGACCTCATCAGCACTCTCACGCGCCAGGAGGTGGGCCGGTTGGGCCGCGAGCTTGCGGCCGGTCGCGGCCTGGCCTTCCACCCGGTTCACGACGGCGAAAAGATCAGCGGCAAGCTCTTGGGCTCGGTCCAGCTCGCCAGTGGACGCTTCGCCATGATCGACGGCGAGCTTGGCTTCAGCCTCGTTCCCTGGCGGCCGGTGATCGAAAACCAGATCGGTCGTCAGGTGATGGGTATCATGCGCGGTGGCGACGTGTCCTGGCAGCTTGGCCGCGCCCTAGGGCTCGGTATTGGCCTCTAAGTGTCTGTCCGGAGAGTTGTTGAATCCTATGAATTATTTGTGATTTTAAGGGTGGTGGCCTGATTCGAGGAGGGGTCACCGATGTGGACGAGCAAGAACCGCTCACGTTACGACCGCAGCAAGTTGCGATATCCGAGCGATCTGACCGACGACGAATGGAAGTTGGTCGAACCTTTGATCCCGCCTGGCAAGCCCGGCGGCGGCAAGCGCACGGTGATCATGCGTGAGGTCGTAAACGGCCTCATGTATATTCTCTCCACCGGCTGTCAGTGGCGCGCGATCCCGAAAGACCTGCCGCCGAAAAGCTCGGTCTACGACTATTTCGATCTGTGGACCTATGACGGTACACTGGAGCGGATCCACCACGCGCTTTATGAGCAGTGTCGCGAACAAGATCAACGGGACGCCAGTCCGACCGTCGCGATCATCGACAGCCAGAGCGTGAAAAGCGCCGAAAAAGGGGGGCCCGCATTGATCCGCACGGTTACGATGCAGGAAAGAAGATCAAGGGCAAGAAGCGGCACATTCTCGTCGATACATTAGGCCTCCTGCTCCACGCCATCGTTCATCCGGCCGACATTCAAGATCGCGATGGCGGTATTCTCGTCATGGCGACCCTGTTTGGGATGTTCCCCTTTTTGAAGACGCTCTTCGCCGACGGGGGATATCAAGGACCGCAATTTGCGAAAGCGCTTGCAAAAGTTCTCCCGAATCTCGACGTTGAAATCGTCAAACGTTCCGAGCGGGTCGGCGGATTTGTGGTCTTACATAAACGCTGGATTGTCGAACGCACCATCGCTTGGCTCAATCGCTGCCGAAGACTCGCCAAAGATTGGGAAAACCTCAACCGCAAGGCGCTCGCATTCTTGCGCCTCGCATCAATCCGCCTCATGCTCCGAAAACTCTGCAATCCGGCCTAAAGTCTCCGGACAGACTCTAAGAGCGCCAAAGAACGGCACACATCGCCTTCAGTGCATGGCGGCCGATGTCAGGGCCCCGGGACAGCTCGGCATGCCCGAAAGGAAGCCGGACTCGATGAGAGGATCGAAACCGTCGAGAAAGATCGTCCTCAGAGCCGGGACGCAAAGGCAATAATGCGATCGTAGAATAGCGTGCAATTTGACCGTTCTGCCAACGCAAGCGTCATGGAACGTTATCCACTCAGCTGACGCAGGCCGATCAAATTCCTCTTGCAACGAGTCAGACGCAGCCCTCGATCCATCATCAAGCAACTCAACGATCTCGATTCGGGGCGATCACCATCTTCAAGATCCATTGACGCGCGTGAGCCGCGATGACCATTGTCCGTCGCGAGCACCGGGCGCATTTCACTGTCCTGCCAAATGCCATCTTCGTCGACGAGCGTCTGTCGATCGAAGCCAAAGGCGTTCTGGCCTATCTGCTGTCCCGCCCCAACAAGTGGTCAGTGCGGCTCGAGCAGGTGGGGCGGATACAAAACGTGGGCCGTCGCAAGCTGCAGCGCGTATTCCGTGAGTTGATCAGCGCCGGATACGTCACCCGCGAACAACGCCGGATCGCTGGCGCGCAGCGCTTCGGCCAGGTCGATTACGTGGTCCGTGACGTGCCCGTTACGGTCACTAGACCCGTGGTTAAGTCAGCCGAGCCGCAGGTCCAAAACGGACCCGCGGCTCACTCGGCGCAAGTGCCCGCAACGCTTTGCAAATTGGAATTGTGGCCGCAGGTCCAAAATGGACCTGCTTATAAAGAACTGAAGAATAAAGAAACACCCAAACCAACGACGGCCGCCGATGCTGAGAGTCCGCAGGGCTTGCCAACTCAACCAAGGCGACAGACCAGCGCCCAGACTGATAACGCACGGAATGACGCGGCGATCGTCGCGCTGTTTCGCAATCCCGCCGAGGGCTGGGCATTCCTCATGGACTTGCCGGCCGACGCCCTTGCCGAGATTTGGGAGAGCTATCGGCGCGGCAAACTCAACGAGCTTACCATCCTGGAGCTCCGAAGTCGCTACAGCGAGGTGCCCAGGAGCAGTCGCCACAGCCGGCAAGAGCCCAATCACTGACGACCTGCTCTACTAGGTCATACGGTCTCCACCGCACCGTAGAGCTCTGGTGCGACCGCCGGCCCAGGCGCCGCTTGTGGTCAATGAAGCTGGACGAGGTGATCTATTCCGCCGCTATCGCGGGTTCGATCTCAGGCGTTTCCTCGTGCGAAGTGCCGTGCGCCTCGTTCAACAGTTGTGAAATGTGTTGCGAGACTCGATCGGCGGCCAACACAAGCGCCGCATCAAGATGCACGTAGCGTTGGGTGACACCTTGAGATGCGTGCCCAAGTAGCCCTGCAATCGTGAGCTCGGAGAAGCCAAGCTCCGCAGCGATGCTCGCAAACGTGTGGCGAAGGACATGCGGCGTCACGCCCGAGAGCTTGGCCCGGAGGCAAACGCGATTGAGCACTCGGACCACACCAACGAAATGCCCATCGCCAAGATCGGCCGGGAAGAGGTAGAGAGCATCATCACGCGCGGTCTGGTCTTTGATCAGATCGATCGCGGCGTCGCCGATGATCCGTACCTGCGGACCGGATTTCGTGTCCGGAAAACGGACGCAGTGCTCGTTTAACTTCACGTAAGCATGCTGCAAAGAAAGCACCTCCAGCCTACGAAAACCCGTCAGCAACATGAGGCGAATCGCGGCAAGCCCCGTGGGGTGCTCTCCCTGGACAGCACTGGCGAGCATGGCTTTTCCGAGCATGCGAATCTCATCGACGCTCAGCCGTCGCTCTTGCTTATTGCTGGCGATCTGCCGCGCACCTAATGCGGGATTCGTGGGGATCAGCTTCCACCGAGCCGCATGTCCCAGAAGACTGCGAAGCGTGCTAATGGTGCGGGCGGCCACTCCTGGTCCACCTGTCGTTTGACCGCCGCGGCCTCTCTTGCTCTTTTTCCTGGCAGTCCGTCGAGCTGCAATATCGGCTTGCATTCCTTCGATATCAGCAAGCGTGAGGCCGCGGACAGATCTTGAGCCGATCAGCGGCTTGATGTGCGTTTCGATCCGGCTTGCATCCAGGTCGAGGGTCGAGGCCTTGATAGGTCTCCGTTTGCGGCCAAGGATCTTTCCGGCTCGTGCGTGCTCCAAATACCAGTCACACACTTCGCCGACCGTCATGCCGGTGCGCGCCGCATGGCGCTCGACGGATGGATCCTCGCCTCGAGCAACAGCTGCCAATTTCTGGCGAGCGAGGTCGCGCGCCTCGTGCGGCGCTAGCACGCCATGATGACCCAGAACCAATCGCCGAGTGCGGCCCTCTTTGTTGCGATACTGGATGACGTAGGTCCGCGCGCCGGACGGCTTTACGCGCACTCCAAATCCGCGCATCTCGCCGTCCCAAGCGAAGATGTCGCGAGTTGAATTGGGTTCGATTGCGTCGACGAGACGCTTCGTCAGCTTTGCCATGATCGCCACCGAAATTCTGCTTCCCCGACCGGAGCGCAGAGGTCCGGGAAGCTTGGGGGAAGCAAGCGACAGCAAGTCGCCGAGAAGTCTTGAATACGAAGGTGCGAGGAAGGACGCCGAAAAGTCAATGCGACAGAACGGGTTATTGTGCTGGAGCGCAAAAATGGATAGCGTAGCGAAGACTTCAGGTTGGCCTTGCCAAGGTTGGGGTCGAGGGTTCGAATCCCTTCGCCCGCTCCAAAGTTTCCTACATCGTTCGTTCGCTCGGACCATCCGCCACGGTTGCTTGCCGCGGCCGGTGGGAGCTTGCCGTACGTGCCAGAGAGCTTATGACCGGAGCGGCAATTCGGAACGCAAGGACGTGCGCGCGGCATGAAGCCGGACGTAAGGATGGAGGAGGAAGGCAGGTATTGGCGGAGAAACCTCGCCGTATGCCTCATCGGGTCGTTCACGACCATCGTCGCCATGACGTTATTGCTGCCGTTTCTGCCGCTCTATGTCGAACAACTTGGCGTTTCGGATCCCGCCGCGATCGCGCAGTGGTCGGGCGTCGCCTATGGCGCAACGTTCTTTGCCGCCGCGCTGGTCGCGCCACTGTGGGGCCGGCTTGCCGATCAATACGGCCGCAAGTTGATGCTGGTCCGCGCCAGCCTTGGCATGGCGGTTGCGATGTCTCTCATCGGCATGGCCCACAATGTGTGGGAACTTGTCGGGCTGCGGCTGTTTGCCGGCTTCGCCGGCGGCTATGCCTCAGGTTCGACGATCCTGGTCGCCACCGAGACGCCACAAGGCCGCTCGGGATGGGCACTCGGCATGCTGTCGTCGGGAATCATGGCGGGCAATCTGGTCGGCCCGCTGATCGGCGGCGCGCTACCGCCGCTCATCGGCATTCGCGCAACCTTCTGGGCCGCCGGCAGCGTGATATTCCTCACCTTCATCGCCACCACTGTCCTCATCAAGGAAGAGAAACGGCCAGGCGGGATCAAGAAAATATCGAGACAGGAAGGCTGGTCGCAAATTCCCGATAAACGGCCGGTGATCGCGATGCTGGTGATGGGGCTCCTTTTGATGCTCGCCAACATGTCGATCGAACCGATCATCACTATCTATGTCGCGCAGATCGTGAAAAACGCCTCCGAGGTGACGATCGTGTCCGGCGTAGTCATGTCGGCTGCCGCACTCGGCAGCATTTTGTCCGCCTCGCGTCTCGGCAAGCTCGCCGACCGGATCGGCCATTGGAGCGTTCTCGTCGGCGCGCTTGCGGCGTCGGCGCTGCTGCTCATTCCACAGGCCTTTGTCACGGCGGGCTGGCAACTTGTCGGTCTGCGCTTTTTGATGGGATTGGCGCTCGGCGGCCTCTTGCCATGCGTCACCAGCATCATCCGCCACAACGTACCGAATAATATCGCCGGCCGCGTGCTGGGCTATTCGACGTCGTCGCAATATGCCGGTCAGGTCGCCGGACCGCTGCTCGGCGGTTTCGTCGGCGGCCATATCGGCATGCGCGCGGTGTTTCTCGGCACATCCGTGCTAATGGGAGCAGGCGCTCTCTACGCGGCAATGGTTCGAACCGACCGCAAATGAAGCGTCGGCCTTGAGCGGATAGCCCGGAGTCGTGATCGCGCGTACGGCCTGTCGGCCGCCGCCAAGCCGGGTTACAACTGCCGCTCTCATGCCGGAACTTCCTGCAATGTCGTCCGCAGACAAAAATCTCCCGACGGCGCGCCAGAACGCGCTCGCACTTGTTCTGCTCTGGCTCTCCGGAGCCAGTTTGCGCCTTACGGTGCTGGCGATCCCGCCGGTCGTGCCGCTGCTGCACGCCGACCTGCATCTGTCGGAAACCGATATCGGCTGGCTATCGAGCCTGCCGCCGATGCTGTTCGCGATTGCCGCCGTGCCGGGCTCGCTGCTCATCGCGCGCTTCGGCCTGGTGCCGGCCTTGGTGGTGGGCCTGTTGCTCAATGCCGTCGGATCGGCTGCGCGCGGCGCGATCCCCAATACGGCGATGCTGTACGCTTCCACGACGGTGATGGCAGCCGGTGTTTCCATCATGCAGCCGTCGTTGCCGCCGCTGGTGCGCGCCTGGTTTCCCAAGCGCATCGGCTTCGCCACCGCGGTCTATACAAGCGGCCTCCTGATCGGCGAAATATTGGCGGCGGCGCTCACCATCCCGCTGGTCCTGCCGATGGTCGGCGGAAGCTGGCGATTGAGCTTTTTGGTGTGGTCGGTTCCGGTTCTCCTCACCGCGCTGCTCGTTGCGGTCTGCGCCCGGCAGATCGGCGGCGCCAAGAACACGCTGCCCATCGCGGGACGCCGCTGGTGGCCCGACTGGCGCCGGCCGCTGATCTGGAAACTCGGACTCATTCTCGGCAGCGTCAACGCGATCTACTTTTTGACGAATGCCTTTCTGCCCGATTTCATGACTGCCGATGGCCGCCCCGATCTCATCGGCAGCGCGCTCACGGCGATCAATGTCGGCCAATTACCGGCGGTCTTTCTGATGCTGGGCCTGGCCGGCCGGCTGGTGAGAGAGCCGTGGGCCTATGCCGCGACGGGCGTACTCTCGCTCCTCAGCCTCACCGGCATGCTGACGATGCACGGCCTCTGGATCGTGTTCTGGGCGGCCATCCTGGGATTCACCGGCGCGGCGATCCTGATCCTGGCGCTGGCATTGCCGTCGGTGCTCAGCGCGCCGGACGACGTGCATCGAACCTCCGCCGGCATGTTCACCATCAGTTATAGTGTCGCGATGGTGATGTCCGTGATCGGCGGCTGGCTGTGGGACGCCACGCGCATGCCGATCATGGGCTTTGCCCCTGCGGTGCTGTGCGGCGTGATCATCATCGTGCTGTCGTCGACCGTCCGCCAGGCGAACCAGCAATTCTGATCCCCAAGTGGGGCTTTTCGGGAACGCGCACTAATACCCCACCGCCAGCGCGCTTGTGCTGCGGGGGTCGGCGGCGCCAACAAAGCCTTCCGGCGTAATCAGGATCGATTCAGCCGATGTGAACGGCCGCTGCGGTACGACCTTGTCACCGCGTGCCTGCAATGCGGCAACAATGTCGGGTGCGAGGCCGGGCTCGGCGAACACCTGGTCGGGCACCCATTGATTGTGTACGCGCGGCGCCGCGACGGCGTCCGCGATCGACATGCCGCGGTCAATCACATTGACGATCACCTGCAGCACCGTGGTGATGATGCGGCTGCCGCCCGGCGAGCCGGTGACGAGGAACGGTTTGCCGTCCTTGAGCACGATGGTCGGCGACATTGACGACAGCGGCCGCTTGCCCGGCCCCGGTTCGTTGGCCGCGAAGCCGATAAGGCCGTAGGCGTTCGGTGCGTCCGGCTTGGCGGCAAAATCGTCAAGCTCGTTGTTGAGAAGAATTCCGGTTCCCTCCGCCACCAGCCCAACGCCATAGCTGAAGTTGAGCGTGTAGGTATTCGACACGGCATTGCCGAAACGGTCGACGATTGAGAAATGCGTGGTGTTGTGACCCTCGGCATCGACCGTGCCGCCAGCGTGGATGGCGCTGGCCGGTGTTGCGTGTTCCGGATCGATGGTGGCGCGCCACGCCGCGGCATAGCTTTTCGCAATGAGCCGGCTCACCGGATTTTTGACTTTGTCGGGATCGCCGAGAAACAGCGCGCGATCGGCATAGGCGCGCTTCATCGCTTCAATCATCAGATAGAGCGTCTGCGTCTCGTCGTCGTGAGCGAGGTCGTAGCCTTCAAGAATATTGAGCATCTCGATGAGCTCGACGCCCCCAGACGATGGCGGCGGCATCGAGACGATATCGTAGCCGCGGTAGCTGCCGCGCACCGGCGCCCGCTCGATGGCGCGGTAGTCTTTCAGGTCATCGACGGTCATCACGCCGCCCGCAGCCTGCACCGCCGCGGCGAGCTTTTGGGCGATCGGCCCCTGATAGAATGCTGAGGGACCGGCGCGCGCGATCGCACTGAGCGTCTCGGCAAGGTCGCTCTGGACCATTCGATCGCCGGCCGTCAGTGCGCTGCCATCGGGCTTGAGAAAGATCTTCGCCGAGGATGGCCACCGCGCCAGCCGCGTCTGGATGCTGAGCGGCCCATCGGCAAGGTCGTCGGTCAGCACGACGCCGTCGCGCGCCATCGCGATCGCCGGAGCGATCAGGTCGGCGAGCGTGAAATGGCCGGAGCCGTATTTCTCCTCGGCGAGCGCCAGGCCGGCCACGGTGCCCGGCACGCCGATGGCGAGCGCCGAATCGCGGGATTTCTGCGGGTCGGCATTGCCTTGCGCGTCGAGAAAACTCTTGGCCCCGATCGCCGCCGGCGCAGTCTCGCGATAATCGATCGCGCTGTCCTCGCCGTTGGCGCGGTGGATCACCATGAAACCGCCGCCGCCGATATTACCGGCGCGCGGATAGCTCACGGCGAGCGCGAAGCCAACCGCAACCGCGGCATCGACCGCGTTGCCGCCTTTTTGCAGAATATCGACGCCGATACGCGCCGCACGCGCTTCCTGCGTCACCACCATGCCGTCGTGCGCAACGACGCCCTGGCCGACCGCGGTTGCAGCGATCGCAGCGCGACCCTCGCCGCGCACGACAACAGCCGTCGCGAGCAGAACGGCGAGCACGAAGCCGATCAAACGGCGCGGCAGCCAAGGGCGCGGTTTCGCCATCGCTGGGACTGATGCCTTCCTAGTTACAACATCGACGGCAGGACGCGATCCGGTGGGCGGTGGCCATCGAGGAAGGTCTTGATGTTGACGATGACCTTCTCGCCCATGTCGATGCGGCCCTCGAGCGTGGCCGAAGCGAGATGCGGCAACAGCACGACCTTGCCGGCGCGCGCGAGCTTGATGAGCTTGGGGCTGACGGCAGGTTCGTGCTCGAACACATCGAGACCGGCGCCGGCTATTTCCTCCGATTCGATGAGGCGGGCCAGCGCGTTTTCGTCGATGACTTCGCCGCGTGCCGTGTTGACGATGTAGGCTTCGGGACGGATGAGCTTGAGACGGCGCGCGGAAAGCAGGTGGTAGGTCGCCGGCGTGTGCGGGCAGTTGACCGAGATGATGTCCATGCGGGCAAGCATCTGATCGAGGCTCTCCCAATAGGTCGCGTGCAATTCCTCCTCGAGCTCCGGCGTAACGCGGCGGCGGTCGTAGTAGTGAATTTTGAGGCCGAAGGCATGCGCGCGCCGGGCCACCGCCTGGCCGATGCGGCCCATTCCGACAATGCCGAGACGCTTGCCGCCGATGCGATGGCCGAGCATCCAGGTCGGACTCCAGCCACCCCATTCGCGATCGCCGGTGAGCACTTGCGCGCCTTCGGCCAAGCGGCGCGGCACCGCGAGGATCAGCGCCATGGTCATGTCGGCGGTGTCTTCCGTGAGCACACCGGGCGTATTGGTGACCGTAATGCCGCGCTGCACCGCGGTCGCCACGTCGATATTATCGACGCCATTGCCGAAATTGGCGATGAGCTTCAATCTTTCGCCGGAGTTACTGAGCACGGATTTGTCGATGTGGTCGGTCACCGTCGGAACGATGACGTCGGCGAGTTTCGCCGCCTCGACCAGTTGCGCCTGACTCATAGGCGTATCGTCGGCGTTGAGGCGCGCGTCGAACAGTTCGCGCATGCGCATTTCGACGCCGTCCGGCAGCCTGCGGGTGACTACGACCAGCGGCTTTTTGCCCGTCGCCATTCGCTGCCTCTCGCGCTCATTTTCAGCAATCCGGCCGGAACAATTCAGCCTGTAAATTCAGCCTGTTGCAATACCCTTTTGCCGCATCCGCCCGTTCAGGTCTCTTTAACCCCGCTCGCCGAAACTGCGGCCGGGAGGTGCTCCATTAAAAGCTCTCTACCAGATGGCCGCGCTTCGACAAAGCGCGCCGGGATATGCCGGCGTGCTGGCGCATCGACGCCGGGATCGGAGCATGTCGCGATGACATTGCCCCCGGTCATGCCGCTCGTTTTGGCGCGCGCCGCATTGGCCGGCCTCCTTCTGCTGATTTGCACGGCGGGCCTGGTGCGCGCCGCTGAATCGACGCCGAGCGGCTTGCCGGTGCCGCGCTTTGTCAGCGTCAAAGCGGACCGCGTCACCGTGCGCGATGGCCCGGACAAGGACCACGACGTCTCCTGGATCTATACCCGGGTCGGCTGGCCGGTCGAAATCACCGCTGAATTCGAGGACTGGCGCCGGATCAGGGACTCCGACGGCTCGCAAGGTTGGGTTTACCATTCGCTGCTGTCGGGAAAGCGCATGGCAGCCGTGCAGCTCAAATCCAAGACCGATCTGGCGGTGCTTTACGACAAGCCTGACGCCACCAGCGCGGTGACCGCACGCCTGCAGGTCGGCGTGCTCGGCGCGGTCAAAGACTGTACGGGAACCTGGTGCCAGATCAGCGGCAAGGGGTTTGACGGCTGGATTCAGCAGACCGAATTGTGGGGCGTCTATCCGGGCGAGAAGATCGACTAGCGCGGTTACGGACGTTTTCCCGGTTGCGCATCCAACAACGCGATCAATCCTTTCAGGATTTCGACCGGCGGCGGCGGGCAACCGCGAATGTGCAGGTCGACGGGCACAACAGCGGAAACCCCGCCAACAACGGCGTAGCTGCCCGCAAAAATGCCGCCGTCCATCGCGCAATCTCCCAGCGCCACCACCCATTTTGGATCCGGCGTTGCAACGTAAGTCCGTTCCAGCGCCTGGCGCATGTTTCGTGTAACGGGCCCGGTCACCAGCAGCACATCGGCGTGACGTGGCGACGCGACAAAGCGCAGTCCGAAGCGCTCCAGGTCATAGAACGCATTGTTCAGCGCGTGGATTTCGAGTTCGCAGCCGTTGCACGAACCTGCATCGACTTCGCGGATTGCGAGACTGCGGCCAAGCCGCCGCCGTGCCGCCCGCTCAACGCCCGCCGCCAATTCGGCGAGTGCGGCATCGTCGGCGGCCGGTGGCGCCTCGGTTAGCGGCCGGTGCGTCAGGCTTTCGATGAGCGTTCTGCGCATAGATGCCTTTTCAGTCGCCTCTGCGGTTTATGGAAATCCGGTTGCCGCATTCGCGTAACACTTGTCACAGGTCGTGACCCGAATAAGAGCAGTTGAAGGATTTATTGCAGAGCGGGAAATCGGCAACGATGTTGCCCTCAATGGCCGCTTCGAGCAGCGGCCATTGGAACCATGACGGATCGCGCAGGTGGCAGCCGGCAAGCCGCGGTCCATCAAGCCGCACCCAGGCCAGAACGTCACCGCGGAAAGCTTCAGCAAAACCCAGGCCTTCGCCGGCGCCGCCCTCGATCGCGACTGCGATCGGTCCCGCCGGCATGCGTTCGATAAGCTGGTCGATCAACTCCAGACTTTGCTCGACTTCGCGAATGCGTATCCAGACGCGGGCGTTGACATCGCCTGCAGTAAGCACCGGAACAGCAAAGTCGAGGTCATGGTATGGCGCATAACCCGGCATTCTTCTCGCGTCGAAATTGCGGTCGCTGGCACGACCTACGAACCCGGATGCTCCAAATTGCCGCGCAAGCTCGGGACGAACGATCCCGGTGCCGACGGTTCGGTCCTGCAGCGACGCGGTGTTGTCATAGAGTTCGACCAGCCGCGGACATCTCTGTCTGATCTGCTGCAAGGCATCGTGAATGGCGGCCGTTCCTTCAGGACGAAGGTCGCAAGTCACGCCGCCGGGCACGACGCGATCCATCATAAGGCGATGGCCGAAGCAGTCTCCGGCCGCGCGCAGCACCCGCTCGCGCAAAATTCCGCAATGTGCGTGCATCAATGAGAACGAAGCATCGTTGCAGATCGCGCCGATATCGCCGAGATGATTTGCCAGCCGCTCGAACTCGGCCATCAGCGCACGCAGATACTGCGCCCTCGGCGGCGCTTCGATGTTCGCCGCCGCCTCCACCGCGTGCGCGAAAGCAATTCCGTAAGCGACAGTGCTATCGCCGGAGGCGCGGGCGGCGAGGCGCGCGGCCCGCTCGAGGGTGGCGCCCGCCATCAGCGACCCGATGCCCTTGTGCACATAGCCGAGGCGCTGTTCGAGGCGGACAACTGTCTCGCCCGAAGCGGTGAAACGAAAATGTCCCGGCTCGATGATGCCGGCATGCACTGGGCCGACGGGAATCTGGTGCAGGCTCTCGCCTTCCGCCGGCAGGAATTCATACGGAGCACCGCTGTCAGGCGCCGGCTCGCGGGCGCCGAGCGGATATTGCATTCCCCAAAAGCCGAAATCGAGCCAGGGTCGGCTATCTCGCGCGCCAATCGGCTGATACCCAAAGAGGCTGTGAATCGCGCGTTCGAGCCGTATGGCGGGCGGATGCAGCGCACCGACCGACGGAAATGTTTCGTCCGGGCATTCAAGACTGAGGACGGCGATTTCTTTGGTGCCGTGATCGAGGACCGCCATGTGCACCGTAGCGGACCCATTTGCATCGCCCCAGAGGCCGAGCAGCGTGCCATCTCCGGCGGCAAGGTTCTCCGCGGCGGCGCGCCAGCCGTCCGCCGTTACGACGACGCGTGGCCACGGCCGATGCGCTTCCACGCGGCGGCCCTGCGCGATGATTTCGTTCAATGGCCCCATGCGCGCTATCCCAGGACCTTGGCGACGCTCATGAACCAGCCGACCAGCGCGGGCGGCAAATAGACGCCGGCCATCAGGACCAGTGCTAGATGCGCAAACATCGGCACATAGGACGCCTGCGCCTTGGCGCTGGGACCGCGCGGTTCGCCGAACGCGATGCTGTTGAGCCGCAAAAACAGGCCCGCGAGCGCGATCAGGATGCCGAACACCAGGATGAGCGCGAGCAGCGGTGCGCGCGCGAAGGTCGAACTCACCACCAGGAATTCGCTCATGAAAACGCCCAGCGGCGGCAGACCGGCGATTGCGACGACACCAAGGATCAGGCCCCAGCCAAGCACCGGATGGGTCTCGGTGAGACCCCCCATATCGGCGATACGCTGGGTACCTTTGACTTGAGCGACATGGCCGACGGCGAAGAAAATCGCGGACTTGGTGAGCGAATGCATGGTCATGTGCAGCAGGCCGGCGAAATTGGCGACCGGCCCACCCATGCCGAAGGCGAAGGTGATAATGCCCATATGCTCGATCGACGAATACGCGAACATGCGCTTGATGTCGCGCCTGCGATAAAGCATGAACGCCCCGAACACGAGCGAGATCAATCCAAGTGTCACCATCAGTGGGCCGGGCGCGATCGCCGCCGTGTTCGTCGCCAGCAGCATTTTAAAGCGCAACAGCGCATAGAGCGCGACGTTCAGCAGTAATCCCGACAGCACCGCCGAGATCGGCGTCGGCCCCTCGGCATGGGCGTCGGGCAGCCAGGCGTGCAGCGGCGCGAGACCGACTTTGGTACCGTAACCAAGCAGCAGAAATACAAAGGCAACGTTGAGCAGCGCAGGATCGAAGGCGCTGGCGCGGGTCACGAGTATCGACCAGACCATGGCGTCCAGACCTTCGCCGACGACCGGCCGCGCCGCCATGTAGATCAGGATGGTGCCGAACAGCGCGAGCGCGATGCCGACGCTGCCGAGGATGAAATACTTCCATGCCGCTTCGAGCGCTTCGTGCGTACGGTAAATGCCGACCATGAGCACGGTGGTCAGTGTGGCAAGCTCGATCGCCACCCACATCAGGCCGATATTGTTGGCGATGAGCGCGAGATTCATCGCAAACATCAGGACCTGATACATGGCGTGGTAAAAGCGCACCGAAGCCGGCGTGAGGCGGCCGATCTCCAGTTCGTGGCCGATATAGCTTGCGCTGAATATGCTGGTAGTGAAGCCCACGAATGTCGTCAGCACGATGAACGTGCCATTGAGATCGTCGAGGAGGAGATAAGAACCGGCTTGCGGTTTTGCGAAGAACAGGGAGAGCGCGCAGATCAACGTCAGCGACGTCGCCAATACGTTGAGCCGCGCCGAAACGCGGTAGTTGGGCAGCACGGCCAGTACCGCGGCCGCGGCGGCCGGCACCACCAAAACACCCGGCAGCGTATCGATCGCCAACCCGCCGATCATCATCGGCGCTCTCCGCGGAAACGGTCGAGCGCTTGCAAATCGACGGTGTCGAAGCGCTCGCGAATGCGGAACAGAAAAATTCCGATGACGATGAAAGCTATCAGGATGGAGAACGCCACGCTGATTTCGACAACAAGCGGCATGCCCTTGGCGCCAGTCGCCGCCAGCACCAGGCCGTTTTCGAGCGACATGAAGCCCACCACCTGGCTAACGGCATTGCGCCGCGTCACCATCATCAACAGGCCGAGCAGAACGACCGAGAGCGCGAATGCCAGATCCTCGCGCGCCAGCGGATCGGCTTCCTGGGTAACTCGCAGCATGACGACCATCGACAACGCCACCAACCCGATGCCGGCAAGCATGGCGAAGCCGACGCCGACCACTTTTTCAATCTCGCGATGGATGCCGAGTTGGACGATCATGCGGTGCAGCGCCACGGGAATGATAATCGCCTTGAAAATTAGCGCGATCGCGGCGGTGACATAGAGATGCGGCGCATCCTGAATGAGCGCCTGCCAGGCGACCGAAGCCGCCAATATCAAGGCATGCAGGGCATAGACGTTGAGCAGCGCGTAAAGCCGGTTCTGATAAAGCTCAAGAAAGCTCACCAGCACGAGCGATCCGGCGAGCAGATGGGCTATGTCGAAGTCGATGCCGGTCATCAGAAGCTCCCCGAAACGAAGCGCAGGAGCGTCGCCAACAGGCCAAGCATTAAAGCCGCGCCGAGAAATTCCGGGACACGAAATACACGCATTTTGGCGATCGAGGTTTCGAACAGCGCCAGAAGGAAGCCGCCTACGGCAAGTTTGGCGGCGTAGGCGAGGATTCCAGAGGCGAGCATCGCCAATGATGCCCCCGCCGATTCGATTTCCCAGGGAACGAACAGACAGGCGATCAACGAAACATAGAGCAAAAGTTTGAGCGATGCCGAAAGCTCGATCAGCGCCAGATGCCGGCCGGAATATTCGAGCACCATCGCTTCGTGAACCATCGTCAGTTCGAGATGTGTCGCCGGATTGTCGACCGGAATGCGGCCATTCTCCGCGATCGCCACCATGATGAGCGCGACAAGCCCAAGGCCGAGCGAAACGCGCAGCCCGACCGCCGAAGACGCCGTGAATTCGGCCATCGTGGAAAGCTGGGTCGAGCCGGCAATCAGCGCCACTGTGAACACGATCATGATCATCGCCGGCTCGGCCAGCGAGGCGACCATGACTTCGCGGCTCGATCCGATGCCGCCGAAACTGGTGCCGACATCGAGGCCGGCGAGCGCCAGAAAGAAGCGCGCGCTGCCGAGGAGTGCGATAATGGCGATCAGATCGGCCGACCACGAGAACATAAGGCCGGTCCGAAAGGTCGGCACCAGGGACGCGGCGACCCAGGTCGCCGCAAAAATCAGATAGGGGCTGACGCGGAACAGCCAGGAGGCGTTGTGCGCCAGCACAACCTCCTTGCGCATGAGCCGTACGAGATCGCGATAGGGCTGGATCAGCGGCGGACCTTGCCGCCGCAACAGCCGCGCCTTCACCTTGCGCACGAAGCCGGTAAAGAGCGGCGCCAGTGACAGCACTACCAGCATTTGAACGCCCTGCACTATGAGGTTGGTGAGCAGGGTCATAGCGCCAGAATCACAAGCAGGATCACCAGCGCGGCGAACACCAGGCTGAGGAACTGACGAATGGTGAGAAACTGCAAACGATTGAGATGATCGGCGGCAAAGCCGACGCCGAGGACGAGCGGTGCGTAGAGCGTATCCCAGACGAGATCGCGCAATTGCACCGTGAGCCGCGCCGGCCGCATATCGCCTGGCGCCGGCATGTCGCATTGTTCGCGAGCCAGGAAAACGACGGTGCCGAATACCCGCCGGATCGGCTGCACAAAGCTCGCGGCCGTATATTGCGTCACCGGGCTCGCGTCGGGATAACCGCAATCCCACGCCGGAGCGCGGCGCAGCCGGTGCGAGGCGAGACGGTGAATCGCGAGCGCCGCAAGCGAGCCTGAAACGACCATGAACAGGAACACGAGGAACCCGTCGTATGAGCTGCGGCTTGCGGCGATCGGCACGATCGACAGCCACTGATCGCCGATTTGCGCCGGCATAGGCGAGCCGATCAGCAGGGTGCTGACCGGTCTCAGTGCGTCGATGAAAGCGCCAGGAAAAATCCCGGCAAGCAGGCAAAGCATAGCCAGAAGCATCATTGCGGCGCGCGAGAACATATCGGTTTCCGAAGCCGCTTCTGCAGCACGGCTGCGCGGGCGGCCGAGAAACGTCACGCCATAGGCTTTGACGAAACAAGCGGCCGCAAGCGCTGCGGAGAGCGCCAACAGCGCGCCGATCGCCGGCACCAGAAGCTTTAGACCCCACACCGGCAGTTGCGGACTGAGCAGGATGGCCTGGAAGGTGAGCCATTCGGAGACGAAGCCGTTGAGCGGCGGCAAAGCCGAGATCGCTGCGCAACCGACGAGAAAAACAAATGCGGTCTGCGGCAGGCGGTGAATGAGGCCGCCGAGACGCTCCATGTCGCGCTCGCCCGTCGCGGAGAGCACCGCGCCAGCGCCGAAGAACAACAGGCTTTTGAACAGTGAATGGTTGAACACGTGCAGGAGCGCGGCGGTGAACGCCAACGCCGCGGCGAACAGCATACCCTGCGCCTTGAATGCGAGCGCCAGTCCGAGCCCGATGAAAATGATGCCGATGTTTTCTACCGTGTGATAGGCGAGCAGGCGCTTGAGATCATGCTGCATGAGCGCATAAAGCACCCCCATGACCGTGGTCACGCCGGCGATTGCGAGCACAACGATGCTCCACCACCATGCCGGTTCGCCGACGAGTTCGAAGACGATCCGCACGAAGCCGTAGACAGCGACTTTGGTCATCACCCCGCTCATCAAGGCGGAGACATGACTTGGCGCCGCCGGATGGGCGAGCGGCAGCCACACATGCAACGGCACCAGACCGGCCTTGGAGCCCGCCCCGACGAGCGTCAGGAAGAGCACCACGGCGCCGAGCGCCGCGGTAGGATGCACGGCGCGCATTTGCGCGAAGGTGTAGAGGCCGTCAGCTCCGGCGAGCAGGCCGAAGGCGAGCAGCAGAGCGAGCGTGCCGAAGCTCGCCATGATCAGATAGACGTAACCGGCGCGCACGTTTTCCGGGACACGATGATGCGACACCACCAGCGCCCATGAGGTGAGCGACATGAATTCCCAGGAGCAGAGGAACGTGAAGGCGTCGTCGGCGATCAGGACGAGCGTCATGCCGGCAAGAAAGGCCGGGTAAAACGGCAGTACCCGCTCCGGCGCCGTCTCGTGCTGGCCGTAGCCGAGCGCGAACAGGCTCGCACTCATCGCACCGAGATCGACTACGACGAGAAAGAAGGCGGAGAGCGCGTCGATACGCAAATGCGCGCCAAGCCAAGGCACGCCGACCGGCAATGTGACGGCTTCGGGCGCCGCCGCACCGAGAAGATGCGCCAGCGCGGCGGCGAGCGATATCGCCGTCACGACCATGCTCGCGCCATATACCAGACGCGTGGCCGCAATCGAACGTCCCAGCGCTACCGCAAGCGGCGCGAGAACCAACAGCGCGGCGGCGCAACCAAGGACGATCGTCAGGGTCACGGCGCCGCCCTCCTGAGCCGGACGCCGCGACCGCCGCTTTGGCTTGCACTGTTGTCCGCAATCAAGTCGATGCCGAGACCGTCGAGCGCTGCAACGAGCTTCATGAGCGAATTGACGTTGCCGCGAATGACCCCATCGCTCGCTTCCATGCGCTGGATGGTCGGCAATGACAGGCCCGCCGATTCAGCGAGCGTGCGCTGATCGATACCGAGGAGGGCGCGCGACGCCCGGAGCTGGCCTGAGGTTATCATGCAAAAGCTTTAGAATTGATGTATAATATATCAGTTTTGCTAAATGGCAACCATATAATTGTGGCTGGGCCCGATGACCAAAAGCCCCGCGCCAGACCGGCGTTTTCTCGTAATCTTCGGTGTCACGCCTGTTGCAACAGACGCGTCAATAAGCCCCGGGCGCGGCGATGATTCGCCTGCCGCCAAGGAACCTGAAATAGATGAGCGCGAGTTTTGGCCGAGCGTTCAGCGCTTGCGCCGCAGCCGCACCACAACGTCGATGCGGGCGATTTCATAGCCCTCCGGCGGAACCGGGGCCTTGCCGACGACCACGTCGCTCGACGGGATATCCATCAGATCATTCTGGTCTTCGACGAAGAAGTGGTGATGCTCGGAATTATTGGTGTCGAAATAGGCCTTCGAGCCGTCCACCGCGACTTGGCGCAACAGGCCCACCTCGGTGAACTGATGCAGCGTATTGTAGACCGTGGCGAGCGACACCGGCACTTTGGCGTGCGACGCCTCCTCGTAGAGCATTTCCGCGGTCACATGGCGGTCGCCTTTGGCGAACAAGATCCAGCCCAGCGCCATGCGTTGCCGCGTCGGCCGCAAGCCGACGTCGCGGAGCTTGGCTTTAACGTCGTGCCAAGGGCATCCCGTAAGATCGGCACGTGCCGGCAGTGGATGCGGGCTCGTGGCGACAGGGGTCCGGAACGGGAATGAACTCGATTGTGACATAAAGCACCAAGCGGCGGTCAGGCCGAAAATATCGTTGCAAGTGAAATCATTATACGCCCGCCTGCGCCTGCTGCAACTGTCTCGCCATCACGCTGCGAGGCGGATTTCCCACCGTGGCGGGGCCGCCACAGGGGGATGCGCTTTGCCGCATTGTCCCAATATGTTAGGGATTAAACCCTGGGCCGGAAACGGCGGAGCTGGACTGACCATGCAGGAGCGTCGTTCTAACTTCGAATACGAGGATCTGCTGGCGTGCGGCCGCGGCGAGCTTTTTGCCGAAGGCCCGCAACTACCGCTGCCACCGATGCTGATGTTCGATCGCATTTCAGAAATCGCCGAAGTCGGCGGCGAATACGGCAAAGGGCTGGTGCGCGCGGTGCTCGAACTCAAACCGGACCTGTGGTTTTTTCCCTGTCACTTCAAGGGCGATCCGGTCATGCCCGGCTGCCTTGGCCTTGATGCGCTGTGGCAGCTGCTTGGCTTCTTCCTGGGCTGGGTCGGCTCCCCCGGCAAAGGCCGTGCCCTTGGCATGGGTGAAATCAAGTTTTCCGGGCAGGTGCTGCCGACGATGAAAAACATCGTCTATGGCATCGACATCAAGCGCGTGATGCGCTCGAAGCTCGTTCTCGGCATCGCCGACGGCTGGCTCTCCGCGGACGGTTCGATTATTTATCGTGCGCTCGATCTCAAGGTCGGTCTGTTCCGCAACGTGGAGCCGGAACCGAACGGCGCCTAGCGTATCCGCTCAGAACCTCGCCACCGTTTGCGGCGCATCCGAAGGTACGTGATCCCGAAAATGCGGCGGTTGGCCACCGGTTTCGGAAAGTCACGCTCCAACAATAATGACCAGCCTAACGAGGCAAACATGAAACGCGTGGTCGTCACCGGGATGGGCATCGTCTCGTCCATCGGCAACAACACGCAGGAAGTGCTCGCTTCGCTGCGTGAAGCGAAATCGGGCATCGTCCGCGCCGACAAATACGCCGAGCTCGGTTTCCGCTGCCAGGTGCACGGCGCACCGACGCTCGATCCGAGCGAAGCGATCGATCGCCGCGCCATGCGTTTTCTGGGCGGCGGCGCCGCCTGGAACCATGTCGCCATGGAGCAGGCGATCCGCGACGCGGGGCTTGACGACACCGATGTGTCGAACGAGCGAACCGGCATCATCATGGGTTCAGGCGGGCCATCGACGCGGACCATCGTCGAGAGCGCCGACATCACCCGCAGCAAGGGTCCCAAACGGGTCGGCCCCTTCGCTGTGCCGAAAGCAATGTCTTCGACCGCTTCGGCAACGCTCGCGACCTGGTTCAAGATCAAGGGCGTCAACTACTCAATCTCGTCAGCCTGCGCGACCTCGAACCATTGCATCGGCAATGCTTACGAGACCATTCAGGTCGGCAAGCAGGACATGATCTTCGCCGGCGGCTGCGAGGAACTGGATTGGACGCTGTCGGTGCTGTTCGATGCCATGGGCGCCATGTCGTCGGGTTTCAACCAGACGCCCGACAAAGCCTCGCGCGCCTATGACGTCGATCGCGACGGCTTCGTCATTGCCGGCGGCGCCGGCGTGCTGGTGCTCGAAGAGTTTGACCACGCCAAGGCGCGCGGCGCCAAGATTTACGCGGAAGTCTCCGGCTACGGCGCGACCTCCGATGGCGCCGACATGGTGGCGCCGTCGGGCGAAGGCGCCATGCGCTGCATGAAAATGGCCCTGGCAACCGTCGCGCCGGCGGTCGATTACATCAATCCCCACGCCACCTCGACGCCGATCGGCGATTTGAAGGAGATCGAGGCGATCCGCGAGGTGTTCGGCGCCAAATGTCCGCCGATCTCGGCAACCAAGTCGCTGACCGGCCATTCGCTCGGCGCTGCCGGGGCGCAAGAGGCGATCTATTCGCTGCTGATGATGAATTCCGGCTTCATCTGCGAGAGCGCCAATATCGATAAGCTCGACCCGGCTTTTGCCGATATGCCGATCGTGCGCGCGCGTCAGGACAATGTGAAGCTCGGTTGCGTCCTGTCCAATTCGTTTGGCTTCGGCGGCACCAACGCTTCTGTCGTCTTCAAGCATCCGGATGCTTGACGTGCCGGGGCTGATGCAGGGCAAGCGCGGCCTGGTCATGGGGGTCGCCAACGATCACTCGATTGCCTGGGGTATTGCGCGGACGCTGGCCGCTCACGGCGCCAAGCTTGCGTTCACCTATCAGGGCGAAGCACTCGGCAAGCGCGTGAAGCCACTGGCGGCTTCCATCGACGCCGACCTGGTATTGCCGTGTGACGTCGAAAATATCGACTCGGTCGATGCCGTCTTTGCCGAACTCGGCCGCGCCTGGGGGACGCTCGATTTCCTCGTCCACGCCATCGCTTTTTCCGACAAGACGCAACTGACCGGCCGCTATGCCGACACCACGCGCGAGAATTTTCTCCACACCATGCTGATCTCGTGTTTCTCCTTCACTGAGGCGGCAAAGCGCGCCGCCGCCATGATGCCGAACGGCGGCGCCCTGTTGACGCTGACCTACAACGGCGGCTTGCGGGCAATGCCGAATTACAACGCCATGGGCGTCGCCAAGGCGGCGCTGGAAGCGTCGGTGCGTTATCTCGCCGTCGATTTCGGCGGCAACCGCATCCGCGTCAACGCGATCTCGGCGGGACCGATCCGCACGCTGGCGGGCGCCGGCATCGGCGACGCGCGGATGATGTTCGCCTTCCAGCAGCGGCACTCGCCGCTCGGCCGCGGCGTTTCACTCGACGACCTCGGTGGCGCCGGACTCTATCTGCTGTCGGACCTCTCGACCGGGGTCACCGGCGAAATCCATTTTGTCGATTCCGGATATAACGTCATCGCAATGCCGCACCCCGACGCGCTGCGCGCCGATCACAAGCAGGCGGCACACGACACGGGGAAGTAATCTCTCCGGCGGCGGTCACAGCTTTTCCAGATGCGGCATGACCTCGGTGCTGAACAGATCCAGCGAGCGCATCGCGTCCTTGAACGACATCGTGCCAAGGAAGAGATAGGTCAACAGATAATTGACCCCGAGTTCCTTGACCTGCTTTTCGATCTCGGCGCGCACGGTCTGCGGCGAGCCGGCGATGGCGGTGCCGTCGGCCAGACAGGCCTCAAAATCCGCGCCGCGCTCCACGTTCAGGCGGCTGGTCGGCCCGGTCTGACCGTGCTTGGCGCGCAGCCAGTTGATGTGTTCGAGGTGCCGGTCCATGGCCGGCTTGCCGAAGCGGCGGGCCTCGGCATCGGTATCGGCGACGAAAATATGGCGCTGCACGCCGATCGCCGCGCCGCCGGAAAATTCCGCCTTGGGTTGCACCGGCGCACCGCGCTTAGCCAGCGCTGCTTTGTAGGCGTCGATGTTTTTCTTCGCGAAGGGCGTCGGCCCCAACGTGACGTAATGCAGGCCCTGCTCGCCGCCCCAGGTCGAGCCGATCTCGTTGGATGAGGCGTACCAGAACGGCGGGTGCGGCTGTTGCAGCGGCCGCAGCGCGATTGGCACATTCTCGTAAACGTAATGGTCGCCTTTGTATGTCAGCAAATCCGTCTTAAGGCCGGCGCTGACGCAATCGAACGCGTCAAAGAAAATCTCGCGCGACTGATCGTGCTCGACCTTGTGATATTTCAATTCATACGGCGACACGCCGCGGCCGACGCCGACATCGAGCCGGCCGTGGCTCAAATGATCGAGCATGCAGATTTCCTCGATCATGCGCAGCGGCGAATAGAGCGGCAGGAGATAAACCAGGGGCCCCAGCCGCATCCGCTCGGTCGCGCGCGCCACCGCGCCGAGGTAGACACCGGGCACCGGCACCATGTTAAGCGGCGTGGCGTGATGTTCGGCAACCTGCAGGCAGTACATGCCGGCGGCATCGGCCGCCTCGACGAAGCGCAAGCGTTCGTCGAACAGCGTTGTCAGCGGCCGATCGCCGTATTCGACATGGTCGAAAAGTCCGATTTTCATGAGGTTTCTCTAGGCTGGTTTGAACGTGATCGTTTCGATACGCGGCGCCCGCTTTGCGAAGCTTGCTTCAGCTTGTCTTCGGCAATCCCACGCGGCGCCCCATGCCGGCGCAGTCGGCATCGGTCTTGAGCCCCGCGGCATGGATGCCGTGAACCGCTATCTCCTCGTCGCGATCCTCGGTATCGCCGGTCACGCCGACCGCACCGATGACTTCGCCGTCACCGTCGCGGATCAACATGCCACCGCCCTCGGGAAAAATCTGCTCATCGCTGGCGGCTATCAGATAGCGCATGAAGATCGGCTTCTCCTGCGCCCGCTCGCGCACCAGCTTTGAGCTGCGGCCGAGCGACAGGGCCGCATAGGCTTTGCCGTAGGCCATTTCGAAGCGGATCATCGACGAACCGTCTTCTTTCTTGAATGCCTTCACCTTGCAGCCCGGCTCGACCACGATCACGCTCAACGGCCGGCAATTGAGCGCCGCACCGCGCTCGATCGCGGCATTGATAATGCGCTCGGCCTGCGCCAGCGAAATGGTGCCCACACCGTCCTCCCTCGAATTCCCGGTCACGTCCCCTTTGCCACCTTATTCGATGCCGGACCACTCGCGGCACTGCATGCTTGGCCTCTTGCTTCGGATGGCTGAGCGCGCCACATGTGCGCGATGCCGGGCGCCCCTGCCATAACAGTCGAACGCCTCGTCAAAATCTACAAGACCGTTCCGGCGGTCGACGACATTTCGTTCGCGCTGGAGCCGGGCACCATTACGGGCCTGCTCGGCGGCAACGGCGCCGGCAAGACGACGACCATCGCCACCATCATGGGCCTGGTAACGCCGACGTCGGGTCGCGTCACGGTGCTTGGCGCCGAAATGCCCAGACACCGCTATCGCGTGCTGCATCGCATGAATTTCGAAAGCCCCTATGTCGAAGTGCCGATGCGATTGACCGTACGGCAAAACCTGACGGTGTTCGGCATGCTTTACGGCGTCGCGGACCTGCGCGGCCGCATTGCCGAGCTTGGACGCCAGCTCAGTCTCACCGACCTGCTCGACCGCCCGACCGGACGGCTTTCGGCCGGGCAGAAGACGCGTGTTTCGCTCGCCAAGGCGCTGATCAACGACCCCGATGTGCTTTTGCTCGACGAGCCGACCGCCTCGCTCGATCCGGACACGGCGGATTGGGTGCGCTCGCGTCTTGAGAATTATTGCCGCGAGCGCCACGCCACGGTGCTGCTGGCATCGCACAACATGGCAGAGGTCGAGCGGCTTTGCCAGCGCGTCATCATCATGAAGCGCGGCCGCATCGAGGGTGACGATACGCCGGCGAAGCTATTGGCGCGGTACGGCAGGCGCACGCTCGAAGAGGTTTTTCTCGACGTGGCGCGCGGCAACGGCGCCGAAGTCGAGGCGGCGCAATGATCGCACGAGCCGAGAGCGCCTACGCGGTATCGCCACGACGCATCGGCGCGATGATGCTGCGGTACTGGTACCTATTGCGCTCGTCGTGGCCGCGGCTCCTCGACCTCGTCTATTGGCCGACGGTGCAGATGGTCACCTGGGGTTTCCTGCAATACTACATCACCAGCAATGCCGGCTTCTTCGCCCGCGCCGGCGGAACGTTCATCGGCGCGGTACTGCTCTGGGATATCCTGTTCCGCGGCCAGCTTGGCTTTTCGATCTCATTCCTGGAAGAAATGTGGTCGCGCAATCTCGGCAACCTGATGATGAGCCCGCTGCGGCCCGCCGAATTCATTACCGCGTTGATGGTGATGAGCGTGGTGCGGCTGTCGATTGGCGCCGTCCCGGTGACGTTTCTCGCCATCGGTTTCTTCGGTTTCAATCTTTACGGGCTGGGACTCGCACTGGTCGCCTTCTTTTTCAATCTGATGCTGACGAGCTGGGCGATCGGCATTTTCGTCTCGGGCCTGATCCTGCGCAACGGCATGGGCGCGGAAAATTTCGCCTGGTCGATCATGTTTTTGTTCATGCCGCTGACCTGCGTCTACTACCCTGTCACGACGCTACCGGTCTGGCTGCAGCCGGTGGCATGGGCATTACCCCCTACTTATGTATTTGAGGGCATGCGCTCGCTCCTGGTCCATCAGCAGTTTCGCGGCGATCTGATGCTCGATGCGCTGGGCCTCAACGCGGTGCTGTTTGCGGCCGGCGTCTTCGGCTCTCTCAAACTGCTGCAGAGCGCCCGGCGCCACGGCACGCTGATGCAGACCGGTGAATAGGTTCCAGGTCGGAAACGAAGGCAGGCTATGTGCGCTGCGAATAGCAGCGAAGCGTTGACCCCGTTGGGTAACGAATAAAGAGAAAATTGCTTTTATATTGGGGGTATGACATACCCTCGTCACAATGCTGCACTGCAGCAAGCCGGGCAAGGTTCATCCATGGCCATTGGAGAGTTCGGCGGCGCGCCTGCGGAGCCAGGCGACAACGGTGTTATTCTTTCAGCGCCGCTGTACTGGTTCTACGAAATGAGTCACGCCGCCCTCAATCCGTCGCGGGCTTGGGCCGATGCGACCCGGCTGTTCTTCAAAAATCCTGTCAACCCGCTCTCCTTCACCACCTACGGCAAAACTGTCGCTGCAGCGTGCGAACTGTTCGAGCGATCGACGCGCCGTTACGGCCGGCCGGAATGGCGCATCGATTCGACGCTGGTGGGTGGCGAACGCGTGCCGGTGCAGGCCACCACGGTCTGGGAACGGCCGTTCTGCAAGCTCGTCCATTTCGAGCGCGTTTTCGAACATGCCCCGAAGCGGCCGCAGCCGAAGCTGCTCATCGTCGCCCCGATGTCGGGCCACTTTGCAACATTGTTGCGCGGCACGGTCGAGGCGTTTCTGCCCAATCACGAGGTTTACGTCACCGACTGGGTCGATGCGCGCATGGTCCCGCTGTCGGAGGGCGGCTTCGATCTCGACGATTACATCGACTACGTGATTTCGATCCTGCACGCGCTCGGCGGCGACACGCACGTTGTCGCAGTGTGCCAGCCGTCGGTCCCGGTCATGGCGGCGGTCGCTCTCATGGAGGCGGATGACGATCCTTACGTGCCGACCTCGATGATCCTGATGGGCGGTCCGATCGACACGCGATCGAACCCGACGGCGGTCAATATGCTGGCGCAGAAGCGCGGCAGCGATTGGTTCCGCACCCACGTCATCACCAAGGTGCCGTTTCCGAATCCCGGCTTCATGCGCGACGTCTATCCCGGCTTTTTGCAGCTCAACGGCTTCGTCAGCATGAACCTCGAACGCCACATCGAGGCGCACAAGCAATTGTTCCTCAATCTGGTGCGCGGCGACGGCGACTCGGCGGGCAAGCACAAAGAGTTCTACGACGAATACCTCGCGGTGATGGATCTCTCGGCGGAATATTATTTGCAGACGGTCGATACCGTCTTCGTGCGCCAGGCCCTGCCCAAGGGCGAGATGACGCATCGCGGCCGCCTCGTCGATCCGAGCCGGATCAAGCGCACGGCGCTGCTCACCATCGAGGGCGAGCACGACGACATTTCCGGCGTCGGCCAGACCGAGGCGGCGCACCGCCTGTGCGTCAACATTCCGCCCGATCGCCAAGCGCACTGGCTGCAGCCAGGCGTCGGACATTACGGCGTGTTCAACGGTTCGCGCTTCCGCTCGGAAATTGCACCGCGCATCGCCGATTTCGTGCTGTCGATGAGCCAGGCGAACCGCACCGGCCGGAACGGGGCCGGCACCCGATCGTCGGGCAACGGCGTCGCGCTGCATACCGTCTGACCGGCAAACGCCGCACAACTCAAATCTCGCAACAGCCCGTGCCAATGTGGCAGTATCGCCGCGATAGATTCGGGGTGCTCCGCCATGCCGCTGCATGCACTGCTCTATCGTCGCCCTAGCGAGCCGCAGACCATCGCAGTCGTTTTCGACGGCGCCGATTACGCCGTGAGATTGCGGCGGCACCGCCAGGCGCGGCGCTACACGCTGCGCATCCAATCGCCAACCCGCGAAGTCATCCTGACGATTCCGCCGCGCGGCACCGTCAAGGAAGCGCGCGAGTTCGCCCAGAAGCACGGCGCCTGGATTGCAGCGCGGCTCAGGCGGTTGCCCGAAGCGGTGCCGTTCACACACGGCGTCGTGATCCCGTTGCGCGGTATGCCGCACCGGATCGCGCATCGCCCATCCGCGCGCGGCACGGTGTGGACCGAGGTGGAAGCGACCGGCGACCGTCTGTTGTGTGTCGCCGGGCACGGGCCGCATGTCGACCGTCGCGTTGCCGACTTCCTGCGGCGCGAAGCCAAGCGCGATTTGGAAGCTGCCAGCCTCCGCCACGCGCGCGACCTCGGCTTTCCCATCCGGCGAGTCACCGTGCGCGACCAGTCGAGCCGCTGGGGTTCCTGTTCGACCACCGGCATGCTGTCGTTTTCGTGGCGGCTCATTTTAGCGCCGGGATACGTACTCGATTATCTCGCCGCGCACGAAGTGGCGCACCTCGTCGAGATGAACCACTCGGCGAAATTCTGGCGCGTGGTGCAACGGCTCTGTCCGGATCATGGGCGCGCCAAGGCGTGGCTCGATATCAATGGCGCCGATTTACACCGTTACGGCCTGTCCAATGCGAGCCGCGATCTGGGTTAGGACGCCCGGCATGCGCGAACAAACCGGCTGCTCTGTTGCATTGCATCGCTTATCGCCACTTGCGCGTTTTGCCGCAGTCGAAAACACTTAACCGTGATCCGCGTTGCATCGCCGCCGCGCGTTCCTATTTGCTGTTCATGAAGGCCGACCGGGCGGCTCCCCCATCCCCCGACACCCCGTCGTCCGGTCAGATAAGCCTGAGTTGAGGCAACAACTTAAGGACCCCAAGCGCGTAGTTGCTTGGGGTTCTTTTTTGCGTGAAGCTTGCTGCCGCGATGCTGACTGCCGTGATGCTTGCTGCCATGACGCTTACTGCCATGGCCGCGCCGGACAGCTTCTCGAAGCATCTCAGTCTTTCACCAGATCTCCGAGCAGGCTTGCGGCGACAGAGAGCTTCGATAGCGTGAGCCCGGAATTGGCAATTTCGTGGATCGCCGCGCGGATGCGCTCCACCTCGTTTTTGCGCGTCTCCACCCAGGCTTCAACGGCGCCGGCGCCAGCCGCGCCGTTGCCGACCATGGCGGCGGTGAGCCGGCGCTCGGCATCGCCGATCAGAATCCCGCGCGCGATCGAGCGCCAGGCGGTCGAAATAATCGGCGATTGGAATATTGCCGGTGGCATTGGCGATACGGTCAAGCCGAAAGAACGTGCCGGCGGCAAAATAGGTCGCGGCAACCTCGCTGATCGGCTTGCCGGTGCGATCGGCGACCAGAACGATATCGGGAGCGGCAGTGAGCGCCCGCAGGTTGGCGATGCTGGCGGCAAGATCATCAGGCACGCCGGCGGTCGTGAGTTCCTGGCGGCGCGCGGCACACACGTCACGGAAATTCTGGGATAGCGCATCGTCAAGCGCCGCGCTGACCGCGGCAATGCCGTCGCGGTAATGCGCCACCACATCGGCAAGGCCTTTTGAAAGGTCGACATTGCGCAGGAACCATATAATCCGGTCGAGCAGCAGATCCTGTACCGCCGCATAGAGTTCAAGTTGCAATTTGCCGGAAATCCGGTTGTCGAGTTCGTCGATCGCGCCATTGAGCGCGGTCATGCCGTAACTGTCGCGCACGGCGGCGAAGGCTGCGGCAATTGAAGCCGGGACGGCGCCGGTCTGGTCGGCGATACGCACCATCAGCGACGGACCGCCGCGGTTGATCATCGAGTTGGCCAGATGGGTGGCGATGATTTCGCGGCGCAGGCGATGATGTTCGAGCGCGTCCGGGTAGCGTGCGGCGATCGGCTTCGGAAAATACCGCGCCAGTTCGCGCGCAAGATAAGGATCATCCGGGACGGCGGATTCGAGGAGATCGTCGTAGAGCGTCAGCTTGGCATAAGCGAGCAGCACCGAGAGCTCGGGCCGGGTGAACGGCTCCGATCGCCGCCGCCGCTCGGCGAGCTGCATGTCGTCGGGCAGATATTCCACGGCGCGGTCAAGCAGGCCGCGCGCTTCCAGCGTCTGGATCAGGCGCTGCAGAAAGCCGAAATCCTCCAGGCCGCGGCGTTCGGCAAGCGAGAGCGCCAGCGTCTGCAGATAATTGTTGCGCAGCACGAGATGGGCGACTTCATCGGTCATCTCGGCCAGAAGCGCGTTGCGCGCGTCCATCGTGAGACGGCCGTCGCGCACGGGAATGCTCAGAGCAATCTTGATATTGACCTCCATGTCGGAGGTATTGACGCCGGCCGAATTGTCGATCGCGTCGGTATTGAGCCGGATCTGGCGGAATGCCGCCTCGATGCGGCCGCGCTGCGTCATGCCGAGATTGGCGCCTTCGCCGATCACCCTGCAGCGCAGGTCCTTGCCGGCGACGCGAACCGCATCATTGGCGCGGTCGCCCACCGATTCGTCGGTCTCGTCGGAGGCGCGGACATAGGTGCCGATGCCGCCGAAGAAAATCAGGTCGACCGGCGCTTTGAGGATGGCGCGGATAAGCTCCTGCGGCGTCAGATGTTCGCCGACGCCGAGCAGCTTTTGCGCTTCGGGCGAAAGCCTGACGTCCTTGGCCTTGCGCGGATAGACGCCGCCGCCTTTGGAAATGACCGACTTGTCAAAATCCTGCCAGCTCGAACGCGGCAGTTCGAACATGCGCTTGCGCTCGGCAAAGCTCCGCTCCGGATCGGGGTCGGGATCGATGAAAATATCGCGGTGATCGAAAGCGGCAACGAGCTTGGTCGTTGTCTCGCGCAACATACCGTTGCCGAATACATCGCCGGACATGTCGCCGACCCCGACGACCGTGAAAGGCGTAGTGGCGATATTGACGTCCATCTCGCGGAAATGGCGCTTGACCGATTCCCAGGCGCCGCGCGCGGTGATGCCGATCTTCTTGTGATCGTAGCCAGTGGACCCGCCGGAGGCGAAGGCATCGCCGAGCCAGAAATCATGCGCGATCGCCAGGTCGTTGGCGATGTCGGAGAACGTCGCCGTGCCCTTGTCGGCCGCCACCACGAGGTAGGGATCGTCGCTGTCGCGGCGCACGACGCCGGGTGGCGGGATCACGCCGGCGCGGCCCGGGCCGATATTGTCGGTGATGTCGAGCAGCGTCGAGATGAACATCTTGTAGGTGGCGACGCCTTCCGCCTGTATGGCCTCGCGAGGCCCCCCGGCCGGCAGAAATTTCGGCACGAAGCCGCCCTTGGCGCCGACCGGCACGATCACCGCGTTCTTGACGTTCTGCGCCTTGACCAGGCCGAGGATCTCGGTGCGGAAATCCTGCGGCCGGTCGGACCAGCGAATGCCGCCGCGCGCCACCTTGCCGAAGCGAAGATGCACGGCTTCAACCCGCGGCGAATAGACGAATATCTCGTAGAGCGGCCGCGGCAACGGCATAGCGTCGACTTTGCGGCTGGAGAACTTGATGGCAATCAGGTCCTTGACCAGCCCGTCGCGGCCGAGCTGGTAGAAATTAGTGCGCACCGCGGCCGACACCGCATTGACGAAATGCCGCAGGATGCGGTCCTCGTCGAGGCTTTCGACCGCCTGCAATGCGGCTTCGATTTCAGCGCCGATCGCTCCTTCTCGCGCGGCACGCTCATGCTCCGGAACTTCCAGATGCGGATCGAAGCGGGCCTCGAACAAGCTCACGATTTGCGCGGCGATGCCCGGATATTTGCGCAGCGTCGCCCACATATAATCTTGCGAATAGGGCACGCGGATCTGGCGCAAGAAACGCGAGATGGTCCGGATCAGCGCGACGTCGCGCCAACCCAATCCGGTCGCGAGCACGAGCGCGTTGTAGCCGTCGCTCTCCGCCCGCTTTGCCATGACGACGAGAAAGCAGCCTTCCAAACGGTCCTCGAGCGCGGCGAGATCGATGGCCTCACCGGACGCGCTTTCAAGCTCCATGTCATGAAACCAGATGTCCGCGGCGTCCGCCGGCTTGATGTGGTAGGTTCGTTCGTCGACGACGCGAAAGCCCATATTTTCCAGCACCGGCACACGGTCGGAGAGTGAAATTGCCCGGCTGTGGCTGAAAACCTTCAGGCCCGCGCGAGAGGGCGCCGCACCGCCCTGACGGTAGAAGTCGACGCCGAGCGGATGCTCCGGCGTGAGACCCTCGATGACGCGAACATCGCCGACCGCGATCGCCGACGAATAGACCTCCTGGTAATCGATCGGGAATGCGTCGCGATAGCGGGCGAACAGCGTTCGGCCCCGCACCGGGTCGTTGGCAACAAGGAGCGCTTCACGCAAGCCATCGGTCCAGCTGCGCACGATCGCCTCGACGCCGCGTTCGAGCGATGCACGATCGGGATTTGCGGGCTCGGCGTCAGAGCGTCCGATGATGTAATTCACCCGCACCAGCGGGCCTTCCGGGAAGAACGGGTGATAGGCGCTCAGCCGCCCCTTGAACGCCGCGGCCAGATAATTGCCGATCGCCGCCCTGATCTGGCCGCCGTAACGGTCGCGCGGAACGTAGACCAGGGCCGACACGAAGCGGTCGAAGCGGTCATGCCGCGGCAGCACACGGACGCGTGGACGTTCGTCGAGTTGGAGCACGGCGAGCGCGAACTGAAAAAGCGTGTCCTCATCGAGCTGGAACAGCTCGTCGCGCGGATAGGTTTCGAGCACATTGACCAGCGCCTTGCCGGAATGAACTCGATGGGTCGAAGCCGGCGCGGCGAATGATGCTGTCGGTTTTGCGGCGCAGATAGGGAATGGTGCGAGCCGGCCTGGTATAGGCAGTCGACGTGAACAGCCCGCAGAATCGGTGCTCGCCGACCAGCTTGCCGGATTGATCGAAGCGCTTGACGCCGAGGTAATCGAGCTGAACCCGCCGGTGCACCGGAGAGCGGACGGTCGACTTGGTGACGATGAGAAGTTTTGGCTCTTCGAGGAAGGCGCGGATCTCGCCGGTCACGGTCAGCGGCTCGTTCCAGCGCTGCAACAACTGGGTGCCTCGCGAGCGCAGCAGACCGAGACTGGTCTCGACGGACGGTTCGAGCACGTCGCCATTTGCTCTGAAGACAAAATCCCGCGCGCCGAGGAGGGTGAAATTGTCCTCCGCAATCCATTCCAGAAACTGAATTGCTTCGGCGATCTCTTCGACCGGAAGCGGCGGAGGATTTGCCCTCAATTCGGCGATGATGCCGCGTATCCGCGCCAGCATGGGCTGCCAGTCTTCGACGCAGACGCGCACGTCGGTGAGAATGCCGTCAAGCGCCCGGACGATTTCGGCGCGTTGCGCTGCATCCTCGACGCCTTCGATATGAAGATGAATGAAACTCTCGCGCTGACCGCCAACCGTTCGCGCGCCCTTGAAATTCACCAGCGCGCCCGCGAGGTTGCGTTCGACCACGAACACCGGATGGACAAAGAGACGGATATCGAGGCCGCGCTGATTAAGCTCGCCGACGACGGAATTGACCAGGAACGGCATATCGTCGTTGACAATCTCAAGCACGCAAATATCGCGCGGCGCGGCAGCCGGCTCGAAGCGGATCTTGGGCGCGCCGGCCGGACGCTCGGCAAGGAACGACCACGATTGCTCGGCGAAGCCGGCGAGCTCGTCAGCGCTATAGCGCGCGAGGTCTTCCGGCACCGCAAGGCCGAACAGCTTGGCGACAAAGTCGTCCGGAATGTCGGGCCAGCGCTTGGCGAGAAAGGACGCGGCCGCATCAAGCAGCGCGACGCTCGCATAATCGCCGCCATTGCGGGAAATATCCTGAACGTTCATGTTTTCCCATCCCGCTCGGTTTCTTGAAATATTACTCGCTCGCCGGGCATATCCGCTACCGCTCCGCAGCGCCATTTAGCGCACCTGATATAATAGCGATTGCCGCCAAGGGAGCGGCGCAACGGAACTCAGCATCATGGCCAAGCGCAGCGACAAAACCGCCCGGTCCGGCAACAAACCGCAAGTGAGCGCGGCGGCCACCGACGACACGAGGATTACCGCGCTGAAGCTGCCACCGGTGCCGTTGAATTCAGGCATGGCGGCCTATTTCGCCAAATGCGAGGAAAAGCTCGGTTTCGTCCCCAATGTGCTCAAGGCTTACGCCTTCGACATGGCCAAACTGTCGGCCTTTGTCGCCATGTATAACGACCTGATGCTGGCGCCCTCGGGCCTGAGCAAGCTCGAACGCGAAATGATCGCGGTCGCGGTGTCGGCGCACAACCGCTGCTATTATTGTCTGGTCGCCCACGGCGCAGCGGTGCGCCAGCTGTCCGGCGATCCGCCGCTCGGCGAATTGATGGCGATGGACTATCGCGCCGCCCGGCTGCCGAAGCGCCATCGCGCCATGCTCGATTTCGCGGTCAAACTCACCGCGGAGCCGTGGCTCGTCGAGGAGGAGGATCGCGAGCGCCTGCGCCGTGCCGGCTTTTCCGATCATGATATTTGGGACATCGCCGCCGTGGCAGGCTTCTTCAACATGACGAACCGCGTGGCGTCGGCCACCGACATGCGGCCGAACCGCGTCTATCATACGCAGAGCCGATAGCGGCTAGGCGTGCACCGAGAGGTCGCGGATTGTCGCCAGTTCACCCGACAGCGGGTTTGCCGGGTCCCACGCGTAGCGCAGCGTCTCAAAGCGCATTGATCGCGCATCGAGCATGACCAGGCGGCCGACCAGGCCCTCGCCGAAGCCGACAATCTCCCGGATCACTTCCAGCGCCATCATCGATCCGATCACGCCGGCAAGCGCGCCAAGGACGCCCGCTTCCGCGCAGGCGGGAACGCTGCCGGACGGCGGCGGTTCCGGAAAAAGACAGCGGTAGGTCGGGTTCGGCCGCCCGTCGGCTGTGCGTTCATAGGCGCGGATCGTTGTCAGCGTGCCGTCGAAAGTGCCGAGCGCGGCCGTCACCAGCGGTTTCTTTGCAAAATAGCAGGCGTCCGACACCAGATAGCGCGTGGCAAAATTGTCAGACCCGTCGGCCACGATGTCGTAATCGTCGATCAGTTCAAGGATGTTATCCGCCGTCACGCGCGCGTTGTACTGCTTTACGGCGACATGCGGGTTGAGGCGCTGGATCATCGCCGCGGCACTCTCAACCTTCGGCGCGCCAATGTCCGGCGTGGTGTGGATTACTTGCCGCTGCAGATTCGACAGCGACACCACGTCGTCGTCGACCACGCCGATAGTGCCGACACCCGCCGCGGCGAGATAGAGCAGAACCGGCGCGCCGAGGCCGCCGGCGCCTATGACCAGCACGCGCGCGCGGGCGAGTGCGGCCTGTCCCGGACCGCCCACTTCGCGCAGCACGATGTGTCGCGCATAACGCTCGATTTCGTCCGCCGTCAGCATGACCGGAATATAATAGCTCCGAGCGGTCCGCGCCGGGACTATTTGTGCTTGAATTTGGCGGGTCGCTTGGCGATGAAAGCTGCCATGCCTTCCTTCTGGTCCGCGGTCGCGAACAGAGAATGAAAGACGCGGCGCTCGAAGCGTACCCCCTCGGCGAGCGACGTCTCGAAAGCACGATTGACCGCTTCCTTGGCTGCCAGCACGGACGGCAGCGACATCGAGGCGATCGTCTCTGCGACTTTCAGCGCCTCCTCGACGTGGCCTTGCAAAGACACGATCCGCGCAACCAGGCCTGCGCGCTCAGCCTCAGCTGCGTCCATCATGCGCCCAGTGAGGATCAGGTCCATCGCCTTCGACTTGCCGATGGCGTGGGTCAGCCGTTGCGTTCCGCCGATCCCTGGAATGATGCCGAGCTTGATTTCCGGTTGACCGAATTTGGCATTGTCGGCGGCAATAATGAGATCGCATTGCAAAGCAAGTTCGCAGCCGCCGCCGAGCGCAAATCCCGCCACCGCGGCGATCACCGGTTTGCGTGCCGCGGCAACGCGGTGCCAGTTAGCGGCGAAATCGGCGAGAAAGACTTCGGTGAATGCCTTGTCCACCATCTCCTTGATGTCGGCGCCAGCGGCGAACGCCTTGTCCGAACCGGTGATAACGACGCAGCCGATATTGTGATCGGCCTCGAAACCGTCGATGGCATCGGCCAGTTCGCGCATCAGCACGCTATTGAGCGCGTTCAGGGCTTGAGGCCGGTTCAAGCGAATAAGGCCGACCCGGCCGCGGATCTCGACGATGATGGTTTCAGGGCTTTGCTGCACGGAATCAGGTTGCGTGGACATGGGGATTTTCCAACCGTTGGGGCGGGCGCAACATTCACTTCTGGCATACCGGACAATAAAACGTCGAGCGGCCGTTTTGCACGATACGTTTGACGATGCCGTTGCAGCCCACCGTCCGGCAGGGCTCGCCCTCGCGATCGTAAACGCGAAAGTGATGCTGAAACATGCCGAGATCGCCATCGGTCTGCCGGTGATCGCGCAGTGAAGAACCGCCATCCTTGATCGCCTCGTTGAGCACGACCTTGATGCTTTCGACCAGCCGTTCGGCGCGCTCATTGGGCTCGCCGTGTCTGCCGGCGATCGTCGACGCCATTCTTTTGGGGGAAAGCCGCGCGCGAAACAGCGCCTCGCAGACATAGATATTGCCCAGCCCGGCGACGATGCGCTGGTCGAGCAACGCCGCCTTGAGACTGGTCTTCTTGCCGCGGCAGGCCTGCACCAGCATTGCCGCGTCGAAGGCGTTGCCGAGCGGCTCGGGGCCGAGGTCTTTGAGGAGCGGTTCGCCGTCGAGCTTCGCCCGCGCGACGAGTTTCATCGAACCGAAGCGGCGCGGATCATTGAAGGTCACGGTCGCGCCCGATGACATATGAAAGACGATGTGATCGTGGGCCTCATGCTTGGCGCGCTCGTGATAATAGCGGCCGAGCTGACTGTCTTTTTTCCGGAAAACGCGAAAGGAGCCGGACATGCCGAGATGCATAAGGAGAACGTCCCCGGAGGAAAGATCGGCCAACAGATATTTGGCGCGCCGGCCAATCCCGGTCACAGTCTTGCCGGTCAGCCGCCGGGCAAAATCCTTCGGCAGCGGCCAGCGCAAGTCGCCACGGCGAACCTCGACCTTGACGAAGTGCGCTCCCTCCATGGCCGGCGCCAGGCCGCGCCGTACTGTCTCGACCTCGGGAAGCTCGGGCATTCGGCCTTCCGCCGCAGCGTGGCGGCATCGTGGTTAATTTCAGACACATAGCGCCAGTGGCGGCGCCGCGCTATGCTTATACATTGAAGGATCGGCGATGGCAGAGACCGCACATTTCGGCGCCCGACAGGTGCCGCTCGAGGACAAGCAGGCGCTCGTTAACGACGTTTTTCATGGCGTCGCGCGGCGCTATGATCTGATGAACGACCTGATGTCGCTCGGGCTGCATCGCGCTTGGAAAGATGCGCTGGTCACGGCAGTCAACGCGCCAAAGAATCACCCCTTCGCCCTCCTCGACCTTGCCGGAGGCACCGGCGATGTCGCGCTGCGCGTGCGCCAAAGCGGCGGTCCGCAAACGCAGGTGACGGTCTGCGATATCAATCCCGACATGCTTGAGGTTGGCCGCGACCGCGCCGCCGCGGTTTCGCTCGGCGACACGGTTACATTCGCCGAGGCCAATGCCGAGGCCTTGCCGTTCGCCGACAGGAGCTTCGACGCCATTACCATCGCATTTGGCATCCGCAATGTGCCGCGCATCGAGCAGGCGCTCGCCGAGGCCTACCGCGTACTCAAGATCGGCGGAAAATTTCTCTGTCTCGAATTCTCCGCGGTCGACGTGCCCGGCCTCGATCGCGTTTATGACTTCTATTCGTTCAACGTCATTCCAAGGCTCGGCAGCATGGTCGCCGGCGATGCCGAATCCTATCGCTATCTGGTGGAATTGATTCGCCGGTTTCCGACGCCGCAATCCTTCGCCGCGATGATACGCGCCGCCGGCTTTGCCCGGGTCTCGTTTCGACCGCTGAGCGGCGGCATCGTGGCGCTGCATTCCGGCTGGCGTTTGTGATCTCCGGGCCTGCGCATCTGCTCCGCCTCGGCCGCGCGGGCTTTGTATTCGCCCGCGAGGGCGTTTTCGGCGTCATCGATCCGGCGGCCGTGCCGGTTCCGGCGCGACCCCTGGTGCGGTTCGCACGCCTGCTCGAGCGGCGCTCGAGCGGGGCGGCGGAGACCCGATTGTCGGCGGCACTCACGCGCCTTGGACCGAGTTATGTGAAGCTCGGCCAATTCCTGGCGACGCGGCCGGATGTCGTCGGTGCGGCTTTTGCCCACGACCTTGAGCGCCTGCAAGACAAGATGCCGCCGTTTCCACAAGATCAAGCCGAGGCGGCAGTGGCCGCCTCATTCGGCCGGCCGGTCGCCGCCGTCTTTGCCAGCTTTGGTCCACCGGTCGCCGCGGCTTCGATTGCCCAGGTGCATCGTGCGACGGTCGCGACCGCGGGCGAACCGCGGGCCGTCGCCGTGAAAATATTGCGGCCCGGCGTCGAACGGCGTTTCCGGGCCGACCTCACCGCTTTCACGTTTGCCGCCCAGCATGCCGAAAGCCTGTCAGCCGAGGCGAGGCGACTGCGGCTGATCGAAGTGGCCGACACGCTGCGGCGGTCGGTGATGGTGGAGATGGATTTCCGCCTCGAGGCCGCGGCGCTGTCGGAGATGGCCGAGAACACCAAAGCCGATCCGGATTTCCGCGTGCCGGCGGTCGACTGGGACCGCACCTCCAAGGAAGTGCTGACGCTGGAGTGGATCGACGCGACACCGCTATCCGATCGCGCGCAGCTCGTGGCCAAAGGGTTCGACCTGAGGCAGCTCGCGCGCGCCCTGATCCAGACCTTCTTGCGCCATGCGCTGCGCGACGGTTTTTTTCATGCCGACATGCACCCCGGCAATCTGTTCGTTGACGATGACGGCCGGCTGATCGCCGTCGATTTCGGCATCATGGGCCGGCTCGGCGCCAAGGAGCGGCTGTTTCTGGCGGAAATCCTCCACGGATTCATCACCCGCGATTACTACCGGACGGCGCAGGTGCATTTCGAGGCCGGCTACGTGCCGCCGCGGCATTCGATCGAGGACTTTGCCCAGGCGATCCGCGCCATCGGCGAGCCGATCCACAACCGCGCCGCCGAAGATATCTCGATGGCCCGGCTGCTCACGTTGTTGTTCGAGGTGACCGGCCTGTTCGACATGCGCACGCGGCCGGAATTGCTGCTGTTGCAGAAAACCATGGTAGTGGTCGAGGGCGTGGCGCGCTCCATGGACCCGAAGCTCGATATCTGGAGCACGGCCGAGCCGGTGGTGCGCGAATGGATGACGCGGAATCTTGGTCCCGCCGGCAAGCTCGAAAATGTCGCGCAAGGCGCGGCCGAGGTCGGGCGGTTTCTCGGTAGCGCGCCGGGACTGCTGACGCGCGGCGCGCGCCTGCTCGACCAGATCGACGAAGCCACCCGCGACGGCCTGGTGCTGTCGCCACAAACGATTGCAGAGATCGACAAAGCCGAATCCCGCCGCGGCCGCTGGACCGTCGCGGCGCTCTGGATCATCGCTGCCTTGCTGGCCTGGATCGCCTTTCGGCGCCTGTGATAGCATTGATTGCAATGCAATCAGTGCTACGCTACAATGCTGAGATCATTGGGGAAGCAGCATTGGCCAGCCTCACCGTCCGCCAACTCGACGACAAACTGAAGGTGAAACTTCGTCTACGCGCGGCGCGACACGGCCGTTCGATGGAAGATGAGGTGCGCGTCATCTTGCGGGAGGCGGCTTCGAATACCGGCGGCGACGCGGCCCCACTCGAAAAGCCCGCGCAGCGCGGCACGGACAACGCGCGCGTTGCAGTCAAACACCCGCGTGTCGTTCTCGTCATCGGCGGCGGCATCGCCGCGTATAAGTCACTTGACGTGATCCGCCGGCTGCAAGACCGCGGCATGCATGTGCGCTGCATCCTCACCGCGGCGGCCCAGCATTTTGTCACGCCGCTGGCCGCCGGCGCGCTTGCCGGGGAGCGCGCCTATACCGATCTGTTCGATCCACGGAGCGAATTCGACGTCGGCCACATTCGCCTCGCCCGCGACGCCGACATTATCGTCGTTGCGCCGGCAACGGCCGATTTGATTGCGAAGATGGCGGGCGGCCACGCCGACGATCTGGCGAGTGCGGTGTTGCTGGCGACGGACAGACCGGTCCTCATCGCGCCGGCGATGAACCCGCATATGTGGGGGGCCAAGGCGACGCAACGTAATCTGGCGCAGCTCGCGGCCGATGGCATCGCTGTCGTCGGGCCGAATGCCGGCGAGATGGCCGAACGCGGGGAAGCGGGTCTCGGCCGCATGGCCGAGACGCTTGAGATCGCCGCCGCCGTCGAGACGCTCCTGCATCGCGGCGGCGCACTCGCCGGCCGCCGGGTTCTCATCACATCCGGTCCGACCAGCGAACCGATCGATCCGGTGCGTTTTATCGCCAATCGCTCGTCCGGCAAGCAGGGCCGCGCCATTGCCGCGGCCGCCGCCGCGGCCGGCGCCGAGGTGGTGCTGGTGAGCGGCCCGGTCAACGTGCCCGACCCGGCAGGCGTTTCCGTCGTCAAGGTCGAAACTGCACGGCAAATGCTCGATGTGGTCGAGAAGGCGCTGCCGGTGGACGTGGCCATATTCGCCGCGGCCGTTGCAGATTGGCGGGCCGCCGAGCCGAGCACCACCAAGATCAAAAAGCAGCCAGGCCGAACGCCGACACTCAAGCTGATCGAGAACCCCGATATCCTGTCGACGATCGCCCATCGCAAAACCGGCCGGCCGCGGCTGGTCATTGGCTTTGCCGCGGAAACCGATCACGTCATTGCCAATGCCAAGACGAAGCTCGCCAAGAAAGGCTGCGACTGGATTCTCGCCAATGATGTGTCGCCGGCGACCGGCATCATGGGCGGCGACAACAATACCGTCCATTTGATTACTCCGGCGCGCGTCGAATCCTGGCCGTCGCAGTCGAAGGATGAGGTTGCGCGCATGCTCATCGAACATATCGTCGCGGAGTTTGATGGAGAGACGTCGTGAGCGCGGAGATACGCATCATGCGGTTGCCGCATGCCGCCGATTTGCCGTTGCCGGCCTATCAAAGCGCACTTGCCGCCGGACTCGATCTGCTGGCGGCGGTGGCGGCCGGCGCGCCGGTCGAAATCGCGCCAGGCGGCCGCGCCATGATTCCGACTGGCGTGGCGATCGCATTGCCGGCAGGCAGTGAAGGTCAGATTCGGCCGCGCTCCGGGCTGGCCCTCCATCATGGCGTTACCGTATTGAACGCTCCGGGAACCGTCGATGCCGACTATCGCGGCGAATTACAAGTAATCCTTGTAAATCATGGCGCGAAATCCATCGTAATCGAGCGGGGGATGCGCATCGCCCAATTGGTAATCGCGCCTATACAACATGCAGAGCTTGTTAAATCTGCCAGTCTAGACACAACCGAACGCCAGGAGGGAGGTTTCGGCTCTACCGGAATCGCATCGAACACTGTGAACAAGCGCGATTAAATCGAAGTTCAACTAGACCGAATTAAACTCGTAAGAGTCTGTCCGGAGACTTTAGGCCGGATTGCAGAGTTTTCGGAGCATGAGGCGGATTGATGCGAGGCGCAAGAATGCGAGCGCCTTGCGGTTGAGGTTTTCCCAATCTTTGGCGAGTCTTCGGCAGCGATTGAGCCAAGCGATGGTGCGTTCGACAATCCAGCGTTTATGTAAGACCACAAATCCGCCGACCCGCTCGGAACGTTTGACGATTTCAACGTCGAGATTCGGGAGAACTTTTGCAAGCGCTTTCGCAAATTGCGGTCCTTGATATCCCCCGTCGGCGAAGAGCGTCTTCAAAAAGGGGAACATCCCAAACAGGGTCGCCATGACGAGAATACCGCCATCGCGATCTTGAATGTCGGCCGGATGAACGATGGCGTGGAGCAGGAGGCCTAATGTATCGACGAGAATGTGCCGCTTCTTGCCCTTGATCTTCTTTCCTGCATCGTAACCGTGCGGATCAATGCGGGCCCCCCTTTTTCGGCGCTTTTCACGCTCTGGCTGTCGATGATCGCGACGGTCGGACTGGCGTCCCGTTGATCTTGTTCGCGACACTGCTCATAAAGCGCGTGGTGGATCCGCTCCAGTGTACCGTCATAGGTCCACAGATCGAAATAGTCGTAGACCGAGCTTTTCGGCGGCAGGTCTTTCGGGATCGCGCGCCACTGACAGCCGGTGGAGAGAATATACATGAGGCCGTTTACGACCTCACGCATGATCACCGTGCGCTTGCCGCCGCCGGGCTTGCCAGGCGGGATCAAAGGTTCGACCAGCTTCCATTCGTCGTCGGTCAGATCGCTCGGATATCGCAACTTGCTGCGGTCGTAACGTGAGCGGTTCTTGCTCGTCCACATCGGTGACCCCTCCTCGAATCAGGCCACCACCCTTGAATCACAAATGATTCATAGGATTCAACAACTCTCCGGACAGACACTAAGATATCACCGCAATAGGCGAACCAATCTCCCAACCCGGCGTTTCTAACTTTCGATGCCTCTGCTGCCCCGCAAAGGAGTTCTCGCCGTCGCCGCGGTCATTGATGTTGCAATGCAAGAGCATGGGCAACCGATTTCCGCGAAGACACTTGCTGCGCGCCACGGCCTGCCGCCGCGTCACCTTGAATCTGTTCTGCAAGCGCTCGTCCGTTGCGGCATTTTACGGGGCGTGCGTGGCCCGCGCGGCGGCTACGAACTTGCGCGCGACCGGCGGCGTGTGACCGCAAACGACATCTTGCGCGCGGCCGGAACGGTCGAGGACAGCGAGACGATGCACGCCGGCTCGGACCTCTTGGTCAAGATCGTTCTGCCCGCCATGGCCAGCGCCGAATACCAGTTCGGCATCGCGCTCGACCGCATCAACCTCGAAGACATGGCACGCGATGCTCAGGCATTGAGCAAATCCGGTCGTGGCACCGCGCGGCCTTAAGCCGCCCGTCGTCCTGAGCGCATCGTCGTCCAATTAACCCGATTGCCGCCTGCTGAATCTTCAAATCTATCGCACCGGCTTGCGTTCACGATCTGGACTCTTTCGGCGCGATTCCGCTTGAGAGTAAAGTCGGGCGATTCGCGGGCTTCGCCCGCGGCGGATCCGCTGGCCAAACGGCGGCAGCCAGCAGAGGCGAAGGGGCATGCCGGACACGCTCCGGACGAGCCGAAGCTATGCGCAGAGGTGGCGCTTGCGAGGGATTGGCGGATTCCTTGCGGCGGCCGCCGCTATCGCGCCGCTTCCCGCGGCAGCCGCCGAGCAACCGGTGCCGGCGCTGCAAGAATTCGTCCTGACCGCGCATCGCAGCATCGACCAGCATGCGGTCGCCTTTCTCGCATTGGTGCTCGGCGTCATCTTGTTTGCCGTCGTGACCGCGATCTTGCTGGTACGCACACGGGCGCGCGCGGCGCGCCTGGAGGCATGGTCGCGCGGCCAAATCGCCCGGCTCCGCGACGAAGTCGCCCGCGCCAACGCCGTCATTCTTTCCGAGCCGCAGATCGTCGTCGATTGGCCGGCGGGGTCCGACGAGCCCAACATCGAGGGCGATCCGGCGATGCTGGGTGTCTTCGCCGCCCATCGCGTACTCGCATTCGGTAGCTGGCTCGATGCCGGCAAAGCACGCGCCATGGATCACGCAGTGGATGCCTTGCGTGCGCGCGGCGAGCCTTTCTCGATGACGCTCACCACGCTCGGCGGCCAGCCGATCGAGGCCCATGGCCGCGCCATCGGCGGTCGGGCCGTGCTGCGCCTCAAGGACGCCAGCGGCATCAAGCGCGAGCTCGTCGACCTGATCGCGCGCTACGAACGGCAGTCGAGCGAAATCGCCGCACTGCGCGCAATCGCCGAAAAGCTGCCCGCACCGGTATGGGCGCGCGATGCGGCGGGACATCTCACCTTCGTCAACGCCGCTTACGCCGATGCCGTCGAAGCAAAAAGTCCGGCAGACGCCGCTGACCGCCGCCTGGAACTGCTCGATAGCGCGTCGCGCGAGACCATTGCGCAGGAGCGCATCAAGAGCGGCGCCTATGCCGGCCGGCTGCGCGCCGTGGCCGCCGGGGCGCGGCGGACTTTCGATGTGCTCGATTTTCGCACCGAAACCGGCAGCGCCGGCGTCGGCATGGATGCCACCGAGGTGGAGACGCTGGGCAACGCGCTGGTGCGGCTGGCCGATGCGCATCGCCGCACGCTCGATCAGCTGTCGACCGGCGTCGCCATGTTCGGCGCCGATCACAGGCTGACGTTCTACAACGCCGCCTATCGCGCGCTGTGGGACCTCGACACCGGATTCCTCGATCAGAGCCCAACCGATTCGGCGGTGATCGAGGCCTTGCGCGCGGCACGCAGGCTGCCGGAGGAGCAGGATTTCCGCCAGTGGAAGGCGCAGCTGCACGAGGCCTATCGCGCCGTCGAAGCCAAGGAGCACACTTGGCACTTGCCGGGGGGCCGCACATTGCGCGTCGTCTCCACGCCGAATCCGGACGGCGGGGTGACTTATCTGTTCCACGACGTCACCGAGCGGCTGGATCTCGAGCGTCGCTTCGAGGAATTAATTCGCGTTCAAGGCGAAACCCTCGACAATCTTGCCGAAGGCGTCGCCGTGTTCGGCAGCGACGGCCGCCTGCGGCTCCACAACGCCGCTTTCGCACGCATGTGGCGACTGGCGTCCCGCGCACTCGCCGACCGGCCGCACATCGAAAAGATTTCAACGCTGACCCAGCCGCTGCACGGCGACGCCGCCGCCTGGCGGGCTTTGCGCGACGTCGTAACGGCAATCGACAGCCGCGAAGCGATACCGGGCCGCATCGAGCGGCGCGACGGCAGCGTCGTCGATTGCACCACCGTGCCGCTGCCCGACGGCGCGACACTGGTCACGTTCCATGACGTCACCGACTCAGTCAATGTCGAGCGCGCGTTGCGCGAACGCAACGAAGCGCTCGAAGACGCCGACAAGATCAAGATCGACTTCGTTCACCACGTGTCCTACGAGCTGCGCTCACCGCTGACCAACATCATCGGCTTCGTCCACCTGCTTGGCGATCCGACCACCGGACCGCTGGGAGGAAAGCAGCGCGAATATCTCGATTACATCACGGTATCGACGAACACACTCTTGGCGCTGATCAACAACATCCTCGACTTGGCAACGATCGACGCCGGCCGCATGCAGCTCAATCTCGGGACGGTCGATATCCGCGAAACCATGGCGGCTGCCGCCGAAGGCGTCCAGGATCGCCTGGTGAGCGCGGGCCTTGTGCTGGATATCGTCGCGCCCGGCGACATCGGTGGCTTTATCGCAGATAAGCTGCGCGTCCGGCAAATCCTGTTCAACCTGCTGGCCAATGCCGTGAGCTTTTCACCGGCCGGCGCGATGGTGACATTGTCGGCCGAACGGAACGCCGACGCCGTGATCTTTTCCGTCACCGACCGCGGACCCGGGATTCCGCCCGATGTGCTGGAAAAAGTGTTCGACTGGTTCGAAACCCATTCGCTCGGTTCGCAGCATCGCGGCCCGGGAATTGGCCTCTCGCTCGTCCGCTCGTTCGTCGAACTTCACGGCGGCACGGTGGCGATCTTTTCGGCGGTCGGACAAGGTACCACCGTAACCTGTACATTCCCGCTCGCTGTAACCGCCACCCTGACGGCGGCCGAGTAGCGGAGTGTCTCTATGCTTTTGACCACCCCGGGTGGCGCGAGCTTCACGGCGACATTGGCCGACGAGGAAGCGACGCAGCGATTCATGATCGATATCGCGGCGGCGCTCGAACCCGGCGATCTTGTTACCCTGTCCGGCGATCTCGGGGCCGGCAAGACGACTTTTGCCCGCGCGCTGATCCGCTACCTCGCTGGCGACGATACGATCGAGGTACCGAGCCCGACCTTCACCCTGATGCAGAGCTACGAGCTGCCGCGTTTCGCCCTCGTTCATGCCGATCTGTACCGGCTTTCGGGCGCGGCCGAACTCGCGGAACTCGGTTTCGACGACCTGCCCGATGCCACGGTGGTGGTGATGGAATGGCCAGATCGCGCCGCGGGATTTCTGCCGCCCGATCGTCTCGACGTCGCCTTTACGCTAGTGCCCGCGCTTGGCCCTGACGTGCGCAACGTCCGCTGCGTCGGCTATGGCAGTTTCGCGCCGCGGGTGGATCGCATCGCCGACATCCGCACCTTCCTCGACGAAATCAGGCTTCGGCGAAGCCCGACGTGTCCGGATGCAAGGCGATGCGTCGACGCGCATCTTTGAGCGACTGACCCAGAACGACCGAACCTTCATCCTGATGAACGCGCCGCGACGCCCCGATGGTCCAGCGGTGCGGGATGGCAAGCCCTATAGCGCCATCGCGCACCTTGCCGAGGACATCGTGCCGTATGTCGCGCTCGCCGCGGGCTTGCGCGATCTCGGTCTCTCTGCACCGGAAATCCTCCACGCCGATCTCGATAGCGGTCTTATCGTCATGGAGGATTTCGGCGACGAACACCTGGTGAGCGGTGATCCGCCGGCGCCGGTCGAGACGCGCTACACCGCCGCGGTGGATTTACTGGCCGTGCTGCATGCGCAGGAATTGCCGGACATGCTCCCGGTCACGCCGCAGTTCGACTATTGGCTGCCGCCATACGACATGGAGGCATTTCTGATCGAAGCCGAGCTGCTGCTCGACTGGTATCTGGTCAGCGCCGGCGCTGAAGCCGCCGGCACCCGCCCGCAACGGCTTTCGTCAGGCACTGGCGGGAGGCTCTGTTGCCGGCCATTGCCGCGCCGACGACATGGGTGCTGCGCGATTATCATTCGCCTAATCTGTTGTGGCTCAGCGGAGCGTGACGACATCGCGCGGATCGGCCTCCTCGATTTTCAGGATGCGCTGGTCGGGCCCGCCGCTTATGACGTCGCTTCGCTCCTTCAGGACGCGCGGGTTGACGTTCCGGAAGCGATGGAAATGGCCCTGCTCGGCCGCTACGTCCGCACGCCGGCTGAGCAGCGATCCGGAATTCGACACCGCCGGCTTCACCCGCATTTATGCGACGCTGGCGGCGCAACGGGCGACCAAAATCCTCGGCATTTTTGCCCGGCTCGACCGCCGCGATGGCAAGCCGCAATATCTGCGTCACATGCCGCGCCTGTGGGACTACCTGCAGCGCTCGCTAAGGCACCCGGCGCTGTCTTCGCTCAAGGCCTGGTACGCCACAAATGTGCCCGCTCCGGATGGGTTATGATGGTGCGATTCGTCTGATCGCGATCGCTGGGCGGGCAATGCGATGATGCCGAAAAGCGCGATAGTGCTGGCCGCAGGCTTGGGCACGCGGATGCGGCCCTATAACGGTCATATCCCAAAGCCGCTGGTCGCCGTCGGTGGCAAATCCCTGATCGATTACGGGCTTGATCGTCTTGCCGATGTCGGTGTTGAGCGCGCCGTGGTGAACGTGCATCACCTTGCCGACGCCGTGGAGCGGCATCTCGCGACCCGCCGCAAACCGCATATCGTCATTTCCGACGAGCGCGGCGAATTGCTCGGCACCGGCGGCGGCATCGCCAAGGCGCTGCCGCAACTGGGCGATGCACCGTTCTTTCTGGTCAATTCCGACACGCTCTGGCGCGACGGCGTCACACCCAATTTTGCGCGGCTCGCCGAAAGCTTCGACCCCGAAACCATGGATGCGCTGCTGCTGCTGGCGCCAGCGACCGGAAGCCTCGGTTACGAAGGCCGCGGCGATTACGCCATGATCGCCGACGGCCGGCTGCGCCGCCGCGCCGCGCAGGAAGTGGTGCCGTTCATCTATGCCGGTGCGGCAATCCTGGCACCCGCATTGTTCGCATCAGCGCCACAAGGCGCATTCCCGCTCACGCTGTTATTCGACCGCGCCGGTGAAAAGGGCCGCCTGTTCGGACTACGCCTTGAGGGCGTGTGGATGCATGTCGGCACGCCGGAAGCGGTCGCCGCGGCCGAGGCCGCGCTCGCAGCTATGGTCTGAAATTTCCGGCTTTCGCTGTCGCCGGCATCGGCGCACACCTTATCATCATGGATCGGGCGGACGGTGCGACGATAATGGCTATCCGCCGCCGCAGGAATGTCGACGACGATACGAATATATGAGTGAGATGACCCCTATTGGTGAGATGCCTTCCCGTGTCTTCACCATTCCGGCCTCGGCGCCGTTTCTGCCGACACTGATCAAGGCGTTGACCGCCAGCAAGCTCGGCTTTGCCGTCGCCGACGATCCGCTCGCGCTCGCGGCGGCGACGCTTTATCTGCCGACGCGCCGCGCCTGCCGGCTGATGCGCGACGCGTTCCTCGGCGCGCAAAATGGCGACGCCGCGATCCTGCCCCGTATAGTCGCGATCGGCGATATCGACGAAGACGAGATCGCGTTTTCCGAGGTCGCGGCGGGCGACATCGCCGCCGACGCGCTCGCCTTGCCGCCGGCGCTCGGCGGCCTCGAACGCCGGCTGCTTCTGACGCAACTGGTGCACAACATGGGCTTCCTCGCCGGCGCTCCACGGCGCGAGCGATACGCCGCTGGTCGCCCAGACGCCGGCCGCGGCATGCGCGCTTGCCGACGATCTGGCGCGGCTGATCGACGACATGACGACGCGCGGGGTGTCCGTGGGATCGGCTCGACGATCTGGTGCCGGACAAATTCGACGCCTATTGGCAGCTCACGCTGCGGTTTCTGCAGATCGCGCGCAAACTGTGGCCGAACCTGCTGCGCGAACAGGGAGCCATCGAGCCGGCGACGCGGCGTGATTTGTTGATCAAGGCGGAGGCCGCGCGGCTGGCGCGCAAGACAGACGGCCCGGTGATCGTCGCCGGATCGACCGGCTCGATCCCGGCCACCGCTGAACTCATCGCCACCATCGCGCGTCTGCCGCACGGCGCCGTCGTGCTGCCGGGGCTCGATACCGATCTCGACGACGCCTCGTGGCGGCTGATTGCGGGCGATGAGGAGGGAACCCATCGCGCCGGTCGCGGGCCACCCGCAATTCGCCATGAATGCTCTGCTCAAACGCATCGGCATCGCCCGCGACGCAGTGGTGGCTTTGGCGGCGCCGCATGGGCGCGAACGGCTCATTTCGGAAGCACTACGGCCCGCCGCCGCGACCGATTTGTGGCGGCAAAAATCCGCCGATCCGATATTCGAGGCGCATGCCGACACTGCGCTTCGCACGCTGACGCTGATCGAGGCGGCCAATCCCGAGGATGAAGCGCTCGCGATTGCAGTCGCACTGCGCGAAGCGGTGCAGGACCCGCAAAAAACCGCGGCCCTTGTCACGCCCGACCGCGCGCTCGCGCGCCGCGTCCTTGCGGCGCTGCTGCGCTGGAATATCGCGGCGGAGGATTCCGGCGGCGACGCGCTCGCCGATACGCCCGCCGGAGTTTTCACCCGGCTCGCGGCCGCGGCCGCGCTCGGCGGGGTTGAACCGGTGACGCTGCTTGCGTTGCTCAAACACCCGCTGCTGCGGCTCGACCCGCGTGATCAAGACCACGCCGTGGCGACGCTGGAGCGCGCGGTCCTGCGCGGACCACGGCCACGCGCGGGAAGCGGCGGCCTGGCGAACGCGCTGAAGACTTTTCGCAAGACGAAAGACGGCCTCCACCGGTCCGATCCACGCCGGGAACTCACCGATGCGGACCTCGCCGCTGCGGAAGCGCTCGTCGCAAAACTCGCCGTCGCGCTGCGACCGCTCGAGGCGCTCTCCGGAACATCACAGCCGCTCAGCGAACTCGCCAAAGCCCATCGCAGCGTAGTCGCCGCACTGTCGGAACGGGGCGTGCACGGAAATCGCACTTACCGGTCCCGCCGGGGCGAGACTTGCGGATGCGCTCGACGAATTGGCAACCAGCAAGGCCGCAGCGCGTCTTGCCGTCCACACCAGCGACTACGTCGAATTGTTTGCGGCGGCGCTTGCGGGCCGCGTCGTGCGCCGCGCGCCGCAGCCGGGATTGCGCGTGCGCATCCTCGGTCCGCTTGAAGCGCGCCTGACCGAGAACGATCGCGTCGTGCTCGGCGGCATGGTCGAGGGGACTTGGCCGCCGGAAAGCAACTCCGACGCCTGGCTCAGCCGGCCGATGCGCCTTGCGCTTGGGCTCGATTTGCCGGAGCGCCGTATCGGGCTTTCCGCCCACGATTTCGCGCAGCTCCTCGGGGCGCGTGAAGTGATCTTGAGCCGCGCCGCCAAGATCGCAGGCGCGCCGACAGTACCGTCCCGCTTCATTCAGCGTCTTGCCGCAGTCGCCGGCGCGCGGTGGCAGGACGTGGTCAAGCGCGGCGAGACTTATCTCGGCTGGGCGCGCGAACTGGACCGCCCGGCCGGACGGCCGCAACCTGCGCCGCAGCCCGCGCCAATGCCGCCACGCGCGGCACGGCCAAAAAGCCTGTCGGTCACGGAGATCGAAGACTGGCTGCGCGATCCTTATACGATTTATGCCAAGCATATTTTGCATTTGCGGGTGCTCGACGCGGTCGATACCGAGCCGGGCGCCGCCGAGCGCGGCACCATCATTCACGCCGCTGTCGGCAAATTCACCGAAAACTTCGCGGCGGCTCTGCCGGCGGATCCGGCGCGCGAATTGATTGCGCTCGGCGAGCCGTATTTCGCCGCGCTGGAGGATTTTCCGGAAGCGCGTGCGTTCTGGTGGCCGCGGTTTCTCCGCATCGCGCACTGGTTCGCAGGCTGGGACGCCGAGCGGCGTGCCGTCATCACAGCCATCCTCGCTGAAATCCGCGGCAAGTTCGACATTCCACTGAGCGATGGAGCGTTCAGGCTCAGCGGTATCGCCGACCGCATCGAACGCAGACCGGATGGGCGCTACGTCATCCTCGATTACAAGACCGGCGCCGTGCGGAGCGAAAGGCAGGTCCGTACCGGGCTCGCGCCACAGCTCACGCTGGAAGCCGCAATACTGCGCAAGGGCGGCTTCAAGAACATTCCGTTGGGCGCCTCAGTCGCCGAAATTGCCTATGTAAAGCTCAAGGGCGGCGAACCGGCCGGCGAATATGAAGCGATCAAATTCAAGAGCGGCGACGCCGACAGCCAGGCCGATCGGGCGCTGGCAAAACTAAGCGAACTCGCCCAGCGCTTCGACAATGAAAAGGAACCCTACCGCTCGCTGGTTCATCCGATGTGGACCACGCATTACGGCGATTACGACCATCTCGCGCGCGTCAAGGAATGGTCGAGCAGCGGCGGCGAGCGCGACGACGTCATGGGTGGCGAATGAGAACGCCACGCATCATCCCGCCTGATGTACTCAAGCTGCAAAACGCGGTGTCCGATGCCGCTGTTTCGGCCTGGGTTGCCGCCAATGCCGGCTCGGGCAAGACCCATGTGCTGGCGCAGCGCGTAATCAATCTGCTGCTTGACGGTGTCGAGCCGGAGAAAATCCTCTGCATCACCTTCACCAAGGCGGCGGCCGCTAATATGGCCAAGCGCGTTTTCGACACGCTTGCCGCATGGACGACACTCGACGACGACGCGCTGGACAAAGTCATTTTACAGCAGTCGGACATCGCTCCCGACAGCCGCCGGCGCGCGCTGGCGCGGCGCTTGTTCGCCCGCGCCCTGGAGACGCCCGGCGGTCTCAAGGTGCAAACCATCCACGCTTTCTGCGCGCAACTTCTGCATCAGTTCCCGTTCGAGGCCAACGTCGCCGCCCGCTTCGTTGTGCTGGATGAGACCGAGCAGACGCAGCTTCTGGAACAACTGACGCTTGCCGTCCTGCTCGATGGCGCGCGCGATGCCGATGGCGCGCTCGGCCGGGCGCTCGCCATCGCCACGACGGCAGCGGCCGACCAGACGTTCCGCGACGTCGTCCGCGCGGCAATCGGCCGGCGCGATGCATTCAGCCGCTGGGTGATGAATGCGGGCGGCGTTGACGCGGCAATCGCCGCGCTGTCGCGCTCGCTTGGTCTCGATCCCTCCGACAACCGGGCCGGAATCGAGGAGGAGTTCTTTGCCGGCTCGTCAATTACGCCGGACGAATGGACCGCGATCGCCGCGGTTTTGGCGCAGGGCAACAAGAGCGACATCGAGCAGGCCCGCCGGTTCGATTTGCTCGCCTCGCAATCGCGTTCCGATCGCGTCGAGACCTATCTCAACATATTCTGCACCGCCGAAGACCGTTCGCCCCGTAAATCCCTCGTAACCAAAGCAATCAAGGACTCCGGTCTGGTCGAGCGGTTGACCGCGGAGCAACAGCGCGTCTGCGCGCTGCTGCAGCGGCTGCGCGCCGTGATCTGCCGCGACCGCTCTGAAGCGCTACTCACCATCACCTATGACGTGCTTCGGCGCTATCACATTGAAAAAGCCCGCCGCGGCCTGCTCGATTACGACGACCTGATCGACAAGACGCTGGCGCTTCTCGGCAACGTCGATGCCGCCTGGGTGCATTACAAGCTCGATTTCGGCATCGACCACCTGCTGATCGACGAAGCCCAGGACACCAGCAGCAAACAGTGGCAGATCGTGCGGCTATTGGTGGCCGAATTCACCGCGGGCGCCGGCGCGCGCGAGGTGCCACGCACGATCTTTGCGGTCGGAGACGAAAAGCAGTCGATTTTCTCGTTCCAGAACGCGGCGCCGAAGGAGTTCGCGGATATGCGCGGCCACTTTGCGCGTGCGCACGCCGCGATCGGACTTAAATTCGTGCCCGGGCGGCTTGAGCATTCATTTCGTTCCGGCGAAAGCATCCTCGCCGCCGTCGATATCGTATTCAAGGACATCGCACCGAGCGTCACGTCGGATACAGCCGGCTTTCCGCCGCACATTCCCTTGCCGGATGCACCGTCGGGCGTAGTCGAGATTTGGGAGCCAACGGCGCCGGATGAAAAGCGGGACATGGAAGGCTGGGACGCACCGTTCGATCAGGTCAGTGAGACCAGCCCCCGCGTGAAACTGGCCCGGCGCATCGCGCGGAGGGTGCGACGCCTGATCGACGAGCGCGAGCCAGTCGGCATCGAGCAACGGGCCGCGCGCTATGGTGACATTCTCGTTCTGGTGCGCCAGCGCGGCGAATTGTTCGAAGCGATCATCCGCGCGCTGAAGAACCAGAATGTCGAGGTTGCCGGTGCGGATCGTCTGATCCTCACCGAGCACATCGCGGTCATGGACCTGATCGCGCTCGCCGACGCACTGCTGTTGCCGCAGGACGATCTTGCGCTCGCCACCGTGTTGCGCAGCCCACTGTTCGGTTTCACCGACGACGCCCTGTTTGCGATCGCGTGGGATCGCGGTTCGCTGTCACTGCGTGAAGCACTTGCACGCAAAGACGGTGAGGCATTTGCTGCCGCCAATGTATTGCTCGACAAGATGGCGCAGGACGCCCGCAGCAAAACACCATTTGGCTTTTATGCCGAAATCCTCGGTGCCGGCGGCGCGCGGCGGCGCTTTCTGGCGCGGCTCGGTCTCGAGGCCAATGACGCGCTGGATGAATTCCTTGCCCTGGCCTTCGACTATGAGCGGCGCGAGACACCCTCGCTGCAGGGTTTTCTGTCCTGGCTGCGCGAGGCGCGCGCCGAGGTGAAGCGCGACATGGAGATCACGCGCAATGAAGTGCGGGTAATGACCGTGCACGGCGCCAAGGGTCTCGAAGCGCCAGTCGTCATTCTCGCCGATACCATGACACCGCCCGCCGGACCGACGCCGCCACGGCTGCTGCGGCTTGGCGGCGACGCCGTGATCTGGGCCGGACGCAAGGCTAGCGACGCGCCGCCGGTCGCCACGGCGCGGCAGGAGGCGCTGGCCGAGGCGCGCGACGAATATCGCCGGCTCCTCTACGTTGCCATGACGCGTGCCGCCGACCGGCTCATCATCTGCGGCGCGGAAGGCGAAAGAAAACGGCCGGACGGCTGCTGGTACGATTTGATGCGCGAGCCACTCGCGCCGTTTCTGATCGAAGAGAGCGACGGCGACGAGAACGTCTTGCGCTATCGCAAGACGCCGGTGGACGCCGTTGCGACGCGCGCGCCCGTGGCCGACACGACGGCAGAATCCGAGCGGTTGGAGTTTCCGTCCTGGCTGGTACAATTTGCTCCGCCGCAAGCGCCGCGTGCTGCGCCACTCTCACCGTCGGCGGCTTTCGAGCAGGAGATCGGCCGCTTCGCGCATGCGGCAGGATCGCCCGCCGACCGGCAAAAAGCGCTAGAGCGCGGCCGCATCGTGCATCGCCTGATGCAGGCATTGCCTGACATTCCGCCGGCGCGGCGCAAGGAAGCGCTGACGCGCTATCTCGCCGGCGCCGCCAAGGGCTTTGTTCCCGCGGAGCAGGCCGAGATCGCGCAGCAGGTATTCGCCATTCTTGACGATCCGCGGTTTGCAGAAGTTTTTGCGTTGGGAAGCCGTCCGGAAGTGCCGATCGTCGGGCGGGTCGCGCGACCGGGCATGGACCCGGTCGAGATCGCTGGCCAGGTCGACCGCTTGATCGTCACCGAGGATGCCGTGCTGATCGCCGACTACAAAACCGATCGCATAGTCCCGCAAGACCTCGATAAGGTTCCGGCCTATGTGACACAACTTGGGCTTTATCGTGCGGTGCTGGTGCGGCTCTATCCCGAAAAGCGCATCCGGGCGGCACTGATTTTTACCGGCGGACCCATTTTGATCGAGATTCCAGCTGCGGCCATGGACACGGCACTCGATGCCGAACTCGCCAAAGTCCCAGCGAAGGGCCGTCCGACAGCCGTCACGGTGCGGTGAAGGTGCCTTGACGCCCCTATATCCGGTTCATACGTTCATCGGCCCCGGCTGCCGATTCCCTTAATAGACGAGGTATTTCATGGTCGAGAAGACAACGGATGCGACGTTCGACACGGACGTGCTCAAAGCCAGCGGGCCCGTGGTAGTCGATTTCTGGGCGGAATGGTGCGGGCCATGCCGGATGATTGCGCCGGCGCTTGAGGAAATTTCCAATTCGCTCAACGGCAAAGTGAAGATCGTCAAACTCAATGTCGACGAGAACCCCGGCACCGCCGCGAAATACGGCATCATGTCGATACCGACGCTGATGCTGTTCAAGGACGGTCAGCTCGCTTCGCGGCAGGTTGGCGCGCAGCCGAAGCAGAAGCTGGAGCAGTGGATCACCGCTTCGGTCTAGCCGCGTTGTACCGCTGCGGTTCCTTGAACCGCCGCTCGCGGTAAACTCGTCTTATGCGCGAGCGAACTAGCTCGCGCGCCGCGCCGATCCGCCGCCCAGCCACATCTTCTCAAGATTATAGAAGTCGCGCACTTCTGGACGAAAGACGTGGACGATAACGTCGCCGGCGTCGATCAGCACCCAGTCGCAATGCGGGGTACCTTCGACGTGGGCGCGAACGCCGACTTTGTGCAAATCCTCGACAACCCTGTCGGCCACCGATCCGACATGGCGCTGCGACCGGCCGGAGGACACGACCATATAGTCGCCGATTGAAGATTTATCCCGAATATCGATGGTGAGGGTGCCCTCGGCCTTCATGTCGTCGAGGCGGGCGAGGACCAGGTTGAGGATCTCCTCAGCGTCAAGACGCATTCTGGAGACCGCTTCGGGCGCGCGACGATCGGCCCGTGAGATTACAACTGTGGACAGGGTTGCTTATCCTTTCGCTCCGATCTTCCTATCGCCGTTCTTCGATGCTGCTTTCCGGGTCGCTCCGTAACGAGCCCCAGCCACCGAATCCCAGGCTCACGGCCTTTAAGATAGTCATGCCCAGTTAACGGTTTCAACTACTTTGCGTTCAAGGAACTGTCATTTAGCGGCTTTTGGCTTGCCGCGCGCCGCGCGAAGCGCCGTTGACGACAGCGGCGATTTCAGGCCGTGCAGATAAATCCAGGCCGGCGCCCGGCGATCGGCAAGCCGCTTTGCCGCCGACTCGGGAAGTCGCGCCCAGGCCAGCGCCTGACCGGCAACACCGGCAGTGGAATAAAGGCTCGGGCCCAGCCGGTCGACCACCGCAATCGGGACCAACGCCGCGATGTCGCGCCAACGCTGCCAGCGGTGAAAGTGGCGCAGATTGTCGGCACCCATGATCCAGACGAAACGCACCCCCGGGCAACTTCGAACGAGGTAACTGATCGTTCCATAAGTGTAGTTGGTGCCGAGGTTGGCTTCGAAATCGCTGACATCGATCCGCGGATGATGGGCGAGCGCCCGCGCTGCGGCAAGACGCGTGGCGAGCGGCGCCAGATCGCGAACGTCTTTCAGAGGGTTGCCCGGTGTCACCAGCCACCACAACCGATCGAGATTAAGCCGCCGCAGCGCCAACAAAGCAGCGGCGAGATGCGCTGCGTGGGGCGGATCGAAGGTGCCGCCGAACAAGCCTATGCGCATACCGGGCGCATGCGGCGGCAGAACGACGCCGCCACGGCGGCCAGCCCTTGCGGCAACCTGGCGCGCAGGAACAAGCTCCCACTTCATGGCTTTCAGAAAGAGCCCCCCTCCCCACGCATCACCCGCCGCTTTCGCCGCAAAGAGCGACGGCAAAGGCGGCACGCGATCATGGCCGCGTTTGCCCGCTGCCGCGGATGCGGTAATTGAAAGTCGTGAGTTGCTCGACACCGACAGGGCCGCGTGCGTGCAGCCTGCCGGTGGCGATTCCGATCTCGGCGCCGAAGCCGAACTCGCCGCCGTCGGCGAATTGGGTCGACGCGTTGTGCAGCACGATGGCCGAATTGACCTCGCGCAAAAACTTGTCCGCCACCTTCTTGTCCTCGGTCACGATCGCATCGGTGTGGTGCGAGCCGTAGCGCTCGATATGCGCGATCGCGGCATCGACGCCGTCGACCACCCCGGCGGTGAGGATCGCATCGAGATATTCGGTACTCCAGTCGGCCTTGCTTGCCGGCTTCACCCGGCTGTCGACCGCCTGCACGGCGGCATCGCCGCGGATCTCGCAACCGGCGTCAAGCAGCATGGTCACAAGCGGCTTGAGCAGCTTCGCCGCACCCGCGCGATCAACCAGCAGTGTCTCGGCGGCTCCGCAAACACCGGTGCGGCGCATCTTGGCATTGAGCACGATCGACTTCGCCATGCCGAGCTTGGCGTTGCCGTCGACATAGACATGGCAGACGCCTTCGAGATGGGCGAACACCGGCACACGCGCCTCAGTTTGCACCCGCCCGACCAAGCTTTTGCCGCCGCGCGGCACGATCACATCGATGGCGCCGTCAAGACCCGCGAGCATGATGCCGACGGCCTCGCGGTCGCGCGTCGGAACGAGCGCGAGTGCCGATCCGGGCAGCCCGGCCTCGACCAAGCCTTCGACCAGCGCGGCATGGATCGCGCGGCATGACCGGAAGCTTTCGGAGCCGCCGCGAAGGATCGCCGCATTGCCCGCTTTGAGGCAGAGCGCGCCGGCATCTGCGGTGACGTTGGGCCGGCTCTCGTAGATGACACCGACAACGCCGAGCGGGACGCGCACGCGCTCGATGCGCATGCCGTTGGGCCGGCGCCATGACGCCATGACGGTGCCGACCGGATCTTTGAGCTTGCGGATCGTGTCGAGCCCCGCCGCCATCGCCTCGATGCGTCCGCGATCGAGCGAGAGCCGGTCGAGAAAAGCCACCGTGGCACCGCCGGCTTTGGCCGCCGCACGATCTTCCGCATTAGCAGCGAGGATCGCGGCCCGCGAGCCCCGTATGGTCTTCGCCATGGCCGCCAGCGCTCGATTCTTTTGCGCTGTCGGGGCAAGCGCCAGCGTGTGCGCAGCCTGGCGCGCCTCATGGCCGATCTCGCGCATAGTGGCTGCGAGTGTGCCTGCCGCGAGCTTTCCGGAACCCGCAACCGCCTTGAGCGGGGCGTTCATGGCATTGATCCGTCTTGCATTCGGGAACCTCCTACCATGTTCGGCCATTCCCGGCGAGGCGACCGCAACGCGCCTCACCCAGCCCAGAAACCCACAGCAATCCACAGCCTTCGCGGGCCCGTCACAAAATTCAAGGAACCTTGGGAAAATTATCGGCGTTCCCTATTGGCTCTACAAAACGAGAGGGTGTCATGCATTTATCAGCAAGTCATAAGTCGACCCGTCTGCCCAAGCGGTTCCCGGTCGGAACAACTTATGTGGTCGAGGGCCATGGCGGCGCGCAGGGACAATTGCGCGTATTTTCGCGGTATGTGCTCTTGCCGGGCGGCCGCCGGATCAACCTAACCGACGATTTTGGCGTCAATTTCTCCGGTCCCGCCTCGCCACGGGCCCATCGCCCCACGCGGGCCGCGCAGGGAACTCCGCGCCGGGAAAAAGGCGGTTCCGGCAGGGTCAAAAAAATCATCACCAGGACAGGAACAAGCCGCCAGCACCGCCGTTGATGTGACGCGCCGGGCGAAGCCCCCCAGCCCCTCACCCTCAATCACCCGGCGTAGAACCCCGGTCGCATTAGCGGCCGGGGTTCACCTTTTCGTTCAAAGCCCGACCTCACTTAGGGCCGACCACCAGATCGTCGCGATGGATCATCTCGGCCCGGCCGGAAAAGCCGAGGATCGTATCGATGTCGGCGGAGGACCGGCCTCTGATTTTTTGGGCTTCCTCGGCGTCATAAGCGGACAAGCCCCGGCCGATCTCCGTTCCATCGGGACCGCGGATGACGATGGCATCGCCGCGGGCGAAATCGCCCTCGATGCGCACCACACCCACCGGCAGCAGGCTATTGCCGCGCCGGAGCGCGACGACGGCACCGGCATCGATGACGAGCGTGCCCTTGGGTTCCAGCGTGCCGGCGATCCATTTCTTCCGTGCCGTTACCGGATTGCCTGCGGTGAGGAACCACGTGCATCGCGCACCTTTGGCGATGGCATCGAGCGGATGCGCGACGCGGCCCGACGCAATGACCAGATGGGTGCCCGATCCGGTCGTAATCTTTGCCGCTTCGATCTTGGTGTGCATGCCGCCGCGCGACAGCCCCGAGCCAGCGGCACCGGCCATCGCTTCGATCTCCGGCGTAATGCGCTCGACGCGCGGGATATGCCGCGCCGATGCCGAAGTGCCGGGCGGCGCATCGTAGAGACCATCGATGTCGGACAGCAGCACCACCAGATCGGCGCTGACCATGGTGGCGACGCGGGCCGCCAGCCGATCGTTATCGCCGTATCTGATCTCGGTGGTGGCGACGGTGTCGTTTTCGTTGATGACCGGAATTGCGCGCCACTCCAGAAGCTTGTCGATGGTCGAGCGCGCGTTGAGGTAGCGTCGCCGTTCTTCGGTGTCGCCGAGCGTCACCAGCACCTGGCCTGCGGTGATGCCATGGCGCGACAGCGCTTCGGTCCAGGTCCGCGCCAGCGCGATCTGCCCAACCGCGGCGGCAGCCTGGCTGTCCTCAAGTTCGAGCCGTCCGGCCGGCAATTTGAGCACCGTGCGGCCGAGCGCAATGGCGCCGGATGAGACCACCAGCAGATCGCGTTTTCCTCCGTGCAGCGCAGCGAGATCGGCGGTGAGCGACGCCAGCCATGCTTCATTGAGCCTGCCGGCCTGCGCGTCGACGAGAAGCGAGGAGCCGACTTTCACGACAATCCGGCGAAAGTCGGCAAGCCGCGGCGTGTTCATAGCCCTGTTCATGACTGGCTTTTAGCGGGGCTTGGGCAAAGGCGGTAGACGGTTTGGGCTTAGAGCTCGGCTTCGCTTTGCAGCTGCGTCTTGTCCTCAAGGCAATAATAGCCGGACAGCCGGCTGACCAGCTTGCGCCGCTTCCAATCATTGAGAATGCGGCTGACATTTTCGCGCGCAATGCCGGCCATGGCGGCAAGATCGCTCTGGCCGATCTTCTGGCGGATGACAATGCGGCCCGACCCGACATCCTGGCCGAACTCCTGCGCCAGTTCGAGAAGCGTGCAAGCGACCCGGCCGCGCAGCGGCAGAAAGCTGCCGGCCGCCAGCGCCGCGTCGGTTTCACGCAGCCGGGCGGCAATCAGCGTCACCAACGATCTGTAGATGTCGGGATGCTTTTTGGCGAAGTCCTCGAACGCGGCGCGGCTGAGAAAACTCAAAGCGGCGGCACGCACGGCAACCACCGACGCTGAACGGGGCAGCCCGTCGATAATCGAGAGTTCGCCGACGATCGCGCCGGGACCCAGAAAGGCGAGAATGCGTTCGGTGCCGGAGCGCGACACCATTGTAACTTTCAGGAGCCCATCCTCGACGCGGTAGCAGCCGTCGCCGGCATCGCCGGCAAGAAACAGCACCTCATCGGCGCCGAGTTTGACCGGAGTCGCACTGGTAAAGAGATTTACCGAAAAATGCTCCGGCAATCCCGACAGCAAGCTGGGGCTTGGACTAGGACGTGCAGGTGGCATGACGCCGGTCACCACGCAGTTGCTGCGATCGGGCCAACATGCGGCAGAATGACACAAAGGAAAAGCCCGCCCGGACCATTTCGCCCGGGCGGGCAAACATGACCCGTTCCAGGGTCATCGGGGGTTTGGGGACCAATCTTACCCCTTGGACGTCAGACGGGTCATTGGGGGGTGGTTGGGGGACCGAGGGATGACCCGACGACGTCCGAGTAACGCGATTTTAACGCCCGCACGGGGCCGCGAAGTGATCGCCATCACATAACCGTTCTTTTTCGTAAGATATTGATTTTGCTAAAGTTTCTGCCGAAATGCCGGTTCCGGACCGCCAAACACGGCCAACCGCGCTGAAGGTCGCGGCTACGTCTTCGGTGCACGCACTTCGACGCCGGCGCGGTGCTCGATCGGCTGCACAATAGTGGTGATGTCTTTTTCCGGACCGATTTCATCGCACGTCAGCTTGAGCAATGCGGCAACCGCCTCGCACACCTCGATCGGCACTCCGAGCGCCTTGGCTTCAGAGACGAACAGGTTCACGTCCTTCATCATTAGCCCCGCCGTGAATCCCTGATTGAACTTGCGCGGGATCACGACCTCGGGAAACTTCTGCTCGCTCGCCGTGCTGCGGCCCGAACTGGCATTGATGACGTCAACCATCGTGCGCGGATCGAGACCAGCCTTCACGCCCACCACCATCGACTCCGAAGTCGCGGCCATCGCCGCGGCGGAGAGAACGTTGTTGCAAAGCTTCATCGTCTGCCCGGCGCCGGACTGTTCGCCGATGTAAAAGAACTTGCCGATCACTTTCAGTGCCGGTTCGACGGCCTCGACGTCGGCGCGCGGCCCGGATGCCATCACCGCCACCGTACCTTTCTCCGCGCCTTTGACGCCGCCCGAAACCGGCGCGTCGATCTGCACGATGTTCTTCGCAGCCAAGAGCTTGAAAATGCGCTGCGCCATGACCGATCCGGTGGTCGAGAGATCGACGAAGCGGCGCACGCGCTTGCCTTCGATCACGCCATCCGGCCCGGTTGCGACTTTGAGTACGATATCCGGCGTCGGCAGGCTCACCATTACCGTCTCGGCGGTATCGGCGACTTCCTTCGGCGAGCGCGCGGCAACACCGCCAAGCGCGGCAATATCGCCGATCGCTTCCTGACGGGTGTCATAGACGATCACTTTGTGCCCGGCCTCGACCAGCCGCCGCGCCATGTGTGCGCCCATATTGCCGAGACCGATGAAGCCGATGTCCATGGACGTTCTCCCCATTAATTCGCGGTCATTGTAGCGGGCATGAATTCCGCGCGCGCCCTTTCGGTATGCTCGCCGAGCGCCGGGACCGGGCCGTAATGACGGGATGCCGCGGCGCGCCGTTCGGCCGGCGCCGGATAGGACACCGGCCCGCTCGGCGTACCGACCGTAATCCGGCGCAGATGCGGGTGGTGCGCGAGCTCGGCTGGACCGTTCACCCGCGCGAACGCAATATCGGCGCCGGCAAGCTTTCGTTCCAAACTTTCGGCGTCGAGTGCCGCAAATACTTTGGCGACCTTGCCATCGGTTTCGGCGCGGCGTTTGACGCGTTCGACATTGGTGGCGAAAGCCGGATCGGCGGCGAGTGCAATATCGCCGAGAACTTTTTCCGCCAGCAGCCGCCATTCACGGTCGCTCTGGATGGAAATAAGGATATCGACGCCATCGCGGCTCTTGAATGCGCCGTAGGGCGAGATCGACGTATGCGCGAGGCCGATGCGCTGCGGCGGCGTACCGGCCTCCTGCTGCAACAGCGGCACGGTCATCCAGTCGGCCATGGCGTCGAACATCGATATGGACAATTCGGCGCCTGCGCCGGTCCGGCCGCGCACTATCAGCGCCTCAAGGATCGCCTCATAGGCATCCATGCCGGACGCAATGTCGACGACGGAGACCCCGACACGCGAAGGCTCCGCCGTGCCGGTAATCGAGGCAAGGCCGGATTCGGCCTGGATGAGCATGTCGTAGGCTTTTCGCCGCGCCAGCGGTCCGCTGTCGCCAAAGCCGGAGATCGAACAGCAGATGAGCCGGGGATGCTGGCGCCGCAAGCTTTCGATGGCGAAGCCGAGCTTGCTGACCGCGCCGGGCTTGAGGTTTTGTACGAACACATCGGCGCGTGCCAGCATCGCGGCGAGGAGCGCCTTGTCCTGCGGCCTGCCGAGATCAAGCACGACCGATTCCTTGCCGCGGTTGAGCCAGACGAAATAACTGCACTCGCCATGCACGAGGTCGTCGTAGCCGCGCGCGAAGTCGCCTTCCGGCCGCTCGATCTTGATGACGCGCGCGCCGGCATCGGCGAGCCGGCACGTACACATCGGCGCGGCGACCGCCTGCTCGAGCGAGACCACGAGGAGACCGGACAAAGGGAGAGGCGTAGTCAATACGACCTCGGCAATCCGAGCACGTGTTCAGCGATGTAAGACAGAACCAGATTGGTGGAGATCGGCGCCACGGTATAAAGCCGGGTCTCGCGGAATTTGCGCTCGATGTCGAACTCTTCGGCGAAGCCGAAGCCGCCGTGAGTTTGCACGCACATGTCGGCCGCGGCCCACGACGCTTCGGCGGCGAGATGTTTGGCCATGTTCGCTTCGGCGCCGCAGTCCTTGCCGGCTTCGTAAAGCGCCGCAGCCTCGCGCACCATGAGTTCGGCGGCGCGCATGCCGATATAGGCGCGCGCGATGGGAAACTGGACGCCCTGGTTTTTGCCGATTGGCCGGCCGAACACTTCGCGTTCCCCGGCATAGGCGGTTGCCTTTTTGATGAACCATTTGGCATCGCCGATGCATTCGGCGGCGATCAGAATGCGCTCGGCGTTCATCCCGGAAAGAATGTAGCGAAAGCCTTCGCCCTCCTGACCGATGATGGCTTCGGCCGGCACCGGCATATTTTCGAAGAACACCTCGGTCGTGGCGTGGTTCATCATGGTGCGGATGGGACGAATGGTCAGGCCGTTGCCCTTTACCTCGCGCATGTCGACGAGAAATACCGAGAGTCCCGCGGTGCGCTTGCTTGCCTGCTCGCGCGGTGTGGTGCGGGCCAGCAGCAGCATGAGATCGGAGTACTCGGCACGCGACGTCCAGATCTTCTGGCCGTTGACGATATAGCGATCGCCGTCGCGTATCGCGGTGGCGCGCAGCGCCAGCGTGTCGGAGCCCGATGTTGGCTCGGTGACGCCGAACGCCTGCAGCCGCAATTCGCCGCGCGCGATGCCGGGGAGATAACGCGCCTTCTGCGCGGCGCTGCCATGCCGCAGCAGCGTGCCCATGGTGTACATCTGCGCATGACAGGCCGCGCCGTTGCAGCCGGACGCCTGGATCTCCTCCATGATCGCGGCGGCGGCCGTCATGGTCAGCCCGCTGCCGCCGTATTCTTCCGGGATCAGCGCGGCGAGAAAGCCGGCCTTGGTCAGAGCGGCAACGAATTTGTCCGGATAGGCACGCTCGCGATCCAATGCCCGCCAGTATTCGCCGGGGAAATCGGCGCATAGCGCACGCACCGCCTCGCGGATCGGCGCGAGTTCGGCGCTGTCCGTCACGGCCGCACCTCGGCGCGGCCGTTGTTGACGGCGATGACGTCGCGCTCGACCACGCGGGTGCGAAAGCTCACCACATCGCCGTCGCGCCACATCGCGGTGCTCAATGTCTCGCCGGGGAACACCGGCGCCGAGAAACGCGCTGCGAACGAGACAAGCCTTTTCGGATCGTAACCGCAAAATGTCTTCACCACGGCATGCGCGGCGGTGCCGAAACTGCCGAGGCCATGCATGATCGGCCGCGGATAGCCGGCCTGCTTCGCCAAAGCTGGCTCGGAATGCAGCGGGTTGAGGTCGCCGCTGAGGCGATAGATCAATGCCGCTTCCGGCCGCGTCGCCAGATCGCAGACGGCGTCGGGCGTTCGCGTTGGCAGCGGATGCGGCGCGGGCGCCTCGCGCGGCGGCCCGCCAAAACCGCCATCGCCGCGGCAGAACGTGGTGTGCGTCACAGTCGCAATCAGATCGCCGGTCGCCTTGTCGGTGATCTTGCGCTCGGAAAGGACGAGCGCTCCCTTGCCGGCGCCCTTGTCGATCACTTCGACGATGCGCTGGCGGCCGATCACGGCGCCCGCCCCGGCGATTGGCCGATGCAGCGTGACGCCCTGCTCGCCATTGACGACCTTGACCCAGTCGATGCCAGTGTCGCGGTTACGCGCCCAGAAGCCGGGATGGCCGAGCACCGTGGCCATGGTCGGCAGCACTTTCAGATTTTTCTCATAGACGAACGGCAACTCGTCCTCGTTCATCGGATCGTGACCAAACCCAATGCCGAGTGCGTAGAGAATGCAATCTTTGGCGTCGTAGGTCTGTTCCCTCGGCGGAATGTCGAGCGCCATCAACTTGTCGTAGACGATGGTCATCAGACCGGATCCCAGGAAAACACATCGTTCGACCGGTCGAGCGGCGTGAAGGAAGCGGCGAAGGCGCCCTTGAGCTGCGCATCGAGCCTGTCCGGCGTCCAGCCATCGGAACGATGCAATGTGCGTATCGGGCGGGTTTGACTGAACAGATAAATTTCGTTGTTGCGCACCGAGAAAATCTGGCCGCTGATGCCGTCGGCGCGGTCCGACCCGAGATAGACGGCCAGCGGAGCGATTTTCTCCGGCGTCATCTCCCGGAAGGCCGCGACACGCGCCTTCTCCGCCTCGGTTTCGGCCGGGATCGAATTGATCATGCGCGTCCAGGCGAACGGCGCCACGCAGTTCGAGCGCACGCCAAAGCGCGCCATGTCGAGCGCGATGCCGCGCGACAGGCCGACAATGCCCATCTTCGCCGCCATGTAATTGGCTTGGCCGAAATTGCCGACCAGGCCTGATGTGGAAGTCATATGCACGAAACTGCCGGAATTTTGCTCGCGGAAATGCGTGGCGCAGGCACGGCTCATGGCGAAGCTGCCGTGCAGATGCACATCGATCACGTCCGACCAGTCGGACCAGCTCATGCGGTGGAAAATACGGTCGCGTAAAATACCGGCATTGTTGACGAGAATGTCTACCCTGCCGAAAGCATCGAGCGCGGCCTGAACGATCTTCTCGGCGTTGCCCGGCGTGCTGATCGATGACGTCGAGGCGATCGCCTCGCCGCCCGATTTCTTGATTTCGTCGACGACGGCCTGCGCCGGGCCGGCATCGGTGCCGCCGCCATCAAGGCTCGCGCCGATATCGCAAACAACGACACGGGCGCCTTCCTGCGCCATCAAAAGCGCGATGCCGCGCCCGATGCCTCGGCCCGCGCCGGTGACAATGGCGACCTTGCCGGCGACCATATTCGGCATCCGCTTAAGACCCCCACACTTCGCGTGCGACTTCACCGATCATCTTGAGCTTCGCCCATTCTTCGTCTTCTGCGAGGATATTGCCTTCCTCGGTCGAGGCGAAGCCGCATTGTGGCGACAGGCAGAGCTGATCGAGGTCGGTGAATTTGGCGGCCTCCTCGATGCGGCGCTTGAGTGCATCCTTGGATTCCAGCGTCCCGGTTTTGGTCGTGACCAGCCCGAGCACCGCAAAGCGTCCCTTCTGCAGGCGCTTAAGCGGCTCAAATCCCCCCGCCCGCGCGGTATCGTATTCCATGAAATAGCCGTGCACCTTGATCCGGTCGAACAGCACTTCCTGCATCGCGTCGTAGCCGCCCGATCCCATGAAGGTCGATTTGTAGTTACCGCGGCACAGATGCATGGTCACGGTCATGTCGGAGGGAATGTCGGAAATGGCCATGTTGATGAGGTCGCCGTAAAGGGTCCCCAGCGCTTCCGGATCGTCGCCGCGGTCTTTCATCTGCTGGCGGTATTTCGGATCGCACAGCATGGCGATAAACACTTCGTCGAGCTGCAGATAACGGCAGCCGGCATCGGCGAAGGCGCGCACCGCCTTCTTGTAGGCCTGGCCCAGATCGTCGAAGAGCTTATCGCGCGTCGGATAAACCGACTTGTCGATCGGGGTCGCGAGCGGCCGGCCATAAAGCGCAGACGGCGCCGGAATGGTCATTTTCGGCGTTCGCGTGGTATTCGCCTTGAGAAACTTGAAGTGCTCGATCATCGGGTGGTTTGAGAAACCAAGCTTACCGGTGACCTGGACGCCTTCGTTGCGCGTCGTGACGGCGGCAAACGCGATGCCGGCATCCATGACATGCTTCTCGACGCCATCGAAGCCCCACAGGAAGTCGAGGTGCCACCACGAGCGGCGGAATTCGCCGTCGGTGATGGATTGCAGGCCGACCGCTTCCTGCTTGCCGATAACGTCCTTGATCGCGCGGTCCTCGACCGCTTTGAGCTCGCCGGCGTCGAGTTCGCCCTTGGCATGCTTCTCGCGCGCCGCTTTCAGCGCGGCCGGGCGCAACAGGCTGCCGACATGATCGGCGCGGAACGGCGGTCTTGTTCGTTGGTTCATGAATTACCCCAAATTTCGTCGGCAATTTCGACAATCATGCGCAGCTTCGCCCATTGCTCGTCCTCGGCCAAAACATTGCCCTCTTCGGTCGAGGCAAAGCCGCATTGCGGCGACAGACACAGTTGATCGAGACTGACGAACTTCGCCGCCTCGTCGATACGGCGTTTGATGGTGTCCTTGCTTTCAAGCGCGCCGGTCTTGCTGGTGACGAGACCGAGCACGACCATCTTTCCCTTCGGCACGAAACGCAACGGCTCGAAGCCGCCGGCGCGTTCGCTGTCGTATTCCATGAAATAGCCATGCACCTTGATCGTATTGAACAGGACATCGGCCACCGGTTCGTAACCTCCCGAGGCAATGAAATTCGAGCGAAAATTGCCGCGGCACAGATGCATGGTGATGGCCATGCCGGACGGGATGTCGGAGATCGCGGTGTTGATCATGCCGGCATAGGCAGCCGGCAGGGTGTTCGGGTCCTCGCCACGATCGGTAATAACTTTGCGTAGCGACGGATCGCACAAATAGGTGAAATTCACCTCGTCGAGCTGCAAATAACGGCAGCCGGCATCGGCAAAGGCGCGCACGACCTTGCGGTATGACTCGCCGAGATCGCGATAAAAGTCATCCATCGCCGGGTAGATCGATTCCGGCACGGCGTCGCGGCCGTAGCGGAAATGCAGCGAAGACGGCGATGGGATCGTCATCTTCGGCGTCTGCCTGGTATGCGCCTGCAGGAACTTGAAATGCTCGATCATCGGGTGCGGCTTGTAGCCACCAAGCTTGCCGACGACACGCAGCAGCAGCGGCCGCGGCTGCGGGCCGCTGCTCTGGAATTTTATCTTGCGCTCGCCGACATAGGATTTGACGTTATGAAGCTGCTCGAGGAAATCGGTGTTCCACGACATGCGCCGGTACTCGCCGTCGGTTATGGATTTCAGCCCGACTGCTTCCTGCTTTTTGATAACGCCCTCGACTTCGCGATCTTCGATTGCCTTGAACGCATCGGCGTCGATTTCGCCGCGCCCGCGCTTTTCACGCGCCGCTTTGAGCGAGGCGCTGCGCAGCAGACTGCCGACATGGTCGGCGCGGAACGGCGGCTTAGTGCCTTGCATACTCAACCCCACACTTCTTCGGCAATTTCCACGATCATGCGCAGCTTGGCCCACTGTTCGGCCTCGGACAGCACGTTGCCTTCTTCGGTCGAGGCAAAGCCGCATTGCGGCGACAGGCAGAGCTGATCGAGCCCGATATATTTCGTCGCCTCATCGATGCGGCGCTTGATGTCGTCTTTGCTCTCCAGAACGCCGCTCTTCGATGTGACCAGGCCGAGCACGACTTGCTTCTTGCCCTTCGGAAAAAAGCGCAGCGGCTCGAAGCCGCCGGCGCGGGCGAATCGTATTCGAGGAAATAGCCGTCGAGACCGGTGTTCCCGAGAAGTTGCTCGGCGACGAATTCGTAGCCGCCGGACGCGATGAACGTCGAACGAAAATTGCCGCGGCACGAATGCATGGTGATCGTCATGTCTGCGGGTTTGCCTTCGAGGGCGGCGTTGGTGAGGCGCGCATACCGCTGCGGCAAGGCATCGGGATCATCGCCGCGGGTCTTGGATTGGGCGCGCTCGTTGGGGTCGCACACCATGGCCCAGGCCGTATCGTCGAGCTGTAGATAGCGGCAGCCGGCGTCGTAGAAGGCGCGGATCGCGCCGCGATAGGCTTTGGCAAGGTCGTCAAAAAACGGATCCAGCGTGGGATACACCTGCTTGCTGATCGCGGCGCGGCCCTGGCGGAAATGGAAAGTCGACGGCGCCGGAATTGTCATCTTCGGCACGGCGCGCGCATGCGCCTTTAGGAATTTGAAATGCTCCAGCATCGGATGCCCGGAAAAGCCGATTTTGCTGTCGATCTTGATGGCTTCGGCCTTGGTCTGCACGCCGGCGAACTGGATGCCATGGTCCGTCGTGTAGAAGGTGACGCCGTCGAGACCACGGAAGAAGTCGAAATGCCACCACGAACGGCGGAACTCGCCGTCGGTGGCGAGTTTCAATCCGACCTCCTCCTGCTTCTTGATCGCCTTCTCGATTTCGCGATCTTCGACCTCACGCAATGCGTCGGCTGAAATCTCGTTGCGCTCGCGCTTGGCGCGCGCTTCCTTCAGGGCTGCGGGCCGCAACAAACTGCCGACATGATCGGCGCGAAACGGCGGCGTGGTTCGTAGCATCAGTTCCTCCCAATCTTTTTTATCTTTAAGCAAGGCAGGCGCGTGAGACTTATCTATTTCCCGTTTCCTTTGAGCACGTAGCGGCCATCGTCGAGCCGGCCGAGCCGCGCCCCGTCGTAAAGTTCGTCGAGCTGGCGCACGATTTCGCGGCCATCTTTGCTGCCGAGAGCGGCCATCAGTTCCAGAAAGCTTGCCGGTCCGGCGGCAAGTGCCGCCGCCGCCGTTTCGTGAGCCCCGGTCTTTTTTGCCAGCGGCGGTGACGGTATCGAAAACTCGAACGCATCCGCTTTGCCGAACGGGATCGTGCAGTCGAAGCCGAGTTTGGCGCCGGTGCGCGCGCCGCCGAGCGACGGATCGAGCGGCACCACGCGAAAGCCGGAGCCGACAATAAGATCGCGATCGGCCTGAAACCGGGTCGCCATCGCCCAATCGCATTCCTCGTCGGAGAACACGTCGATATCGGGATCGAAAGCAAAAACGTGCTTGGCTTCGGCGTGCGAGCCGAAAATTGCGGCAATGGCATTGCGGGCGTCGCCGGGCACGCGCTGCCGCAGCGAGACGCGCACATTGTACATGCCGCCGCTTGACGGCGTCGCGAACACCGCGAGCGGCTCGCGTACCGATGCCAGCAGCGCCGCCCAGGCCGCCGATTCGGTCTTCACGGTGGTGAGCTGCGCCGTGTCGGTACGCGCCAGATTCCGGCCGCCGATCGTCACCGTCTGGAACAGCGCATCCTCGCGGTGCGTGATCGCAGTGACGCGAAGCAGCGGATTGCGCTTCACCACGCCGTAATAGCCGACATATTCCCCGAACGGGCCTTCCGCCTCGACGTGCCCTGCAGGATCGAGCACGCCCTCGATGACGTATTCGGCGTCGGCCGGCACCCGGATGTCGCTGGTCACGCATTTCACCACCGGCACCGGCTGGCCACGCACCCCACCGACAATGTCAAGCTCATCGACCTGCGGCAGCGATACCATCGCCGCCAAATAATCCGCAGGATGCGAGCCGACGGCGTAGGCGACCGCAACCGGCTCATGGCGCGCGGCGGCTTCGAGATAAATGGCGCGCATATCGCTCGGCGCGATCAGATCGATTCCGGCTTGGCGCGGACCCCGCAACATAATGCGGCGGCAGCCGACATTGGTGAACCCGGTGTCGGGAAACAGGGCGTAATCGATGCCGGCGGAGATATACGGCGCGCCGTCGGCGCCGTGCTGCAGATGCACCGGCAACGCACACAAATCGGCGTCGCTCCCCTTAAGCACTACCTGCTGCACCGGAGCCTGCTGCGAGGAGACCTCGACCGGCGCATGCAGGTGGCCGAGACGCGTACTGAGCACGCTCAGCAGATCCCGCTCGTCGCTGTCGAGCGCAAGCGCGAGTTGCCGCCGCGAACCCATGACGTTGCCGACAAGTTCGGCCTTCTCCGGTCCCGCCGCCTTGAAATGCACGGCGCGCGGATTGCCTTCGAGCACGGCCGCGACATCGATAAGATCGATCGGCTCGTCGCGCAGTTCGCACTCGCCGAGATCGACGAGTTTTTCGACAAAATTGCGCAGACGGAAGCGCTCGGTATCGATGTTGACCTTATTGATCGGAGCTATGGACGCCTCCCAACCCGAAAATGGTGGGCAAAGCCCGAGTTGGGCAATACCAAGGTCGATTTAGCAATGGCCGCGCGCGAGTGTAAATGCCATTGCGCGCGCGGCGACCGGCACAGACACTCGCCCGGCGCATGACGCCCGAGGGAGGCGAAGGATGAATTCGACGCTGCGGCTATACGAAGACGTGCTGACAAACGACGCCGAGCTATCGCTGCCGGCACTGCCGCGCATGATCTTCGTCGTCCACGGATCGGCCCAGGCCGCCGATCGCATGTTGAGCGACGAAGAGACCTTCAGCGGCGAAGGCCCGGTCACGCTCAAAGCCGGCAGCGGCGGCGCGACGCTTTGGCGCTGGGAGCTTGCGAGTGCCGGCGGCGGCGCTGCGGCGGGGCGTGGCGGCGTTTCCCGCGAAAAGCTTACGGCCCAGCTTGAAACCTTGCCGACGGGACCGCTTCTTCTCCGCGGCGACAGTGTCGCGTTCCCGGCTGGCGGTTGCGCCTATCTGCACCGGCATCAAGGACCAGGCATCCGCTGCCTGATCGACGGTGCAATCCGCATCGATACCCATGGCCGTTCGACGTCATATGGCCCGGGCGGCGCCTGGTACGAGACCGGCCCGGACGGCGTGTTTGCTCAGGCCGCGAACCGGCCGACCCGCTTCATCCGCGTCATGGTCCTGCCGCTTGCTTATCTGGGAAAGAGCTCGGTCCAATATCTCAACGAAGAAGACAAGGCGAAGCCGAAGTCGCAAGCGTATAAGATTTTCAGCGACATGCCGCTCACCGTGGAGGGAGCGCGCTGAAATTCCCGCCGTCATGACAAAGCACGTCCCTTCATGCGCGTCCTGATCGCCGCCGTCGGCCGGCTCAAACAAGGCCCGGAGCGCGAGCTCGCCGAGTCGTATCGCAAACGCGCGGACGCGGTCGGTCGCGCCTTCGGTTTACGCGCGATTGAAATCATCGAAATTCGCGAGAGCCGGGCTCAGGACGCGGAACGCCGCCGCGTCGAGGAATCGATCGCGATCGCCAATGTCATTCCCGAACAGTCGATCATCGTGATCCTCGATGAGCGCGGCGACAATCTCGACAGCGCGGCGCTTGCAGCCGCGGTGCGGCGGTGGCGCGAAGAAGACCGTCCCGCCCTGTGCTTCGTCATTGGCGGAGCCGACGGCCTTGCGCAAAACCTGCGGGATCGCGCCAAGCTCAAGCTCGCATTCGGCGCGGCGACCTGGCCGCACCAATTCGTTCGCATCATGTTGCTTGAGCAGCTCTATCGCGCCGGCACGATCCTGGCTGGCCACCCCTATCACCGCGCATGACGGCCCGGAAGTCGCCCCGGAATTGCTGCGAATAGAGGCCTCGACGGTCAGGGATCACCGAAATGTGACGCGGCGGGCGAAGCCTGTCTTAATCCGGTCTCACCCCGGCCCGGTTTATGCTGTTTCTCTTGCGTTCCTGAGGTGCGCGTCTACCCTTGAACCCGATGATTCTCCGACGGCCGAGCCGCCCAGATCCGCGCCTTGTGCTCGGCTCGGCTTTGGCCTTGGCGCTACCCTTTGGTGCTGAATTCGGCGCCAGTTCCGTCGCATTCGCTCAAGCGCCCTCGGAACTCGCCCCAACCGGACCGGCCGCTGTGCAAGGCTCGACAACCGCATCGCCGGCACCGGCGCCAGGCGCGCCACCTGTGAGCACGATCGACGCGCTCAAGCAGCACGATCAGGAACTTGGAGCCGCACTCGCCCGCCAGCGCGCCGCAGTGGAAGGCCAAGCCAAGCTCCGCATCGAAATCGAGGGGCTGAGCCAGGACCGCACCAAGTTCAATCAGGATCTCATCGGCACCGCCGCGCGAGTCCGTGGCGTCGAAGCCAATATCGATGCGACGCGGGCACGTCTCGAGCCGCTCGACGAGCAGGAAAAGCTTTTTCGCAAGTCGCTTGCCGACCGCCGTGGCGCGATCGCCGAGATTCTTGCAGCCCTGCAGCGTGTTGGACGGCAGCCGCCGCCGGCGCTTCTGGTGCGGCCCGAAGATGCGCTCCAAGCCGTACGCACGGCCATCACGCTCGGCGCGGTCGTGCCGGAAATGCGTGCACAAGCCGATGCATTGGCCGGCGATCTGGCTGAGCTGGTGCGGGTGCGCAAAAAAATCACCAGCGAAAGCGACCGTTTGTCTGGAGACCTCGATCTGCTCGGACACGAACAATTACGGCTAACGCTTCTCATCGACGAGCGGCAGAAGAAAGAGGCTGCGGCGGAACAGGCGCTCGGTACCGAGCGGCAGAACGCCGCGGATTTGGGGCATCAGGTCGGTTCGATCAAGGATCTCATCACCAAGCTGGAAGCCGCTCTCGACCCGGCCACCCGCGTGGCGCGCGATGCCGCCCGTGGCATTGCCGCCGATGCCACCCAGCCGCAGCTCGCCGCGCTCGGCGACCCCGGCCGCCTGTCACCGGCCGTCGCCTTCGCCGACATGCGCGGACGCCTCCGTTTGCCCGTCAACGGCGTGTCGATCCGCGAGTTCGGCGGTTCCGACGGGGTTGGCGGCACCCAGAAGGGCCTCTCCATCGCTGCCAGGCCTGGAGCGGAGATTACCGCCCCGTGCGACGGTTGGGTTGTTTACGCCGGACCATTTCGCAGCTATGGGCAACTCTTGATCCTGAACGCTGGCGGCGGGTATCATGTCCTCTTAGCGGGTATGGATCGGATTTCCGTCGATCTCGGACAGTTCGTGCTAACCGGTGAGCCGGTGGCGGTGATGGGCGCCGCAACGCAAGCGACCGCAACCCCCTCGACCGGAGCCAAAGAACCCGTACTCTATGTGGAGTTCCGCAAAGACGGCGCTCCCATTGATCCCAGCCCTTGGTGGGCGACAAACGAAGGCGAGAAGGTTCGCGGATGATGCGCAAAGCTTACATGGTTTTCCTCGGTGCAGTGGCCGGCGCCGCGGTAACGCTGCTTGTGACCCAGCCACACGCAATGTTGCTAGGCTCGGCCGCGCGGGCGGCCGCCTCGGATACCTATCAGCAGCTCAATCTGTTCGGCGACGTCTTCGAGCGCGTACGCGCCGATTACGTCGAGAAGCCCGACGACAAACTGCTGGTCGAATCCGCCATCAACGGCATGCTGTCCGGACTCGATCCGCATTCGAGCTACATGGATCCGAAGAGCTTCCGCGATATGCAGGTGCAGACCCGCGGCGAGTTCGGCGGCCTCGGCATCGAAGTCACCATGGAGGATGGCCTGATCAAGGTGGTGGCGCCGATCGACGATACGCCGGCGGCCAAAGCCGGCGTCATGGCCAACGACATCATCACCAAGCTCGACGATGAGGCGGTGCAGGGTCTCACCCTCAACCAAGCCGTCGACAAAATGCGCGGGCCGGTGAATTCGAAGATCAAGCTGACGATCATGCGCAAAGGCGCCGACAAGCCGATCGTGCTGTCGATCGTGCGTGACGTCATCCGCGTAAAATCGGTACGCTCGCACGCCGAGGGCGATGATGTCGGCTACATCCGCATCACGCAGTTCAACGAGCAGACTACAGACGGCTTGAAGCAGGCGATCACCGATCTCGGCACCCAGCTCGGCGCCGACAAGATCAAGGGCTACATCGTTGATCTGCGTAACAACCCGGGCGGACTGCTCGATCAGGCGATTTCGGTCTCCGATACCTTCCTCGACAAGGGCGAGATCGTCTCGACGCGAGGCCGCAATCCCGAAGAAACGCAGCGCTTCAATGCCCGGCCCGGCGACATGATCCACGGCAAGCCGCTGATCGTGCTCATCAACGGCGGGTCCGCTTCGGCCTCCGAGATCGTCGCCGGCGCGTTGCAGGACCACAAGCGCGCGACCCTCATCGGTTCGCGTTCGTTCGGCAAGGGATCGGTGCAGACCATTATCCCGCTGGGCGCCGGCAACGGCGCGCTACGGCTGACGACGGCGCGCTACTACACGCCGTCCGGCCGCTCCATCCAGGCGCAAGGCATCAAGCCCGATATCGAGGTGCTGCAAGATGTGCCGGCGAGCCTGAAGGGAGAAGCCGATTCCGAGGGCGAAGCCTCGCTACGCGGTCACTTGGCGGCGACCGGCGCTGAAAAGTCCGGGTCGCAGTCCTACGTGCCGCCGGACGAAAAGGACGACAAAGCGCTCCACATGGGGCTCGACCTGTTGCGCGGAACGGCAAGCAATGCCGCCTTCCCGCCGAACCCGAAGGCTTCCGTTCCCAATTAAGGGAAAGCGCTTACACACCTGATCTGGGTTCGGGGCGGCCTCAAAGCCGCCCCGAATTTTTTATGCCAGGTATTTGCTGACAATGCCGAGTCGGTCCCGGTCCATCCGGGGCCTTTGCCGGCCGTGATAGACTGCCCACCTTGATTCGCGAGGGCATGATTCGTAGCGATGGCCCAAGGATTCATCGATGAGCGCGGATGATCTGACCGCGCCGCTCGGCCGCGAGCCGAGGAAACGACGGCGCACGATCAAGCTACCAGTGCCGCAACTCATTGCCGGGGCGCTCGCGGCGTTCCTTGGCCTTTTCGTGGTGTGGGCCATCGTTGCCGACGATCCGTTCGGCGGCGAACCTATGGCAGTCGTACCGGCAAATCTGCGGATTGCCGCGAAACCATCGGACATTCCGGCTGCACCTCAACCGGCCGGCCCATCCGACGCCGCCCATCCGCGTGACGGATCGGCAGCAGTCCCGCCGGGCAACACGACGGTCACTATCATCGACGGCAAGACCGGCGCGAAGCAGGAGGTCGTCGTCCCGGGACCGGCAGGCAGCGCGGCCACGCCCCCGGCAGTCCCGCTCGACCAGAAATTCCTTGAAATGACGCCGCATGGCCCGATCCCCAAAATCGCCGCCGACGGGACACGGCCGGCAGACGCATTCGCGCGCCCGGTGCAGCCGCTGCCCGGCAAGCCCGGTGCGCCGCGCATCGCGCTGATCGTTGACGGCCTCGGCGTAAGCGCCAGCGAAACTGCTGCTGCCATTGCCAAGTTGCCCGGCCCGGTCACGCTCGGCTTCGTGCCTTACGGCACCGGCGTTGCAGCGCTCGCTGCCCGGGCCCGCGCCGCCGGGCATGAGATTTTGCTGCAGGTTCCAATGGAGCCGTTCGAATATCCTGACAACGATCCGGGTCCGCAAACATTGTTAACCTCGCTCACGCCGGAGCAGAATATTGAGCGGCTGCACTGGGTGATGAGTCACTTCCAGGGCTATGTCGGGCTCACCGACACGATGGGCGCGCGCTTCACGGCGTCCGAGACCTCTTTTCTCCCGATCCTTCACGAGATCGCCAGCCGCGGATTGATCTTTGTCGACGACGGCTCCAATCCAAGGAGCGTCGCGGGCCGCATCGCCGGCGCCAACAACCTGCCATTCGCGCGCGCCGACGTGGTCATCGATGCGGTGCCGACGCCTGCCGAAATCGATCAGGCGCTAAGCCGGCTGGAAATGGCGGCGCGCGAGCACAGCATCGCGGTCGGAATCGCGTCCGCGCTACCGGTGTCGATCGATCAAATCGCCCAATGGGCCAAGGCGGCGGCAGGCCGGGGCTTGCTCCTGGTCCCGATCACCGCGGCGGCGACAAAGGCAAAGCAGACGTGAAGCGGGCGAGTGGTGAAATCGCGAAGTAGCGAATAGAGTGAGCTTCGCCAACCGCCTTCGCCACTCACCATCCGCCCAGTAATGCCCTTCGAAGATCTTCCATACCGTCCTTGCGTCGGCATCGTGCTTTTCAACCGCGACGGCTTGGCTTTTATCGGCCGCCGCGTCGGCGGGCCCGAACACGTCGACCTGACCCATTCCTGGCAGTTTCCGCAGGGTGGCATCGACGACGGCGAAGAGCCGTGGCCCGCCGCATTGCGGGAACTTCGCGAAGAAACCAATGTTCGCTCCGTGGAACGCGTCGGCGAGATCGCGGAATGGCTCAAATACGACATACCGCGCGAGATCGCCGGTCAGGCCTGGAAAGGCAGGTTTCGCGGCCAAACGCAAAAATGGTTCGCGCTGCGCTTCGCCGGTGCCGAGAGCGAAATCGATGTCCTGCATCCCGATGGCGCCGTCGAGGCTGAGTTCGGAGCGTGGCGGTGGGAGCCGCTGCAAGACGTTCCCGACTTGGTCGTGCCGTTCAAGCGCGCGGTCTATGAGCGCGTGGTCCGCGAGTTCCGCAATTTGGCGACAGCTTGACGCGTCACTTCGCCTCGACAGCAAACGGCCCGATGGCGATCACACGACAGGCATGATCGCGCGTGGCGCAATCGGCCATGGCGCCGTCGGTCGCAGCCCGCTCGTTTGCGGCATGGAGCATCAGACCGACTTGCCCGCCCGCGCCTGCGGCCACCGCAGTCCAACCATCGGTACCGGCAAGTCGCCTTGCAATGTCGGCTCGTAAGTTTGGAGCGATGGCATCATCAGTCGTGGCGTGGAAAAAGCCGGTCACAGTCATTGACTGCGGGATCGGCACGACAAAATTGTCGTTGACGGCCGCGACCAGGCAGGGAACGCCGGCATGATTGCCGCAGAGTTCCAGCACCCGCCGCACCGCCTCGTCGGTCAATTCCTGACCGAATAAGAAAAAGAATCCGCCCAAGGGCCCGAGCGCCAGGGCCTTCGGCGCGCGCGCCGGCAGATAATTTCGCTCGACCGTGGCCTTGCCATTGTCGCGGATGAGCGGGATTTCGCTGGCGACGACAGGGCTTTCAATCGACGGATCGTGGCTGACCCAGGGCGCCGGCGGCATCGGCGGCCGGGCATGCGTATACACGACGATGTTGCCTATGGCGTAGATTTCGCATTTTCGAGGCTGCGCCAGTGCGTCCGCGCGCCGCTGACACATGTCGAGCGCCGCGGCCTCTGCCGTGGCGTCGTCAGCCTGACCGGTGCTGAACCCTATGGGCGCCGTCGAGATCGCGAGCGCCTTGTGGTCGGCCGCCGGCAGATACGCGTTGCGAACGGCATCACGGGCACGGTCGGGGATGAACGGGATCGTTTCCGGAACCAGCGTCTCAGCCGGCCGCGGCGCCGACTGAGGTTCGGGCGAAGCGGATGGCGCCAGGACCGGCGGCGGCGACTGCTGCGGTGTGGGCGCGCTTGATGGTGCTGCGGGGGGCGGCGCCACCGGCGTCGCCGCCACTAGCGGTTTCGACTGAGCCACGACCGGCGGCGCGCCCGGCCGGGCCAGCGTCAGATAGACGAAGGCGGCGGCGCCAAGCGCTGCAAGGCAAGCCACCGCAACCGCGACAGGTACGATCCAGGTCGGCGATTTCGTCGCGCCTTTCGGTACCGGCACGCCATAAGTATCGTCCGGCCGCATCTCGATCTTGAAGGCGTGAACGGGGGTCGGGATATTCTTGACCTGTTGCTCGCCGATGTCGGCGAAATGGACCGACAGCTTGTTCGCCACCTGCTCGTGCACGGTGCGTGAGATGCAGATGCCGCCGACCGGCGCGATGCCCTCCAGGCGCGCCGCAATATTCACCCCGTCGCCGAGCAAGTCGCCGTCGCGTTCAACCACGTCGCCGACGGTGATGCCGATGCGGAAGCTCATCTGCCGGCTCGGCGGATAGGCCATGTTGCGCGTGCGCAGGCTCTCCTGAATATCGATCGCGCAGCGCACCGCCTCGACGGCGCTGGAAAATTCCGCGAGCACCGCATCACCGGCGGTATTGAAAATGCGGCCCCCAGCGCGCGCGATAAAGTCATCCATTACTTCGCGATAGGATGCGAGCCGGCGCAGCGTTTCCTCTTCGTCTTCGGCCACAAGCTTGCTGTAGCCGGCGACGTCGGCGGCAAAAATGGCTGCGATTTTTCGCTTCATGAACGACCCGCCGGCTCGATACGGCGCAGCAGAGAATGCCTGAGCGGCGCGGCACCGCGCAACCGGCTCCGCGGCTGCACGGTATCGGGTAACCGGCACGCGCCACGGTCAATCCTGGCGATAAGGCGGTGTTACGACAGCGCCGCCTGCAACACCTTCAAATGATCGAGATGGCGCGCCAGCCGGTCGCGCTCCGCATCATCTGCGCTATCGGCGACGTCTTCTTCGGCGTCTTTGATCTCGCCAGCCAAAACCGACATGTCGAAATCGCCGCGCGCCACGGCTCTGTCGGCAAGCACGGTCAATCCGGCGGGGCCCACTTCGGCGAGGCCGCCGATGATCACCACCGGCTCGCGCTGGCCGCCGCGAAAGATCGTCACGATGCCCGGCCGCAGCGTCGTCACCAGCGGCGCATGACCGGGTAGAATGCCCATGTCGCCTTCGCTTCCGGGCAGATCCACCTGGTCGACTTCGCCGGCGAACAGCACGCTTTCCGGCGAAACAAATTCGAAGTGAAGCGTGGCCATGCCGTTACGCCGCCTCGGCTGCGAGTTTCTTGCCCTTCTCGACAGCCTCCTCGATGGCGCCGACCATGTAGAAGGCTGCCTCCGGTAGATGGTCGTACTTGCCCTCGACCAAATCCTTGAAACCTTTGATCGTGTCCTGCAGGTCGACGAGTTTGCCGGGCGAGCCGGTAAACACTTCGGCGACGAAGAACGGTTGCGACAAGAAGCGTTCGATTTTGCGGGCTCTCGCCACGGTGAGCTTGTCCTCTTCGGAAAGCTCATCCATGCCCAGGATCGCGATGATGTCCTGCAGCGCCTTGTAGCGCTGCAGCACCTGCTGGACGCGGCGGGCCACGGCATAATGCTCTTCGCCGACGACCAGTGGCGACAGCATGCGCGAGGTGGAGTCGAGCGGATCGACCGCCGGATAAATTCCTTTCGCCGCGATATCGCGCGACAACACCGTGGTGGCGTCGAGATGTGCGAAGGAGGTGGCCGGCGCCGGATCGGTGAGATCGTCGGCCGGCACGTAGATCGCCTGCACCGAGGTCACCGAGCCCTTGGTTGTCGTCGTGATGCGCTCCTGCAGCGCGCCCATATCAGTCGCCAATGTCGGCTGATAGCCGACCGCCGAGGGGATGCGGCCGAGTAGCGCCGAGACTTCTGAGCCCGCCTGGGTAAAGCGGAAGATGTTATCGACGAAGAACAGCACGTCCTGGCCCTGGTCGCGGAAATGCTCTGCCACCGTCAATCCGGTCAGGCCGACGCGGGCGCGGGCGCCGGGCGGTTCGTTCATCTGACCGTAGACCAGCGCGCATTTGGAGCCTTCAACCGATCCCTTATGCGGGTCCTTGTTGACACCCGATTCGATCATCTCGTGATAAAGGTCGTTGCCTTCGCGGGTGCGCTCGCCGACACCGGCAAATACCGAGTAGCCGCCGTGCGCCTTGGCGACGTTGTTGATGAGTTCCATGATCAGAACGGTCTTGCCGACGCCGGCGCCGCCGAACAAGCCGATCTTGCCGCCCTTTGCATAGGGCGCCAGCAGATCGACGACCTTGATGCCGGTCACCAGAATCTGCGCTTCAGTCGATTGATCGGTATAGCTTGGCGCCTCCTGGTGGATCGCACGTATCGCGTCGCCCTTGACCGGACCGGCCTCATCGACCGGTTCGCCGATCACGTTGATGATGCGTCCGAGTAGTTGCGGGCCGACCGGCACCGAAATCGGCGCCCCGGTGTCGGTGACATCCTGACCGCGAACCAGGCCTTCGGATGTGTCCATCGCAACGGTGCGCACGGTCGATTCGCCAAGATGCTGCGCGACTTCGAGCACCAGACGCTGGCCTTGGTTCTCCGTCTCCAGCGCGTTGAGAATCGCCGGGAGGTGATCCTCGAAGTGCACGTCGACGACGGCGCCGATAACCTGGGTGATCTTTCCAACTGCTTTCGCCATCATGGCCCTCTTACAAATGGATTACAGCGCCAATGTTCTTCACAGAGCTTCGGCGCCGGAGATGATCTCGATCAGTTCCTTGGTGATCATGGCCTGGCGCGTCCGATTGTACAGCAGCGTCTGTTTGCGGATCATGTCCCCAGCATTGCGGGTGGCATTGTCCATCGCCGACATCTGCGCGCCGTAGAACGACGCGGAGTTCTCCAACAGCGCGCGGAAAATCTGCACCGCAAGATTTCGCGGCAGCAGTTCGTGCAGGATGTCTTCGGCATCGGGCTCGAAATCATAGACCGCGCCGCCGAGCGCATCCGCGGCTTTGGCGTCGAAAACCGGCGGAATGATCTGATGCGCAGTCGGGATTTGCGCGATGACGGAACGGAAGCGCGAGAAGAACAGCGTGCAGACATCGAATTCGAACTTGTCGAACAGGGCAATGATCTTGGCCGCGATCTGCTCCGCGTTGATGAAACGCAGCTGGCGCACTGAGCGCAGGTCGACCAGGTCGACGATCTGCTGCGGGTATTGGCGGCGCAACTGATCGTAGCCCTTGCGCCCGACGCAGAAGAATTTGACCTCTTTGCCCTCGGCCATCAGCGCGTTGGCGCGCTCGCGGGCAAGCCGCACGATCGCGGTATTGAACGGGCCGCACAGGCCGCGCTCGGCCGTGCAGACAAGAAGCAGGCGCCTTTGGTCACCGCCAGTGCCGCGTAACAGCCGCGGCGCGGTATCGAGGCCGGCGACCGAAGCCGCGATATTGCCGAGCACCTTGTCCATGCTTGCCGCGTAGGGACGCGCAGCCTCCGCCGCCGCCTGCGCGCGGCGCAGCTTCGACGCCGCGACCATCTGCATGGCCTTGGTGATCTTCTGCGTCGCCTTGGTCGCGGCGATGCGGTTGCGCAGGTCTTTGAGAGAAGGCATCGGCGGCTCGATCTACTACAATGCGCTCACGCGAACGTCTTGGCGTAGTTGTCGACAACGCCCTTGAGCTTGGCGGCAGTCGCATCGTCGAGATCGCGCGATTCGCCGATCGTCTTCAGTATTTCGCCATGCTCGTTGCGCAGCGCGCCGAGCAGTCCCTCTTCGAAGGCGTTGATGCGATCGAGCGGCAACGCATCCAGATAGCCGTTGACGCCGGCATAGATGACGCAGACTTGCTCCTCCATGCGCAGCGGCGAAAACTGCGGCTGCTTGAGCAATTCGGTGAGGCGCGAGCCGCGATTGAGAAGGCGCTGCGTCGTGGCGTCGAGATCGGAACCGAACTGGGCGAATGCCGCCATTTCGCGATATTGCGCCAGCTCACCCTTGATGCGGCCGGCGACCTTTTTCATCGCCTTGGTCTGCGCCGCCGAGCCGACACGCGACACCGACAGACCGACATTCACCGCCGGACGAATGCCCTGGTAGAACAAATCGGTCTCGAGGAAGATCTGCCCGTCGGTGATGGAAATAACGTTGGTCGGAATATAGGCCGACACGTCGTTAGCCTGGGTTTCGATGACCGGCAGCGCGGTGAGCGAGCCGCTTTTATGCTCGTCATTCATCTTGGCGGCGCGCTCCAGGAGCCGCGAATGCAGATAGAACACGTCGCCGGGATAGGCCTCTCGCCCCGGCGGCCGGCGCAACAACAGCGACATCTGTCGGTAAGCGACGGCCTGTTTCGACAGGTCGTCGTAGATGATCACGGCGTGCATTCCGTTGTCCCGGAAGTACTCGCCCATGGCGCAGCCCGAGAACGGCGCCAAGAACTGCATCGGCGCCGGATCGGAAGCGGTCGCAGCCACGACGATGGAATAATCGAGCGCGCCGTTTTCCTCCAAAACCTTGACGAATTGCGCGACGGTAGAGCGTTTCTGCCCGACCGCGACATAGACGCAGTAGAGCTTTATCTTCTCGTCGTTCGAGGTGTTGAGCGACTTCTGGTTCAAGATCGTATCGAGCGCGATCGCGGTCTTGCCGGTCTGGCGGTCGCCGATGATCAATTCGCGCTGACCACGGCCGATCGGAATCAAAGCGTCGATCGCCTTGAGCCCGGTCGCCATCGGCTCGCTCACGGACTTGCGCGGGATGATGCCGGGCGCTTTGACGTCGACCCGCGCTTTCTGCTCGAACTTGATCGGTCCCTTGCCGTCAATCGGATCGCCGAGCGCATCGACAACACGGCCGAGCAAGCCCTTGCCGATCGGAACCTCGACGATGGCGCGCGTACGCTTGACGGTCTGGCCTTCCTTAATCTCGCGGTCGGTGCCGAAGATCACGATGCCGACATTGTCACTTTCAAGGTTGAGCGCCATGCCGCGCACGCCGCTCTCGAATTCGACCATCTCGCCGGCCTGGACGTTATCGAGGCCGTAGACACGCGCGATGCCGTCGCCGACCGACAGCACCTGGCCGACTTCCGAAACCTCGGCTTCCTGGCCGAAATTCTTGATTTGCTCTTTGAGGATTGCGGAGATTTCCGCGGCGCGGATGTCCATTAGCGAGCCTCTTTCATGGCGTGCTTGATCGCGTTGAGCTTGGTGCGCAGCGAGGTATCGACCATGCGGCTACCGAGCTTGACCACGAGCCCGCCGATGATGGCGGGATCGATTCTAATATCGAGGTCGACGTCCTTGCCGCTCACCGATTTGAGCGCGGCGCGCAGTGACTCGACATATTCGTCCTTGAGCTTTTCGGCGACGGTGACTTCAGCGGTGGCCTCACCCCTGTGCTGGGCGACAAGTTCGCGGAATCCCCTGATCATCTCGCGTACCGCAAAAAGACGGCGGTTCGAGGTGACGAGCTTGAGGAAGTTTGCCGCCAGCCCGCCAATTTCGGCGCGCTGGAGTACGGCGCCGAGCGCCTGCAATTGCTCCTCGGCCGAGAAAACCGGACTGCGAACCAGCCGTTTGAGATCGGCGCTTTCGGCAATCAGGCCCTCGAAGCGCTCGAGGTCAGCTTTCACTGCATCGATCGCATTCGCGTCCTGCGCCAGATCGAACAGCGCGGTCGCGTAGCGGCCGGCCATGCCGGATACGTGGGGTTCTTCGCCTGACAAAATTGCTGCTCGCTGCGCGGCTTCGGTTGGCGTTCTTTCGGAGCTTTTCCGCAAAACTCGCGACCGGCGTGAACGTCGGCACAAGCCCTTGGGATTCAAGCGGGACTTGGATATCGCGGGCGCAGCGCAATGCCCCGCAGACCCGCAAAAACCGCGGGTTTGCTAACATAGAGCGCGGTGCGGTGCAACAACGGGAACCAACCGGCTATTGCCCGTTCGGTGCGCGCTGGGCCCGGCAATCACGGACCGCCCGCCACGTGGTCGCGGATGGCATCGAGGAAAATCTCGCCATATTGGCGGAGCTTGGCCTCGCCGACGCCATGCACGGCGCTCATCTCGGCTGCGGTCTTGGGTTTGAGCCGGACCATATCGATCAGCGTCCTGTCGGCGAACACGACATAGGCCGCGACCCGCTGTTCCTTGGCGAGCTCCGACCGGCGCCTGCGCAGGGCCTCGAACAAACCGGTGTCGACCGAACCGCCGTCAGCCAGCGCCGCGGCATTGGCGGCGGCGCGCGCCGTCTTGCGGCTTGCCGGTTTGAGGGTGTCCTTGCGCAGTGTGATGCGGTCGGCGCCTTTGAGCACGCGCCGGCCGGCTTCGCTGACCGACCAGGTCCCGTAGCCCGTGATGTCGAGCGCAATGACGCCCGCGCCGTGGAGCTGGCGGAAGATCGAACGCCACTCCTGGGCGCCGAATTCCTTGCCGACGCCGAAGGTCGGCAGCCGGTCATGGCCGAACTTTACGATCGCGTCACTCGCCTCCCCGGTCAGGAGTTTGGTCAGGTGTTCGGTGCCAAAGCGCGAGCCGGTGCGCACAATGGCGGACAAAGCCTTTTGCGCCGCGACAGTGCCGTCAATCACCTCGGCGCCGTCGCAGCAGAAATCGCAATTGCCGCAACTCTGCGTGGTCTCGCCGAAATAAGCGAGCAGAGTCTGACGCCGGCAGCGCGGCGATTCACACAGCGACACCAGTGCATTGAGCCGTTGCCGCTCGACACGTTTCTGCTCACCGGAAGTATCGCTCTCGTCGATCTGCATGCGGCGGAGCCGGATGTCGCCCATGCCGTAGAGCGTCAGCGTGTCGGCCGGCAGCCCGTCGCGGCCGGCGCGGCCGATCTCCTGATAGTAACTCTCGATATTGGCCGGCATGTCGGCATGCAGCACGAATCGCACGTCCGGCTTGTCGATGCCCATGCCGAACGCCACGGTCGCCACCGCGACCATACCGTCCTCCTGCAGGAACATATCCTGATGGCGCGACCGCGCGGCCTGATCCATGCCGGCGTGATAAGGCACCGCCTTGATGCCGGCCGCACGCAGGAATTCGGCGAACTCCTCGGTCTTGCGCCGGGACGCGCAATAGACGATGCCGCTTTGGCCGTGATACTTGCCGACAAAATCGAGGACCTGCTTGCGGCCGCCAGCCTTTGCCGCCATCGCCAGCCGCAGGTTCGGCCGATCGAATCCGTGGACGAAGACTGCGGGCGAATGCTTGAAAAGCTTTTGCAGTATATCGCTGCGCGTCGCAGCGTCGGCAGTGGCGGTGAAAGCAACCGTCTGTACACCGCCGAGCGCCGATTGCACGCTTCCGAGGGCGGCATATTCGGGGCGAAAATCGTGGCCCCATTGCGAGATGCAATGGGCCTCGTCGACCGCCAGCAACGCAACCCTGGCGCGCTTGAGGAGATCGAGCGTGTCGGCCCGCACCAGCCGTTCCGGCGCCACATAGACAAGGCGCAAGTCGCCCCGGGCGATGCGCTCGAGCAGCGCGCGATTCTCGCTCGCATCATTGCTGGAATTGAGCGCTGCCGCGGCAATGCCGTAGCCGCGCAATTGCGCCACCTGATTACGCATCAGCGCGATCAAGGGCGATACCACGACAGTGAGGCCGTCACGCAATAGCGCCGGCAGCTGGTAGCACAGCGACTTGCCGCTGCCGGTCGGCATCACCGCCAGAACATCGCTGCCGTCGAGAATAGCGTCGACGATCTCGGCCTGGCCGGACCGAAATGCCGCAAAACCGAAGGTCTTTTGAAGCGCGTCTTGCGCCGCCGCGAGGTCCGCCATGATCGTGTTTCCCCGGGACCAAATGTTCTATCTTTGTTCTAGCGACGAAGCAAGCATCCCGCTCTTGGTCAACCGATCGCAGACATACCCGCGTGCACTTTTGCGGGGTCGACGCTGGAATGCACGCTGGCCATGGCTGGGACGCGCTAGGGCAGCAGCCGTTGCCATTCCTTGCACGACGGCGGCCGCTGATGCACGGTGGTTGGCCACGCCGGGTTTTCCACCATGACTTCCGCCGCGAGCCAGGACGGCCTCTCCGCCGGCCGTCTTATCAAACTCATGTCGCTGCTTTGGCTGGCCGGTGTCGCCATGCGCATGACGATACTCGCCATGCCACCGGTCATCCCCCAGGTGCATGCTGAACTGCGCATGTCGGAGACGCAGGTCGGGCTCCTGATCGGATTGCCGCTTGCGCTTTTTGCCATTGCCGCAATCCCGGGCTCGCTGCTCATCGCACGGATCGGCACACGCGCTGCTGCCATCGTCGGCATGATCATCGCCGCGCTCGCCGGCGCCTCTCGCGCCGCCGCAGTGGACGTGCCGACGCTTTATCTGGCCGCGATCGCGACCGGCTTCGGCGTCGCCATTATGCAGCCGGGACTGCCGACGCTGGTTCGCGAATGGCTGCCGAGCCGCATTGCGCTCGGCACCATCGCCTATACCACTGGCATGCTGATGGGCACGCTGTTTGCGACCGGGCTGACGATCCCCATCATGCTGCCGCTGGTGGGTGGCTCGTGGCGGCTCGACCTTGTGGCCTGGGCAGTATTGGCCTTGCTCATCCCGCCGATATTTTACCTGCTGAGCCCGAAAGGCGACGATCACCCCAGGATCGGCAACAAAGCCGGTGTCCGCTGGTGGCCGGATTTCACCAATCCACTGGTCTGGCTGCTTGGTCTTACTTTCGGCAGCAACAACAGCCCGTTCTTCGGCACCAACGCATTTCTCGGCGATTATCTTGCCAGCTTCGGGAAGGCCGACCTCCTCGGCCCGGCCCTGGGCTGGCTCAACGGCGCGCAGATCGTCGCTCCCTTCATTCTTTTGCTGTTGGCTAATCGCCTGCAACGGCGCGCCTGGCCGTTCCTGCTGTTCGGCCCTGTTCTGCTGGCGGCCTTTCTCGGACTGATATTCGAACATTCCACTCCGGCAATTTTGGTCTGCGCCGCATTGGTGGGTTTCACGACCGCGATTACGTTGACGGCCATACTCGCTCTGCCGCCGCTTCTTTGCTCATCGGCCGATCTGCCGCGCACTTCGGCCGGTATGTTTACCATCAGCTACACGACGGCAATTATCATCCCCACCATCAGCGGCGCGCTGTGGGACTTCACAGGCAGACCGTGGATGGCGTTCGTGCCTCTATGTGTTTGTGCCGTTGCGCTCACGGTGCTCGGCGTCTTGGTGACGCGTTATCCGCCCGCAACCGAAAGTCGTGTGGACCCATGATCCGATCATGCTATCGGTGCGCGCGAAAGGCATAGCTCCACGATGACCACACGTCCGAAAAAGCCTGCACGAAAATCGTCCGCGAAACGCCCGATGCTGCCGAGCGATCGCATCTCCTACTCGCCGATTACCGAACGCGCACCGCTTAAGCTGCCGAATGGTGCGCGCATGGCGGTGTGGGTCGTTGTAAATGTCGAGGAATGGGACGCCACGCAGACGATGCCGCGCACGGTGCTGACGCCGCCCGCCGGCGGCTCACCGATGCCCGATGTGCCCAATTGGGCCTGGCACGAATACGGCAACCGGGTCGGGTTCTGGCGGTTCGTCAAGGTGTTCGACGAATTCGCAATACCCGGCGTGATCGCCATCAACGGTTCAGCGCTCGCCGCCTATCCGGCCATCGTGCAAGCCGCCGTCGAGCGCAAGTGGGAATTCATCGGCCACGGTTTTACCCAACGCAATTTGCAGAAGGTAGCAAATGAACGCACCGATATCCGCAAGGTGCGCGACGTCGTCTTGAAGGCGACCGGCAAGCCGCCGCGCGGCTGGCTCGGTCCCGGCCTGACCGAGACGTGGCAGACCCCCGATGTGCTGGTCGAGGAAGGCTACGATTACGTTGCCGACTGGGTGCTCGACGATCAGCCGGTGTGGCTGAAGACGCGGACCAAGCCGATACTCAATCTGCCCTACACCCAGGAATGCAACGACGTTGCCATGATGCTGATCCAGCACCACAAGGCGTCGGAATACTGCGACCGCGCGCTCGACCAGCTCGAGCAAATCTATGCGGATGCAGCCGATTCGGCGCGCATCATGGCGCTGTCGATTCATCCCTACATCATGGGCGCGCCGCATCGCGTAAAATATCTCCGCCGCGTGTTCGAGGTCATCCGCAAAAAGCCCGACGTGCTGTTCTGGACCGGCGCACAGATTGCCGATTGGTACCTGGGCGCCGGACCCAAAGCGCCGTGAACCTCCGCGCCCCAAATACCCCGTGAGAAATCCCGACCGCGTACCCGGCGCATCGGATCACGCCGACGTCGGCGCGCGGCTGATGCTGCTCGTTCTCTGCGTGATCTGGGGCGCGACCTGGCCGATCATGCGGATCGCGCTCTATGAGATTCCGCCGCTCAGCATGCGCACGGTGACGGCGGCGCTTGGAGCGCTGACGCTTTACCTGGCGTGCCGCGTCCGCGGGCGCAGCCTGCGTGTCCCGGACCTCAAGGCGTGGGCGCATATCACCATCGCGTCACTTCTCAACATCGTTGCCTTCACCGTCTTCGGCTCGTTCGCCCAACTCACCGCCGCAACGACACGGGTGACAATTCTCGCTTATACGATGCCGATCTGGGCGGTCCTGTTCGCTTGGCCGTTTCTTGGCGAGCGTCCAAACCGTACGCAATCGGCGGCTCTTTTTCTGTGCGCGAGCGGCCTCGCCATCCTCATTTACCCGCTGGCCGAGGCGAAAATTCCGCTCGGAATCTGGTTGGCGCTTCTCACCGGTGTGTGCTGGGCGGCCGGCACGGTTTATCTTAAATGGGCACAGATCAAGGCCGATCCCATGGCCGTTGCCAGCTGGCAGGTGACGATCGCATTCTTTGTCACTGCGGCGCTCATGCTGATATTCGAGGGCAAGCTCCATTTCGCCGCTGCAAGCCCGCTCGCACTGGTCTGCACCGCTTCGACCGGCTTCCTCGCCAACGGCGTCGCCTACGGCCTGTGGTTCGCGATCGTGCGCCGGTTGCCCGCGGCCACCGCATCGCTCGGTGTGCTTGGCAGCCCCGTCATCGGCGTTGTCGCCTCGATTCTGATCCTTGGCGAGCGTCCCACCACCGCCGATTTTGTCGGGTTCGCCCTGATTTTTGCCGCGTCCGCCTGCGTGTTGTTTGCGCGCCCGTCAGTCGCGAAGGCGCCTATTTGATCTGCAGCGCCAGTTCGGCCACCCGCGCCGTCATCGCGCTTTGCGGATCGGCCAGTGCGTCGATCACGGTGAAATGGTTGGTGCCGGCGATTTCCTGATAGCGGGTCTGGACCCCGCTTTGCCGCCAGCTCTGCACGATCGTTTGGCTTTGGCGCTTGAACTCGCTCGATTTCGAGCCCACCGGCCGCGGCATCAAAAATGCCGCCCGGTTTGACCGGCCAGAACAGCGGCGAAACGGCTCGCACATTGGCCGCATCGAGCCGCAGATCCTGGTTCACACTGATGCCGATCAGTGGCGTCAGGTCGAACACGCCGGAAATCGCGTAGCCCGCCGGAACGAGATCGGCTGGCGCCTTGGGGTAAAGCGAGGGCCAGTCGGTGGCGACCATTGCCGCCGCAAGCTGGCCGCCGGCGGAATGTCCGTACACCAGTATCCGCCGGCCGTAGCGTTGCCAGAGGAATGCGCAAGCGCGCCGAATTTGCTCGATGATCTCAGCGATACTGACATTGGGACAAAGATCGTAACCGGCGACAGCAACCGCCACGCCCCGGTTATTCAATCCCCGCGCCATCTGGCTGAACAACGACGGATCCAGCGAGCGCCACCAGCCGCCGTGAACAAAGATCGCCAGCGGCGCGGCCTCGCCGGCTTCCGGCAGGAACAGATCGAAGCACTGCCGTGGCGTATCGCCATAAGACAAGCCGAGCTCGGCGCGTCCGGCCTTTAGCATGTCGACGCGGTAGTTCTCGGCTTCGTGCGTCCAGCGGGCAAAAATCTCCGGATGTTCCGGCACGCGCGCGCGATTGTCGTATTCGACCTCGTAGTTGATGGCGGCCACCGTCGCCTCCTCTGGATTCCACGGCGGAGATTGCGGCATACCCGATCGGCTGGCAAGTTGCCGCGGCAATTCGCCATCGACAGCCGCGCGAAATCTGGTAGGTCAAACTCATGAAGGTCGACGGCAAACAAATGCGCAGTATCTGGCTCGAGCCGGACGGCTGGTCGATCGGCGTGATCGATCAGACGGCGCTGCCGCATCGGCTAGTGACAGCGCGCCTCACCACGCTCGAACAGGCGGCCCACGCGATACGCGCCATGCAGATCCGCGGCGCGCCGCTGATCGGCGCGACCGCTGCCTATGGGATTTGCCTGGCGTTGCGCGCCGAGGCGTCCGACGAGGCTCTCGATCGCGCTTATACGACGCTCCTCGCCACCCGCCCGACTGCCATCAATCTCAAATGGGCGCTCGACGAAATGGTGGCGGCGGTGCGCAACCGGCCGCGTGCCGAGCGGAGCGCTACCGCCTACCGGCGCGCCGGCGAAATCTGCGAACAGGACATCGCCATCAATACCGCAATCGGACGCAACGGGCTGCCGCTGATCGAGGACATTATAAAACGCAAGAAGAAGGGTGAACCGGTCAACGTGCTCACCCATTGCAACGCCGGCTGGCTCGCGGCGGTCGATGTCGGCACCGCGACGGCGCCGATTTATCTGGCCCACGACAGCGGCATTGCCATTCACGTTTTCGCCGATGAAACGCGGCCGCGCAATCAGGGCGCTTCGCTCACCGCATGGGAGCTCGGCCGGCATGGCGTGCCGCACACTGTGATCGCCGACAATACCGGCGGTCACCTGATGCAACACGGCCTCATCGACCTGGTGATTGTCGGCACTGATCGCGTCACCGCCAATGGCGACGTATGCAACAAGATCGGCACTTATTTGAAAGCACTGGCCGCACGCGACAACAACGTGCCGTTCTATGTCGCGCTGCCGTCGCCGACCATAGACTTCCGCGTTGCCGACGGCGTCGCCGAGATTCCGATTGAAGAACGAGGCGCCGAGGAGGTGGCGACCATAACCGGGCGCAGTGCCGACGGCCGTATCGAAACCGTGCGCGTCGTCCCGGACGGTTCACCGGTTGCGAATTACGCCTTCGACGTGACTCCGGCCCGGCTCGTCAGCGGTCTTATCACGGAGCGCGGCGTGATCGCGGCCTCGCGCAGTGGCCTCGCGGGGGCTTTTCCCGATCGCGCCGGCGCGGCAGAATGAGCCGTTTGCAAGTCATGGTTGCTCAGTCGGAGTGCGTGGCGTGCGTAAGCTTGCGTGTCGTCCGCTGTCGGACCTGCCGCTGCCTGGATTCCTCAGTATGAGCCACACTGCGCTGGGCTCTTCTGTGCCTGCCGATGGGCGCCAATCGCAGACCGCGCTGGCCATCGCCCGCGGCACCGCGCGCTATCTCCATGCGCTTGGTTATTGCGTGGTCAGCGAATTGCCGCTGCCGTCGGGCCGCCGCGCCGATCTTGTGGCGCTCGGCGGCGACGGTGAAATCGTCATCGTCGAAATAAAATCCTCGGTGGCCGATTTGCGCGCCGACCAGAAATGGATGGACTACCGGCTGCATTGCGACCGACTGTTCTTCGCCACGATCTTGGAGGTGCCGTGCGATATCTTCCCGCCGGACGCCGGATTGATCGTGGCCGACGCATTTGGCGCCTCGATCGTGTGTGAAGCGCCCGAACACCGCATGCCCGCGGCGACACGCAAGAGCGTCATGCTTCGCTTTGCACATGCGGCGGCTTTGCAACTCCAGGCGCTGGCCGACCCGCAAGGACCCTATGCCGGGGAAGTTTAAGACGTCTGAGAAGTCCAGGCCCCCGGGCTTGAACGCAAGCGGCAAGATTTGAGTTTTATCTGTTTGGCGGCGCACGACCAGGGCAACGCGGCCGGCCGGCGGAAAGCAAACGCGTTACCGTGGCGCCCGCTTGGCGAGGATACGCTGCAAGGTGCGGCGGTGCATATTGAGGCGGCGCGCGGTTTCCGAAACATTGCGTCCGCACAATTCGTAAATCCGCTGGATGTGCTCCCAGCGGACCCGGTCCGCGGACATTGGATTTTCCGGCGGCTCGATCTTCTTGTTGTCGAGGGCCAGCAAAGCGACGGCCACATCATCGGCGTCGACAGGCTTGGCAAGGTAGTCGACGGCGCCGAGTTTGACCGCGTTCACCGCGGTGGCAATGTTGCCGTAGCCCGTGAGGATGATGGCGCGCGCCTCCGGGCGACGCTTCTTGATCGCCGAAATCACGTCGAGCCCATTGCCGTCGCCAAGGCGCATATCGACCACGGCAAAGGCGGGGGCTGCCTTCTCGACCTGCAACAGGCCATCGGCGACCGATTCCGCGGTCGCCACCGCGAACCCACGACCTTCCATGGCGCGGGCGAGCCGTTGCAGAAAGGATTTGTCGTCCTCGACGATCAGAAGCGTACGTTCATTTGGAAGCGGGCCAGCCGCGGCGTTAATCATTTCAATTTGACTCTGTCGAAACGAATGTGAAGCAGTTGACGACCATCACCCAAACCGCTCCTGCCGCATCGCTATAATCGATGGCCGGTGCAATCTGGATGGTCTGTCCGCTCAAGTCACGCCAATTCAACAAGTAGCATCAATCGGACAGATCAGCATGTCGAATTTAAGAACTCCGGGCCGCCCGCTCAAGGGGAGGCGCGGCAATTGGCCGTTCAAAATCGACGCGGCCCCAGGTGATCGTCACCGTGGCGCCGTGCAACGGCGGAGCCTGGTTAATGAGCGCGAGCCTGGCGCCGGAACGTTCCAACAACGTCTTGGCAATGAAAAAGCCCAAGCCCAGTCCGAACACCACATCCTCCTCGGCGTCCGGACCGCGCCCGCCGGGCCTACGGTGGGTCACATAAGGCGCGCCGATCCGGTCGACGACCTCCGGTGCGAAACCTGGTCCATCGTCGCTGATGGTGAGAGCGACCTCATCGGCGGTCCATTTGGCGGATAACTCGACCCGGCTGTGGGCGAAATCGACGGCATTCTCGATCAGATTGCCGAGCCCGTATCTGATCGCCGGATTTCGGGCGCCCATCGGCTCCGTCGCGCGGTTGGGCGGCAACGTCACGGTGAGCGAAACGCCGAAATTCCGGTGTGGCGCAACCGCCTCCTCGATCAGCACGGAAAGCGGCGTGCGATCGAACGGCTCGCCGGTAGGAAGCTCGGTAATCTTCGCCAAGATCTCGCGGCAACGCTGCGCCTGCTCGCGCAACAGCTTCACGTCATCGGCGTAAGGAGAGTTCAGTTCGAGCGAGCGTTCGATCTCGCGCACGACCACAGTGATGGTGGACAGCGGCGTGCCAAGCTCATGCGCGGCCGCAGCGGCAAGACCGTCGAGTTGAGACAGATGCTGCTCGCGCGCCAAAACGAGTTCGGTCGCCGCCAACGCATCCGAAAGCTGCCGCGCCTCTTCCGCGACTTGCCACGTGTAAACGCCGATATAGCCGATCGCCAGCAGGATCGAGAGCCAGACCCCGACCATGTAGATTTCCGGCAATTGGAGCGGATTCTCCGCATCCCAGGGCAAGTCGTAATGCAAGAACACCAACGCGGTGGCGCAGAACATTGCGAACGTGCCGATCAGCAAAGTCATGCGCGGCGGCAGCGCAGTTGCCGAAATCAACACCGGTCCCAGCAGCAAGAAGGCGAACGGATTTTCCAGCCCGCCGGTGAGATAAAGCAGCGCAGCGAGTTCGGCGATGTCGAACGCCAGAAGCCACGCCGCGCGGTCGGGCTCGAGCCACTGCGTCTGATGAAAACTTACGCGCAATGCAACGTTGAGCAGCGCAGCGAGCGCGATCACCGCAAGGCACGGCCAGATCGGAACCTCGAATTCGAGGCCGAAATGCACCACCAGCACCGCGGCGAGCTGGCCAAAGACTGCAAGCCAGCGCAAGCGGATCAGCGTATCGAGCCGAACGTTTCGCGGACGCTCGTAAGTGCGCGGCAAACCGAACATAGTGCCTAATGTAGCGGCTGGAACGGCCTTATCCAAACCGGCAATAAGTCGCTGGCGCCGGGCTTTTGGATGCGCGAAAATGCGCTCAATCAGATTGCCCAGGGGAGTGACAACAATGGCCTATCAGCTTGACCAGTTCATCGCGGATTGTCGTTCCATACTCGCGCGCGATCCGGGTCCGGACGGGCGGGAGCAGGTACGGACGCACCTTGAACAACTCCTGAAAAACCCGGCTTTCGTCCGCCAGCACTGCGAGAACGCACCGCGCGGGCTGCATGTCCTCTATGAGGATCCCGAGCTCGGCTTTCAGGTTCTCGCCCACATCAATGACAAGGCGCGCATCTCGCCACCGCACGATCACGGCGAGTCGTGGGCGATCTACGGTCAGGCCACGCATTACACCGACATGACCGAATGGGAGCGCGAGGACAGCGGCGCCGATCCGGACCACGCCAAGCTAAAGCCGGTGAAGAAGTACCGCCTGACGCCAGGACATGCCGGCATCTATCAGGATGGCAAAATCCATTCGATCGACTATCCCGACGACTCGCGCTTCGTCCGCGTCACGGGGACAAACCTCGATCAGATTCATCGCGTGCGATTCGATTTGAAGACGGGCGAAGTCAAGCGCATGACGCCGCAACAAGCCACGTGACTTAGACGTGACACAAGCCATCGGGCCCGCCGATCTCCGCGGAATGCTTGGCGACGGCGGCGAAATCGCGCTGATCGATGTGCGCGAGGAACTGATCTTTTCGCAAAATCATCTGCTGCTCGCGCGTTCGCTGCCGCTCAGCCGGCTGGAGTTGAACTTCGCGCGCCTGGTGCCGCGCCGCGATACCCGCATTGTGCTGTGCGACGACGGCGACGGTCTTGCCGCGCGCGCGGCGGCGATCCTGTCGCGCAACCGCTATACCGATCTGCGTATTCTCGCCGGCGGCGTCGCCGCCTGGAGCGCGGCGGGCTTTGAAGTGTTCTCAGGCGTCAACGTGCCGAGCAAGGCGTTCGGCGAATATATCGAGCACGCCAGCGGCACGCCAAGCATCGCCGCCGGCGAGCTTGAAAAACTGCTGCGCGACGGCGCCGATCTGGTCGTGCTCGACAGTCGTCCGTTCGACGAATATTCTCGCGTGTCGATCCCGACCGCCACCAACGTACCCGGCGCGGAATTGGTTCTTCGTGCGCGCGAAATCGCGCCCGCGCCGCAGACCACCGTGGTTGTCAATTGCGCCGGCCGAACCCGCAGCATCATCGGTGCCCAGTCGCTGATCAATGCCGGCGTCCCGAACAAGGTCGTGGCGCTCCGCAACGGCACGATGGGCTGGAGTCTCGCCGGCTTTCCTTGCGACAGCGGAAAGAACCGCCGCGCACCGGATGTTTCGCCAAGGATGCTCGATTGGGCTCGCAGCGCGGCGCAGCGGGTGGCGCAAAACTGCGGCGTGACCCGCATCGATCACGCGACCCTTGAAGCCTGGCGCGCCGACGCCGCACGTACGCTCTACGTTTTCGATGTACGCGATCCAGCCGAATACGAGGCGGGTCATTTGCCCGGCGCCATCTCGGCGCCAGGCGGACAACTGGTCCAGGCGACCGATCAATATGTCGGCACGCTTGGCGCGCGTATCGTACTGATCGACGATGCCGAGGTGCGCGCGGCCATGACCGGCTCGTGGCTACGCCAGATGGGATGGCAGGACGTTTACGTTTTAACCGAGACCGGAACCGAGACCGGCCGGCCCAAAAGCCCGGTTTTGGAATCCGATACGCGGCCGGACGCTGCGATCGACTGCGCCGGCCTCGGCGATCTTCTGGTGCGCAGTGCCGTAACAGTCGTCGACATTTCGCAGAGCCGGCACTATCTCGCGCGACACATTCCGGGCGCGTGGTTCGCCATCAAGACCCGGCTCTCGCGCGCACTCAAGAAGATCCCGCTGCAGGGCACGCTGGTACTCACCTCGGAGGATGGCCTGCTGGCGAAGCTCGCCGTGGCCGAGGCGGCTGACCTGGTCGACGGGCCGGTGCGCTTTCTTGAGGGCGGCAACGCAGCATGGCAGGCGGCCGGCAACGCATTTTCGGCCGAAGTCAAAATGGCTGACGAAGCAGTCGATCAATGGCGCAAGCCCTACGATCGCTCGGGCGACACCAGGGCGGCGATGGCCGAATATCTGGCCTGGGAAACCGATCTGTTGCCACGGATCGAGCGCGACGGCTCGTTGAAGTTTTTCGCCATGGCCAAGTGAAAAATCCCAGCTCGCCCAAGCGAGGGAATGTGCGGACCGGTATCACGGATGCCAGGCGGCATCGGTGGCGTCGGCGGTGACCCCACCAGTGCGGGCTTGGTCGATCACCTTGAGCAAGGCCCGCAACACCTCCGGCACGCCCTGCCCGCTCACTGCGGAAATCAGAAGCGGATTTCTCTTTGCCGCACGCTTGAGGCTAGCGAGCTGCCGCTTGGTCTCGTCGGCGCCGAGCGCGTCCGCTTTGGTGAGCACGACGATTTCCGGCTTGTCGGCCAGACCCTGACCATAGGCCGCAAGTTCCGCGCGCACCGTCTTGTAGGCGGGGCCGGCCTCGCCCGTGGTTCCATCGACCAGATGGAGCAGCACCCGGCAACGCTCGACATGGCCGAGGAAGCGGTCGCCAAGACCGACTCCCTCGTGAGCGCCTTCGATCAAGCCGGGAATATCGGCCAGCACGAATTCGCGCGCGTCGACACGCACCACACCAAGCTGGGGATGCAGCGTGGTGAAGGGATAGTCCGCAATTTTCGGTTTGGCGGCGGTAACTGCGGCCAGCAAAGTCGATTTGCCGGCATTCGGCAGTCCGACGATGCCGGCATCGGCGATCAGCTTGAGCCGAAGCCGGATGGTGAGTTCGCTGCCGAGTTGGCCTGGATTGGCATGGCGCGGCGAGCGATTGGTCGATGTCTTAAAGTGCGCATTGCCGAAACCGCCGTTGCCGCCCCGCAGAAGGATGACTTCCTCCCCCGCTGCGGTGAAGTCGGCGAGCAGCGTCTCGCCGTCCTCTTCGTAGATTTGCGTTCCGACCGGCACTTTGAGCACGGCATCGGGACCATTGCCGCCATGGCGATCCTTGCCCATGCCGGCGCGGCCATTCTTGGCGGTGAAATGCTGCTGATACCGGTAATCGATCAGTGTATTGAGGCCATCGACGGCGTGGACGAGCACGTCGCCGCCTTTACCGCCGTCGCCGCCATTCGGCCCGCCATACTCGATAAATTTCTCGCGCCGGAACGACACGCAGCCATTGCCACCGTCGCCGGAGCGAATATAGACCTTGGCCTCGTCAAGAAATTTCATTGATTTACTTGGTAAGCCGTTGTTGCGAAAACGACAATCGCACGGCGCCGCGGTGGCCGTTGTCGGGACCTTGATATAGTGTGGAATTTCGGATTGCGGTGGAAAGTTTCGTCGGGCCCTCACGGAGAACGCTAGGCGTGTGGCGTGTGTTGAAGCTGGCGGCGCGGGCTGGAGTATGGCGGACGACGCCAGACCCGCCTTTTGTCGGCCTGCCTGTCCTTCTTGCTTTCGCCGTCATGGTGGCCGTCGTCCGCATCGCGATGCAGTTGCTCGCGGCGGGATCCTGGCGCGCATTCGATCCTTACGGCCTTAATGCGACCGTTGCCTGGCTGGCGCTCGAGCTCGCCGTGGCGGCACTGTTCGTGCGGCCGATCGGCCGCGCCACCGCATTGTCGGCCATGTTCGTTCTGTCGATCGTTGCCGACCTGGTCGCTGCGGGGATCAAGCTTGGCATGCAGCTTCTGGCACCGGCGGCCACCCAGTGGACGCCGTGGAATAGCGCCGTCACCGCCGATGGCATCTTCGCGATTGTGGTTGTCTGGTGGGTCGGGGGTATGACGAGGGTAATCGGCAGCCTGGAACCCCAATTGCGGCTCCGCCTGATTGGCCGAGCAGCCGCGTTGTGGGTGGCGCTTTTCATCGTCAATGCACTCGTGCCTCACGCGCCGGTGTTCGTGCCTCCCGGCTTCGACGCGCGCAACGCCAATTGGTGGGAATACCTTTACGCGCGTAACGAGGAAAAGAGCGGCGGGAAGGCTGCGGTACCCGTCCAATTAGCGCAGCTCGAAAAAGCACAGCCGGCATTGCTTGAAGCCGAGGTCGCCCGTCTGGCGCCGCCGCAGAAGGGAATTACCGGGATTTATGCGCTCGGAATTGCCGGTTGGGCCGATCAGGGCGTTTTCCTCAAGGAACTCGACGGCGGGCTGCAATCGATCGCAAGCGTACTGCCGATCAAGGATCGCACCGTACGCCTGATCAACCATCGCGACACGATCGCGACGCTTCCGCTCGCGGATTTGCAGAATTTCCGGGCTGCCGTTCATGCTATCGGTGATGTCATGGACAAGACCAAAGATGTCCTGGTCCTGTTCATGACCTCGCACGGCGAAAAAACCGGCTTTGCGCTTGAATTGCCGGGCGCCGTGGGAGAGTTGACGCCGCAGGAAGTCGCCTCGACGCTTGACAGCGAAGGCATCAAGAACCGGGTCGTGATCGTTTCGGCTTGTTATGCGGGAATTTTCATACCGCCGCTGCAGAACGCGAACACCATCGTCATGACGGCAGCGGACGCGAACAATACGTCATTCGGCTGCGCGCCTGAGCGCGACTGGACTTATTTCGGCGACGCCTTTTTTCGGCAGAGCCTGCATCCGGGGTCGGATTTCGAGAATGCCTTCGATCACGCCCGCATCCTGATCCAGGGTTGGGAGCTGATGGATCACGATCGACCGTCAAATCCGCAAGGTCAATTCGGAGCGGCACTGGTCAATAAGCTGGCGCCATTCTTCGCCTCGGCCCAAACCGCCGCGCAGTAAGGACGGTCCGCGCGCGCGGCGCCGATCACGCCACTTCTCTGGCGCGACCCCATGCCTTCAGCGATGCCCACAAGCCGCGATCGAGGCGAAAGCGGTCGAGCGGCGCCGAGGAATTGATAGCGCGGATGCGATAGAGACCGACGCCGGTCCATTGAAACCCGCACTTCTCCAGGACCCGCCGCGAAGCCGGATTGTTGACGCGGGCGCCAGCCTGCAGCGCGGCATGACCAAGCGCGCCGAAGGCATGATCGATCGTCGCCCGCACCGCCTCGGTGGCGTACCCACAGCCCCAATAAGGCGTTCCGACCCAGTAGCCGATTTCCGGGGTGCCTTCGCGCGGCTCGACACCACAGGCGCCGATCAGATCGTGACCGCGCGTAATGACAAAGGTTGCTTCGCCGGCCTGCCTGTTGACCGCCGCAATGAAGCGTTCGGCATCGTCGATGCCGTAGGGGTGCGGAATACGCGCCGTATTCTCAGCAATGCGCCGGTCGTTCACCAAGCGCACGATGGCTTTAACGTCACCGCGCCGCGGTGCGCGCAGGACCAGCCGCTCGGTTTCGAGAACGGGAACGCCGTGCTCGTCCGGTCGCAGAACTTGCTCTGGTGGTTGCGTCGCTAAAGTCATCGCTCGGGCTCCTGCAGAAAACCGAAAGGGGGAGCCGGTATCCCGGTCTCCCCCTTTTCAGAGCCCATTCAGGCTCGCCGGTTCGACTGGATACCGGCGGACCTCATATGATCCACCGTATTACTGTGCCGCTGCCTCCGACACCGGAAGTACCGAGACGAATACGCGGCCTTTGGTTTTGGTTCGGAACTCGACTTTGCCGTTGATCAAAGCAAACAACGTATGGTCCTTACCGACGCCCACATTGCGGCCCGGATGCCATTTGGTGCCGCGCTGGCGCGCGATGATATTCCCGGCCAGCACCTCGGCGCCGCCGAAAATCTTCAATCCCAGACGCTGTCCGGCCGAATCACGGCCGTTGCGAGAGGATCCGCCTGCTTTCTTGTGCGCCACGATTGGCCTCCGAACCTACTAGTTGAAAACACCTATATGGGATTTGTGACAAAATCATCACTTCCCGGATCACTTCTTTTTGCCCTTTGTTGCCGGCTTTTTTGCCTTGGCCGCCGGCTTTGATTTCGGCTTTCCGCGCTTTGCCGAAGCTTTGCGCGATTTTGACGCGGTGTCTTCCGCTGCCGGCACGGCACCCTCCGCATCCGGGTCGGTGGCCGGCGCAGGTTTGGCGGTTCGTTTCGGCCTTGGCGGAAATTCCTTGTTCGGCTTCTTGCCGTCAGTGAGGATTTCGGTGATCCGAAGCAGCGTGAATTCCTGGCGGTGGCCGATCTTGCGCCGCGAGTTCTTGCGCCGGCGCTTCTTGAACGCGATGATTTTCGCGCCGCGGCCCTGTTCGAGCACTTGCGCCGCGACCATGGCGCCGGAGACGGTCGGCGCGCCCAGCATCACACTGTCGCCGCCCACGACCAAAACGTCGCCGAATTCGACGATCTCACCGGGCTCGCCCTTGACCTTATCGACCTTGAGCACATCCTCGGCGGCCACCCGATACTGCTTGCCGCCTGTTTTGAAGACCGCGAACATCTCATTTCCCCGCAATCCCGATACTCGGATCGGCGTCCGGACCGGTTACTTCCAGTCGATTCTGCTGATGGTTAGCGGCGGAACGATAGGCTTAAAGCCGCACCGAATGCGCGCCGACCGGCGTCCTTATGGCGGCACGATAAGTCCCTGTCAAGAAACGCAAGCCGCGGCCCGGCGCCGTAAGGGTTTTGGCGTTCACGTCAATTTGGTGACGTCGGCGGCACAGCCGTGCTAAAGCGCAAATAGAGAGCAAGAGCGAACAGGCCGAGCCCAAGGGAGGAAACGGCCGATGATGAAGGCATTTTCGCGCCGCGCTGTGCTGGCCGTGGTTCCCGCAATGGCCGTAAAGGTTGCCCGCGCACAAGACGCGACTGCAACCGCGGAAGATTATCCGAACCACCAGGTCACATTTATCGTGCCCTTTGCCCCGGCGGGTGGCACCGACGTTCTGGCGCGGCTCCTCGCCGAGAAGCTCGAACTAGCTTTGGGCAAGCCGTTTGTCGTCGAAAATCGTCCTGGCGCCGGAACGGTCATAGCGACCAACTTTGTCGCCAAATCGCCGCCAGACGGCTACACCATCATGATGGACGTGTCGTCGCTGGCGATCGACGTCACGCTCTACAAGTCGCTGCCATACGACGCCACCAAGGACCTGGTTCTGGTCGCGCTCATCGCCAGAGTGCCGTTCGTGCTGGTCGTCAATCCGGCGCTGAAGGTGAACAGCGTCGAGGAACTCATCGCGCTGGCCAAAAAACGGCCGCTGAGCTACGGCTCCGGAGGCATCGGCGCGTTCCACCATCTGGCCGCCGCGCTTTTCTGCAGCATGACCGGCATCAAGATGACGCACGTGCCCTACCGCGGCACCGCGCCGGCGCTCAACGATCTGATCGGCGGCTATATCCAGTTGATGTTCAGCGATATCGGCCCGGCGCTGCCGCTGCTGGATGCCGGGAAGATTCGCCCCCTTGCGGTGACGACCAGAGAGCGGTTCGCGACGCTGCCCAATGTTCCGCCGCTCGACGAGGTTGGCGTGCCTGGCTTCGACGCAGCAGCATGGCAAGGTGTCGTCGCACCGGGAAAAACGCCGCAACCTATTCTCGCCAAGCTTAATTCTCAGCTCAACGCCATCGTCGGCATGGACGACGTCCGCTCCCGCATGACCGGATTTGGCATGATCCCGGTCGGCACCGGGTCGATCGGCGAATTGCAGACCTTTCTGCAGTCGGAAATCGTGCGGTGGGGCAAGGTTGTTGAGGAAGCTGGCATCGCGCATTCCGAATAAAGAATTTGCCGAGTGACTGCTTCAGCCGAACATCCGACGTCTGGGGAGATCGACCGCCGGCTGCCGGTCGACGATGAAATCTTTCTCGATCACGTCGGCCATTTTGTCCGCGATGGAGAAGCCGCAAGCCGCGCGCTAACGCGCTGCGGCTTTGCGCCGACACCCGAGTCGATCCAGGTCAATGCCGATCCGAGCGGCGGCGCGGCGCAACCGACCGGAACGGGCAACGTGACCGCGATGCTGTCGCGCGGTTATCTTGAGGTCCTGTTCAAAACCGCCGACACGCCGCTCGGCCGCGAATTCGATGCGGCATTGGGCCGTCACGCCGGGCTCCATCTCGCGGCATTTGCTGTTTCGGACGCCGCCAAGGCGCATCGGCGGCTCGCGGCCGGCGGCTTTCGCGTGCGCGACCTGGTGCGCATGCAGCGGCCGGTCGAGACCACGGCAGGCGCTGCAGCGGCTGCCTTCACGATCGCCCGCGTCGAACCCGAGGCGATGCCCGAAGGACGAATTCAGATGCTGACCCATCACACCGAGGCGGCGGTGTGGCAAGAGCGCTGGCTTAAGCACCCGAATAGCGCCACGGGTCTCATCGACGTCGTCATCGCGGTCGCGAACGTCGGGGAGGCCGCGCACCGCTTCGCAGCCTTCCTCGGCCGTGCTGCAATAACGACGGCCGGCGGCGCCCTCATTCGCCTCGACCGCGGCGGGGTCTATCTGATCTCGCATGAGAGAGCGACCGAGAAACTCCCCGAAGTGCCGGTCCCGCAGCTACCATTCATTGTCGGCTATGCGATCAAGGTCCAATTGCTTGGCGCCGCCGAGGCCGCGGTGGACGGTGCGGATCTCGAATGGCGCGCCATCGAAGATGGCGTGGTGGCGTCTTTCCCGGCCGAGCTTGGCGACGGCGCTTGGTTTTTCGTCGAGCAGCCAGGCGCGCTGCCGTGGCGGCGCTGAGTGCCTATTATGCCGGAGGCTTTTCGTCCTCGGCCGGCACGACTTCCTTGACCGCGCCGCGCCAGCCGGTGTGGGTGAGATCGAACACGACGCCGTCGGGATCCCGATATTTCGCCTCGTAATATGACAGAGCGGACGTCGGCCGGCCGGCAAGATAGGTGCCGCCGGCCGCTTTAACTTTTTTGTCCGCTTCGTCGAGATCGTCGACCCACATGCCGAAATGGTACAGCCCGGGCTTTTCGTCACCCTCGGTCTTCAACAAAGCGACATTGATGACACCATCCGATACGTAAACGCCGCGGCGCCCGCTACCGGCGCGCGTCATGCCAAATGCCTGCTCGAAGAAGGTTGCGGCTCTTTCCGGATCGGGGACGATGATCGCGATGTGGCGAAGTCTCGTGGCCATTGGGCGTCTCCCTTGTTATCTTCGGCGTAATTGGTCGGCGAGGGGGATGGCGCAGAATAATCGGCGATGTGATATTTGCAAAGCGCCGCTTTCATGTCAGCAGACGGAGCCTGCCTTGTGCATACGCCGGTGAATATCGAAACGAGCTGGCCGGACGCGATCTACGCGCATTTTCGTCGCGTCGGCATTCGCCAGGTTGGTTACGTTCCCGACGCCGGCCACAGCCGGCTCATTGCGTTGTGCCGTGACAATCCGAACATTGCCGACGTGGTGCTCACGACCGAGGAGGAGGGTGTCGGGCTCGTCGCCGGCGCCGCGCTCGGCGGCCAGCGTGCCGCGCTCCTGATGCAATCGAGCGGCGTCGGCAATTGCGTCAACATGTTTTCGCTGCTGCGCAATTGCGGGTTCGGCTGCGTCACCCTGGTGACCATGCGCGGTGAATTCGGTGAATTTAATCCCTGGCAGGTGCCCATGGGCGCGATCACCGAGGACGTACTGCGGCTGTCGGGCTTTCTCACCTATCGCATCGAGAGTGCCGACGCGGTCGACGAGATCGTCGGCGCCGGTTGCGATATGGCCTTCGACGGCGATCTCCAGGTGGCGATTTTACTGTCGCAGCGGCTGATCGGCCGCAAGCAATGGACAAGATAGGGGGCACAGCGATGCTCGACCGGCGCCAATTTGTGCGGGAGCTGTTGATCGACCGCGGCGATCTCCTTGTCGTCCCCGGGCTCGGCTCGGCGACCTACGACGTCGCGGCCGCCGGTGATCATCCGCTGAATTTCTACCTGTGGGGCGCAATGGGCGGCACCGCCATGATCGGGCTCGGCTTGGCGTTGGCACGCCCGGATCGCCGCGTTGCCGTTATCCCCGGCGACGGCGACATGCTGATGGGACTGGGCAGCCTCGCGACCATCGGCGTCAAGCAGCCGCGCAATCTCGTCATCGTGGTGCTTGACAACGGCCACTACGGCGAAACCGGAATGCAGCCAAGCCACACCGACGCCGGCGTCGACTTCGCCGCAGTGGCGCTCGGTTGCCGGTTCAAGCAGGCGCGTACGGTTTCGCGTATCGACGAGGCCGCAGACGTGCGTGGCTTGCTCCACGACGGTGAAGGCCCGATCCTCGTCACTGCGAGAATCGATGCCGAGGATACTCCGCGCGTATTGCCGCTGCGCGACGGTCACGCCATCAAGCAGCGCTTTATCGAGGCGCTCAATCCCGCCTGACGACGAAGTTCGAGAGTGGCGGAAATGGCGAGCGCCGATCTGATCATTCGCAATGCCCGACTGCGTCGCGATGTCGACCGACCGGTCGACATCGCCATAAGCGGCGGTCACATCGCGCAGATCGACGCCCAATTAGATGCGACCGGAACCAGCGAAATCGACGCCGAGCACAATCTCGTCACGCCGTCATTCGTCAATCCGCATATGCATCTGTGCAAGGTCTGGACCCTGCCGATGATGTCCGAAGCGGCACTTAAGGCCTATCAGCAGGCGGGTATGTCGGGCGCCGCCGCCGCCATCGAGCTCGCTAGCGACATCAAGAAATCCTATCGCGCGTCCTGGATCGAAAAGAACGCACGCCGCGCCGTGGCGCTGGCCGCGCTCTACGGCACCACGCATATGCGCGCCTTCGCCGACGTTGACAGCAAGGCAAAGCTCGAAGGCGTCAAGGCAGTGCTCGCGGTCCGCGACGAATTCCGCGGCGTGGTGGAGCTGCAGGTCGTCGCCTTTGCGCAGGACGGCATTATCAAGGATCCCGGCACCGAAACGTTGATGCGGGAAGCAATGCGGCTTGGCGCCGACGTGGTCGGCGGTATTCCCTGGATCGAACGGACCGCGGCGGATATGGCGGCCCACGTGGAATTTTGCTTCGATCTCGCGGTCGACTGCGGAGCGGACGTTTCCATGCTGCTCGACGATGCCGGCGATCCGAACCTGCGCACGCTGGAGATGATGGCGCGCCAGGCCATCAAGTGCGGCTGGCAGGGGCGCGCTTTGGCGCATCATTGCCGCGCCATGTCGGTCTATCCGGAGCCCTATCTGCGCGAGCTGTTGCAGACCCTTCGCGATGCCGGGGTCGCCATTGTCAGCAATCCGCATACCGGACCGCTGCATGCCAAGGTTCCGGACCTGCTCGCCGCCGGCATCAATGTTTGCCTGGGCCAGGACGATATTTCGGACGCCTATTATCCGTTCGGCAGAAACAATATGCTCGAAGTTGCTTTTCTCGCCGCGCATCTCCTTTGGATGATGTCGCGCGACGAGATGCAGACGCTCTACGACATGATCACCCTGCGGCCCGCCCAAGCCTTGAATATCCCCGATTTCGAAATCGCTGCGGGTGCACCGGCCAACATCGTTGTTTTGGATCGACCCGATGTCGGCGAGGCGCTGCGCTTTCACAGCCCTCCGCGCGTCATGATCAGTCATGGGCGCCCGGTCGATTTGCAGCGGATGAGCGAAATAGCGTTTGCCCGCGCCGATTAGGGCCTGAGAGGCCGACGATGCTCATTCGCGACCCGGCACCCGCAGACGAAACGGCATGGCGAGATCTGTGGTCGCACTACAACGCATTTTACCGGGTCAGCATTCCGGAAGCCGTAACGGCCCGGACGTGGCTGCGCATTCTCGATCCGGCGTCGCCGATTTTCGCCCGCCTCGCGGTCATCGACGGCGCAGTCGTCGGCTTTTGCATCGGCGTGCTCCACGACAGCACATGGACGATAGCGCCGGTCTGTTATCTTGAGGATTTATTCGTCACGCCGGAACGTCGCGGCCGCGGATGCGGACGAATGCTGATTGCGGATTTGGTGGAGCGCGCCAGATCGCAAGGTTGGGCGCGGCTTTATTGGCACACCCGCGAAAGCAACCCGGCGCGCCGCCTCTACGATGAATTCGCCAAAGCGGACGATTTCGTCAGATACCGGCTGAGCTTCACCGAAGTCCCTTAAGTCCGCCCCGGCACCGCTTTACGCAGCTTTTGCCACACGCCTCACCGCCTCGATGATCTCCGGATAGGCGGCGCAGCGGCAGAGGTTCCCGGAGAAATAATGCCGGATGTCGTCGTCGCTCGGATCCGGATTGGCTTTGAGCAGTTGCTGCGCCATCAGCACGAAGCCCGGCGTGCAGAAGCCGCATTGGAACGCGCCGGCAGCAATGAAGGCCTGCTGTATGTTTGAGAGCGCACCATCGGCATCGAGATGCTCGACGGTGGTGACGCTTTTGCCATCGATCCAGACGGCAAAGTAAAGGCAGCCCGACACCGCAACGTCGTCGACCAGCACGGTGCAGCAGCCGCAAAGGCCCTGGCCGCAGCTTTCGCGGGCGCCGAATAGATCGAACCGCTGCAACAGTTCGACGAGATTGCGATGCGGCTCGATCGCGGTCGAGACCGCTTGTCCGTTGAGTGTGAAATTGATGGTGCGCGCGTTCATCACTCGTCCAATCATGCGTCGTCGAGAGGGCGGCCGGCTTTGGCGCGCAACGCGCGCAACACGACTTCGGCCGTGATCGGCAATTCCGTGATGCGCACGCCGACGGCATCGTCGATGGCATTCGCGATGGCCGGCGATACGCCGAATGTGCCCGACTCGCCGAGTCCCTTGGCGCCGAACGGGCCGGAATGCTGTTCGGCTGCAACGAGCTCGTTTTCCATCGGCGGAATGTCGCCGATACCGGGGATTTTGTAATCGGCGAGCGAGGCATTGGTGACTTGGCCGCCGTCAAGATGCATCGCTTCGGAGAGCGTAAAGCCAAGCTGCATGATCGACGCGCCGGAAAGCTGCGTGCGCGCCACGCCGGGATTGATCGGCTTGCCGCAATCGGCGGCGTTGATCAGCCGGAGAATGCGGATGTGTCCGGTCTCGGTATCGACCTCGACCTCGACGGCGGCGCCGCCGACCATCCAGAACGGCGTGACATTGTCGGACAAGCCGGTCTGCGGATCCGGCGACTTGTAATTTGGCACGTAGCTCGCAGTGCCGATGACGTTGCCGGCCTGCATGCCGTAGCGCTTCAGGAATATTTCCCGCGGCGGATAGTTGGTCCCTTCCGGCAGACCTGCCTCGGTGGCGAGCGCCCGCAATTTGGTGCGGGCATCTTCGGCGGCGAGCCGTACCGCCGTTCCCATGTGAAACAGTGAGCGCGAGCCGAGCGTGCCCATGTCGTAAGGCGTCACGTCGGTATCCGGGGCGACGACGCGTACAGCCTCGGCCCTCACATCAAGCACTTCGCCGACCATCTGCGCGAAAGCGGTATCGGACCCCTGCCCCATATCCACCGTGCTTTTGTAGAGATAAACGCTGCCGTCGGCGGAGACGTTGACGACGGCAACCGACGTGGTCGGCGAGATTGAGGCCTTAAATCCGATGGCGATGCCGCGGCCGCGGCGCAGCGTTCCGGAGCCGCGGTCGAAGGCTTTTTTCCAGCCGATGCGCGCGACCAGCGCGTCAAGCACCTCATCGATGGCGGCGTCCTGCAGCACGGTGCCGCTCGCCTGCGGACGGCCATCGCGCAAGAGATTCTTTTTGCGGAATTCGACCGCATCGATCCCAAGCTCGCGTGCAATCAGGTCGGTATGGCTCTCATAGGCCCAGACGAGCTGTGGAACGCCAAATCCGCGTAACGCGCCGGCCGGCGTGCGGTTGGTGTAGAGCGCGTAGGAATCGATGCTGACATTGTCGATGTCGTAGGGGCCGGCCGCGGTAAAGCCGGACTTCTGCGTCACCCGCGGGCCGATATCGGCATAGGCGCCGCCGTTCCAATACACCTGGCAAGAACGGGCGAGCACGCGCCCGTCCTTAGCGACGCCGCTTTTGATGCGGAACGTCGTGGCGTGCTTGGTGATCATGTAGAACTGCTCTTCCATGGTCAGCGCGATCTTGACCGGGCGGCGGACGAGCATAGCCAGTGCGGAAACCAGCGCTTCCAGCTTGACGTAGACTTTGGCGCCGTAACCGCCGCCCAGATACGGCACTTTGACACGCACATGGTTTTCCGGCCAACCGAACAGCCGCGCGATCTCGATGCGCACGAAGGACGGCGTCTGGTTCGACGTGTAGATCGTCAACCGTTCGTCGCCGGGCTCGGCAATCGCGACATGCGGCTCGAACGGCAGGTGCAGGCATTGCTGGGTCTTGAAGGTGTGCTCGAACACGCGATCGGCGGCGGCGAAGGCCTGGTCGACGTCGCCGCGCCGCAAATGATAATCGAGCGCGACGTTGGTGCCCTTGCGGCCTTGGAGGTGCTTTAGATCGGCGAAGGTCCCGGCGGGGCGCAGCACATCGTGCACCAGCGTGTCGGGCGCCATTGCCGCAACCTCGTCGTAGACCGCCGGCAATTCTTCATATTCGGCGGAGATGAGCTGCACGGCCTGGTCGGCGACGTGGGGGTCACTCGCCAACACGACCGCGACCGGCTCGCCGACATAGCGCACTTTGTCGAGCGCCAGGATCGGCTGATCGTGAAACGCCGGGCCGTAATAGGGCTCGGGGATCAGCTTGCGGATGTCTTCTCCAGTGACGACGCGATGCACGCCCGGCAGTTCGCGCGCCGCCTTTGTATCGATGCTGCGGATAAGACCGTGCGGAACCGTTGCGCGAAACACTTTGCCGTAAAGCATGCCGGGCAGACGAAGATTATGCGTGTAATCAGCACGTCCGGTGACTTTGGCGCGCACTTCAAGCCGCGGAATATCTCGCCCAACCTGATTCATCGCTGTACCCGCTGCGCATTGTCGGCGAGCGCCTGTTGTACGGCGCGCCGTACATAGACCCGCAACAATTCGCGTTTGTAGGCCGCCGAGCCGTGAGCGTCGGCGAGGATCGACGCTTCAGCGGCGGCGGCCTCGCCCGCGCGTATCAGCGCCGCATCATTCGGTGTCGCGCCGTGAAGAGCGTTCTCGGCGCTCGCCATCCGCGTGACCTTCTCGGTCGCGGCGCTGACCACGACGACCGGATCGCGTATCGCGCCACCGTCGAATCCGAACGACACAGCCACGCCGAGCGCCGGCCAATCGTCCGCAACGCGCAAAGTTACTTTCATATAGGCCGATTTGCGCGCGCCGAGCGCCGGCACGGTCACCGTCGTGATGAGTTCGTCTTTATCAAGCACGGTCTCGTAATAGCCGGAATAAAATTGATCGAGCGGAATTTCGCGGTCGCCGTTCGGACCTTGGACGGCGACGCGAGCGCCGAGCGCGGTGAGGACCGGCGGCAAATCCATGTGCGGATCGCCGTGGGCGAGCGCACCGCCGACGCGGGCGACGTTGCGCACGCGCGGATTCGACAATCTGCGCAACGCGCGCTTGAGAACCGGGAGGTGCGCTCCGACATTAGCGTCATGCTCGAGCTGACTCAACGTCACCATGGCGCCGATGCGCATTTCGCCGCCGGCAGCAAGCTCAATGCGCGAATATTGCGGTTCGATGCGATGCAGGCAGACGAGACGCGTCGGCTGGAACACGCCGGCTTTCATCATCAGCATGAGCGCGGTGCCGCCGGCAACCGGTCGGATCGTCGGCTCATCCGGATCGAGTAACGCCACCGCTTCCTTCAGCGAAGCCGGTTCCACCATTTCGAACGCAATCACAGCACGTTTCTCCCGACGGTCTTTTCAGTTGCTCGCCATGCTCAGCACGTGATCGGCAATCTCGGCTCGCGTGCCGACCCAGATGTCCGGCGACGCCATCGCCTGCTCGATGATCTTCTCGTAGAAATGGGCGCCGCGGTGGTGACCAAAGATGTGGGCATGGCTGGTGATATCGATGATGCGAAGCTCGTCGCTGCGGGCGCGCGCGATCTCGATCACCTCATTGTACGATTCCAGCATCATGCGAGGCGGGTGGCCGTATTTCATCGACGGCATGTCGTTGACGTCGTACGACAGCGGAATGGCGACGATCTTCTTGTTGCCGTGACTTGCGACATAGGGCAGATCGACGTTGAAAACATCGCCATACCAGCGATAGCCGGCCTCCGCGAGCAGCCCGAGCGTCGTGGGCTTCGAGGTGCCGCGCGGCGACAGCCAGCCGCACACCGGCTTGCCGCACGCTTCGGCCAGAAGTTTGGTACAGCGCGCGATGTTCTTGCGTTCGTCTTCGTCGGAAAGCAGCGCCGGGATCACGTCCATGGCATAGGAATGCGACAGCACTTCATGCCCGCGATCGGCGATCGTCCGCACCGTTTCCGGCGAACGCTCGGCAATGATGGCGTTGACCATCACGCTCGCTTTGGCGCCATGCCGTTGCAATCCGTCCATCAGCCGGTGGATGCCGATGTCGACGCCATAAGCGGCCCAGGATATCGCCATAGTGTCGAGCACACCTGACGGCAGTGGGTTGCCCATCGGGCTGATGCCGGGCGCTTTGCCGTCCGACCATGCTTCGAGACAGACGTTGAACACGACCGCGATGCGCTTGCCGCCCGGCCACACCCAACGCGGTGAATTCCTCATTGTCCGACTCCACAATCGCGACGCGGCCAGATCCATGACGTGGTCATTTCCGGCATCCCCCGGCAGGAGGCCTTTCGCAAACTGCCAATGGTTTTGAGGCTCACTGCAATAAAATCGCGACAATATTCCGCCCTGCAGCGTCTGATATTGGCGGCCCTGATACCGCCTAAACGGTTGCAGGTCCCCCAGGCACAGTAGCCGGATGTCGCCGGGTTGAACCATCTCGCGGAAGCGGGGGTCGAGACCACGGCACAAATCGCAAGCGCGGCGATGACGAATTCTAGGCAACAGGCGCTTCCTCATGATCTTCCCTCCCGCGAACACCGCCGGGGAACATCGTTTAATCACAGGAAGGTTCGCTGCGTCGAGATATTCTGTCACGCGCCCTGGAGTTGCGGGCGCGGGCTCATGAACCACGTCCCCACAACCACCAGGAGCGCAAGCAGCGCCGGTGCTATGGCAAGCGGCAGACTGGCGGCCGCGACCGCAGCCGTAGCAGCCCAGCCGATCGACGAAAACGCTTCAGCGAAAGTGGCGAGCCGCGACGAAACCTGACGGCGGCGAAATTGGCTGCGCTTGGCCTGGCTACGGAACCAGAGCTGGATGGCGGTCGATGCGGCTGCGGCAATGAGAATACCCGCGGCCGCGACCAGCGCGTGCCGGGGCGACGCGATTGCGAGTACCGCGAGGAGCGGCGCAAACACCACCGCGACGATGCCGAGTACGGCCTCGATCTTGGCCCGCACGATGAAACCGGTCGGGACCGGCGCCGAGGCGACAAGATCGGGCGCGTCCTCGCCCGAGATCGCGAGCCAGGCGAGACCGCCGGCAAGCTGACCTGCCGCCATGACCAAAACCGGCACCAGTAATTGATAGGCGCCATTGCCGTCAGCGAAGCTGCGCCACAACAGCACGGCCGGCGGGACCAGGTAAAGCATCTGCATGAGTGTCTGGGAGACCAGCCAGGGATCGCGCCGCAACAGCGTCCATTCCTTACGCCGAAGCGCGTGTCCAGGCGACGTCGTGCGGAAGGCGCTGGCCCGCCGTGAGCGGATGACCGACGAAGCGCCTATACCGGTCGCTGTGATGGCGTAGCCGCCGAAGCGCGGCGCGACCATGACGATCGTTACCGCAAGCAAAGCAAAACTTGCACCCAGAACGCCAAGCAGCGCCGTGGCGTCGCCGATTGCGGCGCGGGCCGGCCACCAAATGATGCTGCCCTCGCCGGGCATATGCGCGAGCGTTGCCTGCGACTGCAAAACCGAAATCCGCGAGATCGTGCCGTAGGACAGGATCGCTGCGATCTGCAGGCCGATGACGAATGCGGCGCCGATCACGGCGGCGACGACCTGAGCGACAAATCGCGTGCGCCGGGCACCGATCAGGCGGAACAATCCAACCGTCAGGCCGACCGCCAGCGCCGTTGCTGCAGCGCCCATGGCGACGATCACTCCATAGGCGCCGAACCAACGCCAGCCCCCGCGCGCGATCAAAATATCGATGAACGGCGCCGCAAGCGGCAGCGCCATCATTGCCATCGTCAGCGCCACCGTGGCGATGCGCATCGCGAAAAGCTTTTCCACGGCGACCGGCGACGCGAGGATGAGATCAAGATCGGAGCGCGAATAAAAGGCGCGCGTCGTCGATTCCATGGCCTGCGAGATCATCAGGAGCCACGACAGCAACAGGCTACCGCTGATCGTGACCAAGGTCGCTTGGTCGGGCGCGGCATCGGCGTAGCCGCCGACCATCCAGTAGGCGACGAAATGCATGAAAGCGACGAAGATGGCGATGGCGATGAGCGCGCTACGCAGGCGACGGCGGCGGCCGGCGGTCATCATGGCGAACCAGTCGCGCCACGCAAGACGCCACTCGTGCCGGGCGAACCAGACGACCGAACCGGGCTGCCCGATCATGCCGCCTCGGCCGGCGCAGCGACGAGCGCAAGGAAGGTGTCCTCAAGACTTGCCCGGTCGGCCGAGCCAGTGCCCGCGTTCTGTCCGGCCATCAGCCGCAGCTCTTCAAGCGTGCCTTCGGCGATAAGTTTGCCGTGAGCGATCACGCCAATGCGGTCCGCCATCCGCTCGGCGACTTCCAGAATATGCGTGGTCATGATGACGGTGGCGCCGGCATTAACGTGATCGCGCAACACGCGTTTGACCTGGCGAGCGGAACCGGCATCGAGCCCGGTCAGCGGCTCGTCGAGTATGATCAGCTGCGGCTCGTGAATGAGCGCGCCGGCAAGCGCCACTTTCTGCCGCATGCCCTTGGAGAAACCTTCGCAGCGTTCGTTGGCGTGCGGAGCGAGGTCGAGCCAGTTCAGCAATTCGCCCGCGTGAGGCTCGGCGCGCGCTGGCGCGAGGCCCCACAATCCGGAGACGAATTCCAGATACTCGCGCGGCGACAGTTTGTCGTAGATCATTGGCTCGTCGGAAATCCACGCCATGATCTGTTTCGCCGCGACCGGATCGGCGAGCGCGTCGATGCCGCCGACACGAATGGCGCCGGAATCGGGCCGCAGCAAACCCGCAATCATGCGCAAGGTGGTGGTCTTGCCGGCGCCGTTCGGGCCGAGCAGCGCGTAGAATTCGCCGGTGCGCATGTCCAAGTTAAGGCCATCGACTGCGGGGCGGTCGAAGCACTTGACCAGATTGGACACTTCCAGGGCGAGCGGCGGGGCGACGGGCTGCATGACTTGGGCAGGCTAGCCGACAGAGGTTTCGGCCCCGTGAATCGGACACATCGAATTTCATTTGCTGATTCAAAGCGTAACGCGGTCGATCTCTGCGATATCGGCCGCCGACAAAGCCCAGCCGACAGCCGCCGCGTTCTGCTCGACCTGTTCCGGCTTGGTGGCCCCCGCGATGATACTGGACACGAACGGCCGGCTGGCAAGCCAGCTCATCGCCAGTTCAAGAAGCGTATGTCCGCGCCGGTCGGCAAATTCGCGCAAGCGTTCGACCACACGCCAGTTGTGCTTGGTAAGCAGACCATCCGCATGGTGCGCGCTGTAAGAGAGGCGGGCGCCGGCGGGCAAGACCGCGCCGCTTTTGTATTTGCCCGTCAACAAACCGCTCGCCAGCGGAAAATAGGGAAGTAGCCCGAGACCGTGACATTGCATGACCGCAATGCGATCCGTTTCGACGCCGCGTTCGAGCAGGCTGTACTCGTCCTGGCAGGCGACGAAGGACGGAAGCCGGTGCTGCTTCGCGACGGCCAACGCTCCTTCAAGCTGAGCCGCCGAGAGGTTGGAGCATCCGATGAACCGGACCTTGCCCGACTTCACCAGATCATCGAGCGCGCGCAAGGTTTCCTCGATCGGCGTTTCCGGATCGGAGCGGTGCAGCTGGTAAACATCGATCCAATCCGTCTTGAGCCGCCGCAAGCTCGCTTCCGCCGCCTGCATGATGTAGCGGCGCGATGCGCCTCCGCGCCCGCCGGAGCCGCCCATCGGCAGGCCGAATTTCGTCGCCAGCATGATATGCTTGCGCCGGACGCCGAGAACATCTCCCAGGATTTCCTCGGCGCCGCCTTTGTTGCCATAGACATCCGCCGAGTTGATCAGCGTGACACCAAGATCGAGCGCTTTGTCCAAAACCAGCCGCGACGCGTCGCGACCGACGCGACCGCCGAAATTGTTGGTGCCGAGCCCGACGAGGGAGACCTCCGGACCCGACGTTCCAAGCTTGCGTTTCTGCATGCCTTCGCGCGCCGCGTTCAGCCGCTGACGTTATAGGCGGCAATCGCGGCCATGTTGACGAGCTGGGCGTCATTGGCGGATAGCGAAACGATCTGTACCGAGCGGTCGAGGCCGACCAGCATCGGACCGATCACGTTGGCGCCACCGAGCTCCATCAACAGCTTGGTCGAGATCGAGGCGGAATGGAAAGCCGGCATGATCAGCACATTGGCCGGACCGGACAGGCGGCAGAACGGATAGGCCTCGCGCAGTTCCATGTTCAATGCCACGTCGGCCGCCATGTCGCCGTCATATTCGAAATCGACGTGGCGCTGATCGAGAATCCGCACCGCTTCCTGGACCCGCTCCGAGCGCTCGCCGGCCGGATGGCCGAACGTCGAGAAGGCGAGCAATGCGAGGCGCGGCTCATAGCCGAGAGAGCGCGCGACACGCGCCGCCTCGACCGCAATATCGGCGAGGTCGCCGGCTGAGGGCATTTCCGTCACCGCCGTGTCGGCGACCAGCACGGTGCGGCCACGCGCCAGCACCAGCGAGACGCCCATCACCCGGTGCCCGGGCTTGGGATCGATACAACGCCGCACATCTTCGAGGGCGACGGAAAAATTCCGGGTGACGCCGGTGACCATGGCATCGGCATCACCCAGCGCGACCATGCAGGCGGCGAAGTGATTGCGGTCCTGATTGACCAGCCGCTGGCAATCGCGCTGCAGGAAGCCATGGCGCTGCAGGCGTTCATAGAGATAAGCCGCGTAGGCGGCGTTGCGCGACGACATCGCCGCATTGATGATCTCGATGTCGCCGCCCAGCTCGACGCCAAGCGCTTGCGCAGTTTCGCGCACGCGTCGCTCCCGGCCAACCAGAAGAGCAGAACCCAGTCCCTGATGCACAAAGGTGGCCGCCGCGCGGATCACCTGCTCCTCTTCGCCTTCGGCGAAGACGACGCGCCGCGGACGGCGGCGCAACCGGTCGTAGACGCCCTGCAGCACACCGGCGACCGGATCGCGCCGTGTCCGCAATTGCTGCCGGTAGGCCTCCATTTCGGCGATCGGCCGACGCGCGACGTTCGACTCCATCGCAGCCTTCGCCACCGCCGGCGGAATGTCGGAAATCAGCCGCGGATCGAACGGTACCGGAATGATATAATCGGGTCCGTATTTCGGCCGCGCGCCATAGGCGACGGCGACTTCGTCGGGAACGTCCTCGCGGGCAAGCGCGGCCAGAGCACGTGCCGCAGCAATTTTCATTTCCATATTGATCGCTCGCGCCCGCACGTCCAGCGCACCGCGGAAAATATAGGGAAAGCCGAGCACGTTGTTGATCTGGTTCGGATAGTCGGAACGACCGGTGGCCATGATGGCGTCCGAGCGCACGTCGGCGACTTCCTCCACCGTGATTTCGGGATCGGGATTGGCCATGGCGAAGATGATGGGCTTCTCCGCCATCGACTTCACCATCGCCGGCGTGACCGCGCCCTTCACTGAAAGCCCGAAGAACACATCGGCGCCGACCAGCGCCTCGGCGAGCGAGCGCGCCTTGGTCTTCACTGCAAAGCCGGACTTCCATTGGTTCATGCCATCGGTGCGACCCTCATAGATGACGCCTTTGGTGTCGCAGAGAATGAGGTTTTCCGGGCGAAAGCCGATCGCGCGTAACAGTTCGAGGCAGGCGATACCCGCGGCGCCGGCGCCATTGCACACGAGCCTGGTCGTCGCGACTTCGCGTCCGGTGAGTTCGAGTGCGTTGATCAAACCGGCGGCCGCGATGATGGCGGTGCCATGCTGGTCGTCATGGAAGACCGGAATGTCGAGAAGCTCGCGTAGCCTCTGCTCGATGATGAAGCACTCCGGCGCCTTGATGTCTTCGAGATTGATGCCGCCCCAACCCTTGCCGAGATATTTGACGCAATTGATGAACTCGTCGGGATCTTCCGTCGAAACCTCGAGATCGATGGAATCGATATCGGCGAAGCGCTTGAACAGCACCGCTTTGCCCTCCATCACCGGTTTCGCCGCCAGCGCGCCGCGATTGCCAAGACCGAGGATGGCCGTGCCATTGGTGATTACCGCGACGAAATTGCCTTTTGTCGTGTAGTCGAAGGCCTTTTCCTCGTCCTCCGCGATGGCGAGCACTGGAACGGCGACGCCGGGCGAATAGGCCAGGGAGAGGTCGCGCTGGGTCGCCATCGGCTTGGTCGCGACCACTTCGAGCTTTCCGGGCCGGCCCTGACTGTGAAACAGCAGGGCTTCTTGGTCGGTAAAGGTCGGTCGGGCCGACGGGCCGCTTTTGCCGCCGTTAGTGGAAGCCATTTCAATGTCCTGCTGGTGTTGCCGATGCGATCCGGGGCGAGCGATGGAACCTTAGCGAAACCGGTGGCCTATGCTCAAGGGAGTGCTAGCCGGCACGGGCCTAACCTGCGGCATGGCCGTGCGCCGCATACCCAGCGCATTGAACTCGGCGGCTGGGAAGGGTAATCCCTGCCCGGAAGGCTGCGCGACCAACCCATATGACAATCTGCGCGGCCCAGCCGCGGCCCGTCGACCCCCATGATCAGATTCTTGCTTCGCTTCATCGGCCTGTGCTTGCTGGCTGCCGCGTTTGTGCTTTTGGTCTACGATGGGACCAAATCCATCGCCAATCACGAGCTCATCTACACAAAAGTCGTCGATGTCTGGGCGATTATCGACCAAAGCAGCCTCAATGCGGTGCAGGGCTGGCTAAAGCAGAAGGTCATCTGGGCGTGGGATCCCTATCTGCAACGCGCATTCGATCTACCGGCCTGGGTTGTCATCGGACTGGTCGCAACGATCCTGATCCTGCTTGGCCGGAAAAAGAAACCGCTCATCGGCTACGCGCGGGACTAACGTTCGCCGTTCGTCTCGGCGGGACGGGGGAGTGAAATGCCGGGCTATGACTACGTCATTGTCGGCGGCGGTTCGGCCGGCTGCGTGTTGGCAAACCGGCTGAGCGAGGATGGCGCGGCGCGCGTACTTCTGATCGAAGCCGGCGGCCGCGATTGGCACCCCTACATTCACATTCCGCTCGGCCTTGGCCGCATGCATGATTACGGCATGTTCGATTGGGGCTACCGCACCGACCCCGAGCCGAACCTCAACAACCGGCACATCGAGGCGATGCGCGGTAAGGTTTTGGGCGGCTCGTCGTCGATCAATGTCATGGCCTATACCCGCGGCAATCGCGGCGACTACGACCGCTGGGCGCAAAAGGGCGCGCGCGGCTGGTCCTACGCCGACGTTTTGCCCTACTTCCGGCGCTGCGAGACCTGGCAGGGCGGTGAAGATCCGTGGCGCGGCGTGGCGGGGCCGCTCGGCACCGAATTCGCCAGGACGAAGGACCCGCTATACGACGCCTGGCTCGCGGCGGCGCAAGCGACCGGCTATCCGCTGACGACGGACTATAACGGGGCGCAACAGGAAGGTTTTGGCCGCGGCCAATTCACCATTCGGGACGGCCGGCGCTCGTCCGCCGCCAATGCCTTCCTCAAGCCGGCGCGCGAACGCAAAAACCTCACCGTCGCGGTGAACGCGCAGACGACGCGCATTATGCTCGACGGCACGCGCGCCAAGGGCGTTGATTACGTCAAGGACGGGGCAACTGTGCGGGCTGAAGCCGGCCGCGAAGTCATCCTTGCCGCCGGCACGTTCAATTCGCCGCAACTTCTGATGCTCTCGGGCATCGGACCGGCGGATCACCTGCGCAGTTTCGGCATCGACGTCGCTGCCAACTTGCCGGTGGGACAAAATCTGCAAGACCATCTCGGCGCCTACATGACCTATACGCGGCCGCGCCCTGGCACATTCCACCGCGAGATGCGGTTCGACCGAATGGCGGCGAGCATGGTCCGCGCCTACTTGTTCGGCACTGGGCCCGCTACGGTCGTGCCGGGTGGATTGCACGCCTTCATCAAGACGCGGCCGGAACTTGCCGTGCCCGATATCGAGTTCATGTTCCGCGGCACGTCGGCCAATCCGCATTTGTGGTTTCCGTTGCTCCGCCGCGCCTTCCTCGACGGCTTCGGCATTCGCCCGACGCTGCTGCATCCGGACAGCCGCGGCGAACTGTTGCTCGGCTCGGCCGATCCGCTTAAGCCGCCACGCATCGTCTACCGTTTCTTCACGGCGCCAAACGATCTGCCGACGCTGCGGGAAGGGTTCAAGCGGGCACGCGAGCTTGCCTTCCACGCAGCGCTCGATCCCTATCGCGGCGAAGAGATTGGACCCGGCCTGAACGTCAAAACCGATGCCGAGATTGACGACTGGCTGAAAAAGACCGTGATCACAGCGCACCATCCTGCTGGCACCTGCGCCATCGGCCCCGATGGTGTTCTCGATTCCGATCTGCGGGTGCGCGGCATCGAGGGTTTGCGGGTTTGCGATGCTTCGGCGATGCCGGATCTCGTCTCGGCACACATCAATGCCTGCGTGCTCATGATGGCCGAAAAAGCCGCCGACCTTGTTCGCGGCCGGCCGGCACTGCCGAAAGCAGAGACAGCATAATTTTCCATCCGCTGCCGGGATGGCGCGGTGAAGTACGAAGGATTTCAGGTGACATCGCCTCGGCAGATTCCCGTCTTTGACGGTCACAATGACGCACTCCTGCGGCTGCATCGGCGCCCCGGCGCGGACGCGGCGACGGCGTTCCTGCAAGGCGAGGACAAGGGCCAACTGGATCTGCCCAAGGCACTGCACGGCGGATTTGCCGGCGGGTTGTTCGCTATCTTCGTGCCAACGCCCGGCCGGAAGAGCGGCTCTGGCAGCGAGACGGCCCCGCACGTATCCGGCGCCGTTCCAGCGCCGCCGACCGTCGATCTCATGGATGCGCAGCGCGCCGTCTTTGCCATGGCGTCGCTACTTTTCCGCATCGAGCGGGAGTCGCAAGGACGCCTTCGCGTCTGCCGTACGGCCACCGATATCGAACGCTGTCTTGCCGACGAGGTGCTGGCGGCGGTCCTCCATATCGAGGGCGCGGAAGCGATCGATGAGAACTTCGAGGTGCTGGACGTTCTCCATGAAGCCGGGCTGCGCTCGCTCGGCCCGGTTTGGAGCCGGCCGAATGCGTTCGGGTTCGGCGTGCCTTTCCGATTTCCGTCATCGCCCGACACCGGGCCCGGTTTGACGGATCTCGGCAAGCTCTTGATCGGCGCCTGCAACCGATTGCGGATTTTGATCGATCTGTCGCACCTGAACGAGCGCGGGTTCTGGGACGTCGCCGCGAGCAGCAATGCGCCCCTCGTCGCTTCGCATTCCAACGCGCATGCCTTGTGCCCGCATTCGCGCAATCTGACCGACGGGCAATTGGCCGCGATCGGCGAATCCGGAGGTTTGGTCGGCGCCAACTTCGCTGTGAGCTTTTTGCGTCGGGACGGCCGTCAGGACAAGGAAACGCCGGTAGAGTTAATCGTCGAGCACATTGAACACATGCTCAAACACGCCGGCGAGGACAACGTCGGCCTTGGCTCCGATTTCGACGGCGCCGCGATCCCCGCGGAGCTCGGAACTGCCGCCGGATTGCAAAATCTGGTACTGGCGATGCGTACGCGCGGTTTTGGCGAGCCGTTGATCGAGAAGATTTGCTTTCGGAACTGGTTGCGCGTGCTGGGACGGACATGGGGAACGGCGCACAGCCCGTGACATGCATCCCTCGGCGCACCGCTTGCGACGCCTGGCCAAATCACTGGCCGTCGTCGCGGCTATTCTGGTCCTTATCCCATACGCGATAGTGCCGTTTTACCGGTTCATCGACCCGGTCTCGATGCCGATGCTCTACCGCTATGCGACCGGCGCGCGCGTCGAGCGCAGCGTTGTCCCGCTCGGGCGCATATCACCGGCCTTGCGGCTCGCCGTCATTGTCGCCGAGGACGGTAGCTTCTGCCATAATCCGGGGATCGATCTCGGCGAAATCCGCGCGGCCTTGAGGCAGTCAAACGACGATATCGGCGAGTCGCGAGGCGCCTCGACCATTACCCAGCAGACCGCCAAGAATCTGTTCCTCTGGCAGGGCCACAGCGTCCTTCGCAAGGCGCTGGAGATTCCGCTGGCGCTGTGGATGACCCTGGTATTGCCGAAGCGGCGGATCCTCGAGCTCTATCTGAATATCGCCGAATGGGGCCCAAACGGCGAGTTCGGCGCCGAGGCCGCGGCACACTGGGCGTTCGGAAAATCGGCACGCGATCTCTCCGCCCATCAGGCGGCGGAACTTGCCGCGATTCTGCCGAATCCGGTGTTGCGCAGCGCCCGGACACCGAGCGTCCTGGTGCGCAGGTTGGCCGGCCTTTATGAGCGCCGGGCCGATACGTTTGGCGCACTGGATGCCTGCGTAAGAGGCCCCTAGCGCGAACGCGATCAACCTTCTATAAGCCCGGCATTCCGAGCAAGGCGAGCTAAAGTAGAGGAGAGCGATCCCATGGCCGTGCCGAAACGAAAGACATCGCCGTCCCGACGCGGCATGCGGCGGTCGGCCGATGCGCTGAAGGCCCCGACCTATGTCGAGGACAAGGACTCCGGCGAATTGCGCCGTCCGCACCACATCGACCTCAAAACCGGGATGTATCGCGGCCGACAGGTCCTGAAGAAGAAGGCGGAAGCTTAAGCGTCGGACCGCGTGGGCCGTCGGCGGCTTTGCACTGCGGTTTCGCATGAGAGACGCGTGCCATGTTCGTGCTCGGCTTCCCGCTGCTGCTGGTACCCTTTGCCATCTACAACATGATTGCGTTTCTCACCCCGGGGGTGAGCTGGACCTTGCCCGTGACCACCGTACACATGATGTCCGGGCAGGATTGGGTCCTGACCTGGGAAGACATCCTGATCGCCTTCGCGATTTTTCTGCTCTGGATCGAAATCATCAAATCGACCAGGCTGGGATCGCGTAGCGTGATGGATCATATCCTGGCCATGGCGCTGTTCATCGGCATGCTGGTTGAGTTTTTATTGGTGCAGCGCGCGGGCACATCGACGTTCTTTCTGCTGATGACGATCGCGCTGGTCGATGTTCTCGCCGGCTTCATCGTCGGGATGCGCAGTGCGCAGCGTCAGATCGAAATTGATGGGCCAAGCCAGGCCTGACCGAGTGGGCGTTGCTCTTTTGGGACGAGGCTTAGAGCGAGCGGGACACTGCTCGGCCCGGTGTACTCGGCCATTGGCCTAGCGCACGATAGGCCGCAATCGCCACTTCCGGTTCGGCGCGGCGGCGAGCGCGGGTCTGCGGCGCCTGTGCCGATGTCGCGATCAGATGGGCGAGAAAATCTGCATTTGATCGCCGGGCTGCGCGGGGACTTACGCTGTCTTTGTCGATCGGCGCGATGGGAACCAGGGCGTTGCGCAACGGCGGGCTCCTGTCCCGAAATGGGACCTTGATGGCCTCTAGCCGTATGATCGCAAGTCGCGTGCCGGAGCGGCATTTCTCGAAAAGCGCGGACGATTCTCGGTGCAGTCTCGGGATCCTGCGCTGTCGCGCGCGGTCGTTGTGCGTTTACCGAATTGTTTAAGGTCTTGGCGATACGGTGACGGTGTACCCGCTGTCTGCTATGGCCATGCGCGGACTGCATCCCTTTTCCGATGAGGCGACCGTGACCCGAAGCGGTCCGCACGACGCATTTGCTCCCGGCCGAACAGGCGTGACCGAGCTGGTGGCTGCGACGCCGCAGACCAACGCTGATCTCAACACGTCGCAAATTCTCGACTCCGTCGGCGAGGTTGCCTACGACTGGCGCATCGACACCGACATATTGCTGTGGAGCAACAACGCTGCGGAGGTGCTGCTCATCCGCGACATCGCCGCGGTCTCGACCGGACGCGCCTTTGCGCAACTCATGGAGGCGGAGAACGCGCAGGCCCGTTACGACGTCGTTACGCAGTCCGGCAAGCGCGACGATGGCCACGGCGTCGCCTATCGGATTCAATACTGCATCCGACCCGACCCGGCGACCGAAACCAAGCTGTGGGTCGAGGATACCGGGCGGTGGTTTGCCGAGCCGGCCGGCCGGCCGATGCGGGCGCACGGCGTGCTGCGCATCATCAACGAGCGCTATGAGCATGAGCGCCAGCTCACTTACCTTGCGCGTCACGACGGCCTCACCGGCGAATTGAACCGCCATCATTTGCGAGAGGTCCTGGAAGATACCCTGGAAGAAGCATTGCGCTTCCGCTCGTCCTGCGGATTTCTCCTGGTCGCAATCGACAATCTGGCGCGCATCAACGAGTCATACGGCTTTGACGTTGCCGATCAGGTGATTGGCGCTGTCGCCAAGCGGCTGCGCAGCCTGATGCGCGGCAAGGACACGCTCGGCCGTTTTTCGGGCAACAAGTTCGGTCTCGTCCTGCGCGACTGCACGCCCGACGACATGGCGATCGCCGCCGAACGCATGCTGGTCGGGCTGCGCGACGAGATGATGTCGACCAGCGCCGGGCCGATCGCGGTCACCATCACCATCGGCGGCGTCACCGCGCCGCGACACGCCAGAAGCGTCGCCGAGGTGCTGGGGCGTGCCCAGGAGAGTCTCGATGCCGCCAAGGTGCGCCGCCGCGGCTCGTTCCAGGCCTATCGCCCCAATATTGAGCGCGACGCACTGCGCCGCGAGAACATCCGGGCGACCGACGAGATTGTCGCGGCGCTCAACGAGCGGCGCATTTTCCTCGCCTACGAAACCGTCGTCGGCGCAACGGATCGCCGGCCGGCCTTTTACGAATGCCTGATGCGTATTCGCAGGACCGACGGCAGCTTGATCGCCGCGAACGATATTATCCCGGTGGCAGAACGGCTCGGTCTGGTGCGGCTGCTTGATTTCCGCGTCCTCGAACTTGTCGTTGAGGAAATGGCGTCTGCACCTGCGCTGCAGGCAAGTTTCAACGTCTCGCCGCCTTCGACGACCGATCCCGACTGGTGGACCGGACTGGGCACGCTGCTGCGCAGCCACTCCGGCGTCGCCGAGCGCTTGATTGTCGAGATCACGGAGAGTGCGGCGATCCAGGATGTCGATGAGACGCGCGGCTTCGTCGCCCGCGTCAAAGATCTCGGCTGCCGGATCGCCATCGACGATTTCGGCGCCGGGTACACCTCGTTCCGCAATCTGCGCAAACTCGGCGTGGACATTGTCAAGATCGACGGCGCATTTGTGCAGGACATCATGCGTTCGGAGGACGATCGCGCTTTCGTGCGCACGCTGATCGATCTCGCCAGACGGCTGAAGCTACAGACCGTCGCCGAGTGGGTTCAGGACGAAGCAGCGGCAAAGATCCTGGAGGCGTGGGGCTGCGACTATCTGCAAGGCGCCCTTGTCGGACTGGCCGCAACCGAGCGACCCTGGCTCGCGGGCCTCGCGCAGGCGATCTGACGCAATTTCAGGTCGAAATCTTTCTCGGTCAGCCGATCGACCTTTCGCTTCATCTCGTCGAGTTCGCGCTTGAGATTGTCGATGTCGCCGGATTTCGACGGCGATTTTTCCGCTTCCACGACAGTCTCGCTGCCGCCACTCTCGCGGCGGGCAAACGGCGCGAACATAGCGAAGGCGCGTTCGAACATTTCCATATTCCGCCGCACTTGGTCTTCCAGCGAGGTGAAGGCACCAACTCCGAAGGCTTGCGCCATCTGCTGGCGGAACTTCTCCTGCTCGCGCGTGAGCGAATCGATGGAGACTTCCAGATAACGCGGCACCAGCATCTGCATGCTGTCGCCGTAGAACCGAATCAATTGGCGCAGGAAAGCGATCGGCAACAGATTCTGGCCTTCCTTGTTCTCCTGCTCGAAAATGATCTGGGTCAGCACCGAACGGGTGATGTCCTCACTGGTTTTGGCATCGAAGACGACAAAATCCTCACCGGTCTTGACCATGGCAGCGAGGTCTTCGAGCGTGACGTAGGTGCTCGTTCCCGTATTGTAGAGCCGCCGGTTGGCGTACTTCTTGATGGTGACCGGCTCTGCAGATTTGGTCGTTGTTTCGGTCATGAAAAAGGGCACCGCTCAATTTTGCCGTCAAAATAGGCGGTTTTACGCGGCGCGGCTACCTTTTTGTGACGCCAGGTTCGGCAATTCGGCCGGCGCGGCCTGGAATGCCGGCGTCACGGCTGTTATGCGCCGCTTTGCGCCTTGTCGAGACCGGGTCGTCTCCCTATGAAATCATAGGAGGAATCCTGAAGCCAGCACCGCATCTCAAATAGCCCAAAGCCCGGAAGGAACAGCCCATGAAAGACGATGTCGTCATTGTCAGCGCGACGCGTACGCCGGTTGGAGCATTCAATGGCGTCTTCGCAACCTTGCCCGCCCATGAACTTGGCAAAACTGCGATTAAAGCCGCTCTCGATCGCGCCGGAGTCGAGCCGGCCCGGGTTTCCGAGGTCATCATGGGCCAAATCCTGACCGCCGGGCAGGGTCAGAATCCGGCCCGCCAAGCCTCCATCGCAGCCGGCGTTCCGGTCGAAACACCGGCCTGGGGCGTCAATCAACTTTGCGGGTCGGGGCTGCGGACGGTCGCGCTCGGCTATCAGGGCATCGTCAATGGCGACAGCGATATCGTGGTCGCCGGCGGGCAAGAATCCATGAGCGTCGCGCCGCACTGCGCCTATCTGCGCGGCGGCGTGAAGATGGGCAACTTCGAGATGATCGACACGATGATCAAGGATGGGCTGTGGGATGCCTTTAACGGCTATCACATGGGCAACACCGCGGAGAACGTGGCGCGGCAGTGGCAGATCACGCGGGCCCAGCAGGACGAGTTCGCCGTTAATTCGCAGAACAAGGCCGAGGCCGCGCAAAAGGCCGGCAGGTTCAAGGACGAGATCACGCCGGTAACCGTCAAGAGCCGCAAGGGCGACATCGTCGTCGATACCGATGAATATCCTAAGCATGGCACAACGCTGGATTCGATCGGCAAATTGCGTCCCGCCTTCGATAAGGAAGGCACGGTGACGGCGGGCAATGCTTCGGGAATCAATGACGGGGCGGCCGCGGTGGTTCTGATGAAAGCCAGCGAAGCGGCCAAGCTCGGCAAGACGCCGCTCGCCCGGATCGTTTCGTGGGCGCAAGCCGGCGTCGACCCCAAAATCATGGGCACGGGTCCGATTCCGGCCTCGCGCGCGGCCCTCAAGAAGGCCGGCTGGAATGTCGGCGATCTCGATCTCGTTGAAGCCAACGAGGCTTTTGCAGCGCAGGCTTGCGCCGTGAACAAGGACCTCGGCTGGGATACCGGCAAGGTCAATGTCAACGGCGGCGCCATCGCCATCGGCCACCCGATCGGAGCGTCCGGCACCCGCGTGCTGGTGACGCTGCTTTACGAGATGCAGAAGCGCAATGCGAAAAAGGGCCTCGCGACGCTGTGCATCGGCGGCGGGATGGGAATTGCAATGTGCGTGGAACGCTGAGGCGTAACAGCGAATTGCATTGATCGAAGTCATGGCCGGGCTCGTCCCGGCCATGCTATTTGTGGAATTAACGGCCCCGCTATGTGCTGGGGCTATTGAGATGGACGATCAGGGAGGATTTTATGCCCCGCGTTGCGCTGGTCACTGGGGGTACGCGCGGCATTGGTGCTGCCATCTGCAAGTCGCTTCTGGCCGCGGGATACAAGGTCGCGGCGAATTACGGCGGCAACGATGAGGCGGCCCAGGCCTTCAAGGCCGAAACCGGAATCAACGTCTATAAATGGGACGTTTCCTCATTCGAGGCCTGCGCTGCGGGAGCCAAGCAGGTCGAAGCCGATCTCGGCCCGATCGATGTCCTGGTCAACAACGCGGGCATCACCCGTGACGCCCAGCTCCATCGCATGAAGCCGGAGCAATGGACGGCGGTGATCAACACCAATCTCGGTTCGCTGTTCAATATGAGCCGCAGCGTGATCGAGGGCATGCGCGAACGTAAGTTCGGCCGGATTGTCAATATTTCCTCGATCAACGGCCAGAAGGGCCAGTTCGGACAGGTCAATTATTCGGCTTCCAAGGCCGGCGAAATCGGCTTCACCAAGGCACTGGCGCAAGAAGGCGCGCGCGTCGGCATTACGGTCAATGCGATCTGCCCCGGTTACATTGCGACCGACATGGTCAAGGCGATGTCGCAGGAGGTTCTGCAGAAGAGCGTGCTGCCGCAGATTCCGATCGGGCGCCTCGGCGAGCCGGAAGAGGTCGCGCGCTGCGTTGTGTTTCTCGCTTCCGACGATGCCGGGCTCATCACCGGAGCGACTTTGACGGCCAATGGCGGTCAGTATTTCGCCTGACTATATATCTGCGGCACGAGCGCGGCGGGCGGCGGGTCATCATGGCGTTACCACCACGACCGATTATCGAGAAACGTGGCGACCAGATGTTTCTCGATCTCGATCCCTTGGAGATCGAGCGGGTACGCCGGTTTGGCGAGGTTCGCGCCTACGCGGCGGGTGAGACGCTGTTCAGCGTTGGCGAGACCGGTCACGGCATTGTCGTCGTTCTTGCCGGCTTAGTCGACATTTTCCAGCGTAACTCATCGGGCGAGCGAACGCTGATTATCAGCGACGGGCCCGGACAATTTATCGGCGAACTGGCGCAACTTGCCGGGCGGCCGGTGTTGGTCGACGCCATCGCGCGGGAGCCGGTGCAGGCCTTGATCATTCCGCCGGAACGGCTCCGCGCGCTGTTGATTGCAGAAGCAGAGCTCGGCGAACGCATCATGCGCGCGCTGATCCTGCGCCGCATGGGCCTGCTCGAAAGTGGCTCCGGCGGCCCGATCATCGTCGGCCGCTCCGACAATGGCGACGTGCTGCGGCTGGAAAGTTTTCTCCGCCGCAATGCTCAGCCGCAGCAATTGCTCGATCCCGACACCGATCCGGAAGCCAAAGCGCTGATCGAACGTTTCCATGTCGATCCCGGGCAATTGCCGATCGTACTGTGTCCTGGCGGACAGCTATTGCGCAATCCAAGTGAAGACGAACTGGCACGTTGCGTCGGTCTGGTCGGCCCGATCGATCCGAACCGCGTCTATGACGTCGCCGTGGTCGGCGCCGGACCGGCGGGACTCGCGACGGCAGTCTACGCCGCCTCGGAAGGGCTTTCCGCCCTGGTGCTCGACGGCCGCGCCTTCGGCGGTCAAGCCGGCGCCTCGGCCAGAATCGAAAACTATCTCGGCTTTCCAACCGGCATCACCGGCATCGCCTTGATGGCGCGGGCCTACAATCAAGCGCAGAAATTCGGGGCCGAAATGGCAATCCCCGACACCGTGAGCGGATTGACCCCGCCGGCCAATATTGCCGGCCGCTTTGTCCTGCAATTGCAGGATGGCGAATCCGTCACCGCGCGCGCGATCGTCGTCGCCAGCGGCGCCCGCTATCGGCGGCTTCCAGTCGCGAACCTGCATGAGTTCGAAGGATCGAGCGTGCACTACTGGGCGTCGCAGTTCGAGGCGAGGCTTTGCAGCGCGCAGGACATTGCGCTGGTCGGGGCCGGGAACTCGGCCGGCCAGGCCGCGGTTTATCTTGCCGGCCAGGGCGCCAAGGTGAAGATGATCGTTCGCGGCGCGGCATTAAGCGCCACGATGTCGCGCTATCTCGTCGATCGCATCGAAAGCAACCCCAATATCGAAGTCCTGACGCGCGCCGCGATCGTCGCGCTCGAGGGCCGCGACGGCCGCCTGGAAGCGGTGCGCTGCCGGCGGGCGACCGGCGAGGAGCTGGAGCACCCGATGCGCCACCTGTTTCTGTTCATCGGCGCAGAACCCAACACGGACTGGCTTGTCGACTCGGGCATTGCACTCGATCCGAAAGGCTTTGTATTGACCGGCGAGGATGCCGGCGGCGATCGCCATGCGCTGGAAACGAGCCGGCGCGGTGTATTCGCCATTGGCGACGTCCGCGCCAAATCCGTCAAACGCGTTGCCGCCGCGGTCGGCGAGGGCGCCCAGGTCGTTGCCGCGCTGCATTCCTTCTTGGCGGCGCGCGCGGGCGATCCCTCCATGGGACCTAATCCTTTGGCGACCAGTTCTTTGGCGCCAGCTCAAAGCCGTTGAAATCAAAACCCGGCGCGACGGTACAGCCGCAAAGCGTCCAATCGCCGAGCGATTGCGCCGCCTGCCAGGCACGCACCGGCACGACCACCTGCGGGCGCTCGCCGGCGGCAAGATCGCGGCCCAGCGTCAGGCGCTCGACGTGTCGCGGCCCGCGGCAGATTTCCAGCACAAGCGGTTCGCCGGCATACCAATGCCACACCTCGATGGCATCGATGCGGTGCCAATGCGAGCGTTCGCCGCGGGCGAGCAGAAAATAGATCGCGGTGGATGCGGAACGGCCGCTCTCGATCTGCCGCGCATCGCGAAATGTCTCACGGAAATGGCCACCCTCGGGATGCGGTTTGAGATCGAGAAGTCGGATTACGGCATCCGCGGTCAAGCAAGGTGTGGTGGGAGAGGCCGTCAAAATTTGTTCTTGCGCTCGCGGATTTCAGCAAACACTTGCCAGGCCGGAACACCGCCAAGGCCGAGCGATTTCGCCAGCTCGGCATCATCGGCACGAAGAAACGGGTTGTCCGCCTTTTCCGCACCGATTGTCGCCGGAAGCGTCGGCTCGCCGGCGGCCAGAAGCCGCGTTACTTCCTCGGCCCGCGCCGCAAGCGCCTTGTTATTTGGCTCAATGGTCTTGGCGAAGCGGATATTGGCCGCGGTGTATTCATGGCCGCAATAGAACCGCGTGTCGTCCGGCAGCCCGCGCAGTTTCAACAGCGAATGCCACATCATTTCCGGGTTGCCCTCGATGACGCGACCGCATCCGATTGAAAACAGCGTATCGCCGACAAAGGCGATCTTCTCCGCCGGGAAAAAATAGGAAATGTGCCCAGAAGTATGGCCCGGCGTCTCTAGAACGCGTGCTTCGAGCGAGCCGACCCGCACCTTGTCGCCCTCCGCCACCGTTTCGTCGACACGGGCAATGCGTTGCGCCTCGGCGCGCGGGGCGACGACGCGGCATTTATGCAGTGCTTTGATTTCGCCTATGCCGGCGGTGTGATCGGCATGGTGATGGGTCACCAGGATGTCGCTGAGCCGCCAGCCGGTCTTCCTGAGCGCCGCCTCGACCGGTGCGGCTTCCGGCACGTCGATCGCCGCCGTCGCGCCGCTTGCCGGATCGTGAATGAGCACGCCGAAATTATCCTTCAGGCAGAGGAATTGATAGATTTCAGCCGGCATGTTGCACCATCATTGCGGGATGCGGGCGCGTAGCTGCAACCCGGAAGCCAAGGTTATGAACTCAAAGTAGGCGTTCCGAAGCGTTAACCGCAAGGTCGGGTGTTACGGGGTCCCGGCTCGCGCCGTCTGCGCGTCCCGGCGCGACATGCTATTTTATCGCCATGGATGTGGTCGACCTGCGAAATTTCTATGCCCAGCATCTGGGCGTTGTGGCGAGGCGCTTCGTCGGCCGCGGCATCCGGGCGCGCTGGACCGACACCCGTGAACTGCGCGTCCTGGGCGTAGGCTACGCCACGCCCTATCTCGGCCTTTTTCGTGAGGAGGCGGAACGCTGTCTCGCCATGATGCCGGCCACCCAAGGCGTCGTGCGATGGCCGTCGACGCGGGCCGCCTTGGCCGCGCTCGTCGAAGAGGACGAATTGCCGCTGACCGATTCGGCGGTCGATCGCGTCTTGCTGGTCCATGCCCTGGAAATGTCGGCCGACCCGGTCGAATTGTTGCGCGAGGCGTGGCGGGTGCTGGCTGCCGGAGGCAGGCTCCTGGCGGTCGTGCCCAACCGGCGCGGACTATGGGCGCGCATGGACACAACGCCGTTCGGTCAGGGCCGGCCTTATTCCCGCACCCAGATCACGCTACTCCTTCGCGACGCCTGGTTCACGCCGACGGGTTGGGATGAGGCCCTCTATGTGCCGCCGATTTCGCGGAATTGGTTTTTACGATCCGCCGTCGCATGGGAACGTACCGGAGCGACGTTATCAGCGCCGTTTGCCGGCGTGCATATCGTGGAAGCGACCAAGCAGGTCTATCGCGCGATCCCGGCGCGGCGCGAAAAGCGCCGGCTGGTGCCGGCGCTTAAGCCCGTATTGGCACCGTCACCGGGCGCCGCGGCGATGCGCTGATACCCACCCGTAGCAACGCCAGGGGGCGCGCTCAGATGCGGATGACGATCAATTGCGACATGGGAGAGGGATTCGGTCTCTACCAGATGGGCAATGACGCGGCGCTGATGCCGCACATCGATCTCGCGAATATCGCCTGCGGATTTCATGCCTCTGATCCAACCATCATGCACGCCACGGTGCGGCTCGCAAAGCAGCACGGCGTCAAGGTCGGCGCCCATCCCTCGTTGCCGGACATGCAGGGCTTCGGCCGGCGAGCCATGGTCATTGCTCCCAGCGAGGTCGAGGATCTGGTGATCTACCAGCTCGGCGCGCTGAAGGCGTTTCTCGACGCCGAGGGCATGACGCTCAATCACGTAAAGCCGCACGGTGCGCTTTACGGCACGGCCGCGCGCGATGAAAAAATTGCCGCCGCCATCGCGCGTGCCGTGCGCCCGTTCGGTGTTCCGATCCTCGGCATGGCGTTTACGGCGCATGAGAAAGCCTACAAAGAAAACGCGATCGAGATGATCCCGGAATTCTATGCCGATCTCGACTATGACGGCGACGGCAATTTGATTTTGAGCCGCGTCCACGATGCGGTCGATCCCGCACAGGCGACCGAGCGAGTATTGCGGGTGCTGCGCGAGCGCGCGGTGCGAACGACCGCCGGGTGCGATATTCCGGTCAAGGCAACGACGGTCTGCGTCCATTCCGATACGCCGGCCGCAGCCGCCATTGCTGCCGCGCTGGCGCGGGCGTTGCGGCAACAATCCGCCTGACCTTCGGCGCTTGCGTCAATAATATCCCACCGTGGCGCCGCCATCGACCGCAATCGCGGTGCCCTGGATATGCCGCGCGTTCTCCGAGCAAAGAAACAAGGCAAGCGCGGCGACATCTTCGGCCTTGCCGAGCCGGCGCAGGCCGTCTTTCGCGGTCGCTTCCTCTTTGAGCTGGTCGATCGATTTGCCGGATGCCTTGGAGCGCTGCTCGATCAGCTGATAGAAGCGTTCGGTCTCGGTCGCGCCGGGATGAATGACATTGACGTTGACGCCGTCGCGCTTGCCGAGCTGCGAGAGCGCCTTGGAGAAATTCCCCATCGCCGCGTTCACCGACGCGCCGATCGAGAAATCAGCACCGGGTGACCGCGCAGCGCCGCCGCCGATGTTGACGACAAAGCCTTGCGCCGCCTTGAGCATCGGCCACAGCAGCCGGCACATCCGCACACAGCCGAACAATTTCAGCGCGTAGCCGTCAAGCCAGGCTTCGTCCGGCAGATCGATAAAATTGCCGGCGCGGGTCGTGCCCGCCGAGCACACCAGAATGTCGCAACGCTGAAATTTATCTTTCACGGCATTGAGCACCTGCTGGCAGCCTTTGAGCTCGCGCAGGTCCGCCTCGATGGCAAGCGGCGCGGGGCCGCCGGCGGCGGTGACGATCTTGTTCGCCGCTGCTAGATTCGCCGCAGACGACGAGACAATGACGGTTTGCGACCCGGCTCGCGCCAATTCGACGGCGATCTCACGGCCGATACCGCGGCTGCCGCCGGTGATCACCGCGACTTTGCCGGAAAACTCTTTTGTCATTCCGTATCCCCTGTAGGCTTGCTCATGCAAAAGGTTGCCAGGCCCGCTGTATTGCCGGACGGGCTTCGATGGCGTTGTGCCAGCGTTTCACGTGCGGATAGTCGGTCAGCCCGATGTCGTTGACGCCGTGAAAGTGCACGTCGGAATACATCGTCATGTCGGCGATCGAATAAGCGCCGCCGAAATATTCGTTTGCCGCGAGATGCCTGTCGAGGATGCCGAGCATGTCGCGCAGGATTGCCTCGTAGTGCGCTTGTGCCGGCGGCGCTTTCACGGGCGAGCGGATCGTCCAGTGCCCGAATTGCTGCGCCAAAGTGGTGAACGTCGCCGAACCGTAGAACAACCATTGATCGACCTTCGCGCGGGTGACCGGATCGCTCGCGTAATACTTGCCGGACTTGTCCGCCAGATATTTGAGGATCGCACCGGACTCGAACACAGTCACCGGCGCGCCGCCGGGCCCATCATGATCGACGATAGCCGGTATCTTGTGGCCTGGGCTTATTTTCATGAATTCCGGTGACATCTGCGCTTTCTCCCGAATATTGATCGGGACGATCCGATGCGGCAGCCCGGTCTCCTCCAGCATCATGCGCGGCTTGTATCCGTTGTCGGTCATCCACGTGTAGCAGTCGATCATGGTCATCCTCCCGCCCGCGCCGGCTGTTGATTGGCCGCTGTTTTACGGCGGAGCAAGGTGGGTTGCAAAGCAGGCATGCAAAGGGGCCGCCTGCTGTGGCCGCGATCGCCCTTCAGTCCGGCCACGATTTGGCGGTGACCGACGCTGCATCGGCGCCGACAAAGTCGGCGAGGCTTGTTTGCCGGCTGTGTTCGAGCGCGGCGAGCAGCGCATCTTTGATCTCGCCAACGAGACCAATCCCGCGGAATACCAGCCCCGAATAGACTTGAATGAGGCTTGCCCCGGCGCGGATTTTGCCGAGTGCGCTGGCGCCGGAATCGATGCCGCCCGCGCCAATCAACGGGAATACGCCTTCGACCCGCACATAGGTTTCCGCGAGCATGCGGTTGGCGAGCGGCAGGAGCGGCCGGCCCGACAGCCCGCCCGCCTCCTTGGACTTCTCCGTTTCGCGCAGCCTTTGCGGCCGCGTCACAGTGGTATTGCCGACGATCATGCCGTCGACCCGACGCGAACGGGCAATGCCGACGACGTCATCAAGATCGGGCAGCGAAAGATCGGGCGCGATTTTAAGCAGCACCGGCGTCGGCCCGGCATTCGGCGCCACCCGTTCGCGGGCATCGATCACGCGAGCCAGCAGATCGTCGAGGACGGCCGCCTGTTGCATGTTGCGCAGGCCCGGCGTGTTGGGGGAGGAAATATTGACCGTGACATAGCTTGCGATCGACGCGAACCGCTCGATCAGTTGCACGTAGTCGGCAGTGCGATCGGCCGAGTCCTTGTTGGCGCCGACATTGATGCCGACGATGCCACCGGCATTGGCGCGTGCGGCCAGCCGCTTAAGCACGGTCTCGGCGCCTTGCGAATTAAAACCGAGACGATTGATCACACCGGCATCTGCATCGAGCCGGAACAGCCGCGGCCGCGGATTGCCGGCTTGCGGCAGCGGCGTGATGGTGCCGACCTCGACAAAGCCAAAGCCCAGCCGCAGCAGCGCGTCCGGCGCTTCGGCATTCTTGTCGAAGCCGGCGGCAATCCCGATCGGATTTGGGAAATTCAGCCCGAAGGCCCGCATCGCCAATCGCTTATCATCAGGTGGAACGGCTGGCAGCGGCGCAAATTGCAGCATCCTGATCGCCAGACCGTGAGCGTTTTCGGGCTCGAGCACCCGCAAGAAGGGGCGCGCCAAACGCTCGAACAAAGCGATCACGATGTCAGCTCCGGCATTGCCCGTCGGCCGGCGACCTCATCGGGTAGCGGCTGCACCCAGCGAACGGCGTTTAACGCCAGCGGTCCGTAGAGATGCGGAAACAGCGCACCGCCCCGCGACGCCTCCCACTTGACGGCAATTCCAAGCGCATCGCTCTCCACCGCGACCAGCATCAGATCACGCTGCCCGGCAAAGTGCTTCGCCGCCGTCTCGCCGAGCTGTGCGGCATCCGAGAAGTGGATGAAGCCGTCGCGCCGGTCGACATCCGATCCGGGATAAGTCCCTGCCCGCTCGGCATCGCGCCAGGCCGCGCGTTCGCAAATTTTGTAGATCATCGTCACGTGCGCAGGCCTTGGCGACTTTTTGTTCGGCGCGCGACCCTATCGGCACTTGAGCATTCAGGCAATAATTCCTAACATCCCGAAGCGTCATAGGGGTGAGGATGCTTACGCACGCCCAGGTTTGGTCGGCTCTCGATGGCCTTGCCAAACGCTCGAAACTCTCGGCGTCCGGCCTTGCGCGGCTCGCCGGACTCGATCCCACCACGTTCAACAAATCCAAGCGGGTCACGCCGCAAGGCCGCGCGCGCTGGCCCTCGACCGAGTCGATTGCCAAAGCGCTGGCTGCCACCGGCACCAGCATCGAGGTCTTTGTCGGGTTGATCCAGACCGGCGGCGGCATGCCGGCGCGCGGCGTGCCGCTCCTCGGCTTTGCCGAGGCCGGCGCCGGCGGCTATTTCGACGACGGCGGCTTTCCGGCCGGCGAGGGCTGGGATGAGATCGCCTTCCCCGCCGTCAGCGACGATCATGCCTATGCGCTCGAAGTGTCCGGCCAGTCGATGGAGCCGGCTTATCGCGACGGCGACGTGATCCTGGTGTCGCCGTCGGCGCCGATCCGCCGCGGCGACCGCGTTGTGGTGCGAACCAGGGACGGCGAGGTGATGGCGAAGGAGCTCAAGCGGCGGACGGCAAAATCGATCGAATTGAAATCGCTCAATGCCCAGCATCCCGACCGCACGCTCGCCGCCGCCGACGTGCTGTGGATCGCGCGGATTTTGTGGGCGAGCCAGTAGTCAGGCCGAGCGCGCCAAGGCGCCGTCGATCATGTCGATCGTATTCTGGATGCCGTAGGCGGCGACAAAGGAGCCGAAACGCGGACCTCGCTCCTGGCCGAGCAAGACCTGATAGAGCATGTTGAACCAGTCGAGCGAGACGCCGGGCTTGCCGTCCTTGGCTTTCTTCTTCGCATCGAGAAACGGCTCGCGCCGCCCGACCTCGTAGACTACGTCCTGGATCGCTTCGGGCGCGGCGTCGGCGGGCAATTGCGACAGCGCATCGCGCAGATCGGCGAGGGCGGCACGCTCGGCAGCCCCCGCCTCCCGGAACGTCTTGGTCGGCGCGACAAAGTCGCGATAATAATTGATCGCATAATCAACCAGCGCTACGAGCCGCGGATGGCTCTGCCGCGTCACGCCCGGCCGATAGCGGCCGATGAAGCCCCACAGCGTCTCGGCATTGGCGGCGTTCGACGCGGTGACAAGCGACAGCAGCATGGCAAATGGCACCGGATTGTCCGGTGCCGGCGGCGCCCCGGAATGAATGTGCCAGACCGGATTGCCCAAGCGTTCCTTGGCGGCCTGCCGCGGAAAAGCATCGAGAAATTGCGAATACTCGTCGACATTTCGCGGAATGATATCGAAGTAGAGCCGCTTCGCTGCTTTCGGCTCGCGATACATGAACAGCGACAGGCTCTCCGGGCTGGCGTAGCGCAGCCACTCGTCGATGGTAAGGCCGTTACCCTTCGACTTTGAAATCTTCTGGCCCTGCTCATCGAGGAAGAGCTCGTAGTTGAAACCTTCCGGTGGCGTGCCGCCGAGCGTACGGCAGATTTCGCTCGACAGCTTCACGGAATCGATCAGATCCTTGCCGGCCATCTCGTAATCGACGCCCAGCGCGAACCAGCGCATCGCCCAATCGGGCTTCCATTGCAGCTTGCAGCGCCCGCCGGTGACCTCTGTCGTAACCCGCGCACCGTCGTTCTCATAAGTGATGGTCCCGGCTTTGGCGTTGTGCTCGACGACCGGCACCTGCAGCACGATGCCGGTCTTCGGATCGATAGGCAGGAACGGCGAATAGGTTTGCGCCCGCTCCTCGCGCAATGAGGGCAGCATCACCGCCATCACTTCTTCGAAATGCCCGAGCAGCGTCAGGAGTGCAGCATCGAAGCGTCCCGATGTGTAACAGGCGGTCGATGACATGAACTCGTAATCGAAGCCGAACTGGTCGAGGAACGCGCGCAACCGTGCATTGTTGTGCGCGGCAAAGCTTGGATGCGTACCAAACGGATCCGGCACCTGGGTGAGCGGCTTGCCGAGATGCTGGGCGATCATCTCTTTGTTCGGAATGTTGTCGGGAACTTTGCGCAGACCGTCCATGTCGTCGGAAAAGGCGATCAAGCGCGTTTTGATCTTGTCGTCGGTCAAGACGCGAAACGCGTGGCGCACCATCGTGGTGCGCGCGACCTCGCCGAAAGTGCCGATATGCGGCAGGCCCGACGGTCCATAGCCGGTCTCGAAAATCACCTCGTCCTTCGGCTGTCTCTTAAGGCGCGCGACGATCTTGCGCGCTTCCTCGAACGGCCAGGCGTGCGAGAGCTCGGCGACTTCGCGGAGCAAGGTGACGGGAGCTTCTGCCGTCGTCATCGAAAGATTCTTCGTGTCTGGTGGCGTGCGGGATAGTAGCGCGGATATAGCGACAAATGCCGCGCTGTCAAAACGGGCTGATCGGAAAATAGCGCAGCCACAGGTCGGTGTAGCTGCCTTTCTCCCACTGTCGGAACAGCGCCCAGTTCAGCGCCTGGCGCAGCAGATCATTGCCGCGCTTGACCGCAATCCCGACGCCCTCGCCAAAAAAGCGGCTTTCCAGATAAGGCCCGCCGCGGAATGCGCAGCAGCCGCCCGAATCGGCGCCGTTGAGCCAGAACGCCAGCGAAATCCCGTCGCCAAACAATAGATCGACGTCCTTATTGCGCAACGCCGTGCGCGCTGCTTCGTCATTGGGGTAGGGCTTCACCTCCGCCGCGGTAAACATTTCCTTGAGAAACGCTTCGTGCGCGGTGCCGGCGACAACTGCAATCTTCTTGCCCTCGACAAGCTCCGGCTCGACATCTCGGATCGGACTGTCGAGGCGGGCCACGAAGCGCGCCGGCGTGCGGTAGTAAGGATCGGTGAAATCGGCGTGCTGGCGCGCCTCCGCGGTCGGCGCGATCGAAGCGATGACAGCGTCGCCCTGGTTGTCATTGAGCGCAGGCAATAGCAGGTCGAAGCGGCGGGCCTGGATGGTGCAGGCGGTCTTGATCTCGTTGCACAGAAGCCGCGCCAGATCGACATTGAAGCCGGCCGGTTTGCCGTCTGTTCCGGCATAATCGAACGGCGGATAATCGAGATCGGTAAGGAACCGGATCGACTGGATGCGCGACAGATCGGGCCGCTCGGGACGGCGGCGCGGATCCCAGAACCCGGGAACGGCCGCACCCCGCGGCAGCGCGATGCCATCCTGCGCGAAGGCCGGGCTCGGGCTCACGGCGAAAACGACGACGACCAGCGCCCAGGTCGCGACAACGGCAACCAACGCGAAAATGCGGGAACTTGTCATTCCAGGTTGCATGGGCCACGATCTTGTCGCTTGCGTGTCTTGGCCCGCTTAACGGGGGCGCGAGGAAAAGTCGAGGCAGGCGGCGCTGTACGTTGCGTTGGGGGCCAAGGGTGTCAGTCAGTACCCATTTCGGTAGCCGCATTGCGAGCGGCCGCGAAACGGCTGTTCGCCGCGGCGGGACGGCAAATTGGGCCACAACCGGGGCTCTGCCGGACTTCGTTCCGCAAGTTCATCGCTCTGGCTTGCCGAAGGATTTGATTGGGGTAGGCCGCAGCTCTTGCCGCGAAATCGATTGCGTTCGGCATCTCCTGCCCGCCCGGGTCATCGCCGCCGCGGAACGTCGCGCCGCGTCGATTGGCGTTGGCGCCGAGCGGGTGTTGATCTGCGCCGACGCCATGACCGAGGAAGCCTACCTGACGGCACTGGCGGCATCTCTCGGCACATCCTATGAGCGGTTCGAATCCATCTCACGCGAGGACTGTCCGCTGGATGATGACCGGCTGATCGAGGCTGCGGCGGCCGGGCTGTTGCCGCTCCGCGAGGGGCGCGGGCTCGTTTGGGTCATTGCTCCCCGCGGTCCGACTGCGCGACGGCTCGCCGACCCAAACCACGAGGGTCCGGAATGGCTGCAGTCCTTCCGCCTGACCTCGGCGGACCGGCTCCGGAATTTTGTAACGCGGCACGCCCAGCGCGCGCTCGGCCAGCGCGCCGCCGAAAGTCTTCGGGCAAGCCAGCCGCTATTGTCGAATGCGCCGCGGCCACAGGGCCAGCGTGCCTTGAGGACGATCGCATTTGCGATGCTCACATTGGCCTTTTGCCTGCTCGCACCACTCTCGGTGATCGAAGGACTGAGCGGCTTGTGCTGTGTCCTGTTCTTGGCGGCTGCGATCTTGCGGCTTCTGAGCGCTTGTTTCAGCGAGCCAGTCGCGCGACCCGGCGCATCAGCCACCGCCGCCAAGCTGCCGGTCTACACCGTCATCTGCGCGCTATATCGCGAGGCGCCCGTCGTCGCCGATCTCGTGAAATTCGTCATCGAGGCCGACGATCGCGAGAACTCGCGGCGCTCTCGATCGTCTCAGTCTTGGGCCGCCTTTTGAGGTCATCACGGCGCCGCCGATTGGTCCCCGCACCAAGCCGAAGGCGCTCAATGTCGCGCTGCCGTTCGCCCGCGGCGCCTACACGGTGATCTACGACGCTGAGGACAGGCCGGAACCGGATCAGCTTCGCCGAGCCCTCGACGTGTTTCACCAGGGCGGCAGCCGGCTGGCTTGCGTGCAGGCAAGCCTTACCATCGACAATACCGCCGATAATTGGCTCGCCCGCATGTTCACCGCCAATTATGCCGGCCAATTTGATGTTTTTCTCCGGGGTCTTGCGGCGCTGCGATTGCCGTTTCCGCTTGGCGGTTCATCGAATCATTTTCGCACCGCAGCGCTGCGCAAGGCAGGCGGCTGGGACCCGTACAATGTCACCGAGGATGCCGATCTCGGTATCCGGCTTTATCGTCTCGGTTATCGATCGGCGGCGATCGCGTCGGCGACCTATGAAGAAGCGCCCGCGCGCTTTGGGCCTTGGCTCAAGCAGCGGATCCGCTGGTACAAGGGTTGGGTCCAGACTTGGCTCGTACACATGCGCCGTCCCAATCGATTGGTGCGGGAGCTTGGCCCGGCCGGCGCCGTCGCGTTTCAGATTTTCTTTGCCACCAATGTGCTGGCGGCCTTGCTCCATCCGCTGTTCATGGGCGGACTCGCTTATACGCTGTGCGCGCTGCCGGCACCGTGGGCAAACACCGTGATGGCGACCGCAGCGCCGATTTTCATGACCAGCCTCTTCTCAGGCTACGCATCCACGATTGTACTCGACGCCATCGGCTTGCGACGGCGCGGACTGCTGCGACATGCCTGGGCGCTTGTCCTGACGCCGGTGCATTGGTTTCTGCTGTCACTCGCCGCGTGGCGCGCGATGTTTCAACTGATCCACGATCCACAGCGCTGGGAAAAGACGGAGCACGGGCTGGCGAGGACATCACGGGTGGCGTCGGCGTACCGCTCCCGATCGGCGGCGGCCAGGCAGATCCGGACCCGTCCCATCGCGCCAATCGGTCCGCGTCCACCCGTCGCGCCCGTGAATATGATGCAAACTGCCCGCGGACCGCTGCTTGCCCGTTAGAAGATGAAAAAGCCGGACGGCAAAACGGCCTACATGTAGCGGCGCAAATCGGCAGCTTCCGTCGCCGGCGAGCGGCTCATATTAAACGGCGCGACGAAATGACCGTTCTTGTCCATCAGATAGACCATGGCGGTGTGGTCCATCGTGTAGTCGCCGTTTTCGAGCGGCACCTTTTTGGCATAGACGCGATATTCTTTGACCGCGGCATTGATCTGGGCCTGGTCGCCCGTCAGTCCGCGCAAATGAGGATCGAAATTCGACAGGTAATCCTTCAGCACTTTAGGCGTATCGCGTTCCGGATCGACGGTGACGAACAGTAAGCCGACACGTTCGCCGTCGGGTCCGAGCACCTTCATCATCTGCGACATGTCGAACAGGGTGGTCGGGCAGATATCCGGGCAATGCGTGAAGCCAAAGAACACCAGGAATGGATGCCCCCGTAATGCCGTGTCGCTAAACGGCTTGCCATTCTGGTCTTCGAGATTGAGCGGGCCGCCGATGGCGGCAAAAGCCTGGCCGACCGGGGCGCGCCCGGTAGCCAAGAAAATGACGCCAAAGATCAGGATAAGGCCGCCCAGAAACGCCCCCAGCAACAGCATGAGGCGCGGGGCGCTAGCGGCCGGTTTTGCTTTCATCGGTGCGGTCCGATCAGCCGAAACACGCCGAAAATCCGACGCGGATCGTCTCGAAAAAAACCGTGGTCCCGTAATGTGCCCACAGTAAGACAGTGCCGGTCAGCGTCAGCGCCACGACGGCGCCTATCGCCAAGGTTGGCGCAGACACTCGCGGTCGGGCAGCGATGTCGGGCATGGTTGTTGCTCCAGCGCAAGAGATAGGCCGGAACCGGACTGGCGACAACGGCGCCGGTCCCGGCGGGGCTGGTTGCGGCGCGCCTTACTGGCAGGCGGGATAGAGAGCAGAAAGTTCCCGGCCCCGCAGCATGATGAGTTGGGGCCTAAGACCGCCATGGCGATTGATCCACGACCGGATCGACGGCGGGTAAAGCCGCATCACCAGCGCACTCCCGCGCCGCGTCGGCACCAGCGAGCGCGACACGTCGTCGTAATAGGACGCCGCGTGAAAACCGAGCACGGCGCGGCTCGTGACGCAGATGCGGTTTCGCGGAATAATACCGGTGAGGAGCGTGCAGGCCGAGAGGCACGGGCCATCGATGATGACGTGCTGGCCGGAATCGCGCACCTCATGGTACTTCTGGACGTAGGAGGAAACCTCACCCCCCGGATCGCTGACAATGCGGACATCGGCATGCGCCGCCCCGGCCAGCACCAGAGTCATCATGCACGCGGTCACGCATGTCACCACGCGTGCCGCCAGGGCCGACGCCAAGCCGCCGGCCGCAACCATCTGCAGTTTCATGGAGTACCCTCTCCCCGCTCAATCGACCGTCATATCTCCCGGCATTGTGGCAAGAGTTCGGGGAATCCCCGTCTTTATGCTGGAATGTACGCGGCGCGGACGCGCCTGCAAAGGGATGCTATAAACCAGCACCGCCGCAACGGAAACGGTAGTCCCGTCCAACAATTCAGCAAAACACCGCAAAAAGAGTGCTCACCCATGGATACGCCAGTCGCGCGCAAGGAAGCCCACCAGTCCAATGTTCCCGATTTCGCGACCGCCTATTACCTGCTCGAAGGCTTGAAAGAGATCGGCATCGATTACCTGTTCTGCAATTTCGGAACCGACCACGCGCCAATCATCGACGAGATGGCGCACCGCCGTAAACGCGGCGACGCCATGCCCGACGTGGTGCGTTGCCCGCATGAGAACACAGCCGCCCATATGGCGGCGGGCTATGCGCTGGTCACCGGCCGCGGCCAGGGCGTGCTGGTCCATGTCGATGTCGGCACCGCGAACACCGCAAACGGCATGCATAATCTTTTCCGCAGCCGCCTGCCGGTGCTGTTGATGGCCGGCAAGGCGCCCTACACCGCCAATGACGAGCTTGTCGGCTCGCGCGATACCTATGTCCATTTCGTGCAGGAACCGTTCGATCAAGCGAGTTCTGGTGCGACCCTATCTGAAATGGGAATGGACGCTGCCGTCAGGCGTCGTGGTCAAGGAAGCATTGCGGCGGGCATCGTCGATTATGCAGAGCGAGCCGCGCGGCCCGGTCTATCTGATGATGCAGCGCGAGACATTGACGCAACATTGGAAAGCCGACGAAATCCGGCGCTATACCGCCGAGCAATTTGCTGCCACGTCGGGCGGCAGCGCCGATCCCAACCTGGTCGAGATGCTCGCCGAAAAGCTATTGACGGCGGAAAATCCGATCCTGATCACCGGCTATGCCGGCCGCCACGCGCATGCGTCGCGCGCCATCGACGCGCTCTCGCAATTCGCCGGCATTGCCGTTTACGAAGCGAACATGACCAATAATATCTCGCATGAGAATCCATGCTTCGTCGGCTTTTCGCCCGACAAGGCAATCCCGGATGCCGACGTGGGACTTCTCGTCGACGTCGACGTGCCGTGGTTCCCGAGCGCCGTCCACGCGGACGAGAAGACGTTCTGGGCGCATATCGACATCGACATTCTCAAGCCGGGCTCGCCGATGTGGACCTTCCCCGGCAATATCCGCATGCAGGGCGACAGCGGACATATCCTCGATCAGGTGCTGCAGGTGCTGAAGGCGAAAGCGACGCCGCGGTTCAAGGAAGCGGTCGCGGCACGGATGACGCGCATCAAGGCAGCGCGCGAGGAGCGCATCGCGCGCGCCGCAAAGCTCGCGGCCGATAAAGGCAAGCCCGGCGCGATCAATCCGCATTATCTGATGGCGGAACTGGGTAAGCTGCTCGATGACGAAGACATGATTTTCAACGAAGGCGTGACCAATGCCGCCGCGGTCCTCATGCAGATTCCGCGGCGCGTGCCCAATACTACGGTGCGCGCCGGTGGCGGCGGCCTCGGCTGGTCCGGCGGCACGGCGCTGGGCGCGAAGTTGGCCGCGCCGGACCGCCTTGCGGTGCAAATCTGCGGCGACGGCGGCTTCTATTTCGGCAATCCGGCCTCGGTGCTCGCCGTCTCGCAGCAATACGAACTGCCGATCTTGACCGTCGTTATGGACAATTCCGGCTGGAACGCGGTCAAGCAATCGACACTGCGGGTGTTTCCCGAGGGCGAAGCCAAGACCACAAATTCCTTCGAGGCGGAGCTGGCGCCGAATGTTCACTTCGCCAAGATCGGCGAGGCGTTCGGCGCCCACTCCGAAGAAGTCAGCGATCCCGCCGATGTGCCGGTCGCGCTGGCGCGCTGCGTCAAGGAAGTCCGCGGCGGCCGGGCGGCGCTACTGCACGTGCGGGTGACCAAGCTCTGACAGTCCGCGCGTTACCGGCGTGCTGTGACGGCACGCCGGATTACTGGGCCGTCCGCTTCAGCGGAAACGGAGATCGGCCAGTCCGAAACGCATTCACGGGCTGGCGTGATTGATGAACTTTTCTGGCGGCTTCTCACCCCACTGCGACCGTAGCGCTTCGTCCGCGGCAATGAGGTGAGAACCATTGGCGAGGTTGAGGCGATCGCTATCTGCCCAATGCTCGTGAACGCGGCCCCAGGGATCGGACCAATAATCGTAAACCTGGCTGCCAAGCACGTGGCGGCCGATGCCCCACATGTGCTCGTAGCTACCAAAGCTTTTGAGGTAGTCATGGCCCATGCAGACGTCGTCGATGTCGGGAACCTCGAATGATAGATGGTTCAATCCGGTCTTCTCATGCCGCAGGCAGAAGAAGACGTGATGATCGACGTAGGTGTCGCCGCGGTCGCAACGATTGAACGATCCGATCAAATTATCCTTGCTCTCGACGTAAACGTCGTCCGAGCAGATCATTCCCAGCGTATCGCGGAACCAGTCCACCGTTTCGCGAAAGCGCGGCGTCATCAGCACACCGTGGCCGACGCGCTTGACGTGCGCCGGGCCCTTGGGCAGGCGCATCAATTCGCCGGCGCGCGCAGTCGGTGCGTCGCCCGAATTGAGCTTTTGCCGCTTGACCGGGATCGGCGCCACCGCGGCGATGCCGGTGACGACCTCGATCTGATAGCCATTCGGCTCGGTGAGCCGGACCCGCTTGCCGCCGCCCGGCTCGTCGATGTTTTCGACGCCAGAGGCGCCCGGCGCCTTGGCAAGCCGTTTCAAATCGTCTTCGCTGTCGACGTAATACGCCAGGCCGAGGAATTTCGGATCGCCCTTTTCGGTAACGTGGACATGGTGGTTGGGATCGGTCCCACGCATGTAGAGCGCCTTGTCGGTGCGCTCCGTCCGGTGCAGGCCAAATCGCGTCAGGAACTCTTCCGCTACATCGAGATCGGGAGCTCTAAAGCGCCCGTAGGCGATATCTGTCACCTTGGCCCAAGACATTGGTGTACTCCCTCGCGTGTGCATTGCCGCGCCACCGGCTTATCGCGGCTCGATGCAATCTGCCACGAGCAACGTGCCATCGGCAACGCGCAGGGCGCGCAGGTCAGGCGTGATAATCCGCCGCTGCGGTCTCGTCGAACCGCTTACCGCCCATCCCGTTCATCACCGGTGTCAGTACGATGGCGATGACGAGATTGAGGATCACGGTGTAGAGCGCGCTGTAGCCCGGGAAGGTATGGCCGGCAAAAGCCAGCGGGTAATTCGGCGCCAAGTTCGCGGCGACAAACATCCAGATGCCAGTGGCGGTTCCCACCGCCCAGCCGACGAGCAGCGCCCAATCGTTGAACCAGCGGGTATAGACCCCAAGCATCACCGAAGGCAGCGTCTGAATAATCAGGATGCCGCCCAACAGCTGGAAGTAGATGGCGAATTTCTGCGGCAAGAAGACAATGACGACGAGGGCGCCGAACTTGACGATCAGCGAAACCCACTTCGCCATCTGCGCCTCCTGACGATCGGTCGGATTGGGGTTGATGAACTCGCGATGGATATTGCGGGTGTAGAGATTAGCCGCGGCGATCGACATGATCGCTGCCGGCACCAGCGCGCCGATGCCGATTGCCGCAAAGGCTATGCCGACGAACCACGACGGGAAGTTATTCAGGTAGAGCGCCGGCACTGCGAAGTTGTTGCCGAACTGCTTGAAACCCCCGGCATATTCGGGAAGTCCGCCCAATCCCGCGGCAAGGGCGAACAAGCCGACCAGCGCGAGCAGACCGAGCATGAAGGAATAGCCGGGCAACATCGCCGCGTTACGGCGGATGGCATGTCCGCTCGACGCGCTCAGGATACCGGTAATGGAATGCGGATAAAGGAACAGCGCAAATGCCGAACCCAGCGCCAAAGTCGCGTAGACGCCGTAGAGGCCGGTCGTGTTGGGGCCAGGGACCGCAAGCAGCACTTTTGCCGGCGGCAATTTGGCGAAGATCGCGCCGAAGCCGCCCATATGGATCGGAACGATAATAATGGCGGCGAATGCCGTGATGTAGATCAGGATGTCTTTGACAATCGCGATCGACGCCGGCGCCCTTAGCCCGCTCGTATAAGTGAAGGCGGCGAGTATGATGAAGGCGAGTATCAGCGGCAGATCGCCGACATAACCGGTGCCGGAAACGCCCATGCCGCCGATCACGACCTGCAGGCCGACCAATTGCAGAGCGATGTAGGGCATGGTCGCGACAATGCCGGTCACCGCGACCGCAAGCGCCAACCACCGATTGCCGAAACGGCCGCGCACGAAATCCGAGGCGGTGATGTAATTGTGCTTGTGGCAGACGTGCCAGAGCCGTGGAAACACCAGGAACAGGATCGGATAGATCAAAATCGTATATGGCACGGCGAAGAACGCGATCGCGCCGGCGCCGAAAGCCAGCGCCGGAACGGCGATAAAAGTGTAAGCGGTGTAGAGGTCGCCGCCGATCAAAAACCAGGTGACGACCGTGCCAAAGCGCCGCCCGCCGAGACCCCACTCATGCAACTGGTCAAGGTCTCCCTTGCGCCAATGGGCGGCGACGAAGCCCAATACCGTTATCAGCGCGAACAGCAGCACGAAAACGGTGAGCGCAGTCCAGTTTATTTCCGCCACGGCAGTCCTCCCCGGTCTTTATTTTGCTTTTTCTTGTCTCGTTGTTGTTCACGCGATGTGGAACGCAAGTCCGATCACATCGCGGCGAGTGCTAGTCATCGGTCGCAAAATACACGATCGCCGTGAGGATGGCGCCAACGACCACCCACAACATCTGATACCAATAAAAGAACGGAATGCCGGCCCAGGAAGGCTCCGCCGTATTATAGAACGGCACCCAGAGCGCGGCGATGAATTGAATCAGGAAAAGCAAATACCACCAGCTCCATCCCGAAGAACTGGCGCGCTGCCGATTGGCGTCTTGCTGGCTCATGTTCGACCTCGACGTTCCGTCCCAATTGGCCTCTGGCGAGACCTGAGCTTTTGTTGGCTTCAAGGTCCACCATAACCGGGCCGCAGCGTCGAATCAAAACCAAATTGTGCATATCGCAGCGCAGCGTACGCACCGTCACCCCGAGTCACGACCCGAAGACCAGGGGCCAGTGCACTGGAGCGGGCGGCGGGAATCGAACCCGCGACATACAGCTTGGGAAGCTGTCGTTCTACCACTGAACTACGCCCGCAAACTTGGGGTTTGTTGCTATTTTTGGCCTTTTTTACCCGGAGCTTACCCGTAAGGCTCGTTTGCTCCGGGTAAGTCGCGGAACAGCAATATACACCAAGACTTCCGCGACGCTTCTATAATGATCGCTCCGTCTCGCAAGATCACACCAAATTGCGCGCACCATGGTGACGCGGCTTGTGAGTTGATGGCATTAACGCCGCTCAAAGCGCCGTCGCGCGGCACCAGTCGAAATAGGCCGCCTGACAAAAACACGCATCATCCGATTGCATTCGGCCAAACCGGGAGCAACCCTCTGTAAACACGTCCTGAAACACGTTCGCACTATAGCCGCAGATACCCGGTTGCGCGTTTCGGTCTTTCGATCCATCTTTGAGCGATCCCGCGTAGTGCCATGGCGCACGACCGAGCGACGCGAGGAAGTCCCCAAACGAAAGCTTGATGAAGTCGCGCCGCGCGCGTCAACGCGGCGCGACTTCCCTCAACCGAAAGGCCACGCTATGGCACGCAGAATTTTTCCTGTTGCCGTCACCATTGCGGAGCTTGCCGCAAGCATGGGTTTGGATCGCAACAAAATCTCTGAAGCCGTCCGGCTTCAACGCCTGCCGATCTATCGAGTCGGTGTGAAGCGTCTCGTCATTGTTCAAGACGCCGTCGAGTGGCTGCGTCGCGATTTTCCAAGGGAGAGTGAGCCATGGCAACCGCCGTCGAGGAAGCACTAAACAAGCTTGAAATTAAAGAACAGATGATCACCGCCGCTCAGGAGTGGGGCTGCACCCCGGCGCAAGCCGCAGACTTTGCCGAGCTTCGCGCGCCGTTGTTTGGTTTGGTCGCTGGCACCGCAACGCACATCGAAACGAATCTCCCGGTGACGCACCCGGAAGTTTTCGCGTTTGTCTCGCGCGAGTATCCACACCTTGTGCCGACGAAAGTCGAGCGACCGCTGGCGGATCGCGCGTTCATCGATTGCAATCTCGCCGCACGCGGCGAGTTGCTGAAAGCTCTCGGTCCGGCGGAGGCGCTCAAGGTTGCGCAGAGCTACGGATTGAAGTCGGTGCACGACACTGCCAAGGGCCGATCGCCCGTGGTCGAAAGCGAAGCCAAGAAACAGAGCCGTGAAGATCGCAGCAAAAATCCGTTTTCGCGCGAAGGGTGGAACGTCTCGCGTCAAGCCGCGCTGTTTCGCGCGACGGGTGCCGAAAAAACCGCCGCCATCGCGGCCAGTGTTGGCAGCAAAATCGGCGACACCCGGCCTAATCCGAATTTTTGAGGCAACCATGACGCAAGCTCAGATCATGCGGCGGCTCGCGTATCTCGATTTCGAGGCACGCGCAAGGGCATTGGAGGGCGACCAGCAGGGCGCGAAATCTTTTGCTGATGCCGCGCGAGCCCTGGAAGGAACGCTGCAACCGAGTTTGAGAAACGTCTGGGGACCATCGGTAGTGAAACAAAAGATTGGGGAATGAACATGAGCAAACGAAACACAACCGGCATTGGCCCGGACGGCAAGAGCAATGCATCGGCCCGGAAGGGTGAGGCAATTCTGACACCGCATCATGGTCCCGCGCTCACGCGAAATCAGGAAGCGCAGCAGCACACCCGCGCCACGCTCGGCAAAGCGCCGAAACCAAAAGGCTACGAAATTTCAATTCACGATGGCATGTCGGATCGCCAGAAAGCGTTGCAGGGCATGCAGCACGCCAACGCAGGCGCGCCCAATGCCGATCCCGCCCTCACCGCTCAGCAAAGAACCGGCGGGAAAAGCATTCGTTGGCAAGTGCGCGCCGATTTCGTCCGGCACGCGCAGCCGCACGAATGCCGGTCATAGCGGCATGACACCGGACGATCTTGGTTCGGCGATAATGGCGGAAGCCGTTTGCAACAAGTGAGCCCACGCGCCATGAGCCAATTTCGCCGACACAAACTGAAACCGAGCGACAGCGCGAGCATGAAGCCGCGGCGATGGCTCAGATGAAGGAATATCTCGCGCTGAAAAATGCTGATCGTGCGCAGCGCGTACAGCGTCGCAAGCATCAAGGCTCGTCACTTGCGCTGCGCGACTTGAGGGAACGAGCCAAGGGGGAACGGTCATGAGCAATCAAGCACGAGACGAGCGCGGCCAATTCGCGTGCGGCGGCAACAGCGGTGAGGCCGCGGCCCGTGACAATGGTCGCAACGCCGTGACCATGCATGCGGAGCCGAGCGTCGGAACCAAGACCGGACGCTTGCTCAGTTTCGGGCAGCCGACGCCTAATCCAGCAAAGGGTCAAGGCTTGAGCACCGCGGCCGCGGAAAAGATTTCGCTCGGCAAAACGCAGGATAATTCGCGTCATGGCCGCTAAGAAGAAACCTAGCTTGTCAAAACAGCGAGACGCCCAAGTTCGCGCGTTCGAGCAATTTTTCAAGCAACTAGATCAAGCGGCGAAGCCGAACAGCAAACGCCGCGGCAAGCCGATGGTCTGGGATGGCACGTCAGAATGCTTCGACGATCTTCGCTACTCGCCGCAGGCGGGAGGCGTATTTGCGACGTTCACGGACGGGACGAGTTATTTTTACGCCTTGTCGCGCAGCGAGGCCCGCGACTGGTTTGCCGACGATGTAGGCCGATACTTCAACGCAGCAATTCGCTGAGCAACAAACGGGAGACGATCATGGCAATGCAAAATGGAAAGCCGGTCAAGGTGGCCGCAAAGGGTGACAGCCCGAACACGAGCGCGCCTGGACCATCGCCCGCGCCGGTTACGCGCGTGCGCTTCAATGATCCGTTCGCGCTGAGCGAGGGAACGCATAACGGCGGGTACGGCGAAAATCGCTACGCGGGGCCGTCAAGCCTCACGCCCGGTCAAACCATCAGATCGCATCTTGCGACTGATCTGCGGACCACGGTTGCCGCGGGCGCGGATGGTGGTGGCGTGCTCGGCACCATTCAAGCTCACGGCACGGCCGCCATGCGTGGCGCTTTACCGGGCGATGTGTGGAGACGGTGCAGAGCAAGACCGCTGACGCAGTTGCGGGACCTGCAAGGCGAGAACGTGCCGGACGCTTTCGGCATGAAAAATCCAAACGCTAATCCGGCGACGATTCCGGCAACTACGGGAGCCTCGACCAGTGAGCCAATCCGCAAACCACGCTAAGCGTTGGCAGGAGGGACCGCGCGTCGAGATAAAAGGCGACGCGCATCCGCCCTGGCAGCCATTCGGGAGCGAGGCGCGAGCCGTGGCGGACCTATGGCGGGCGTATTCGCTTTTCGGAATTTTCCCGCGCTCCGTGCCGTACTGGATCGATAACACGACCATCGCGGCAATGGTGCGCAAATGCGCCGCAGAAAATCGGCTGCCTTACGAGTTGGATATTCCATCGTCGTTTGGTTGCTGGCGGTTCCCTGAAAGTGGAGAATGACCATGACTGATCTGTGCTTCTACACATCGCGCGGCAAATTTCAGATGCCGCCGCTTGAGGCGATCGAAGCGTTGCCCGATGACGTGCGGGAAAAGTTTTCCGCCGTTTCGGAAGCGAATGCCGAGCTAGAAAGCGCCGTCGCGATCCGCACCGCGGCCGATCAAATCGAGCGCGAGTGCGCCGACAAATCAGCAGCGGCTATCGCGGCGCGGCCGAAATGGACCGAGGAAATGAACCGCAAGTGGCACATCGAAAGCGAACGGCTAACCCGCTGAGATTCCGCGCGCGTCGGTTCGCCGTTCGGGGATTGCCGCGGTATTCAGTCCCGAATGGAGCGCAAGGCGCACGGATAAAACGGCCCGGTGGCGTCCCTCACGTCACCGGGCCAATCAATTCAGACACGCGCCGCCCTTACAGCTTGGGGGATCAGGCCGGGCGCGGTGCGCGCCCCGCGCGGGTACAAGGCATTTCCGCCCGCGCGGGGATCAAACAACGAGAGACGACAATGAGACTAACGCCAACAGATGACGCAACGCCTCATGATCGTGCTTTACGAATTGAAGGCGCATGGGGATATGCACCGCGCGGCACGTGCCGCGAATCTGTATCAGAAAACCATCGTCAACCAAATGTTTGATCGCTATTGCCTCGTCGATTGGGATGGCCGCGAAATGCTTTTCGGCGAAGCGGTGCGCACAGCACGCCAGCAGCACAAAGAGGCCGTCGGTTGGAAATCGCCCTCGCCGAAGTCATGGGCGAGCGCACCGGCTACGCGCGGCAGCAAAGTCGAGAGGAACGCGCGAAAGCGATATTCGCCGCTGAGGCGCGACTTGCGAAGCGGCTTGCGGATCAGCCGCAGAGAAAAAGAAACCGAAATTCGCGCCGATACCGGGACCATCGGCAATGAGCGACTATCTGCGCGAGAACCATCTAACCCCGCTGCGGGCCGATCTTGAACAGCGAAACGCCGATCTAAAGCGTCGTCAAGCGGACGGCACCAAACAACTAACATCAGGAGCTAATCATGGCTGAGAATCTTCGCGAAACGATGGTGCGGAGCGCCGTCGTTCAAAACAAAAACGCTGGCAATCCGCTGACGGTCGGCAACGTGCGAAAGTTTGTCCCAAAAGATTTTGACCTTGGGCTGGACGATCTTGAGCCGTTCATTCTCAATGCTGAATTCGGCGATGATATTCCCCCGGCCGATCAAGAAAATATGTTTATCGGCGAGGCCGAGCCGCAACCGCCGAAGCTTGAGGTTGCCGAGCCGCCGGAGGAATTCGCCGCCGCAAAATCAGAGGCCGAACCGGAGCCGGTGCAGGAGCCGATCGCCGTCGAGACGGCCGACCCGATGGCACGGTTTTCAGCCAAGCTCGAAAAGCTGGCGAAGGCAAATGCCCGGTGCGATGCCGCCAAGGCTGCCCTGAGCGACGCCCAGCTGGCTGCCAATGCGGCACGGGAGGGCGAGCGTAGCGCACGGGCGAGGCTGGCAGCCGCAGTGCAGGACTTTCAGATCGCGACCGGCGCTCGCAAGCCGACGCCTGATGAACTGCGTCGCGAGTACGTCACGGAGGAAAACCGAATTCGGCAAGCTATCGGCCGTGGCGAAATGGAACGCCCGGCCCCGCGCAACGTGCCGGGCCGCAGTGCGATCGACAGGACGGCGTTTTATAGCAAGGGCGGCAACCCGGCCGGTCAAGGCAATGCGTTCCGCCGTGGCTCAATGACGCTGGCGCGGTCACAGGCGGTGCTCAACGCGGCCGCTGCACCGAAGTTGCCATCGCAACGGTAACCCCGATGTGGCGATTAGTCTGGGCGATCTGGTTTGAGCGGCGATGGTGCCATGAAAAACAAGAACAAACTCGCGCGAGAGGCCGCACTTGATGCAGCCGCGGTCGAGCACGCGCCGGGTTATGCGTCCACTGGCGTATCGCAATTTTCGCGCAACGTTTCGCGCGGCGTGGCTGGCGTTGACGACGGCCTTATCGCCACGCGCTATCAGTGGCCGAGCTTATGCGAAAAGACGCTGCGGTGTGGCGCGCGAGAAATCAGCACGAACAATACCCGGCAGATGGACGGCGACGAAAAACGCGCGGAGGCGACAATGACGATTAGCCGCGAGCAAATCTTGCATCTGCTGAGCTGCGATGCCAGTGCGAAAGTCCGCACGCAGCCATCGTTGCCGCGGTTGGCGATCCTGATGGACGAGCCGCCGCCGGAAGCGCTGAAGTGCCGTGGTGATATTGAACGCCAGCGCGCCGAAGCTGAAAACCGGATTGGCTTGCTCAATAAAAAGGACGCCAGCGAAGGGCGGTTTTACCAGAAATGGCACAGGCGCCACGAACCAAAACGAGGACCACGGGCAGATGGTACGTGGTCGGAAAAACGACGGGCCGCACAGACAGCCCTCCAAAAAACTAAAAAGAAACTAGCTTCTTGAATTCGCGCTCCTTTTAGCGCAGAAAACGAAAGCGGCCCCGATGGCAAGTCGGAGCCGCTCTAAATTTCGGGTCGCATCCCGAAGGAATTTGCAAAGCAGATGGAGGCTGCGATGCGCAATCTAGATGACATAAGTGAACCGCCCGCGCAAGAGGGTACAAGCGGCGCGATGCCGCAAGCGATCCTGTGCGCCTTGCGAATAGCAGGCTCGAAACTCGACGCCGCCGACCCGATCTTTGGCGGGACCAATCCTGAGCTTGAACAATTCCAAGACGCCAGAGGCCAGCCGGTCATGTTTCAGTACATGGAGGCGCGGTACGATTATGAGCGCGCGCGCCACGTGCCGCCAAAAGACTTGAGCGAGGCGCGGTTCAAATACCAGCAAGCGAAAATCTTTTTCGACCATGTCGAGGTGCACTGCCGCGGCGAGGGTTTGCGCGTGATCGCCAACGCTTGGGTTACATTTCGTTTTGCCGAGCGCGATTTCGATGATCTGCGGCGCGAATACGCGCGCGGTTTTGTTGAACGCAACGGTCGCCAGCGGCGTGAAGTGGTTAACGAAATCATAAAGACCGGCCGCACCAAAAAGATAGACGGCGTGCGCGTCCCATAGTAGAACGGGTGCCATGATGGAGAAGCAACAACTACTCTCAAAACAGACGCCGCACAAAAGCGCGAAGCTCTATCGCGAAATGTGCGAGCCGACGTTGATCCGCGTCGCGCAAGATTGGCTGAGCTACAATTCCGAAACCGGGGTGTATCAGCTAGTCGAAAACGACACGCTAAAAGCCGATGTGAACAAATTTTAAAAAAAAAAAAAAAAAAAAAAAAAAAAAAAAAAAAAAAAAAAAAAAAAAAAAAAAAAAAAAAAAAAAAAAAAAAAAAAAAAAAAAAAAAAAAAAAAAAAAAAAAAAAAAAAAAAAAAAAAAAAAAAAAAAAAAAAAAAAAAAAAAAAAAAAAAAAAATAAAAAATAAAAATATAAAAATATAAAAATATAAAAATATAAATAATATAAATAATATAAATAATATAAATAATATAAATAATATAAATAATATATAATAATATATAATAATATATAATAATATATAATAATATATAATAATATTATAATATATTATAATATATAATAATATATAATAATATTATAATAATATTATAATAATATTATAATAATATTATAATATATTATAATATTATAATAATATTATAATAATATTATAATATATATTATAATATTATAATAATATTATAATAATATTATAATATATATTATAATATTATTATAATATTATAATATATATTATAATATATATTATAATATTATAATATATATTATAATATATATTATAATATATATTATATATATTATAATATATATTATAATATATATTATATATATTATAATATATATTATAATATATATTATATATATTATAATATATATTATAATATATATTATATATATTATAATATATATTATATATATATATTATATATATTATAATATATATTATATATATTATAATATATATTATATATATATATTATATATATTATAATATATATTATATATATTATAATATATATTATATATATTATAATATATATTATATATATATATTATATATATTATATATATATATTATATATATTATATATATATATTATATATATTATATATATATATTATATATATTATATATATATATTATATATATTATATATATTATAATATATATTATATATATTATAATATATATTATATATATTATAATATTATAATATATATTATATATATTATAATATTATAATATATATTATATATATTATAATATTATAATATTATTATATTATTATAATATTATAATATTATAATATTATAATATTATAATATATTATATATTATATATTATATATTATATATTATATATTTATATTTATATTTTTTTAAAGCCAGAGACGGTTCTTTTAACGGCCTCATAAATACTGCCGGCCGCGCAAACATTATCGTATCGAGGGAGCTAAGCCGCTTCCAGGCGTGCTATTTCCGTCTCGAATTCAAAACACAATTGCGTGCCTTCGTCCTCAGGCAGCCACTTCGTCATTTGCGGGAAAATGGTGCGGTATAGGCTGACACGTGTCGGCTCCCATGGAAGCGTTTGGCCGCCCGCGCTTCGGCAAGAATTTTATGCAGCCGCGCGCGCACCTTTTCGGGGTCCGGCCGATAGGCGTGAACAGGTTCCGCGCCGAATAGGTCGGTTTGCATTTCCGTTTCGTGGTCGTCGGATTGGTCGCTGCCAGCCATATGATTGTCGCGGTCGGAGGGACAACTCACTTGGATACTGCGCCAACGCGACGCGCTGGGCGAGCACAACCTTGGAATTATCCCCGCTCAGCAAGGCAGCCTTATAGGCGTCATCAATTCTCGCCATTTGCTCGATGGTGAAGGCTAGGCTATCGGCGATGGCGCTGACGTGACTAATCTCGTCGAGCGAGAGCGTTCGGTCCTTGCGCGACTTCAGGTACTTGTCGAGTACCGTATACCCGCCAATGTGGAACTGCCACACGGCCTGTGGCACCGACTTGAAAAATTGGGTCCCGTTGATCTTGATCACCTGTTCCTCGGGCGAGTAGCGCACTACTTCGACCATTTGGTCGCCCTGACCATGAAAATCGGCCAAGCCCGTCCGCGGCACCTCGCGTAACAGGTGTGCCTGCATCAGCGCCCACCCTAGGACGGACAACGTTTCAAAATCACGGGACGATTTCGGAAAGGGCACCCGCGGGAAGTCAATACGCAGAAACTCCGCGTAACGCCTGCGATATGTCGGCGCGTACAAAATGGCGTAAATGTACCCAAGTATTTCTTCCGGGGTGTACGGGTGCTCATAAAGTGCGTCGAGGAAGGCGCGGAATGGACCCTAAAAATTTTCATGCCTGACACCTTGTTCACCGAAGCGCCAGAGCGGAAACACCTGATTTGCTTCGCTTGACTGATCGGAGATAAGGCAATCATTAGCAGGCCCATTCCCAACAAATGCGTGACGCCAATTCTCAGTGCCAATTTGTCTCGACACTACCAATTGAATGTTATCCCGACGGGCCACATTATCGAGAAGCTCGCGCCGCGGATAATCCATTAGTTCAGGACCAAAAAAACAATATGGATTATCGAAAGGTCGGTACGCACATTGGATTACGCTGTTTTGCCAGTCCTTTTTATTACGCAGTGCAGTACGCGCGTCGCTAATGTTCCAATCACGATTATTTTTTATAGCGTACCTTTCGGCGACAGCCCTATCTGACAGACCAGCACCGATCAACTCTCTGACACGGGCCTCTATGTCGCGGCGATCCAAAGCGATCGCAAAATGATCGCGATGAGATTGAAAGCCAAGAACGCTCAATTCAAAAATCTGCTTCTTCGCGTCTGATGCATTTATACTATCAGCTATTGACCACCCTACTTTAACATTTCCCAACCAGCCCAGCCCAACGGACGGAACATATAGTACGGCACAAAACAACGTACCTCCTGCCAAGCGATTTCATGGAATTGCGCCTCGGCTGATCTTTGGTATTTCTCCAGCCGTGTACCCCAGAATTCTGAGTACCAAATCCCCTGAGGGGCATCAGGTTTTTTTATAAATAAAGCAATTGCGACCCCTTTTTGAATATCGAAGACATTTTCATTTTCAACTCCCGGCGGCACCAACTCCTTCGGCTTTGTGCTGCCTGTAAATCTAGAATGTAGATTTGATTAAACGTCCGCATTAACGACTGGCGCATTCCGCGAAACGTGGGGTTATCGAGATAAGAGTGATTAGTGATGATCCCGACGATTCCATTCTTTACGCCAGAGACCGAGTGCTCGATCGCTTTCCCATCAGGCGCCAACGTTTTGAACGTAAAGCCGTCCATTTTCATTTGAGCAAAGCGAATGAACTTTACGTAGTCGTCATGCAGCCATTTCGGATTTTTCTCCCCGAGTGGCTTTCTTTTCGTCCAATCCAGCCGCGTTTCTTTCCCAGAGTAAATTTGTACTCTTCGATTGCCGCGGTGATCCACATTCCCTTATTTTTTGAATGGCCCGAGTAAGGTGGGTTCCCGGTGATGACCAGGATAGGCTTGTCTTTTACAGCCTGAGCAGCCTCAACCTCCGCGCGTCATCGCGGGCAACAGAAAGTTCTTATGCGGCTCTATTGGCTCCAGTGTGTTTGTTAGAAACACCTGAAGACGCTCATCGTCCCTTCAATGGATGTTTCTGGTCCTTGAGATATTGCGATAGCTTTAGAGTGCGCGATCGTGTAAGGCGCGATCAGATACTCGAAGCCAAAAATGTTCTTCAAAAAGTGCTCGCGCACGATCAGATCGGCGCGTGCCGGCTGTCGGGCCACCAATGTTGTCGAATATGCGCTCGAAATGCCTCCAGGAGGAAGGTGCCCGTGCCGCATGCGAAGTCGAGCACCGTAACGCGCTTGTGATCGGCGAGGCCATCTCGGAATTCCAAAGCTGTCCTTTCAGAATATCGTCCATCGCGCGCACGATGAAATTCACGACCGGCGGCGGGGTGTAGTAGACGCCGCGGCTCTTCCGCGTGGCCGGATCGTATGCCTTCAGATAATCTTCGTAGAAGTAGATAAACGGGTCGCGCTCGAACAGCCGATGCTCTTCCTCGTCTGCGGCCCGCACCTTGCGGCTGATCGCCTTGCGCTGCCGAAATGACAAGTCCTCATGGATGGCCGGGAGGTTTAGCCCGTTCACGATGGACAGTACCTCCTCGACCACCCAGCGCACATCGCGGTATTCAGTCTTTTTCAAGCTCGGTGAGGAAATCGACCAATTCGCGGATTAGTCGGAATGAGCCCGGCACGTATTCGCCGCGCATTGTGCAGCGTGATTATCTTGGAATCTGAATTCAGCCGCGCCAGAAACAGGCCGTAAGCCAGCATTTGGGCGAAGGCGTCGGCGAATTCCTTGAGCGTCAGTTCATGGAAAATCTGGTCGCGGAAAATTTGGAAAAGTCCGTAAAGCTTGCCCTCCTGGTGTTCCCTGCTCCTGGCGCACCAGTTCCTCGCTCAAGATAATCGTGCAGCAGCCTGCTGCGCGTTGCGAGCGCCAACGCAAGCTGCTGCGAGCGCCCGATGCCTTCCGGTGCCGTCGAGAAGAAACCTTGCAGCAGCTTGCTGACGGCGGCGACGCGATCCTCGTGCAGCCGAAATTTCGGACTTTCAAGATCGGTCTGCATGGCACAGCGTCTCGCGCTGGATGCCGTCCTTGTTGATCCAGATGAAATGGAGATAGTCGGTGAGCATGATGTTCTGTGAAAGGCTCTTGTAACGCTTGATTTGATCGGATTTTAGAACCTTGTCGAGATTTTCGCCGATGGCCTTGTTCTCGACGTAGCCGAGTATGAGGCCGCTTTTGGTGATCTTGAAATCCGGCGCACCTTTATCGACGACGCGCTTCGGTTCGTGCTGAACGGATACACCTGGACCGGCATCATCCGCGAATGCCTGCAAAAGTATATCGAGGGCGAGCCGATCCGTATGCTCGGTTTTTTGGTCGAGCGGGGTCTTCCGCAGCGCCAGAAGATAACGGTCAAAACGGTTTTTGTCGGCCATCCGGCGTCCTAGAGGCGAGTTGCGCAACACACGATAGCGTTTGACGCACTACTATGCAGCATGAATTGGTATGCTAACCCCTGCCGGAATTCAGCCATCCCAATGAGAGCGAACGGTTAGGCTGCCCGCTGCCGCTTCGCAACGGCCGGTTTCGCCTTCAATAGCTGCATGATGGTCCGCGAGATTGTCGCTTGCGCTTTCAAGATCGCCGGGCCGCTAGTCCGCGCCCAACGGATCAAATACTTTTGCGACATTCCTTCCGGCACGTGGCCTAGCAACGCGGCCGATATGTCATCGGGCACGCCGCAATGATCTGTGGCGATGGTCTTATATGTCCGACGCAAGGCGTGACCGATGCACGGCAATTCCGAGCGGTTGCGAGCTTGAATGTTGGCATCCGGTGAATATGAAGTCATCGGGCTTCCGGCTCACTTCCTTTTTGTGCACGAATTCGCGACCGTGCGACTTATAGATGATTTTTAAGTCGATCGCGGCGAGCTTGATTGCCAACTCTATTTCCGGCGTTGTCGGAATTTCGATTGTGTTGCCCGCTTTGGCGTCACCGATGACCAGGACGTGCGCCTCGCGGTCGAAGTCGCACCAGCGCGTGCGCGCAAACTCGCCGGGGCGGCAACCTGTTAGCAGGTTCGTCAAGTGATAGCCTTTGCGCGTGGCGTTGGGGATATTTTGCCACGCCTCGAACCAAGCCGGGAAGTCGGCGGCCCTCATCCCCTTTTGCTCGTTCTTTTCTTGGCGAGCCTCACGCCGCTAGTCGGCAAGAAAGCCACGTTTAGCGAGCGGTCAAGTCCGGCGCGGCGCTTGTACATGGCCCGAATGATCCGGGCGCAATGGTTTGCCGACGTGGCCCCGTGACGCTTAACCGTAATTTTGTGCCAGTCCGCAACGGCGTCCGGCCGCTCGCCCATTTCGCCTAGAGTCCAGGTCGCCCATTGCGGCGACATGATCTTACCGAGCGCGCGAACGTTGTTCGCCCAACGCGCAGCTTGCCCTGTTCAGCGGCCTTGTGTTCCAGATAGGCGACATAATCGGCGAAGGCGTCCGCGAACTTCACGCCCGAACGCTTGGCGGCCGGTGCGGTGCCTTCTATGAGCTTACCTGCGATGACCTTGGCGGCCTTGCGTGCGTCATCGCAGTTGACGTGCCACAGTTGCGGTTGAAAACCCCCGAAACGTGCGCGTTATGGTCATAGTAACCGAGCGCCTTGCACGTATAAATTCGCTTGCCGTGGTCTGAACGTTCGGACTGGAATTGCCACGCACATTTGAGGCGACCGACGCGGAGTTGCAGTCCCTTAATTCCAGTGTCGCGGAGCACCACCGGGAAGGCGTCATTGTCGCGGGTAAAGTCCCAAGTTGTTTCAATGTAGCCATCGGACAGGCGGCCGACGCCTTCATGACGAATAAGCTCGCCGGCTTTCTTGTTGCGGACTTCCTTCAATCCAAGCATCGGTCCTAGCCTCCAAATTTACCCGTAGATTTACCCGGAGCAACCGGGGTTTGATCGGGCTTTGTTCACGGCTAGGTTATGTAGGGAAATCAAGCAAAATCAGCAATTACAATCGTTTGGCGTGGTTACTTTTCAGCTTGGGAAGCTGTCGTTCTACCACTGAACTACGCCCGCGCCGCTTCAACATAGCCAAGCGCGGCGGCGGACAGCAAGACCGCCGAACGCTGCTATGATGCCGCGATCGCATATTGACGAGAGAAGCGCCCCATGCCGCCGGATAAGATCAAGTTTCTGTCGCCGGCCGGGGCGGTGCTCCCGACGGGACCGTGGAATTTGGGCGTGCGTGCCGGCGATTTCATCTTTGTGGCCGGCATGCGCGGCATCGATCCCGCGACCAACCTGCTTGTTGCCGGTGCCGAGGCCAGGATACGGCGCGCCTTTCTCAACATGGAGACGGTCGTCGAGGCGGCAGGCGGTGGCCTGCACGATGCCGTGCGGCTTGTAGTCTATGTCACGGACATGGACCTCCATCGGCCAGTCGTGAACACGATTCAGGAGGAGCTATGGGGCGGCCCGCCCTATCCGCCGCGAACAATCGTCGAGGTGCGGCGCCTTAATCAGGACGACATCGTCGAGGTGGAAGGCACCTTCTATTGTCCGGTCAGGTCCGGACAGTAAGCAAGCAGACCGGCGCGCTGCTCCTGGCCGCAATATTGCGAATTGGGCGCGGCCGAATTGCTCACGCGATTCCAGTTTGGCGCGCCGCAGCGTCCTGCGATGACCGGCCGGAAAATTCTTGCCCATGCGATTATTCTAGAAGGTCAGCACGGGCCGGCGTTTCGGCTGTGACGCTACTCGGCGGCGACGCGATGGCTTGATTGCGCTTGGATGTCGGCAAAACATCTGGTCAGCGCCTCACCCTCCGGATCGAGCAGTGCCGCGGTGCGGGCATTGGCGATCGCCTCCGCTGCCTGGCGTGGCGGCATGCTGCCAGCCAGCGCCGGCAGCATCAGCTCAGTCTCAATCAGACGATAATTGCCGCTGCCGCGCTTATGGGTATCGCCATAGCCTTTGATAAGACGGGCGCATTCGGCGATCTCAATCGCCAGTTCGACTGAGAGCTCGCCCGCGCGTCCGACCAGATCGAGCCAGGCCTCGATGGCGTGCTGCTCTTCCCGGAAGCGGAAGGTGTTGCGGCGGAAGCGACGCAGCCTGGCGAGGGCGACGAAGCGCAGATAGCCAAAAACGGACGCGGTATTGACCGCCATGCCCCAATGCGCCCGGCCAAGCGCGGGGTGACGTTCAGCGAACGTCAAAATGCCCCGCGCCAGCGATGGCGGCAACACCGAGCAAAATTCCTCGATGCCGGGTTTCAAAAATTCAGTGACGGTGAATGTCTGTTCCGGCCTGACACCGAGCTCGCGGGTGATGCGCCCGAACCGTGCCGGGTCGATCTTGGCCTGCGCCACCCGGATCAGATCTTCATACGACATGCGCACCGCGAGATGGCGGGCCGCTTCAGCGAGCAGCTTTCCGTCAGCGCCGGCCTTCGCATCGGCGTCGCGGATCGCCGCCAGGCGATCGAGATAAAGACGCGCGTAAGCAAAATCCTGGTAGGCCGCGAGCCGGCGCACGCCCTCGGTTATGAAGGCACGCGCCGCCACGGGCATATCGCCAATCTCGGTTTCGAGATCGGCGAGTGACGCGGCAGGCGCGTGGGGTCGCTTGAGAGCATCGGCGCGACGGCGTGAGCCGGCGCGGGCGGCGTCCAAGCCAGCGCGGAAGCCACGCAAATTGGTCTCGACCGCTTTGCCGTCGCCACGGATCGCCTCCTCGAAGGCCGCGGCGGGAATCGGCAGCGCATCGGCGCCGACAATGGCGCCGAGCATGACCGCATTGATCATCGCGCCGCTATCACGCGCGATCGCTTCGAGGTCGAGAAGCAGTCCGCTCTTTGAATTTTTCTCGATCGCAGCTTCGATCCGCTTGCCATCGTAGCGGCCGTCACCCATCGCCATTTTCTCGACGACAAGATAGGAGCGGCTGGTCGAGGTAATCATCGTGGTACGGTCTCGCGTAACAAAACCGGCGGCGATGGCGCGGCCGGCCTCCATCAATTCGCTCGCCACCACAAGATCGACGTCGCCGACGCCCGGCGCCAGCGCCAGAACCGGACGCGGTTCGGATGGCGACCGCCGCATCGGGACCATCTCGACGTGATAAGTGGTGGCGCCGGTGCGCTGCGCGACGCCCGGGATTGACGTCGATTGGACCGGAAAGCCTTGGCTTGCCGCCGCCGCGACGATCCAGTCCGTGAGCACGCCGCCGCCTTCGCCGCCCAGCGCGGCGATCAGGACCGTCAGCGGACGAACGGTCACTCCGGCGGCATGACCAACAGGCGCGATGCCCGCCGATCCACCCTTCGCAGCGGCTTGATACCTGGCGGAATTTGTCTTCTCGTCGGCTGCCGCGCAGGAAGCGCTCGCGGATGGGGTTGCGTAGTTGCCGCCGAGCCAACCAATGACCGTACGCCGCAAGCTTTGCAGCGTGCGATCCCGCCAGTTCGGATTACTGACGACATCGGCGCGATAGAACGAGGGGCAAAGCACCGCGGCGTGCGCGACCTCCCCGCACAGCCCGCAGCCGACGCAGCTTTCGATCACCGTCGCCACCGGATCCGACCGAAGCGGATCAGGATTTGGTTTGACGGTCAGCGATGGGCATCCCGACAGCCGAATGCAGGAATGGTCGCCGGTACAGATTTCGTCATCGACGCCGTAGCGCGTTTTGACTACCCGCTCGCCGCGTTTGAGCTTATCGGAGTCTTCGGCCCGGATGCGGCGCTGGCGCGCCAGCATGCATTCGCCGTCGGCAATGATCACCTTGAGGCCGCGCTCCGCCGTGCGCATCGCCTCCTTCAGTGTCGTCACCATCTTGGCCACGCTGTAGGTGCGCACCGTGCGCAGCCAATTGACTCCCAGCGAGCGCAGCGTCTTCTCGATGCTGATGCCGGTCGGGGTGCCGCTGCGGTTCGCCAGACTGGACGGCAAATATTGCTGGCCGGTGGCCGAGGCGTAGCCGTTCTGCATGACGATGAGGATGCCGTCGCCTTTATTGAACATATTGGACGCGACGCCGGTGATCAGCCCGTTGTGCCAGAAACCGCCATCGCCCATCACCGAGATCGGGCGCTTCGCCATATTTGGGCCGACCGCGGCCGCGCTCGCCAGCGACATGCCATAGCCGAGAATGGAATTGCCAAGCGAGAACGGCGCGAAAGTCGCAAACGAATGGCATCCAATATCGGCGCTGATGTGGGTCGGCCCCAGTTCGCGTTGCGCGAGCTTTATCGCGGTAAAGACCGGCCGCTCCGGACAGCCGGTGCAAAAATTCGGCGGCCGCGGCGGAATATCGCCAACGGCAGCGGTGACATCCGCCTTATGCGCGAGGATTGCATCGGCCTTTGCGGCCACAGTCTCGGCATCGAAACCGGCCGGGCGGGTCTGCGCCAAAAACGCGGCCACGCCGCGCAGCATGACATCCGAAACGTAGTCGCCGCTGCGCGGCAGACAGCCCTTGCCGAGGATCCGTGTATCGCTGCCGGCGTCGCGCAATATGACGTTGATCTGCTGCTCGACATAGTCGGGAGAGCCCTCCTCGACCACCAGCACGGCGCGCTTGTCGGCGCAAAACGCGTTCACCTCGTCAGGGACGAGCGGATAGGGAACATTGAGCACATAGATCGGAATGCGCGAAACGCCATAGAGGTCGGCAAGATCGAGCCGCGCCAAAGCGCGAAGCAGCCCATTGGTGAGGCCGCCGAGCACAATAATGCCGATTTCGCCGACATCTCCAGAGATCACCTCGTTGAGCTTCTGCTCGCGAATGAATTTCTGCGCTGCCGGCAACCGTTGTTCGATCTTCAAGCGTTCCTGCGAGAAAATCACCGGCGGATGCGCGAGCCGGCCGTATTCGAAACGTGGCGGCCCTGCAAGCTGGTGTCTGCCGCTGTAGGCGCCGCGTTTGTTGTCCTTGGCGACGAATTCGCCGGTGACGTGACAGGCGCGCACGCGCAGATCCAGCATGACCGGCGCATGGCTCGCCTCGGAAAGCTCGAAACCCTTTTCTACCATGCGCACGATGGCCGGCAGATCCGGCCGCGGGTCCAACAGCCAGATGGAAGATTTCATGGCATAGGCGTAGGAGCGTTCCTGAATGACGCTGGCGCCTTCGCCGTAATCCTCGCCCAGCACGATCAGCGCGCCGCCGATAACGCCGGGGGAAGCGAGATTCGACAGTGCGTCGGCGGCGACATTGGTGCCGACGATCGATTTCCACGTCACCGCGCCGCGCAGCGGATAATTGATCGAAGCGCCGAGCATGGCCGCGGCGGCCGCTTCATTGGTGCAAGTTTCGACGTGCACGCCGAGGTCGGCCAACAAATCTTCGGCGTCCACCATCACGTCAAGCAAGTGCGATACCGGGGCGCCCTGATAACCGCCGACATAGCTGACCCCGGATTGCAACAGCGCCTTGGTGACGGCGAGTATGCCCTCGCCGCGAAAGGTTTCGCCGGCGCCAAGCCGCAGCGCATCCACTTCTTTCTTGAACGAGCGTTCCATCCGTGCTTCCACGCGGTCGCGTTTGGAGTGACATATATCCGCTTTTTCACGAACCTACCAAACGCGCTGTCCTGCCGCGCCAAATGCAGCCCGACAGGCCTTGGTGCGGCGCGGCCGGCCGGATAGGGTGCGGACGGTGCCGGGAGGCGGCGACCGAGATGCGTGGGCGTAGATGGACGGCAAAGGCCAGATCGTCATCGAGGGGGTGAACCACACCTATCGCCCGCCCCGCGGGCGGACCGTGCTCGCTTTGTCGGACGTGTCGCTCGAAGTTCGGCCCCGTGAGTTCCTGGCACTCCTGGGGCCCTCCGGTTGCGGAAAATCGACGCTGCTCTATTTGGTCGGCGGCTTCCTGCCGACCACGTCCGGCCGCATCACGGTCGAAGGCCGGCCGGTTACGGCGCCGGGCCCCGACCGCGGCATTGTATTCCAGCATTTTGCGCTGTTTCCGTGGAAAACCGTGCGCACCAATATCCTCTATGGCCTGGAACGGCAGCGGCTGCCGCGTCCCGAGCGCGAAAAACGGGCGCAGGCCTATATCGACATGGTCGGATTGCGCGGTTTTGAGGAAAGCTATCCGTCGCAACTTTCCGGCGGCATGAGGCAGCGCACCGCGATCGCGCGTACGCTCGCCTTCGATCCCAGCATTCTCTTGATGGATGAGCCGTTTGGCGCGCTCGACGCGCAGACCCGCTCGCTGATGCAGACCGAGCTCCTCAACATCTGGAAGCGCACGCCAAAGACCGTTATCTTCGTCACCCACGACGTGCAGGAGGCGGTCTACCTCGCCGAGCGCGTGGCCGTGATGTCGGCGCGGCCCGGCCGCATCAAGAAGATCGTCGAGACCAAATTCGGTAACCGCGATCCGAGCATCCTGCGCAGCAAGGAGTTCGTCGAGAAGGTCGACGAAATCTGGAACCTGGTGCGCGACGAGGCTATCAAGGCCCAGGAAACCAAGGCAAGCTGATGCAGAGCATGCTGCAAGCCGGCTTCCGTTATCTGCCGCTCCTGCTGCTTGCGCTCGGCTGGGAGGCGGCGGCGCGACTCAACCTCATCGACAGCCAGGCCTTGCCGCCGCTTACCCACGTCGCGGTTGCCTGGGTCGATCTCGTCCGCGACGGCGAACTCATCAATAACGGCGCAGCGTCGCTCTATCGCGCATTCGCCGGGCTGTTTCTCGCCATCGCCGTCGGCGGCGGACTTGGCATATTGATGGCGCGCGTGCGGCTCCTGGAAGTGTTCATCAATCCGCTGGTGGAGCTGTTTTACCCGCTGCCGAAATCGGCGCTCATTCCGGTAACCGTGCTGTGGCTGGGCTTTGGCGACGGCTCGAAAATCCTTCTCATCTTTCTCGGCTGCATGATCCCGGTCACCATTGGCGCGTATAACGGCGCGCGCAGCAGCGATCAGGCGCTGGTGTGGTCGGCGCGCAGCATGGGCGCCAACCGGTTGCGCCTGATGTGGGATGTCGTCGTGCCGAGCGCGCTGCCGGAATTGCTCAACGGCATCCGCACTGCGCTGGCGCTTGCCTTCATCCTGCTGGTGAGTTCCGAACTGATCGTAGCGCAGCAGGGGTTTGGCTATCTGATCGGCTACCTTGGCTCCACGGGTTCCTACGAAGGCATGTATGCCGTCGTGCTCACCGTCGCGTTTCTCGGCTTCGCCGCGGACCGGCTCTATCAGCTTCTCATGCAATGGCTGCTGCAATGGCGGGAGTAGACACAACCTCACTGTCGGCGGCGGAGGCCGACGTCACGCACGATGCGGCACGGCGCCTCGACATCGTGTTCCGCAGCGGCGCAGGCATCTTTTCTGTTCTGGTGCTGCTGCTTGCCTGGGAGCTTTTCGCCCGCAGCGGCAGGGTGACGGCTTTTATGCTGCCGCCGTTTTCGGCCGTCGTCGAACGCATCTATAGCGATGCGCTCAGCGGCGATCTCGTGAGCAATCTCGGGCGAACGCTGTATCGGTCGATGGCGGGCTTCGCCATCGCCACGGTCGGCGGCATCACGCTGGGCGCTTTGATGTCGCGCAGCCGCATCATCCGCTGGTTTTTCGATCCCATTATCTCGGTCGGCTTTCCAATGCCGAAAATCGCCTTCCTGCCGATTATCATCCTGTGGCTCGGCGTATACGACGTCTCGAAAATCTCCATTGTAGTGTTCGACGCGATCTTTCCGGTCGTGACCGCGACGCTTGCCGGCATCGCCAGTGTCGACAAGGAGCTGATCTGGTCGGCGCGCAATATGGGCGCGACCGAGCGCGAAGTGATGTGGCAGATCAAGCTGCCGGCGGCATTGCCGCAAATCCTTACCGGGCTGCAAGTGGCGCTCCCGATCTCGCTCATCGTCGCCATCATCGGCGAGATGGTCATGGGTGGCTACGGCCTCGGCGGCGCCATGATGAGCGCCTCGCGTTTCGCCGATTCACGCGGCGTATTCGCCGGCATCGTCGAAATCGCGGTCGTCGGCTATGCGCTGATCAAGGCCATGGCGGTGATCCGGCGCCGCCTGCTGGTGTGGCATCAGGAGACGGCAGAGCGATCGTAACTCGCTCCATTATGTCTTAGTGCAATTTGATCCGTGGTTCGGTGCGCCGGGTGAAGGCTTTGGCGAGTGTGTCGAGCGCCACCTTGAAGTTGCCGTGCAGCGCCCGCAGATGCATTTGGTGCAACGAACGGTACGCCAATCGCGCGAACAGCCCTTCCAATTTCAGGCCATTGAGCACGACACCCACGGTGTTGTAGTCGGCCAACGCCACCAGTGAACCGAGATCGCGGTATTTGAATTCCGGCAGTGGCGCACCGCGCAGCCGCGCGTTCACCACCTTGACCATATAATCGGCCTCCAGGCGCGCGGTCTGCGCCCGCGGCGGCAGCGGCTCCGTCATGCCCGGCAGGACGCAATTCGCGCAGTCGCCGATGGCGAAGACATTATCATCGCGCGTCGTCTGCATCGTCGGCCGCACAACCAGGCGATTGAGCTTGTCGCCTTCAAGGCCGTCGAGATCGCGCAGGAAATCCGGCGCCTCGATGCCGGCGGCCCATACGATCATCTCTGCCGGCAGCACTTCCCCGCTATCTAGAACCACCTCGCCGGGCCGCACCGCTGTGACGCGCGTTCCGGTGCGAATTTGAACGCCGAGGGCGCGCAGCAATTCCGCGGTCCGACTGGCAATGCTTTCCGGCAGCGCCGGGAGGATCCGTGGCGCTGCCTCGATGAGATCGATCTTGATATGCATGTCGAAATCGATGCGATCGAGATTGTAGGAAGCAAGATCGCGCATGGATTTGTGCAATTCAGCCGCTAATTCAACTCCGGTCGCGCCGGCGCCGATTATCGCGCAATGCAACTGGCCGGGCCGCAGCGGTTCGTACTGCGCGTTGGCACGCAGGCAGGCGTTGATCATGCGGCGATTAAAGCGCGCCGCCTCGTCGAGGGTGTCGAGCGCGATGGCATGCTCGTTCACGCCCGGCGTGCCGAAATCGTTGGAGAGGCTGCCAACAGCGATGACCAGGGTGTCGTAACCGAGTACCCGCGGCGGGATGACGATCTGGCCATTCTCGTCGTGGCTCGGCGCGACATGAATCTGCCGTTTGGCGCGATTGAGCCCGATCATCTCGCCGATGCGATAACGATAATGCCGGCGCCGCGCATGCGCGATCAGTTCAAGCGAATCTGTTTCGCTATCCATGGAGCCGGATGCGACTTCATGGAGGAGCGGCTTCCATACGTGGATGCGCGACTTGTCGAGGAGCGTGATGGAGGCTTTACGCCGCCGTCCGAGCGAGCCGCCAAGATAGGAGGCGAGCCGAAGCCCCGCCACGCCGCCGCCCGCGATCAGAACCCGATGGAGCGACGAGTCGCTCGTCGAAAGGGTTTCGGCAATGTTATCGAAGGACGGTTTGGACATTGCCTGTCGCCGATCCATCAACTGGCGCGACGCTACGGATTGGCCGCGTCAGGCGCGTCGGAATCGTGCAACGCGACGCCCGCCATGGGATCGACCGGAGCCTCCCATGGCCGGCGCTGCAACACACGCATGGTGTCGGCGTAACCCGCCTCCCACCGCGCATGGATTCCGGCGCTGGTGAAATCGATGTCGCGCAAGTGATCTTCATGGGCCAGCCGCGGCGCCTTGAGCCGCACGATGTGCATGAACGTGCCGCAGCCATAGCCCGCCATTTCCTTGACTTCGGGCGTCTCGCGTTGCGCCGCAGGCATCATGCGGACGAGTTCGCGCACGATGTGGCGAAGCTGGTGGATGTGTTCCTGTCGGGCAATGTGGCTGTCGGCGCGGCTGGCAAATTGAATGTCCTTCTGGCGACTGAGGACGTCCCAAACCGATTCCGGCTCGGGTCCCGCCGCATGCCACATCTGGACCGTGAACACGACCGAATCGCGCCGCGGAAAATCGTCGAACACGGTCTCGATCGGCGTATTGGAATAGATGCCGCCGTCCCAATAGGGATCGCCGTCGATGCGGATCGCCGGGAAAGCCGGCGGCAATGCCCCCGAAGCAAGCACATGTTTGAGCGTGATCGGCATCGTGCGGCTGTCGAAGTAGTGCATCATGCCTGAACGCACATTGACCGCGCCGATAGTCAGGCGCGGCTTTCCGGAATTGATGCGCTCAAAATCGATGACACCGCGGAGCGTGTCATGCAGGGCGTCGATTGTATAGAAGCCTGCGTGTTCGACGCCGACCGGAGCTTGCAGACCCCAGGCGAGCGCGCGATTCGGCGCGAAGTAACCGGCGACGCCGCTCATCATCGTCATCATTTGGGCGGCGACGTTGCCCATCAGCCCAGCGCCCATCAGCCCAAACGGTGCGGCAGCCGGAAACGGCTTGCGTTCCATCCGGTCCCAGAACGCGCGAAGGCGATCGAGCCGGACGTCGAAATCGTTTCCGGCAATGATGGCGGCATTGATGGCGCCGATCGAGGTGCCGATCACCCAGTTCGGTTCAATGCCGGCCTCGTGCACGGCCTGGTATACGCCGCCCTGGTAAGCGCCGAGTGCGCCGCCGCCCTGGAACACCAATACGACTTGTCCAGGCAAAACAGGCGCTGTTTCGGCCCTCTCGCCGGTCATCTCTTCGTGGTGCCCCCGTTCCATTGCTTTAAGCCCCTGTTTGCCGGCCCGCGTTGTAATCGTGGAGCACCCGGCCGTAGGGCAAGGTCAGGTCGGTGATGAAGTGCACGGCGCCTAGCACTTTGCGCACCGGAAGGTCGGCCACCGGAGCGTTGACATGGGCGTGCAATTGCAGCCGCGCCGGGCCGGACCAACCGCCTTTGACCTGGATGTCGGTGAGATTATAGCCCACCAGTTGCGAGATGGCCTGGGAACCGTCGATGTCGGGAATAATTTTCAGATTGACCTGAGTCTTGCTCATCTTCTCCACGATCGATTCAGGGCTGCATTGCTTTCGCCCTTTCACGTCGTAAAGCAGGTTCTGGTACTTGTAGCCCATCGTCGCCACCGCCACGACGACCCCGGCGTATTCCAACACGCCGGTGAACGTATCGTGGATAATCGAGAGCTTTGGATAGGCGTGTTTTTTCGGAAAACCCCATATTTCGCGTCCGCCCGCGATCGGCGGCTCGTCGTCGAGATACATTTGCGCGGTGAAGTTGACGTGCTCGCCGTTGAATAATGCGGGGATCACCTGTCCGGATTCGGTGTAATCGCCGAACCCGGACGAATCCGGCATGCGGATGAATTCATAAGAGACATTATTGCTGCCATCGGGTTCGAGCGGCTCGGGTAGCGCTTCGCGAATGGCCGCGGGATCGGACTCATAGGTCACGATCAGGTATTCGCGATCAATGAAACGATACGGCCCGCGCGGATAAGACGGCGAGGCCAAAGGCATCAATGGAAGATTTTTGATATCCGCCGCCTTCATCGCGAAAGCCCCCGCTTTTTGATCACCGTGCCGCCCGTTAACATTCGCCCCGGTAAAGTTGAAATGACACAGCCGTGCTTGACGGGATCGTGAACACGGGTCAGATGCGGCAGGCCGCGACGCCGGTGCGGCAAGCGGTACGCTTGCGTCGGGTCGCGGTTTGCGCCCACAATTGTCCGGTCGGGCGAACCCGCCGGGGACTTTCGGACAGAACCGCAGCATTGGAGCGATTGATAATGCGTGGAAAAATTGGATTGGCGAGCCTTGCCTTTGTTCTCGTCACCGTCGGCCTGGCACAAGCCGATCCACTGCAAATCCGCGGCGCCTGGGTGGCGCCGCTTGCCAACTGGTCGTCGATTTGGCTGCAGAAAAAGGACCTCGCCGTTCACTTCGGCAAATCCTACGTGTTTACGCCGGTTCACTATGCGGGCACCCCGCCGATGATTACGGCGATCGCTAACAACGAGCTGGAGATCGGCAACCTCGCCTTCTCCACCTTGCCGATCGCGATCGAGAACGCCGGCATGGACGACATCCGGGTGATTTCGGACGATTTCCAGGACGGCGTGCCCGGTTATGCATCGAACCAATTCGAGGTCCTTGCCGACGGTCCGATCAAGAAGATCGAAGATCTCAAGGGCAAGATTGTCGCGACCAATGCCATGGGCAGCGGCGTCGACGTTGCGATGCGCGCGATGCTGCGCAAGCACGGCTTGGAAGCCAATCGCGACTACACCGTGATCGAGGCGCCGTTCCCGGCCATGAAGGCGATGCTGGCGGAGAAGAAGGTCGATCTCATTCCGGCCGTGCTGCCGTTCTCGCTCGATCCCGAATTGAAAAAGATCTCGCGGACGCTGTTCACCAGCGCCGACGCCATCGGCGTGTCGCAGTTTGTCATGTGGTCGGCGCGCAAGCCGTTCATTGACGCGCACCGTGCCGCTTTGGTCGACTTTCTCGAGGACACAATGCGCATCGAGCATTGGTATCTCGATCCGAAAAACCGCGACGCCGTCGCCGCGATCGCGTCGCAGCTCACTAAGCAGCCGCCCGAGCGCTTTGGCTGGTTGTTCACCAAACAAGATTATTACCGCAGCCCGACTATGATGCCGAACCTCGATGCGCTGCAGAAGAACGTCGACATGACGAAAGATCTGGGCTTCGTGCACGCAAGCTTCGACGTCAAGGCGCATTCCGACCTCAGCTTGATCGAGGAGGCGGCAAAGCGGTTGCAGTAACACTTCTAAAAATGAGACGCCGTTCAAACGGCGTCCATATTACCTTGGGAGGAGACGATGCGTGCCACGACACGAGCAGTAACGCTTGCTTGGACCGGCCTGTGCGGGCTGGCCATGGTTTTCAATTGCGCCGGCCCCGCCAAAGCCGATCCGCTGCAAATCCACGAAGCCTGGGTCGCCCCGGGCAATTGGGCATCGATCTGGCTGCAGAAAAAGGACCTCGCCAAGCATTTTGGCCAGTCCTACGTGATGGATCCGGTGCATTATGTCGGCACGCCGCCGATGATCACGGCGCTCGCCAACAATCAGACCGATATCGCCAACCTCGCCTATTCGACGCTCGGCATCGCCATCGAGAACGCGGGTCTGACGGACCTGCGCATCGTCAGCGACGAGTTTCAGGACGGCGTCGACGGCTATTATTCGCAGGAATACATGGTGCTCAAGGACGGTCCGATCCACAAGATCGAGGACCTCAAGGGCAAGGTCGTCGCCACCAATGCCGAGGGCAGCGCGGTCGACGTCGCCATGAAGGCGATGCTGCGCAAGCATGGCCTCGAGCCTAATCGCGATTACACTGTGGTCGAGGCGCCGTTCCCGGCCATGAGATCCATGCTTGCGGAAAAGAAAGTCGATTTGATCCCGGCCGTATTGCCGTTCTCATACGATCCGCAATTGCAAGCGATCGCCCGCGACCTGTTCGTGCAGAAAGAAGCGATCGGCGTCACCGATATGGTGGTGTGGGTCGCACGCAAGCCATTTATCGACGCGCACCGGGCGGCGCTGGTGGACTTCTTCGAGGACACGCTGCGCATCGTTCACTGGTACGAGGATCCCGCGAACCACGAAGCCGCGATGCAAATCCTCGGCGATCTCGTCAAGCGTCCACCGGCGATCTTTAGTTGGGCGTTCACCAAGCGGGACGTCTATCACGATCCAAATTTGATACCGAACCTCGACGCGCTGCAGAAGAACATCGACACGACCAAGGATCTCGGCTTCATCAAGTCGAGCTTCGACGTCAAGCAATATTCCGATCTCAGCATGGTCCAAGAGGCGGCGAAGCGGTTGAAGTGAACGTGCGCGTCGCAGCGCGCGACGGTGACGAGGATTGGACTCAAAACGATCGGTGATCTTTGTCGATTTTGATCCAATCTTCCGGATTGTAGCCGACCAAATGCAGGTATAGCGTCGAGCGGGGATTTTACGCTCACGGCTGCCCATGGCGACAGGCGGACGTATCGGGCTTAATCTGTGCGCGGCATTTCTTGCGGCGATGGCGACGCTTTTGCCTGCTGCCGCGCGAGCCGACAATTCCTGCAGCCCGCAAGACTTCTGGAACGCCCTGCAAAATCTAAGCGGGTCCATTGCCTCGACGGCCTGTGACTCCACTTACTCCGATCCCGTCGGCGACGCGGCGCTTATCCCCCTCGCCGCCGCACTAGGCGCCGTCATGGCAGAGGATCCGGGCGCGAACGTCTGCGGAACCATAGAAAGCGTATTCAACACCGTGAGCGGCGGCCAGAGCGATCTGGGCACCGCATTGAATGCGCTTGGCCTTGGAACCACAGCGGTCAGCGACCTGCAGTCGCTGGTGGCTGGCGCGGCCGATCCGCTCGCGGTGGCGTCATGTGCCTGCCAATTGGATCAAGGCGCCAGCGCGCTCGGCGGCGCATTGTTGTCCTGTTTGCAGGACGCGATCTGCGGAATTCAGCAGGACGTTGGATGGGGCGGGTGTGGCTGTACGCCGCCGCCGCCGGTTGCCGGCAATTGCACGCCGTCCGCAGCAGCTTGCGGCGACTACAACGCGAACCAGAACGATCCGGCGTGCCAGAACGCCATTTATGGACGCAATGGCGACTACCCCCCGCCGGTCATAACCAAATCGGTGTCGGGCGGCACCATGGTGATTAACGTCGTCGACGGCTGGGACGGTTCCAGCCCGACCTGTTCGCCCGATTCCTACTGTTTTTGCCCTAGTCCGATGCAGGTCGTCGCCGTGCCGAATCTCTACGCGGACGGCGGCAATTCGAACAACGGCTATGTCATCTATGTTTGCCAATGCCCGAGCGGCACCAAGGCCGCGGGCACATCCGGCGGCCTTGCCGATATTTGTCTTTGCCCGGATGGCCAGCCGGCGGTGCCGTCGCAGGTGACGCTGCTCAACCCGACCGGCTCAATCTGCCCGCCGATCGTCACTTGCCCCACCGGACAGGATCTCATCAGCGGCAAATGCGTCATGCCTTGTTCGAACCCGAACGAGGGAATGACCATGACTGGCGCGTGTTGCGATCCCAATCAGGTCACCTCATGCGGACAGTGCTGCCCGCCGGGAACGACTCCCGATCCGTCCAACGGTTCTTGCATACCGAAACAGGTTGCACAGTAGGCGGCCATGACACGGGCTTGCACAGAGTCCTTTCCGGTACCGCGTCAAGCACGGCGTACAGCCGGATACTGGCCTGTCGCAGCCTTCAGCTTGGCGCTCGTTTCAATCTACCCAACTGCGCTGATCGCGCAGCAATCTCCGATCGCCATCTACACGAACGGCGATGCCGCGGTGACCGGCTTCTCCGGTGCGTCGCCGCCGGCGCAGATCGCGCCCGGTGTCGATCCCAATCAGGAAACCTTCATCGATCTCGGCGGACCGTCGTTGCGCATTTTCGATTTGCAGCATATGGACGGTCCGGCTCAGGCACAGTTCGTCGGCGCGTCCAAACCGTTCACCGTTACCGCCGCATCTGTCGGGCAGGTTTTTGGCGTCACATTCGACGGCAATTCGCCGCCCAATATCTACGTGGCGGCGGCGTCGGTCTATGGACTGCCGATCATCGCGCCGGGGCCGGACGGTCAGCCGCAGCACATCCAGATTGGCGCGCCAAACGCGACATTCATGCCCGGCCTGTGGGGCCCGCAAGGCGGCCCTGGATCGATCTGGAGGATCGACGGCACGACCGGCAAGGTGAGCCTGTTCGCTACCGTGACCGATCATGGCCGCGCCAATTCCGGCGCCGCGCTCGGCGGATTGGCCTACGATCCGGACTCTAAATCGCTCTACGTTGCCGATCGCGAAACCGGGATGGTTCTTCGCTTCGGATTGAACGGCAGCGAGCTTGGCAGTTACGACCACGGCGTAACCGGACGTGCCGCCCAAGGGCTGCCGCCGGCACCGTGGACATCGCAACCGCCGATCGACGTAACCAGCCCGCGGTTCGACAGCAGCCAGCCCGCGACCTGGAATTATGCGGCGCCCCAACGCCGCGTCTTCGGGCTCGCCGTCTATCAGCACCGGCTCTACTACGCGGTCGCCGACAGCCTGCAAATCTGGTCGGTCGGGCTGAATGCCGACGGTTCGTTCGGGAATGATGCCGTCATCGAACTCGCAGTGCCGCCTTCGTCCGGCCCAACCGAGATTTCGAAGATCACTTTCGACGAGCAAGGCCGAATGTATTTGGCCGATCGGGCGGCGCCGACGGGTGCTTTCGACTTCGAGGCCCTTGCGGTTCCGGCGATCGGCCGCGTGCTGCGCTACGCTGTCATCACCACTACGCCGGACGGACGGCGGATTTGGCAGCAGCAGCCGGAAGACTATGCCATCGGCTTTCCCCCGGGCCTTCACAATGGCGATGGCGGCGTCGCGATCGGCTACGACTATGATACGCGCGGCGAAATCGTGCTTGGCTCATGCGGCGGTTTCATGTGGACGACAGGCGAGGACTTGCGCCAATCGTCTGACCCGGCGCTCGCCGCGCGCCTCGGTCAAACGGGCCCCTTGGACGTGAACGGCCTGCAAGGCAACGGCACCTGGCGCATCAGGCGCGACGACGAGCCGCCGCTCTACAGCTATTTCATCGATTACAACGACGCGTTCGACGATCCGGCGGAACGTGGACACTTGGGCGATGTCGCGATCGAGCGGCTGTGCACGCCGGCGCAGCGCGCGACCTTGATGCCTATTCCCGCAATCGGCGTTCCGCCCCACATCGCGCCCGGCCACGGTCCGCCGCAGGACGGGAGGCCTCCGGGCACACCGCCACCCAACACGCCGCCGGGGGGCTGCCCGCCCGGTCAAACCCGTCGCGCCGGCACCAGTGAGTGCGGCAGCTGTCCGCGACCGGGCATACAGATCAACGGCATGTGTTGCAGCGTGACCCAACTCGCAGCCACCGCCGCCTGCTCGAATTCAAGCTGCCCGTCGGGTCAGACGCCGATCGGACCAAGCAATTTCTGCTGCAACAGCAGCAAGGTTTACACCAGCGCGAGCGGCGCTCCGGCCTGTTGTAGCGGGACGCTCGTCAACGGGAAGTGTTCCCCGCCGACGCCGCCAAAGCCGCCAACGTCGACCTGCCAGAATGGCTATGTGCCGATCGGCAGCGCATGCTGTCTTGCCAGCAAGATGACGTCGACCGGCGCGTGCTGTCCGGCCGGGCAAGCGCCAAGCGGTCCCGGCAAAAACGAATGCAAGCCGATCGTCCTCGTTCCGATCGGACCGCAATGCTGCACATCCGGCATTCCAACCGCGAGCGGCAAGTGCTGCCCGCCCGCAAACGTGACGACGAGCGGGGTTTGCTGCGCCGGCCCGGTCGATCCGAAAAACCGCAAGGCGTGCCGGACGCTTATACCCCTTGCCGCATGCGCGTCGGGCTATACGAAAATGCCGGACGGGTCGTGCTGCAACAATCGCTTTGTCGGCGCCGACGGAAATTCCTGTAATGTAGGCCAGCAGCCGTGCCCATCCGGAGAATTCCGCGACGAACGCGGCGCTTGCGTCGCGATCCCGTCAGCGTCGTGTGCGCCAGGCCAATTCCGCACCACCGCCGGCGCTTGCCTCCCCATTCCGTCGACCGCGTGTCCGGAAGGACAAGAGCGAGACCGCGAAGGCAAATGCGGCGCGATACCGGGTGGAACATGCCCGACCGGGGAAATGCGCGATCGCGAGGGTCGCTGCGTGCCGGAGCCGAGAGCGTCTTGTCCGCCCGGCGAAATTCGTAATGGCGAAGGTGGCTGTGTGCCGGAACGGCCGGAACCCTGTCCGCCGGGTGAAACACGAAGCCGCTCCGGCGCCTGCGTCAGAACAGGACCGCCACCACGTGTGATCGCTCCCGGCAGACCGCTCGGTAGACCGCTCGGCCCTCTTCCGCCGCCGCGCATGTTTGCCCCGAGGCGGCCGTTGCTCTAGGGCGGCTGAATGCATTTCGACGGTGATGCGTAGGGAAACCAGACACTTCAGGCGATGGCGTGCGATGGAGAGAAGACCATGAAAGTTGTGAAGGTCGTTGGCGGCGCGGTGCTCGCCGGATTTATTCTATTCGCGGCGCGGCCAAGCCACGCGCAGGATTTGCGCGGTGAGATCGACGCGGTCATCAAAGACTATCTCGCCACCCATCCCGACGAGGTAGGCGAAATCGTCAAAAACTACATGATTGCCCATCCGGAGGCGGTCGGGCAGATTCTGACCGAACTCCTTAAGCATCGTCCGGCCGTGAGTACCAGCGCCGGCGCCGGGGCCGTGACGCCCGCAAATCCCCAAGCTGCCGCCGCGAGCAGCACCGCCATCGCCAGTAATGCCACGAAGCTTTTCGCCTCGCCGCATCAGGTTACGCTCGGAAATCCCAATGGCGACGTCACGCTGGTCGAGTTCTTCGATTACAATTGCGGCTTCTGCAAGCGGGCATTGCCCGACATGCTCACGCTTTTGAAGAACGATCCGAAATTGAAAATCGTGCTCAAGGAATTTCCGATCCTCGGGCCCGGATCGGCGGAAGCGGCCCGCGTTGCGGTCGCGGTGCGCATGCAGGATGCCGGCGGGAAAAAATACCTCATCTTCCACCAGGCGCTCCTCGCCGGTCCCGGCCCGGCCAGCAAAGACAAGGCGGTGGCGGCGGCCAAGGATGCGGGCCTCGACATGGCCCGGCTCGAACAGGACATGGCAAGCAACGAGGTCAATGCGACCATCAGCGAGGACATGACGCTCGCCGGCGCGGTCGGCATTCGCGGCACGCCCAGCTATGTGATCGGCAAGTCCCTGGTGGTCGGCGCCGTCGGCGTCGCCGCACTGGAGGGCGATATCGCGGCGGCGCGCGAGCAAGCCGCCAATTGAAGATTTACCCGACCAGCACGTTCTTGAACTGCCAAGGGTCGCGCTTGTCGATGTCTTCTGCAAACAGACCAGGCCGATCCGTGATCGGCGTCCAGTCGGTGTAGCGTCCGATCACCGGCCCGAGATACGGGGTCTGCACTTCCAGGCAACGACGGAAATCCATGTCGTCGGCTTCGACAATGCCGACGTTCGGATTCTCCAGCGCCCACACCATGCCGGCGAGCACTGCCGAGGTCACCTGCAGCCCGGTGGCGTTCTGGTAAGGCGCAAGGTCGCGGGTTTCATCGATCGAAAGCTGCGAGCCGTACCAATAGGCATTCTTCTTGTGGCCGTAGAGCAGCACGCCAAGCTCGTCGATGCCGTCGGCAATCTCGTGCTCGTCCAGAATGTGAATGGCCGGTTGCCGGTTGCCGGCCTGCCCGAACAGTTCATGCAGTGACAGCACGGCGTCGTTGCACGGGTGATACGCATAGTGACAGGTCGGCCGGTAGACGGTCTTGCGGCCGTCGCGCAGCGTGAAATAGTCCGCAATCGAGATCGACTCGTTGTGCGTGACCAGAAAGCCGTATTGCGCCTTGGCCGTCGGCGTCCACGAGCGCACCCGCGTATTGGCGCCCGGCTGCGTCAAATAGATCGCCGCCTGGCAACCGGCCTTATGCTTGAAGCCGTTCTTCGGCATCCGCTTCTCATGAGTGCCCCAGCCGAGTTCGGCTGGCTGCATGCCCTCCGAAAGAAAGCCTTCGACCGACCAGGTGTTGACGAAGACTTCGATCGGCTTCGGCTGCTTGGCGCGCTGGGTGTCGCGCTCGGCGATGTGAATGCCTTTGACGCCGGTCTTCTTGGCGAGCCGGCCCCACTCCTCGCGTGTCTTCGGCTCCTTGAACTTGACGCCGAGATCGCCCGCGACGTTGAGAAGCGCCTGCTTGACGAACCACGACACCATGCCGGGATTGGCACCACAGCAGGATACGGCCGTGGTGCCGCCGGGGCTTTTGCGGCGCGCCGCCAGCACGGTTTCACGCAGCGCATAGTTGGAGCGCGCCTCCGGGCCGAGCTTTGAATCGAAGTAAAAGCCCACCCATGGCTCGACCACGGTATCGATATAGAGCGCGCCGATTTCGCGGCAGAACTGCATAAGGTCGAGCGAGGACGTGTCGACCGAAAGGTTCACGCAAAAGCCCTGGCCGCCGCCTTCGGTGAGCAGCGGCCCCAGGAGCTTGCGATAATTGTCCCGCGTAACCGCCTGATGGACGAAGCGAACGCCGCGCTCGTCCAAGAGCTTGCGGTCTTTGTCTTCGGGGTCGATGACGACGAAACGGGATTTGTCATAATCGAAATGACGCTCGATCAAGGGCAGCGTGCCTTTCCCGATCGAGCCGAAGCCGATCATCACGACAGGTCCGGTAATGCGGGCGTGAACGGGCCATTCGGTCATATTCCAAGCCTCCAGCGGCAATACCGGGGTGATATCTGCCGCAACGCGGAAACGGAAGAGACGCCGCGGATTTTGTCCGTGGCGTCCCCGATTTTCTGGCTCTTCGCTACGCCGCGCGCGCGCGGCGTGTGCGAGCGCGTTCGTCGCGCCGGTCCTGCGCGATCAGAGCGGAGAGGTCGGGCGCGGGCACATGCCGGCCCGCAGCAGCGATCAGGCCACGAGCGCCATCAAGGGCGCCGGGCTGAAGCTCAAGCGCAAGCAGCCGGCCGCGCGCGAGCGGCCCCGGCATCCAGAGGCCGCCGGCCCGAACCGCGTCGAAGCCGAAACGGCCGTAATAGGCCGCGTCGCCAACCAAGAGGATGGCGGTGTGGCCGGCGAGACGGGCGCGCGCAATGGCGCGGTGCATCAGCGCCGAGCCGATGCCCCGCTTGCGATGCCCGGGGTGGACCGCGAGCGGCCCGAGCAAAAGCCCAACGCGGCCTGGGCCGGTCATGATGTTCCACATCCTGACCGTACCGACGAGGCCGCCATGTTCGACCGCGACAAGCGATAGCCCGTCCGCCGGCAAGCGGCCTTCGCGCAGCCGCTCCGAAGTCTTGGCGAAACGCGCGGCGCCGTAGGCTTCATCGAGGAGCACTTCGCGTGCGGCGATATCGACGATTTTTTCTTCCCGGATGCTCACCATGATCCGCTCCTTTGACTGTTGCGCCCCGGTGCTCCCACCCTCGCCTTCCCGGCTTGCGGGGAAGGCTTGGGAGAGAAGCGCCGGAGCAAGAAGGGTCAGATGTGGAAAGTCCGCAGCGGGGCAAAGCCGTTGAAGGCAACCGCTGCGTAGGTCGCTGTATAGGCGCCAGTGCCCTCGATCAGGACCTTGTCGCCGATCTCAAGGCTGACCGGCAGATCGTAAGGCCGCTTCTCGTACATCACATCGGCACTGTCGCAGGTCGGTCCAGCAAGCACGCAAGGACCCACCTCATCGCCGTCGCGCGGCGTCTTGATCGGGTAGCGGATCGATTCGTCCATCGTCTCGGCGAGACCGCCGAATTTGCCGATGTCGAGATAGACCCACCGCACGTGGTCGTGCTCGCTTTTGTTCGAGACCAGCACGACTTCGGCTTCGATCAGGCCGGCATTGCCGACCATGCCGCGACCCGGTTCGATGATAGTCTCCGGGATGCGGTTGCCGAAATGCTTGCGCAGCGCGCGGAAAATCGATCGTCCATAGGACTCGACCGCCGGCACGTCACGCAAGTACTTGGTCGGAAACCCGCCGCCGAGATTGACCATCGTCAGGTTGATGCCGCGATCGGCGCAGGCGCGAAAGATCGCCGCCGCCGACTTTAAGGCTTCATCCCAGGCCGCGGTGCGGCGCTGCTGCGAGCCGACATGGAACGACACGCCGCATGGCTCCAAGCCGAGCTTTTGGGCGTGGTCGAGCACGTCGACGGCCATTTCCGGATCGCAGCCGAATTTCCGCGACAGCGGCCACTCCGCGCCGGCGCAGCCGAACAGGAAGCGGCAGAAAACCTTGGCGCCGGGTGCGGCGCGGCCGATCTTCTCCACTTCGGCCTTGCTGTCGACCGCGAAGAGACGGACGCCGAGCGCAAAAGCGCGCGCGATGTCGCGTTCCTTCTTGATCGTGTTGCCGAAGGAAATGCGCTCGGCCGTGGCACCCGCCGCGAGCACCATTTCGATCTCCGCGACCGAAGCGGTGTCGAAGCAGGAGCCCAGCGTGGCTAGAATCGACAACAGTTCGGGTGCCGGGTTCGCCTTGACGGCATAAAACACCCGGCTGTCCGGCAAGGCTTTGGCAAAGGCGCGATAGTTCTCGCGCACGACGTCGAGATCGACGACGAGGCAAGGTCCATCGTCCAGACCTTCATCGCGGCGGCAGCGCAAAAAGTCGCGGATGCGCTCGGTCATCGGAGCAGCTCCTTCCTCAAGGTTCAAAGGGGCGACGCTGCAAAGAGCCGTCGGCCCAGCGTTGAAGTTCGGCCGCCCGCGTTTTGCGCGCAGGCGGTCGGCGTCAGCGGCTTAAGGGCTTGGCGCCGAACCGTGCGTTGGGGACACGGTGTGGGCGCGCGGCACTTTCGCCGAGATGCTGCCTTGGATTGGAGCGGGAGAACCCGTTCCGCACGGCCGGCAAGATGGACAAGCCTCTTCGGTGTTGACCTTTGGACGGCCAACGAGACCAAAAAAGCCCGCTCCGTCGTTGCTTTAAGCCGCGTCCCCCGTTGAGCGCGGGGTGCGCCGGTTTCGCCTCCGGCTGCCGATCACGTAGTGAGGCCACGATCCTGGTCTTACAGGTCCAACCTCAGGCGACTGTCCGGCCTCTTGTCCGGATGCCTGCCGATCGACACACGGCCACAGGCACGTGCGAATTTGGGCGACCGGCACATAGGCACATTGGAAATGCATTGCAAGAAAATTCGTCACGCGCGCCGAGATTTTTTCGCGCGACGCCGCGGCGAAGCAGTCACGCGCACTGCTTTGCATCGCCTCGCGGTGTGCGATAGTGCGCGCCGCTTCCTTCGAGACGTTCAAGATAGGTGCTGCGATGCCTTCCTTGCCGATCACTTTCGCCTGCGGCCTCTATGATCGTATGCTGGCGCTGCAAACCGGCGACATCAAACCCGACGGTATCGATTTCAACTTTCTCGCCATCGACAATCCGCGCGAGATTTTCGACCGCATGTCGAACCGGCTGGAGTTCGACGCCTGCGAAATGTCGAGTTCGGAATTCGTCAGCCGCTACGCGGCGAAAAAACTGCCCTTCGTCGGGCTGCCGGTGTTCGCCTCGCGTGTATTTCGCCACGGTTTCATCGTGGTTAACCGCAAGTTCATCGGCTCGGCGAAGGATCTGGCCGGCAAGCGGATCGGCGTGCCGCTCTACACGCAGACCGCGGCCATCTTTATCCGCGGCCTCATGCAGCACGACCTCGGCGTCGATCTTTCCGGGATCGAGTGGGTGCAAGGTGCGATCAACGAGCCCGGCGGCTACGGCAATCCCTCGGTGATGCCCCTCCTCAAGCCGATCAAGATCACGCCGAACCAAACCGGCAAGTCGTTAAGCGACCTCCTCGCCGCCGGAGAAATCCACGCCATCATCGGCTCGAACCTGCCGCGCGCACTCAAGCAAAATCCCGATGTGGTGCGGCTGTTTCCCGACTACCGGGCCCGCGAAAAGGATTACTTCCGCCGCACCGGCATTTTCCCGATCATGCATCTCGTCGTCATTCGCAACGACATCTACGAGCGTAATCCGTTCGTGGCGACCAGCCTCTACAACGCCTTCTGCGCGGCCAAGGATCGGGCGTGGCAAAAGATGCGATTCTCCGGCACGCTCCGCTACATGCTGCCGTGGTTGCCCGACGACGTCGAAGAGATCGACGAATTATTCGGCGGCGATTGCTGGCCCTATGGCGTCGAGCCGAACCGGCCGACGCTCGAAGCGCTGGTGAGCTACATGGCCGAGCAGGGCCTGATCGCGGAACCCATCCCGATCGAGAAGCTGTTCGTGCCGACCTTTGGCTAGCGTGACGCCCACGCCGATTGGGAGAGGATCGATGCAGCGTTTACTACGGACGAGCATCACCTTGCTGATTCTCGGCGCGCCGTGCGCCGCCTCAGCCGCCGATTATGCGCCGCTCGATTGCGCCAAGGCGAAGTCGGGGGCGGAAATCGCGATCTGCAGGACCTATTCGCTCGGCCAAGCAGAGGCGCGGATGGCCACGCTCTATGGCGTCGCAACATCGCTGGTCGCGATGGGCCAGCGTGGCGATCTCGGCGACACCCAGCAGCAGTGGCTCAAACGCCGCGCGGCGTGCGGCCGCAACATCGCCTGCCTGACCAAGGCCTACGACGAGCGCATCGGCCAACTGAACAAGATCATCGCCGGGATCGCCTCGCACGGACCTTATTGACGCGCTTCTTCGGCCGCGATTTGGCTCGCGGCGGCAGGCCGCCCGCCTTCTGCAATCGTGTCGTCCAATATTCCCATGCTCGCGCCATCGGGCGCGACTGTAACTGGCGGGGCTCCGCCCGCTGCCGCTCGACCTCGTTCAACGCGCCTATTTTGCCGATCATCATCGATCGCAACTGGATTTCCGCATTGGCATTCGAATAGACGGTGCGGAATACCAGTTCGCGTAGCGTCCGGCCCGCGACGGTCGCACCATGGCGCCGCATCAGCACCATCCAATGCGGGCCGAGCGTCTTGGCCAGCGAACGGCCCTCCTCCGGCTTGACCACCATGAGATCGGTGTCGCCGAAGTCATCGCGGCTGTCCCACATCGGTACCACCTGGCCCATTACCGGCCCCATGTGAAACACCGGCTCGAGCGCGATGCCGGTAACGCAGAACGGAAGCACCGATTGCGAATGGTGATGGCAGACCGCGTTGACGTCCGGCCGCGCCTGGTAGATGCAGCCGTGAATCACCCGCTCGCCATACATGTCGCCCTTGGGCGGCGTCACCGGTTCGGAATCGAGCGTGAACTCGAGCAGGTCCGACGGCTCGATCAATTCCGGGCTGCGCGAGCGGGCGAGGAAATAACGACCGGGAATATGCGGATGGCGGACGCTGACATGGCCGAAGCCGTCGAGCACGCCCTCATGGGCGATGATGCGGTTGGCAAGAGCAAGCTCGTAGCGAACCTCGTCGAGAGCATCGGTCATTCATACCGCCTTTAAGTGCGCGTCTTTGCGTTGGTAGAGTTCGTCATCGGCATAGCCCATGGTGTCGGGCTTGCCGCGGCCCAGCATCACCTGAAAATAGACCGGGCGCAGCGAGTTGTTCTGATAGCCGTGCACGACGCCTGCCGGACAGGCGATGCATTCCCAAGGGCTGAGCCGCGTCGTGATGCGTTTGCCGGCTTCGTCCTCGACGAAAACATCGAGATAGCCGTCAAGCACGAAAAAGCATTCCTCGACTTCATGCGTATGCGCCGCGTTCCCCTGTCCAGGCTCGACATACATGATCGAGAGCGTGAAGTTGCCGGCGGGGATTATAGTCGGATCGCCGTGCTTGCCGGAGCCGCCGGCGCCGATGAAGCGGTGTTGGGCGCGCTTGAAGCCCTCGATCTTGGCGTCCTCGAACGCGGCCCAATCCGGCTTCTTGTCTTTGAAGCGGCCAACATATCTTTTCATGATCTCTTCGAGCGAAACGCCTTCAAGTTCTTTCGGACGCGGATGCCGGGCGGCGCTCATGGCAGTACTCCCGTATAATGATCGATCCGAGCCATTCGAGCCGGCGCAGCGCCGCCAATCAATACCGGCATGGCAAGGACCTGCTATGCCGCGGCAGCGCGCAATGCGCGCTCGACCATCACGCCGATCAGGGCTTTGCGGTAGGCGCCGCCGGCATGGATATCATCCGCCGGATCGACGGACGCTGAGGCTGCAGCTTCGGCCGCGGCGATAATCGCCTCGTCGATTTTTTGGCCGTTGATTGCCCGCTCGACAGCGGCAAGCCGTAACGGCCGATCGGCGATGCCGATGGCCCCGACATGGCCATTCTTCGCCACGCCACCGTCTTCGTCGTAAAACAATGCCGCACCGGCCAGAGCAAAATCGCCGCGGCGGCGGGCGAACTCTTGGAAACCGAAACGGCGTTGTGCCGGCCAGGCCGGCAGGCGGATCTCGGTGATGATCTCGTCGGGATTTAACGCGGTCATCAGCGGACCCTGGAAGAACTTCGCCGCGTCAATGGTGCGCGCGCCGGCCTTGCCGGACACGGCGATCTTTGCCTCGCAGGTCACGACGATGCCCGGCAGCTCGGCGGCGGGATCGGCATGAGCGATACTGCCGCCAACGGTACCGCGATTGCGGATCTGATAATGCGCGACGTGTTCGACCGCGGCGACCAGGAGGGGGTGTGCCGTCCGCAACCTTGCGTCATCAATAATTTCGCGCCAGCGCACCATGGCGCCGAGTGTGACGCCATCGTCCGCGATCTTGATCTGGCGTAGCTCGGCAAGTTTCCGCAGGTCGACGAGAAGCGCCGGCGCGGCAACGCGGAACGCCATCATCGGTATCAACGACTGGCCGCCGGCAAGGGGCTTCGCCTCGCCGTCATGGGACGCCAGAAGTGCAATGGCTTCGGAGATCGTGTTCGGGCAGGAGTATTCGAAGGGTGGTAATTTCACGGCTCAGCGTCCCCTTCGAGCCACATTATCAGGCCATTCACGCTAACATCGCCTCGAGACGACCGTCAACGCCGGCCGTGTCTAGAGCCGTTGTGCGAATGCTGATAGCCTGCAACCGGAGTGGAAGCTGGCTGACCGTCGCTTCGACAACCACTCCATACGGGGAGGAAGCTGATGCTGAAGAAAACCCCACGCAATGGGAAGACCGGCAAAAACGGACACAAGAACGGGAAAAAGGCGCCGCGCGTCAACGAACTGCCCAAGATCACCATTCAGACCGATACGCGTGACATCCTCGCGCACGCCACCAAAGAAGCGCGCGCCGAAGATTACTTCATCGTCGACGTCGATGCCCATGTCACCGAGACCGCGTTCTGGTCGGAAGTCGTCGACCGGATGGACAGCGACGTGTACCGGCAGATGGCGCGTGCATTTAAGGATCGCGGCGCCGCGCCTGGTCTGCTCAATGCAACGCCGGGATTTCTGCATCAGGACGTGTTCGGCCGCATTCCGCACCAGCAGCGTCTCGCTGAAGCGGTGCCGGGCGGACGCAGGCATGCCCAAGTGACGCTGGTCCAGCGCGCCATGGACTCCATGGGCATCGACTACATGGTGGTGTTCCCCACCCCGATGCTGGTGCTCGGCATGCATCCGCAGATCGAGATGGAAGTCGTGATCGGCAACGCCTTCAACAAATGGCTCGCCGAGGAAATCCTGCCCCAGGATCAGCGCATCAAGGCGATGCTCTATCTGCCGTTCAACCATCCCGAGGAGTCCCTGAAGGCGGTCGAGAGATACGCCGACAATCCGAGTGTGATCGGATTCTCGGTCACCTCGACGCGCTTTCGCGCCGTCAATCATGACAGCTACATGCCGCTCTACGCGGCCATCCAGGCGACCGGAAAGCCGCTGGCGTTCCATTCCGGTTTCCACTGGGGCGACCAGTCGATGCAGCAGTGCAACCGCTTCATCTCCATGCATTCGATTTCGTTCGTCTATTACAACATCATTCATCTCACCAACTGGATCATCAACGGGCTGCCGGAGCGCTTCCCGAAGCTGAAGGTGCTGTGGATCGAGAGCGGGCTGGCCTGGGTTCCGTTCCTGATGCAGCGGCTCGACTCCGAATACATGATGCGATCGTCGGAGGCCCCGCTGTTGAAGCGGCGGCCGAGCGAATACATCGCCGAGATGTATTTCACCAGCCAGCCGCTGGAACGGTCCAACATGGATCTCACCGAAGCGACGTTCAAGGCGATCAAGGCGGACACGCAGCTACTGTTCGCGTCAGACTGGCCGCATTGGGATTTCGACCTGCCAAGTTCGATCACCACGCTGCCGTTCCTCGATGAACAGGCCAAGCGCAATATCCTGGGCTTTAACGCGGCACGATTGTTCGATCTCGAAGTGCCGAAGCACAAGCTGATCAAGCCCAATAAGACGAAAAAGCCGGCGGGCGTCAGCGTGCCGGTTACGGCCTGAACGACCGTGCGCGCGCAGAGAACGCCCCGGCGCACCGGCAAGCCAAGCCGCAAGACCGCGCGCCGCATCGCGCCGACGGATTTCTGCTCCGTCGCGGGCGACGCACTCAAGCGCGGCGATCCTGACGCGATTTCGGACAAGATTCTGCAACAGGTCCTGACCGCCGCGGTGAAGGTCTATGCCGCGAAAGTGGAGCGGCGCGGCCACGACGTCGCGCCCTTTGCGCAAGGGGCAGTAACGGCAACAGAAACAGTGGTGACCGCTTGTGGGTTGATCCGCGCGGCGGACCTCAACATGTTCGACGTGGCGATCTGGTTCCATCGCCCGCCAGGAATCGATTGAAGGGATACGCGCAGATGGATGAGATCGCAGTCAGCAAGCTGACCGATATCGCCGATGGCGACTATCGGGTATTCGCTCTCGACAATATCGAAGTCGGTATCTTTCGCACCGGCAGTAAGGTTTTGGCCTACGAGAACATTTGTCCGCACGCCGGCGGACCGGTTTGCCAGGGCAAGATCTTCAATCAGGTCGAGGAAGTCATCACGCCGGACAAGAAGAGCGTCGGCCTGCGGTTCGGCAAACAGCGCCACATCGTATGTCCCTGGCATGGCTACGAATTCGATCTGGCGACCGGTTGCCATCCGGGCGATCCTTCGGTTCGTCTGACTCCCGTGCCGGTCGCGGTCCGCGACGGCCAGATCTACGTCAGCGTCCCCGATTAGCCGCCACCGGCCGGCGCAGGGCAGCGGCTCCGTCATTCTCACGCTGCTTCGTCGGCGCGGTTATCGAAAAAGCTCGGCCAAGTGTCACACCGCGCCGCTTCATCTCGTCATGTCCTCGATAACGGCCATGACAATGGAGATGACCATGACACCGAGACTAAACCCGTTCGCCGCGGCACCGGCCCTGATGCAATCGTGGCTCGAATTTGGCAACGGCGTCCTGCGCAACGGCCTGGAGCACAGGCTGATGGAACTCGTGAAGATACGGGCTTCGCAGATGAATGGCTGCGCACGTTGCCTTCACATGCACACCGCCGACGCCCGAAACCACGGCGAGACCGAGGAGCGGCTTTATCTGCTTGATGCCTGGCGTGAATCGCCGCTTTACAGCGACCGCGAACGCGCCGCGCTGGGGTGGACCGAAATTTTGACCCTGGTGTCCGAAACTCACGCCCCCGACGATGTTTATCAGGCAATGCAGGGGCAGTTCACCGCGCAAGAGCAAGTGGCGCTGACCTTGTTGATCGTCACGATCAATGGATGGAACCGAATCCAGGTCGGCTTCCGTGCGACCCATCCGGTCGAAAACCGCGAGGCGGCCTGATGTCGGGAATTTCGGGCCGCGACGCCACTGCCGCGTTCGATCCGCTACGTCCAAAACTGACCCGCATCGCCTACCGGATGCTGGGATCGATCGCCGACGCGGAGGATGTGGTCCAGGAGGCGTTTCTGCGGTGGTTCGACGTCGATCGTGACGCGGTTCGTGAGCCGGAAGCCTATCTCCGCCGCGTCGTGACGCGCCTTTGCCTCGACCACCTGAAATCCGCGCGGCACCGGCGGGAGACCTATATCGGGCCATGGCTGCCCGAGCCGGTCGTTGAGGCGGCCGACGACGAGATAGACGACGTCACGCTGCCGCTGATGATGGCGCTCGAGCGCCTGTCGCCTCTGGAACGCGCGGCCTTTCTTCTGCACGATGTGTTCGGCGTCGGTTTTGACGAGATCGCCGCGACGATCGATCGTGAACCAGCGACATGTCGCCAGCTCGCCAGCCGCGCGCGAACTCATGTTCGAGCAGCGCGGCCACGTTTTCAGATGCCGAAGGAGCGCGGCCTGCAGATCGCCGACGCGTTCTTTGCCGCCACCCGCAGCGGCGACATGCAAAAACTGCGATCGCTCCTCGCGGCTGATGTGACCGCTTATGCCGATGGCGGCGGCAAGGTGCGGGCCACGGCGCAACCGGTTGTCGGGCTCGAAGAAATTATGCAGCTCCATGGAGCGCTTGCGCCGGTCTTTGCCGCGAACATGTCGCGGCTCGTGCGCTATGGCTTCATCAACGGGCTACCGGGTTTCATCACGATCGAACAAGACGAAACGCTGCAAACCACTGCGCTACAGATCGAGGACGACAAGATCGTCGCCATCTACGTCACGCGCAATCCGGACAAGCTGCGGCATCTCGGCGGCGGCCATGCCGTTCACTAATCAGCGAAGGAGGCAGCCGGTGTCCAACACCCGCATCGCCATCGTCTACCACAGCGGCTACGGCCATACCGAGCGACAAGCGAAGGCGGTCAAAGCAGGCGTGGCAAGGGTACAAGGCGCGGAGGCCTTGCTTCTGACTGTCGAACAAGCGCAATCGCGCTGGGACGATCTTGCCGCCGCCGATGCGATTATTTTTGGTGCTCCGACTTACGTCGCCGGCGTCTCGGCAGCATTCAAAGCATTCCAGGAAAAATCCTCCCACTTGGTCATGACCAAAGGTTTTGGCTGGAAAGACAAGATCGCTGCCGGATTTACCAATTCGGGATCCCGATCCGGCGACAAATTGGCGACTCTCGTCCAGATTGCTCTCTTCGCCGCGCAGCACGGCATGCACTGGATCAATCTCACCCTGCCGCCGGCAAATCATTCCACGACCGGGTCGGAAGACGATATGAACCGGCTTGGCTTCTGGCTGGGGGCCGGCGCGCAGTCGAATACCGACCAAGGCCCCGATGTCGCACCGCCCGAAGCGGACCTCGCCACGGCGCGCCATCTGGGACAGCGCGTGGCGGAAGCCACTCTGCAGTTCGTGCGCGGTCGCGCTGTTTGTTGCTAGCCGATTTCGCTCAACATGCGATCGGCAAGCTTCTCGGCCACCATGATGGTCGGAATATTGGTATTGCCGCGCGGAATCGTTGGCATGATCGAGGCATCGATAACGCGCAAGCCGGCGGCGCCGCGGACCCGGCCGGCGGAATCGGTCACCGCGTCGCGATCATCAGCGGCGCCCATGCGGCAGGTACCGACCGGGTGAAAGGTGCCGGCGACATTGTCGCGGATGTGATCGGCGAGCGCCTGGTCGTCCTCGACGAGAGCGGCAAGATCGACGCGGCGGTCGGCCAAAGTGGCGAAGATCGCGCCGGCGAGCGGCGGCATGGCATCGATGAGAGCGGCGACGGCGGCGCTCTTGACCTTGTTCACCGCCGTGATGCGGTTGAGCCGGCGAAGCCGGTCGTTGAATTTCACCGGGAAAGTCAACGTCGTCATGGCGCGCACGGCGTCGTGGGCCAGAATCTCCACACAGCGGCGAAAGCCCTGCTTGAAACGCTGCAGGTCAAGCTCGTGACCGGTGAAGTTGAACTCGACGCGCGGATAAGTCGCCGGATCGGCCGCCACCAGCGAGACTCGACCGCGCGCCATGGGCTTGAGCAGTGACGGCGCCAGATTGGCGACCTGGCGTCCGAGCGGGCTCCACGACGTTTTGCACTGCACATTAAGATACATGTCGGCTGGCGGCGCGCCGGGCAGCCCGGACGAATAGCGAAACGCCGCTATCGGGTGCGGCTGGATTTTCTCCGACTGCCTTGTGCCCGGCTTTTGCAGCAGGCCGATGAACATAATGGCGTGATTGGAAAGGTTTTCGCCGACCCCCGGCAGGTCGGCGCGCACCGCTATCCCCAGTTCGCGTAACGCCGCCGCCGGTCCGAGTCCGGCCCGCTGCAGAAAGGCCGGCGAATGAATGCCGCCGAGCGAAACGACGATGTCGCGGGCAAAGAATTCCTTGGTCTCGCCGCCGATCATGGCGGCAACGCCGATGGCCTTTTCGCCGTCGAACAAGAGCCCGGTGACAAAGGCGTCGGTGACAATGCGCAGATTGGATCGGCGTCGCACGTCTGCGGTCAGGTAGCAAATCGAGGCCGAGGCGCGCTGTTCCGGCGAATTGCTCATCGGCACCGAGCCATAGCCGTCACGAAAGTCGGCGTTCATATCGGCAACGAACGGAATCTGGCGCTCCTCGGCGAAGGCATGCACCGCTTTCGCCAACGGCGCCCAATCGGTCTGTCTGGTGCGCCGGATCGGCACCGGCCCGTTCTTGCCGTGCAGTGCGCCGTCGAAATCGAGATCGCGTTCGAGTTTGCGGTAATACGGCAGCACGTCGTCCCAGCCCCAGCCGGCGGCACCGAGGGCCTGCCACTCCGCGTAATCGTCGGGCGTGCCGCGATAGGCGACCATGCCCATTACGGAAGAGCCGCCGCCCAGCACCCGGCCTTGGGAAAATCCGACCAGCGGCGAATTGTCCCGGCGCCGCCAATGCACCTTAAGCTCCGGCCAGAAATAAGCGTCGTTGTAGTAAGAGCGCGGATAGGAATCGAGAATGTCCGTAGGTTCGGCCCCCGGAACGACATCGCGCCCGGCTTCAAGAACCAGCACCCGGGTTGCCGAACGCGCCGACAAGCGGTTGGCAAGCACGCACCCCGCCGCGCCGGCGCCAATGATGATGACGTCGAAGCTTTCTGTCATGTTATTTGCCAAATTCCGTTGAGACTCTCCGGCATCGAGACCGCCCGCGATCGCTTGGTCGCCCTCGATTGAACATTACGGCCGTATGCTTTACTTGAACGTCGGCCGGCGCAAGCCGCGTACCGGTCGTGTGCTGGCACGCAAAGCTCAAGGGTAAGGACCATGACCAAAGCGCTTCATGGCGTGATCGCCGCGATCGCAACTGCGATCGACGACAAGGGCGAGCCTGACAGTGCGCGCTCGGCAACGCTGGCGCGCTTCCTGCTCGATAACGGCTGCGACGGGCTCAATGTGCTGGGCACCACCGGCGAGGCGACGTCGTTCTCGCTCGACCAGCGCCGGCGCGTCATGACCGCCTATGCCGATGCCGGGCTGCCGCTCGACCGTATGATGGTCGGGACCGGGGCCGCGGCGCTCGCAGACGCCATCGCGCTGACGAAACACGCCGCCGAACTCGGTTTCGCCGGTGCTCTGCTACTGCCGCCCTTCTATTACAAAGGCGTCCCCGACGATGGCCTCGTCGCTTACATCGAGGCCATTCTGACGGCGACCGCGACGCGGCCGATCCCGATCTATCTTTATCATTTTCCGGCGCAGTCCGGCCTGCCCTGGCGTATCGCATTGATCCGCCGGCTGCTCGATACTTTTGGCGAACGTATTGTCGGACTCAAAAATTCCTCCGGCGGTATGGCCTATGCCCGTGAGGCGGCGAGCATCCTGCCGCGTTTCAAGGTTTTCCCCTCGACTGAGGCCGCAATACCGGAAGCGCGATCCGGCCCGTTTGCTGGCTGCATCTCGGCGACTGCCAATCTTAATGCCGACCTATGCGCGCGTGCCTACCGCGCGGGCGACGCCGCGGCGCTCGACGAAGCCGTTGCGATCCGCAAATTATTCGACGGCAAGACGCTGGTTCCCGGGGTGAAGGCCCTGCTCGCCCATATTCACGGCGATCCGCAGTGGGCGCGGGTCGAACCGCCACTTTCGCTATTCCCGGCGGCCGACCGCGCGGCCGTTATCGCGGGTTATGGCGCTGTCCGCGCCAAACGCGTCGCTTAGACTAGCGATACCCCCTCGGGAGAAGCGGCACCGGTAATGCGGTATGGATGGGTCCGCTGCCAATTGCGGCGTTGACGCTGCGCCCGCGCACCCCTATAAGCCCGCTCTCGCTCACAAAAGCTCGGTTTTACGAGACCATGGCCAATACCAAGTCCGCCAAAAAGGCTGCCCGGCAAATCGCGCGCCGCACTGTGATCAATAAATCGCGGCGTTCGCGCGTCCGTTCGGCCACTCGTAAAGTCGAGGAGGCGCTCAAGTCCGGTGACCGGACCTTGGCGCTTGCGGCGATGGCCGAGGCGGAGCCGGCGCTCATTCGTGCAGCGCAAAAAGGTATCGTGCACCGCAACGCAGCGCAGCGCAAAGTATCGCGGCTCGCTCAGCGGATTGCCAAGCTCGGAAAAAAATAAGTTCCGATTTCCGCTTTTTCGCCTTCCTCAGATGTCGCTCCGAAAGCGCGTGCAGTCCGAATAGTGGATTGCCATCAATCTGTTGTATTATTGTCACGGCGGCCGCCAAAACTAGTCAACGATGGCCGTTGTGCTTTTTTACGGCGCCGTTCGTGTCGTTTCTTGTTTGCTCCGAGTCCCGCCCTGCGACGGGTACCCATTTGCCTCGCGCACAAGAATTCATGCACAATGAAAGGGTTATCGGACATATGGCAGATTGGGTTTTGATTCTGCCGTAATCCGGCCGTGTGTTTTCTTATTTGTTCCGGTCCTCCGTTTTTAAAGCTTTGCGCGCCTGTCACATGTGAAAGAAATGTGAATCGTCAAATCGACTCAATGCCTTGCCCTGACGGATGGAATTTTGCTCGATTTCAGGTCCGGGCGCGCGGTTCTGAAAGTCCAATATTGTCGCGGTTTTTTGCAGTTGCGGGGAGCCCCTCGCGTGCTACGTTGCCCTTCCCTTCGGGGGCCTGAACGCCAGCAAATATCAGTCAATGGACGCTCATCGAGGGATGGGTGCGGGTGAATTATGTCCGGTCGCGTGCGGCTCCGACCTTGTCGTGGCCCTGAGTACTGAGCGGCGAGCGTAGCGTAAAGTATCCGCCGATCTTGTGGAATACGCAGTTAGAAGACTCGCAGCCGCGCTGCATGAAGAGCCAGTGATGACCATCGAATCTGGGAGCGATGGAAGGGGGGCATGATGACGACGATCCGCAATGCGCTATTGGCAGCAAGCATCCGTTGGCATTGGCCAAGCGCCAGCTCCAGCAGTTGAACGTAACCCTGACCAGTGCAGGCGCCCGTGTTTCGACGCGCGCAGCCTGCAGCTTCGACCAGTGAGTTGCGTTCGGCTAAGTCCGGCGATGTGGGATCGACCCTCTCCCGACATGCCCGGTAAATCCTCCTGCGAAAAAAAGCGGATCAATATGACAAATACGGATCAGGAGCGCTGGCGGCGAGTGAAGGAGCGACTGCGTTCCGAACTCGGCGACGATGTTTTCAGCAGTTGGTTCGGCCGCATGGAACTTGAGGCCGCGGACAACGGCTTGCTTCGGCTGTCGGTGCCGACGCGCTTCCTGCGCAACTGGATTCAATCGCATTACAGTGAGCGGGTCCTTGCCAGGTGGCAGGAGGAGGAGCCCGAGGTAACCCGCCTGGAATTGAACGTGCGTTCTGCCACGATCAAGCTCCCTTCGGTCAAACCCAAGATCGCGGATCCGGCGTCGCCTGTGCGCGAGCAGCGCGACGGCACCGCCATCAATGGCGACATGCGCGCCAGCGTGCCGCTCATGTCCGTGCATGAGGCGCTTGGCGGCTCCCCGCTCGATCCGCGCCTGACATTCGAATCCTTCATTGTCGGCCGCTCAAATACGCTGGCTCATGCCGCGGCAAAACAGGTCGCGACAAGCCGGCGCGGCGAAGCGCTGATGTTCAACCCGCTTTACACTCACGCTGCCGTCGGTCTCGGCAAAACCCACCTGCTGCAAGCGATCACCTGGGCCGGCAACAACGGCGGCGATCGCAAAATGCTGTACCTGACGGCCGAAAGATTCATGTACGGCTTCGTCTCGGCCTTGCGCACGCAGACGACGCTTGCCTTCAAGGAGGCGGTGCGCGCCATCGACGTGCTGGTGATCGATGATCTGCAGTTTCTCCAGGGCCGCTCGACCCAAGCCGAGTTCTGCCACACGCTCAACGCGCTGATCGATGCCGGCCGCCAGGTCGTAATCGCCAGCGATCGGCCGCCGGCTGATCTCGAAAGTCTCGACGACCGCGTCCGGTCGCGGCTTGCCGGTGGCCTGGTCGTGGAGATCGGCTCGCTCGGAGAAGAATTGCGGCTTGAAATACTCAAGAGCCGCATCGCCGCCGCCCGTTGCCATCATCCCAGCTTCGAAGTCCCTGCGCCGGTACTGGCCTTCATCGCCAAGTCGGTGACGCATAACGGCCGCGACCTTGAGGGTGCCGTCAACCGTCTCTTGGCCCACAGCAAGCTTAGCGGCCAGCCGGTCACGCTGGAAATGGCCGAACGCGAGATGCGCGATTTGATCCGGCCTGCCGAGCCAAAACGGGTGCGGATCGAGGACATCCAGCGCATCGTCGCGCGCCAGTACAATGTCAGCCGGGCCGACCTGTTGTCATCGCGCCGCACCGCGAACGTGGTGCGGCCGCGCCAGGTGGCGATGTATCTGGCGAAAGTATTGACGCTGCGCTCGCTGCCCGAAATCGGCCGTCGCTTCGGCGGCCGCGACCACACCACCGTCCTGCACGCGGTGCGCAAAATCGAGAATTTGGCGGGCAACGACAGCGCCTTCGCGGAGGAGATCGAGGCGCTCAAACGCCAGCTTCAGGATTGATCGACCCCCCGAAGGCATTTCCGGGACCTGTGAAAAGCTAGGGAAAAGGTAGGGAAAAGGCCGGGTGGAATACGACCCGGCCTTGCCGAAACCGCCGCGCCACGCCACTTTCGTTGTCCGCCAAGCGGCGGTTCGCCTGTCCAACGGATTTCGCGATGAAGGTAACGGTAGAGCGTTCCGAGTTGTTGCGATCGCTGGGCCACGTTCACCGCGTGGTCGAGCGCCGCAATACCATCCCGATTCTCGCCAATGTGCTGCTCAACGCCGACCACGCGAAGCTGGCACTGAAAGCCACCGACCTCGACGTCGAAGTCACTGACGCGATCGCCGCCGAGGTAGGGCCCGGCGGGTCGACGACGGTGCCGGCGCATATGTTTTTCGACATCGTGCGCAAGCTGCCCGAGGGGGCGCAGGTCGTTCTGGAGTCTCAGCGGCGATCGCGCGGTACTCTCGATCCGCGCCGGCCGCTCCCGGTTCACGCTGCAGACGCTGCCCGAAAGCGATTTCCCTGATCTCGCGCCCGGCGAGATGAGCCACAAATTCGTACTCAAGGCCGGCGATCTCAAACGGCTGATCGACAAGACCCAGTTCGCCATTTCGACCGAAGAGACGCGCTATTACCTCAACGGCATCTACCTGCATGCCGCAGGATCCGCGAAAGCTCAAACCTTGCGCGCGGTCGCGACGGACGGCCATCGTCTGGCGCAGATGGAACTTGAACTGCCGAAGGGCGCCGACGGCATGCCCGGCATTATCGTGCCGCGCAAAACGGTCAGCGAGGTTCAGCGTCTCCTGGAGGACGGCGACACCGAAGTCGGCATAGAACTGTCGCCGGGAAAGATCAGGTTCACTGTCGGCCAGACGATCCTGACATCGAAATTGATCGACGGCACGTTCCCCGATTATAGCCGCGTGATCCCGCTCGCCAATGACAAGGAACTGGTGGTCGACAAAAAGGAATTTGAAGCCGCGGTCGATCGTGTTTCGACGGTATCAAGCGAGCGAGGTCGCGCTGTCAAACTGTCGATCACCGCCGGCCGGTTATTGTTATCCGTCACCAACCCCGATTCCGGCAGCGCCAACGAGGAACTTGAGGTCGAATACGCAGCCGACCCGATCGATATCGGCTTCAATTCGCGTTACCTGCTCGACATCGCGTCGCAAATCGAAAGCGAAGCCGCCGTGCTCAAACTTGCCGATCCGGGCTCGCCGACGCTGATCCAGGACAAAGACCCGCACGGCGCGCTCTACGTGCTGATGCCCATGAGGGTTTGACGCGCCGAGGGGCTGATCTGCTGTGGGCCTGATATCGGTGAGCACCAGTCGGTAATCGGATGTTTGGTATCCCGGCCGCCGAGCATATCTTCGCTGCTCGTTGTCCGATTACCAACCGCCGAACGCCGATTCCTGATGATCCGCCGTCTGACGCTGAACAATTTCCGCAATTACCATGCCGCCTCGCTCGAATCGGCGGCGAAAACCATGGTGCTGGTCGGGCCCAACGGCGCCGGCAAGACCAACCTGATTGAAGCGATTTCATTCTTTGCGCCCGGTCGCGGCTTGCGGCGCGCCACGCTCGACGAAGTGGCATTCAGCGAGGGCGACGGCTCGTGGGCGGTGGCCGGTGAAATCGAGGGCGCGCTGGGACTGGCCACTCTAGGCACCGGCGTCGAGCGGCCGGTCGGCGAGGAGGCCGCTATTTTGCGTAAATGCCGCATCGACCGCGAGCCTGTTGGTTCGGCGGTGGCCTTCGCCGACCACCTGCGCGTGGTCTGGCTCACGCCGGCGATGGATGCGCTCTTCACCGGCGCGCCATCGGAGCGCCGGCGCTTTCTCGATCGGCTGGTGCTGGCGGTCGACGCTGAGCACGCCAGCCGCGTCAATGCGCTGGAGCGGTCGTTGCGGTCGCGCAACCGGCTGTTGGAGGAGCCGCGGCCCGACGCACATTGGCTCGATGCGGTTGAACACGAGACCGCCGAGCTTGCCGTCGCGGTCGCCGGATTGCGGGTGGAAACAGTGCGCCGGCTCGATGCCGTACTGGCGAACCGCAAGGATTCAGCCTTCCCAGTTGCGGCAATTGCGCTTGACGGCTGGATGGAGCAGCTCATCCCCAATCATCCCGCTGCGGAGATCGAGCAGCGCTACCGCGCTGTGCTGCGCGACAATCGTCCCCGTGACGCCGCAGCGGGCCGCACGCTCGACGGCCCGCATCTGACCGATCTTGAAGTGAGCTATGCCGAGAAGGCTGTCGCCGCCGCCGACGCCTCGACCGGAGAGCAGAAGGCGCTCTTGATCGGGCTGGTCCTCGCTCACGCCCGCTTGATCGCCGAGATGACCGGCTTCGCTCCGGTCCTCCTCCTTGACGAGGTCGTCGCGCACCTTGATCCGGCGCGGCGCGCGGCGCTGCACGCGGAACTTGCTCAACTTGGCGGACAGGTCTGGATGACGGGCGCCGATCCGGCGTTATTTGCCGAGATCGATAACAATGCCGCGATGATCGAGGTCCGTGCCGGACGGCTGCAACCGAAATCGCAGCGCAAATAAAGAACTTAGCGCCATCCGGTTCCCGTGGATCGCCGAGATTTGCGGCAACGCGCCTTCTGGCAATGCCGGAACAAGAGTGGGAGTGGCCTCTTAACATCCAGGAGCAGGAAACGTCCGGTAGCGGACAGAGGCCAGCAAGAATGCCGGAACCGCCAGAAGATTTGATTGTCCGGAACTTGATTGAAGCGCTGCAGCGGCTGTGCGGCGATATCGACCGCATGGAGCTTTGGGCAGCCGCGCTCGGCTCGTTCCGCGATCCGATCCCCGACTATCGGCCCGGCGAACAGTACCTCCTCAAGCCCTCCGATCGTCAGCCGCGGCGCCCTGGATTCTGATTGCCGCGACCACCGCGCAAGCATCTGCGGAGCGCCGCGACACGTTGACCGGTGCGGCGGTTCCGCGGCCGAATCGGGGCTCGATTCGGCACCGCAAAAAACCTTGAAAACTTACGATTCGACAATATCTTAGTCGCACCCGTTTTGCCGTGTACGCGCCGCCATTTTGGTGTACAAGATTTGGCAATTCATCCGTGTTTTTTTGCAGTCGATTCGAACGCTTCCCGGAAAGCCCCCTTTATGGCCGAACCTGTCCGTAAACCGAGCCCCGCACACTCCGATTACGACGCGGAATCGATCAAGGTGCTCAAGGGACTCGATGCCGTACGCAAGCGGCCGGGGATGTATATCGGCGACACTGATGACGGCTCCGGTCTCCACCACATGGTCTACGAGGTCGTCGACAACGCCATCGACGAGGCATTGGCCGGCTATGCCAAGGAAGTCGTGGTGAGGCTCAATCCGGACGGCTCGTGCACCGTGCGCGACGACGGCCGCGGCATTCCGACCGATATCCACAAAGGTGAAGGCGTCTCGGCGGCCGAGGTCATCATGACCCAGCTGCACGCCGGCGGAAAATTTGACCAGAATTCCTACAAAGTCTCCGGCGGCCTGCACGGCGTCGGCGTCTCGGTGGTCAACGCGCTCTCCAGCTGGCTCAAACTGACCATCTGGCGCGACGGCCAGGAACATTCCATGGAATTTCGCGATGGTGAGCCGGTTGCACCGCTCGCCGTCGTCGGCGCCGCGCGCGACAAGCGCGGCACCGAGGTGACGTTCCTGCCGTCGACGAAAACCTTCACCATGACGGAGTTCGATTTCGCGACGCTGGAGCATCGGTTGCGCGAACTCGCTTTTCTGAACTCCGGCGTCACCATCGTCCTCTCCGACATGCGTCACGCCGTCGAGAAGCGTGAGGTGCTGCGCTACGAGGGCGGTATCGAGGAATTCGTCAAATACCTCGACCGCAACAAGACGCCGCTGGTGCCGCAGCCGATCGTCATGAAGGCCGAGCGCGACAGCATGATTGTCGAGTGCGCGTTGTGGTGGAACGACGGCTACCATGAGACCGTGCTTTGCTTCACCAACAACATTCCGCAGCGCGACGGCGGCACCCACCTCGCCGGCTTCCGCGGCGCGCTGACCCGCCAGGTCACCGGCTATGCGGAATCGAGCGGCGTCGCGCGCAAGGAAAAGGTCGCGCTCACCGGCGACGATTGCCGCGAGGGTCTCACCGCCGTGCTTTCGGTCAAGGTGCCGGATCCCAAGTTTTCCTCGCAAACCAAAGACAAGCTCGTTTCATCCGAGGTGCGCCCCGTCGTCGAGGGCGTCGTCAACGACATGCTCAAGGCCTGGTTCGAGGAGCATCCTTCAGAGGCCAAGATCATCGTCGGCAAAGTGATCCAGGCCGCCGCCGCGCGCGAGGCCGCGCGAAAGGCCCGCGAAATGACGCGCAAGAGCGCGCTCGGCATCACCTCACTGCCCGGCAAGCTCGCCGATTGCCAGGAAAAAGATCCGGCCAAATCCGAACTGTTCATCGTCGAGGGTGACAGCGCCGGCGGCAGCGCCAAGCAGGGCCGCAACCGCGAATTCCAGGCGGTGCTGCCGCTGCGCGGAAAAATCCTCAACGTCGAACGCGCGCGCATGGACAAGATGTTGTCGTCGGAGCAGATCGGCACGCTGATTACCGCGCTCGGCACCGGCATCGGCACCGACGAATTCGCCATCGACAAGCTGCGCTACCACAAAATCATCATCATGACTGACGCCGATGTCGACGGCGCCCATATCCGCACGCTGCTTTTGACCTTCTTCTATCGGCAGATGCGCGAGATCATCGATCGCGGCTACCTCTACATCGCACAGCCGCCGCTCTACAAGATCGCCCGCGGCAAATCCGAGCAATATCTCAAGGACGAGCGGGCACTGGAAGATTTTCTGATCGATACCGGGATCGAAGATGCTACGCTGCGCCTGTCGTCAGGCGAAGTTCTTGCCGGCAACGATCTGCGCAAGCTGGTCGAGGACGCCCGCACGATCCGCAATCTGCTGCGCGGCTTGCACAGCCGCTACAATCGGCAGGTCGTGGAACAGGCCGTAATTCTTGGCGTGCTGCATCAGGAAATCTTCGGCGATCCCCAGAAAGCGATGGCCGCGGTGCCTTATATCGCCAAACGCCTCGACGCATTGTCCGAGGAAACCGAACGCGGCTGGGAAGGCCAGTTCACCGAAGGGCTCGGCTTCCAGTTCGAGCGCACGGTGCGCGGCGTCAAAGAGGTCGCAGCGCTCGATGAGGCTTTGCTCGGCTCCGCCGACGCGCGCAAGCTCGACGAATACGCACCCTCGCTGCAAAAGGTCTTTCCGCGGCCGACGCCGCCGGCAGTGTTACGGCGCAAGGACGAAGAAACCCCGATTCATGGGCCGGTCAGCCTGTTCGAGGCGGTCACCGTCGCCGGCCGCAAAGGCGTGTCGCTGCAGCGCTACAAAGGTCTCGGCGAGATGAACCCCGGCCAGCTCTGGGAAACCACGCTCGACACCAACGCCCGCTCGCTGCTCTGCGTGTCCGTCAAGGAAATCGACGAGGCCAACACCATCTTCGACGAACTGATGGGCGACAAAGTCGAGCCCCGGCGCGTGTTTATCGAAGAGCATGCGCTGACGGCGAGCGTCGATGTGTGAGGCTGCTATTCCGTCACCCTGAGTGGCGGCAAAGCAGTCCTTGGGCGTCGATGGCTCACACTCGTGCCGCGATAAGCGATCGATCATGCGACCAAGCCTTCTCTTTGCCGTTATCTGGATCGGCTGGGTTATCAGCTGGATCGTCGCGTCGTTCTGGTCGGCACCTACCGAAAAGCGCATCACCACCTGGGAGACTTGGACCTCGCGGGGCGCACTCTTGGCCGGCGCGCTCCTCCTCCTCCATTCGACGCGGCGGCTGTTAAGTGAGCCGCGGCTTTGGCATGTCGGTTATTACGGCGCTTATGCGCTCGCCGGCCTGACGCTGATCGGCATCCTGTTTGCCTGGTGGGCCCGCATCCATCTCGGCCGGCTATGGTCGAGCGCCATCACCCGCAAGGAAGGTCACCACATCATCGACAGCGGTCCGTACGCCTGGGTGCGCCATCCGATCTATACGGGACTGATCGCGGCCATTTTCGCTACCGCGGCGGCGCAGGCGACGGTCAGCGGGCTGCTCGGCGCCGCGCTGGTCGCTTTCGGACTGTGGCTTAAGGCGCGGGTCGAGGAACGCTTCCTGACCCAGGAATTGGGCTCGGACGCCTACGGCGCCTATCGTCGCCGCGTCCCGATGCTGGTGCCGTTCCTGCCGGCTGGTTAGGAAGTGCTTAGCGGCCCGACGTGATCGTGCCGCGTTCGGTCAGCACCAGCCATTGGCCGTCCTGGCGCCGGATCGAGTCGATCCGCCCAACCCCGGGAAGCATGCTGCCTTCGCCGACATCGAACATGGCGCCGTAACGGCTCTGCAGCAAAGCGCGGCCACGCTGCACGTCTTGCACAATCCAATCCTGCAAAATCCTGTCGTTGTTTTTCGGCGCCGCAGTCAGGGTCGGAGCGGGCACTGCCGACGCGGATGTGATCGATCCCGTGGTCTCAGTCGATGCGGAGCGCTGATCGAGCTTGTCGAGCCGGTCCGAAAGCTTCGCGAACTGCGTCGTGGTGCTGTGGCTCGCCGCGTCGAGATTGGCCTTGATCGTGGAAAGCTCGGCAAGCTCGAGCTTGGTCTGCCGCATCGCGTCGGTCGTCGTCTGCACGTTCGACGCCGGCGTCGCCGGAGATAGAAAGCTCACCATCCCCGATCCCGACACCGATCCGATAAAGGAGCCGAACGCGGCGGCAAAGGCGACCGTTGCAGCAAGCATCAAAAACCGCGAAGACTGCGCTGAGGGTTGCCCATGTGCCGCGGGACCGCCGGTGTCCTTCGCAGCCTCGCCAATCTCCTCGTCGATTGCGTCATCTTCTCCAGCGCCGAGCTTCGGCGCCACGACCATCGGCAGATTGCTAATCACGGCTTTGCTCCCGTCCTCAGAGGCGGCGTCGAAACGCGCCTTCTCGTTGTCGCCGCTGCCGTGGTCCGGGTTCTCAGCCATGTCTGCATCTCCGGAATTACAGTTGACCAGTCGTTAACCGGGTTCGGTTAGCAATTGGTTACCGGAGATTTTTGCAGGCCGCCGCGGGCGCTAATCCAACAAGCCGTTATCGCGAGCGAGGTCCTGCAGCGACATTTCCGGCCGCGCGCCGATATGCCCGATCGCTTCGGCCGCCGCGAGGGCGCCGAGCCGCCCGCAGGTGCGGTCGTCGGCGCCGCGCGCAAGGCCGGATAAAAAACCGGCCGCAAACAGGTCCCCTGCCCCGGTGGTATCGACTACCCGCTCGACCGGAAAGGCCGGCACCGCCTCGGCGCCATCGGGCCCGACAACAAGGCAACCCTTTTCGCTCCGCGTCACCACCGCAACATCAATATCGGCGCGCAAGGCGGCGATCGCGGAATTGAAATCCGAGCTTTGATAAAGGCTGTGCAGCTCGGCCTCGTTGGCAAAAATCAGATCGACGGTGCGCGTGCGCATCAGCTGCAAAAACTCGTCGCGCCAACGGTCGACGCAGAAGGCGTCCGACAATGACAGGGCCACCTTCCGCCCGGCCTGGTGCGCGATCTTTGCCGCCTTGACGAAGGCGTCCTTGGCGTTCTTCGGATCCCACAAATAGCCTTCGAGATAGACCACCGCGCTGGCGGCGATTGCATCGTCATCGATATCGCTCGGATGCAGATCCTGCGCTGCGCCAAGATAAGTGTTCATGGTGCGCTCGCCGTCCGGCGTCACCAGGACATAGCAGCGCCCGGTCGACGGACCGGCGACGGCAGGCTTGGTGGCAAAACTCACGCCGGCGGCGTGAATATCGTGGCTATAGGCGCGGCCGAGCAGATCGTCCTTGATCTTCCCGACAAAGGCGGTGCGCGCGCCGAGCGAGGCAAGCCCGACAATCGTGTTTGCCGCCGAGCCGCCGGAGGTTTCCACCGCCGGGCCCATGGCGTCATAGATCGCCTGGGCGCGGGCTTCGTCAATCAGCGCCATCGCGCCCTTGCGCATGCCCTGGGTGAGCAAAAAATCCTCCTCGGCGCGGGCGATCACGTCGACGATCGCGTTGCCGATGCCGAGAACGTCGTAGCGGGTCAAAGTCATGCGGTCGCCAAGGCCTCTGTCGCAGCGGGAGGCGCACTATAGCGGCCGCCCCTTGCACGGCAAGCCGACGCCGTGGCATTGGACACGCGATCGGCATCGGTTTTCCGCAGGCTTACAAAGTCATGGTGTTCAAAGAACTGGTTTTTTCCGGCGTGCAGCCGACCGGCAATCTACATCTCGGCAACTATCTCGGGGCCATCAAACGCTTCGTGGAATTGCAGGACCGCTACGACTGCATCTATTGCGTCGTCGATCTGCACGCGATTACGACATGGCAGGATCCGGCCGAACTGCCGCACGCCATTCGCGAAGTTGCCGCGGCGTTCATTGCCTGCGGAATCGATCCGAAAAAGCACATTGTGTTCAACCAAAGCCAGGTTGCCGAGCACGCCGAGCTTGCCTGGGTCTTTAATTGCGTCGCCCGGCTGGGCTGGCTCAACCGCATGACGCAGTTCAAGGAAAAGGCCGGTAAAGACCGCGAGAACGCATCGGTCGGCCTCTATGCCTATCCGACGCTGATGGCGGCCGACATTCTGGTCTATCGCGCCACCCATGTGCCGGTCGGTGACGACCAGAAACAGCACCTCGAACTCTCCCGCGACGTCGCACAAAAATTCAACAACGACTTCGCGCAATCGATTCAACAACATGGCTACGGCGACGCGTTGTTTCCGCTGCCCGAGCCGCTGATCACCGGCGAAGCGACGCGCGTCATGTCGCTGCGCGACGGTTCCAAGAAAATGTCGAAATCGGACGCGTCCGATTTTTCTCGCATTAATCTCAGCGACGACGCCGACGCCATCGCGCAGAAAATTCGCCGCGCCAAGACCGATCCGGAGCCGCTGCCAAGCGACGAAAAAGGTCTGGCGGTGCGCCCCGAGGCCGACAACTTGGTGGGCATCTATGCGGCACTCGCCGATATCGACCGCGCCGGCGTGCTGGCGCAATTTGGCAACGCCCAGTTCTCGGCCTTCAAATCGGCGCTGACCGATCTCGCCGTCGCCAAGCTCGGGCCGATCGGCGCGGAAATGAAACGGCTGCTGAGCGATCCCGTGGCAATCGACGCCGTGCTGGGGGACGGCGCGGTACGGGCGCAGAAGATCGCCCGTCAGACGATGAACGCCGTCAAGGACGTCGTCGGCTTTGTGCGGTCCTAGGCGCGTTCCTCGCCCTTGAACTTCCAGCGCAATTCGCCACGTATTGTGGTATGTTTAGGCCAGTCACGGCCCGGCCTTGAGGGTCGAGCTGCAGGGTGACGGAGGACGAAAAATGTTTATCCAGACCGAAGCGACCCCGAACCCGGCAACGCTCAAATTCCTGCCCGGCCGGGCGGTGCTCGAAAGCGGCACGCTTGATTTGCGCGACGCCGAAGCGGCGGAGCGGTCGCCGCTTGCCGAGCGGCTGTTCGGTATCGCCGGCGTCAGCGGCGTGTTCTTCGGTTCCGATTTCATCACCGTGACCAAGAACGTGGGCGACTGGCAGCAGCTCAAGCCGATGATCCTCGGCGCCATCATGGAGCATTTCATGTCCGGCGCGCCGCTCGTGAATGAGGGCGGCGCAGAGAAAAGCGACGGCGACGAATTCTTCGACGCCGCCGATGCCGACACCGTCGCCACCATCAAGGAGTTGATCGAAACCCGGGTCCGCCCGGCCGTCGCCAATGACGGCGGCGACATCACCTTCCGCGGTTTCAAGGACGGCGTCGTCTATCTCAACATGAAGGGCGCCTGCTCGGGCTGCCCGTCGTCGACCGCGACGCTCCGTCACGGCATTCAGAATTTGCTGCGCCATTTCATCCCCGACGTCACCGAAGTCCGCCCGATGTAGCGTGGCCGGCGTGGCCACATGATGGGGCCGACGTGATAAGACCCGGGGGGACGGGACCGAAGTGAGCCGGCGCGACGCGCCGGGTATCGGGATAATTCGATTTTCCATGCGAGTGCTCGCCATCGATACGGCACTGGCGGCCTGCTCCGCTGCGGTGCTGGAGACGGCCGATGGCGGCCGTCAGGGCAACGGTCGCAGCGGCATCATGGCAAGCGAAAGCCTGCCCATGATCCGCGGCCATGCCGAGGCGCTGTTGCCGCTGATCGCCCGGGTCATGAAAACAGCCGGCATGGCTTTTTCCGATCTCGACCGCGTGGTGGTGACGACGGGACCCGGCAGTTTCACGGGGCTGCGGGTCGGCCTGTCGGCGGCGCGCGGTTTTGCGCTTGCGGGTAAGATCCCGGCTGTGGGCGTATCGACTTTGTCCGCCTATGCCGCACCCTATCTCGGCATCGACGATAAAAGTCCGGTCATTGCGGCCATCGATGCACGGCATGGACATGTGTATCTGCAGGTTTTCGATCCCGGTGGACGAACCCGTATTGCCCCACGCCTTGCGCCATTGAGCGACGCGGTGCGCGCGGCATCCGCGGCGCCGGCCCATATCGTCGGGTCGGCTGCCCAAACGGTTGCCGGGGCATTCGCCGGCACGGCCCCGAATCCAGTAACGGTCGACGGGCGCGATGCGCCCGATATCGGCTGGGTGGCGCAGATCGGCGCCGTCGGACCGGAAGCAAGCGCGCCGCCGAAACCGCTCTATCTGCGCGCTGCCGATGCGCAGCCGCAAAACGCTGCTTCCCTGCCGCGCCGATGATGAACTTCATCTACCGCTTGTTTTCGCGCGGCGAACCCGCCGTCTCGGAGGCGCGATCGGCTGACGCCGCGGCAATCGCCCCGGTGCATGCCGCGTCGTTCCAGCGCGGCTGGAGCGAATACGAGATCCACCGGCTTTTGCTTGAGAGTAATGTCATCGCTCACCGTGTCATGAGCGGCGGCAAATTGATCGGTTTTATTCTGTCGCGCCAGGCGGCAGGCGATGCCGAGATCCTATCGGTTGCTATTGCGCCGGCTTGGCGCAGGCGCGCCCTGGCGCGGCCGTTACTTGACCTGCATCTGCGGCGCCTGGCCGGCCTCGGGATACGCGCGGTGTTTCTCGAAGTCGGCAAGGATAATGCGCCGGCCCGCGCGCTCTACAAACGCGCCGGTTTTCGCGAAGTCGGCCAGCGCCAGGGCTATTATTCCGGCGGCATGGCAGCCCTGGTGCTGCGCCGCGATCTCGGCTGACGTACCGCCGTCAAACGACTAGAATGAAAACGGACCCGGATCAATTCGGGCCGTAGGGGAGGATAGCCGATGGCGATGCGATTATGGCGCAGCGCGCTATTGTTGACGCTTGCTGTGTGCTTTGCCGCCGGCGCTGCGCGCGCCCAGAGCGCCTTTCCCCAACGGCCGATCAAAATCGTTGTCGGCTTCGCGGCCGGCGGCAGCACCGACGTTGCCGCCAGAATCGTAGCGCAGAAGATGTCGCAAATTCTCGGCCAGTCGGTCGTGGTCGAGAACCGCACCGGTGCGAGCGGCCTGCTCGCAGCGGAGGACGTCGTTAAATCGCCGCCGGACGGTTACACGCTGATGATGGCGAGCCAGACCGTGCTCGCGGTCGCGCCGCGGCTTTATCGCAAGGCAACGATCGATCCGGTCAAGGATTTTGCCCCCGTCGCTTACTGCGGGGCGTCTCCGCTCGTGCTCATCGTCAACCCGTCGTTCGCGGCTCATACCACGGCCGATGTGATCGCCATGGCCAAGACCAATCCAGGCAAGATCATCTTCGGCACCGGCGGTGTCGGGACAACTCCGCACATCGCCTCGGAAATGTTTCAATACGCTGCCGGCATCAAGATGACCCACATCCCCTATCACGGCGAAGCCGGCGCGATTAATGACCTCGTCGCTGGGCAAATCCCGGCCATGTTCGCCAACCTGTCCGCGATCATGGGTCAGCTTAAGGGCGGTACGCTGCGCGCCATCGCGGTCACCAGCACGCAACGCTCGCCACTCGTGCCTGACGTTCCGACGGTGGCGGAGACACTGCCCGGATTTGCCGCCGAGACCTGGTTCGGCCTCGTCGCACCAGCCGGAACGCCCACGGACGTTATCGCCAAGCTCAACGCTGCAGCCGTGCAAGCCCTTGCCAGTGACGACACCAAAAAGCGTTATGCCGACCTCGGCATGACCAACAGCGGTGCGGGCGGCACTACGCCTGGGCAACTTGATGCCTATATGAAAACCGAGATCGCCAAATGGGCGAAAGTGATCGCGGATGCCAATATCCAACCGATGGACTGAGCATTCCCTTTCGCCCAGAATCCCGCTAAGACATCGGCCTTGAGCGGCGACCTCGCCGCAGCGCGCAGGAAGCGGAATTTGCGAGCTTAGATAAGGGCTTAGGCTCGGCATCACCCGGCATGAACGGACCCCGCAAGCTCTACGTCAAATCGTTCGGTTGCCAGATGAACGTCTACGATTCGCGTCGTATGGCGGACACTTTGGCGCCGCAAGGCTATGTCGACACCACGTCCGCCGACGACGCCGATCTGGTCATTCTCAACACCTGCCATATTCGCGAGAAGGCGGCGGAGAAGGTTTACTCCGAGCTCGGCCGCGTGCGCCGCTTGAAGGAAGCTGCCGCCGCCGCGGGCCGTCAGGTGGTCATCGCGGTAGCCGGTTGCGTGGCGCAGGCGGAGGGGAAAGAAATCATCCGCCGTCAGCCCGCCGTCGATCTGGTATTTGGTCCGCAGAGCTATCATCGCCTGCCCGACTTGCTGCGGCGCGCCACGCGCGACGGCAAGGCCGTCGATACGGAATTCCCGATCGACGACAAATTCAATCATCTTGCCGCGCCGAGCGCGGCGGCGACACGCGCGCGCGGCGTAAGCGCGTTTGTCACGGTGCAGGAGGGTTGCGACAAGTTCTGCACCTTCTGCGTGGTGCCCTACACCCGCGGCGCCGAGATTTCGCGACCGGTGGCGAAGATTCTCGCCGAAGTCGAGCATCTGGCGGCGGCCGGCGTGCGCGAGATCTCGCTGATCGGCCAGAACGTCAACGCTTATCACGGCGATGGCCCGGATGGCCGGCCGTGGTCGTTGGCGCGGCTTCTTCATCGCGTGGCTTCCATCAACGGCATCGCCCGGTTGCGCTATACGACCAGTCATCCGCGTGACATGGACGATGACCTAATAACGGCGCATCGCGATTTGCATGAACTCATGCCGCAACTGCATCTGCCGGTCCAATCGGGATCCGACCGTGTTCTCGCGGCGATGAACCGCCGCCACACACGAGCGGATTATCTCGACATCGTGCGCCGCCTGCGCAAGGCGCGGCCCGATCTCGCGCTCACGTCGGATTTCATCGTCGGCTTTCCGGGCGAGACCGAGAGCGATTTTGCCGCCACGCTCAACCTCGCCGAGGACGTTGGTATTTCCGGCGCGTTCTCCTTCAAATATTCGCCGCGGCCGGGAACGCCTGGCGCCGACATGGCCGATCAAATCGACGAAGCCACGAAGTCCGAACGTTTGCAGCGCCTGCAACAGACGATCGATCGCAATCAGGCCGCGTTCAATCGCAATTGTCTCGGCCGCAGCTTTGGCGTGCTGTTCGAACGGCCGGGCCGTCATCCGGGCCAATTGGTCGGTCGCTCGCCTTATCTGCAGCCGGTGCAGGTCACGGCGCCCGCCTCGCTGATCGGCGAGATCGCCGGCGTGACGATCACCGAGATCGCCAGCAACAGCCTGTTCGGTGATATTGCAGCTCCCGACATGCAACAGTCGACGCTAATGCCCACACCGCATCCCGTTTCGATTCCCGCAGGAGCTTGACTTGGCAGCACGTGAAACGGATCAATCGGTTTTCACCGCGCCGGAAAATGCGACACAGATCACGCTGACTTTCGACGATAATCGCCGCGCCTCGACGCTGTTCGGGCAATACGGACAAAACCTCGCTCTGATCGAACGCCGACTCGGCGTCGTCGCCAATTCGCGCGGCAACACGGTCACCATCGAAGGCTCGCGCGAAGCCTGCGATCAGGCGCGCCGCGTCCTCGAAAGCCTTTACGAGCGGCTTAAGCGCGGCGACGAATTGCTTCAAGGTGATGTCGAAGGGACGATTCGTCTCGCGTTGTCGCAGGCCTCATTGTTCGATTTCGATCCCGCCGCCGCGCGGGAGAGCTTTGAGGAGATCAATCTTCGTAAGCGGCGCGTGCGCGCCCGTACGCCGGCACAGGACGCCTATATTCGGGCGCTCAAGCGCCACGCGCTAGTGTTCTCGACGGGTCCGGCCGGTACCGGTAAGACCTGGCTCGCGGTTGCGCATGCTGTACAGCTCTTCGAGCGCAAGGAAGTTGATCGCATCGTGTTGTCGAGGCCGGCGGTCGAGGCGGGCGAACGGCTCGGCTTCCTGCCCGGCGACATGCGTGAAAAAGTCGATCCCTATCTGCGGCCGATCTACGACGCGCTTTACGACCTGATGGACGCGCGCATTGTCGAGCGCGCTTTGCAGTCGACCGAGATCGAGATCGCGCCGCTTGCTTTCATGCGCGGCCGCACCTTGGCGAACGCGGCCATTATTCTAGACGAGGCGCAGAACACCACCGCGATGCAGATGAAAATGCTGCTGACGCGGCTCGGCGAGAACAGCCGCATGGTAGTGACCGGCGATCCAAGCCAGGTCGATTTGCCGTCCGGCCAAACCTCCGGGCTCGCCGACGCGGTACGGCTGCTGGAAGGCGTCGAAGGTATCGGCCATGTCACCTTTAACGCCGCCGACGTGATCCGCCACGAGCTCGTGGCTCGCATCGTCGAGGCCTACGACAAGGAGGCGGCGAAGAAGCGCGAGCGGCGGGAATGACGCGTGCGGCGCGCCCCACGCTCACGATCGATATCCTCATCGCCAGCGACCATTGGAAAGACCCCGAAAAGCTGGAACCGGTCGTGCGGCGGGCGGTCACCCGGGCTGCCGCCCTGCTGTCAACAAAGGCTGCCGAGCTTGCTATCGTTCTGACCGACGATTCGGCTATTCGCGCCCTTAACCGAGACTGGCGAGGCATCGATAAGGCTACCAACGTGCTGTCATTCCCGACCAAGAATGTGCCGGCCCGACTGGCGGCCAAGCATCTTGGCGACATCGTTCTCGCCTTCGAGACCATCGCGCGCGAAGCCCGCTCGGAGCGCAAGGCGCTCCCCCATCATCTCGCCCATCTTGCCGTGCACGGTTTCCTGCATTTGGTCGGCTACGATCACGAACAGCCCAAGGACGCCCTCAAGATGGAACACACCGAGCGCAGAATTCTCCGCGATCTTGGCATCGCTGATCCCTATCTTCCCGGACCCCGCGCTGCCGCGATTGCCGGGCCAAAAAAGCCCGCTAAGCGCCGCCGGAAATCCTGACAGATCGAACCCCAAGACTTCCGGCGCTAACATCGCCACGACCTGGAATACCGAGAACCGACGCCAAGCGTGATATCGAAATCAGAGATGGCTCAATCCAACCAACAAACCGACCGGACCGAGAACGAGCACCGTGGCCTTCCGATGGTGATGCGGGAACCGAGCGCGCAGCCGGAAGGTTGGCTCACTCACGTCATGCGCATCCTGTTCGGCTGGAAGGCAGCGTCGACACGGGCCGATCTCGAGCTTGTCCTCACCGCCGAGCAGCCGCAATCGGGTTTTTCGCCCGAAGAAGCCGCCATGCTGAAAAACATCCTCGGTCTGCGGGAAACCCGGATCGAACGCATCATGGTGCCGCGCGCCGATATCGTCGCCGTGCAACAGGACATCGCGCTCGGCGATCTGGTCAAAGTCTTCGAGGTAGCAAGCCATTCGCGGCTCGTCGTTTACAACGACACGCTCGACGATCCGACCGGCATGGTTCACATCCGCGACCTGATCGCGTTCATGGCCGCGCGAGCGGCGCAAGCGCCCGGCGTTGCCGGCCAAGGCGAACACACGCCTACCGGCGACCTTAATTTTGCAAGTATCGATCTTTCATTACCCTTGTCGTCGGCGAAGATCGTGCGCGAAATGCTGTACGCGCCGCCGTCGATGCCGGCGCTGGATCTGCTTGCCAAAATGCAGGCAACCCGCATTCATCTCGCGCTCGTCATCGACGAGTATGGCGGCAGCGATGGGCTGGTATCGATCGAGGATCTGGTCGAGCTCATTGTCGGCGATATCGCCGACGAGCATGACGAAGACGAAGGGCCCGCGGTGACGCGACAGAGCGACGGCTCGTTTTTGGCGACCGGACGCGCCAGCCTGGAAGAAGTCCGCAGCTCGATCGGTGAGGCGTTCGCCGTCGGCGAGGCTGCGCAGGAGGTCGACACGCTTGGCGGCTATCTTGTCACCAAAGCCGGCCACGTTCCGGTGCGAGGAGAGCTCGTACCTTTACCGGAGCCGTTCGAAGCCGAGGTGCTCGACGCCGACCCGCGCCGCGTCAAACGCGTCAGGATCTACCTGCGTAAAGACCGGCGTCCCGCCACGGCGCGGGAGATACCGGCACCAGCAAGAACACCGCCGGCCCGGCCGGCCCCTTCGCGCGACGAAGCCGAACGGCCTAACCCGAACACGCCGCGAACCTCGTGAGAGGGTTGATCCACGCCATCGTGCTGTCCTGGGGCTGGCGGCGCCGGCTGATCGCGTTCGCCGCCGGCGTGATTTCAGCATTGGCCATGGCACCGTTTGATGCCTGGCCGGTTCTGTTTCTGACTTTTCCGACACTGGTCTGGCTTATCGACGGTGCCGGAGTCGGACGCTGGGGTGGAGTTGCCGCCGCAGCGGCGATCGGCTGGTGGTTCGGTTTCGGCTACTTTGTCGCCGGCCTTTATTGGATCGGCTACGCCTTTCTCGTCGATGCGCCGACCTTCGGTTGGCTCTTGCCCATTGCCGTCATCGGCCTGCCCGCCGTGCTCGCCGTCTATACGGCGCTCGGTGTCGCCTTGGCGCGAATACTGTGGGTGCGAGGTGCGATGCGGATTCTGGCGTTGGGTGTCACGATGACCGCATCGGAATGGTTGCGCGGTCATCTGTTCACTGGATTCCCTTGGAACGCCTTCGGCTATGCGCTGACGGCACCACTGGCCTTGGCGCAGGCCGCTTCCGTATTCGGCATTTGGGGCCTTACCTTCATCGCTGTTGTCGTATTCGCCAGTCCCGCGACGCTGTGGGACGACCCGGCTGAAACGCGCCGGACCTGGCTGCCGCTCACCCTCGGTATCGTCGTGCTTGCCGCGCTTGCCGGATTCGGCGCGCGGCGGCTCGCCGACACGCCGACACGCCTGGTGGATGGCGTGCATTTGCGCATCATGCAGCCGAATTTACAGCAGGACGTTCGTTTCAATTACGCCGCCAAAGACGAGGTGATGAAGCGCTACGTTGCGTTGTCCAATCGCGCCGCCGACCCACAATCGCAAGGGATGGGCGATACGACCCAACTGATCTGGCCGGAATCGCCTTTTCCGTTCTTTCTGACGCGCGAGGCCGATGCACTGGCCCAGATTACGAATTTGCTGTCGCCGCACTCGGTGCTGATCACCGGCGCCATTCGGCTTGCCAATCCGGACAATCCGGCGGCATCCGGAGTTTATAATTCGATTTATGTCATCGATCACACCGGCTCGATTGCCGCGGTTTACGACAAAGTCCATCTCGTGCCTTTCGGCGAGTATTTGCCGTTCGAACACACACTCGAGTTGCTCGGCCTGGAAGAACTGACGGAGCAGCGCGGCGGATTTCTTTCCGGCGACCGTCACCGGCTCATTGCCATACCGGGCGCTCCGATTGCGCTACCGCTCATTTGTTACGAGGTCATCTTTCCCGGCCAGGTGATGCCGCCCGGCAAGCGCCCGGGCTGGATCGTCAACGTGACCAATGATGGCTGGTTCGGCATTTCCACGGGACCGTACCAGCATTTCCAGCAGGCCCGCGTCAGCGCAATCGAACTGGGCCTGCCGTTGGCGCGCGCCGCGAATACCGGCATCTCGGCCGTCGTCGATCCGCTCGGTCGGATCGTTAACTCATTGCCGCTGGGCGCCGAGGGTGTTGTTGATGCGCCGCTGCCGAAAGCGATTGGGGCGCCGCTCTACGTTCGTCTCGGCGATGTGCCGGCCGGTATTATGGTTCTGATCGCGCTTATTGCCGTCGCGCGTCGCCGGCTGCGAGCGGATCAATTGAAAAGCTGATCCTGGGCGACGCGCCTTTCGGCAGGATTGGGCGTGCTAACAGGTTGTAGATTGCGCGTAGAAATAGTTATCTTATTACCACAGGCTGTTTCGTAGGTCACCGGCGCAACTGATGCGCGCAGAAACATGTATTGCGCTGTTATTCGTCGGGGCAGCTATGCGTTGTTTCCTCATTCAATGGGAATGCAACAAATACAGGTGGCTTGTATGAGTGACGAGCCAAGTAAAAAAATAGTTTCGAGTGTGACGGATTTGCTATCTATTGGTATTGCGGTAAAGAACGCGGCACAGGAGTTGTTGATGGCTATGCTCGCAAAGAAGGCGCCGAACCCGACCGACAAGCATGTCGGCAGCCGCGTGCGCATGCGCCGCATGATGCTCGGCATGAGCCAGGAGAAACTCGGGGACTCGCTGGGGCTGACGTTTCAGCAGGTCCAAAAATACGAGAAGGGCACCAACCGCATCGGTGCGAGCCGACTGCAGCAGATTTCCCATATCCTTCAGGTCCCGGTTTCTTTCTTTTTCGAGGGCGCCCCGCACGCCCAGGTGTCCGGTCGACATGAGGGATTGGGCGAAGCGCCATCGCCGGCCTATGTGTCCGACTTTCTTGCTACATCCGATGGCTTGGCGCTGACCAAGGCGTTCATGCGCATCGATGATTCAAAGCTGCGGCGGCGCATCGTCGACCTCGTCGAGCAAATTGCCGGCCGCGAAAGGCGCTGACGGCATCCGCTGTTTCCCTTATGAGGGCGCAGGCAGTCGCCCACCTTTGGCCCACATCTTGACCGCGCAGGGGTACGCTGCAACAACCAGCTTATTCAGCGCGGAAAATCGCCGCGCGAGCGCCGGCCAATAAGGCTTGAACCGCCAGTTACGAGGGAGTGTTTCGCTGTGTCACGCGCCAACTATCTGTTCACGAGCGAATCGGTATCCGAAGGCCACCCTGACAAAGTGTGCGACCAAATCTCGGATGCCGTGCTCGATGCCTTCATCGAAAACGATATCAAGCTGGGCATCGCCGACGAGAGCGCGGTCAATACCCGGTTGGGCTGCGAGACTCTGTGCACCACCAACAAGATTGTCATAGCCGGCGAAGGTCGCGGCCAATCCCCGTTGTTCCACAAGCACGGCGACAAAGCCGTGGTCAATCGTGAGATGATTGCCGAAATCGCGCGCGGTGTCGTCAAGGATATCGGTTACGACCAGGACGGCTTCTCCTACTACGGCGCCGACATTGAGGTGCTGCTGCACGGCCAGTCCCCCGACATCGCCATGGGCGTCAATGCCAAGAAGACCAAGACCGGCGATCAGGAAGGCGCCGGCGACCAGGGCATGATGTTCGGCTTTGCCTGCACCGAGAGCGAAGTCTACGAGAAGGGCTCGTTCATGCCTGCGCCGATTTATTTCGCGCACAAAATCCTCAAGGTGCTGTCCGAGAAGCGCCGCTCGGGCGCGTTGTTCGATTTGCAGCCCGACGCCAAAAGCCAGGTCACGGTTAAATATGTCGAGGGCCAGCCGGTGGCCTGCACCAAGGTGGTGGTGTCGACGCAGCACAATGCGCAGACCCGCAACGGCAAGAAATATTCTCCCGGCATGGTGCGCGAGATGATCGCCGACACCGTTAAATCGGCGCTGCCGAAGGGCTGGATGCCGACCAAGGCCGGTGATTTTCTGGTCAATCCGACAGGCAACTTCGTCGTCGGCGGACCCGACGGCGATTGCGGCCTCACCGGCAGAAAAATCATCGTCGACACCTACGGCGGCTATGCCCCGCACGGCGGCGGCGCGTTCTCCGGCAAGGATCCGACCAAGGTCGATCGTTCGGCCGCCTATGCCGCACGCTACCTGGCAAAGAACGTGGTCGCGGCCGGGCTCGCCGAGCGCTGCACCATCCAGATCGCCTACGCCATCGGCGTTGCCGATCCGATGTCGCTGCTGGTCGACACGCATGGCACCGGCAAGGTGGAAGAGGCGAAGCTGCAAAAAGTTCTGCCGCAACTGTTTCCTCTGCGGCCGACGAATATTCGGCGCAGCCTGAAACTCAGCAAGCCGATTTACCGGCGCACCGCCGCTTACGGCCATTTCGGGCGCGCTCCGGAAAAAGACGGCGGTTTCTCCTGGGAGCGGACCGACCTCGCGGACGCGCTCAAGCGCGAAATGCGCTGATTGCCGCACGCGGCGCCGACTGTCATCATCCACGGCGGCGGTCGATTCCGTACCCGCCGGTGGCGGATGTCCTCGCCGGCGGATGTTGAGGGGATGCTCCGCCGTCGCGGAGCATGATTCCTGGTGACGATTCCGGTATCCCAACCGCGCGCGTTTTTTGGACGGCGCAAGGGACACAAGCTGCGCCCAAATCAGGCGCGGCTCCTTGAAACCTTGCTGCCGCAGCTTGCGCTTGATCTTTCCCGCCCCGCTCCCGCTCCGCTCAGCGCACTGTTCCCGGTCCCCGTGACCAATATTGCTCTCGAAATAGGCTTCGGCGGCGGCGAAGCGCTGATCGCGCAAGCGCGCGAGCGGCCGGACACCGGTTATGTCGGCGTCGAGCCCTTCCTCAATGGCATGGCCAAGGCACTCGCCGCGATCGAAAGCAACAATCTGCGCAATATCCGTCTGCATTTCGACGACGCCGCCGATTTGATCGCGTGGCTTCCGGAAATGTCATTGGCGCGCATCGACCTGATCCACCCGGATCCGTGGCCGAAGCGGCGGCACTGGAAACGCCGCTTCGTTCAGGACGAGATGGTGGCGCAACTCGGTCGCATCCTGCGCCCGGGCAGCGATTTCCGCTTCGTGACCGATATTGCCGATTACGCCGCCTGGACGCTGCAGCGCTTCGTCCGGTCGAGTGTCTTCGAATGGACGGCACAGCGCGCCGACGATTGGCGCAAGCCGTGGCCCGGCTTTACCGGGACGCGCTATCACGCCAAGGCCACGCGCGCAGACCGCCCATCGTGTTTTTTAGTGTTCAGAAGAGTCTGAGATATCGCGCGCGGAATTACTGCTTCTTGTGGTTCTGCCGCACTTGCCAGTATCGCACCACGCGCTGTGCGGTTGAAGACGAGAGCCGGTCGTAATTGGCGATGGCGGCATCAAGGCCCAGGCTAAATGGCGGTTTGCCGTCGGGACGTACGGTAATGACGGACTTCACCGTCGGCCAGCTCATGCCGAGCGCTTTGCAGAGAATGAGCACGGGATCGGGTCGCTCTCCCGCCATCAGCCGTTCGGTGACGTCGATCGGCACTTTGGAAAGCGCCGCAAGCCCAACAACAGTCTCTTCGTATTTGTTGTGGTCGGCAAATGCGGCCAGCGCAGCTTCGTTCATGCCTCCGGCCCGGAGCAGGTGAAGGATCACACGCTGCGCGGCGCGGTAATCACGCGCCACGACGCGCGAGCCAACCTCGCTTGAGACTTTCTCCAAGACGCGATGTATTTCCGCCTGTAACTGCGGCGTCGCCGAGGCGAGCAAGCGCCTATGAACGACTGCAGTGGCGCGTATCAGCAATTCGCGGAACAGCGGTGGCGGAATGTCCGGCCGCAGTCCCACCTTCTCGGCGAGCACGCTATCGCTTTCGGCACGCTTAACCAGGCGGAAATAACCCGTATCGGAAAAACGCGCACCGCGATTATCGGCAACACTGCGCGCGACGTCGCGATCGCCGCGGCGCACCAGAACGTCGGTAACCGCTTCGCCAAGCGCCTGACGGGTCGAGATGGCGTGAAGATGGGCTTGGCTCTTGGTTCTGGCGAGATCAACGAGATCGGCCTCTTGCAGCCGGGGAGCCAGCTTGAGCACCGGGCCGGCGATCGCAATATCGTCGTCGTTGGCCAGGATGCGCAGCACCCTGACCGGCGCGTTTTCGACCGGCGCCAGCAGATGCGAAAGCTCGGCGCGTGCTTTGCTTTCGATTTCTTCGATGAGGACTGCAATAATATCGTCGAACAGCTCGATATGCGCGTCGCCGTAGCTGTCCGCACCGTCAAGAAATAGTGCTGTAACGCGCCGCAACGCCGCGGCGCGCTTATGCCGCGAGCCGTGTTGGAGGACGTCTTCGAGCTCTGGAATGAGCGAGGTGGCGGCACCCATCAGGCACCAATGTTTGGACGTTCGGGAGTGGAATTATGCCGTTTTCGGCCCGTATTGGTTTATTGATTACCGGCTACTGATTACCGATCCCTGAACCACCCTTGCAAAGGCTCCACGAACGGCTATATTTGGAGGGTCCGTCATGGATACCTCATAACGATCGGATGATCCGAGCGGTTTTGAGAGTGGGTTCCCCCGGGACCCGCTCTTTTTTATTACCTGAGGTAAGCCTGACCTAAGGCATGACGGCGCTTCGCAGTCGACGTTCGCGGGATTGATGGCCGAACAGCATGGACGACAGGCCGACGAATGTTGCGTTTACGAGCTTTTGCGACGAACCACGGCTCATCGTCGAGCCGGGACGGGCGGCGCGCGTCGCCGCATTGGTCGAGCCGGTACTCGCTTCGCTGGGCTATCGGCTTGTTCGCGTGCGCATATCCGGCTTTGCCGGCTGTACGGTCCAGATCATGGCAGAGCGGCCGGACGGCACCATGGCCATCGAAGACTGCGAGGCCGCATCACGGGCCCTGTCGCCGGTGCTCGATGTCGCCGATCCGATCGAAAGCGCATATCGGCTGGAGATTTCGTCGCCTGGCATCGATCGGCCGTTGGTGCGGCGCTCGGATTTCGATCGCTATGCCGGGTCCGTGGCGCACGTCGAAATGCAGATTCCGGTCGACGGCAGAAAGCGATTTCGCGGCGAACTCATCGGCACGCAAGGCGACTGCGCCCGCATCCGTCACGAGACGGCGGCAACAGAAAGTGCCGAAATGTTGCTGCGGATCGACGACATGATGGAAGCAAGACTTGTTCTCACTGACGCGCTCGTTGCGGCATCGCTGCGCAAGAGCAAGCAGAGCCAACGCAAGGGAGACTGACCCATGGCGACCGTAAGCGCCAACAAACTCGAACTGCTGCAGATCGCCGAGGCGGTCGCCCGCGAAAAGGCGATTGACCGGCGCATCGTGCTCGGCGCCATGGAGGATGCGATCGCCAAGGCCGCACGCTCCCGTTACGGCAGCGAGACCGAGGTGCGCGCCGAGATCGACCCGAAAAGCGGCGAGCTTCACCTCTCGCGCCACATGCTGGTGGTCGAGACCGTGGAAAACCCGGCGACGCAGATCAGCCTCGAAGATGCCCGCCGGCGTCATCCCGCCGCGCAGATTGGCGACACCATCGCCGACCCGCTGCCGCCGCTTGAATACGGGCGGATCGCCGCACAGTCGGCCAAGCAGGTGATCGTCCAGAAAGTGCGCGAGGCCGAACGCGACCGGCAATATGACGAATACAAGGACCGCATCGGCGACATCGTCAACGGCATCGTCAAGCGCGTCGAGTATGGCAACGTGGTGGTCGATCTCGGCCGCGGCGAAGCGATCGTGCGCCGCGACGAAATGCTGCCGCGCGAAGTGTTCCGCAACGGCGATCGCATCCGCGCTTACATCTATGATGTCCGGCGCGAGCAGCGTGGGCCGCAGATTTTTCTCTCCCGGACGCATCCGCAATTCATGTCGAAACTGTTCGCGCAGGAAGTGCCGGAAATCTACGACGGCATCGTCGAGGTTAAGGCAGTGGCGCGCGATCCCGGCTCGCGGGCCAAGATCGCCGTCGTGTCGCGCGATTCTTCGGTCGACCCGGTCGGCGCCTGCGTCGGCATGCGCGGCTCGCGCGTGCAGGCGGTGGTCAATGAACTTCAAGGCGAGAAAATCGACATCATCCCGTGGTCGCACGATATCGCTACGTTTGTCGTCAACGCGCTGGCGCCTGCCGAAGTCGCCAAAGTGGTGCTCGACGAAGAACGCGAGCGCATCGAAGTGGTGGTTCCCGATCAGCAGCTCTCGCTTGCCATCGGTCGGCGCGGCCAGAACGTCCGCCTCGCCTCGCAGCTCACGGGCTGGGACATCGACATCCTGACCGAGCAGGAAGAATCCGAGCGTCGCCAGGCTGAATTCGAGAACCGTACCCGCATGTTCATCGATACCCTCAATGTCGACGAGGTGATCGGGCAATTGCTGGCTTCGGAAGGCTTCAATTCAGTCGAAGAACTGGCGGTCGTCGATACCAAGGAAATCGCCAGTATCGAGGGCTTTGACGACGACACCGCGGCCGAACTGCAGGCGCGCGCCCGCGAATATCTCGACAAGATCGAAGCCGAACTCGACGCCAAGCGCGTAGAACTCGGCGTTGAAGATGCCCTCAGGGAGATCGAGGGCGTCACCACGGCGATGCTGGTCAGGTTCGGCGAGAACGGTGTCAAAACCGTCGAAGACCTCGCCGGTTGCGCGACCGACGATCTCGCCGGCTGGACCGAACGCAAGGACGGCGAAGCCGTCCGCCAGCCGGGCATTCTCGACGGCTTCGAGCTGACGCGCGAGGAGTGCGAGGCGATCATCATGCTGGCCCGCCTCAAAGCCGGTTGGGTAAGCGAAGCCGATCTGGCGGCGCCGCCGGCTGCTGCGGAAGCAGCCCCCGCCCCCGCCGTGGCGCAACCGTGAGCGGAGCCGCATACCGGCATGATCGTCGCCTCGAAGGAAATCGAGCTCGACAGTGGACCGCGGGCGAGCGGCCGTGAACGGCTGTGCATTGCCACGCGCGCGGTGCGGCCGATCACCGACCTCATCCGCTTTGTCGTCGGGCCGGAGGGCGAAGCGGTCGCCGACCTCAAATGCAAGCTTCCAGGCCGCGGCGTCTGGGTGACGGCGACGCAGGATGCGTTGCGGGACGCCATCAAGCGGAAGGTCTTTGCGCGCGGTTTTAAGCGCGATGTTCGCCTTCCCCCCGATCTGGTTGACCGAATCGGGACCCTGCTCGAACGGTCGGCCCTCGACGCGCTGGCGATCGCCGGCAAGGCTTCCCTGGCGATCGCCGGGTTCACCAAAGTAGAGACGGCCCTGGCGCACGGCGACGTGGTTGCGCTGCTGCATGCGGCCGAGGCCGCAGCCGACGGGGTCCGCAAGCTCGATGGGCTGGCGCGCCGAAGCGCCCCGGCCATTGGCGTCTTTCGATTTTTGACCTCGGCACAATTGGATTTGGCACTGGGCCGCCCAAATGTGATACATGCAGCGCTGCTTGCCGGGCCCTCGAGCGACACGTTTTTGGCGCGTTTACGGCGCTTGGAACGGTTCCGGACCGGTGATGGGAGCGAAAAGCCCGAAAACGCCGTCCGATTTGAGCCCGACCCGAATATTGCTGTGTATGGAACCGGATAGAGAATGACTGAGACGACCAAAAATAGCGGCGAGAAGTTGAGCGTGGCCCCGACCAAGACGCTGACGCTAAAGCGCGGCGGCGTCGAACAGGGAGTCGTGCGCCAGAGCTTCAGCCACGGTCGCAGCAAGGCGGTCGTGGTCGAGAAGGTTAAGCGCCGCATCGTCGGTCCTGGCGAGGTCCGAGCGGAGCCCCCCGCCGCGCACGATCGTGGCACGGCGGCGCGCGCGCCGGCCAAGGCGCCGGCCGCGGCGGCCGCTCCCGCATCTGTCGCCCCCGCTGCCGCCCCGAAAGCCTCAGGCGTCGTGCTGCGCACGCTGACCGACGACGAACGCAACGCCCGCGCACACGCGCTGGCCGATGCGCGACTGCGCGAAACCGAAGAACGTGAACGCGCCGAGGAAGATGCCCGGGTTCGCCGTACCCGCGAAGAATCCGACCGCGCCGAGCGCGTTGCCGCTGAAGCTCGGAAACTCAACGAAGAAGTCCGCCGCAAGCACGACGAGGAGACCAAGCGTAAGGCTGACGAAGTCGCCAAGAAGCGCTTCGGCGCCGAGACGACGCTAGCAGCCAAGCCTGGAGCACGCCCGGCGCTTGAAGCCGAGGAGGACGAGGCGCCACGGACCGCCCGCCGCGGCGGTGTAGCTGCGCGGCCGGCGCCCGCCCCGAAAGCGCCGCGTGTCGGCGTCGAAAAGCGCCGCGGCCGGCTTACCGTCGTGACCGCGCTCACTGCCGATGAAATCCGCGAGCGCTCAGTCGCCTCGTTCCGTCGTCGTACGCAGCGTCAGTCCGGGCATCGCGACGAACCCAAGGAAAAAATCGCCCGCGAGGTCACGGTCCCGGAAACGATCACGATCCAGGAATTGGCCAATCGCATGTCCGAACGCGGCGTCGACGTGATCCGCATTCTCATGGCGCAGGGGCACATGGCGAAGATCACCGATACGATCGACGCCGACACCGCCCAGCTCATTGCCGAGGAGCTCGGTCACACGGTCCGGCGCGTTGCGGAATCCGACGTCGAAGAGGGCATGTTCGATACGCCGGACGATCCGGCGAGCCTGCAGTCGCGGGCGCCGGTGGTCACCATCATGGGCCATGTCGACCACGGCAAGACCTCGCTGCTCGACGCTATTCGCTCGACCGATGTCGCGGCCGCCGAGGCCGGCGGCATCACCCAGCATATCGGCGCTTATCAGGTGACCTCGCCGTCCGGCGGACGGGTGACGTTTATCGATACGCCCGGCCATGCGGCGTTCACGGCGATGCGCGCCCGCGGCGCCAAGATCACCGACATCGTCGTGCTTGTGGTCGCAGCCGATGACGGCGTCATGCCGCAAACGATTGAAGCAATCCAGCACGCCAAAGCGGCAAGAGTGCCGATCATCGTCGCGATCAATAAAATCGACAAGCCGGACGCCAAGCCGGAGCGCGTGCGCACCGAATTGCTGCAACACGAAATCCAGGTCGAAACGCTCGGCGGCGATGTGCTCGAACTCGAAGTCTCGGCCAAAGAGAAGATCAACCTCGACAAGCTGCTCGACACCATCGCGCTGCAGGCCGAAGTGCTTGAACTGAAGGCCAATCCGAACCGTCCGGCCGAAGGCACCGTCATCGAGGCGCGCCTCGATCGCGGCCGCGGTCCGGTCGCTACCGTGCTGGTGCAGCGCGGCACGCTGAAACCCGGCGACATCGTCGTCGCCGGCAGCGCATGGGGCCGCGTGCGGGCGCTAATGTCGGATACCGGCCATTCCGTCGTCGCCGCCGGCCCCTCGATGCCGGTCGAAGTGCTCGGCTTCAATGGCACGCCTGAGGCCGGCGACCGGCTCGCCGTCGTCGACAATGAGTCGCGCGCCCGCGAGATCGCCGATTACCGCGACCGCCAGCGCCGCGAAAAAATGGCGGCGCGCCAGACCGGCATGCGCGGGTCGCTTGAGCAGATGATGCATCAGCTCAAGACGTCAGGTCAGAAGGAATTCCCGCTGGTCATCAAAGGCGACGTGCAGGGCTCGATCGAAGCGATCGTCGGCGCGCTGGAGAAACTTAACACCGAAGAAGTCGCCGCGCGCATCATCTTCGCCGGTGCGGGCGGCATCACCGAATCCGACGTTACCCTTGCGGAAGCATCCCGCGCGGTCATCATCGGCTTCAACGTCCGCGCCCACAAGGAAGCGCGCGAGGCCGCTGAACAAGCCGGCATCGAAATCCGCTATTACGACATCATCTACAATCTCGTCGACGACGTGAAGAAGGCGATGTCGGGATTGCTGGCGCCAACTTTGCGCGAGACCATGCTCGGCAACGCCGCCATCCTGGAGATCTTCAAAGTCTCCAAGGTCGGCAACGTCGCCGGTTGCCGCGTGACCGATGGCACCGTCGAGCGCGGCGCCAATGTTCGACTTATTCGCGACAACGTTGTCGTCCATCAGGGCAAGCTGTCGCAGCTCAAGCGTTTCAAGGATGACGCGCGCGAAGTTGTCGCCGGCCAGGAATGCGGCATGGCATTCGAGAACTACCAGGACATGAAGGCCGGCGACGTCATCGAGTGCTATCGGGTGGAGAGCGTGCAGCGAACGCTGTGAGTTCAAGACTCAACGTTCGTTGATCGGCTCTGTCGTCATTGCCGGGCGCGTTCCGGCAGTCCCGATCATAAAAGCAACGCATTTAGCAACGAGTTGCGCGGATCTGGCCCGCGCACGACGGTAATAGGAAAATGGCACGTCAATCCCATCGCGACCAGTCTCCAGGCGGCGGTTCGCAGCGCCAGCTGCGCGTCGGTGAATTGATCCGTCACGAAATTGCCGACATGCTCACTCGCGGCGAAGTGCATGATCCGGTCATCGAGACGCACATGATCACCGTGCCCGAAGTGCGCATGAGTCCAGATCTGCGCCTTGCCACGATCTACGTCATGCCGCTCGGCGGCCGCGACGCTGAGGATGTGATCGATGCGCTCGAGCGCAACAAACGCTATGTGCGCGGCGAGATTGCCAAGCGCGTTAACCTGAAATTCGCGCCCGAGATTCGATTTCGCGTCGACGAACGCTTCGACGAGGCGGAGCGCATCGAGAAGCTTTTACGGGCGCCCGTCGTCCAACGCGATCTCGGCGACAAAGACTGACCTCGGCGGCGAGAAAGACGAGCAATGAACGCGCATGAATCCGCGGCGGCGCCCGACCCCGCAACGCAAAGCGGGACGGACGGGACGCCGGTAAGACGAAAGAAGCCGAAGCGCGACGTTCACGGCTGGATTGTTCTCGACAAGCCGGTTGGCATGACGTCGACGCACGCGGTCGCTGTGATCAAGCACCTCTACGCCGCCAAGCGCGTGGGCCATGCCGGCACGCTCGATCCCCTGGCGTCGGGGTGCCTGCCGATCGCGCTCGGCGAAGCGACCAAAACCGTTCCCTTCGTTGTCGACAGCCGCAAAACCTACCAATTTACCATCCGCTGGGGCGAGGAACGCGACACCGACGATGCCGAGGGCCGCGTGGTGGCGACAAGCGAAAGCCGCCCCGACGCCGCAGCCCTGAAAGCGCACTTACCGCGCTTTATCGGGACGATCGAGCAGGTACCGCCGCGCTATTCGGCTGTTAAGATTGCCGGCGAGCGCGCCTACGACCTCGCCCGTGATGGCGAAACCGTCGAACTGGCGCCCCGCCCGGTCACGATTCACCGGCTCGAATTGGTTGAAATTCCCGATTCCGACCATGCGGTGCTGGCCGCCGAGTGCGGCAAGGGCACCTATGTCCGCTCGCTGGCCCGGGATCTTGGCCGTGCGCTCGGCGCCTTCGGCCATGTTTCAGCGCTGCGGCGGAGCCAGGTCGGCCCGTTCAACGAGGGCGAAATGATACCCCTGGAACAGGTCGAGGCTTTGTGCCATAGAGCGACCGCTGGCGAGGGACACCTCGCCGATACGCTCCTGCCGATCGAGACCGCGCTGGACGACATCCCGGCGCTGGCCATAAGCCCGGCAGACGCGGCAAGGCTCGCTAGGGGCCAAGCCGTATTATTGCGCGGACGGGACGCCTCCATCTTCCGCGGCATGGTCCAGGTCGCTTCAAGCGGCCAGCTTGTGGCCATTGCCGAGGTCGAGCGGGGCGAGATAGTCCCTCGGCGTGTGTTCAATTTAACCGGCATCGTTGGACGAGCCGGCAGACAAAAAGGTTGATGACGATGTCGATAACGACAGCGCGTAAGGCGGAAGTCATTAAGACTTACGCCGTCAAGTCCGGTGATACCGGTTCGCCCGAAGTGCAGGTTGCCCTGCTGTCTGAGCGAATCAACAATCTTACCGATCACTTCAAGTCACATGTGAAGGACAACCATTCGCGGCGGGGCTTGCTCAAGCTCGTGTCGCAGCGGCGCCAAATTCTCGATTATCTCCGGCGCACGGATGATGGCCGTTACAAGGAGCTGATCGAACGGCTGGGTATTCGCCGCTGAAAGTTTCCGCGCGGGAAGTCCCGCGCGTTTGTGGGCGGAGCGCATAAGGCGCCCGCTTTTTCCCCGGCAGCAAAGCTGCCGATTTGTGGAATGGGCGAGTGCCCGTTCATATCTAAGCAAGGTCCGAAGGCCATGGCAGGATCGCCAGACGCTGATGCGGCATTGCAGCTCTGCTGCGCCGACAGCGTCTCGCCGTCTTGCTTATGGCTTTCGCACTTTCGCGAAAACCATGAGAGACAATCACAATGTTCAACATTCATCGAGTGCAACTTGACTGGGGTGGTCGACAACTAACGCTGGAAACCGGCAAGGTCGCGCGCCAGGCGGACGGCGCAGTCATTGCCACTTACGGCGAGACCACCGTCATCGCCACCGTTGTCGCGGCCAAGCAGCCGAAACCCGGCATCGACTTCCTGCCGCTTACCGTCAACTACACGGAAAAATACTACGCGGCGGGCCGCATTCCCGGCGGTTATTTCAAGCGCGAGCGCGGCCCGACCGAGAAGGACACTCTGACCTCGCGCCTGATCGATCGCCCGATCCGCCCGCTGTTTGCCGAAGGCTGGCGCTGCGATACGCAGGTCATCATCACCGTTCTGTCGCACGACCAGGAGAACGATCCGGATATCGTCGCGATGGTCGCGGCGTCCGCTGCACTGACGCTCTCCGGCGCCCCGTTCATGGGCCCGATCGGCGGCGCGCGCGTCGGCTTCACCAATGGCGAATACGTTCTCAATCCGACGATCGACGAGATGAAGGAAAGCCAGCTCGACCTCGTCGTGGCTGGCACGCAAGACGCTGTGCTGATGGTCGAATCGGAAGCCAAAGAGCTGTCCGAGGAGATTATGCTTGGCGCGGTGATGTTTGGCCATCGGCACTTCCAGCCGGTGATCGATGCCATCATCAATCTTGCCGAAAAGGCGGCCAAGGAGCCGCGCCAATTCGGCATGCCCGACACCGGCGTGATCGAGAAAGAGATGCTTGGTGTCGTCGAGGCGGACCTGCGCAAGGCCTATTCGATCCCGGCAAAGCACGAGCGCCAGGATGCCGTCGCCGCCGTCAAAAAGAAGGCGATGGAATATTTCTTCCCGGACGGCAAGGACAATCCCGACCGTCCGATGGCGCAGGTCGCCGGCGTGTTCAAAGAGCTCGAAGCCAAGATCGTGCGCTGGAACATTCTCGACACCTCGAGGCGGATCGACGGCCGCGACCTCGTGACGGTGCGCCCGATCAACGTCGAGGCCGGCTTTCTGCCGCGCACCCACGGCTCGGCGCTGTTCACTCGCGGCGAGACGCAGGCAATTGTCGTCGCCACGCTCGGCACCAGCGAGGACGAGCAGTGGATCGACGCGCTGCAGGGAACGTACAAAGAAGCGTTTATGCTGCACTACAACTTCCCGCCGTTCTCTGTCGGCGAGACCGGCCGTATCGGGGCGCCCGGCCGTCGTGAAATCGGCCATGGCAAGCTCGCCTGGCGCGCGATCCGCCCGATGCTGCCGCCGAAGGAAGAGTTCCCCTACACCATCCGCGTGGTATCCGAGATTACCGAATTCGAACGGCTCGTCCTCCATGGCGACCGTGTGCGGTACCTCGCTCGCATTGATGGACGCCGGCGTTCCGCTCAAGCGCCCGACCGCCGGCATTGCCATGGGTCTCATCCTCGAAGGCCAGCGCTTCGCTGTGCTCTCCGACATTCTCGGCGACGAGGACCATCTTGGCGACATGGATTTCAAGGTGGCGGGCACCGCGCAGGGCGTCACCGCGTTGCAGATGGACATCAAGATCGCGGGTATCACCGAAGAGATCATGAAGGTCGCGCTGAGCCAGGCCAAAGGCGGCCGGCTGCATATCTTGGCCGAAATGGCGAAGGCGCTCGACCACGCGCGCGCCGAGCTTGGCGAATATGCGCCGCGCATCGAGACCTTTAAGATCCCCACCGACAAGATTCGTGAAGTGATCGGCACCGGTGGCAAGGTCATCCGTGAGATCGTCGAAAAGACCGGCGCAAAAATCAATGTCGAGGATGATGGCACCGTGAAGGTAGCCTCGGCCGACGGCGAATTGATCAAGGCCGCGGTGAACTGGATCAAGTCGATCGCGTCCGAACCTGAAGTCGGCCACATCTATGAGGGCACCGTCGTCAAGGTCATGGACTTCGGCGCCTTTGTGAACTTCTTCGGCGCCAAGGACGGCCTCGTTCACATCAGCCAGTTGGCGACGCGCCGGGTGCAGAAGACCAGCGACGTCGTCAAGGAAGGCGACAAGGTCAGGGTGAAGCTGCTCGGCTTCGACGAGCGCGGCAAGGTGCGGTTGTCGATGAAGGTCGTCGATCAGCAGACCGGCGAGGATCTCGAAGCCAAGCAAAAGGCCGAGAGCGAGCCGCGCGAAGCGGCAGCCGGGGCTGAGTAACTCGCCTATCTCGGGAAAGTCCAGGGAAACGGGCGGTGCTTCGGCGCCGCCCGTTTTTTGTCAGTCCATCACCGGCATATCGGCGCCTGCCGGGCGGGACGACCGTCGGAACACCATCAGCAACGGGAACACCGCGAGCGTCGCGATCATTAGAAGCTTGTAGTCGTCGATATAGGCGATGACCTGCGCCTGCTGGGTGATGACGGCATCAAGCGCCGCGCGGCCGGCGGCCGTCAACGGATCCCAGAAATGCGCCACCGCCGGATTGTCGAAGCCGCGGTTCACGGCCGTCACATGCGCAGCGATGTCGGCATGATTGACCTGGGTGTTTCGGGTGAGGAGCGCATTGACCACCGAGATGCCGACGCTCGAGCCGATATTGCGCGACAGATTATAGAAGCCCGCTCCTTCGGTGCGTTGCGCCGCCGAGAGCGTCGACAAAGTTGCCGCGCTGAGCGGCACGAATAGAAAGCCCAGCCCGACCCCTTGGACAACGCCGACGCTGATGATCGCGCCCTCGGAAACGTCAGGCGTCCATCCTGTCATCGCAAAGAACGACCACGCGGTGAGACTAAGCCCCAAACCGAGCAACAGCCGGGTATCGACGCGGCCCACCAGCCTGCCGACCACCAGCATCGAAGCCATGGTGCCGACGCCGCGGGGCCCCATGACCATGCCGGCAGTCACGACCGGATAATTCATCAGCTCCTGCAGGTAAGGCGGCTGGAGCGCGAGCGAGGCGTAATAAGTGAGGCCGACGATCGCGACGAAGATGACGCCCGCCGCAAAATTGCGGTCGCGGAACAGGTCGGGCCGCACGAAGGGTTTCTTTGCCGTGAAGGTGTGAACCAGAAAAAGATAAAGCGCGGAGGCGGCGACCACCGCCTCGAAAATGATTTCGCCGGAGCTGAACCAATCCTTGATCTCGCCGCGGTCGAGCATGACTTGCAGCGCACCGAGCGTCACGCTCAGCGTGCCGAAGCCGAACCAATCGAGTTTCTCACCCGGCTTGCGGTCGGAATCGGGCAAGAAGGCGCTCATGCCGAGGAACCCGAGAATGCCGATCGGCAGGTTGATGTAGAAGACGTAGCGCCATGTGTAGTTCTCGGTCAGCCAGCCGCCGAGCACCGGACCAAGCACCGGACCGACCATGACGCCGACGCCGAATAGCGCCATGGCAAAACCCTGGCGCTCCTTCGGATAGATTGTGAACAGCACCGACTGTGACAGCGGCACCAGCGCCGCGCCAAAAGCTCCCTGCAGCACGCGAAACAACACGATTTGAGTGAGCGACTGCGCCATGCCGCAAAGCATCGATGCCAGCGTGAAACCGCCGATCGACGCCAGAAACAGCCGCTTGAGACCAAAGCGAGCGGCAAGAAAGCCGGTCGGCGGCGTCATGATGGCGGCCGCGACGATGTACGACGTCAGCACCCAATCGATTTGATCCTGGCTCGCCGACACGCTGCCCTGCATGTAGGGAAGCGCGACATTGGCAATGGTGGTGTCGAGCGCCTGCATCAGCGTGGCAAGGATCACGCATAGCGTAATCATGCCGCGATTGGTGCCGTTGGCCGCCTCGTCCACGACATTCACCAGTTAAATAAGTGCGGCAGGCCGCGCGCATGGCCGGTATCAACGTCGACCACCGCGCTCATCCCGGCGCGCAGCGGCGGCTTGTTCGTCCCGGCGGTGTCGAGGCGCACCCGCATCGGGACGCGCTGAACCACCTTCACCCAATTGCCGCTGGTGTTCTGCGCCGGCAGCAGGGAAAATTCCTGAGAGGCGGCCGGGCTGACGCTGGCGACGGTGCCGTGCCAGGTCACATCGGGATAGGCATCGACGGTGACGGTCACCGGCTGGCCGGGCCGCACATAGGTCAGTTCGGTCTCTTTGGGGTCGGCCTCGATCCAGGCGTGGTCGGTATCGACGAGATAGAAGGCTGTCGTCGAGGCTGCGAGATATTTTCCCGGGGCAACGGCCGGCACATTGGTCACCAGTCCAGCGAATGGGGCCGCGACAACGGTATGATCGAGCTGGCGCTGTGCCTCTTCGACCTGAGCGGCAGCCTGCCGGTATTGCGGATGCTGGGCGACGGGGATATTGGCATTACCGTCGAGCCGGGCGAGCTGGACTTGTGCCTGCTGACGAAGCGATTCGAGCTTGCTTTGGTCGGTCTCGAGAGTGGATTGCGCCTGATCATAAACCGCCTGCGAGACGGTGTTGCTGTGCAGCAGCATCACATCGCGGTTGTAGTTGGTCTGATCCAACCCGACCTGCGCTTGTTCGGCGGCGACATCGCTGAGCATGCGTTTGTAGTCCTGCTTCATCGCGTCGATGATCAGCCCAGTTTGCGCCAGGTTGGCCTTGGCGTTGTCGAGCGCAATCTGAAATTGCCGGGGATCGAGCCGGTACAGCACCTGCCCGGCCCGGACGCGCTCGTTATCCGTGACTTCCACGCCCTGGACGATGCCGGAAACATCAGTCGAGATTGGGACTTTTTCGGCATCGACATAGGCGTCATCCGTCGACATGACCTTGCCGCCCGTGACGTACCAATAACCGCCGACCAGGAGCGCCAGCGGCAGGAGCGCAAAAAGACCCCAGCGCACCCTGCGGCGGCGATCCGGCCGGGACGCCCTTTTCTTTTCCGAAGCGGTCCGCACGCCGGCCGGCCGCGCCACCGGCGCGGCCAACGGTGCCTCGCGCACTTCGGGCGCCTCGTCGTGCTCGGGAGGGACGGATTTCAGCGCGCGCTCAGCCATAGCGCTGCTCCTCGGTCACGACCGCGGCAGTCTTGTTTTGGATGGCGTGACGCAAGTTTTCTTTGACGATGGCAAGTTGTGTGACCATGCGCTCGACGCTCTCGCGGTCCACGCCGGCAAGCGCGGTTCCCATCAATTCGTCGCCGAGGTCGCCCAACCGCTCGAGGAGAGGCCGCGCCGTCGCAGTCAGGTATAGGCGCTTGGCGCGGCGATCATTCGGATCGGACCGGCGCTCGATGAATCCGCAGTCGCAAAGCCGATCAAGGAGGCGCGTGAGAGTGATCGGCTGGAGGTCGAGCATTTCCGCCAGTTCGGACTGCTTCAGGCCCTCGAAGCGGTCGAGCCGGACAAGGACCACCCACTGGGCCCGGGTAATGCCGAACTGGCTTGCCTTGTGGTCGGCATAGGTCCGGAGCATCCGAGCTACGTCATTGAGGGAAAAAGCAAATTCTCTATTGAGCGAGCGTGGCAGCATGGCGACCCATCCGAAATGATGCCACCACAATATAAGCTAGCTTACTAATTATAGAAACCAAAAAGCTGCATTACAGCCTTGCAGCATCTGCATTCCCCGGATGCGCTTGCTGGACGCCGACCAAAAGTACGGGTCGCAGATTTAGCGTCGCCAAGGGCTTGTCACGCCCACTCGGCCTGGGCCTCCGCCGGCAAATCGACGGTAGATTTCACCCCGATATCGTCGAAGTGCTCATCGAGAAACCGCCGCGCCGCGCGCTTGCCGCTGACATGCAGCATGTCGAAGAAATCGTAGTCGGTCGACAGCCTGCTGACGGCGTCGAAATGCGTGCCGAAGCGATCGAGCAGAATGCGATGGATATTGATGCGCCGATATTGCCCCGGCCCGATGCCGCGCGGCAGTTTGCCCTGGTCGATCAGGCGGGCAACGAAATCGATGGCGCGGTACTCGCCGATCAGCGAGGAATTGAATGTGATCTCGTTAATTCGATTCATGATCTCGCTGGACGACGTCGGCGTCGCCTGCCGCACCAGGGGATTGATCTGAACGACCAGCACGTCCTCGGTGGTCGTGGTGCGGAAGAACGGAAAGATGACCGGATTGCCCAGATAGCCGCCGTCCCAATAGGGCACGCCGTCGATCTCCACGGCGCGGAAAATCGTCGGCAGGCAGGCCGATGCCATGACAGCTTCCACCGTGATTTTCTCCCGCGAGAAAATGCGCACTCGGCCGGTCTGAACGTTGGTTGCTGAGATAAACAGTTGCAAATCGTCGGCGGCTCGGAGCTTCTCGAAATCGACGAAGCGTTCGATCAAATCCTTGAGCGGATTGATATTGAGCGGGTTGACGTCGTAGGGCGAGAAGTACCGCGACAATGCGTTGAACCAAGCCTGCACCGGTGTGCCGTCGAGCGGCGTGAACGATAGCAGCCGCTCCATCACCGCCCGTTGCAGAGCCGGTAAATTGCCGGTGCTCGATGCCGAGCGCCAGAACTCAGCAAGCCGCTTTTGAGCCTCCTCCCGGCCGCCACGCAGGAGTCCGTCGGCAAGCATCACGGCGTTGACGGCTCCGGCGGATGTGCCGGAAATGCCTTCGATCGCCAGCCGCTCATCGCTCAAAAGCTGTTCCAGCACGCCCCATGTGAACGCGCCGTGCGCCCCACCGCCCTGCAGTGCAACGTTGATCCTTTTGGGTATCGACCGAGACGTCCGCCCCGTCGCGCGGCCGGACAGGAGCGAATTCAGGATGCTGATCATACGCTCACTTCAGCGCGCACTGTCGAGAGCTTGACGGGATTTCCTATTCTGCGGTCCACCCGCCGTCGATGGAAAGGTTGGCGCCGGTGATCGATCTTGCGGAGTCGGAGCAAAGATAGACCGCGAGATCCGCCACCTCGCCGACGGTGACGAATTCCTTGGTCGGCTGCGCGGCCAGAATCACGTCGCGCTTGACCTGTTCTTCGGTCATGCCCCGCGCCTTGGCGGTGTCGGGAATTTGCTTCTCCACAAGGGGGGTCCACACATAGCCGGGGCTGATGCAATTGCAGGTAATGCCGAAGGTTGCCGTCTCCAGCGCAACGGTCTTGGCGAGGCCGGCAAGCCCGTGCTTTGCCGTCACATAGGCACTCTTGAAAGGCGATGCGACCAGCGAATGCGCCGATGCCGTATTGATGATGCGGCCCCATTTGCGTGATTTCATGCCCGGTACCGCGGTGCGGATGGTGTGAAATGCCGACACAAGATTGATCGCGATAATGAGATTCCATTGATCGACCGGAAAATCCTCGATCGGCGCAACATGCTGAATACCGGCATTGTTGATGAGAACGTCGAGCGTGCCGTAAGTCTGCTCGCTGGTCTTGATCATGGCGACGATTTGATCCGGCTTGGTCAAGTCGGCCGGTGAATAGGCGGCCTTGACGCCAAAGTCCTTCTCGATGCTGCTGCGTTCCTTTTCGATCGCGTCCTTGTCGCCGAATCCGTTGATCGTGATATTCGCTCCCTGCGCGGCTAAGGCGCGAGCCATTGCCAGACCGATGCCCGAGGTGGAACCGGTCACCAGGGCGGACTTACCTTTCAACATAGCAACCCCCAATTTGGTGGAGTGGTGGCGCGAAAGGGCGCCAAATGGGTGAGCTTTCGCAAGCCGGCGGGAATGTGAGGCGCTTCTTATTGCGGCGCAACATAAAAAGCGGGCAAACCGTCACGTTTTCGCGATCCTCTGCAATCGGCTACAATCGGAACCGAGGCATAGACTGACGAACAGAGCCAAGAAGCTGAGCCGAGAGAGTGACCGAGCCATGACGGCCATGCCGCGTGCAATCTTCCCGGCGCCGGATCACGACCACGAGCGCTGCGCCAACGCCGCGATCGCGCGCGCGGAGGCGCAATGCGCCACCCGCGCGCAACGACTGACGCCGATGCGTCGCCAGGTTCTGCAGGCGCTGTTGGCAAGCCACCGGCCACTCGGCGCCTACGAAATCATCGAGCGTCTGGCGCGAAAGAACCGGCCGGCCCCGATCACGATCTATCGCGCGCTCGACTTTTTACGGGAGAACGGTCTCGCGCATCGTATCGAGAGCCGCAATGCCTTTGTCGCCTGCGTGCATAATCACGGTGGCGACGATCTTGTCGTTTTCCTGATTTGCGAAAGTTGCGGCACGGTCGGCGAAGCGCCGGGCGCCGCGGTGGCCGAGTCGCTCAAAGCATCGTCGCGCGCCGCCGGTTTTGCACCGAAAAGTCCGTTGATCGAAATAGCGGGCATTTGCGCGCATTGCCGCGAACGATGAAGTCGCGAGCCACGAAGTTTTGAAGCTGAATGGCGCGGCCGTGTCAGCGTCCCCATCGTCTCGTCCACTTGATGCGATCGCGATTGCGGTGACGATCGTGTTGTGCCTGAGCTGGGGCTTCAACAACGTCGCGATCAAGCTCGCCATTCACGACATCCCGCCCTTGATCCAGTCGTCTGCCCGCTCCGTCATCGCTGCACTTTTGGTCGGCGCGTGGACCAAAGCGCGCGGCATACCGCTGTTTCGACGCGACGGCACGCTGCGTGCCGGCATCTTGGCAGGCGTGCTCTTTGCGCTTGAGTTTCTGTTGATTTACCGCGGCTTGGTTTGGACCACGGCAACGCGCGCTGTTCTGTTTCTCTACCTTGCGCCATTCTTCGTCGTGATTGGATCGCGCTGGCTGGTGCCAGGCGATCGTTTCAATCTCGCGCAATGGCTCGGTCTTCTGCTGTCGTTTGTCGGCATTGTCATCGCCTTCGGCCTGCCGACGCCGGCGGCCGACTCGCATCAAATGCTGGGCGACCTCATGCTGGTTGGCGGGGCAGCGGCGTGGGCGGCCACAACGCTCATCATCAAATCGAGCGCTCTCAATCGCGTAAGCGCAGAAAAAACCCTGCTCTACCAGCTTGTGGTTTCGGCGCCGCTGTTGGGGATCGGCGCCATGGTTTTCGGCGAGCGCATCAATGGCATGCCCGCGGCCCCCGCGATTGGCGCCTTCATCTATCAAACGGTTTGGGTGGTGAGTGTCACATTCGCGGCATGGTTTGCACTTATCGTCCGTTATTCAGCGGCGCGGCTGTCGGTGTTCACACTCCTGGTTCCACTGTTCGGCGTCGCCGCCGGCCATCTTGTGCTCAACGAGCCTTTGACGCCGGCTTTCCTGGTGGCGGTCGCATTCGTCGCGGGCGGCCTCCTCCTCGTCAACCGGCCGCAGTGACGCTATATGCTAAGGGTCCGGCCCGGCCCTATGGTCGTGGAGGGCCACGGATTATCGAGTAAGGGCTTGATCTTATGATGGAATTTTTTGGCCCGGCTGACAGGCACCAGACCGTTGCCGTCAAGGTCGGCAATGTGACCGTCGGCGGCGGCGCGCCCGTCGTCGTGCAGTCGATGACCAATACCGACACCGCCGATGTCGCGGGCACGGCGAAGCAAGTCGCCGCTCTGGCCCGCGCCGGCTCGGAGATCGTGCGCATTACGGTCGACCGCGACGAGGCGGCAGCCGCAGTGCCGCACATCAAGGAACGGCTTCTGCAGATGAATGTCGACGTGCCGATCGTCGGCGACTTCCATTACATCGGGCATAAGCTTCTCGCCGATCACCCTGCCTGCGCCGAGGCGCTCGACAAATATCGCATCAATCCCGGCAATGTCGGCTTCAAGGAGAAAAAGGATCGCCAATTCGGGGCCATTGTCGAGACCGCGATCAAGCACGACAAGCCGGTGCGCATCGGAGCCAACTGGGGTTCGCTCGACCAGGAATTGCTCACCCATTTGATGGATCAGAACGCCAAGTCGAACCATCCGGTCGATGCCCGGGACGTGACCCGCGAAGCCATGGTGCAATCGGCGCTCTTATCGGCTGAGCGCGCTGAGGAAATCGGCCTGCCGCGGTCGAAAATCATCCTCTCGGCGAAGGTATCGGCGGTGCAGGATCTCATCGGCGTCTATGGCGAATTGGCGCGGCGTTGCGATTATGCGCTCCATCTCGGCCTCACCGAGGCCGGTATGGGTTCGAAGGGTATCGTTGCTTCGTCGGCCGCCATGGGTGTGCTGCTGCAGCAGGGCATCGGCGACACTATCCGCATCTCGCTCACGCCTGAGCCGAACGGCGATCGCACACTGGAAGTTAAAGTCGCACAGGAATTGCTGCAGACAGTGGGTCTGCGCACTTTCGTGCCGCTGGTCGCTGCCTGCCCGGGATGCGGGCGCACGACGTCGACGACCTTTCAGGAGCTCGCGGCTGGTATTCAGGGTTTTATCCGCGACTCGATGCCGGAATGGAAGACGCGCTATCCAGGCGTCGAAGGACTCAACGTTGCGGTGATGGGTTGTATCGTCAACGGGCCGGGCGAATCAAAGCACGCCGATATCGGTATTTCGTTACCCGGCACCGGCGAGCAACCGACCGCGCCGGTTTTTATCGACGGCAAGAAGGCGATGACATTGCGCGGTCCGACCGTATCGTCCGATTTCCAAAAAATTGTCATCGACTATATCGAACGGCGTTTCGGGACCGGCGGCGCGGGGCGCACAGCGGCGGAATAGACCGCTCCTGGCTCACGGATCGCGGTTCATTGAGGTAACCCGCCAGACGCGCGGGCGGCGGCTCCAGGTCGTTTTCACTCCGCCACCCCCCCGATCTGGGGATAAAGGGTTGCCAAATAAACACAGATGTCGGGAATCTTGCATTTCCCGGCGGCTGACGCTCGACAGCCCCGCGCGGCTCATTCACCATGCCGTTAACCATACTGTGACTGGCTGATATTTTCGGCAGTCCGTGTGGAGGGGGAGTCACCACAATTAAGCGGTCACTACTTGCTGCATTCGCGCTGATCTTTGTTCTCGGACTGCAGCCACAGGCGGCTCGGGCGGCTGACACGGGCGGTCAGTGTAACAGCGGGTTTCTGAATTGGCTTTCGCACGGCCAGGATTGCCATCTGTTTTGGGGCGGTACGGGCATCGGAATTGGCACCGGCGTTGCTGGCTATTACTTGACCAAGAAGCATGGCACCCCGCCGCACCGGCCGATGACAGCGGGCCTCGCCTATGGCGTGACGACCTACGCCTGCGCTGTCCTTTATCCCATCGTGGGGACGGTCCTCCTTAATCGTCCGCTGACACCGCGGGAAATGTATATCGGCGTCGGCGAGTGTATCGTGCCGTTCATCGGGGGATGGCTCGTGGACACCTATCTGCCGCACGATGCATGGACCGATGGAACGCCGCCACCGAAACACGTGGCACACAAATAACGCAACTACAGACATCCGTTAGAAAGCCGGCCTTGGGGCCGGCTTTCTGCTGCGACATGTCACACAACCGTTTACGCTAAGGGCGGATGACTGCGTTGGGAGGCGGTGGATGGAAGCGCCGACGGCGGCCCCCGAAACCTCGTCACGTGCGCTCAATGGCGGCCGGATCATTGCCGCCATCAAGGCGAGTGGGATCGAATACGTCCTTTCGGTTCCCGACATCGTTACCAGTTCCGGTTTGTTGCGGCCGATTGCAGGCGACCGCGAGCTACGGCTCATCCGCGTCTGCAAGGAGGACGAATGCATCGGGATTGCCTGCGGACTCTCGTATAGTGACAAGCGGGCGTTGATCCTGATCCAGCACACCGGCTTCCTCGATTCGATCAATGCGATCCGCGGCATCGCCGTGGAATACAAGCAACCGATCTGCATGATGATCGGGCTTCTTCAGCACGATCCGGAAGTGGCGCCGCGTGCATCGCCGCGTTACGGCGTGCGCATCGTCGAGCCGATCCTCGACGACATGGGCATTGCCCATCACCTCATCAGCGTCGATGCCGACGTCGCGAAGATCAAGCCGGCGATCGATGCGGCCTATGACTTGTCGGCACCGGTCGCCTTCTTGATTGGGCGGAGCCCGGCATGATGAAGCGCGACGAATGTTTCCGGGTGCTCGCTCGGCATGTGACCGACGAAGCCGTAGTCGCCACCTACAGCTCGGCTGTCGATTGGGTGGCTGTCGCGCCGCGGCCGCTCAATTATCTGTCGATCGGCGCAATGGGTCTGGATTCATCGCACGGGCTCGGACTGGCGCTCGGGCGGCCGGACCGCCGCGTCTTGGTGCTGCAAGGTGATGGATCGCTGTTGATGAATCTCGGCAGCCTGGTGACGATTGCCGCGGTCGCGCCGAAGAACTTCGTCCATCTGGTCGCGCATAATGAAACCTATGAGGCCAACGGCGGCCATCCGATTCCGGCGCCGAAAGTGGATTTTGCGGCCCTGGCGAGGGCCGCGGGTTATGCCGCGGTTTACGATTTCTCGGATCTCGACATTTTCACCCAGCAAGTCGGACACGTGCTCGAACAGGACGGGCCGGTCTTCGCCACGCTGCATATCGAGCCGTCAAAACCGCTGATCTACGACTATGCGAGCCTCTACGATCCGGCAAAACGCGAAGCGTTCAAAGCGGCGTGGCAGGCGGAAAGCAGCGCGCAAATTTAGCGCTTCTTCTCCAACCGCTGCAGCACTTCATCGAGCTGATCGAGGTTGCGATAGCGGATGCTGAGCACGCCGCCGCGGCCGCGATCGTCAATGCTGACGGCAAGGCCGAGCGCATCTGATATGCGCTTTTCCAGGGCAACCAGGTTGGCGTTCTTTTCCGCCCTTGCCAGTGACTTACGGCCATTGGCGCCGCCCTTTGCGTTCTTGCCGCCGGCTTCGCGCGCCATCGCTTCGACCTGGCGAACGTTGAGACCGCGGGCGACGATTTCTTCGGCGAGATTTTCGGCGTCGGGCTGACCGACCAGCATTCTGGCGTGTCCGGCAGAGAGCTTGCCGGCGTGTATATAGCCCTTGACAGTCTCCGGCAGTTTTAGGAGCCGTAGCGTATTGGCGACGTAGCTGCGGCTCTTGCCGATAATTCTTGCGATCTCGTCCTGGCTGTTGCCGAACTCGTCCATCAGTGCGCGGTAGCCGTCGGCCTCCTCGAGCGGATTGAGATCCGCGCGTTGCACGTTCTCGATGATGGCGAGCTGCAAGGCTTCGGCGTCGGTCGCTTCGATGATGACGACGGGGACTTCGTGCAAACCGGCGCGCTGCGCCGCGCGCCAGCGGCGTTCGCCGGCGATAATTTCGAAGGAGTCGGCGGCGCCGCGGAGCGGCCGCGCGACAATGGGTTGGATAATGCCGCGCTCGCGCAGCGAAGCGACCAGGTCGTCGAGCTCGGTATTGGAGAAAGTGCGGCGTGGGTTGCGCGCATTCGGCCGCAGCGAACTCGTCGGCACGCGGCGTTGGCCGCGCGGGCGTTCGACCGACGAGCTTTCGCCGTCGACTTCGCCGATCAATGCGGCGAGGCCGCGCCCCAATCGCGATCGCGTTCCATCTTCCGCCATCGCCGTGTTCCCCGGACTGTCAGTCACCAAGATGCCCTCATCCGGCGCATAACATTTTTTCTCGTTGGATGATTTCTGTGGCGAGCCGCAGATAGGCTTCGCTGCCGCTGCATTTGAGATCGTAGACCAGAACGGGCTTGCCGTAAGACGGCGCTTCCGAGACCCGCACGTTGCGCGGGATGATCGTATCGTAGACTTTCGTTCCCATGAATTCGCGCACGTCGGCGACCACCTGTCCGGACAGATTGTTGCGCGCATCGAACATCGTCAGCACGATGCCATGGATCGTGAGATTTGGATTGAGTTGCTCACGCACCGACTCAACCGTTTTGAGCAGCTGCGAGAGACCCTCGAGCGCGAAGAACTCGCATTGCAATGGCACCAGAATGGCATTTGCCGCAGCCATCGCGTTCACGGTCAACAGATTGAGCGAGGGCGGACAATCGACCAGCACGTAATTGTATTTCGTGCCGCCGACCGTGTTCAGCGGGTTGAGAGCGCTACGCAAACGGAAGGCGCGGTCGCGCGCCTGGCCGATCTCAAGCTCGAGTCCGGAAAGGTCCAGCGTCGAAGGCGCGAGGTGCAGGCGCGGAACGGCTGTCGCGACGATGGCGTCGCGTAACGCCGCCTCTCCGGTCAATACGTCGTAGGTCGAATAACGCCGGTTGCGCCGGTCGATTCCCAAGCCGGTCGATGCGTTGCCCTGCGGATCGAGGTCGATGATCAGGACGTCTTCGCCGATGGCGGCGAGCGCCGTGCCGAGATTGATTGCAGTCGTCGTCTTGCCGACGCCGCCTTTTTGGTTGGCTACGGCGAGCACGCGCGGCGGCCTTATCGCTTGCGCGTCGCGCGCACGTTCGAGCGCGGTAAAGGGGACGACTCGGGAAGGCTGTTCAGGAATTTCATTCATCGCAGCACGTCCAGCCTTTCGGCGCCCACCCGCAACTGTAAGTTGCGGTGATTATAGGAGCGCCGGGGATTAGCGCCGTGGCTCCAGGCTCCGTACCACCACAATGCTGGCGTTGGGAGCGGTTCGACTCGGTGCCAAAGTCGCTTGAATGTTCCAACATTTAGCGGCCTCGGTCAATTCGACTGCAACATCTTGTCCTTTGGGAAACAACCCCACCGTCCCCGTTTTCAACAACGGCGACGCTTCCGCCAGGAGTTTGCCGAGCGGCGCAAGAGCGCGTGCGGTCACCACATCGACCCGATCCGGGGCGTGCTTCACGAAGTCGGAAATCCGCTCGGCATGGACTTCGGCCGGCACGCCCAGGATGCGCGCTGTCTCGGCAAGAAACCGTGCTTTTTTCTGGACGCTCTCAACGAGGTGCACTTTTGCCCCCCGCTTCTCGGCGATAGCACAGGCGATAACAAGGCCCGGAAACCCTCCGCCCGAACCGAGATCGGCCCAGATCGTTGCGTCGGGGGCCAAGGCCATAAGTTGGAGGGAATCCGCGATATGCCTGGTCCACAGGATAGGTTCGGTCGAAGGCGCGATCAGGTTGCTGTGCCGCTGCCATTCCAGAAGGAGGCCGGCAAAGCGGTCGAGACGGGCTTCTGTTTCACGTGAAACAGGCGTGATGGAAAGCGCGCGGGCGCGATCGTCGGCGAGATCAGGCTGCGCCACTTGCGGATTTGCCGTCGGACTTGGGCTTGCTACCGGCTTTGCCGGGCCGGCGCCGTACGTGCGCGGCAAGAAGCGTCAACGCTGCCGGCGTAACCCCATCGATCCGCCCGGCATGGCCGATTGTCCGCGGCCGCTGCGTCGCAAGCTTAAGGCGCACTTCATTCGAGAGACCCGGGAGCAGCGCGTAGTCGATATCGTCGGCGAGGACGAGACTTTCATCGCGCCGGTAGGATTCAACGTCGGCAGCCTGGCGTTTGAGGTAAACGTCGTATTTGGCGTCGATCTCGATCTGTTTGGCGACCTTCGGATCGAGTGCGCCAAGGCTCGGCCAAATCCGCGCCAGAACGCTGGTCGAGTAGTCCGGATAGGACAGAATCTCGAACGCCGAACGCCGTTGGCCATCCTTGCGTAACGAAACGCCGTGCTGCGCTGCCTCTGTCGGGGTGACGGTTAGCGAGCGCGCCAGCGCTCGTGCTGCATCAAGCTCCGCCATCTTGGCCCGATGTTTATGGGCCCGCTCCGTGCTTACACAGCCCAGTGCAATCCCCCTGCCCGTCAGCCGCTGATCCGCATTGTCGGCGCGCAAGGTCAGCCGGTACTCGGCCCGCGAGGTGAACATGCGATACGGCTCGCTGACCCCGCGCGTGACCAGATCATCGATCATGACGCCGAGATAGCCTTCCGCCCGATCGAACAGGATCGGCGCGGAACCGGCGACCTGCGCCGCGGCATTGAGGCCTGCGACCAGGCCCTGGGCCGCCGCCTCTTCGTAGCCCGTCGTGCCGTTGATCTGCCCCGCGAGGAAGAGACCCGGCAGCCGCCTTGTCTGCAGCGACGGGAGCAGCTCTCTGGGATCGACATGGTCGTATTCGATGGCATAGCCAGGCCGCACGATTTGCGCGCGCTGAAGCCCAGGAATGGTCGCCACCACGGCGGCCTGCACATCCTCCGGCAGAGAGGTCGAAATCCCATTCGGGTAAACGGTCGTATCGTCGAGGCCTTCCGGCTCGAGGAAGATCTGGTGGCCGTCGCGCTCGCCGAAGCGCACGATTTTGTCCTCGATGGACGGGCAATAGCGCGGCCCCCGGCTCTTGATCTGGCCCGAATACATCGGCGAGCGGTGCACGTTGGCGCGGATGATGTCATGGGTCGCAGGCATGGTGCGGGTGATCGCGCACTGGATCTGCCGGTTGCCGATACGGTCCGTCAGCATCGAGAACGGTTCCGGCGGCTCGTCCCCCGGCTGCATCTCCAGCACGGTCCAGTCGATGGTGGACCCGTCGAGACGCGGCGGCGTGCCAGTCTTCAAGCGCCCGAGCACGATGCCCGCGCGTTCGAGCGTTCGAGACAGCCCGAGCGCCGGCGCTTCGCCAACGCGCCCGGCCGGGATCTGCCGCTCGCCGATATGGATGAGGCCGCGGAGAAACGTGCCGGTCGTCAAGACCACTGCCGGCGCGTCAAAGACGCGTCCGTCGCCGAGCCGGACACCAGTCACCTGCCCGCTGCCCAGAAGATCGTCCACCTCGCCTTCGACAATCGTCAGATTCGCAGTCTGCCCGATCGCGCGCTGCATGGCCGCGGCATAAAGCTTGCGGTCAGCCTGAGCCCGCGGCCCACGGACCGCCGGGCCTTTGCGGCGATTGAGAACGCGGAATTGGATGCCGGCGCAATCGGCCACCCGGCCCATCAGGCCATCCAGCGCATCGATTTCGCGGACCAGATGGCCTTTGCCGAGCCCGCCGATGGAGGGATTGCACGACATCGCGCCGACTGTCGCAAACCGCTGCGTGATCAGCGCCGTTTGGGCGCCCATCCGTGCGGCGGCAGCGGCTGCCTCACAGCCAGCGTGGCCGCCGCCAACGACAATCACGTCGAAGCGGCCGTCCATCACGATCCTCAAAATGATGCGCGTCCTTCTACCAAAGCTGCACGCAAAAGGCCATTGGCGGATCGGCGTTTCACGTGAAACATCGCATCACCCGCGCCAGATGGTCGTTAACGAATCATTTACCAATGCAGAAATCGCGAAAGATAACGTCCAGAATATCCTCAACGTCGACACGCCCGGTCAGGCGGCCGAGGCTTGTCGCTGCTGCACGCAGCTCCTCCGCAATTAGTTCTTCATGCTCACCGGATTTCGCCGCCTCGGCCAATGCACGATCGAGCGCCGCGGTTGTTTCTTCCAACAGTTGACGATGCCGGGCGCGGGTTACGATCCCGGCCTCCGCACCCGCGAAATAATCCTTCGCGTAGACCGTCAAATCCACGACCAACTGGGCGATTCCCTCGCCTTTCATAGCAGATAGTGAATAAATGACTCTACATTCATTGCTAAAAGCGGAAGCTGCACTCTGATCCGACGCCGCGACATCAATCTTGTTTCTGATCAGCCAAACAGCCGACCCGCCCAGCGTCTTTTCGAATTGCCCGCTACCGCAGTCAGCGGCCGATCCGTCAATGACCCAGAGCACGAGGTCGGCGCCGGCAGCGCGCTCGCGGGCGCGGCGGATCCCTTCTTGCTCGACGGGTTCGGCGCTCTCGCGAATCCCTGCGGTATCGAGAAGCGTCACTGGAAAACCGTCGAGATCGAGATGCACCTCGATGACGTCACGAGTCGTGCCGGCATAAGGCGAAACAATCGCCGCCTCGCGGCGCGCCAGGCGATTCAATAACGTAGATTTCCCGGCGTTCGGCGGACCGGCAATCGCAACCACCAGGCCGTCGCGCAACCGCTCGCCATGACGCCCCTCCGCCAGCGCCGCACCAATTTCGTTGCGCAATTGCTGCGCAGCATAAATCGCAGGACCGACCAAATCCTCGGGCACATCGGCCTCATCGGAAAAATCGATACGCGCCTCGACGAGGGCCAAAGCCTCGATCAACCGCCGCCGCCATGCCTCTGCCCGATCGCCGATCAACCCCTTGAGCTGCCGGAACGCCCGCCGCCGCTGCGCCGACGTCTCTGCGGAAATGAGGTCTGCCAGGCCCTCGACCGCTGTGAGATCGAGCCGCCCATTTTCAAACGCCCGCCGGGTAAACTCTCCCGGTTCGGCGAGGCGGCAGCCTTCAATGTTTCCGAGCGCATCCAATACACCAGCGACCACCGCGTGGCCACCATGGAGCTGGAGCTCGGCCATATCCTCCCCGGTTTCGCTCCGCGGCGCCGGAAACCACAGCGCCAACGCTTCATCGATCGGCTCGCTGCCCGCGGGGTCCCTCACCCGCACCAGCACCGCACGCCTTGGCTCCGGCAAGCGCCCGGTAAGCCTCTCCAACACGATGCCGGCCTTAGGGCCCGAGACGCGCACGACTGCGATCGCGGCCGGCGGCCGCCCGGACGACAGCGCAAAAATCGTGGAACCATCAGCCATGCGGTGCCATCAAAACCAATCGCCGCGAGAACGCTTCGCCACGGGCGGGCTACTTGCTACGGTGCAGCCATGTCAACGTCAGTGCCGGCAGCCGCTCTCCACCGCAATCGTCTCGCCGCCGAGACCAGCCCCTATCTCCTGCAGCACCAGAACAATCCGGTCGACTGGTGGGCCTGGGGACCTGACGCGCTCGCCGAAGCCAAGCGCACCAATAAGCCGATTCTGCTCTCGGTCGGCTATGCCGCCTGCCACTGGTGCCACGTGATGGCGCACGAAAGTTTTGAAGACGACGCGACCGCCCGCGTCATGAACGAGCTTTTCATCAACATCAAAGTCGACCGCGAAGAACGGCCGGATATCGATCAGATCTACATGGCAGCGCTGCATCACCTCGGCGAGCACGGCGGCTGGCCGCTCACCATGTTTCTAACGCCTGACGGTGAGCCGATCTGGGGCGGGACTTACTTCCCGAACAGTTCCCGCTACGGCAAGCCGGCCTTTGTCGATGTGCTGCGCGAAATCGCCAGACTGTTTCATGACGAGCCGCAGAAGGTCGAACAAAACCGCGCGGCCTTGATGGAACAACTGGCCGGCGCGGCACGGCCCGCCGGCGCGGCAACGATCGGGCCTGCCGAACTCGACAATGCCTCACGCCAGCTTGGCGGCATCATCGATCCGGTCAACGGCGGCACCCGCGGCGCGCCGAAATTCCCGCAAGCGGCCTTGTTCGAGCTGTTGTGGCGCGCCGGTCTCCGCACCGGCGAGGCGCGTTATTTTGCGGCCGTCGACGTCACGCTGCACCACATCTGCGAAGGCGGCATCTACGACCATCTCGGCGGCGGCTTCGCCCGTTACTCGGTCGATGAACGCTGGCTGGTGCCGCATTTCGAAAAGATGCTCTACGACAATGCCCAGCTTCTGGAGCTCCTTGCCATCGCCTACCAGCGCGGCGGCAACCCGCTGTATCGCCAGCGCGCCAGCGAAACGGTGAAGTGGCTTAAGCGAGAGATGACGACAGCGGAGGGCGCATTCTCGGCTTCGCTCGACGCGGACTCCGAAGGCGAGGAGGGCAAGTTCTACGTCTGGTCCTATGACGAAATTATGCGCCAGCTCGGCGCCGAGGATGGCGAGTTCCTTGCGCACCACTACGACATCACGCCGGACGGCAACTTCGAGGGTCACAACATCCTCAATCGCTTAAAGCCGCAGCCGCGCAGCGAAGCGGACGAAGCGCGGCTTGACGGCTTGCGAAAAAAACTCCTCGCCGTCCGCGCCACCCGCGTGCGCCCCGGTCTCGACGACAAGGTCCTTGCCGACTGGAACGGCCTGATGATCGCGGCGCTCGTCAACGCCGGCCTCATCTTTGACGAACCGTCCTGGATCGCGATCGCGCAGCGCAGTTTTGATTTTATCGCAAGCGCGATGACCCGCGGCGACCGGCTTGGCCATTCCTGGCGCGCCGGCAAACTCAAATTTCCCGGGCTGGCATCCGATTTCGCCGCGATGATCCGCGCCGCACTCGCGCTCTATGAAGCAACCGGCGCCCGCGCTTACCTCGATCGGGCGCTGGAATGGCAACGCGCACTCGATCGCGACTACGCCAATGCCGAAACCGGAACCTATTATCTCACCGCTTCAGACGCCGAGGGTCTCGTGATCCGCCCCGCCGCGACCGCGGACGAGGCGACGCCCAACCACAACGCCGTCGCGGCGCAGAACCTTGTCCGGCTGGCGACCTTGGCCGGCGATGACGCGTGGCGAAGTAAAGCCGATCGCTTGATCGCCGCCATCGCGCCGCTCGCGGTGGAAAATCTTTACATGCACATGGCGTTGCTCAACGCCGTCGATTTCCGGCTGCGCGGCGCTGAAATCGTGGTGACCGGGGAGGGGCCGCAAGCTCTTGCTCTGCTCGCCGCGGCGCGCCGGCTCCCGCCGCTCGATCGCACCGTCCTTCACGCCGCCTCGGCCGCGGCACTTCCGTCGATGCACCCGGCGCGCCAAAAGATCGCAGCGGCGCGGGAGCCACAGGCCTTCGTCTGCGTTGGTGAGACGTGCTCACTGCCGGTGGGCGATCCGGCCGGCCTCACTGCCGCCATTGCCGCGGTGCGACATTCTTGACGGTGCGATCCATCCGGCTAGGTTTTGTGCTTAGTGCATGCTGGGGCACAGCAAGGGACACCGAATCATGCGAAACGGGATCATCTTGGCCGCGGCCCTGACCGCGCTGTCTGCGACCGCAGCACGGGCCGATCAATGGTGCGGCTATGCTACGCACAAAGACGCCGTCATCGAATGCGGCTACACGACCGCCTCGGACTGCGAGAGTGCCGTCGGCAAGGGCGGCATGTGTTTCGTCGACCCGGATTTGGCGCTGAATGCGACACGCGCGGCGCCGGTGAATCACACCAAGATCCCGCCGCGCGGCTGAGCTCTGAATTTCCGACGGCAAACTCAGGTATTCATCGAGTCGAAGAACTCGCTGTTGTTCTTGGTGTTGCGCAGCTTGTCGAGCAGGAAGTCGATGGCATCCATCGTGCCCATCGGATTGAGGATGCGCCGCAGCACGTACATCTTCTTGAGCTGATCGGGCGGAACCAGCAGTTCTTCCTTGCGCGTGCCGGACCGCGTGATGTCCATGGCCGGGAACGTGCGCTTGTCGGCGACCTTGCGGTCGAGAATCAATTCCGAATTGCCGGTGCCCTTGAACTCTTCGAAAATCACTTCGTCCATGCGGCTGCCGGTATCGATCAGCGCAGTAGCGATAATGGTCAGCGAACCGCCTTCCTCGATATTGCGCGCCGCACCGAAGAAACGCTTCGGCCGTTGCAACGCATTGGCGTCGACACCGCCGGTCAGCACCTTGCCCGAAGACGGAACCACGGTGTTGTAGGCGCGGCCGAGCCGGGTGATCGAATCGAGCAGGATCACGACGTCGCGGCCGTGCTCGACCAGGCGCTTGGCCTTTTCGATTACCATCTCGGCGACTTGAACGTGACGCACCGCAGGCTCGTCGAAAGTCGAAGACACTACTTCGCCCTTCACCGAACGCTGCATGTCGGTGACTTCTTCCGGCCGCTCATCGATCAACAGCACGATCAAATAGCATTCAGGGTGATTATGCGTGATCGAATGGGCGATGTTCTGCAGCAGCACGGTCTTGCCGGTGCGCGGCGGCGACACGATCAGCGCGCGCTGACCCTTGCCGACTGGCGCCACGATGTCGATGACGCGGGCTGAAAGGTCTTTCTTGGTGGGATCCTCGAATTCCATCTTCAGCCACTCGTCGGGATAGAGCGGCGTCAGATTGTCGAAGTTGACCTTGTGGCGCGCCTTCTCGGGGTCTTCGAAATTCAGCGAGTTGACCTTGAGCAGCGCGAAGTAACGCTCGCCTTCCTTGGGGCTGCGAATGTGGCCGTCGATGGTGTCGCCGGTGCGCAGGCCGAAACGGCGGATCTGCGAGGGCGATACGTAAATATCGTCGGGACCGGGCAGATAATTGGCTTCGGGCGAGCGCAGAAAGCCGAAGCCGTCCGGCAGCACTTCGACGACGCCCTCACCGACGATGTCGGTCTCACGCGCGGAGAGCTGCTTGAGGATGCCGAACATCAGCTCCTGCTTGCGCATGGTCGAGGCGTTCTCGACCTCCAGCTCTTCGGCAAAAGAGACAAGCTCCGCCGGAGACTTGGTCTTGAGTTCTTGGAGTTTCATTTCCCGCATACGGAATGTCCTATTGGAAATCGGACCAGCGGCAGAATGTAAGGTGAGGCGTCGCTGGCGAAAGGAAGATCGCAGGTCTTGGGCTGGAAGGAGCTTTGGGGGCCCCGAACCCTGATGCACCCGGCGGCTCCAGTTGACTGGAGCCAAGACGCAACTGCATCCGCCTACGTTGGGTGGGATGTCGGTAAGATAAGAAAAGACTACGCTACAGGCAAGTGCCGCGCCGAACTTTGCATCGCCAACGTCTCAGAATCACAACGGTTTCACCACCGCAAGGATAACAATTGCAATCATGATCACTGTCGGTACTTCATTGATAATTCTAAAGAATTTCTGCGAATGACGGTTGCGATCGGCGGCAAAATCCTTCATCCAACGGGTGAACATACCGGACATCGCGGATAGCGCCAGAACGAGCACAAGCTTGGCCCCCAGCCAGCCGGAAGCGAACCAGCCATAGCGAGAATCAGGGCCGTTCCAGCCAAGCCACAGCCCCAACAACCAAGTCGCCATCATCGCCGGATTGATGATGGCGTAGAGCAGCCGGCGCTCCATCGTCTTGAAGGTCTCCGACTGCACCGAGCCCTTCTCGGCCGCGCAATGATAGACGAACAGCCGCGGCAAATAGAGCATGCCCGCCATCCAGGCGATCACGGCGATGATGTGAAATGCTTTGATCCAGAGATACATCGTATGTCGCTGTGGCTTTTTCCGCGGATCAGTTCCTGATGCCACCGTCGCGCACGCGTGCAATCAAATGCTCGACATGCGCGAGCGGCGTTTCCGGCAGCACACCGTGCCCCAAATTGAAAACAAAAGGCCCCGTGGCGAACGCCGCCATGGTCGCATCGATGGCCCGATCCAGTGCATCGCCACCGACCAAAAGCGCCAGCGGATCGAGATTGCCCTGAACGGGACGCAGCTTTTGAATTCTGTCCCGCGCAAAATGAGGTTCGATCATCCAGTCGAGTCCGACTGCATCGACAGCAACATCTTCAACATATTCCGTCAGCTTGGTTCCGGCGCCGCGTGGAAAGCCGATGATCTTCGCTCCAGGAACGCTTTTGCGCACCGAGTTCACGATCTGCGCAGATGGTTCGATGCACCATTTGCGAAACTCGCCTGGCGGCAAGACCCCAGCCCAAGTATCGAAAATCTGTACCGCATCCACACCCGCCGCAAACTGGCGGATGAGGTAGCTCGCGGACGCTTCGACCAGGATCTCGATCAATTCGGCGAAGGCGCCGGGATACCGATAAGCGAATTGGCGCGCCGGCAACTGGTCACGGCTGCCACCGCCCGCGATCATGTAAGTTGCAACCGTCCACGGAGCGCCGCAGAAGCCTAGAAGCGCCACGGCCGGAGGCAATTTCTGCCTGACCCCAGCGATCGTCTCGTAAACCGGAGCAAGCGCAGCGTGATCGACTTCCCGGCGTAACCTGCGCAATGCCGACGGCTCGTTGAGCGCATCAAGCTGTGGCCCTTCGCCTTCCTCAAAGCCCACACGCTGACCGAGCGCGTGGGGAACCACTAAAATATCGGAAAACAGGATCGCAGCATCGAAACCAAATCGCCGGATCGGTTGTAACGTTACCTCCACCGCAAGTTTCGGACTAAAGCACAAATCGAGGAAGCTTTTGCTGTTGCGCCGAATTTCCCGATACTCGGGGAGATATCTTCCTGCTTGGCGCATCAGCCAAATGGGCGGAACAGGGCAATGCTCGCCCTCGAGAACGCGAATAAGAGGTTTAACCACAGGAGTACCCGTTACTCTCCTATTCCCACTCAAATAAATTCTTAGAGTCTGTTGTAGTGATTATACGGTTGATTGGACTCATACATTTTCTTGCACATTTCATCCACGACTTACCCACATTCCCTCCATATTTTATTGCTCTTCAAGACCCAGTAATTCAGGGCACTAACCCGTGTAGCGCAGCCATTTCCGCCGCAAACCTGCCGCAGTCGTCCACATGTCACCATTACCTGTCGCCACACTTGCATTTTGGCACCGGCGCGGCACGGATGTGGATGGCGAAGGCGGTTATGCGCCCATAGTCCTTGCACCCCAAGGAAAGGCATGGCCTTCTCCACAGTCGTCGACAGGTTCTGCCATCGAGCCCGATACGATCCATGGCGCCAACGGCCAGCTATTTTCACCTGCATCTGATCTCCGACGCGACCGGGGAAACGCTGATCACGGTCGCTCGGGCGGCCGCCGCGCAATACTCAAAGATGATGCCGGTCGAGCATATGCATCCGCTGGTTCGGACCCAAAAGCAGCTCGATCGGGTGCTGGCCGAAATCGAAGAAACACCCGGCATCGTTTTATATACGCTGCTCGACGAGAGCCTGGTCGAGCGCCTCGAGGCCAAGTGCCGCGAGCTCGGCTTGCCGTATCTGTCGATCCTTGGGCCGGTGCTGCACCTGTTCCAAGCCTATCTTGGAGCCGAATCCACCCACAAGGTCGGCGCTCAGCATACGCTCAACGCCGAATATTTCCGCCGCATCGATGCGCTGAACTACACGATGCTTCATGACGACGGCCAGCAGACTGACGATCTCGAGGAGGCCGACGTCGTGCTGGTAGGAGTATCGCGGACGTCGAAAACGCCGACCTCGATCTATCTTGCCAACCGTGGGGTAAAGACGGCGAACGTGCCGCTGGTGCCGGGCGTCTCGCTGCCGCCGCAGGTCGAGCAGCTGACCCACCCGCTGATCGTCGGCTTGTGTGCCACGCCGGAGCGGATCGTGCAGATCCGGCAGAATCGGCTGCTTGGGCTGAAGGTCCATCGCGACGACGATCAGTATATCGATCGGCAGGCAGTCGCAGAGGAAGTCGCCGCCTCGCGCCGACTCTGTGCCAAGCATAACTGGCCTTTAATCGATGTAACCCGGCGCTCGATCGAAGAGACCGCGGCTGCGGTGCTTGCGCATCTCGGCGAGCGCCGCCGGCAGCGGGCATCGTGAGCGCCGCCGATGGCGCTCTGGCTTGCTGAGAAACCGCTCATGCTGGCCTCGCGGAGCGAGGCGCGGCGGATGCTGCTTTCCGCCGCAGGGATTCCGATTCGATGCGCGGCCGGCCGATCTCGACGAACGCGGCCTGGCGGCTGCGGCGCCGTCGCCGGCCCCGGGCGCCATCGCCGCCCATTTGGCGCGCGCAAAAGCATCCGCGGTGGCGCAGAAATATCCCGGGCGATTGACGCTCGGCGCCGACCAGACACTCGGGCTTGGCAACGAGTGCTTTGCGAAACCAGCCGGTCGCGATGCGGCGCGCGCCCAGTTGGCTGCGCTTCGCGGTCGAGCGCACGAGTTGTATTCGGCCGTCGCTTTCGTCCAAGACGCAAGCGTGCTGTTCGAACATATCGGTGTGGCGCGACTGACCGTGCGCTCGTTCTCGGACCAATTCCTCGACCTTTATCTCGATGCTGCGGGCAGTGCGGCAACGGCAAGCGTCGGCGGTTATCAGATGGAGGGCCTCGGCGTTCAATTGTTCGAGCACGTGGACGGCGATTACTTCACGATACTGGGGCTGCCGTTGATGCAGGTCCTGGAATTCCTGCGCCGCTTGGGATGTCTGGCGCAATGAGCGACGAGCGGCCATTCGTTCTTTGCCTGACCGGCTCGCTCGGCATGGGCAAATCGACTGCCGCGAAATTCTTTGCCGAGGAAGGCGTGGCGGTGCACGATTCCGACGCCGTCGTGCATGCGCTCTATGAAGCGCCTGCCGTCGGCTTGATCGAGCAGGCTTTTCCTGGCTCGACCGTGGCCGGCAAGGTCGACCGGAGCAAGCTTGGCGCGATGGTGCTTAACGACGATGCGGCGCTCGCCCGGCTCGAGGCCATCGTGCATCCCTTGGTCTTTGAGGCGCGAGAAAAATTTCTCGCCGCGGCGCAGACCCGCGGCGCGGCTGTTGTCGTCCTCGATGTACCGCTACTGTTCGAGACCGGCGCCGATTGTCATTGCGACGCCGTCGCGGTGGTCTCGGCGCCGGCCGAACTGCAGCGCCGGCGTGCTTTCGAGCGGCCGGGAATGACTGACGACAAATTTACCGCCATCCTGAGGAAGCAGATGCCGGACGCCGAAAAGCGGCGGCGTGCCGACTTTGTCCTCGACAGTTCACAGAGCTTCGAGCATACGCGCATGCAAATCCGCGACATTCTGCGAAGTGTCGCTACAATGCCGCGCCGGCAGCGCTGATTCGCACGGATTGGATTCGATGCGCGAGATCGTATTTGACACCGAGACAACCGGGCTCGATCCCATCCAGGGCGATCGCCTGGTCGAGATCGGCTGCATCGAGCTCCTCAATCGGTTTCCGACCGGCAAGACGTTCCATTGTTATTTCAATCCCGAACGCGACATGCCGGAGCAGGCCTTCAAGATCCACGGCCTGAGCAGGGAGTTTCTCAACGACAAGCCGCTGTTCGCGCATAAAATGGATGAGCTCATCGCATTTCTCGGCGACGCGCAATTGGTTGCGCATAATGCGATGTTCGATCTCGGCTTCGTCAACGCTGAATTAGAGCGCGCCGGCCGTGCTGTGCTGAGCCGCGAACGGATCATCGACACTCTCCTCATCGCGCGCCGCAAGCATCCCGGCGGCGCGAACCGGCTCGACGATCTTTGCCAGCGCTACGCGGTCGACAATTCGCGGCGCACCAAGCATGGCGCGCTGCTCGACGCCGAACTCCTGGCCGAGGTCTATGTCGAATTGATCGGCGCTCGCCAGGCGCAGCTTGTTCTTTCGCAAGCTGCGACGCCGGCGTTTGCCACCGGGCAGACCATCGTGATCCGCGCGCGGCCGGCGCCGCTTGCCGCGCGGCTGACAGCCGATCAGCGCGCGGCCCACCGGCAGTTTATCGCCGGCCTCGGCGACAATGCCATCTGGCGCGATTACGTCAGCTTGGATTAGCCGGCGCCCCCGGCGGCGAAGGCTGCGCGGCCAGACGCTGGCGGTAGAGCGCTACAAAATCGATCGGTTCCAGAAGAAGCGGCGGGAATCCGCCGTTGCGGGTCGCTGTGGCGATGATCTCGCGCGCGAACGGAAACAGCAGACGCGGGCACTCGATCATCACCGTCGGCTGCAGGCTGTCTGCGGGGACGTTTAGGACGCGAAATACTCCCGAATACTGCAGTTCGAAGCCGAACAGCAGCATGCCTTGGGCCTCCGCTTTGCCATCCAGGCGTATCGTCACCTCGACGTCGGTCTCGGTCAGGGGCGCGGCATCGACGCCGATATTGATGCTTATGGCCGGTTGCTGCGTGCTCGGCGCCATCGAGCGCGGCGCATTCGGGTTCTCGAACGAAAAATCCTTGACGTATTGGGTGAGAATGCCGATTTGCGGCATCGGCATTTGCGCCATTCCGGTTTGCGGCGTCGGGCCGCCATTGGTCACTGACATCCTCGTCTCCGGCAAATCGGCTAAGGCTTGGCTAACGAAGGGCTTGGCTAACATAGGGGAGGGGGGCGAACAATGCCGGCCGACTTCTCGCGCCAAAGCATGGAAAGGCGGGTATTGAAGCCGATATCGGCTATTTTGCCTAAAAGCGTGTCAGTCCGACTTGCTTCGATTGTTGGCGCGGCGGGGCTGATCGTCTAAAGTTTCGCCGCGGCACGCGTTGGCCACGATCAGTGGCTACTGGATGGCTCCCGTTGCGTGCCTACATAGTGCATAGAGCCGGGATTATTGACACGGTTGGTCGGTTCGAGCCGTACCGGCCCCGCTACCAGCGCAGCCGAAAGAATGCCCGACGTGTTCGACATCTACACCATCATCTTCCTGGCGCTGGCAGTATTCATATTTCTGCGCCTGCGCAGCGTGCTGGGGCAGCGCACCGGCCGCGAGCGACCGCCCTATGATCCTTACTCGGCGCGCGATGCCGTGCGCAGCCCGGCAACCGATAAAGTGGTGGCCCTGCCGCCGCGTCCGGCGGAAGCACAGTCGCGGCCGGTTGAGGCCGCAGCGCCTTCGACCGAGCGGTGGAAGGACATTGCCGAGCCCGGCTCGACCGTTGCCGCGGGGCTGGACGCCATCGTGGCTGCCGATCCGACTTTCGACGCCAAGCATTTCATCACCGGGGCGCGCGCCGCGTACGAGATGATCGTCACGGCCTTTGCCGGCGGAGATCGCCGCCAGCTGCGCAGTCTGTTGTCGCGCGAGGTGTTTGACGGTTTCGATGCCGCGATCACCGAACGCGAGCGCCGCAGCGAAACCGTGGAAACACGTTTTGTCTCGATCGACGCCTCGACCGTCACAGCGGCCGAATTGCGCAACCGCAGTACCGCGCAGCTTACCGTGCGCTTCGTCTCGAAACTGGTCTCCGCCACGCGCGATCGCGCCGGTACCGTGATCGACGGCAATGCCGAAAAGGTCACCGACGTCACCGACGTGTGGACGTTCGCGCGCGATATCGGCTCGCGCGATCCCAACTGGAAAGTGGTCGCGACCGAAGCCGGGCAATGAGGCGCCGCATGGGGCCGCAGCAGGCGCGCTGCCGGAACTGGTGCCTGGCTGTTCTCTTTCTCGGTATGCTCGGCATTCCGATGACGGCTCACGGCCAAGAACGCGCGCCGATCGTATTCCGCGACACGCAATATGAACCGGTCGACTGGACGGATCTCGACGGCTGGAACGACGACGATCACGCCGCGGCCTTTGCCGCATTCCTCACCAGCTGCCGCACGGTCGATACCAAGCATCGTCACGAGCGGGATTTGACCGCGATTCCCTTGGCGCTCAAGGATGTCTGCGAGCGTGCGCAACAAGCCATCCCGCTCGACGAGGATGGCGCACGAAAATTCTTCGAGGACAATTTCCGGCCCATCCGCATCAACCGGCTGGGCGACAGCGACGGCTTTCTCACCGGCTATTACGAGCCCATCATCGCCGGCTCGCGGGTGCCGACCGGCGAGTTCACGGCGCCGCTTTATCGGCGGCCGCCTAACCTCGCCGTCTCCGGCTGGCGACGGCTTGGAAAGAATAGTTTTCCCAGCAAGGGCGCTTTCGTCGGCCGCCGCGTCGGTCGCCGTAAGATCGTGCCCTATTACACCCGCGCCGAAATCGAAGATGGCGCGCTCGACGGCTGGCACCTGGAAATCTGTTACCTGCACGATCAGGTCGACGTCCTGTTCGCGCAGATTCAAGGCTCGGCCCGGATCAGGCTCGAGGACGGCACCATCCTGCGCATCAACTACGATTCGCATAATGGCTGGCCCTACACGCCGGTCGGCCGCGTTCTCATCGACGACAAATTGATGACCAAGGATCAGGTGTCGATGCAGAGCATCCGCACCTGGATGGAAGCCAATCCGGCTTTGGCCAACGACGTACGCCGCGAAAACAAGTCCTACGTGTTCTTCCGCATCACCGGTCTCTCGACCGAAGACGAGGCGGTCGGCGGCGAAGGCGTGGAATTGATGCCGGGCCGCTCGATTGCGATCGACCGCGCTTTGCATGCCTACGGCACGCCCTTCTTCATCCAGGCCGAATTGCCGATTGCCAATCAGAAGGCGGAAACAAAGTTCGACCGCCTGGTGATTGCTCAAGACACGGGCTCGGCAATCGTCGGGCCGGCACGCGCCGACATTTATTTCGGCGCCGGCGATGAGGCCGCCCGCATCGCCGGGCGCATCAAGAACGCCGGTGAGTTTGTCATGCTTATTCCGCGCGAGCTCGATCCGGTAGCGGCCGGGCGCGAAACGCCGCTGCCGCCGGAACGGCCGAGCAGGTTCAGCCTCAACGTGACCACCACGATGGAGGATCCCACGGCAGTGGATCCTACTGCGGACGAAGCGCGGCCGGCGGCGGGCAAACCAGTGGCCATCCGCCCGCCTGGTCGCGGAGCGAAGCCGAAGGCCAAGACGCGGTAGATAAAACAATGAGCCGGCGCCGACATCTGAGTGATGAGGAGCACACATTGTGGGCCGGCATCGCCCGCTCGATCACGCCGTTGCGGCCCGCCAAGGCGATGCCAAAACCGATTGTCGAGCCCAGTGAGGCAGCACCGCGGGCACGGCGCCCGGCAGCGCCGCAAAAACCCGTGCCGCAGAAACCCGCGCTGCAAGTCAAATCGCCGCCGCTCGCGCCGTTCGAGCGCCGGCTCAAACAGCGTGTCGCGCGCGGCCGCAGCGCTATCGATGTCCGGATCGATCTGCACGGCATGACGCAGCGCCAGGCCCATACGGCGCTGCTTCGCTTTCTGCGCCAGGCGCAAGCCGACGACGCAAGGATCGCTTTGGTCGTTACCGGCAAAGGCGGCGGCAAAAGCCCGGACGATTCAGGCGAGCGCGGCGTGCTGCGGCGGCAAGTGCCGATGTGGCTCGCGTTGCCGGAATTCCGCCACTTCGTCGTCGGCTTTGACGAGGCGCATCTGAGCCATGGCGGGCAAGGCGCGCTTTATGTGCGGTTGCGCCGCGTCCGGTAAGGCCTGGCTTTTGCCAAGCTCGCCCGGCCACGCCATCGGCTGTTAACGTTAACACCCAGAAAACCACACGAACTGCAAGAATTGGTCAATTTCATCTGCGAGAAACGGCTCACGAACGGAGCGCCGTTGTTCGCAGGAGTGCGTATGTCTGAGAATCTCGCCGCGCCAGAAAAGTCCGCCGCATCGCATGGCACCGCTTCCGCCGATATCCGTATCCTCGCCCAAGTCGAAAAATGGATGGCGTTGATCCGTGAGATCAAGCAAGAGCGCGTGAAGAACTAGATTGCCTATTCTATCTTGATGCCCGCGGCCTTGATGACTGCGGTCCAGCGTTCGGTGTCGGCCGCCAACCACTTGCCCAGTTCGTCGGGCGACGAGCCCCCCGCATCATAGGCGGTGCGCGCCAGCTTTTCCTTGATCGCCGGTTCCGCAAGCACGTCATTGATGTCGGCGCTCATGGCGCTGATGATTTCAGGCGGCGTTTTCGCCGGCAGAAACACGCCCTGCCATGAATCGACCGCGTAGCCGGGAACGCCGGCTTCCGCGATGGTCGGCAATTCCGGCTCTGCCGGTGATCGCGTGGAGCCGGTCGTCGCCAGCGCGCGCAACTGGCCCGACCGCGAATAAGTGAGCAATTCGCCGCTGCCGAAATAACAGTCGACGCGCCCCGGGATGAGGTCGATGAGCGCCGGCGCTGCGCCGTGATAGGGAACGTGTGTCATCGTAATTCCGGCCATCTGCATGAACAGCTCCTCAGCAAGCTGCGGCGCGCTGCCGGTGCCGGGCGATGCCATGATGCGCTTGCCCGGATGCTCCTTCGCGTCGGCAATGAATTCCTTGACGGACTTTGCCGGCGAAGAGTTCGGGACGATCATGAAAAAGGGAAATTTGGCAACCAGTGATACCGGGGCAAGATCGGTAGCCGGATCGTAGCTGAGCGAGCGATAAAGACCGACATTGGTCGCCAGCGACGACGTTGCATAAAGCGCCGTATAGCCGTTGGGATCGGAACGCGCGACGTATTCGTTGGCGACGTTGGTACCGGCGCCCGGCTTGTTCTCGACGACAACCTGCTGTCCCCACATCTTCGACAGTTGATCGGCAAGCACGCGCGCAACAGTATCGGTCGGTCCTCCGGCAGCGAGCGGCACGATCAAATGCACCGGCCGGTCGGGCCAAGTGCCGGCAGCGGATTCCGCTTGTGCCGCGCCGCCCAGGATGTTGGCAGCGAACGGCGATGCGGCGGATAGTGCGACGAAATGGCGACGCGTCAGCATGACTGGCCCCGGCTAGAGCGAAGCGAGCTTAGCGGCATCGGCCGGCTCACGCCATACGCCGCGGCGCCTCACAATGGCGAAGCGCGGCCGCCCGGAACTAAAGAATAAACCGGCTCAAATCGGCGTTTTTGGCGAGATCGCCGACGTGCTTGTGCACGTAAGCGGCGTCGATCCGGACCGTCTCGCCGGAGCGGTCGGGAGCCCCGAACGAGACATCGTCGAGCACGCGTTCCATCACCGTTTGCAGGCGGCGCGCGCCGATGTTTTCGACGCTCGAATTCACCGCGACTGCGATATCGGCCACGGCATCGATGGCGTCTTCGGCGAATTCGAGTGTCACGCCCTCGGTCGCCATCAGCGCCACGTATTGCTTGATCAGGGATGCTTCAGGCTCGGTGAGGATGCGGCGCATGTCGTCGCGCGTCAGCGGCTTTAGTTCGACGCGGATCGGCAGCCGGCCCTGAAGTTCGGGCAACAGGTCGGACGGCTTGGAAATGTGGAAGGCGCCCGACGCGATGAACAGAATATGGTCGGTCTTCACCGCGCCGTGCTTGGTGGCAACCGTAGTGCCTTCGATCAGCGGCAACAGATCGCGTTGCACGCCCTCGCGCGATACGTCGGCGCCGACGCGGCCCTCGCGCACGCAGATTTTGTCGATCTCGTCGAGGAACACGATGCCATTATTCTCAACGACTTTGATCGCTTCCTGCGTCAACTGCTCGGTATCGAGCAGTTTGTCGGATTCCTCGTTGATGAGGATTTCGTGGGAATCCTGCACCGTGACGCGGCGGGTCTTGGTGCGGCCGCCACCGAGCTTGCCGAAAATATCGCCAATCGAGATCGCGCCCATCTGCGCGCCCGGCATGCCGGGAATATCGAACAGCGGCGCGCCGCCGCCCGCGGCCTGCACCTCGATCTCGATCTCCTTGTCATTGAGCTCGCCGGCGCGCAGCTTCTTGCGAAAGGCTTCCTTGGTCGAGGCGCTCGCGCTGGCGCCGACCAGGGCATCGAGCACGCGATCCTCGGCGGCCTGTTCCGCGCGCGCCTGCACATCCTTGCGCTTGCGCTCCCGCGTCAACGCGATGGCGACTTCGACCAGGTCGCGCACGATCTGCTCGACGTCGCGGCCGACATAGCCGACCTCGGTGAATTTCGTCGCCTCGATTTTGAGGAACGGCGCACCGGCAAGCTTGGCCAGGCGGCGCGAGATTTCGGTTTTGCCGACGCCGGTCGGCCCGATCATCAGAATATTCTTCGGCAGCACTTCTTCGCGCAGCCGTTCATCAAGCTGCAAGCGGCGCCAGCGGTTGCGCAGCGCGATCGCGACGGCGCGCTTGGCGTCGCCCTGTCCGACGATGAAGCGGTCGAGTTCGGAGACGATTTCGCGGGGGGAGAAGTCGGTCACGCTTTCAACGTTTCTACTGTGACATTGCGATTGGTGTAGACGCAGATATCGGCGGCGATATCGAGCGCGCGGCGCACGATGGCCTCGGCGTCGAGCGGCCCGTCGGCCAAGGCGCGCGCGGCGGCGAGCGCATAATTGCCGCCGGAACCGATACCGACAATCCCGGCTTCGGGCTCGAGCACATCGCCGGTGCCGGTGAGCACCAGCGACACGTCCTTGTCGGCAACGATCATCATGGCTTCGAGCCGGCGCAGGAAACGGTCCGTGCGCCAATCCTTGGCAAGCTCCACGGCGGCCCGGGTCAATTGCCCGGGATACTGCTCGAGCTTGGATTCCAGTCGCTCAAACAGCGTGAAAGCGTCGGCGGTCGCGCCGGCAAAACCGCCGATCACCGCACCGCCGCCGAGCCGGCGCACTTTTTTGGCATTGGCCTTGACGATGGTCTGCCCGATCGAAACCTGGCCGTCGCCTCCGACGGCAACGAGCCCGGCCTTGCGCACGGTCAGGATGGTGGTGCCGTGCCAGTAGGCGGATTGGCCAATTTCGGGGGATGACATGCGCTGGAAAAACCTTTGATAGGGGAGATTTAGGAGTTGGCCGCCGGCAATGCAAATCCCCGGTCGCCAGTGGCGGCTCGGGTCAAGCCCTGATAAAAAGCCCCGCAATTACTGTGCGGAGACCATGATGCGCAAGGCGTGGAATGCGTAAAGCCTCAGTCAAGCGGACCACCAAGGAAACCGACGTCGAGGTCGCGGTCGATCTCGACGGCGAAGGCCGCGCGTCGATTGCGACCGGGATCGGGTTCCTCGATCACATGCTCGATTTGTTGGCGCGGCATTCGCGGATCGATCTGACCGTCAAAGCCAAGGGCGACCTGCACATCGATCATCACCACACCACCGAGGATGTCGGCATCGCGCTCGGCCAGGCGGTCAAGCAGGCGCTAGGCGACATGAAAGGCATCACCCGCTACGCCGATGTGCACGTGCCGATGGACGAGGCGCTGACCCGTGTCGCAATCGACATTTCCGGCCGGCCGTTCCTGGTGTTCAAGGTCGAGTTCGTGCGCGCCAAGATCGGCGCGTTCGACACCGAGCTCGTTGCGGAATGGTTCCAGGCCTTCGCGGTGAATGCCGCCGTGACGCTGCACGTCGCCACGCTTTACGGCAGCAATGACCATCATATTGCCGAATCCTGCTTCAAAGGATTGGCGCGATCGCTGCGTGCCGCTCTCGCCATCGATCCGCGAGCGGCAAACGAGGTGCCGTCCACCAAGGGCACGCTCAGTGGTTAGGCGGTCCGGTAATCGCTCAGCGTGATACTTATATCCGAGGCCTGCGAGTGCCGGATGCGCGCGTTCGCGGCCATATGACAAAAGGGCAGCCGTTGGCTGACTGACACTGATGTCTGTCTTTACCGTTCATGAGCCGCCGCCGCGGGCCGCCAATACTTTGGCGGAGGCCGAGCGCTTTGCCTTCGTGCGCGACGGATTTTACTGGTGGGCGTTCCTGCTCACGCCGCTGTGGATGCTGCGCCACGGCCTGTGGCTGATATTGGTGATTTATCTCGTCGGCACCGCGGGGCTCGACATCGTGCTGCACATCGCCGGTGCGTCCCGCTTTGTGATCACATGCGCCGGCATTCTGATCTCGCTTTTGGCCGGCTTCGAAGCAAGCACATTGCGGCGCTTTACGCTTTCGCGCCGGGGCTGGCGCAATGTCGGCGTCGTCAGCGGCGACGATATTGAAGATGCCGAGCGGCGTTTCTTCGACGCCTGGCTAAAGACTGCATCGACCCGCGGTCGGCCGCCGGTCCAAGGAACGTCAACGTCGATGCCACCCGTGCCGCCGGCTTCGAGCGTGCCCGGAGCTTCTGGCGTGATCGGCTTGTTTCCCGAACCGGGAGCGCAGCGGTGAGCGTCGCCATCGTCGATTATGGGTCCGGCAATCTGCATTCGGCCGCCAAGGCGTTCGAACGTGCGGCGCACGGCGTCGGCTCAAATCAGACGATTACGGTCACTCAGGATCCTTCCGTAGTGGCGCGCGCCGACCGCGTCGTGCTGCCGGGCGTCGGCGCCTTCGCCGATTGTCGGCGCGGACTTGATGCGGTGCCGGGTATGGTTGCGGCGCTCGAGGAGGCTGTGCGGCGCAAAGGACGGCCGTTCTTCGGCATTTGCGTCGGCATGCAGCTTCTCGCCGAGCGTGGCCGCGAATATGAGGTCACCGACGGCCTCGGCTGGATTGCCGGCGAAGTCGATCGCATCACACCGAAAGACCCGGCGCTCAAAATTCCGCACATGGGCTGGAACACGCTCAACGTCACGCGGCCACACCAGTTGCTCGATGGGCTGGCATTCGGACCGCAGGGCCGGCACGCCTATTTCGTGCATTCGTATCAGCTTAACCCGTCGCAGCGCGCCGATCTCATCGCGGAAGCCGACTATGGCGGCGCGGTGACCGCGATTGTCGGGCGTGACAATATCGTCGGCACGCAATTTCATCCCGAGAAGAGCCAGAAACTCGGCCTGGCGCTGATCGCAAATTTCCTGAAGTGGAAGCCGTGATTCTGTTCCCGGCCATCGATTTGAAGAACGGCGAAGCTGTGCGGCTGCGCCAAGGCGACATGGCGCAGGCGACGGTGTTCAATCGTGACCCGGCGGCGCAGGCCCAAACCTTCGAACGGCAAGGCTTTGCTCATTTGCACCTGGTCGATCTCGACGGCGCCTTTGCCGGCAAGCCGATGAATGCGGCGGCCGTCGATCGCATCCTCACCGCGGTAAAAATCCCGCTGCAGCTCGGCGGCGGCATCCGCGATCGCGCGACGATCGACGCCTGGCTCGGCAAAGGAATTGCGCGCGTCATTATCGGCACCGCGGCGGTACGCGATCCGGGCCTGGTTACGGCCGCGGCTCGCGCCCATCCCGGCCGCATCGCTGTCGGGCTCGACGCGCGCGGCGGCAGGGTTGCCGTGGAAGGCTGGGCGGCGCTGTCGGAGCTTTCCGCGCTCGACATCGCGCGCCGCTTCGAGGACGCCGGCGTTGCCGCCATTATCTTCACGGATGTTGCGCGCGACGGCATGCTCGAAGGCCTCAATCTGGAGGCCACGATCGCGCTGGCGGAACAGGTTTCAATTCCGGTGATTGCGTCCGGCGGCCTGGCCTCGCTTGACGATGTGCGCGCCTTGCTCAAGCCGCGGGCGCAGAAACTTGCGGGCGCCATTGTCGGCCGCGCGCTCTACGACGGCAGGCTCGATGCCGCCGAGGCGCTGAAAATAATCCGCGCGGCGCGAGCGGCTTGAAAGATGTTCAAAGTCCGCGTCATCCCCTGCCTCGACGTCAAGGACGGCCGCGTCGTCAAAGGCGTCAATTTCATCAATCTCCGCGACGCCGGCGATCCGGTCGCCGCGGCTGTGGCCTATGACGAGGCCGGCGCCGACGAACTGACCTTTCTCGATATCACCGCGAGCCACGAGAACCGCGGCATCATGCTCGACGTGGTGCGGCGCACCGCCGAGGCCTGTTTCATGCCGCTCACCGTCGGCGGCGGCGTGCGCACCATCGACGACATCCGCGCCCTCCTCACCTCCGGCGCCGACAAGGTCTCGATCAATACGGCGGCGGTGTCGCGCCGCGAATTCGTCAAGGAGGCCGCGGAAAAATTCGGCGACCAGTGCATCGTGGTCGCCATCGACGCCAAGATCGTATCGCAGCCGGGCGAGGCCGCGCGCTGGGAAATCTTCACCCATGGCGGCCGCCACCCGACCGGGATCGACGCCATCGCTTATGCGCGTGAAGTGACGGCGCTTGGCGCCGGCGAGATTTTGCTCACTTCGATGGACCGCGACGGCACCCGCCATGGGTATGACATCGCCCTCACCCGCGCCGTTTCCGATGCCGTGACCGTGCCGGTGATCGCGTCGGGCGGCGTCGGCAATCTCGATCACCTCGTCGAGGGTATCCGGGACGGCCATGCCAGCGCCGTGCTGGCCGCCTCCATTTTCCATTTCGGCGAATATTCCGTGCGCCAGGCCAAGGATTATATGGCTGGTGCCGGACTGCCGGTGCGGCTCGATCCGTAATCCTTTGCTCGAGCATTCACGGCAAGCACCAATGATCCCGCTCTCCCCGCTTGCCGGAGGAGATGCTAAGGAAGACGCATGACCGGTTTTACCCTCCGTGACCTGGAACAGCGCCTGCAGGCCCGCGCCCAGGAGACACCCGACGTGTCTTACACCCGCAAGCTCCTTGACCGCGGTGTGGTCCATTGCGCCAAGAAGCTTGGCGAGGAGGCTGTCGAGGCCGCGATTGCCGCGGTCAGCGAGGACAAAGACCGTATGATCGCGGAAGCTGCCGACGTGCTTTATCATTTGCTGGTCGTCCTTCACGCCCGCGGCATTGCCCTCGACGAGGTCGAGGCCGAGCTTGGCGCGCGGACGCGCCAATCGGGTCTCGACGAGAAAGCCTCGCGCAAGAGCGGCTGAGATCGATGGAGCAGCGTACCGAAGCAGACGTATCGCCTTACCGTAGCTTCTCGCGCGCCGAATGGGCGACGCTGCGCGAGGATACGCCGATGACGCTCGAGCGGGCCGAAGTCACCCGGCTTCGCTCGATGCATGACCGGCTCGACATGTCGGAAGTCGAGGAAATCTATCTGCCGCTGTCGCGGCTCTTCTCGCTCTATGTGGCGGCGACGCAGAATCTGTTTCGCGCCCAGCAGGGTTTTCTCGGCACCGAGGACGCCAAAGTGCCGTACATCATCGGAGTAGGCGGCTCGGTCGCGGTCGGCAAATCGACCACGGCCCGCGTGCTGCAGGCGCTCCTCGCGCGCTGGCCCAACGTGCCGAAGGTCGACCTCATCACCACCGACGGCTTTCTCTACCCCAATGCGGTGCTCGACCGCGAAGGCCTGATGGAGAAAAAGGGCTTTCCGGAAAGCTACGACCTGCCGGCGCTGCTGTGCTTTCTGTCCGACATCAAAGCCGGACGGGCTCCGGTGCGCGCGCCGGTCTATTCGCATCTGATCTACGACGTCATCCCCAATCAGTGGATTGAAATCGACCGGCCGGACATATTGATCGTCGAAGGATTAAACGTACTGCAGGCCGGCCGGCTGCCAAGGGACGGCAAGGCCGTTCCCTTCGTCTCCGACTTTTTCGATTTCTCGGTCTATCTCGATGCCGACGAGGATGTGCTGCTGTCGTGGTATGTCAGCCGTTTCCTGACGCTGCGCGGCACCGCATTCGCCGATCCGAAATCCTACTTCCATCGCTATGCCCGGCTGTCCGACAAGGAAGCGGTCGCGACCGCGACGTCGATCTGGAACAGCATCAATCTCCTCAATCTGCACGAGAATATCTTGCCGACGCGGCAACGCGCCGATCTCATCCTCAAGAAGGGCGAGAGCCATCAGGTCGAGGACGTGGCGCTACGGCGGCTGTAAACCTCACGCCGCAAAGGCGGCGGCGTCGGGTGCGGTCAGCACGGCGGCGAGGCGATCGCGATCGAGTGGTTTGACCAAGAAGCCATCCATGCCGGCGGCGAGACTTGCCTCGCGGTCTTCGGCGGAGGCATTCGCGGTCAGCGCGATGATCGGCGTGCGCGGGTTGTTGTCCTCGGCCTCGGCGAGGCGGATGCGGCGGGCGGCTTCCAGCCCGTCCATGCCGGGCATGTGCAAATCCATCAACACGCGGTCAAACGGCGCGCCGGCATCGCGCGCGGCGAGCCAGCAGACGATGGCGGCATCGCCACTGCCGGCCATGGTCGGGCGATGGCCAAGCTTGACCAGGAGCGCACGCACCAGGAGCGCGTTGATCTCGTTGTCTTCGGCAACCAGGATCGAAAGGCCATTGCCGGATGGCCCATCGCCTTGAATTCCGGCGGATGCGCCCGCCGCGGCGGCGCCGGCGCCGCGATCGAAGGCGTCATGATCGAACCCGTCCTCGCCGGCAAAGCGCGCCGCAAGCGAGACCGCGCGTACCGGCTTGATCAAATAACCGGTGAAGCCCGCTTCTTTGAGGGCCGTAAGGTCGTTGCGCATAGCCGGGGTAACCAGCACGATACGCCGCGGGATTTTCGCGGCCGTGCGCGCTAGCGCCGCGCTCGGAGCATTGCCCAGCGCGTGATCGACCAATACGGCCGTCCACGCCTGCTCCGGCAGGAGTGCAGCGGCAACCGTCTCGTCGGGAACGATGGTCGTGCGCGCACCCCAGCGCTGCAGGCGCCGTGCCAGCAGTGAGGCTTCGACGGCGGCTGGTGCGACAATCAGGATGTCATTGCCGGCAAGGTCGGGGACCGCCATCGGCTGCTCGTCAACATCGCTGGCGCGCGGCAGCGGGACGGACACGCGGAATGTCGAACCATGGCCGGGAGCGCTCTCGATCACGATCGACCCTCCCATGCGTTCGACGATGCGGTGGGAAATGGTCAGACCGAGACCGATACCGTCGAATCTGCGCGTCGAGCCGACGTCGGCCTGTTCGAATTCGAGAAAGATCCGCGACTGATTTTCCGGTGCGATGCCGATGCCGGTATCGCGGACGGCGATAAAAATTTCGTCGGGCGCCGTGGCCGGTTCGACGATGATCGACACGCCCCCGGTCTCGGTGAATTTGATGGCATTGCCGACCAGGTTGAAAATCACCTGACGCAACCGCGCCGCATCGCCGACAACGCGCGACGGCAGCCGCTCATCGACGTAACAGCAGATTTCGAGGCCCCTGGCCTGGGCCCGTGGCCCAAGCAGTTCGACAGCCTCTTCGACGAAGGCCGCCAGCGAGAATGGCCGCGTGGAGAGATCGAATTGCCCGGCTTCAATCTTCGCCAAGTCCAGCAGCTCTTCGATAAAAGAGACCAAGGTACCGCCGGATGTCTTCATTGCTTTGAGATAGGTCGCCTGCTCGGGTCCGAGCGGCGTGTCGCCGAGCAGATCGGCCATGCCGAGGATGCCGTTGAGCGGCGTGCGGATCTCGTGCGAGACCACCGCCAGGAAGCGCGACTTGGCGCGATTGGCCGCCTCCGCCTGATCGCGGGCATCGGCAAGCGCGTGCTCGGCGCGCACACGGTCGGTGACGTCGCGGCCGACGCTTTGCATTTCGCTGCCGGTGTCGGAGCGCACCGTGACTTCGCGCCAGGCGATCCATCGCGCGCCGCCGGGCGCCGGAATTTTCTGGTCGTGGACGCGCGTGCCGTCACCGAGCAACGTGGTCTCGCCCTGTTCCTCGACCGGGAGCGTGAAGCCGGTGTTCAGCAGGTCGTCGCGGGCGCGTCCGGACAGCGCGCAGAATGCGTCATTGGCGTAAGTGATGGCGCCGTTGCCGTCACGCCGCACGATCACATCGCCTTGCGCCTCGAAGAAGCTCTCGGCGCGTTGCTGCGCCTCCCGAAATTGCCAATGGCGGTCTTCGGCCTCATCGAGGCGCGATTCGAGGCCGCGCAGTTCCGCCTTCATCTGACGGATCCGCGACAGCAGGATGCCCATGCCGCCGCACGACGCACCGAACAGAGCCGCGACCCCGATCGCGAACGAATTTGGATCGTAATGCGCGCCCGGGCTGGTCGCTCCCGATAGAAAACCGAAGGCAGCGGCAAACGCCATCGAGGTGATCGCAAGGCCACGGACGACGATGGAAAGGATACGACGGGTCACGATTGCGGGTCTTCGGATGGTGGCGCGACTCCGCATGGTCCCTGTCCCACTGGGCGCGGCGCGGCTTGCTGGTGGGAAAGCCGCGTTTAGGCCCGGTTTGTCGATGTGGTGACCGCGACAATGGCTCAGGAACCTTGCGTATTGCTTGCCGCCGATGCAGCCGTCCTGCGCGGCGCCAGGGGCGATTGGAGGAAGGGTTGATGCTTTGTTAACATGCAGCGTCGTCAATCCGCCGGGCCCCGCGGATTTGGCGCTTTGATCGAAAGCCTGGCCGGAGAAATCGGATGGACAAAGTTGTGAATTCCAAGCGTGCCCGCGCCAAATCGGCCGGGCCCGAGCGGCCGTCACGCGCTGAGGCCGAGGCCGCCGTCCGTACCCTCATCTGCTGGGCTGGCGACGATCCGGACCGCGAAGGAGTTCGCGCCACCCCGGCGCGGGTAGTGCGCGCCTACGAGGAATGGTTTTCCGGCTACGGCGCCGACCCGCGCGACTATCTCAAGCGCACTTTCGAAGAAACCGGCGGCTACGACGAAGTTGTCGTGCTGCGTGACATCCGCTTCGAGTCGCATTGCGAGCATCATCTCGCGCCAATCATCGGCCGCGTGCATATCGGTTATCTGCCGCGCAATCGCGTCGTCGGCATTTCCAAACTGGCGCGCCTGGTCGAGGTCTTTTCGCGGCGCTTGCAAATTCAGGAGAAGATGACCGCGGAGATCGCGTCCTGTCTCGATGCCGTGCTCAAGCCGCACGGGGTTGCCGTCGTCACCGAAGCGACGCACCAATGCATGACCACGCGCGGTGTGCACAAGCCCGGCGTCACCATGCTGACGAGCCGCATGCTTGGCGTCTTTCGCGACCATGCCGAAACGCGGCAGGAATTCCTGGCCGCCATCGGCATGCGCGGCGGCATTCACGCCAACGGTGCGGGCTAGTCCAAGGACTGCGCGAGGATAAAATCCTGGAGCGTCGATCGATTTACTTTGCCGCGATGGCCAAGGATCACGGCGTTGCCGGGGTTTCGATCTTCACGCCCTCCAGGCATTTGTCTTCTTTGTGAAAGGCGATCAAATTCAGTCCGCTGGGGAATGTCGTGTATCCTAAATTCTCCAGCCACGTCCGCAGCGCATCGGCATCCGTTTTAAGTACTTCGACCAGCAGAATCGGGTGAGCGGCCGCAATGCATCTGGCGGCGCCGGCAAGTACGTCCAATTCCATCCCCTCGACGTCGATCTTTATCAGATCGATGCGGAAGAAATTGAACGAGTCGAAATTGACGGCCCGCACTTCGACCATCTTGTCGTCGGAATAGTCGATCAGTTGGCCGATATATTCGGTGTCGTCTCTTTTCTTGAGTTCGAGACTGCCGAAGCTCGAATTGGTCAGGTAATCCGGCTTCGGTATTTTCATCGTGCCCGGCTTATTGGTTACCGCGGCGTGGATGGCGCGCGCATTGAAGCAATTGTTGATCGCAATGTTGCCGGCAAGGGCATAGAAGATGCGCTCCTGGGCCTCGAACGCCAGCGCCACGCCCCAGGCGCTCATGTGCTTGGCCCATTCGACAGTGTGGACGCCGAGATTGGCGCCGCAGTCGATCGCGACGACGCCATCGCCATAATATTTGCGGCGCAGATCGAGTACCGTCAGCATCAAGGCGACCTCGTCGGGGTCATAGGACGCTTTGTTGAGGAGTTGAAAACCGGCGCCAAATACCCGGTTACCAGAGGTATGCTGATCGAACCGGTTCATGATCATGGTGCCGTGATCGGTCGACGCCATGATGAACGCAAGCTTGCGCGGCGGTTTTGCCATGGGTGGTCGTGCGCGCGACGCCAGACGCTCAAACCAAGGGTCGCGAATCAGCGCAAGCGGATGCTCAGAGCTTCGCGAATCCCAGTCAATGGCAAGATCTACGCCGCACGTCTGACCTCGTCGGCGAGCGCCCGGTAGGACAGCGCCTCCGCCAGATGCAGGCGGCCGACTTTGTCGACGCCGTCGAGATCGGCAAGCGTACGCGCGACGCGCAAGACTTGGTGGTAGCCGCGGGCCGAGAGCCGCATGGCATCGGCGGCCTCGCGCAGCAGCGCCAGTCCGCTTGCATCGGGCCGCGCGATGTCTTCGAGCACCGCGCCGGACACCACGGCATTGCTCCGGATGTGCGGCAGCCCGATCGCAGCATAGCGCGCGGCCTGCCGCTCGCGAGCCTGCGCCACGCGCTCGGCGACTTCGCGGCTGCCTTCGGCCGGCGGCGGCAGGATGAGGTCGGCGGCAGTCACGGCCGGCACTTCGATATGAAGATCGATGCGGTCGAGCAGCGGGCCGGAAATGCGCGACTGATAATCCGCCGCGCAGCGCAACGGCAAAGCGGACTACAATGCGGTGCATAAATTCCAGGCCGGGCTCCTCGCTAGGCCGCTCAGCCAATGGGGCAACTCCCACCGGACGCCGGCGGGCACGATCAATCCCGATTGGGACATGAAGACGCCGCCCATCAACCTTGTGGAAAACCTCAGTCCGGCAGAGTATTTTTCGCTCTTCACCGAACTCACCAAGCTCAATCCACCGCACGCGAATGACTACCCGATCCTCCATCAGATGCGGCGCATGGGGATCGAGCCGGGCAAGCCTTTCGCGTTCGACCAGGCGTCGCGCGAGGTTCAGCGCGCTTTGACCGAAGCTGGGCCGATCGCATTAGACAGAATGAAGACCCGGTTTCGGAAAATGGGCGTAGCAAACGCGGGATGGCGCACCAACCTTACCGCAATCGGGACTTACGGGACGGATTATTTAAGTCGGGCAGCGGTCGCTAATGCCGGCATCGGCGCCAACACGATCGAAGATGCTGTCTATCCTACGGCATTCGCCGATGTAGATGGCAAACCTTTAAACAGTGACAACCGCTACGCACTGCATTTCAATAAGGACCAAGTGCCGCCGGTACATGCCTTCTGGTCGCTGACCATGTACAACGAAAAGCAACTATTCGCGGCCAATCCCATTGACCGCTATGCGATTGGGGACCGCGATAAGCTTTCATTCAATCCCGATGGCTCGCTCGACCTTTACATCCAGCGCAAGTCGCCCGGCCAAGACAAAGAGGCGAACTGGCTACCGGCACCTGCATCCGGGCCGTTCACGATGAATATGCGTCTGTATTGGCCGAAGCCTGAAATCCTCGACGGAAGCTGGGTGCCAGCGGGGGTGAAGCTGGTGCAGTAGCGAGCCTCGCCGAGGTCCGGTTTGGGTCATTTTCGACCGATTGGCGATGTCCGCGCAATGTCCGCTTATTCCAAGAACGGACATTGAAAGGAGGCTTCACGCGCTACCCGATACCCACCGTGCTCATCGGCCTGCAGTCTCTCAACGCCCGAACAGATGGATGAATCTCTCCGCGGGGTATTCGAAAAAATGATTATCGCGCGGGGAGCATTAAAAATATTTAATGCTAAGCTCCAATGCCCTTCGGTGTTTCGAAGAGCATCTCTTATGAAGCTCGATCTATTGGCGCAACGCCACTAAACCTTTTTCCGCCACCAAAACAGTTTTCGCAGCAACTTGCCGATTGATGACGGCTGCTTATGCTGTTCAATCAAGTCCGCGGGACGAATAGCCGTGGGCGATGGACGGCGTCCTCCGTCCGCCCATCTCACCTTTGGCCGCTGGTTAGTGATTCCCATGGCGTCGATTAGAACGGTCACAACGTCGAAGCGCAAGGCCTTTGCGCTATCGTCAATTCACGTGTTCGTCGTCCGCCGGTAGATGTGACATCGGACGGGAAATAACATCATTCGATGTTCTAAAGCCTCGAACAAAAGGCTGATTTCTCGCCTCGAGATATACAAGAAAAGTTATTTCGATCGAAAAATACAAACTTCAAGACCCGCAAATTGTCGCCACTTTGGTCATATGACCTTTGGTCCAAAGACCGACATTGCGCAAGATGGAAATCAAACGCGACCAAGGAGCCATGGCTGCTATCATTCGCTTCGCGAAGCTGCTTCGCATAACGCCTGCTGATCAAGAAGTTATTCGAACTGGTGCTAGTTGGCATGATGATGTTCGATCTAATAATGCTGTTGAAGACCTTAGGATTGTTGGTCGATATAGGAGCCATTGTCGATATAGGAGCCATTGTCGATATAGGAGCCATTGTCGATATAGGAGCCATAGTCGATATAGGAGCCATAGTCCGTTTTAGATACTATTATTCAACAAGGCCCGATCACGAAGTGACCGCCATCAAAAAAAAAGTCAGGGATGCCAAGGATTCAACCAAAAGGACTACTACGCGTCAGCAATTGGGTTGTGTAAGGAATTCACGGCTATGCAATCCGACCAAGTCTCTAGTCCAGACTTCTGCCTGGGCTTAAGGATGTAATTGAGCCAACCTAAGTCGGCGTTGTCGCGCGCAACTATTCGATCGTACGCCCAGTCGACCTTTGCCCAGCAACGTCGGATAAGTTCGTCGAAGTGTATCAAATCGATGTGCGAAGGCGGCTCTATCGCAGCATGAATATGCCATCGACCAACGGTGCTTTTTTCAACGATCGGAATAACACGGAGCCGTTTGTTCGCGCGCCACACGGCGTTTCCATATACGGCTCGATTTAGACGCTTCATGAAATGTGTTTAGGCGTGGAATAAGGACCCCGTTTCCGGGGTAATCGGCATCCAATCGGGACCCCGGGGCTGAGGGTCCACACTGGCTTCCATGATTATGGAAGCCGAGGTTGGGATGCTGATTGTGGAGACGATTGCGAAGATCCGTCGGGCGTTTTTTGTACAGGGCAAGTCGATCAAGGCGATTTGTCGTGAGCTGAGAGTTCTCACGGAAGGTCGTAAGGAAGGTTATCCGATCGGAAGCGACCGAGTTCCGCTATGAGCGAGAGGCGCAACCGCTTCCGAAGATTGGTCCGTGGCGGGACAAGCTCGATCAATTGCTGTTGGCGAACGAAGGGAAGGCGTCACGCGAACGTCTGACGCTGATCCGACTGTTCGAGGAGCTGCGAGAGCTTGGCTACGACGGTGGATACGATGCTGTCCGGCGTTATGCGAGGCAGTGGCGCAAGGAGCACGGCGCATCGACGGCCGCAGCCTACGTCCCGCTGAGCTTTGCTCCTGGTGAAGCCTACCAGTTTGACTGGAGCCACGAGGTCGTCCTGCTGGGCGGCGTGACGGTGATCGTGAAGGCTGCCCACGTCCGGCTCTGTCACAGCCGCATGCTGTTTGTGCGGACGTATCCCCGCGAGACGCAGGAGATGGTGTTCGACGCGCACGATCGGGCCTTTGCCCTGTTCAAGGGCGCATGCCAACGCGGCATCTACGACAACATGAAGACCGCGGTGGAGACAATCTTCGTCGGCAAGAACCGGCTCTACAATCGCCGCTTCCTGCAGATGTGCAGCCATTATCTTATCGATCCGGTCGCCTGCACGCCGGCATCGGGCTGGGAGAAGGGTCAGGTCGAGAACCAGGTCGGGCTCGTCCGCGAGCGGTTCTTCACACCGCGGCTGCGGTTCAAGAATCTTGACGAACTGAACGCCTGGCTGCTCGATAAATGCATTGCCTACGCCAAGGTGCATCCCCATCCGGAGTTGACTGTCATTCGGCATGCAATTTTGACCCCCTGAGCCGGGGGATCGGCGTCCAAAATTGACCCCCTACAGGTTGGCCTGATGCGCTGCTCGCTTTGATTCCAAGCGAGCGGTGGGGGAATGCTGACAGTGGAGACGATCGGCCGGATTCGGCGCGAGCATTTCATCAAAGGCAAAACGATCAGGGAGATTTCCCGGGATCTGAAGGTATCCCGGAACACGGTCCGCAAGGTACTGCGGTCGGGGGAGACTTCGTTCGAGTACGACCGTGAGGTTCAGCCTCGGCCGAAGCTGGGGCGGTGGACGGCTGAACTCGATGAGCTGTTGGAAGGCAATACGACCAAGCCGTTCCGCGAGCAGTTGACGCTGATCCGCATCTTCGAGGAACTACGCGGGCGCGGCTACGACGGTGGCTACGATGCCGTGCGGCGCTACGCCAGGCGATGGGCCAAGGAGCGCGGACAATCGACAGCGGCGGCCTACGTCCCGCTGAGCTTCGCGCCGGGGGAAGCCTATCAGTTCGACTGGAGCCACGAAGTCGTTCTGCTGAGCGGCGTGACGGTAATCGTGAAGGCCGCCCATGTCCGGCTTTGTCACAGCCGGATGCTGTTCGTGCGCGCCTATCCGCGCGAGACGCAGGAGATGGTGTTCGACGCCCACGACCGGGCCTTCGCCCTGTTCAAGGGCGCTTGCGGGCGCGGCATCTACGACAACATGAAGACGGCGGTGGAGACGATCTTCGTCGGCAAGGGCCGCCTCTACAATCGCCGCTTCCTGCAGATGTGCAGCCACTACCTCGTCGATCCGGTCGCCTGCACGCCGGCATCGGGCTGGGAGAAGGGGCAAGTCGAGAACCAGGTCGGGCTCGTCCGTCAGCGGTTCTTCACGCCGCGTCTGCGGTTCAAGAATCTTGACGAACTGAACGCCTGGCTGCTCGATAAATGCATTGCCTACGCCAAGGTGCACCCCCATCCGGAGCTGACCGAGCAGACGATCTGGGAGGTGTTCGAGGCGGAGCGGCCGAAGCTCGTTCCATATGCGGGCCGGTTCGACGGCTTCCACGCGGTGCCGGCATCGGTCTCGAAGACCTGCCTGGTGCGCTTCGACAACAACAAGTACTCGGTTGCGGCCAGTGCAGTCGGTCGTCCGGTCGAGGTCCATGCGTATGCTGATCGCATCGTAATCCGCCAGGATGGGCGCATCGTCGCCGAGCATCCCCGCTCGTTCGGTCGTGGCGAGACGATCTACGATCCTTGGCATTACGTGCCCGTGCTCGCCCGCAAACCCGGCGCCCTGCGCAACGGCGCACCCTTCAAGGACTGGGTGTTGCCGAACGCCATGGAGCGTATCCGGCGCAAGCTCGCCGGCGCCGATGATGGCAATCGGCAGATGGTCGACATCCTCACCGCGGTGCTGACCGACGGACTGCCGGCGGTCGAGGCCGCCTGCGCTGAAGCGATCGCCCACAGCGTCCACTCCGCCGATGTCGTCCTCAACATCCTTGCGCGCCAGCGTGATCCTGGTCCGCCAGCCACCATCCTCACGCCGGCCGCGCTGACCTTGCGCCATGCGCCCATCGCTGATTGTGCCCGTTACGACAACCTCAGGAGAACCAACTGATGGAACGATCCCAACTCTTCGATCTCATGGGCGAGCTCAAGCTCTACGGCATGAAGGCCGCCTTCGACGAGATCATGGCCACAGCCGTCAAACGCCAGCATGAACCCCAGCGCATCGTCGGTGATCTGCTCAATGCCGAGATCAACGAGAAGCAGGCGCGCTCGATCAAGTACCAACTCACCATCGCCAAGCTGCCGCTCGCCAAGGACATCGACGACTTCCAGTTCGAGGGCACGCCGATCAATGAGACGCTCGTCCGTGACCTCGCCGGTGGTGGCTTCATCGCCCAGCAGCGCAACGCCGTGCTGGTCGGCGGCACCGGCACCGGCAAGACCCATCTGGCCATTGCCATCGCCAGAAGCTGCATCCGCGCCGGCTCCCGTGGCCGGTTCTACAACGTGGTCGATCTCGTCAACCGGCTCGAGATCGAGACCCGTAACGGAAGGCAAGGTCGGATCGCCGATCAGCTCACCCGAATGGACTTCATCATTCTCGACGAACTCGGCTATCTGCCCTTCGCTCAATCCGGAGGGCAGCTCCTGTTCCACCTCGTCAGCCGGCTCTACGAGCGCACCTCGGTCATCGTCACCACCAACCTCGCATTCGGTGAATGGCCGAGCGTCTTCAGTGATCCCAAGATGACGACCGCGCTGCTCGATCGCCTCACCCACCACTGCGATATCGTCGAGACTGGCAATGACAGTTGGCGCTTCAAGAGCCGGGCTGACGATCACCCGACAACCCGCGCTCGCGCCGTCTCCGCAACCCCGACCAGCTCCGACGGCGCGAGCGCTACCGCCAAAACACGTCGCTCAAGAGGGTCAAAATTGGACGCCGATCCAGGGTCAAATTTGAACGCCGATTGACAGG
>CAVXWL010000016.1:185000-471667 GCA_963765365.1 uncultured Alphaproteobacteria bacterium | reverse complement strand
CGCGGTGCCCTCCGACGTCTGCTGCAGCGAGATCAAAGTCTGCATGTTGGTGTTCATGTCGACCTGCTGCTGCACCGAGGTGAACTCGACGAGTTGCTGAGTGAACTGATTGGTGTCGAGCGGATCGAGCGGGTCCTGGTTCTGCAACTGCGTTGTCAGCAGCGTCAGGAATGAATTGAAATTATCCGCGAGCTGGCTCAGCCCCGCATTGTCGCTGGAATTGGCCGTGCTGCTGCTCGCGGCAGAGTTGGCAACGGCGGCCGCGGTCGGGGAAGCGGTGGTCGGGCTTGTCGTCGTCATGTTCGGTCCTCAGACGATTGCAGTTCAGACGGTAATATCGAGGCCGCTGCCGCGACCCCAGCGCGAATAGATTTGCGTGGTGTCGACGGGCGACAGATCGGCGTCGGGAATAACGAGCTGCGGCGTCGGGTTTGGCTGCGCGTTGCCGCCGTTGTTCTGCTGACCGGCGAATGACTGGTCACGCAGCGAGAATTGCAGGCCGTTGTCGGCGGTTCTCAATCCGGCTTGTTCGAGCGCGCGTTCGAGCTGCGGTTGCTGGCTCTGCAACAGCGTCAGCGTCTCGGGGCGGTCGACGGTAACGTGCGAGGTCACCTGGCCGCTCGAGTTCGATATCGAGGCGCACATCGATGCGGCCGAGTTCCGGCGGGTCAAGCCTGATGTCGAACTGATTGGAGCCGGCCAGCGCGCGCGCGGCGATGGCGACCGGAAGGCCGGAGATCGGCACGGCGGCCGCTGCGGTCGTCGACGTGGCGGCCGTTGCGGCATTCGCCGTCACGGAATTTGTCGCAACGATACCGAAACTCGGCAGGTCCGCCGTGGTGGCCTTCGCGGCATTGGTCGTGCTTTGCGGGTTCGAAGCAGTGCCGCCGGCTGTTGCTGCTGCGGAGGAGCCCAGCCGCGCCGCGGTGAGGTTGGCGGCAGCGGAAGCGGCGGCGTCACCGGGGGAGGGCGCGGCGCTGCCCGTCGGCGCCGGCTGATTAGCAGGATCCGTCGGCGCCGGCGTGACGGCGGCGGCATTGGCCGGGGTAGCCGGCTTAGTCGTGGCGGCATCCGGGCCGGCATTCTTGGTGTCCGGTGTGGCCGGCGCAGCGGACGGATCGGTCTGACCGCTCTGGGACGTGTCCGAAGCGTGGGAATTTTGGGCGGCAATGCCGGCGATGTTCGTTCGCGCGTGCGTTTGCGCCCCGATCGTTGCGCTTGGGGCCGATCCGCCGGCCGAGGCCGGCACCGGCGCAAAAGCTGCAATCGGCGCGATGGCTGCTGCGACCGGCGCCGGCGCAGTGGCCGCCGTTGCCGTGGCAGTTGCGCCGGTGGTTGCTGTGTCGTCACCCTTTTGGTCGCCGCCTGTGTTGCTGGCTGCTTTCTTGCCGGCCGGAGCGGACGAAGCGGGCGTCGTTGCGCTACTGTTTTGTGCCTCGATAAGTGCCGTCACCACGTCAGTCGCAACAGCCGCGGGCGTCGCCGCCGCCGCGGGATTTGCTGCGTCCGTGGCATTCGCCGGGTCCGCGGGATTTGCGCTATCGGCGGTGGAAGCATCCGGTTCGGCGGTACTCGGCGCATTGGCGTCGGCAGTCGTCGCAGCGGTCGCGTCCAGTCCCGCGCCCGGCGTGGCGGCCGCCTGTTTGGCGAGGTGGGAAACGATGGCCTTCGCGGCGTCTCCGGCTTTGGTCGGTTTGGTTTCGGGCGTGGCGCCGGGCTTGACGGGCGTAGCGCTACTCGAGTTCGGGCCGGATTCAGCCTGGGAGCTCTGGGCGGTGGTCTGGGTGTCGGTCGTCGAATTTGGGTTGCCGGGCGGGCTCGCGGCTGGGCCAGCAGGGGCTTGGTTATTGCTGTTGTTTCCGGCGGATCCGTTTGCCGTCCCGGGCGCCTGTTGCGGGGCTTGCGGCGGATTGGCTGGCGGATTCGCAGCGACTGGCGGATTTGACGGCGCAGAGGTGCTGGCGTCGAGCAAGTCAGCGAACGGCTGCGAGTCGCTGTCTTGGCTTAGCGCGGATGCCTGCATTCGCAACGGCGGCGTGAGCGAAGTCGCGGCGGGGTAGTCTGACGCTATACTCGGGAAACTCGACACTCTGGAACCCCTGGAAGCGACATCAAGCACATGGAGCTAGTGTCTGCTTGCAACCCGCGGGCCACCGCGGCGTGCCAGGTAAAACACGTAAATTCAATGTGTTAAGCGGCGGGTCCGCGATGCTGGCACGGCAGCCCTTGCAACCCGTGGGCAAAATTTGCCGGCCGTCGCGGCGACCGTGGCGGAGCGCGGTCGCGGACCTTATAGTAGGAAGCGGCCGGGGCGCGGAACGATCGGCCGCCGGCCGGGAAAATCCTTATGAGTGCGGACATACTCGATATCGGGGAACGGCCTTCGGCGACGCGCGTCGTCGTCGCCATGTCGGGCGGCGTCGATTCCTCGGTGACCGCCGCACTTTTGGCCGACGCCGGCTACGACGTCGTCGGCATTACGCTACAGCTCTACGACCATGGCGCCGCCATGCACCGCAAGGGGGCCTGTTGCGCCGGCCGCGACATCCATGACGCCCGTGCCGTGGCCGAGCGGATCGGCATTCCGCACTACGTCCTCGACTATGAAGACCGCTTCAAGGAGGCGGTGATCGACCGTTTCGCCGCAAGCTATGTGGCCGGCGAGACACCGGTACCGTGCGTGGAGTGCAATCAATCGATAAAATTCCGCGATCTTCTGCAAACCGCCCGCGAACTCGGCGCCGCGGTCCTCGCCACCGGCCACTACGTCGCATCGCGCGCGCTGTCCGACGGCAGCCGCGCGCTCTACCGCGCCCGCGAAACCGAACGCGATCAGAGTTATTTCCTGTTCGCCACCCCGCGGGCGCAGCTTGATCTGCTGCGTTTCCCGCTGGGCGATCGCACCAAGGCGGAGACCCGTGCACTGGCGCGCCGGTTCGGCCTTCCCGTTGCCGACAAACAGGACAGCCAGGACATCTGCTTTGTGCCGACCGGGCATTATGCGGATATTATCGAACGACTGCGGCCGGGCGCGGCTGGCCCCGGCGAAATCGTCGACCTCGATGGCCGCGTGCTCGGTCGTCATGACGGCGTCATCCATTTCACCGTCGGCCAGCGCCGCGGGCTCGGTGTCGCCACCGGCTCGCCGCTCTATGTGGTGCGGCTTGACGCGGCTTCGCGGCGCGTCGTGGTCGGTCCGCGCGAGGCCTTGCGCACCAGCCGGATTCGGATGCGCGATATCAACTGGCTCGGCGACGGCACCATCGACGAGGCGCTGGCGGCGCATCCCGAAGTCTTCGTCAAAGTTCGCTCGACGCGGCCGCCGCGGCCGGGCTGGCTGCGCCGCGGCGCCGCCGGCATCGAAGTCGAGCTGATCGCCGGCGAGGATGGCGTGTCACCCGGCCAGGCTTGCGTGTTCTACGACGCGGCCGACGGGCAAGCGCGTGTTCTTGGCGGTGGCGTCATCGCCGGCACAACGGCCGCCACGCTTGCCAACGACGCGCGCGGTGTCGACATGGCCACCGCACGTTGATGCACCGCCATGGTCGCCGAATTCGACAAAGCCGGCATCGCCAAGGCTTATGCGCGCTGGGCGCCGATTTACGATGTCGTGTTCGGCGCAGTGTTCGAGCGGGGCCGCAAGGCGTCGATTGCGGCTGCGGAGCGCATCGGCGGCCGTATTCTTGAAGTCGGGGTCGGCACCGGTCTTTCGTTGCCGGATTATTCTTCTTCGAACCGGCTCATTGGCGTCGATTTCTCAATGCCGATGCTGCGCAAGGCCAAGGCGCGCGTCAGCGCGCAGCGCCTGACCAATATCGACGGGCTCGCGGCGATGGACGCGCAGCATCTCGGTTTTGCCGATGCGGTGTTTGACGTTGTCGTCGCGCAATATGTCATTACCACGGTCCCGGACCCGGAGATGACGCTGGACGAATTCGTACGCGTCGTAAAACCTGGTGGTGAGATTATTCTGGTGAACCATCTCGGCGCGGAGACCGGCCTGCGCGCGGCCTGCGAACGATGGCTTGCACCGCTCGCCGGGCGGCTCGGCTGGCATCCGGAATTCGGCTGGGAACGCCTCGCGCGATGGGTGGCGCGCCACGGCGGCGTACGCGTCGTCGAGCGGCTGCCGATGCCGCCGCTCGGACATTTCTCGCTGATCAGGTTTGCCAAGATATAAAAAGGTCAGTGCCGTCAGCCGCGCCGCTCGGCCTCCCAATGGCCGGAGCATGCCGACGTCGACGAATTTCCGCGCCACCGGCCATGACCGTAATCGCCGGAAAGCTCGCCGCTGCCGCTCGCGCGCTGGCCGCCGGCGCTGACGTTGACGCTGACGTCGCCACGCCCGTCGACATGTCCGGATATATCGAATGACGGATCGTCGTAGGTGACTCGGCCGTTGACGATATTGAGTGCATAGCGATAGGCGCGGTCGCAGGTGCCGGCATCGGTCACGATCAAGACGCTCCACTTGCCGTCGAATGGCGTACGCGCCGTCGCGGTCGATGCGCCCGATAGCGTTCCGGCCAGCATGGCCGCTGTCAGACCGGCGAAGATAAGGCTGCGCTTTCCAAAGGCCATCACCAGCTCCTGTTGCGATGCAGTTGTCGTCTTTTTCCGTTGCGCAGGGGACCACAAAGCTCGACTGGCCTGCCGCAGGTTGACGCTCGATATATGGCTCGCCCGCGTGGAGCGCGAGGGGCGGCTCAACGGCGAATCGCGTGACATTTTCTCCCGAGCTCCTTGCTCCCTTCACGATTATCGTGCTTGGATACTACTTAAGGGAGTAGTTAGAATTAGGTGGTCGATGCCCCCTCACATCGGCAAGGTTATTCCCGCGCAGGCTTGGCTCGATATCGTCACCGGCCGGATCAAGCCCAGCACTACGATCCTGTGGGCACGGTGAGCGACGTGGCCGTGCCGTTGGATCACGCGCTGGTGTTCGAAGACTTTGCCGACAAGGTCGGCGAGGTGTTCACGATCAGCGATGAAGGCGTGCCCGGAATTCCGCTGACCTTGACGGAAGCCGAACCATTAACTCCGGCCGCGCAAACCGCGACGGGACCGCACGGCGTGCGGCCGCCTTTCTCGCTCATTTTCGTCGCCCGGGATCCGTCCGTGATACCGCAGCGCATCTACCGCCTCGAGCATAAGGGCTTGGGCGAATTGTCGATCTTTCTAGTGCCAGTCGGCAAAGATGCAAACGGCGTAAGCTATCAGGCCACGTTCAACTGAGGCGCCACTCCGCCTTGCGGCATTTTCGTACGCAACTCCTCGAGGCGGACGTGAATCGCACCGAGATGACGTTCCGCCGCGCTGCGGATTTTTTCCGTCGCCGCATGATGTTTCGCCGTGGTGTCGCCGGCAAACGGCATCCCAGGCGATTTCGTATCCTCCAGCGTCACCCATTGCATGCTCGCTCGCTCGTCTTCGCTGCAGGAAATGGAGAAGTGCGGCAGCATCGCCGCGCCGACCGCATCGGGAAGTTGGCGGTAGTTGATGAGCGCGCCGCCGCCAGTTTGGTAATGATCGATGGCGGCTTGGCAGACGGCCGCGAGCACGCGGGCGCAATAATCCTCGTCCATTGTGCATTCGGCCGCTGCGATGCCGTAAAAATCCGGCGGCAAAAATTGCGGCACCATCTGCATGCCGCGCTGGCGCATCTGTGACACCAGGACCTCGACCGGATCGCGTTAGAAAAAGACCCAGGGGACGTCGGGAAATGCACGGCGGAAAAGAGGTAAAACGAGCGTGTGCCAGCAACCGAGCTTGACGAAGTAGCGCCTCTCGCCGCCGCCGCGCTTGCGGCCGAAAGCGGCGATCACCGCCCGCAAAAGCTCCCACCGCGCGGTTTTCCGGCAGGCCGCGCGCAAGCTGCACGACGGCGTCGACCGGCGCGGCCTCGGAGATCACGATGCTGTCGGGAAGCGCCGCCAGCTGCGGGCCGCGAGCGTCGAGCCGCAGCGCGACATGTGAAAGATGAAGCCGCTGGGAGGGACGCTTTCCGCGGGGTCGACTTGCGCGATGAGGTCGGACAAGCCGGCGCGGTAACGGAATGCGCGAGTGAACGGCAGGTGCAACGCGCGCCGGATATCGCCTTCGAAAAGCGGCGCGCGCAGCGGCTCGGCCCCGAATCGCGCCCAGTCAATGCAGATTCCGTCATCGCTCGTCGTGACCGCGACGGGACACGAGCCGCCTATTCCGCAGACGCCACGATTTCACTGCCGTCGTTGAGAAGGAACCGGGCGACGTCGGGGATGCGCAGCAGGAATTGCTTGTTGGCGATCTGCCAGGTCGGCCCCGACGCTGCGGCGTCCGGCAGGCTTTCCGGCATGGCGCCGCGGCGGATGGTGACCTGAGGCGCCCGCCCGGGAACGCCCGCGATCAAGCCCGGAAGCTCGATCTCGCTTGCGACCGAAAGCCCGGAAACCCGATAGAATCGCACCGCTTGTCTCGCGAAAGTTAACGTCTGCGGCGGCTAATACCGCCTTGCCGTCAATAACATAAATGCGGCTTCCGGTCAGGAGGCAAGCTCGCGCAAGGCGGCCAAAATCCCGCTTGGAAAGCGGCCTCCACTGGCATAAATGTGCGGCTTCAGCCTTTAGACCCGAGCTGCGCCAGCGGCGCTTACGGCCGCCGGCAGCTTCGACTAAGTGACTGATGAGGTTGGCGGAGTAGCTCAGTTGGTTAGAGCAGCGGAATCATAATCCGCGTGTCGGCGGTTCAAATCCGTCCTCCGCTACCAATCTTTCAAGCACTTAGCTGTACTGGCTTTTGCTCTTTGCTCTCTTTTTGCTCTCGGGCAAACATTTCGGCTCACACTCCTAAATCAAAGTGGTGCCGTGGAGGGAACTGCACTGAGCGCCCAAACGATTGTGAAGCCAGCCTTATTTTATTGCGCGGTTCTGTCGCTACCCACATTGGTACCCACGCAGTTTGTAAAAACAGTGAGGCAATATGTGGCGAGGCGGGAACCCCGATGTCCGCTAATGACCCCCAAAGCGCACATCCAGCGTCCACACCCTGTCGGCGTTCCCAATTATAGCCACGAATCTCAACGAACTGGGTACCGTCGGTTCTGCACCGGACGCTCGCGTTGCCACCGCTGCGGTCTTTTTTCTTGCACCGGCATCTGATTTCCGTTGATGAATAAGCGATAGCCTTTGCCTTGGCACTCGCCGCATACACTTCCATGGCGCAACCCTGAGGCACGGCAAGGCTCGCAAGGGGCGGGCAGTTTTTCATTCATTCGATTAGCCTCAGAAAGACAGGCATTTAACTGGCAATAGCCTGCATCAGCGCAGAAATCTTTATCGTCGCAAAATTGGAGAAGGTATCAGATACCGCATAAGGCAAGATGATCTGATCGCCGTGGCGCATAGCACCACAGGTATAGACAACATTAGGCACGTACCCTTCACGTTCGGTTGGTTCAGGACGAACGAGCGGCTCGCGAGATCGTGCGAGAACCTTCGAGGGATTTTCCTTATCCAAGAGAACGGCGCCTATCGAATATTTTCTGACTGCACCAACACCGTGTGTCAGCAGTAGCCAGCAGTCGTCCAGCTCCACTGGCGAGCCACAATTGCCAATCTGAACGAACTCCCAAGGATACTTCGGTTGCAGAAAGGAATGACCACCTTCCCAAGTGTAGAGGTCGTCGGAATAAATCAAATAGAGGTTTTCGTTGTCCTGCCGTCCGATCATCGCGTAGCGGCCATCGATTTTGCGCGGAAATAGAGCCATCCCTTTATTGCGCGCTGCCGATCCACCTAGGGGGGTCATCCGGAATGATTGAAAATCTCTCGTTTCGATCAGCTCCGAGCGAATCGCTTTGCCGCTATAGGCTGTGTAGGTCGCGTAAAAGGTTTTTTGTCCGCCATCATTGAACTCGACAAAACGTGCATCCTCGATGCCATTTGTCTGGGCGTCGGTGATCGGAAAGATTATGCGTTCGGTCAGGTCCTCATCATCCCGGAATATCACTTCGATGTCGTCGCCATTCGGCGTTGACGTCCGGCTTTGGATTTTTGGGACCGCCGCCAAACGCGCCGGCGGGTCAACTGTGACCGTACCGTCGCCAGCTGCAATGCCGCATCGAAAAGTTAGCGACGAAATATGTCCCTCGCCGACGGCACGCAAACTCAGGATGAAGCGACAACCGTTTTTCGGAACACCAGATTGGTCGGGATGACGAACGATGCTCGGGTTGAACAATGCCGACGCTTCGAATGAGTATTCGTTGAGAAAATACGCGCCGATCAGACGACGCTGCGTCTCATTAAATGCGGCATGTGGTTCAAGCGCGTCCTCCATATCCGCGGCGCGCATTTCAAATATGTCGATCAGATTTCTGTGACGACCTTCGAAGTTCTCAAGTACATCGCTCAGTTGCTGTGCTGCGGCTTCGGCATCGAGCCGAATGACCCTACCGACGATATTGTTCGCCCGTATTTTATCAGTGGGATTGAGGTCTCGGGGTTCGGTTGCCAGTTTGAAAGGTCTGACGACGACCCGTGCTGGGTCCGGGCGCAGATACAAGCTCTGGCGATTCACAAATCGGAATTGGGACAATGAGGCTCCCTGGAGGTGTTCGGGGCGGGATTGTGCGGGGGGCGCTACCGCCTATGAACGTGGATGTGGGTCGCTGTCGATCTAGCGCAGTCATACGCTTAAGCTGCCGAATCTCCACAAGACTGAGAAGATACGATAGCACTGATTCGGCACCCTTGTTTTCGTTAGATCGATCCGGATGAAGCCCATCAGAGCAACTCCCCGTTTCGGGATCGGTCAGAGTTATCCGCAGATCGTTCTCCCCCAGAAACCATTCGAAAGCGCGCATTGCCTCAATTGGCCACTCCGCGCCATCATCCGCACGCGACGCGGCAAGGCAGGCAGAAATTGTCGCTGACGCCTCCACTGGCTGCTGATCGAACGCTTCGGGCTTCTGGCGGATTCTGCCGAAGCTCTTTGTTCCGACGGGTCTAAAGTATCCTGATGCTGTGGTCTGCAGCGCGTTGAGCCAACGAAGCGATCGTAACCCGGCTTCCGTGTAGGATGGTGTGTGGGTCGTCAGCCCGGTTTGGATCAGCGCCTGAGGAAGCCGCGCATTGTCGTATGCGAGCAGGTCTTCAAACCAAATCCAATCCTTGGTTTCTGTCACTGAAATGAGTGTCATCAGCCTATCGGCCAAAAGCCCGCGAAGGCAGTAGGCGAGAATGTCACCTCCGGCCAATGTGCAATAGGCATCCAATCCGAGCAACGAGAACGCCCAGGCCCGGGGCGACGAGAATTCCTCAACGACCGGCAGCGCGATTTTGAAAAGCGCTGCGGCCCATTTGCGGAGAGATGGATCAGTGTTCTTACTCGCGCATTCGGCCAATGCCCAAAGTGCCCTGCCGTGACTGTCCTCGGAGCCTTGCTGTTCCAGCCATTGACGATCGTAGCTCATGAAATTTCGAAATCGACGGGCGTTCGGGTTCCATGCGTGCTGGATGAACGCTGCAAAGCGCATGGTGATTGATTTCGATAATCCAATTTCGCCAAAGTTCGTAAGCAAGCTAGAAAATAGCAGCGCACGAGCGTTATCATCGGTGCAGTAGCCATGGGAGCGATCCGGCACCGAGTGGACGGAATGTTGGAGCATGCCGGTACTGTCACAGAGCGAAAGAAGATGACCGACTCTAATTTCCGGCATGACGGGACCATTTCTCCCGGACACTGTCGCGTCAATGGGAAGTGATATTCCAGGCCGAGCATTGTCGCTCTCAGATTCGAAGACGGTGAGATAGCGCTTGGCCGTTTGCACCCAGGTCATCGATCGGCTTGCATCATACGCACGTTTGCGCATGGAATTACGACGGACGTCGTTCGTCAGCAGGCCGGAGATCTCGACGCCTAAAGCATTAGAATCCGCAAAGGGAACTAGAATGCCGCGCCCATCGCCAAGCAACTCCTTGGCGTGCCAATAAGGTGTCGATACAACCGCCTTTCCCAATCCGAAACTGTACGCGAGAGTGCCAGACGTCATCTGGCCCTCATTGAGATAGGGAGTCGTATAAACGTCGCACATCGAAATAAAATCTAGCAGCGTGGCCTGATCTACGAACTGGTTGAAGAAGACGACATTATCTTCGATGCCGAGGCTCTTTACGCGTGCCGTCAGACCGTCACGATAGGACTCGCCATGTTGTTGGACAAGTTTCGGATGAGTGGCGCCAAGAATGACATAGATGGCGTTCGGGCAGGATTTAATTATTGCCGGCATGGCATCGAGCATGATCTCAACGCCTTTGTTCGGCGACAGCAGACCGAAGGTCAGAATGACCATCTTTTCCGCGAAGTTGAATTTGGCTTTTGCGTGGTGCGGTTCGAGGAACGGAAAGTCCGGTATTCCATGCGGTATGATTTCAATCTTGCGAGTTGGCACGTTATGAACCGAACAGAGAAACTCGTGACCTTTTTCCGACATGACAACGAGTTTTGTCGAAATTTCTATGATACGACGCATCACGTCGTGCTGGATTGCTGTCGGTTTGGCGAGCACCGTGTGCAGCGTCGTAATAATCGGCATTTCGAGGCGCGATAAGAGTTCGAGGATGTTGCCACCGGCCTCGCCGCTGAAGATCCCATATTCGTGTTGAAGGGAAACGACATCGAAGCCTGCGCCGTTCAAGAATTCCGCCGCCTTGACATAATCGCCGATCGTTTCATCGTGAACCTCGAAGCGCACAGCCGGCGGATAGTCATAACTACGATCCGTATCCGTCATGGCGACCACACCGGCCTCAAGATCCGGCCGGGCGGCCGAGACTGCTCGGTGAAGATCTTGGGTGAATGTAGCGATGCCGCAACGGCGCGGAAGATAGTTTCCGATGAAGACCACTCGCTGAAGGGACTTCATCTCATTGTTTCCTGGTTGCCGTTCTGTTGAGCAACCGTTGCCTGAGCAGGAGAAGTGAGTGCGCGTATCTGCTGCAATCGTCCGGGATCGATCGCGCCCAACGGCCCCAACCGCTGCAGCAGTTGCGGAATAGGGCCGCCGCCCGTGTACGCCACGAGGCCCACCATGCCGAGGACACCGGGATTTATGTCGACGGGGTCAGCCTGCGCGAAAAGAGCATCGCCGGTACTAACGTCGAACGATCCGGCGAAAGCACTACCGCTGATAACGAGTAGCCAGGTCTCTCGCTCCGCATCCAGACGCCAATGAGAATTTGGGGGCAGATCGATCCGTTCGAACATGAATTGCGGGCTGGAAACGAGTAGCCTTCGTTCTGCGGTAAGCTGGTTCGGGTTAACCTGAAAATTAGCCGGCCCGGTATCGGCGACGACGATGGCACTTTCGATGTGAAGTTCACGCTGCCTGCCGGGATCGAACATACGAAAGGTCGCATCGCTTCGCTGTTGGAGTTCGGCAATTACTAGCCCTGCGCCAATCGTGTGAATGGTTCCGGCGGGCACGAATATAACGTCTTCTGCCGACACCTCGCGCCACACGATCAGATCGGAGATCGAGCCGTCGTCAATGGCTTCGCGCAATTGCCGCGATGTAAGACGTCGACTAAGCCCGAGGGCGACCTTAGCATCGGGAACGGCACTCAAGACGTACCAAGCTTCGGTTTTACCATTTGGCAGGCCCATCGAATGGGCAAACCGGTCGTCGGGATGAACTTGGATCGAAAGTGGTTGGCTCGTAAATAGTAACTTGAGCAGGAGTGAAGGATCTACACCCGTATTGTCTGGCCGCTCGTACCAGATTTCTCCGATCGCACTGCCGTCATGGCGTGCTTTGCTCCAAGGATACAGATCTTCAACACCCCAGGGCTTCGGCAAGGTGCGCGTGCACGCATGTTCAATCACTACATCCTCATCCGATGTCCGGCCGAGAACACGCATTCCGATCGCAGAATTGCGTCGAAATCTCTAAATCACCACCGCCCGGCGTAAGCTGATCCGGCGTGGACGGCGTTGAGTTGGCGATCGCGAAGGAAGCGAGGCTGAAGATGAGGAAATAGCAAAAATGATGATCAGAGGTGGAGAGAAGCGGCAGCCTTCGGACCGCCCTATCCGTGTTTTGTTACATGTGGATGAATGACGATGATTTCAAGGTATAGGCGCGCAGCGCCACAGCGGAACCCAGAGGCCCGGACGCAAACAAAGTCACACTAAGATGAAGCCGGGGGAGCGACCCCCGGCTTCTCCGCCTAACAATGGATAGGCTACTTGACCGCCATGTGGGGAGCGACCCCGTGCATCAAGGCTCGTCCGTATCCGAAGGTTAGACCTATCCAACAGTTATGTCGGGCGGCATATTTGTACCGCAGAAATGGGACGTCTCTTTGACTGACGGCCGCGGCGAAAACGACGCTCGGCCACGGGTCAGCGGCCCCAATCCTCCTCCGCTTCGCGCCGAATGGCTGGCGCGGCCGGATTTTTGACCTTGATCCAGTGATCCACTCGTCCCGAGCGATACGGCGAGCCGCGCCGCTTCGAGACAATTCCTTCGCAACCGAGCTTGCAGGCATGCTCAAAGACGATGTCGCCGCTGCCTTCGTAATGCTCGCTGAAGATGATGCCAGGACGGGGAACGCGCACTAGCCGGGCGAGCTTGGCCTTGCGATGTTCGACGGGCTTGTGCCGCATATCCTGCCCGTCAAGTTCGATCAGGTCGAAGGCGCACAGCACCGCCTTCTCGCCGTGGCGCGCCCGTCGAATGAGATCAAACACCGCAAGACCGTCGTCGTCGGTGACAATGGCCTCGCCGTCGATCAGGAACGAGCGCCCCGGTAGCGCTGTGACGGCCGCGGCGGCAAGCGGAAACCGGCCGGTGAAATCGTGCCCGTTGCGGGTGAACAGCCGCACGCCAGCGCTGTCGCGCCATGCCATGATGCGGAAACCGTCGTGCTTGATCTCATGCAGCCAGTCAGGGCCGCTAGGTGGCTTCTTGGCTGGGCTGGGCAGGCAGGGCTCGATTAGGCCGCCCGTACGCCGGCTCCGCATACGCAACATGACGGTTTAATAGGAATAACCGTCCGAAGAGTTGAGTCTCAGGCGGTCGACCCGAACAAGCACCAGCTAAGTTGGAAAAAATGACAGGCCCCGGAAGGGGGTTTCCGGGGCCCTCGTGTCGGACCTACTAGGGGACTGAGGGGCTGGGGGGATTAGCGGGTCCGAGTTGCTAACCTGATTAAACTGTCCAGTTCCTACGGCTTAAGCCATCCAGAAGGGCTTCACTGCATCCAAATCGCGCCGAATAACCCTAAAGCCGATGTCCACCAGGACCTTGTCGTTCAGGGTCGTGAGCTCCTCACCAATGCTGCGGCGCTGCCAGTTAGAAACCAGTCGCGCGATCGTTGTCATGGCGAATCTCCCTCATCTACCGGCCACTCTATCCCCGCCGCTCCATAACGATGTGATGGGCGGCACAAAAATGATCTATTCCGAAATCGAGCCTCCTTGGGTTCCGGGAGCCTCTAATGGCGGACCCGTGGGCTTTAACAAGCGCAAGATGGGTGATGAACGTCGGCGTGCCGCGGAGAGGGAAAGTGTGGCGCGGTGCGCTGGCTTGACGCACGGCCTGCCAGCCCAGCGGTAAGAATGGGAATTGTCCCTCTGCCACGAACAGCGCTACGATGTTTATGGGGCTTCGTAGGCGAGAGGAAGCGCTGATGCTCCACGTGCTCGACGCGGCATTCCCGTTAGTTCTGATGCTTTCGCTATGTATATTGGTCGCGATTAGCACGCATTTGGTCATGTCGCTAGTGGACTGACTCTAACGCTTGCTTCCCTCGTTTGACAGCGGCGAGCACACGTTTCGGATCGGCGGTCCAGACGAAGGGTTTTGGATTATAGTTTGTCTCGGTGACGAAGCGGTTGATGGCGGATTTGAGATCGTCGACGGATCGGAATACGCCGCGCTGGAGGCGACGTCGCGTAAGCTTGGCGAAGAAGCCCTCGACAGCGTTGAGCCAAGACGCCGAGGTCGGCGTGAAGTGGAAGGTCCAGCGCCGATGGCGGGCCAGCCATTCGCGCACCTTTGGATGCTTATGGGTCGCATAATTGTCGACAATGGCATGGATCGCCTTGCGTGCCGGGACCTGGGCTTCGATCGTATTGAGGAAGCGGATGAACTCCTGGTGCCGATGACGCTTCATGTTATGGCCAATGACAGTGCCGTCGAGGATGTTGAGCGCTGCGAACAGCGTGGTCGTGCCGTGGCGTTTGTAGTCGTGGGTCATCGTTCCGGCGCGGCCCCGCTTCATAGGCAGGCCTGGTTGGGTGCGATCAAGCGCCTGGATTTGGCTCTTTTCGTCAACCGAGAGGACGACGGCATGGGCGGGCGGATCGACGTAGAGGCCGACAACGTCCTTGAGCTTCTCGGCGAACTTCGGATCGTTCGACAGCTTGAATGTCCGGATGCGATGCGGGGCGAGCTGATGGGCGTCAAGGATGCGCTGCACCGAGCGCAAACTCACCCCGGCCGCTTTTGCCAACAGGCGACCGGTCCAGTGGGTCGTTTCTCCGGGCGGCGGTCCGAGCACCAGATCAATGACCCGCTGCACGGTATCGGCCGGCAGCGGCGGTTTGCCGGGCTTGCGCGTCTTGTCGCGCGTCAACCCAGCGACACCCTCCACCATGAACCGCGCCTGCCACCGCCACACCACCGGTTTCGATTTACCCGAACGGCGCATGACCTCGGCGGTCCCGCAGCCGTCGGCCGTGGCAAGGATGATATGGGCACGCCACACGTGCTTCTGCGGCGCGCTGCGATCCGCGACAATCGCCTCAAGCCGGCGCCGATCCTCTCGCCTGACCTTCACTACAATTCCTGCTCTCATGGCGAGAGCTTGAACCGCTTCGGGCAATTTGGGAATCGTCCGATTGAATCAGACCACTAGGACAAACGTTGATACATTATAAGATCGCGCACCACCCGATTGGCGGTGAGATTTTTCGCAGTCACGTCAACTTCCATCACACACACTATTCTGAAGATCATCTTGTCTCTCGCAAGTATCTCGGCGATGAAGGCAACACGACACCTTACTTCCTCATTCCGATCTTGCCGGCCGTAGCGTGTGCATATCTGCTATTGCCTCTTGATCTCTTCGCGGTTGCAGTCGCCGCATGCGCCGCGTCGTTCTATGGGCACGTCTATTTAGTGTCTGTCCGGAGAGTTGTTAAATCCTATGAATCATTTGTGATTTAAGGGTGGTGGCCTGATTTGAGGAGGGGTCACCGATGTGGACGAGCAAGAACCGCTCACGTTACGACCGCAGCAAGTTGCGATATCCGAGCGATCTGACCGACGACGAATGGAAGTTGGTCGAACCTTTGATCCCGCCTGGCAAGCCCGGCGGCGGCAAGCGCACGGTGATCATGCGTGAGGTCGTAAACGGCCTCATGTATATTCTCTCCACCGGCTGTCAGTGGCGCGCGATCCCGAAAGACCTGCCGCCGAAAAGCTCGGTCTACGACTATTTCGATCTGTGGACCTATGACGGTACACTGGAGCGGATCCACCACGCGCTTTATGAGCAGTGTCGCGAACAAGATCAACGGGACGCCAGTCCGACCGTCGCGATCATCGACAGCCAGAGCGTGAAAAGCGCCGAAAAAGGGGGGCCCGCATTGATCCGCACGGTTACGATGCAGGAAAGAAGATCAAGGGCAAGAAGCGGCACATTCTCGTCGATACATTAGGCCTCCTGCTCCACGCCATCGTTCATCCGGCCGACATTCAAGATCGCGATGGCGGTATTCTCGTCATGGCGACCCTGTTTGGGATGTTCCCCTTTTTGAAGACGCTCTTCGCCGACGGGGGATATCAAGGACCGCAATTTGCGAAAGCGCTTGCAAAAGTTCTCCCGAATCTCGACGTTGAAATCGTCAAACGTTCCGAGCGGGTCGGCGGATTTGTGGTCTTACATAAACGCTGGATTGTCGAACGCACCATCGCTTGGCTCAATCGCTGCCGAAGACTCGCCAAAGATTGGGAAAACCTCAACCGCAAGGCGCTCGCATTCTTGCGCCTCGCATCAATCCGCCTCATGCTCCGAAAACTCTGCAATCCGGCCTAAAGTCTCCGGACAGACTCTTAGACAAGGAGTATCACTCAGAGAGATCGCGCCTTCAACATTTTGCGTGGTTCAGGCGCAAACAGCAGCTGCACTTCGTCCATCACCGGCACGCGGATTGCAATTTTGCGGTGATCCACTTTTTCTGGGATAGAGCTCTCGGTACCTATAGACGACCGGATGCGGAGATTGACGCGAATCGAGACATTCGGATCGACGTCGAGAGAGCAGCGCACGGTGCAGAGCGCGGATGAGATGCCGACCTAACAAATAAGCAAAGTATGGCACGCGGCGTTTGGGAGTTTTCAGAGTGACGGAGGGGCAAGCTTTCGGTTCGACAGGAACGATTCCACTCCTCGAAGGCTTGAACCGCGCGCTGCCAATGCGCGTGCCGAGCTGGCCGCTAGATCATGTCGGCGTTATCGCCTGGTCACGAACGGGTAATCCCGATCTCGGGGATTGGGGGCCACCGGAGGTCTTGGTCCGGACTGGCATCATCCCCGATGAATTCGAGGCGGGTGGCGGGGTGGAATAGCCCTGCTCGGAGAGAAGCTCACATGTCGTCCCAAAAGCGATACTGGGTGATCGAGATCACCGAGGGATTTTTGACCGTCTTAAGAAAGCGACTACCGGGACACCTCAGCAATCAAGAAATCATTACGATCCTGCAGAGGTTGGCCTCTCGTACGCTTTCACCTCGTGAGGTGATAGCCGCCTCTATCCGGAAGCCCCGAAGAACTTCTCTTCTGGAGGCACGCATTGATGGGCCGCCTCACGGCAAGCGGGTGATGATCTGGCTTCCCGCCTCTCTCGACTACAAGGCGAGCTACTGGCGGGAAGACGAACTCTCCGACTATCCGGAAATATTGGGAGGGGAGGAGTAGTTGGTCGGGCATTACGCGCCTTCTTGCTCCATTCCATTTGGCATTAGGAATTCTCGGACTCGCAGACCCACGCTTCGGCAGCAAACCACTCGTGCATCGCGTCGCAGTGCGGACAGTAGGTTTGGCTGAAAAATACCGGGGTGGAGCGAAAAGTCGCGGCATCAGCATATCGGTCGGTAGAAATTTGGCGCCCGGTCCTCGGGCAACGGATCATCAGCATGCCCATCAGGCGGACTCCTGCTTTATCTCGTTTGTGTACCTTTCTCGTGCGAGGAAAATATCAAAACTTGATGACAATTCACGAGCATTGTGGAGGCGCGACAAGATCGCTTGCGCAATCAATTTCTCAACAAAAGCGCTATGGTCTGGGGCGTGATCCGGGCGAAGGTACATGCCGACTACGTGCGAACCTATTTCCCGTCTTGGTGTATTCGAGCTTACTTAAGGTCATCTTTGGTCGGCGGCTACATCCGCTTAGACAAAATGTCGCAGCATTTGGAACCAGCGATGATGGTCCGTCTCCATGTAATGCGGACGCCGACTTATGTACGCGCGCGGGCCAATTTTCCTGTACGAGGGGGCCCGGCTGACCGTGCACTACGCCGCCGAGACGAAGTGTTCGGTTCAGGCGCCCAGACAATGTTCGATCCTCAAGCCCGGACGAACGCCAACACTTCAAGCTGCCCGCTTCGCTAAATGATCGCGAATGTCGGGCCCTCCGCGTGCGTTACTCGAGGAACCGGCCGACTCCTTCGATTGGTTTGACGGCCGAGTGGATTGCACCTGGCTCCAACTCGAGAATTAGGAGAAGCGGTTCGCTCACCCGGCCCAGTCCTGCAGCTTCATCGTTCAAGTGAGCGACCGTGCTGACTGATCAGCTAATTGCTCGCAGGCCGGTCTAGCCTAGGCCAAATATAAGGCAACCACATGCGGGTCGCGCTGCCGACATATTTATCTGTCGCGAATCACCTGCCCACGACGTATTGTTATCATAGTGGGCGGTTGCATAATACCTCCTGATGCCCGCTCCCTCGCGGAGAAGGATCAAGGACGGCTCCCGGGACGCCCTCGGCGTATTTTGCGTCACGGATTTTGGACAAATGGCGGGTGTTTGCTGGCTCGGTTGAGCCATAGAAGGTCATTGTGGCTGCTGCTAGCGAAGAGGACGAAAGGAGAGAAATCACACGAATTGCGCTACGGTGAGCGATCGTTGGAGCGACAAGGAATGGCAATGGGCCCAAGCGCGCAATCCGAGAGAAAGCCCAATATCCAGAGATTGCTTATGTGGAATGTTTCACCATCGATGGCTGACTCACTTTTTGCATGGTCAAATGTTGTTCTCGTTGTCGGTGCGGCCGCCGTGTTGATCGGAACTATCGGCTCAATAAAAATGGGTGCCATTAGAGAGCACTTTGCAGATATTAGAATATCCGAAAATGAACGCGCTACCGCGCAGGCGGTCGCCGAATCCGACATAGCGAAGGAATCCGCCGCAAAAGCAAATGCCGCGGCCGCCGAAGCCCAATTGGCATTAGAACAGTTCAAGGCTGATCGTACATTGAACGCCGATCAACAAACGCAGTTGATTGGAAAGCTTAAAAAATTCGCGGGCCAGTTATATATTCTATCGGTTGTTCCCGAGCAGGAGCCAATTCGATTAATCAAACTATTAGATACAATCCTGACGGAGGCAGGCTGGAAGAACATTCCAGGCCCGGCTGTCGTGCGAACGGCCGAAGGCATTGCTGTAAGCACCGCAGTTGAGCCGGGCGTTCGTGTCCAAATCGCATCAAGCCGAGCAGCCGACGACGGATTTGTCACTAGGGCACGGGAGGTTGCGGAAGCATTGAACGACGAAGGAATCGCTGCCGAAGCTGCGAAAGTTGTGGAAATAGAAACTGACCCGACCGCAATACAGATCAGGGTCGGTAGTAAGCCAAAATAGCCCAAAAGCGTGCCCCAACCAGGGCCGTTTTTGATACCGATTGTCGCCGGCCTACGCTGGTCGGATTGGCTACCTCGGTCACTGTGGTGCACGAGCCCGCCACGATGGACAGGCCGCCGATCATGCAGGGCCTGGTCCAGCGCATCGAGTACGAAGCTCGCATGCGCCGTACGGGACGCCCGCCAGCCCACGATGCGGCGGGCGTAGGCGTCGATGACGAAGGCCACATAGACGAAGCCGCTCCAAGTGGCCACGTAGGTGAAGTCCGAGACCCAGAGTGCATTCGGCCTCGGCGCATGGAACTGGCGGTTGACGTGATCCAACGGGCAAGGTGCCGTCTTGTCGCTGATCGTCGTCCGCACGGGCTTGCCACGGATCACACCCTGCAGGCCCAGGCTCGCCATCAGCCGTTCGATGGTACAGCGGGCAACATCGACGCCTTCTCGCTGCAATTGGCGCCAGACCTTGCGCGCGCCGTAGACACCGAAGTTCTCCGCGAAGACCCGTTGAACCTCAATCTTCAGTTCGGCGTCCCGCCGCGCCCGGGCCGAACGCTTGCCGGCGTCAATCCGTTGGGCGACATGCGCATGGTAGCTCGACGGGGCGATCGGCAACACTTTGCAGATCGGCTCGACCCCATACGCTTGCCGATAATCGTCGATGAACGCGATCATGGCTTCACCCGGCGGTCGAGCTCCGCCTGGGCAAAATACGCTGACGCCTTGCGCAGAATCTCGTTGGCCTGGCGCAGCTCGCGGTTCTCGCGTTCCAGGGCCTTCAGCTTCTCGGCCATCTCGGTCGGAACGCCAGCCCGTTTGCCGCCGTCAACCTCCGCTCTCTTCACCCAATCCAGTAGCGTCTGCGCCGTGCAGCCGATCTTGGCCGACACTGAAACGATCGTGGCCCATCGCGACGGATGCTCATTTTCATGATCCAGCACCAGCCGAACAGCGCGGGAACGGACCTCAGGCGAAAACCTCTTGCTTGTCTGATTGCTCATGGCTCCATCCTCTCAAGAGTTGGAGCCTCCGGCAAACCCGGGGCGGTTCAATCGAGCGTTTGCACGAAGAATTTAAGCGACGGATCAAGACGCAAACTGTTCTGCCATCCGCCGACACCGCCGCGATGTTGTTCTGGGCGCCGCTCGCTTCAGCGATCAGCATGCGCAAGGTAGATGGTTGGCAGACGCTCGCCACAAAACCCATTGATCAGCCGATTGACCTTGCCGCCTGAAACGATACCTTCATGTTACCGGAGAACGCGCCGCACCAAATTCCAACCGCATTTCGGACGGCACCGAAAGGGGTTCGGAGTCGCTGTGTTACATTTCACAGGGATGTCTCACAGGACTCGGGCCCCGAAAGGATGAGCGAACCATGGCCCGGGCGCCGTATCTGACCCGCCGCGAAGGCGGCCGCTATTACCTGCAAATTCGATTGGGAAAAGTCGCCAAAGCCCTTTACGGCCGCAAATTTCTGCGCGCGTCATTGAGAACAAGCGACTACGCGGAAGCGAGGAGACGTCTCGTGGACAATCTCGGATGGGCCCGTGAACTGGTCGATGCGCCGGATCTCGATGCGCGTACCGGCGCACCGTATCCTCAGTTCGAATCTCGCTCGCTCCGCCAGCCCCTATCCCTTATCGGCAACCTGTTCTCCACTGATGTTGGGCAGCGGTAGAAGCGGCCAATTTTGGCTTAGTCGTAAGTAGACCTCTGGACTTCGGCCGGCCGACCGCAGCCTGAATGTCAATAGGCGTTCAACTCTTGGGCGCTCAGTCTTTCAGAGTGCTCCTTCGGTCCAATGACAATGAGGAGGAGCAGTCCACGGCTTAAGTCTTTCCTTCCTGCACTGCAGCAGCGGCACGCACACCGTCACCTCTAAGGTTCGATCCGGCAGGCAGGTATTGGTCGAGCCCGGTAACGACAATTATCCCGAAGCGAGGTGACTGAGCTTGGAAGCAATTTCACATAGATGGAGTCCGGCGCAAGTAGACTGATACGTCGGCTACTTGCTCTCATGTCCGCGGGCAACAAATCACCTCAACGGGGTTGCTTGTGCGCAGCTTTGCGAACACTGTAATTGTTGGTTGGTGCATTGTGATATGCAAGTCGCATTCGCATTGGGATCGGTCAAATGGGTCACGGCCGTACCGTTCGGTAGTCCGCCACTCGTGAGGCACGATGATTGGCAGTTCGCGTACGTTCCGTTGCAGCCCATCACGCAAGTCGTTGTGACCGAGTTTTGCGCCAGCCGTATTTTTCCGTCAGCGGATGCGCCTGCGACAAAACCATCAACTGCCAATAGGGCTAATAGGATTGTGAATCCGCGCATTTCCATCCTCCCGCTGGGTTTCTCAGGTCATCCTCGGCAACGATAGCCCGACTGGAGTGACCGCGGAATACCCCGGCCGCGACGTGAGTTTCGTCGACGGCCTGTTGACCTTGCGCATCAAGGAGGAGTCAACGTAGCTCGGCGATCGGGTGCCTGCGGGCTCGGATAGAATTGATAGTTACTTATCGTTACCCATTGGGATTGTATGGATCACGCCGTTCAGCAGGACAACTTAATGGCTCCAGTCGAACTGGCAGGCTTCTCCAGGAGCAAAGCTCAGTGGAACGTAGGCTGCAGCCGTCGCTTGCCCATGCTGTTTGGCCCATCGCCTGGCATAACGCGCACAGCATCGTAACCGCCGACATAGCCGCGCCCGCGCAGCTCCTCGAAGATCTGGATCAGCGTTAGTTGCTCACGGGAAGGGTCGGTCGCGGTGCCTGTCAGGAGCGCGTCGAGTTCTTCTGCCCATCGCCCAAGCTTCGGGCGGGGTTGAATGCCTCGTTCGTATTCGAAGGTTGTCGCGCCCGACCGCAGCACCCAGCGAACCGTATTCCGCGATACCTTCAGGTCCCGCACGATCTCCTTGATCGTCTTACCCTTGATGAAGTGCTCGCGCCGAATCCGGCCGATCGTCTCCACTGTCAGCATTCCCCCACCGCCCGTTTGGATCAAAGCGAGCAGCGCACCAGACCAATCAGGAAGGGGTCAATTTTGGACGCCGATCCCCCGGCTCAGGGGTCAAAATTGCACGCCGAATAACACCGACGGCGATCGGCGTGTCCAAGCTATTAATCTTCACTTGTTGGAGGGGTCACGCTTCGGCGACTATTCACAGATTGATTTTATTGGAGTGGCGGAGAATGAGGATTCGAACCCCCGATACGGTTTCCCGCATGCCGCATTTCTGCGGTGCCTTAAGCCGCTCAGCCACCTCTCCCAGCGACGGGTAGATCACAGATTTTATGGCTGAGGAGTGAACGCCGCATGAGTTCGGGCAACTTCATCATATTGGCGGCTATGCGCCGCGCCTCGTCTATGGTGAGCGGCTTAAGCGATTGCGCACGCGGTGACGGCCCTAAGGTGCCAACCCAATTAAGATTTCGAACGTGACCTTGGGCTCACGTGGAGCGAGTCTTGGATGAACGCGTCACGGGATTGCTGTTGCGGTTCCGCCGACAAGGTCATAAGAGTAACCCAATATTGCGCAGAAGAGGAAGCACGTGGCGAAAACACGGAAACCGAAGGGCAAGACTCAACACTCATGGCGCATTACCCGAAGGGATAATCAGTCGGTGACTGTGACCGCAGATGGCTTGAGCGTGGTGGATGGAGAGCTTGTATTTGCGACAAATGGGTTGCCGGTGAGAATTATCGCCGCGGATACCTATACAGACGTGGAACTTGTGGGGCCGGCCCAAAACTAACGCGCAGCTTTAGCTCCTTTCAAGATCGTACGACAGCTATCTCGCTTGCACGCATCCTATAGGCACCACATCGCGTCTTGATTCGGCTGTGACCAAATTCTGGCACGACGTAGGCCCTCGCCGCCACAGCTGGCGCTCATCCCGTCTTGAATGGAATCAGCGGAACTGCCACATCCACTCCATCATGAATATTCCCTTCCAGACGTCATTGGACGCCGAAACTCCGTCGCCCATAGTGAACGAGGTTGAGCGGCGCCGTACCTTTGCGATCATCTCTCATCCAGATGCCGGCAAGACTACCCTGACCGAGAAGCTCCTACTGTTCGCCGGAGCAATCCAACTTGCGGGGCAGGTCAAAGCTAAGCGCGACCGGCGGTCAGCCCGATCAGACTGGATGACGATCGAACGCGAGCGTGGGATATCCGTCGTCACTTCGGTAATGACCTTTGACTACGGCGGTCGGGTCTTCAATTTGCTCGACACGCCCGGCCACGAAGATTTTTCTGAAGATACCTACCGGACCCTTACGGCGGTCAACTCAGCGGTCATGGTGATCGATGCTGCCAAGAGCATTGAGCCGCGGACGCGTAAGCTTTTCGAAGTGTGCCGGCTGCGCGATATCCCAATCATTACTTTCATTAATAAGATGGATCGAGAAAGCCGCGACCCGTTTGAACTTATTGACGAGATCGAGAACACTCTTGCGCTCGACGCTGCCCCGGTCGTGTGGCCGGTCGGACGCGGGCGCGATTTCATCGGCACGGTCGACGTGGAATTCGGTGGCGTGCGCCTCCTCGATGGCGATTCCGGGTCGGCCGGCAGGCTGCGCGATATGTCGCTGGCCGCGATTGCTGCTTTGACTCCGAATCTCGACACGGCGACCCTTGGCGGGGAGCTTGATCTGGTACGTCAGGCCTGCAAGCGGTTCGATCGGCTCGCCTTTGCCGAGGGCCATATGACTCCAATCTTCTTTGGCAGCGCGCTCAAGAATTTTGGTGTCGGCGATTTACTGAATGCGCTCGCCGACCTGGCGCCACCGCCACGAATACAAGCAGCTGACAGACGGGTCGTGTCTGCTACCGAGTCCACTATGTCGGCATTTGTTTTCAAGATCCAGGCAAACATGGATCCAAACCATCGCGATCGTATTGCTTTCGTGCGTCTCTGTTCTGGAAAACTTACCCGAGGCATGAAGGTCAAGCAGACGCGAACCGCGAAAATAATGGGTCTTCGCGCGCCACAATTTTTCTTCGCCCAAGAACGAGCACTTGCCGAGGAGGCCTATGCGGGAGACGTAGTCGGCATACCCAATCACGGGACGCTGCGCATCGGCGACACCCTAACTGAGGGCGAGGATCTGAACTTTGAGGGCATACCCAATTTTGCACCGGAAATCTTGCGCCGGGTTCGACTGCCTGACGCCATGAGAGCCAAAAAGCTAAAACGAGCGCTGCACGAGCTAGCCGAGGAAGGCGTGGCCCAAGTGTTCCGACCGATTGACGGTTCTGCTCTCCTGGTCGGCGTCGTTGGCCCGCTCCAGCTTGATGTGTTGAAGGCCCGGCTTGCCGTGGAATACGGACTAGAAATTGATTGGAATACACCCGAGTTTCAATTCGCGCGTTGGATTGCGGCAGACGGCCGTAAAACAATTGATCGGTTTGCAAAGAGCTACCCGTCATCGGTCGCCGAGGATTTCGATGGCGATCTCGTCTTTTTGGCGCGCACTGCCTTCGATCTCGAATACACCGGCGAACACAACGGAGATATTGTCTTCTCCGATGTCAAAGACATTCACCGGAGAAGGCCACACGCTTAACGTGACGCAAAATAGCTTCCCATCGAACTGGTTGGGTATTGTTTTCGGCCCCGGGGAGGCTCTATGAGGCGGCGAGAGACTGAGCGAAAACGTCTGGCAAATGAAATTTCGAACCTTTCCTACGGCTCGCGTGATGGGACAACCATCCGATCTTCGCGCCGTACGAAAATGCGGGTTGGCAGTGCTAAACCGGTGGCTGGTAACGCACGATATATCAGCGGCCGCTACCAATCTCTTTCAATTTTTCACGGCGCAATCGCGCAAAATCTCCGGCTTGAACGCCAGGCCGTGGCCGGGCCGCTCCGGCGCGGTGATGATGCCGTTCACCACCGGCACCGGGTCGATCCACAGATCGTCCGACAGGCCCATATTCTCGATCCACAACCCGTTCGGAATCGAAGCGAGAAGTTGCACGTTCAGTTCGGGAAACAGATGCGGCGCGATCGTCATGCCCCAGGTGTCGGCGACGGTCGCGATCTTGCGCAATTCGGTCAGGCCGCCGCGCATCGGATCGGGCTGCAAGATCGGCAGGCGCGGATTCTCGAAGAATGGTTTTAGATCGAAGCGGGTGAAATGTGTTTCGCCGCCGACAATGCGCAGGTCGAGCGCTTCGGCAATGCGCAGATAGCCGGCGAAGTCGTCGGGCACCACCGGCTCTTCGAGCCAGTACACGTCGTAGTCCTGGAATTTGCGGCCCATCAGGATGGCGGTGTCGGCGGTCCAGCCCATATTGACGTCGATCATGATGTCGACGCCGGGCCCAAGCGCCTCGCGCATGCGTTTGACGTTATCGAGATCGGTCGCGAGATCGGCGGTGTGCGCGACCTGCATTTTGATCGCTTTGTAGCCGCGCTCCTTATAGTGCAGCGCCTTGGCGATCATGCCGTCGCCGGCCGAGCCGCGGAAACAGCCGGAGCCATAGGCCGGCAGCGTGCTGCGATAATGTCCCCACAGCCGGTGCAGCGGCAGCTTGGCGCGCTTGCCGAGCGCGTCCCACAGCGCGATGTCGAGCGCCGATATCGCCATGGTGGCGATGCCGCCACGGCCATAGGTGACGGTCGCGCGCCATAAATCCTGCCAGATCGCTTCCACGGCGCTGGCGTCCTTACCGACGACGCGCGGGATGATGCACTCGTCCAGACACGCAGCGATCGACTTGATGCCGAGCCGGAACAGCAGCAGATACCCCATGCCGACGATGCCGCTTTTGGTCTCGACCTCGAGGACCAGAATATTGCGGGCCTCACCGAAAGCGTGGCCCTTGAGCCACGGCGTATCCGGCCAGGGCACGCGCAACAGCGTCGTGCGAACCGCCGTGATGGTCATGTCGGTCATGTCGGCCATCCCCTTACCCCACTCATCCCACTCTTGGCGCCTCGTCTGCTCCGTTCGTCCTACGTCTTTCGTATTATTGCGTCAAAATCTCGCAGCCATTGGCGTCTTATTTGTCGTCAATGCGAAGGGTAAGGCGTCGGCAAACTTGTAACAAGACAAGACAAAACTGTAGTCTGGATTGACGTGGTGAGGCGACGCCGCCTGTCATTGGGCGTTGCCGCATACTGTGAATATCCAAGACCAAAAATCCAAAGCAACGGGAGGAAGACGTGAGCAAAGACAACAAGTCAATTTCCACGATTTCGCGGCGCCGCCTGCTCGGCAGTGCGGTTGCAACCGGCGCGGGACTCGGCGCCCTTTCGGTCGGCGGTCCTCGGTTCGACTTCGTCGGCGGCGCCTTCGCCGAAGATCGGCCGCCGCTCGGCACCTGGCCGGACGGCTCGTCGGGCAGTTCGGTTACAATCGGCGCCACCGTGCCGCGCACCGGCGCCTATGCGGTACAGGGCGAAGACGAGCTCAAGGGCATGGAGCTTGCCGTCGAGCACATCAATGAGGGTCATCCGCTCATCAAGAAGATCGCGCCCAAGGTCAGCAAAGGTCTCCTCGGCAAGGAGGTGAAGCTGGTGGTCGCCGATTCAGGCGCCAAGCCAAACGATGCGGTGCAGGAGCAGCAGACCTTCATCAACCAGAACAAGATCGTCGCCATGACCGGCTCGACCTCGTCGGCGGTGGCGGTTGCGCTCAACAAGTTCGCCGAGCGCGAGAAGATCCTGTATCTGGTGGCGATCTCCGGCTCCAACGACACCACCGGCAAAGACTGCGTGCGCTACAGTTTCCGCCAATGCTTCTACGGCGAGACTGCCGCCAACGCGATCGGCCCGGTGCTGGTTAAGAACATCGGCAAAAACAAAAAGGCGGCGTTCATGACGCCGGATTACACCTACGGTCACACCGTGACAAAGTCGGTGAACGACTATCTGAGCGCAAACGGCGGCTGGACCATGGTGACCAATCAGGTCTCGCCGCTCGGCACCACGGACTTCAGCCAATACCTGACCAACATCGCCAATTCAGGCGCCGAGGTGATCGTCAACGTCAATTGGGGCCGCGACGCCGTGCTGTCGATTCAGCAGGCCAAGCAGTTCGGCCTCACGCCGAAGATGAAGATGGTGATCCCCTACCAGATTCCCTTCCTCGCCAAAGAGGTCGGGCCGGAGCTCACCGAAGGCGTCTATGCTGCCACCGATTTCTGGTGGACGCTGGAGGACCGGTATCCGCTGGCCAAGATGTTCGTCGAGGCCTTCGACAAGAAGTACGGCTACAAGCCCGAATGGGGCGCCAACAACGCCTACATGCAATTTGCCATTTGGGCGCGCATGGTTTCGGAGACCGGCAGCTACTACCCGCCGGACGTCATCAAGACCTACGAGAAGGGCGAGACCTTCCCGTCGACCGTCGGCGACGTGCACTTCCGCGCCGCCGATCATCAGTTGATCCGTCCGGTGATCATTGTGCGCGGCAAGTCGCCGAAAGAGATGAAGAACAAGGAAGACTACTGGGAGGTAACCGAGGTCGTGCCGGGCGAGCCGCTGATGCAAAAGCCCGACGCCTTCGGCTGCAGTCTCGGCGATTACACCTGAGCTGATCGCGACCGATATCCCGCCTTCTCCGCATCGTCGATGCGGAGAAGGCCTCATCGCATAATCGCAGGCGCTCGGGGCGTCCATGGCTTGCCTGTTCTTCGGGAAACCTGTGGACGCCCGGCCTGAAGCCGGGCATCGTTTGACGCAAATGCGGCGAGCCACGACTTGCGGACGAGAGCGTGATCAACTGGGCTAATTTTATCTCGCAGATGTTCAACGGCTTGGTGCTCGGCGCACTTCTGGCGCTGATCTCATCCGGTCTGACGATCATCTATGGAACGCTGGGCGTGCTCAATCTCGCGCATGGCGCCATGTTCATGCTTGGCGGCTATGCTGGCTGGGTCGCCTACAGCTACACCGGCTCCTTCATCGCTGCGGTCGTCGCCGGTGCGCTGTTTGTGATGCTGGTTGGCGTGGTGACGGAGCGCCTGATCATTCGCTATTTCTATTCCAGGCCGCACGAGGACCAGCTGCTCGTCACGTTCGGGCTTGGCATCGTCTTCGTCGAGACCATCCGTTTCTTCTTCGGCAGCCTCTCCCAGGCGGTCCCGGCTCCGGCCGGGCTGGAAGGGATCACGCCGCTCGGCTTCATGTTCTATCCGACCTACCGCCTGGCGCTGCTCGGGATCGTCGCCGTCGCGCTGCTGGTGCTCTACATCGTGCTCTATCGCACCCGGATCGGCATGATCGTGCGCGCCGGCATCGAGGATTCGGTGATGGTCGATTCGCTCGGCATCGACGTCTACAAAGTCTTCATGCTGGTGTTCGGCATCGGCGCCATGGCGGCGGGCTTTGCCGGTATCGTTGATGCGCCGGTAGTGTCGATTACGCCCGATGTCGGCGAGGCGGTCCTGGTGCAGACCTTCGTCGTCGTCGTCATCGGCGGCGTCGGGTCGTTCCCGGGAGCCGTATTAGGCGGCCTCATTGCCGGTGAGATCATCAGCATCACGTCGATGTTCAACCCGGGCTACTCGTACGTGATGCTTTTCGTGGCGATGACGCTGGTCCTGGTGCTTCGCCCTTACGGCCTGCTCGGCACGGCCGGCCGCGAATGAATGCGGTCGCCTGATGCTTAAGCAACGTCCCCTAATCATCGTGGTGCTGACGGCTGCCGGACTGATCGCCGCGCCGTTCGTGCTGCCGCATCTCGGATTTCCGCCCACCACGATCAATCGGATTCTGGTCTGGGGCCTGTTCGGCATCGGCTTCGACATCTTGTTCGGCTTTACCGGATTGCTCTCGTTCGGCCAATCGGCGTTCTACGGCACCGGCGGCTTTGTCGCCGCTTATCTGCTGACCGTTGTCAACTTCCCGAACGTCATCGTCGCGCTGTTCATCGGCATGATCGCGGCCGCGGTCGTCGGCTACCTCGTTGGCCTCATCGCACTGCGGCGCACCGGCATCTATTTCGCCATGATCACGGTGGCGATCGCCGAAATCTTCTTTTTCGTCGAGTTCAATCCGCTGTCGGCCTATACCGGCGGCGAGAACGGGCTGCCCGGCGTACCGACGCCGAGCCTCTATCTCGGCTTCACGACCGTCCAGTTCAACACCGATTGGTCGCTCTACACGTTTCTGGCGTTCTGGTATTTCGTCGGCTTGGTTGTCGCGCTGCGCATCGTGCGTTCGCCGGTTGGCGCCATCCTGAGCGCGATCCGCGATAATCCGCTGCGCGCTGCCGCCGTCGGCCACAACATCCACGGTTACAAGCTTACCGCTTTTGTCATCGCCGCCGCCTATGCCGGCTTTGCCGGCGGCCTGCTCGGCGTGCTGCAGGCCTTCATGCCGCCTGACGCCTTCATGTTCGACACCTCCGGGCAGTTGGTGATGCAGACCGCGATCGGCGGCGCCGGCACCTTGTTCGGACCGCTCGTCGGCGCCACCGTCTGGCTTTATCTCAGCGACTTCTTCCAGACCACGCTGCATCTCGGCGCCACCTGGAAGCTGGTGCTCGGCGTGGTGTTCGTGCTGCTGGTCCGTTTTCTGCGCCGCGGCCTGATCGGCGGCATCGAGGATCTTTACGTGCTTCTCACCCGGCGCGGCGCGAGTGAAGACGAACTGAAAGATGCGGTGGCAGTCGCCGGCACAATTACGCTGCAGCAACGCCACGCCGCGGCGGCTAATGCGCCGGTCGTGCCGAAGCAAAGCGACGCCCACGCGATCCTCCAGGCCACCGGCCTGACCAAGCGGTATGGCGGGCTCCTCGCCAACAGCGATATCGAGTTCACCGTGAACTATGGCGAGTGCCGCGGCGTTATCGGCCCGAACGGCGCCGGCAAGACGACGTTCTTCCGGATGCTGACCTGCGAAGTGCCGCCGACCTCCGGCAAGATCGTGTTTGAAGGCCAGGATATAACCGGCATGAACGTGACCGAAGTCTGCCAGCTCGGATTGACCAAAAGCTATCAGGTCAACCAGCTTTTCACCCGGTTGACGGTGCGCGAAAACCTGACGATTTCGGCGCTGGCCGAGCTGCGCGGGAAATTCCGCCTCGATATGTTCCGCAGCCTGCCGGGCATCCCCGGACTGGCCGAGCAGGTCGAGCGCACGCTCGAACTCGTCAATCTGACCGCGCGCGCCGACACGCCGGTTTCGGCGCTGGCCTATGGCGAGAAGCGGCGCCTCGAGGTTGGGCTCGCGCTCGCGAGCTCGCCGGCGCTGCTGTTGCTCGACGAGCCGCTCGCGGGCATGAGTCCGCTTGAGCGGGTCGACATGGTAAAGCTCCTGAAATCGATCGGCCGCGGCCGCACCATGATCATTATCGATCATGACATGGATTCGCTGTTCGAACTGGTGGAGCGCGTCACCGTGCTGCAGGAAGGCCGCGTGCTGGTCGAGGGCACGCCGGCCGAGATCAAAGGCAATGCGGCGGTGCAGGAAGCCTATCTTGGCGGAGTGCACGAGCCATGAGCTTGCTCGAAGTCAGCGGTCTCAACTCCTATTACGGCGATTCCCATATCCTGTTCGATGTGGCGCTCAAGGTCGATCGCAACGAAGTGGTGGCGCTGCTCGGCCGCAACGGCGCCGGCAAAAGCACGACGCTGAAGAGCCTGATGGGCGTGGTGACGCCGCGCGCCGGATCCATCATCTTCGACGGCGCCGAAATCGCCGGAAGAAAAAGCCACGCCATCGCCCAGGCCGGCATGCAGCTCGTCCATGAGGACCGCCGCATTTTCGGCAGCCTCAACGTCGAGGAAAATATCGTCCTTGCCGGATTGACCGCGCCCGGGCGCTGGCCGCTCGATCGCATCTACACCATGTTCCCGCGGCTCAAGGAGCGGCGCTCAAGCCGCGGCACCGATCTCTCCGGCGGCGAGCAGCAGATGCTGGCGATCGCGCGTGCGTTGGTGCGCGATCCGAAAATCCTGCTGCTTGACGAGCCGTTTGAGGGTCTGGCGCCAATTATCGTGCGCGATCTGCTTGCCACTTGCCGCGCGCTCGCCGAGGCCGGGCAAACGATCCTGATCGTGGAGCAGAATATATCCGCTGCGATGACGCTGGCCGACCGTATTTACATCATCAATAACGGGCACATCATCGACACCTTGTCGGCGCAGGCGGCGCGCGACCAGCCGGAAATGCTGCATCGTCACCTTGGCGTCTAGAGCGTGATCAATCCATCCTGATCGGATCTCGATCCGGGTGCACGCCGACACTTCGGCCTGCGCCGCTCACCAAGCGTAGCGCAGCGTGCCGGTGCCGGAGTAGGTCTGCGAGCCATCGGCGAATTCGCCGTCGAACTTGGCGTCCAACGACAGCGCCGGCGTGATGTAGAGCTTGGCGCCGGCCGAGGCGAGCGCGGAGTTCGGCGGCGGCGCCGCGCCGTTGACCGTGAAGCTTGCGCCCGGCAGCGACTAGAATGCCGCACCAAGCGCGGGATTGCTCACCCAATCGTGCGCCCAGGAGACGCGGCCGTGCCAGACCAGCGGCATGTTGTCGACGACCTGAAGCGTATCGAATCGCGCACCCAGTTCGCTGCGGGTGTCGGTCGCGCTCATGGCATTGTAAGTAAGGCCGAAGCCACCGCCGGTGAGATCGGTTTCGCTATAGCCCGGCGTGTGGAAGGCCTGCGCCTGCACCGCCGCATAGGGCGTGACGCCGGTCTGGGGCAGGAGCGCAACGCGATAGCCGGTCTCGAAGCGTCCGCCATAGCTTTGGCCCTGGAAGCTGGCGCTGAGCTGATCGGCAACCGCGGTGCGGCTGGTATCGAACCAATGGTTGGCGAACGCGAATGCCGCCGCGATATAGGCCGGCCCATAACTGGTCTTGCCGTAGACGCCGGCCTGAAAGGCGTCGCTGCGGCCCCCGCCGAGATTTTGCGCCAAGCTCCAATTGGTGCCGCCGCCGGAGAGCGCAAAACCAACAACCGAGTCGGGAGTGAAGTGATAATCCATGCCGGCGGCGACGCCGTAGGTGGCGGCGGTGACGTTGTTGGAGCCGACCGTCGCGTTGCCGTTGGTGGTGCTCGATCCGCCGAAGCCGGAGCCCCAGGCGGTCCAGCGCTGCGCAAAGGCGGCAGACTGCGGCACCGGCATCACCGAATTGTAGGCGAGCGCGATAGAGGGCGGCAGGCTGGCCTGCTGCTCTGGCGGAAAGCCGTTCGATGTGCCGGCGCCGCCGCTGCCGCCGCCCGTGTCCTGTCCGGCAACAAAGGGGTCAAGCATCATGCCGAGGAACTCGGTCATCATCTGCGTCGCGACTTTCTGATCGCCGGTCGCGGATTCGCCGGACAGTTGCGTCAGTGCACCCGTCAGCGCCGGACCGCTGAGTCCGAAGATCGTAGTGAAGGCCGGCGGCAGCGTGCCGCCGCTGTTGAAATAAGTGTTCAGCGCGGTGGCGACGTTCTGCTGATTGCGATTGAAACCGGCGCCCGTCGGATCGGCCAAGTTCGCCGTCAAGTTCAAAAGAACGTCGGTCGCCGTGTAGCTAAGATTCGCCAAAAAACCGACCGGCAGGTTGTTGGTTCCGAGCGCCGTGAAGGTACCGCTCAATCCAGCCGATTCCAGGATCATGTATTGTTTTTGTATGTAGCTGCCCCCTGCGAACACGGCCTGAGCCGTGCCGACCAGTGACGCGGTCCCCGTCACATTGGCGAATGACGCTGTCGTCGGATTGATTTGCACGAGATAAAGCGCGCCTGATTGGAAGGCTAGATTGCCACCGATGGTCATAAACGTCCCCGGCGAACCGGGTGTGCCGGGCTCCAAGGTGCCGCCGCTGTTCACGTTGACCGAGTTCAACGCGCCGGCGCCGGTCAGCGTGCCGCCATTGACATTCCACGCCTGCGATTGGCCGAAAGCATTGCTCACCGTCCAGATGCCGCTCACCACGTTGAAGGTGGTGAAGCCTTGGTACTGCAGGCTTGAACCAACTGTGCTGAGATCGAACGCACCGCTGCCGCTGCCACCGAGCTGAAATATGTCAGCGCCAGCGTCAAGGACGTTGCCGTTGATCGCGAAGCCGGGGCCGAGCGTGAGCGTGTTCACGCCGCTGCTGAATAGGATGGCCGTGCCGTGCGTGCCGGTAATGGTTCCCGAATTGAAGACGCTGATGCTTGGCGCGTTGTTCGCGGAAACGCCGTCTTGGCCGGTAATCACGCCCGTGCTGCTATTACTGATAACACCCTGAAAGGTTGGGACGTCAAATACGAAAATCCCCGCTTCGTTTCCCGTTAGCGTGCCGCTGTTGGTGACGCCGCCCGAAAACGCCGTTGTGTCGCTGATCTGGATCGCATTGAAATTCGCCGCCGTTACGGTGCCGGTATTGGTGATGCCGCCCGCGAAGCTCGAAATGCCTTCGACGGCGATGCCGTCATGTGTCGCACTGATTGTGCCGCCGTTGGTGACGCCGCCCGAATATGTCGGAACCGAGACTTCAATGCCAAATCCCGCCGAGATGGTTCCAATATTATCGATAGGCCCCGAGAAACTTCCGTTGATACCGAGAGTGATTCCGCCAAAGTTGTTCCCCGCAGTGATTGTTCCGGTGTTCGTTATTCCACCGGTCGCAATCGCGTCGCCGATCGAAATGCCAGAGAACCGCGCGGTGATCGAGCCGTTATTGAGGATTGTTCCGTTGATGGTGGAGCTGGCGATCAAAATTCCAGAGCCGCTGGGCGAGCCGGCCCCGTTCGCATTGATGATGCCGGTGAGGGTATTGGTGACGCTTCCGGCAATTGTTGCGTTGTTGATGAATATGCAGGTGATGGCCACTGAATTCGTGACCGGGCCACTATTGCCGTTCACATTTACGCAAGCGGCTGCTTCGGCCGTCCTCATGTCGGGCGGGCTGAATAGCGCAGCGCCGGTGAAGGCCGAGACGAGCGAAGTCGTCGCTAAGAGGCCGGCCCGCACTTTCCGCGCGCGTCGTGGCTCGTCCGAACCCGCCGCGGCAAATCCGTTTGTATCTGATCGCAAGATAGCTCCCCACTCTCAGGGGAGAAGCTAGAGGCAACAGATCTTTTGTCTTGGGCTATTGTGAAATCGCTATGCCTGATCTGAAATTGTCGGCATTTTAGCTCCGGTGTGGTAACCGGATCACAGCCGGAGCGGCGTTAATCATGCTTAGAGTGAACTTGAAATGTGCGTAGAGTGAATTGCCGCGCGCATGAAATATGGTACTTTCTTAAAATCCGAACGCCGGCCACTGCCACCGCGACTAAGGGTCATGGACACCAGTGCAACTGACCGCGTCTCTTTTAACACCGACATTTTGCCTGAGCGCGACCGCTTTCCGGCTTTTTGCGAAGGAATGTTCCGTCACGTCATCGGCGCAGATATCGTCCGCCTCGATGCGGCTCCGTTTCGGGCTGCGCTCGACATCCGCCGCGTCGGCGCCGTCGGCATAGCCGACATTTCCATTACTTCGGCGGAAATAGCGCGGCGCGCCAGTCATGTCGGCGACGGAAATGATGCTCTTGTTGTTCAGTTGTGGCGGTGCGGCCCGGCTGACATGGCGCAGGGCAAGCATGAAAGCCGCATCGAATCGCAGGATGGCGTGATCATCGACAACGCAAAACCGGCTACGATCCGCACCAGGGGACCGGCCCGTTTCCTATCGCTGGAAATTCCGCGCCAAAGAATGGGCGCCGTAAAGGCGCCTGCTCACCTGACGGGAGCGAAAGTGATCGCCAACCCGGCCTTTCGCTTGCTGTTCAACTACTTGAAGGAAATGTCCTCGGAGAGTTCGATCGATCGCCGGGTTGCTGTCTTGATCGGCAATCATCTCGTCGATCTGGCGAATTTTGCGATCGGCGCTCCAGGGCCCGCCGATGCAACGGATGGCGTCCGTTGTGCGCGCCGCGTCGCCATCCTGCGTGAAATCGAGCGGCGCAGCGGCGACGCCGATCTCAGCGCGGCCGCTATGGCGCTGCAACTCGGCGTCACGCCGCGCTACGTGCACCTGCTGCTCGAAGAAACCGGCAAAAGCTTCACCCATCACGTGCTGGAACGACGTCTCGAGACGGCGGCGGCGCTGTTGCGCAGCCCAAGCAGGAGACATCACAAGGTTGCCGATATCGCCGCGGAAGCCGGGTTTGCCGATCTATCCTATTTCAACCGCGCCTTCCGCAGGCACTATGGCGCGACGCCGTCCGATCTCCGCGTCTCGCCCGCATTAAATCGCTCGCCGTCACACATAATGCCGTGGCCGAGCGCGTAGGCGGTACGCTCATCCATGGCTCCGGTACCGCCCAAATTGCTCCGATTTTCAACGGACGACTATCCGGCGCAGAATCGGATCGAGGCGTACCGCGAAATCTACGGCCGCACCATCTTGCGACACGACATCGAACCGATCGGAGACCAGCCGTTCCATTTCGAAGCGACGCTATGCAGTTTGCCGGGACTTGGCATGGCATCCTCCTCCTTCACGCCGTGCCGCCGAGCTCCGATATCGAGGCACGCCGACAGTGACGATTTCATCTTGGGTATCGGACTGAGCGGCCGGTGCATTATTAGCGGACGGAGCCGCGAGGCCGCGATCGGCAAAGGCGGAGTCGTCCTGACGAACTGCGCTGATCCGCCTGTCGTCCTCATTCCGATGCCGTCCCGGTCCATCAGTTTACGCGTGCCCGGTGCCGTTCTTCGATCGAGGATCGCCGACATCGATGCCCGCGTGACGCGCTCAATTCCTGGAAATGTCGAGACGTTGGCGCTGTTGACGGGATTTGTCGGTGCCATCCAAATCGACGACGTGCTTGCGAAGCCGCAATTGCGGGAACTGGTCGTCGCGCATGTGCACGATCTTGTTTCGCTGTTCCTCGGCGCCGAAGGCGAGGCACGACAATTCGCGGAAGAGAACGGTGCTCGCGCGGCGCGGCGTGCTGCGATCCTCCGCGAGATCGAACGCCGCGGCGGCGATCCGGGGCTGAGCGCAGTTACGGTCGCAGCCTTGCTCGGCATCACTCCGCGCTACGTGCACCTGCTGCTCGAAGAAACCGGCAAAAGCTTCACCCACCATGTGCTGGAACGACGTCTCGAGACGGCGGCGGCGCTTTTGCGCGACCCAAACTTGAGGCATCGCAAGGTCGCGGACATTGCGACGGAAGCCGGATTCGCCGATCTATCCTATTTCAACCGGGCCTTCCGCCGGCATTATGGCGCGACGCCGACGGATATCCGGCAACGGGCGTATCTTCATGGATAGTCCGGTGCCAGGCTCCATGTATTTCAACACCGACGCGTTGCCGCATCGCAACCGGTTCCCGGTGTTCTGCGAGGAGATCGTCCGCTGCTACACCGGTCTTGAACTGCGCACTGACGATCAGCCCCGGTTCCACGCCTCATTTGAATTGCGGCGTGCGGGCCCGGTCGACATTGGTCGCATTGCCATGAGCCCGGTGCAATCCGCGCGCACGGTGGCCCTGGTTCGGGATGGTGACGACAGTCTTCTGGTCACGTTGATCGAGCATGGCCAAGCCTCGCAAACCCAGCGCGAAAACGATCAGACGCTGATTGCGGGCGATGCAGTCGTTTGCGACTGCGGATATCCCGGCGAACTTAATATCGTCGTCGATTTCCGATTTTGGAACTTGAAAGTTCCACGCCACAGAATCGCGCCCCTACTACCGGACGGCACCAAGTTTGCTGGTGCAAGATTGAACAAGAATACGCTCGCACGGCGGCTGTTGTTGGGATACCTCGCCGAAACGCGCCATCTCGATGGCTCTGCCGGCGGTCGGGCAATTCAGCTTTATGGCGAGCACCTCATCGACCTGATTGCGCTTTCGCTTGGCGCCGAGGGAAATGCGCGGGCCATTGCCGAAGAACGCGGCGCCCGTGCTGTGCGGAGAGCCGCTATCTTGCGCGAGATCGAACAGCGCAGCTGCGATCGGGGACTGAGCGCCGCTACGATTGCGCGGACGCTCGGCATTACGCCGCGCTACGTCCATCTTCTGCTTGAGGAAACCGGTCGAAGCTTCACGCATCACGTATTGGAGCAACGCCTGGCAAAGGCCGCCGCGCTGCTGTGCGATCCGCGCTGGCTCAATCGCAAGATTGCGCATGTTGCCGCCGAGGCCGGGTTTGCCGACTTGTCCTACTTCAATCGCGTCTTCCGCCGGTATTATGGTGCGACGCCTTCGGATATTCGCGCCGCCGCCATTCGCGGCGCCGGTGCGCCGCCGCCTCTGTAGTCGAGTGTTCGTCCACCCGGCTTTGCCTGGAAGGAGATATTGCGCTGGAGTCCGTCTGTTAGTTCGCAATGTTCTTGAACGCCGCGGGTCACCGTCATGACAAAGACTCATGGCTGGTTACGAGGACCAAGGGGCGCAGGAGCGGGGCGGGAAGCGCTGCATTCGCGCGCTGCGGCGAGCCATCATTCTTCACGAGATTGAACGCCGCAGCAGCGAATCCGATTTATCCGCGATCATGATCGCGACGCTGCTCGGCATCACGCCGCGATACGTCCATCTCCTGCTCGAAGAGACCGGCAAGAGTTTTACGCGTCACGTATTGGAACGCCGACTGGAGCTGGCGGTCATGCTGTTGCGCGATCCGCGGTGGTCCCATCGCAAGATCGCGGATATTGCCGCAGAGGTGGGTTTCACCGACCTGTCGTATTTCAATCGCGTCTTCCGCCGGCATTACGGCGAGACGCCATCGGCCTTCCGCGCTGCCGCGCCGAGGAGCGAGTAAGCACGGAATTGCGCCGTCCGCCTCGGTGGATAGGGGCTCCGACTCGGCATAGTCTGCGGCGATAAGGCCGCGGCGCGCCGGAGGACTTTGTGGCTTCGACGATCAATGTTTCCGCCTATAGCGATGCGCTGGTCGTCCTCGGCACGGCCGGCATCGTGGTGCCGATTGTCAGCCGGCTGGGCTTTTCTCCGGTGCTCGGCTATCTCGGCGCCGGCGCCCTGTTGGGCCCGCTCGGTCTCGGCTCGCTGATCAGAGCCTTTCCGGCGCTTTATTGGTTCACCGTCGGCGATGCCAAGGACGTCGCCGGTATCGCCGAGCTTGGCGTCGTCTTCCTGTTGTTCCTGATCGGGCTCGAACTGTCGCTGCCCCGGCTGTTGACCATGCGGCGGCTGGTGTTCGGGCTCGGCGGATTGCAGGTGCTGGTCACCACCACAATCCTCGCCGGCGTTGCGGTCTATGCCGGAGCCAGCCTGTCCGAGGCGATCATCCTTGGTTCGAGCCTGTCGCTGTCCTCGACCGCGATCGTGCTCGAGCTCCTGTCGCGCCAAGGCCGCCTGAAGACCAATGTCGGCCGCTCAAGCTTTGCCGTCCTGCTGCTCCAGGACCTCGCGGTGATCCCGATCCTGATGTTCGTCTCGATTCTGGCGGCAGGATCGAGCGGTTCGGTGCTGGCGAGCCTCGGGCGGGCGCTGTTGCAGGCCGCGATCGCGCTTACCGTGATCGTGGTGTTCGGCCGCGTGCTGCTGCAGCCGCTGTTTCGGCTGGTGGCGGCGACGCGGTCGCGCGATCTGTTCATCGCCACCGCATTGTTCGTCATCATCGCGGCCGGCGTCATTGCCAACCAGGCCGGCCTGTCGATGGCGCTCGGCGCCTTCGTTGCCGGGCTGCTGCTTGCCGAAACGGAATATCGCAAGGCGATCGAAGCGACCATCGAGCCATTCAAGGGGCTGTTGCTCGGCATTTTCTTCTTCACCGTCGGCATGGATATCGACGTGCGCGAATTGCTGCGCGAGCCGGTCCTCCTCGCCGCCGCCGTCGTCGGCCTGATCGCCGTAAAATCGCTGCTGATCGTCGGCTTTGCCAAATTGTTCCGCCTGTCGTGGCCGGTCGCCGTCGAGATGGCGCTGCTGCTCGGCCCCGGCGGCGAATTCGCGTTCGTCGGCATCGGCTCGGCGGCGGCGTTCGGGCTGGTCGATGCGCGCCTGGCGACGTTTACGCTTGCCGTCGCCTCTGTGACCATGGCGCTGACGCCGCTCTTGTCCTTTATCGGACGCCGTTTCGCGACGCGGCTGCGAACGGCCCGCGTCGTGCCGTCCGAACTGGTCGCGCGGCCGAGCGCCGGCGGCAAGCACGCGATTGTCGTCGGCTATGGCCGCGTCGGCAAAACAGTTTGTGCGCTGCTGAAAGAACACGGCATCTCCTTTATCGCCGCCGACTCCAACACTTCGACGGTGACGCGCGACCGCCGCGACGGACACGACGTCTATTATGGCGATGCCGCCGACGAAAAATTTCTCGAAATCTGCGGCCTGGCCGATGCCGCCGGCGTCATCATCACCATTCATGACCACGAATTGATCGACGACGTCGTCGTCCATGTGCGCGCCATGCGCCCGGATGTGCTCATTGTCTCACGCGCCCGCGACGCCGATCACGCGCGTCATCTTTATGCGCTCGGCGCGACCGACGCGGTGCCTGAAACGGTTGAAGCGAGCCTGCAGCTCTCGGAGGCGGCGCTGGTCGGCCTTGGCGTCCCGGCCGGTCCGGCGATTGCATCGATTTATGAGAAGCGCGACGAGATCCGCCACGCCCTGCAGGACGCCGCGCGCGCGGCCGGCTTGAACAAGATTCATTCGGTGAGGGCGAAAACGCCGAAATTGCGCCGATCGTCCTAGCCGCGCGGTCGACTGCTGCCGGGCTTCGCCGCACCCGCGCCGTTTTCAGGATTCCGTCAGCAACGTCGCGGCCGTCACTTCGCCGTCGGTGATGTAGTGATTGACCTGCTTGCTGGCGAGACGCTGGCCCGCGCGATACGACGTGACCTCGCCGATGACTTTGATTTTCGCCAGCTCGGCAACGATGAAATCCCGCTCGGCATTTGTGTCCGCGTCGGTGGCGTGGGTGACCTGGAACGTGAGTTGAGTTAGAGAAAAGCCGGTATCCTTGGTGCCTGCTCCGATCCAGTGGACGCAATCGCCATCGGGCGGACGGTCGGTATTGAGCCAGAAGCGGGCCGTTCCGAGCGCTGCTTCGGCGTGGGTCATGCTCAAAGCCCAGAAGCGAATGTGGTGGCGTTTGCGCGGGCTGTTATCGATCGCCTTCTGGAAGCCGATGTCCTGGCCGCGGCCAAAGAGATAAAGCGTGCTGAACGGCGCCGTCGGATAGGACGAGTTGAGCAGGAATGCGCGGATCATGCGCCACGAGCTCGTCAGACAAAGCGGATCGGCGGGCGACCACCCGGCGGCGGCAAACGCCGTGTGAAGCTGTTGGTGCGTTCCGGTGAGAACGAGGTTGACCGGATCGCCCGGCAAGCCGTCGCCGGTAATCGTAAAGCTCGGCACCCGCCGGCGATGGAGGATTTTCAGGCCCATGAGTACGGCGCGCGGCAGGATAAGATAGGCTGCAACGCCATAGGTGAGCGCCACCGCCAGCACCGAGGGCAATCTTCGGTCGGTGAAGCGGAACACGAATACGATCAGCCACACGCTGAGAACACCCAGCCCGAAAATCAGCGAGCGCCGCAACAAGCGTTTCAGCAATCTCACGACCCGGTCACCGTCACGCGATTATGAGAGTATCGCTAAACTGGCAGAAATTTGCACCGTGCCGCAAGGCCGGCGCGACGAGCCTACTGGAACTGCTCGCGACGCCTTGCGGGCCGCCATTCAGATCCGCGCCAGATAAGGCTCCAGCGCCGCCAGGCTTTGCAGGTTATGCGCGGGCGCGAACAGATCGACATAAGGCAGCGCCGCCTGCATGCCGCGTGCCTGCGGCGAGTAATCGCGCCAGCCGATCAGCGGATTGAGCCAGATGATCTTCTTGCAGCGGCGGCGCAGCCGGCGCATCGCCGCGGCAAGTTCTTCGGGCGCACCGGTGTCATAGCCGTCGGAGACAATCATCAACGCAGTGCGCGAATTGACGACACGCCGGGCGTGCCAGCGATTAAACGCGGCAAGACTCTCGCCGATCTGCGTGCCGCCGCCGATGCCCTGCGCCATCAGCGAAAGTTTCTCGACGGCACGCGTCACGTCGCGATCGCGCAGCGACGGCGACACATGGGCGAGACGGGTGTGGAAGACAAACGCCTCGGCCTCGCGGAAGGCATCGACGACGCCGTGCAGGAAGCGGACGAAGAACGCGGTGTAGAGACTCATCGATCCGGAGGCGTCGAGCAACACGACGAGCCGCAACGGTTTGATCTTGCGCCGGCGCCACGCCAGCTCGATCAGCGTGCCGCCATGCGAGATATTGCGATGAATCGTGCGGCGCAGATCGAGCCGGCGCCCGCGGCGGCGGATCTGCTCGCGGCGAACGAGCCGTGCGCGCATGACCCGCGCCAGCCGCGCGGCGAGCACATGGGTCGCTGCGATGTCGTCGGGATCGACGATGTGGCGCAGGTCGGTCGTGCTCAGCTTTTCGGCGCGCGAAGCGCCCTCGCGGCGACCGCGACCGTCGGCCGGATTGACGTCGCCGCCATCGTCGCGCCGTTCGACGCGGTCTGGCAGGCCGAGCGCGTCCTGCGGCACATGGGCTTCGGCGAGCCGCCGTGCCGGAATGTTGCTCGCGGCCGGCGCACCCGAAATCACCTGCCGCATCCGCATGTCGCGGCCGCGCCAGAACGCGTCGAAGATTTCGTCGAATTTCTCCCAGTCGGAATGCGTCGCACAGAACAGCGCGCGCAGCGCGGGCTTGAGCGAGGTTTCGTGCAATGCAGTGGGGGAGGCGAGTACCTGGAGCGCATCGCCCGTCTCGGCAATCCCAACCTGGAATCCATTATCGCGCAACGTGTGGGCAAAGCCGGCGAGGCGGCGGCGGGTACCGTAGCCCGCATGGAGCGAAGGGGATGCCGTTGCACCCGATCCCGGATTTCGCTTCGCTCCATCCGGGCTACGCGCTTGCTGTCTTTCCGCACTCATCAGGCCACCTTGCCAAGCAGCCGCTCGCTCACTTCGCGGGTGATCCGCGCGCGGTCCTCATGGGTCTTGAGCAGGCAAATCATGGTCTCGTAGACGGCTTCCGGCTCCTGGCGGAGATCGTGCAGTTCGAGGCCGGCAAGCGTCGCCGCCCAGTCGAGCGTCTCGGCGACGCCCGGCACCTTGCGCAAATCTTCCTTGCGTACCCCGGCGACCATGCGGGCGATCTGCAGCGCCAGCGTGGTGTCGATGCCTGGCGTTCTTGTCAGAATAATCCTCGCCTCGCGATCGACCTCGGGAAAGTCGATGTAGTGATAGAGGCAGCGCCGGCGCAGCGCGTCGGACAGTTCGCGCGTGCCGTTGGAAGTAAGCACCACGCGCGGGATCGAGATCGCCTTGATCGTGCCAAGCTCCGGGATGCTGACCTGAAAATCCGAAAGCAGCTCGAGCAAAAACGCCTCGAATTCCTCATCGGCGCGATCCACTTCGTCGATCAGCAGCACCGGCGGCGCGGCGCGGCGGATGGCGGCCAGCAGTGGCCGCTCCAGCAGATATTTCTCAGAGAAGATGTGCTCTTCGATGGCGTCGGCATTCTCGCCGATGCCTTCGCGGGTTTTTATGGCGAGGAGCTGGCGCTGGTAATTCCACTCGTACAGCGCGGCGTTCTGATCGAGGCCTTCGTAGCATTGCAGCCGGATCAGTTCGGCGCCATGCACGGCGGCGAGCGCCTTGCCGACCTCAGTCTTGCCGACGCCGGCCTCGCCCTCGAGCAAAAGCGGCCGCTTGAGGAAATCCATCAGCCAAAGCGCCGTGGCGATGTCGTGATCAGCGACATAGCCGACGGCGGCGAGCTTGTCCGAGATGTCTTCGCGCTTCAGAGCCATCGGATAACCATCACATCGTCATGGCCGGGCTTGTCCCGGCCATCCACGCCTTCCTTCTATGTCGAAGTCGTGGATGCCCGGCACAAGGCCGGGCATGACGGACGCGGGGCGGTGTCACCTCACCCATGCAGCCCAAGCTTCTCCGCTGCCGTCCAGACGCGCCAATGGTCGTGCGGCATCTGGATATGGGTCGAGCCGAGGAAGCCGAAGGCGTCGTTGATGGCGTTCGAGAAGCACGGCACGCCGCCGACATTCGGGCTTTCGCCGACCCCTTTGGCGCCGATCGGATGATGCGGTGACGGCGTCGTGGTCCAGTCGGTTTCCCAATGCGGCGTCTCGACCGCGGTGGGGAGGAAATAATCCAGGAATGACGCGGTGGTGACGTTGCCGTCGTCGTCGTAGTGGATTTCCTGACCCATGGCGATGGCGAAGGCTTCGGTCAGCCCGCCGTGGATCTGGCCCTCGATGATCATCGGATTGATCCGGGTACCGCAATCGTCGAGCGCGTAGAAGCGGCGCACTTTGACTCCGCCGGTGTCGACGTCGACGTCGACCACGCAGATATAGGCGCCGAACGGAAAGGTGAAATTCGGCGGATCGTAATAATCCACCGCTTCCAGCCCGGGTTCCATGCCGGGCGGCACTTCGTGATAGGCCGCCCAGGCGAGTTCGGTCATGGTCTTGAAGCGCTCGGGATTACCGCGCACCCGGAAACGATCGACGTCCCATTCCAGATCGTCGTCATGCACTTCGAGCATGTAAGCGGCGATCATCTGCGCTTTGGCCTTGATCTTACGGCACGCCATCGCGGTGGCGGCGCCCGATACCGGCGTCGAGCGCGAGCCGTAGGTGCCGAGACCGTAAGGCGCGGTGTCGGTGTTGCCTTCCTCGACAGTAATATTGTCGGCGGCGATGCCGAGCTCGGTGGCGATGATCTGGGCATAAGTCGTCTCGTGACCCTGGCCCTGCGACTTGGTGCCGAGCCGGCAAATGCCGGAGCCGGTCGGATGGATACGGATTTCCGCGGAATCGAACATGGCGATGCCGAGGATATCGCAGGCGCGCGACGGGCCGGCGCCAACAATCTCGGTGAAGTGGATCACGCCGATACCCATCAGCTCGCGCGTCTCGCCACGCCTGAAGGCTTCGCGCTTGGCCTTCTGCTCTTCGCGCAGCTTCTTGTAGCCGACCGTCTCCAGCGCCTTGGTCATGGCGGTCTGATAGTCGCCGGAATCGTACTGCCAGCCGAACGCCGAGGTGTAGGGGAATTGCTCGCGCCGGATCAGGTTCTTCATGCGGAACTCGGCCGGGTCCATGCCGAGCTTTTGCGCCATGATGTCCATGGCACGCTCGATGCAATAGGCCGCTTCGGTGACACGGAATGAGCAGCGATAGGCGACGCCGCCCGGCGCCTTGTTGGTATAGACGCCATCGACCAGGCAATGGGCGGCGGGGAAATCGTAGGAGCCGCTGATGATGGAAAACAGCCCGGCCGGCCATTTGGTGGCGTTGGCGCAGGCGTCGAACGCGCCGTGGTCGGCAATGGTGTAACAGCGCATCGCCGTCACCTTGCCGTCCTTGGTCGCGGCGATCTCCATCTGCATGTGGAAGTCACGCGCAAATGCGGTGGTGGAGAGATTATCGATGCGGCTCTCGACCCACTTCACCGGGCGGCCGGTCACGATCGAGGCGACGATCGAGCAGATGTAGCCCGGATAAGCGCCGACCTTGTTGCCGAAACCGCCGCCGATGTCGGGAGCAATGACGTGGATCTTGTGTTCGGGGATTTTCGAAATCAGCGAGCCGACCGTGCGGATGACGTGCGGCGCCTGGAACGTGCCGTAGAGTGTCAGCTCGCTTTTGATCTTGTCGAACGAGGCGACGCAACAGCAGGTCTCCAGCGGGCAGGGATGCACGCGCGGATAGACGATGAACTCATTGATCGTCACCTCGGCCTTGGCGAACGCGGCGTCGGTCGCGGCCTTGTCGCCGGCCTGCCAGGCAAAGATGTGGTTGTAATGCTTGCGCTTGCCGTGCGCGCCTTCGGTCTTGTCCTTGAGATCCTCGCGGATCATCGGCGCGTCCGGCGCCATGGCCTTCATCGGGTCGACAAGGACCGGCAGGGCCTCGTACTCGACCTCGACCAGATCGGCGGCATCGGCCGCGACATAGCGGTCTTCGGCGATGACGAAGGCGACTTCCTGGTTCTGAAACAGCACCTTGCCGTCGGCCAGCACCATCTGGACGTCGCCGGCCAGCGTCGGCATCCAGGCGAGATTCACGGTTTTCAGCGTCTCGGCGGTAAGCACCGCGACCACGCCGGGCACTGCCGCGGCTTTCGTCGTGTCGATCTTGGTGATGCGGGCGTGCGCATAGGGCGAACGGTAGAATTCGCCATAGAGCATGTTGGGCATCTTCACGTCATCGACGTAATTGCCCTTGCCCTGGGTGAAGCGGATGTCCTCGACGCGCTTTCGCTTGCAGCCCATGCCTTCCAGCTTTTCGGCACGTTCGGCGGAGGTGGGGGTCATGTCGTTCATTCTGCGGCCTCCTGGAACGGCACGCCGTTGAGCTTGGCGGCGGCGAATTGAATGGCCTTGACGATGTTCTGATAGCCGGTGCAACGGCACAGATTGCCGGAAATGCCGTAGCGGATTTCTTCCTCGGTCGGGTTCTTGTTCTCTTGAAGGAGACGATAGGCCCGCGTGATCATCCCCGGCGTGCAGAAGCCGCATTGCAGCCCGTGCATCTGGCGAAAGCCTTCCTGCAGCGCATGCAGCGTGCCGTCGGGATTGGCGATGCCTTCGATGGTGACGATGTCGCCGCCGTTCGCCTGTATCGCGAACACGGTGCAGGATTTCACCGACTTGCCGTCGAGATCGACGGTACAGGCGCCGCAATGGCTGGTGTCGCAGCCGATATGCGGCCCGGTGAGACTGAGCTGCTCGCGCAGGAAATGGATAAGCAAGGTGCGCGGCTCAACCAGCGCTTCGACGGCCTTGCCGTTCACATTCATCGCGACTTGGGATTTGGCCATTGGTTTTTCTCCCTCAACCGCGGGCGAGCGATTTGGCGCGGCCGAGCGCGCGCGTGAGCATCACGCCGGCCATCTTGGTGCGATAGAGCGCGGGTCCGCGGGCATCTTCGGCGGGCGCGGTGATCGCTTCGGCGGCGGCGACGGCCTTCTTCACCGTCGCGGCATCGAGTGTCGAGCCGACAAGGATCTTTGCGGCTTCTTCGGCCCAGAGCGGCGTCGGCGCGACATTGGTTAATCCGATCGAGCAGCTATCGACCTTGCCGCCTTTCGTGGTGAGCACCACGGCGGCGGCAGCAGTGGCGAAGTCGCCGATCTTGCGCTTGAGTTTTTCGTAAGCGTAACCGTGGCCGGCGGCGGGCACTGGAACGCGCACGGCGATCAGCACATCGCCGGTTGCCAGCGCGGTGACGTAGGTTCCCTGATAGAACTGGCGTGCGGCGACGCGGCGCTCGCCGTTCTTGCCGGCAATGTGGAAGGTTGCGTTGAGGCACATCATCAGCGCCGGCATGTCGTTGGCGGGATCGCCGTTGGCGACATTGCCGCCGAGCGTGCCGAGATAGCGCACCTGGGGATCGGCAATCTGCAGCGAGGTTTCGCGCAGGATCGGAATTTTGCCGGCCAATAATTCGGAGCCGATCAAATCATGCTGGGTCGTCATGGCGCCGATGACGATATCGTTGCCGTCGGCGCGGACGCCTTTGAGATCGGAGATACCCGCAAGGTCGACCAGATTGGCCGGCGTGGCCAGCCGCAGCTTCATCGTCGGAATGAGGCTGTGGCCGCCGGCAAGGGCGCGGCCATCGTCGCCGAGCCTGGCAAGCAGGCCGACTGCCTCTTGGACGGATTTGGGGCGATGATAATTAAAGGATCCAGGGATCACGGGCATCCTCCCTGGCGCATGCCGTCGCACGCACGGTCATCACCGCGGCCAACCTGACTGCGCCTTAGGTCTCACTATACAAGTTTTTTTGACGAAGCCGAGACGGCTTTTACGGCCGCCGATCGCCGACCCGCCGATCAGGCATTGAAGGCGGTGCCGAACGCTTTAGCCGGCAAAGCCGGGCCGCAGTGCAGGCGAGGCGGTTTTGGTGGGCGCCGCCACTTTTGGCGCGGCGAGCATTGCCGAAGGCACCCGCTTCGGCATTTCCCGCGACCGCGCTTCGACCGGACCGAAAGTGCCTGGCCGGCAAGCTTGCGCACGGGCGGTTTCCAGAACGTAACGGAGCGCCTCCGCCTGGACCCGCGGCGATTTGTCGATCGTCAAATGATCGATGCCGGGATCGCCGGAAAAATCGACATTGTCGAGCACGCCGTGGAAACCGGCCCCCGGCCGCATATAGGCGTAGCTGCGCTGCGTCAGGTTGATGACGCAGGCCACATTGCGCGGCGCGATCGACGAGCCGGTGCCGTCGACCGGAACGACAAGGGCGACCGGCACGCCTTGCGCGTTCAGCTCTTGCGCCATCGCCATCACCGCGTCGGCGCCGAGCGAGTGCCCGATCAGCATATACGGGCCGTGGTCGCCGGCACGGTACATCTGCACGATCCGGCCAACGATGGAATCGGCGAAAGTATGGTTATAGACGCTGGCATCGATGCCATGATGCGCGATCGCCACGGCAAGCTGGTCCATGCCGAGCGAGAAGATGTTCAACAGCCCGCGCATCAGAAAGACATGCGGCCGCGACACCACATGGGTTGCCGCGGGTCTTGTGGCGCTGTGCGCGCCGGCCGGCAGCATCAAGAGCCCGCACAGCATCAGCGCGCTGGCGCAGGCCCGGCGCAAGAGTGACGATTTGGCAATGAATTGACCGGCGCCCGACATCGCACCACTCCCGCTACGCCACCAGACTTATGGCGACGACTATGGCGAAACAGGGTAAAAATTTCCTTGTTGGTCAGCGGCTGATTAGCCGCCCGTCGGCTGGCCAGTTCGAGCACGATCGGCCGCGTGGCGGCCTGCAAGGGGGCACGCCGGACGCCGGTCAGCGTATTGAGGAAGTCGGCGAACCAGTTCTGCACCGACGCCGCTTTGAGCTTGCGCACCATCGATTGCCATCGCTCGCGCCGCTCCTCGAGACCCATGGCGAGTGCTGCTGCAATTTGCCGCGCCATGCCGTCGATGTCGTGCGGATTGATGATCAGCGCTGCATCGAGTTCCTTGGCCGCGCCGGCAAACGACGACAGCACCAGCACGCCCGGATCGAACGGGTTTTGCGCGGCGACATATTCCTTGGCGACGAGATTCATGCCGTCGTGCAGCGGCGTGACCAGACCGACGCGGGCCAGCCGATAAAAGCCTGCGAGGGTAAGCTGTGAAAAGCCTTTGTTGAGATAGCGGATCGGCATCCAGTCGACTTCGCCGTGGCGGCCGTTGACCTCGCCGACCAGCCCCGCCAGTTCGGCCTTGAGCTCGCGGTAGGCCTTGATATTGCCGCGCGACGGCACCGCGACCTGCAACAGCGCGACGGCGCGCTTGAGACTCGGCTCGATTTCCAGCATGCGATCGAAGGCGCGGATCCGGTTGGCGAGACCTTTTGAGTAGTCCAGCCGATCGACGCCGAGCACCAGCTTGGCGCCTTGCAGGCTGTCGCGCAGGCGGGTGACTTCGACACGGCCGGCCGCCTTGCTGGCACGGGTGCTGAACTCATCGACATCGATGCCGATCGGGAAGGTCGCGAGCTGGGTCAGGCCCCAGTCTGACGCAACCGTGCCGTCGACGATATTGAGGCCGAGCTCGACGCGCAGATAGTCCTCGAAATTCTGCCGGTCCTCGACGGTCTGGAAACCGATCAGGTCGTAGGCCAGCATGGCGTCGACGAGTTCGGCGTGATGCGGCACCGCCGCCATGGTGCGGCGATCGGCCCACGGCGTATGCAGGAAGAAGCCGAGCGGTCGCTCGATATTGAGCCGGCGCATGTCCGCGCCCAGGCTCAGAAAGTGGTAATCCTGAATCCAGAACACCGCCTCCGGCTTATTGAAGCGCACCAGCGCCCGCGCCATGAAAGCGTTGATCTCGCGATAACACGCAAAGTCGTCGGCGGTGACGTGGATGAGATCGGGCCGCGAATGCAGCGCCGGCCACAGCGCCGAATTGGCAAAGCCCTCGTAATAGCCGCGGTAATGTTTCGCCGGCATATCGACGGTGGCCAGAGCGCCGGTGCCGAGCGGCTCGATCCGCGCAAACGAATCCCGCGTCGCGTCGCTCGATTGTCCGCTCGATCCGACCCAGATGGCGCCGGAATCACGCACCATCGGCAACAACGCCGCCGCCAGTCCGCCGGCCAATGGCTCGTCGGGTTTTGCCCGCGCCACACGGTTCGATACGACGACGACGTTCACTGACACGGGGGCACCTCCACCACAGCTATTCAATTAACCGTTACGGCACGCGGAGGTTCCACGATTTTGATGCAATGCAGCGAAGCCGCTTAAAAATCAGGCATTTATCTGCCGCGGCGTCGAACGAATATAAATTTGCGCTGAAAATCGCGAGGAACGCGCTCAGCGCTCTGCATAGGCGATGGTCGAAAGCAGCGACACTTCAGCGCGCCGCGAATCCAGCCGGGTGTGCTGCACAACGATCGGCACATCGGATTCAAACACCGTCGAATAGGCGGTGTCGCGCGGAATCGGTTCGGGATCGGCGAGATCGTTGAAGCGCAGATGCAGCGTGCGCCGCGGTGGAACAGTAACGCGATAAATCACCGGCTCGCGGTCGGTATAGAATACGCTGATCCGAACCTGCGCCGGCTGGTCGCCGGCATTGAGGATGCAGGCGGTCTCGTGCGACATCAGCGCCGGATCGGCGAACGAACTCTGCGACGGAATCCAGCCTTCGGCGATGGCCCAGCGTTTTTGTCCGAGAGCATCCATGTCGGTTACGGGATCGCGCCGGGTTTGTGTGAGCGGGGAAGCTTAACGGCGAAGACCGCAATCCGGTTCCGTCGTGGGAACTTTATTTTGCACCGGGACTTTACTATGAGAGCGTGCGGGGCGGCGCGCTTATTTCGACGAAGCCAATAATCTTGGATCTTAAACAATGCGCGCCCTGACCGTTGCGCCCGGCACCGCCAATTCAGCGAAACTCGAAGATGTTCCCGAACCGCCGAAATCCGACGGCACGGTTTTGGTGCGCGCGCTGGCGCTCGGCGTCTGCGGCACCGACCGCGAGATCGTTTCCGGCGCCTATGGCTGGGCGCCGCCCGGCCAGAAGCGTTTGATCATCGGCCACGAATCCCTGGGCAAGGTGCAAGAGGCCCCGCCGGGTTGCGGTTTTGCGCCCGGCGATCTTGTCGTCGGCATCGTGCGCCGGCCCGATCCGGTGCCGTGTCCCTGCTGCGCCGTCGGCGAATGGGATATGTGCCGGAACGGCCGTTACACCGAGCGCGGCATCAAGGAGCGCAACGGCTACGGCTCGGATTTTTTCCGCATCGAGCCAGGATTTCTCATCAAGCTCGATCCGTCGCTCGGCGGCAACGGCGTGCTGGTCGAGCCGACCAGCGTCGTCGCCAAAGCCTGGGATCACACCGAGCGGATCGGCGAGCGCTCACGCGCCTGGGCACCGAAGACGCTGCTTGTCACCGGCGCCGGACCGATCGGACTTCTCGCCGCCATGATCGGCGCGCAGCGCGGGCTCGACGTGCACGTGCTCGATCATAACGAGAAGGGCCGCAAAAAAGAGATGGTGCGCGAACTCGGCGGCACGTTTCATCTCGGCAGTCTCGACGATCTTGACCAGTTCAAGCCCGATGTTCTGATGGAGTGTACCGGTGCGCCGGCCGTGGTACGCGACGCCTTCGGCCGCACGACGCCGGGCGGGGTCGTCTGCCTGGTCGGCGTCTCGGCGCCGGGTCACGATCTGGACGTCGACATCGGCGCGGTCAATCGCACCATGGTGCTCGACAACGACACGGTGTTCGGCAGCGTCAATGCCAATCGCAAGCATTATGAAGACGCCGTCGCAGCGCTCGAGCGCGCCGACAAGAATTGGCTGACCCGGCTGATCACGCGGCGCGTGCCGGTCGAACAGTGGACGCAGTCGCTGGCGCAGCAGCCGGACGACATTAAAGTGGTTGTCGATTTTTCCTGACAGAACGATGCCGCGAGCCGGTACTTAATCATGTCCACTAGAATCGAAGATTATGCCCTGATCGGCGATTGCAAGAGCGCAGCTTTGGTTTCCAGAGATGGCTCGATCGACTGGCTATGCTGGCCGCGTTTCGATTCCGATGCCTGCTTTGCCGCGCTGCTCGGCACTCCCGAGCATGGCCGTTGGCTGGTGGCGCCGCGCGACAAGGCCCGCATCACCCGCCGCTACCGGCCCGATACGCTCATTCTCGAAACCCAGTTCGAGACGGATGACGGCGCGGCAACGCTCGTCGATTTCATGCCGTTCCACAGCGGCCATTCCGAGATCGTGCGCCTGGTCGTCGGCACGCGCGGCAAGCTCAGCATGCATACCGAGCTGGTCCTGCGCTTCGGCTACGGCACCGTCGTGCCATGGGTGACGCGGCTCGAAGACGGCACCTTGCGCGCCATTGCCGGGCCGGACATGGCGGTGCTGCGCACCCCGGTTCATGTCACGGGAAAGGACATGACTTCGATCGGCGAATTCACCGTCGGCCGCGGCGAGACCATTCCGCTGGTGCTGTCCTATGCCCGCTCGCACCGGGCGCTGCCGCCGGCGGTCGATCCGACGGCGTCGCTGGAGGCGACCGAGAAATTCTGGACCGATTGGGCGGCGAAATGCCGGCCTGCCGGAGAGTGGTCGGCGGCGGTGAAACGCTCGGTGCTGACGCTCAAGGCGCTCACCTATGAGCCGACCGGCGGCATCGTCGCGGCGCCGACCACGTCGCTGCCCGAGCGGCTCGGCGGCCAGCGTAACTGGGACTATCGCTATTGCTGGCTGCGCGACGCCACGCTGACGCTGCTCTGTACCATGCATGCCGGCTACTACGAAGAGGCGCAGGCGTGGCGGGACTGGCTTTTGCGTGCGGTCGCTGGCAGTCCTGAAGCGCTGCAGATCATGTACGGCATCGGCGGCGAGCGCCGGCTCGCCGAATGGGTCGCCGACTGGCTGCCGGGTTACGAGAATTCCGCGCCGGTGCGCATCGGCAACGCCGCCTATACGCAGTTGCAGATCGACGTTTTCGGCGAGATCATGGACGTGCATCATCAGGCGCGCCGCTGCGGGCTCTCGACCAACGAATCTGGCTGGGACGTGCAAATCAAATTTCTGGAACATCTCGCCGACGTCTGGCACGAGCCGGATCACGGCATGTGGGAAATGCGCGGCCTGCCGCAGCATTTTACTTATTCCAAAGTGATGGCGTGGGTTGGCTTCGATCGTGCGATAAAAAGCGCGGAAACGTTCGGCCTTGAAGGCCCGATCGATAAATGGCGTACGCTGCGCGAAGAGATCTACGACGAGGTCTGCGAACGCGGATTTAACGGCAAACTCGGCACATTCGTTCAGGCCTATGGATCGGACCAGCTTGACGCCAACCTGTTGATGCTGCCGTGCGTCGGCTTTATGCCGGCGTCCGATCCGCGTATTGAAAGCACCGTCGCGGCAATCGAAAAGCAACTGTTGAGCGACGGCCTTGTGCTCCGCTACAGCACCGAGGAGGTCGCAGATGCTTTGCCTCCCGGCGAGGGTGCGTTCCTGCCCTGCAGCTTCTGGCTGGTCGACGTCTACATCTTGCAGGAGCGCTACGACGATGCCGAGCGCCTGTTCCAGCGACTGGTCGCGCTCTGCAACGATGTCGGGCTTTTGAGCGAAGAATACGATCCACAGCTCAAGCGCTTGATCGGCAATTTTCCGCAGGCGTTCTCACATCTCGCGCTGATCAACAGCGCCTATAATCTCACGCAGACGCGCAAGCCGGTGGAGCAGCGCGCGCAAGACGAGCACGCGCCGCCGGAAGGCACGCTGGCGCCGGCGACGGCCAAGTGAGGGCCGCTTTGGTCAGCTCAAAAGCTCAAGACGTCCGGTCCGCAGCTCGTAGATGCCGCCGACGACGCGGATTTTCTTGTCATCGACAAACGATTTGAGAATTGGGCCGGCCGATTTCAGCTTGTCGACATTGAGAGCGACGTTGCGGCGCACGGCGTTTTGCAGCATGTCGCCGGGCTGGCCCTGGACGGCCTCGACCGCCGGCCGGATGGCGGCGACCAAAGACGGCAGATGACCCGGCAGCGTGGTGCCATCCTTCACCGATTTGATGGTGGCGTCGACCGCGCCGCAGGCTTCGTGGCCAAGCACCAAAATGAGCGGTGTGTTGAGCACCTGCACGGCATATTCCAGGCTCGCGGTCATCTCATCGCTGGCGAAATTGCCGGCGATACGGCAGACGAAGAGGTCGCCGCGCGCGGTGTCGAAACAATATTCGGGGGCGATGCGGGAATCGGCGCAGCTGAGAACGGCGGCGAACGGATTTTGACCTTTGCTGAGCGCCTCGCGTTCGTGGCGGAAATCATGCCGGCCGCTCTCGCCGGCGACGTAGCGAGCATTGCCCTGCATCAGCCGGTGCAGCGCGGCATCGGGGGTCATGACGTTTTCCGGCTTCGGCGGAGCCTTGGTTTTCGCGGCAAATGCCTGCGGTGCGAGCGCCAGCCCGGCAGCGGCCGCCGCGAGCTTGAGAATGCCCCGCCTGACAAAACGCGGATGTTGGGCGGTGACGTCGGCACAGCGTTCGCACATATTAGTCCCCTGCGTTAGGACGTGGCTGCCGCGGGGCGTGAACCTCGCCCGGCTTTCCCGCGTCATATGAAATATTGTCGGACACTAGGAAGTGTCGCATGCGATGTAAATTGGTATCCGCCGGCATTGTGGCCGCCGCACTCATCCTCGCCGCGACAGCGGCCAAAGCGGACGGTTGGCTGACCTACCAAAATGACCGCTACGGCACGACGATCGACTATCCGGACGTTTTCAAGGCGCAACGGCCGCCGGACAACGACGACGGCCGCGAATTCAAGAGCGCGGACGGCGCCGATTTCCTGGTCGATGCCTCGTACAATGCGCTCGACTTCACCGTCGCCACATTTCGTGACTTTATCGTCAAGAATCTCGATCAGGGCTCAGTCATCACTTATGAGTTGCACGGCGCCAATTGGTTTGTGATTTCCGGAACCAAAGGCGACAAGATTTTCTACGAGAGGCATCTTTTGTCCCACGGCTCACAGATGACCGAGGATTTTGTCATCTCTTATCCTGCGTCGGCGAAAGCGGCCTACGATCCGATCGTCGTGCGCATGGCGAAATCGTTCCGGCCGGGGGCAGGGTTCCAAACACCATAGGGCAGGGAACTTCGCGGCAGGCGTGACGCGCGGGCGAATTCATCGCGGCATTGTGCGGTGCAATGAGGGTTTTTAGACAATCGAATTGGTAACCGCGAGCAACCTGTTAGTGACGCTGACCTAATTTTTCGGGCATGTCACGGGTTCGTGAACCCACGACCGTATCACTCTGCGATCTCAAGTGCTTTGCTGTGTGTGACGTGACAGCGATCGAACGGCTGCTTGCCGGGGCGGCGATCCTTGGAATGTGTAAGTACGTCTCAGATGGCGTTCATTCCCGGCGGCACGTTCCGCATGGGGTCGGACAGTCATTATCCGGAAGAAGCGCCGGTTCACCGCGTTACGGTCGATGGTTTCTGGGTCGATCGCACGCCAGTGACGAACCGGCAATTTGAAGAATTCATCAAAGCCACGGGCTACGTCACCTTCCCTGAAATTCCCCCTGATCCGAAAGACTATCCCGGCGCGCTGCCGCATATGCTCCACGCCGCGTCGCTGGTGTTCACGCCGCCGGATCGTCCCGTCGATCTGAGAAATTGGGGCGAGTGGTGGACGTTCATGAAAGGCGCGGATTGGCGTCATCCCTATGGACCGGCCAGCAACATCGATGGCCTTGACGATCATCCGGTCGTCCACGTCGCGTTCGCCGATGCCGCCGCTTACGCGAAATGGCTGGGCAAGGACTTGCCGACCGAAGCCGAATGGGAATTCGCCGCGCGCGGCGGTCTTGACGGAACAGAGTTCGCCTGGGGCGACGATTTCACGCCGGGTGGCAAATACATGGCCAATACCTGGCAAGGAGAATTTCCACGGCAGAATCTCTGCGCGGACGGTTACGAGCGCACATCTCCGGTGATGACCTATCCGCCGAATGGCTACGGCGTCTACGACATGATCGGCAATGTCTGGGAATGGACGACGGATTGGTATTCGCAAAAGCACGAGGCCGACGCGCCGAAGGCGTGCTGCATACCGGAAAATCCGCGCGGCGGCAGCGAGGGCGGCAGCTACGACCCGCGCCAGCCCCGGATCAAGATCCCCCGCAAAGTCATCAAAGGCGGCTCGCACCTCTGCGCGCCGAATTACTGCCGCCGCTATCGCCCGGCCGCGCGCCATGCGGAAGCGGTGGATACGTCCACAAGTCACGTCGGATTCCGATGTGTAATGAGGGAGAGAAAACGATCATGAGCAGCAAGAAAGATGCCGATCACAAGCCCAATCTGAGCCGACGCAACATCCTGCTTGCCAGCACGACGCTCGCCGCCGCGTCGGCAATCGGTACGGCCGCAACGATTCAAAGCGCTGTCGCGCAAGCGCAACAGGCGGCGCCGTCGGGCAAGCAGCCGAACATTCTCGTCATCATGGGCGACGATGTCGGCTGGTTCAATATCGGAGCCTATCACCAGGGCATTATGTCGGGCAAAACGCCGAACATCGACAAGATCGCTGCCGAAGGCATGCGCTTTACCGACTACTATGCGGAGGCAAGCTGCACCGCCGGCCGTGCCAACTTCATTACCGGGGAAATTCCGCTGCGCACCGGCCTCACCACGGTCGGCCAGGCGGGCGCCGATGTGGGTCTTCCTGATGAGGCGGTCACCACTGCCACGGTTTTGAAGTCGCTCGGCTACGCCACCGGGCAATTCGGCAAGAACCATCTCGGTGATTTGAACAAGTATCTGCCGACGGTGCACGGCTTCGACGAGTTCTTTGGCTACCTCTATCATCTCGACGCGATGTCAGACCCGTACTGGTTCGACTATCCGCAGGACTGGATCGATAAGACCGGACCGCGGAATCTGGTGCACTGTTATGCGAGCGAAACGGATGATCCGACGGTGCAGCCGCGCTGGGGCAAGGTCGGCAAACAGCGGATCGTCGACGAAGGCCCGTTGAAGCCGTTCGCAAATATGGGCGCCGATCATCAGAATTGGCAGCAGGGCCGCCCCGCCAAATACGACATGGAAACCTTCGACGACGTGCTGGTTGAGCACAGCAAGGGCTTCATGGATCAGGCCAAGAAGGACGGCAAGCCGTTCTTTATCTGGCACAACACCACGCGCATGCACATTTTCACCTACCTGCCGCCGAAGTACCAGGCAATGATGAACGCCAGCGACAACTACAACGTCGAAGAGGCCGGCATGGCGCAGCTGGATAATAACGTCGGCGACCTCCTCAAGCACCTGGAAGACATCGGCGAGGCGGACAACACCATCGTCATCTTCACTACCGACAACGGGGCCGAAGTCTTCACCTGGCCCGACGGCGGCATGACTCCGTTCCGCGCCACCAAGGGCACTGTTTTCGAGGGCGGCTTCCGCGTGCCGTGCCTCATTCGTTGGCCGGGCAAGATCAAACCCGGCAGCGTGGAGAACGGCATTGTCTCCGGGCTTGACTGGCTGCCGACACTCGCCGCCGCGGCGGGCAATCCGAACATCACGGAACAACTGCTGCAGGGCGTGAAGCTCGGCGACCGCACCTACAAGAACCACCTGGATGGCTACAACCAGATGGACTTGCTCACGGGCAAAGGACCATCGGCGCGCCACGAGCTGTTCTACTTCGGCGAGTCGCAGCTGGGCGCCATCCGCATCGATGACTTCAAGTTCCAGTTCTTCCAGCAACCTTACGGCTGGCCGGGCGAGAAGGTGACGACCGGCATGCCCACGATCGTCAACCTTCGTCAGGATCCCTTCGAGCGGACACCTTCAATCCGCGGCGAAACTCTCAACGACATGGGCGGCGGTTACATGAACGACTTCTATGGACGCGAATTCTGGCGCTTCGTTCTGGTGCAGCAGACAGTGGCGAAGTTGGCAAGCACAGCCGTCGAGTTCCCGCCGATGCAGGCTTCAGCCTCCTTCAATCTCCAGGCGGTCAAGGCCAAGGTTGAAGAAATGATGAAGGAGCACGAGGGTCAATAGCCGGAACAACAATGCCGCGGGCGCGCTCAACGGCGCGCCCGCTTAATCTTTCTCTGTAAGCCTGCGTGTCGATTTTCGCGGCGGCGTTCCGCGGCGAATCTTGGACGTGATCACGAGACTTGGACATAAACAAAGGGAGGACGAACCAATGCGTAAGTTCATTCAGGGAATTAAATTCGCTGCCATTGTTTTGATCGCAGCGGTGGCGCTGACGGGAGCATCGACGGCGTCCCGTGCGCAGACCGTAGGCTCGGTGCGGCTGCATATTGTCAAAGCCGGATTCATCGTCGGCGTCGGGGGCGGCAGCGGGACCTTGATCTATCACGGCAGGAGATATCGGCTGAGCATCGGCGGCATTGGCATCGGCTCGCTCGGGGTGGCGGCGGTGGACCTGGTGGGTACTGCGTCCAATCTGCATCACCCTTCTGACATTGCCGGCACTTATGGCGCGGCGGGCGCCGGACTCGCATTCATCGTCGGCGGCCAGGCTGCAACGCTGCAGAACGAAAAGGGCGTGGTCCTCAGGGTGCAGGGCGTGCAGGCCGGATTCCAGGTGTCTCTTGGTCTCGGCGGCATGACCATCGCCTTGCAGTAACGCGCAACCCGGCCGGCACTCTCAGCCGAGCGCGTTGCGCCGAGGCGAAGCAGATCGGCGCTGCGGCAGCAGCCATCCGGAACGATCCTAAGCTGATTTTCGCGTCCAAATAAGTTCGATCTCAGGAGCCGACATGTCCAGTATCAGATTGATGGTATGGAGCGCCGCGGCACTCGCCGCGTCGATTTCCGCGAGCCATGCCGGCTCCTGTACAAACGATATCGACCGCATGCAGGCCCGCATCGACGCGCGGGTCGAGGCTATCGCCGCGGCCGGACCGTTCGTGCGGCCCGGCATCTGGGCCGGCGGCAGCGTTCAGCCGACTCCCCTCGGAATGGCGACCGTCGAAGAAAAGATGGGCGAAGTCCCGACGAACAGGGTCGACGCGGTGAGGGCGGCGATGGCGCAAGCGCGTGCCGCGAGTGCGGCGGGCCAAAACGGGACTTGCGAAAAGGCGCTGGCGCAGGTGCGCCACCTGATGGCGCATTAGAAGCGGCAGCGCGTCATCGTTCAGGCCGCGGCCGCAACAGGAGGTGCGTGAGAGAAAGCCAAATCTTGCTGCGTCACTCGAAGCGGGAGAGAGCCATGGGCGAGAACAATGATGACGACCGCAAACGCGACTTCAATCGCCGCAACATTCTGCTGGCCTGCGACAGTATCCGCCGCATCAGAAGCTTCAATCTCGATTAGACCATGGAGAGACTTGAGGAGCCGACCAACGATTGAGTAGGTCGGCTTCGAAGGAGCAGCGCACAACATCGCGATTGCAATGAGCAGAGTCTGAAATGCAACCCGGGAGGTAAGTCATGTCAGCGACGCTTATCAATCTGATCATCCAGCTCATCGCCGGAGCCGTTGGCGGCAATGCCGTCGGTGCCGGAATGAAGAACGTCAATCTCGGCACGCTCGGCAATACCATTGCCGGCGCCATCGGCGGCGCGGGCGGCGGCACGCTACTCACGGCGCTGTTGCCGATGCTGCAAGGCGTTGCCAGCAACGTCGATATCGGCGCACTGGTCGGCCAGGCGGTCGGCGGCGGCATTTCCGGCGCCATCCTTACCGCCATCGTCGGCATTCTGAAAAACATGATGGCCGGCCAGCAGGCGAAGTAGACGCCGCGGTTGCGGTGGCGCCTCGCGTGCCGCCGCAGTCCGCGTTACGGAAGAGAGAGATAATGCGTGCATGCAGCCGCCGCGCGCTGACCGCCGCGATGCTGACGGTTACGGTTGCGGTGTGCTGCGCTTCAGCATTTGCGCAGTCCGGCGTCCCCGATCCCTTGCCCTCGTGGAGCGATGGCGCCGCGAAGCAATCGATCACCGGCTTCGTCGCGCGCGTGACGGCGCCGGGCAGTCCGGATTTCGTGCCGGTCGAAGCGCGCATCGCCACCTTCGACAATGACGGCACGCTGTGGACCGAGCAGCCGTTCTATTTCGAGCTCGCGTTCGCGTTCGACCGCATCAAGGCGATGGCGCCGCAGCACCCGGAATGGAAGACCAAACAGCCGTTCAAGGCGCTGATTGATAAAGACATGCCGGCGCTCATGGCGAGCGGCGAGAAAGGCCTTGTTGAGATCATCGAGGTGACGCATTCCGGCATGACCACCGATGCGTTCGCCAAGACCGTGCAGGATTGGCTGGCGAACGCGCGCCATCCGCGCTTCAAGCGGCCTTATACCGATCTGGTCTATCAGCCGATGCTGGAATTGATGCGCTATCTGCGCGGCAATGGATTTAAGACCTACATCGTTTCGGGCGGCGGCATCGAGTTCATGCGGCCGTGGACGGAGAAAGTCTACGGCATCCCTCCCGAGCAGGTCGTCGGCTCGTCGGGCCTGACGAAGTTCGAGATGGGAGCCGACGGCAAGCCGGTGCTGATGAAGCTGCCGCAGGTCGAATTCGTCGACGATGGCCCGGGCAAACCGGTCGGCATCAACCGCTTTATCGGCCGGCGTCCGATTTTCGCCTTCGGCAATTCCGACGGCGACCTGCAGATGCTGGAATGGACCGCGGCGGGCGGCGGCGCGCGCTTCATGGGCATCGTGCATCACACCGATGCCGATTCGCGAATACGCTTACGACCGTAATTCCAAGATCGGCAAGCTCGACAAGGCCCTTGATGAGGGCACGGCAAAGGGCTGGACTATCGTCGACATGAAAAACGACTGGAAGACCATCTTTCCGTTTGAGATGAAATAAGGGGCGTATCATGACATCGGGCCATAGACGGGCGCTCGCCGCGCTTGCAGCGGCACTGTTGATTCCACTGCCGCAAACTGTGGTGGCCCAGACAGCGCCGCCGCAGACCCCGCCAGCGGCGCAGCCGGCATCGGCTTCCACGCAGCAATTGTTGTCGGATGGCCAGCTCGACGCGCTGGTCGCTCCGATCGCGCTTTATCCCGATGCACTGCTGTCGGAAGTCCTGATGGCCTCGACCTATCCGCTCGAAGTGGTCGAGGCCGACCGCTGGGCGGAAGACAACAAGAACCTCAAAGGCGACGCGCTCAAGGCAGCGGTCGATCAGCAAAGCTGGGACGACAGCGTGAAGTCGCTGGTGGCGACGCCCGTCGGTGCTCGACATGATGAGCACGAAACTCGCCTGGACGCAGCAGCTCGGCGACGCGGTGCTGGCGCAGCAGCCGGACGTCATGGATGCGATCCAGCGCCTGCGCAGCAAGGCCCAGGCCAACAACAAGCTCGCGTCGAACAAGCAACAGACCGTCTCGACGCAGCAGCAGAGCGGCAGAGCAGGTCATCGTCATCGCGCCGGCCCAGCCCGATACGGTTTATGTGCCGTATTACGATCCGGCCGTCGTCTACGGCCCGTGGCCGTATCCGGCCTATCCGCCTTATTACTTGCCGGCGCCGGGATATATCGCGGCCGGCTTGCTCGCGACCGGGCTTGCCTTCGGCGCCGGCTACGCGCTCGGGCGCTGGGCTCGGCGGCGGCTATTGGGGCGGCGGCTTCAATTGGGGCGGCAACAACATCAATATCAACCGCAACGTCAACATCAACAATATCAATCGCGGCAACGGCAACAACTGGGTGCACAATCCGGCGCATCGCCAGGGCGTGCGCTACAACAATGCCAACGTCGCCGCGAAATTCGGCGGCAATCGCAACAACGCCGGCGGCGTACAAAACCGCATGGATTTCCGCGGCCGCGGCGGCCAGCAGGTGCTTAATCCGGGCGGCGGCGCCGGCAACCGGCCGAACATCGGCGGTGGCAATCAGGCAAATATCGGCGGCGGTAATCGTCCGAACGCCGGTGGCAATCGTCCAAGCGCTGGCGGCGGCAACCGGCCCAATATCGGCGGCGGTGGCAATCGTCCCAGTGTTGGCGGCGGCGGCCGCGGTCCGGGTGCCCTCGGCAATATCAGTTCCGGGCGCGCGGCTAATATGGATTCGGCGCGCGGCCGCGCCAGTCTTGGTGGCGGTGGCGGCGGTGGCGCGCGGCGTAGGCGGCGGCGGTGGTGGTCGCGGCGGCGGTGGCGGCGGAGGCGGTCGCGGTGGTGGCGGCGGCGGTGGCGGTCGCGGCGGCGGCGGACACCGCTCGGACGCAAGGCTCAAGCACGACATCGTCCTCCTTGGACGTCTCGACGACGGGCTTGGCTTCTATCGCTTTGTCTATAACGGCGGTCACGAATCCTATGTCGGGGTGATGGCGCAGGAAGTGCAGGCCGTCATGCCGGACGCAGTCACGCGCGGCTCCGACGGTTACCTGCGCGTCCATTACGACAAGCTTGGTCTGCAGTTCCAGACTTACGACGCATGGATCGCATCGGGGGCGCGGATACCGATTCCGGCCCCGGTCTCGCATTGATCGCCTGAAACGACGCAACTCCGGATCCAACGAGGTTGTCATGAAAAAGATTTTCGCAATCCTGGCGTCGCTGACGGCGGCAGTTCTCGTCGCGGCGTCGGCGTCCATCGCTGCTTCATCCGTTGCGCTGGCGCAGCAGGACTACAAAACCCCTCAGGCCGCGGTCGACGCACTTGTTGACACGGCGAAGAGCGGCGATCAAAACGCCGCGCTGGTTGTGCTCGGCCGCGGCGGCGAGGACATCATTTCGTCGGGCGACAAGGTCTCTGACGATGCGGTGCGGGCGCGCTTCGTCGCTTCGTATGACGCCAAGCACCAGATTGCGGCGCAAGGCGACAGCAAGGCGATCCTGGTGATCGGCGACAACGACTATCCATTCCCGATTCCGCTCGAGCGCAACAAGAACGGCACCTGGTCGTTCGACACCGAGGCGGGCCGGCGCGAAATCCTCTACCGGCGCATCGGCCATAACGAGCTCGACGCCATCCAGACCTGCCTCGCTTATGTCGATGCGCAGAACGACTATGCCAGCAAGGATCGCGGTGCAGGCCAGGGCGTCTATGCGCAACGCTTCATCAGCACCGAAGGCAAGAAGGATGGGCTGTATTGGCCGACCACGGCGGGCGAAGAGGAAAGCCCGCTCGGACCGCTGTTCGCCGAAGCCTCGCGCCAGGGCTATCGCACCGGCGGAGGCCGCTCGCCCTATCACGGCTATTACTACAAGATCCTGACCAAACAGGGTCCGGCCGCCAACGGCGGCGCGGCCGATTATGTCGTCAACGGCAACATGATCGGCGGCTTTGCGCTGGTCGCCTATCCGGCCGAGTACCGCAACTCGGGCGTCATGACGTTCATCGTCAATTACCAGGGCACGGTGTTTCCAGAAGGATCTCGGTCACGACACCGCGCAACGCGCCGAGGACATGACGTCGTTTAATCCCGACAGTACCTGGAAGAAAGTTGATGCGACCGAAGCGGCGAAATGAGCCATCCCGGGATCGCTAAGCGGACCCCATTGGGCGAAGGGAGTTGGCGATGCGCGAAAATACTTCTCGATGGGCCAATGGAAAACTCGGACTGGCGGCAGCGGCGGTGATCGCAAGTGGCGCACTTGCCATGACCGGGGACAATGCCCGCGCCGATGAAGGTGGCGTCAGTTTCTGGCTGCCCGGCCAGTTCGGCAGCCTGGCTGCCGCACCAGGCGTGCCGGGCTGGACGCTTGGGCTGGTCAATTACTATCCGTGAGCGCCAGTGGCGCGGTCGCTGCTGCGCGCGAGGTGACGCTCGGCAGGTTCAACGGCACCGTCAACGTCAATCTCAACGCCACGATAAAGGCGACGCCGGATCTGGTCTTCGTCGCGCCCGGTTACACATTCGCGACCCCGGTTTTCGGCGGCCAATTCGCTCTCAGCGCCATTACTGCCGTCGGGCGCAGTGTCACCGACTTGAGCGGCACGCTGACCCTGACGGGACCCGGCGGCGGCGCCGTTACGCGGCAAGGCGCGCTCGACGAGGGCCGCACCGGGTTCAGCGATATCTATCCGCTGGCGACGCTAAAGTGGAATCACGGCGTCGATAACTGGATGGCCTATATGATGGGCGACATCCCGGTCGGGATGTACAGTTCGTCGAGCCTCGCCAATATCGGCATCGGCCACGGCGCCATCGATAGTGGTGTCGGCTACACCTATTTCAATCCGCAAACCGGCAACGAATTTTCCGCTGTGACCGGGCTGACCTACAATTTCGAGAATTACAGCACCGACTATACCAACGGCGTCGATTGGCACCTCGACTGGGGCGCCTCGCATTTCCTGACCAAAACAGTGCAGATCGGTGCCATCGGCTATGTCTACGATCAGGTGACCCGGGATGAGGGCGCGGCGCCGATTCTGGGGAACTTCGAATTGCGCGTCGTCGGCGTCGGGCCGCAACTCGGACTGATTTTCCCGGGCCGGACGATGCAGACCTATCTGAATTTTAAGTCGTACTGGGAGTTCGACGCCGACAACCGGCCGTCGGGCTGGAATGCGTGGGTGACGCTCGCCTTCTCACCGAGTGCGCCGGCCGCCGAAACCGCGCCGCCACCGATCGTCACCAAGACGGCGCGGTAAGGCGCTGCCGCGGAATCCGGCTCCGGATCAGCCGCGCCAATAGCGGTCTTCCCAGCTGCGTGACAACCGCATCGCCGAGAGGATGAGGCCGGCCATCGAATAAGTCTGCGGGAAATTTCCCCATAGCGCGCCGGTCTGCGGATCGACGTCTTCAGACAGGAGCCCATAGCGGTTGCGGTGCTGCAGCGCGTCGGTGAACAGGTCGCGCGCCGCTTCGCGCCGGCCGAGCGACCACAGCGCGTCGATCAGCCAGAACCGGCAGATCAGGAACGCCGTCACCGGCATGCCGAAGTCGTCCTCGGAGGCGTAGCGCATCACGTGCTTCTCGCGCACCAGTTCGCGCTCCATGGCGCCGACCGTGGAGACAAAGCGCGGATCGTCAACCTCGACGACGCCAAGGTCGGGCAACAGCAGCACGCTGGCATCGAGATCGCCGGAACCGAACGCGGCAGTGAACGCGCCGCGCTTTTGATTCCATGCGCCGTCAAGCAGCGCCGCATGCATCGGCTCGGCCAACGCGTTCCAATATTTGGCGCGGTCATCCAGGCCGATCCGCGTGGCGATGGCGGCGAGCCGCTGGCAGCCGGCCCAGCACATCGCGGCCGAGTGCGTATGGATGCGCTGGCGGCCGCGATATTCCCAAATGCCGGCATCCGGTTCGAACGCCTTGCTGGCCGCGCGATGGCCGAGCGATTCAAGAAGGCGAAACAGGCCTTCGTCGCCCGGCCGCGGCAGCCGGCGATCGAAGAACATCGGCATGGCGGCGAGAATGACGCTGCCATAGGTGTCGTTCTGCACCTGGTCGGCCGCCGCATTGCCGATGCGCACCGGCCCGTCGCCGCGATAGCCTTGCAGTTCGGGCGCCGTCCATTCATCGATCGTCGATGTCGGCACCACGCTGTACACCGGACGCAGCTCCTGATCCGGCTTTGCCGCAATCGACAAAGTGAACGAGATGAACTCCTCCATGGTGCGCGTCGCGCCGATGCGGTTGAGCGCCTGGACGACGAAATACGCATCGCGCAGCCAGCAATAGCGGTAATCCCAGGTGCGGCCCGACGACGGCGCTTCCGGGATCGATGTGGTGTGCGCGGCGATGATGCCGCCGGTCTCGTCAAAATTGGAGAGCTTGAGCGTAATGGCGGCGCGGATGATCGCCTCCTGCCAATCGTAGGAGATCGACAGCCGGCGCACCCACTCCATCCAATAATCGTGGGTGCGCTCGAGAAAATCGCGGCAGGTCTTCTGCAAGTCCCCGGTGAACGGTTCGTCGGGGCCAAACACCATGTGCAGCGGCCGGGTCAACACGAAGGACGCTTCGCCGTCGATCATCGACAACGGCGCATCGGTGGTGAGCCGGACCGCGGTGCCGTCGCCGGCATAGCGGATATGGTTGGAGCCGAGCGAACGAGTAGGAATCGGCTTGCCGTAGTCGCAGGTCGGCCGCATCCGCACCGCGACACGCGGCAAGCCGGCGATCGGTTCGACGATCCGGAACAGTTGCGGCGGCCGGAACACCCGGCCGAACTGGCGAAAGCGCGGCGCGAAATCGGTGATCTTGACCTTGGCGCCGTGACGATCGGTGAGCACGGTGGAAATAATCGCGCTGTTGCGCACGTATTCGGAACTAAATTCCACCATGTCTTCGAGCACAACGTCGGAGAAGCCCTTGTCTTCCTTGCCCGATACCAGCCGGCAGAAGATCGGATCGCCGTCGAAGCGCGGATAGCACCACCACACGATCCGTGAGCATGGATCGATCAAAGCGGCCAGCCGGCCGTTGCCGACAATGCCGAGATCGAGCCCGTGATCGATCATCTCGCGATGCTCCAGCGTCGCGCCGCGCCGCGCCGCGGTCTTGCCGTGACCGCCGCTGACCGTGAAATCAAGCCCATGCTCATTCATTGTGCCGTGCCTTGTAGGTCAAGACTCCTACACCGAGCCTTTGAGCTCAGTCTTGGCCCTGATTCGCAATGCGCGCCAGCCAGGCGCGGACCGATTCGGGTTTCTCGAAATGGCCGTTGACGTCGGCCTTCACCCGGCCGACGGAAAAGCCCAGGCCCCCGAATTGCGAGATGATGCCGAACACCGGCTCGTCGGTGGTGTCATCGCCGATAAAGATCGGATTGCGGCCGGCAAAGGGCGGCCACTTCATCAGTTCGCACACGGCATTGGCCTTGTTCACCCCGCTCGGCTTGATTTCGACGACAAGTTTGCCGGGCAAAATTTCGACGGCGTCGGCCGACAGCGCGGCGCAAATTCTCTCGACCGCGCCGCGCACCGCGTCGCCTTTGTCGGGCGCCAGCCGATAGTGCAGCGCCAGCGAATAACCCTTGTCTTCGGCAAGGATACCGGGGCCGAGTTCGGCGATGCCGGCGAGCTTGCGCTTGAGCGCGGCGTCGAGCGGTTTCGCGCGCATGACAGGTTCCGCGCCGGGGACGGTGCGCATTTCCGCACCATGGCCGCCGATGGCGGCAAGCTCCAGCGGCGAAAAGATCAGATCGATATCGTGCAGCGCGCGGCCGGACACCAGGGCCAGGGCGCCGCCGGTCAAAGTGTCGAGCCGTGCGAGCGTTTGCCGCAGCCCCGTCGGCACCCAGACCTGCTGCGGCGACGCCGCGAAATCGAGAATCGTGCCGTCGATATCGAGCAATATCGCGCATTTGCGCAAATCGGGAACCAGCGTCGTTTCCGCAAGCTCCATATCGAGGTCCAAAATCTCCAGGCCGCTGTCCAGGCTCATCGTGTGTCCGATCGGATATCTGTTGTTCAGTCGACGAATGCAAGCGGCCGGGCCACCGCCTCCAGCGGTTTGCGTTCGGCCGCAACGCCCCAGAGTGCCTCAACCGCGGCAGCGCCGATCATCAGGGCCGAGCCGATGACATAGCCCGCAGCGACCGCATTGCGCGATCCGGTATTGATCAGCATGCCAAACAGGATGGGGCCGGCGACGCCGCCGATAGCGGTGCCGATGGCGTAAAAAAACGCGATCGCCAGCGCACGGATTTCGAGCGGGAAAATCTCGCTCACTGTGAGATAGGCCGAACTCGCCGCCGCCGACGCGAAGAAGAACACCGTCATCCAGGCGATCGTCAGCATCTGCGCCGAAAGCAGATCGCGGCTGAACAGATCGGCGGTGACCGCAAGCAGAACGCCGGAGACGGCGTAGGTCAATGCGATCATCGCCTTGCGGCCGACGGTGTCGAACAAGCGGCCGAGTACGATCGGACCGAGCACATTGCCCGCCGCGAACGGCAGGATGTACCAGCCGACCCGGTCCGCCGGCGTATGGTAGAAGTCGGTCAAGACCAGCGCATAAGTAAAGAAGATCGCGTTGTAAAAGAAAGCCTGTGCCGCCATCAGGCTCAATCCGACAAACGTCCGCCGGCGATAGGTCACGAATAAAGCGCGCGCCACTTCGGCAAGCGGCGTGCGGTCGCGCATGCGCAGCCGGACTTTCTGGTTGGCCGGCGGCGGCGCCGAAGTCGCCAGCCGCGCTTCGATGCCGCGCACGATGTCGTCGGCCTTCTGCGGCAAGCCATGCGTCACCAGCCAGCGCGGGCTTTCAGGAATCCAAAATCGCATCACGAGAATCACAAGTCCGATTGCAGCCCCGATGAGAAATGCAAGCCGCCAGCCGAGCGCCGGATTGATGACCGCGGGGTCGAGCAACACCAGGGAGCCGGCGGCTCCGAGTGCCGCGCCGAGCCAGAAACTGCCGTTGATCGACAGATCCGTCCAACCGCGGAACCGGGCCGGGATAAGCTCCTGGATTGTCGAATTGATGGCGGTATATTCGCCGCCGATGCCGGCGCCGGTGAGAAAGCGGAACACCACAAAGCTCCACGCATCCCAGGACAGGCCGGTAGCGGCGGTTGCGGCAAGATATATAGCCAGCGTGATCGTGAACAATCTTTTGCGTCCAAGCCGATCCGTCAGCCAGCCGAAAAAGATCGCGCCGAGCACCGCCCCGCAAATGTAGGAGCTTCCGGCCAAGCCGACTTGCGCGTTGCTCAATCCTAAGGCGGAACTCTCCTTGAGCTCGCCGGATAACGCGCCGGCCAGCGTCACTTCGAGGCCGTCGAGAATCCAGGTGATGCCGAGCGCCACGATAACCAGAACGTGAAAGCGCCCGAACGGCAGCGCGTCGAGCCGCGCCGGAACATCGGTTTCGATAATCGCGCCGGATTGGGTTGCAAGACCATCCGTGGTTTTGGGGGTTGCAATCTTGCGCGCCTCGCTTCGCGGCGGCGGGCTTTGCAGGTCGAGCATGCGATGCGGAAATGCGTCGCCGATGTTTGAAATCATAGCAAAGCGCCAGCCCTGGCTATTTTGGAACAACGCCTCGTCTGGGCACCTGTTCCAGCCCACGGTTCCGGCGGGAACTTTAATTTCACCGCGGCGGTACCGGCTTGCCGGTATAGGCGATGCGCCAGATGGTGCCATTGGCGTCTTCGGAAACCAACAGCGCGCCGTCCTTGGCCGCGGTCACCCCGACCGGCCGGCCCCACACTTCCGAATCGTTAATGACGAATCCTGATGGCAAAATCGTCATACTCGCCGGTCGGCACGCCATCCTTCACGATGACGCGGATGATTTTATAGCCGGTGCGCTTGGATCTGTTCCACGAGCCGTGCTCGGCCGCAAATATGTTGCCGCGATACTCCGCCGGGAATTGCGTGCCGTCGTAGAACGTCATGCCGAGCGACGCCGAATGCGCCTCGATCAGCACGTCGGGAACGGTGACCTTGTCTTTGAGGTCCGGCCGCTCGCCGCGATGGCGGGGGTCGGTATTGGCGCCGATATAGTACCAGGGCCAGCCATAGAACGCGCCCTCGCGCACGCGCGTGATGTAATCAGGCGGCACGTCATCGCCGAGCCCATCGCGCTCATTGGTCGAGCACCAGACAGTGCCCGTCGCTGGCGCGACCGCCATGCCGACGCAATTGCGGATGCCGGTCGCGAAAATCCGCTCATTCTTGCCGTCAGGATCGAAGGCCAAAACATCGGCACGGCCGGCCTCGGCTCCCCAGGTGCGCCGAGCGGGTGACTCGTCGCAAAGCTTGCAAGCTTGTCGGCTGGAAGATTCTCCATGTCCTCGGCGTCGTTGGAGCCGGAGCCGACCGACACATACATCGTTTTCCCATCCTGCGAGAATACGACGTCGCGCGTGTGATGGCCGCCGACCGGTAGATCGGGAACGACGGTCTCGGCGGCGCCGCGCGCCGTCACATCGCCGTTACGATAGGGGAAGCGGAGCACGGCATCGGTATCGCCGACATAAATCCACTGCGGATCGGGGCCGGCAGGATAGAAGGCGATTCCAAAAGGATAATTCAGGCCGGATGCAAATATCGACGATTGCGCGCTTTCCCCGCCGTTGCCCCGCAACACGCGGATGCGGCCCGCGTCACTTTCGGCAACGAACACGTCGCCGTTCGGCGCAGTGCGGATGATACGCGGACCCGACAGACCGGAAGCAAAAAGGTTGACTTCAAAGCCGTTTGGGACGATTGGCTTTTGGTCGGTCCGGTGCACTATTCTGACGACATTCCGCGCGGATTTGGCACGGTCAGGCGCCGGCAAATCCTGCGGTCTGATCAGCCGCCGCATCGCCGGGCGGTCGGCGTGCCAGTCGCCAAATGCGGCCGTACCTTCGAGAAGACCCGCGCTCGTTTGCGCAAGCAACGGGATGGCGGGAAGTAGAACTATTGCTGCAACGGAAATTGCAATGATTGCAGAAAAAGTGCGGCGCATCGTGTGCTCCCGGCAACGTCCGAATCATGAACAAGCCGACGCTGGTGCGGGTCCACATTCCCATGACCGCCGCCCGCGCCAAGGGAGAGACCGCGGCGTTCCGCACCGTCCTTGCATCTATGGTGCGGTCGGGCGACAGCAAGCCCCGCCCGGCTGTGGCATTAACCCTGCGCTTCGACAATTGTCATCCGGCGCTTCGCCCGTCCTACATTCCCTTTGTCCGCCGGCTGGTGAATCTTGATTGCTAGAATCGCGGCCCAACTCGAAATTCCGCGACGTCTGCGCGCTGTCGTACGGGCGCGAGAATCGAGTCTGGTCGCGCTCGCCGCGCTGGTCGGAGTGATCGCGGGTCTGGTCGTCGCCGGCATGGGTCAGGCGGTCGATCTGCTGCACGAGTTGTTCTTCAATCTGCAGCACGGCGAACGCCTCTCGGCGCGGCTGTCACTCAATCCCTATATCGCGCTGTCGGTGCCACTCATCGGCGGCTTGATCATGGGCATTGCCAGCGAAATCATCCGGCGCTGGCGGCCGGAACGGGAAATCGATCCGATCGAAGCCAACGCGCTGCATGGCGGCCGCATGTCGCTTCTCGGCAGCATTATCGTCGCGGCGCAGACGGTGTGGTCGAGCGGGGTCGGCGCATCGGTTGGTCTGGAAGCCGGCTACACACAATTTGCCAGCGGCATCGCCTCGCGCATCGGCAATGCCTTTCGGCTCCGCCGCGGCGACCTGCGCATCCTGGTCGGCTGCGGCGCGGCGGGCGGAATTGCCGGCGCCTTCGGCGCGCCGCTTGCCGGCGCCTTTTACGCCTTCGAATTGATCATCGGCAGCTATTCGCCGAACAGTCTGGCGCCGGTGGGAATTTCGTCGCTGATCGGGTTTTTGGTCGCGCGCCAGCTGGCGCCGGCCGAACTCGGTATTGTCGGGCCCGAGAAGATGACGATCGTTGCCCACGATCTCGTGCTCGCCGCCACGCTCGGGCTATTGGCGTCGATGCTCGGCATTATTCTGATGCGCGGCGTAGCGCTGAGCGAGAATATGTTCGCGCGCATGCGCCTGCGTCCGGCGCTGCGCACCCTGATCGGCGGCGCGCTGGTCGGCCTCATGGCGATCATAACGCCGCAGATCATGTCATCGGGGCACGGCGCGCTGCGCGTTGCCGGCATGCTCGATTTGTCCTTGCGCATGGTCGCGCTTTTGTTCGTGCTCAAGATCGCGGCGTCGATCATATCGCTCGGCAGCGGCTTTCGCGGCGGTTTGTTTTTCTCCTCGCTGCTGATCGGGGCGCTTGGCGGGCACCTGTTGGCGGTGGCGCTGACCATGGTTTGGCCGACGGTCTATTTCGATCCCAATGCCTATTCCGTGATCGGCATGAGCGCGCTGTCCGCCTCCGTCATCGGCGGACCGCTGACGATGACATTCATTGCGCTCGAGACCACCGGCGACCTGTGGCTGACGACTGCGGTGCTCGTCGCGGTGATCATCGCGGCGCAGGTGACGCGCGAAGTGTTCGGCTATTCGTTCGCGACCTGGCGTTTCCATCTGCGCGGCGAGACCATCCGCAGCGCCGCCGACATCGGCTGGATGCGCGATCTCACCGTTGAGAAAATGATGCGGCAGGACGTGCAGACCGTGCTGGCATCGTCGACCGTCGAAGCGTTTCGCGAGCAATTTCCACTCAGCTCCACGGCCTATGTGGTCGCGGTCGACGAGGCCGATCGTTATATCGGCCTCGTTTTGGTGGCCGATGCCCATGCCCCCGAAGCGGCCGACAAATCGATCAAGGAGCTGCTGCATCATCCCGACGACATGCTGCTCCCCGGCATGGCGGTGAAGGAGGCGGTGCTGGCTTTCGACCGCGCCGAGTCGGAGGCTTTGGCCGTTGTCGATTCCTACCTCGACCGCCGCGTCGTCGGCATCCTCACCGAGGCTTACGTGCTGCGGCGGTATTCGACTGCCTTGGAAGGCCGCCGCCGCGACCTCGTCGGCGAGGAATAGACCTCCGCCCCGGGTCGCCACTTTGTGAAGACGCGGCTGGCCGAGTCGAAAAAATACGTTGCCCATCTGTGCAATACGGCAAAGGATGCGGTAGCATGGCCACGGTCGAAGGGCCGGCACGAAAAATATGAGGGCGAGGAGACCGAAATGCGTCGCACCGCGACAACGCAAGCGTCCTTTTTCCTGGCATTGGCAATATTCATCGGCGGCGTCGGCACTGCGCTGGCCCAGACCATGAGTTACGCCGATGCCATCGATCAACTCGCCGCCGCCTGCCGCACCGATCTGGCGAAATATTGCAAGGGCGTGGAGCTCGGCAATGGCCGGCTGCGTGCCTGCCTCGATGCGCATCAGAGCGTGGTATCGCCGCGCTGCCAGCAGACCCGCCTGGCGGTCTACGCGTCCATTTCCCGCCGCGTCGCCGCCCAGCGCGACATCGGCAACCTCTGCGACGCGGATATCGAAAGGCTGTGCGGCACGTCGCACGCCGATGCGCATCTTGTCGAATGTCTGGTGAGCGTTTCGCCCGCCGCGATGAGTCCGGCCTGCAGCCAGGCTTTCACCGATACTGGCTGGCGCACGGAAAGGGCGCAACAATGATCAAGCATCAAATCTACGCCGTCGCGGCGCTGGTCCTGGCGGTCGCGCTAACAGTTGCCGCGGCCGATACGCGGCTGAACTCCGGCCAGATCGCCAACAGCCTGGCTTCGGTGAGCAACACTGCCCGGCTCGATCTGACGGCGGAACAGATGCGTCAGGCGGTGCTGGCCAATATCCGCAACTATCCCGGCGCAATCCCGCCGCGCCCGCTGACTTTTCCGCAGCTCGCAAATCTGGCGCAGTTCACCGTCGAAATTAATTTCGATTTTAATTCGGCGGCGATCCGGCCGGAATCCTATCGCAATGTCGGTGCGATCGCCGACGCGCTGCATAATCCGATTCTGCTCGGTTATGGATTCCTCGTCATCGGTCATACCGATTCTGTCGGCGGCCGCCAGTACAATGTAGGTTTAAGTCAGCGGCGCGCCGAAGCGATCGTCGCCGCTCTGGTGAATCCGCTCGGGGTCAATCCCGCAATTCTCCAGCCGGTCGGCATGGGCGAGGAGCAGTTGCGCGATCCGGCGCACCCGACCTCGGGCGTCAACCGGCGTGTTCAACTGATCAACGTCGGCAAGAAATTCTGCTTCGGCCGCGCCGGCGAGCAGTTTGTCTGCCAGTGAGGGCGCGTCGCAGATCGTCTTAGCGGCCCGCTTTACTAACATCGCAATTTTGGCGGGCCGCTTCAGCTTCTGATCCCGCGAGCCCCGTCCGTGAGAGCCGCGCCGTTATGCGGAGCGTCGCTTCGGCCGGCGCACGACTCTCACTTTCCCGCTGCTTCCGCCGCCGCAATAGAATCGATCGCCGCCATCGGATTCCAGGCCCGACACGCTGACGCCCGGCGGCATTTCGAGGCTCTCCAGAACATCTCCGGTTTGCGGATCGACGCGCCGCACGTCGCTCGCGTCGTCTTCCCATGTGGCGTGCCAGAGCTCCCCATCGACCCAGGTGACTCCGGTGACGAAACGGTTGGATTCGATGGTGCGAAGAACTGCCCCGGTATCGGGATCGATCTGAAGGATTTTACGATTCCGATGTTGCCCCATCCACAGCGTCCCTTCGGCCCACGCCAGTCCCGCTCCGGCGCCTCCGGGCACGGCAATCGTGCCGAGCACGCGGCCGGTATCGGGGTCGATCTTCTGGATGCGGTCGCCGGCGAGTTGAAACAGGTGGTGCCCGTCGAAAGCCGTTCCGGCATGCGCGGCGACATCGATCGAGCGCACCTTTTCCCCGCTGTCGGGATCGAGTGCGTTCAGCTTGTCGCCCGACGCTATCCAGACGTGCCGGCCGTCATAGCTGACACCATTCACCCTTTCGACGTCCGGGAAGGGGCCATATTCGCGAAGGATTTCGGCTGCTGATTGTTTCATGCGCCCATCCTAGTCGCTGGGCAGCGGGCCGGGGAGTAACAAGGTTGTCGTGAAACCCGGCACCGGCCGCGTCATCCAGCGACGCGCCCGCCCGCGCCCATACGACTGCACCTTCCCCGTTGCCGCGAGCGCATCGAGCGCGCGCTGCACCGTCCGGGCGCTTGCTCCGAGTGCAAGCGCCAGCGCCGAGCTCGACCACGCCTCGCCGTCGGCGAGAAGGGCGAGCACGGCGGCATGCTCATCTTCCACCGGCGGAGCCAGCACGACGACCTTGCGTGCACGCCGCGGCGCCAGCGCGAACCCCGCCGTCGTCGCGCTCACGTCGGCGATCGCCCTGAGCTTGAAGCGGAGCCTTCCGACTTCGACGCGCAACCGTGCGCGATGCGATTCATCGGCATGCTTCGCCCGAAAGGCGCGTGCGAGGAGCGTGCTCCTCGCGACGTCGGCCGGCCAGGCTTCGCCCAGCGCGCGGGCCAGTGCAAACAACACCGGGCGTGTCGTGAGCGAGATAATTATGTCTGCGTCGCGCACGGCGTGGCGGCATGCGTCAATCACGAGGGCCCCCGAAGCCAGCAGCGCTTCAACCTCATCAAGCAGCAGAGGCCGTTCGTCGCCTGGCGCGATCACGCGCGCGGCGGGCGTATTCAGAAGGAGCGCGGTGCCCTCGACCTCCGCCAGCAGTGCCGGGATGCCCGAAAGGCGCGCGGCGCGCTCGGCTTCGGCAAGCGCGGCGCGTGCCGTCCTGATCCGCAGCCGCCGGATCGCTACGCCCGCGACCACGAGTTCGTGGGCAGCCCGCAAAGCCGGCGGCAGGGGCGCCGCATCGAACTTCGCCAACGCGCGTTCGGCCTCGTCGAGCCGCCCGATCAGCAGCAGCCGCCGAATCTTCAGATGCCGCGCATGCGCGGCGTTCGCGCGGTCGCCGTGGCGTTCGAGCGCCGCCTGCGCCGTATCGAGCGGCTTGGCGGGCCAGCTCAAGTCGCGCGCAGCGACAGCAATTTCGGCCTCGGCAAGGATGCACCGTGCGCGGGCCACCGGCTCTTTGGCGCCAAAGGTGCGCGCCGCCCTTCGCAGCAGGGCCTTCGCCCGAACGAGGTCGCCGAGCTGCGCCATCGCAATGCCGCGAAGCGCCAGCGCCGGCGCGTCATTGCGCAGAGCGACCCGCTTCAATGCGCCGAGGGGATCGCCCTTCGCGAGCGCATGCGCTGCGGCATTGATCAGCGAGTCCATTGGAATCCCGCCACACTTGTCACTCCCGCCCGGTCGCTGCCCGGCAGTATCTCATGACCACACGGCGTGACCTCGTGGTCGAGAGCCGGACGGACAATAAAGACACCCGACGCAGAGAGAAAGACGATGACGACAGGCAAGATCAGGCTACGCGAGCGGTGGCGCGGCGCGCGGCACACAGGCGCCCATGCACTGGTGCAAACTTTACGGATGGCGCCCGCCGCGTGGAGCGCATGGAACGCGCTGATGCATTGGTCGTGGACCCTGCCGACCGCGATCTTCGTAATCGTGGCGGCGGCACTGTTGTCGATTTTCGTTGCGTATCGTTTTCGCCAACACGTCGGCTGGAATCCCGCCAAACTTGTCACTCCCGCCGTCACCCGGTCCGGCATTAGCTCTCTCTCATCATCGACAACGCAAACGGAGAAACGGCCATGCCCGACATTCTGCACAAGGTGGGAATCAAATCGTCGCCGCCGCACGACGTCTATAGGTCGCTCGCCACTGTCGAAGGTCTTTCGCGCTGGTGGACGAGCGACACGCGCGGCGAAAGCAAGGTCGGCGGCGTGCTGCAATTCCGCTTTGGCGGAGGCGGTTTCGACATGAAGGTGCTCGAGCTTAAGCCCGGCGAGCGGGTGCTCTGGCAGGTGGTCGACGGGCCCGAAGAATGGCTCGGCACAAAGATCAGTTTCGACCTCAAACAGAACGGCGACTGGACCGTCGTTTTGTTCAAGCACCAGGGCTGGAAGGAGCCGGTGGAATTTATGCACCACTGCAGCACCAAATGGGCGGTCTTCCTGCTGAGCCTCAAGTCGCTTCTCGAAACCGGCAAAGGGGATCCCTGGCCGAACGAGATCAAGCTCGACAGTTGGGAATAGCGAGAGGCCGGCTCACGGCGAGCAATATAACGGAGAGAACGATGAAGGACGTCACGAGAGATGAAGTTGAAGGACGTCCCATCGTGCAGTGGCCGTGCCCGGCGGCCGGACGATTTGGGTGTCGGTAAGCGCGTCGCCGCTTGGCGTAGTGATGGGAATGTCCGCTATTGGGTCGCTATCCGGAGTAAAGCAGACGGAACTCGGACACCGGTCGAAGACCGGTTTTGAGCCAAAGTGGGCATGCGAAGGCATGTTAATTGGGTGGCGGTAAAGCTTCGCCGCTAAAGCTCCGCTGGGTAGATGAGGCCCTCGGCTCCGGACCGAGCAGCTTCCGTCATATGCGCCGGCTCAATGCGGTTTTGACCGAGAATATGGAACACCGTCTCGCCATTGGCGATCAAGTAGTCCGATATGATCCGGCGATGGCACCGCCACCATACTGCTTCCGCGCACATAATCGCGCACGTGGAAACGTGACCCAATTCGCGTAATCTATTTAGCCCGAGGCGAAAGGCTTCGCTTAAGGCGTAGTCCGCGTAGTTGTGAAAGCTCTGGTTTTGCCAAAACGCATTCACGGTTTCCGGCAGGTCGCGCTGGCGTCCGCGCAGACCGCCGAGCGCGGCAATATGCTCATATGCGATCTGGAATTCGGACAAAGAAATCTGGAGCGCGTCGGCGTTGTATTGCGGGTTTGCCCGTGAGCGCGGCACGGTTCGAACGTCGACGACAAGCCTGACCTCGACGTTTTGCAGCAGGCCAATGAATTCGCCGATCGAACGAGTTGAATGCCCTATAGTGAAAAATGAGTACGCCATGTGGAAGCCGCGCTGGCAGTTAATCAAGACGCCTCAGCGCATGACCCTTGTGCATGGCGACATGATCCGTCTTGTCGCTCTTGATCTCATATTGCGGGTCATCGCGATTAGCATGATGGACGTAACCTTTGTAGTTCACATCTTCGGTGTGCACTCTCACGATCGTGCCGCGAACACGACCAGCCTCAGAGTTCCAACTCACGTGATCGCCAACTTTGAATGCCGCCGTCATCGGATCCTCGCAGGCGCTACCGCCTAGAAAATGTTCCGATTAATGTGATTCTCGCACGAACCTCGGTTTTCACATCATCGATGGCGCTGCCAAAATTGTCTGCCCGCCAAAGATGCTCCGTAATTCTTCGGGGGGCCTCGGATATTCCGGACCCCAGGCACTTTCCTCTCCCCTGGATTTTCGACCGCCGCTACGAGGGCCGCGGGGCATTATTCACTCGTATCGATTATGGCCGTGCGAAGATACTCTTTGAGGCTGCCACCGGCCGCCTCCGCCAGGTCATCGGCGGAGATGCCAGCCTGTGCAGCATCGGCCATGCACTGGGCAACAGTCGCGTCGAGCTGTTCGAGCGCACGCGGCTCTGCGAAGACGTTGTCCTCTCGCCAGCGTTCGAGGAATTGGATCGCTGTTTCGGCCATTGGCACGCTCGTCATCAGCGGCTGAGGGTGCGCCCGCACCTCGGCGGCGTCTAGATTGCCGCAAATCAAGCGTGCGGCGATTCCACCGTCAGCGTCGCTTCTGTGAATCCGTCGTCAGGGCTTGTCTTCGCATATGCGAGGATTTCTCCCTCCGTCATGGCCGACGTGTTGACTTCGGCCTGGTGGACGATCCTCGCGTAGATGTCTCGATGGTGCTTCTGCAACCGTTCGGCCAATAGCCGCGATGCGTCGCTCATGCCGGTGCCGTGGGAAAGCAGCACGATGCGGTCTGCCTCGCGCAGAGCCTCGGCGATCCTGTCGTAGAACGTGAGGTCTTCCGCCGCCCGTTGCCCATGTTCGCGCAGTTCGTCGCCGTGGTGCAGGTGATGCAGGAAATGATGTGGATCGTAAGGCCTGACCGTTTCGGCAGTTTGATTAGAAGAAAGGTGGATTCGGTAAAGCTTCGCCTCATGATGGTCGATCAACGCTACGACGTCCACGCAATCCGGTTCGACCAGCGCCGGGGCACCTTGGGGGCTTTCGGGCGAGACCCCCGCCGACGACAAATAGTGACGAAGGCCGGTGACCTCGCGCGCATCCAGATGTTTGCCGTGTGGCTTGTGAAAAATAAGATGTTTGCCGTTTATATTCAGGGAATATTTTCCGTCGGCCTTTTCCTCCGCGGAACCAAGATGCGTCAGCAGGTCGAGCGCATCCATCCAGCTGAGATTATGCGGAACCGGATGATGAAAAATGGCATCGAGTGTACGGCGGTCGGCTGTCGCTAGATGCGATCCACCGCGGGTCGATACTTTGCCTTGATCCGTCATCTAAAACTCACTTGATTGCTATCGTGCCGGGCTTAAGGCTGCTTTGGCTGATTATCCAAGGCATCTTGGCCGTTGTTTGGCGCCCCATGGCAATGCCGACGCCCCGAGGGTTGCACATGATTTGGACTCCGGGGTCGAAAATTTGCTTAGAGCGGCCGCGGCTTAAGTCGTGGCGCGGCTCAGTTTAGGCAAGCCGCCGCGCGGCCGGCACGGCGGCTTCGTTTTCGTTTCGCAGGAGAAGCCAAAACATGAGTCCGTGTGTGATCAGAATGAGCGGCACGAGAAACGTCGGGAGAAAGTAGGCGGCGCCCAATTGACCGGCCGGGACGCCTAAGCGAATGGCCTCGTAATTGGCATGGACGATATCGGCGCTGCCCCACAGGTTGAACACCCAGGCCGCGACGATGCCAAGCCTGCCGGGCAGCAGGGCGAGCGTTAACAAAGCGAGCGCTGCGGCGATGAGATCGCCGTAGGCGGCGCCCTCGGCGAAAACCGCCGGCAAATCGGGGGACACGACGCCGGGGACCAGAAACGCCAAGCCGACGAAGCGGAAGGAATGAAACATAAGCAGCGGCCGCAGGGCTTCGTCGCGGGTGCGGCGGCGCAGTTCCGGCAAGATCAGGCTGCCGGTGACTACACCCCAAGCAATGAAACTGAAGAGGATGCTGACAAAAAAACAGATTTGCGCCTGCATGACCGGTCCTCCGATGAGCCGGTTTTATCAGTTCTGCAATAATCTGCATATACCCGGAAAATCCGGCATGTAGCCTTTAACTCGTCGTCCGCCGCAAAAGAATCCGAGTCATATGTGACGGTGGCATGTGCCGCTGAACAATATCGAACGTGCCCGCTTGGCGTGTGGCCCAGGCTAATTATTTGAACGCAACTTGTTCCTTCATTGCCAAACTTCCGTTTGTCAGCGTCGATTTACGGATACTCGCTCCGGTCACGGCCGCAGATAGACGTAACCCTGCACCTGTAGCTCGGCGAGCCGCACCACGCCGCCTTTTTCAGCAACGATGAAGCCCGGCAGCAGATCGGCAAGCGTAACGTGCTGGGCTGCCATGGTGTGAATGCAGGCATTGAGCCCGAGGCCGGATTTCCGCAAGTCTTCGACATCGTGCGCCGTTTGTGGCGCGGCGTCGGCACTATGGAATGCCTTGAGCGCCGGGCCATGCACGACGAGCGCGATCGTCACGTTTGCCGGCCCGCCCATGCCGTCGAAGTGATTGCGGATATTGCCGAGCACGAAGCCGACCTTGTCGAGGTCGGCGAGGTGATAGACGACCTTTGCCGCGGCCGCCGTGGCGGCTTTAGCGGGCGTGACGGCAAGCGACGCCGGCAGCATCGCGGCGGCGAGCGTCAACAGGTTGCGGCGGCGTATCGGATTCTCCACGGCGGTATCCCTTTCATCATTATCGCTTGCGGCGCATGGCCGCCAATTCCTTGCGGTCGGCGACCAGCGAAGCGCATTCGCTCGTGCTGGTGCGGTCGAGCCGGAATATTTTGTCGTCCTCGCCAGCCTGCAACGCGCCCGCCGCTTTTGCATCGGGGGCGTTGCCCCGCCAGATGCGGATGTGATCGAGCGTCAGGATGACCGCGTTGTCGTTGTTGGCAAGCGTGACATTGACGCCGCCGCCGTCGCAATCGACGTCGCATTCGAAATCGATGCCGGCCGGTCGGGTCACCCGGTCTTCGGGCGGGATATCGGAATTGTCCGGATCCTTGATCGTCGGCGCGTGGCCGCAATTGCCGCTGGAATTGAAATCGCCGGGCCGGTCGCGGTAATTGACGCCGAGCCGGAACGCATATTGGAAATTGGGAAAATCCGGATCTTTCTCGGTGCTGATAAGAAGTCGCATCACGCTGACTTTTTGCAGCGGGTGCTGCGCCAGGTGCGCGGCATCGTAGCGGCGAACGAAGCAGGCATAGGCTTTCGGGTTTGGAACGCCGCCGGCGAACATCCGCTTGGCGAAGTCCGCATCGAGCTTCTGGTCGTCGGCAAAGGCGGCCCGCGGCGCCAGGACCATTGTCACGGCGATCGTCGCGGCGGCTGTCGCAGCCGCCAATCCAAGGACGATCGCTGTCGGCCGTGGCAATCCCATCGCACCCTCACACCGGCGTCTTACATTATATAATGTGTCGCCCCGAGGGGTGCAGCCGTTCGATCCGTCGCTGGCGCGATCCGGCCCCCGGATGGACCGGGCCGCCGGCGGCGATAGAATGACCGCCGGACCGAGAGCCAGCCGGGATGGATGAGCGCACCACAGTCGATTGCGTCGCCAATGCGCGAGCGCTTGCGCCGCTCCTCGCCGCGGCTGCGCCGCGCATCGAGGCCGGCCGGCAATTGCCGGCGGACGTCATCGACGCCCTGCACGAGGCGCGGTTGTTCCGCATGCTGGTGCCGCGCTCGCTCGGCGGTGAAGAAATATCGCCGGTTGCGTTTGTGCAGGCGATCGAAGAACTCGCCAAGGCCGACGCTTCGACGGCATGGTGCGTCGCGCAAACCTCGGTCTGCTCGACCATATCCAAGAGCATGCAGCGGGCGACCGCCGAGGAGATATTTCAGAACAATCCGCGCGGCGTGCTGGCCTGGGGCGCTTCCACCCACAACGATGCGAAAGCCATCGCCGACAAAGGCGGCTTTCGTGTCACTGGCGTCTGGCCCTTCGCCAGCGGCAGCCGGCATGCCAGCTACCTCGCCGCGCATTGTTTTATCGTCGAGCCCGACGGTGAGCCGCGCCGCGACGCCAGCGGCAATCCGGTGCAGAAGACCCTCGTCGTGCCGCGCGATCAGGCGGCGATCCGCGACATCTGGCACGTGATCGGGCTCAAAGGCACTGGCAGCGATAGTTATGCGTTCACCGACGTCTTCGTGCCGCAAGACCGCGCCATCGCCTATCATGCGATGGACCCCGGCGAGTGGCGCGAGCACGGCCCGCTCTATTCGTTCAACATCTACCAGCTGTTTGGCTCGACTTTTCCAGCGATCGGGCTCGGCATTGCGCGCGCCGCGCTCGATGGGTTCGTCGAATTGGCGCGGACCAAGGTGGCGGGGAGCGGCTCGGCGCCGCTGCGCGAAAACGCCGTCGTGCAATCGCAAGTCGGCGTCGCCCAGGCGCAGCTCGCCGCGGCGCGGGCGTTCTTCATGGCCGCGTGGGAGGACATCTGGCAGGCGGCGCAATCCGGAACAATGTCGCTCGATCAGCGGGTACGGCTGCGGATGGCGGCGATCCACGCCAGCCAGCAGGCGAGGCAGATTGTCGAAATGGCCTATCTCGCCGCCGGCGCGACCGCGGTTTTCGCCAGCAATCCGTTCGAGCGCCGGTTCCGCGACATGCACGCGGTGTCGCAGCAGGCCCAGTCCCAATTCTCGATCTTTGAGGCCGTTGGCCGCTATTATCTCGGGCTCGGCTCGCACCCGCGGCTTTTCTGATCGCGCTTCGATATAACAGCGCGACGATTGAGCATGAACTCCAAACCCAGGGCACAGACCATGTTTTTTGAAGAGCGTGTTACCGACCTGATGCGCAAAATGCTGCGCAAGAAGCTTTACGTGCTGCTCTCGAAACCGCTGGTGCCGCCGGACAAGCTCAAGCCGTTCCTGCTGGCGCATCTGGAATACATGGTCGGCCTCGAAAAGCGCGGGCGGGTCTTCGCCTCCGGTCCGCTGGCCGACGGCGAGGGGCCGCCGACCGGTCAAGGTCTCACCGTGCTGCGGGCGTCGAGCGCCGAGGAAGCCCGGGCGCTCGCCGAAGGCGATCCGTTCTTTGTCAACGGATTGCGCACGTTTGAGTTGAAGGAATGGACGGTTATGGAGGGTACGCTCAGCCTGCGGGTCAATTTTTCCGATCAAACGGTGGAAGTCGCCTAAGTTTGCAAGTAAGTAGTAAGCAACGAAGAAGAATACAGAGGAACGTTCATGGAGACCGTGGGCTTTGTCGGCGTCGGCAAAATCGGCATGCCGATCTCGCAGAATTTGATCAATAGCGGCCACCGCGTCGTCGGCTATCGCCGGCACTCGCTCGAGGAATTCGAAAAGATCGGCGGCGTGCCGGCGCGCTCGGCGGCCGAGGTCGGCGCGCAAGCCGATATCGTGCTGTCGTGCCTGCCGTCGACGGAGGCGCTCGACGAGGTTGTCCACGGTCCGAACGGCCTCGTCCAATCGGCGCGGCCGGGCCAGATCGTGGTCGAGCTCGGCTCCCATCCGGTCCCCGACAAACAGCGCCAGATCGCGCCGCTGCGGGACAAGGGCGCGTTTTTCATCGACGGCGAGGTTTCCGGCACGCCGGGAATGGTGTCGGCGCGCAAGGGCGTGATCTTTCTCGCCGGCGACGCCGACGCCTGCAAGAAAGTCGAAGGCGTGGTCGCGGGCTTTGCCGATACCTGTCTTTATTTCGGCGAGTTCGGCGCCGCGAGCCGGGTCAAGCTCGTCAACAATCTTCTGGTCGCGATCAACATCGCGGCCACCGCGGAAGCGATGGCGCTCGGGCTCAAGGCCGGCGTCGATGTGCCGCTGATGATCAAGGCGATCGCGGCGGGCTCGGGCGGCTCGACCCAGTTCGGCATCCGCGCGCCGTGGATGGCGGAGCGCCGCTTCCACCCGGTGCAGGGCACGGTGCCGGGACTGCAGCATTACTTCGACATGCTGGGGGATTTCGCCGACCATCGCCGGCGTCGCGACGCCCTTGCTGGATTGCGTCGTGCCGCTTTACCAGCGCTTTATGGACATGGGCTTCGGCGATAAAGATGTCGCCGCCATGGTCGACGTCATCGGCTCGCTGCCGCGCGCCAAAACGACATAGCAGGAGGAGTTTCAGTATGATCAGCGTCAGCAAGATCGCGCATGCCAGTTATGAGACGCCCGATCTCGACAAGCAGACCGAATATTACACCGAGATTTTGGGGCTGACGCCCGCCGCCAAGGAGAAGGACGCGGTTTTTCTCGCTTCGACGGTCGACCCTCATTCCGTCGTGCTGCGCAAAGGGCCGCAGGCGCAATGCGTGCGCGTCGGCTTTCAGATTGCGCCGGATGCCGATCTCGGCGAATTCGAAAAGCAGGTCGCCGCCCACGGCATCAAGACCGAGCGGCGCAAGGATCCCGAGCCGTCGATCTCGGAGATGCTGGTGTTTAGCGACCCGAAGGGCACCGTCATGGAGGTGTTCAAGCGCGACGCCTTCTCCCACCAGAAATTCCAGTCGAAAGGCATCGTGCCGCACAAGCTCGGCCACGTCGCGTTTCACGTCACCGACGTCAAGCATGTCACCAAGTTCTATGTCGATGTGCTCGGCTTTCGCGAGTCCGACTGGATGGGCGACTTTTTCTCATTCCTGCGCTGCGGTCCCGATCATCATACGATCAACCTGATGCAGACCGGCTCGAACCGGCACTTCCACACCGCCTTCGAGCTGCGCGACTGGGGCCACATGCAGACGGCGTGCGATTTTCTCTCCGTCAACGGCTACAAGCTGTTGTGGGGACCGGGCCGGCACGGCATCGGCCATAATCTGTTCGCCTATCATCGCGCGCCGAACGGCCTGATCACCGAGACCTTTGCCGAACTCGACCGCATGAACGAGGAGCTCGGCTATTTCGAGCCGCGGCCGTGGCACCGCGACAATCCGCAGCGGCCGAAAGTGTGGTCGAAGGACCCCTCGGCTTCGAATCTGTGGGGTATTATGCCGACCGACGAAATGCACCATTGACGTGCCTCCGCTCCTCGCCAAGGGGAGCGGGAAAGGCGGCGGCAACGATCGGGAGGAAACAATGAAGATCTGGCTTCGCGCCGCGACGGCATTTGCGTGTTTGGCCGTGGCGGCGACGGCGGCGACCGTCGCGCGCGCGGATAAATATCCGTCGCGCACCATCACCATTATCGTGCCGGCGTCGCCCGGCGGCGTCACCGACATGCTCGGCCGCATCCTGGCGCAGCATTTCATCACCGACTGGGGCGCCCAGGCCGTGGTCGAGAACAAGCCGGGCGCCAACAACCAGGTTGCCGCCGAATACGTGACGCATCAGCCGGGCGACGGCTACACGCTGTTCGTCGGTCCGGAAACCACCTTCATCGTCAACCCGACGCTTTACCCGCATCTGGCCTACGATCCGGTGAAGGGCTTCACGCCGATCACCGGCCTCGTCCAGATCTATCACTCGCTCATCCTCAATCCCTCGGTGCCGGCCAATAGCGTCAAGGAACTGATCGCGCTCGATAAGGCAAAACCCGGTCAGCTCAATTACGGCACCTTCGGCGTCGGCTCGAGCGGCCATCTCAATATGGAAATGTTCAAGTCGATGACCGGGACGAAATTCGTCGCGGTGCATTACAAGGGCGCCGCTCCGGCGATGCAGGACGTCATCGCCGGCCACATCCAGTTGATGTTCGTCAGCGTCGGCACTGCGCTGCCGCAGGCCAAAGGCGGCCAGGTGAAGATCATCGGCATCGGCGCGCCGAAGCGGCTGGCGCTGTTGCCGGATATCCCGGCCATCGCCGAAACGGTGCCGGGCTACACCGCCGTGTCGTGGTTTGCGTTGTTTGGCCCCCCCGGCATGCCGACCGACGTCGTCGCCAAGATCAACAGCGAAGTCCGCAAGACCTTTGCCGATCCGAGCGTCCAGCAGGGCTTCCTCGACAAGCAATATTTTGAATCGATCGCCGGCTCGCCCAAGGAGCTCAGCCAGCGGCTGCGCACCGAAGAGCCGAAATGGCGCAGGCTGATCACCGAATCCCATATCACCATGGAATGAGCGATTTGCCGCAGCTTGCGTGGCAGCAAAAAACGGCCGCAACTGCGGCCGTTTCCGCGCCTGCGCGTCGATAAGACCAGGCGCGCTGTCTTGCTGGGGCGGTGAAAAGCCGACAATAATGTTTTGTGACAGCGTCCGGCTGCGAGGCGGGCCGCAAAACGATCTCGTCGCCCGATGCCTATGATCGGGTATTCCGGCAGCCGGTCATCATGTCGTTCAGGCGTTTGGTAGATTATCCGTGGGTGCAGCGGTCCATCGGCGTCGCCGCCGCGGAATATCTGCGGCTGGTCTGGAAGACCTGCGAGTTCGGCATCGATCCGGCGGATTTTTATGAGCGCGTGCGCCCGGACCTGCCGGCCATCGTCGCCATGTGGCACGGCCAGCATTTCATGATGCCGTTCTTCAAGCGCCGCGAGCACCAGGTCAAGGTGCTGATCTCGCGGCATCGCGACGGCGAGATTAACGCCGTCGCCGCCAGCCGTCTCGGCGTCGAGCCGATCCGCGGCTCGGGATCGAGCGGCCGCGATTTTCTCAAGAAGGGCGGCGTCTCCGGTTTTAAGCAGATGCTCGAGGCGCTGGGCCGCGGCTATAACGTCGCGCTGACCGCCGACATCCCGAAAGTGTCGCGGATCGCCGGCCGCGGCATCGTGCAATTGGCGCGCACCTCTGGCCGGCCGATCTATCCGGTCGCGGTGGCGACCAGCCGCTTCATCGAACTGAAGTCCTGGGACCGCTCGGTGCTCAATCTGCCGTTCGGCCGTTTCGCCATCGCCGTCGGCGAGCCGGTGCGGGTCGCGCCCGACGCCGACGACGCGACGCTTGAAGAGGCGCGGCGTCTCGTACAATCGCGGCTTAACGCCACGACGGAACGCGCTTATGCCATCGCCGAAGACCGCGCCGCGGACTTCGAATGGGACCGCAGGCAAGCCAAAGACACGCAGCTCGCTTGATCAAGTACGGCGAAGCCAGCGCGAACCATGACGTTGCGGCGCAAAATCCTCTACAGCCTCATGGCTGCCTTCGCGATCATGATCGGGGCGATCGTGATCCTGCCCGGCGCATCGAATTTCGTGCTGTTGTTTCTCGATGCCAGCCATGACAGCCTGTGGCCCGACACGATTTCATGGGACGCCAAGAATGCATGGCTGAAATGTCCGGGTGCGATCGCCGATCCGCGAAAATGGCCGTCGGCGCCGCCCGATGCCTGTAATGTGGAGTATATGTGCCTCAATGAGGGCGCCTTGTCGAAAGGTCAGATCGAGGCGCTCGACGATCAAATCCGCAACACACCGGGCTGTCAAAAGCCGTAACAGAACCGGCCACTCCCCGTTCCGATGCGGGGCGGCTAAGCTGGAAAGTTCGCGCCAAAGCGGGCTGGAAACAATTGAAAACGTCGCGATAGGGACACCAGGAGGAAACAACAACCATGCGAACCATAACGCTTGAAGAGCACTTTGCGACGCCGGGATTTCTCGACGGCCCGGGACTTGACCTCAAAAACGCCGCGCTCAAATTCGAAGGCCGCGCGACCCGGCTGATCGAGGCGCTCTGCGATATCGGCGACAAGCGGATCGCGGCGATGGACGCCGCGGGCATCGACATGCAGGTGCTGTCGCTCACCTCGCCGGGAACCGAAGGGCTCGATGCCGCCGACGCCATCGCGCTGTCGCGCGAAGTGAACGATTTTCTTGCCGCGGGCGTGAAGACGAATCCGAAGCGGTTTGCCGGATTTGCCACGCTGCCGACTGCGGCGCCCGACAAGGCCGCGGCCGAGCTTGAAACGCGCATGAAGGCCGGCGGTTTTGTCGGCGCCGTGATCAACGGCCACAACCGCGGCCGCTATCTCGACGATAAATTCTTCTGGCCGATCCTGGAATGCGCCGAGAAGCTCAAGGCGCCGATCCACATCCATCCGACGCGGCCGCCGCAGCCGGTGGTCGACGCCTATTATTCCGGCTTCTCGCCGCTTGTCGTCGACATGTTCGCCAGCCCCGGCTGGGGCTGGCACATCGAGACCGCGGTTCACGTCATCCGGCTGATCCTCGGCGGCGCCTTCGATCGCTTTCCGGACTTGCAGCTCGTGATCGGCCATCTGGGCGAGGGCTTGATGTCGATGTTTCAGCGGCTCGACAACATGACGCCGGCGATGGCCAAATTAAAAAAGCCGATCACGTCATATCTGCGCGAGAACGTGTATTACACATTCTCCGGCTTCAATTTCCCGGCCACCTTCCTCGATCTGTTGCTCGAAGTCGGCGTCGACCGCATCATGTTCTCGGTCGATCATCCCTATCAATCCATGGCGCTGGGCAAGGCTTTTCTCGAGCAGATCCCGGTCTCCGCCACCGACAAGGAACGCATCGCCCATGGCAATGCGGAAAAACTGTTCGGCTTCTGACGCCGGTCCAATCGCCGCAACCCCGTATCTCGGCCTCACCCGCGCGGGCGAGGCGCTGATCTGACAAGGACAAAATCACCATGCGTACCATCACGCTCGAAGAGCACTTCACCACCCCGAAATTTCTCGAAGGCCCCGGCCGCAAGCGCAAGGAGATCGCCGACAAAGCCGGCGGCCGCCTCGCCAAGGTCTTTGCGCAGCTCGCCGATGTCGGCGAGGGCCGGCTGGCGGAGATGGATGCCGCCGGCATCGACATGCAGGTGCTGTCGCTGACCTCGCCGGGCGCCGAGCAATCGGAAGCGGCCGAAGCGGTGGCGCTGGCGCGCGACGCCAACGATTTTCTCGCCGACGTGATCAAGAAGCACCCGACGCGCTATGCCGGTCTCGCGGTGCTGCCGACCGCGGCGCCCGACAAGGCGGCGGCCGAACTCGAAAAAATGGTGCGCCAGCAGAAATTCGTCGGCGCGGTGATCCACGGCCACAATCGCGGGCGCTATCTCGACAACAAGTTCTTCTGGCCGATCCTGGAAGCTGCGGAGGCGCTCAATGCGCCGATCTATCTGCACCCGACGCCGCCGCCGCAGGCCGTGATCGATGTCTCATATGGCGGCTTCGCGCCGGCCGTCACCGACATGTTCGCGGCATCGGGCTGGGGCTGGCATATCGAAACCGCGGTCCACATCGTGCGCATCATTCTCGGCGGCGCGTTCGATGCGTTCCCGAAGCTGCAATTCGTCATCGGCCATCTCGGCGAGGCGCTGCCGTTCATGCTGCCGCGGCTCGACAGCATGCCGATGGCGCTGACCAAGCTGAAGCAGCCGGTCAGCGGCTATTTGCGCAGCAACATCCACTACACCATTTCCGGCTTCAATTTTCCGGCCGGCTTCCTCGATCTCCTCCTCGAAGTCGGCGTCGACCGCATCATGTTCTCGGCCGATCATCCCTACGCCTCGATGACGGCGGCGCGCGCCTTCTTGGAGCAAATCCCGGTGTCGGCCGCCGACAGGGAGCGCATCGCCCACGGCAATGCGGAGAAGCTGTTCGGGCTGTAGGGGGATGACTGTGCCGTCGTGGGCGGAACGGGTAATCGCACCGGTCCGGCTTCGCGGCCGGATCGGTTATCGCGGACTTGATCGAGGTTATGCCGCTGCCGGCGCCGGCTGCGGCATTCGCTAAAATTGTAGCGATGTTTGCAGTTCGCCATTAGCGGGCCACGTCCTAACACCACGGCATGACGTCGATCCTGTCGATTGCCGTGTCGGGAATGCTTGCTGCGACGGAGCGCCTGCAAGTCTCGGCCGATAACGTCGCCAACGCCAATTCCGATGGCCCGTTGCCTTCGGCCGCGCCGGCGGTCCAGGCGCAATACGCGCCGGCCTATCTCGCCAAGCGGGTCAATCAGATCGCAACGGCCGGCGGCGGCACCAGCGCCGTCGTTGCCAATGCGCAGCCGGGCACGGTGACGGCGTACGACCCCACTGCGCCCTATGCCGACGCCAACGGCAACGTCGCGGCGCCGAATGTCGACTACGCCAGCGAAGCGATCCAGCAGTTGATGGCGAGCACCAGCTTCGCCATGAACGCGCAGGTCATGCGCGTCTATGCGCAGATGATGAAATCGCTGCTCGACATCAAGACCTGACAAGCGGCGCGGTATTTCAAGCGGCTCGTCATTCCGGATTGCCGCCAACGGGTCCGGCCCGATGACAAGCTCCGCGGCACCGCGCGTTTGCGCGGTTACGTTTCGGCCATGTGGTTTTACGCCTGCTAAATGCACGCATCGCGCCGCGCGCCCGGATTTGCCTGGCAGCCTCTCCCGATCGCGCCGCAAGAGGTGTAAAACGGAGCGCCGATCCGAGCGACGAGGCTCCCATTGGTTTTTTCCGACGCGCGCTCCTGCCCGTTATTTTTGCTGTCATCCCCGCGGCCGCGGCGGTGTTTTCCGATGCCACCCATGCGGCCGGCGGCGCACCGAGCTTCGACTGCCGCCGCGCGTCGACCGCTGTCGAGCACGAGATCTGCCAAGCTCCCTATCTCGCCGATTTCGACACCACGATTGCGGCGCTCTATGCGCAGGCGCTCGGTCTGCTCGATGCCGCCGGCGCCGATGCGCTGCGCACCGACCAGCGCCTGTGGCTCAAAGTCCGTGACGATTGCAACGCCCAGGTCCCTGCCAATCCGCACGCCACGACGGACGTCGAGGGCTGCCTCGCCGACACCATGACGACTCGCGTCGGGGCGCTGCAGAAGATCGTGGCGGCCAAGACCTTCGTCAAATAGCCGCGCGAATTCCTGCCCCGTGAAAACGCGTCAGGAGATGCCTCCTATTGTGCCATACATAAATATGTAATGAATGCCATATGAGTATCGAGCCGAGCTTTGAATGGGACGATGCGAAGGATCGGGTTAACCGCCTAAAGCACGGCGTGTCGTTTGCGGAAGCGCAGGTGGCCTTTTTCGATCGGCATCGTGTGATCGCCGAAGACCTGGACCATGGCGGCGGCGAGCTGCGCCACTTTTGCTTCGGGACGGTTGCAGGCGGCGTAATGACGGTACGCTTCACTTACCGCGCTGACCGTATCCGTATCTTCGGCGCTGGCTATTGGCGAAAAGGAAAGCGAATCCATGAGCAACAGAACCGTTAAATACACCGGTGGAGAAATTGGCCGCATCCGCGTGATCCAGGATTTCTTGCCCGCTCCCGCCGATCTGGTGCCACGCGAGGATAATGTAAAGGTGACGCTCTCGTTGTCGCGCCGCAGCCTCGACTTCTTCAAGCGCGAGGCAAAAAAACGGCGCGTGCCCTATCAACGCATGATCCGTGCGCTTGTCGACAGGTATGCAGAGGCGCGGACGACTGGAAAGAGTTAAATATGGCCACGCCGACGCATGCTTGCGAACTAAACCCTCAAGCTTAGTTGCCGAGAAGCGCTATAACCGCATTGAATCCAATGGTGCACCCATGAACGCCCCTCTCCCAACCCACCCGACGCCGCCCTACAAGCACTCCCCGCTGTTCCCGCTCGGCAAGGACACAACGCCCTACCGCAAGATTTCCGCCGACGGCCTGCGCGTCGAAAAGTTCATGGGTGAAGAGGTCCTGGTCGTGCCGCGCGAGGCGATTCGCGCGATCGCCGAAGCCGCCTTCACCGATATCGCGCATCTGCTTCGCCCCGCGCATCTCGCTTCGCTTAAATCGATCGTCGAAGACCCGGAAGCCTCGGAGAACGATAAGTTCGTCGCTTTCGATTTTCTCAAGAACGCCAATATTGCGGCCGGCGGCGTGTTGCCGATGTGCCAGGACACCGGCACGGCGCTGATCATGGGCAAGAAGGGCCGGCTCGTCTGGAGCGAAGGCGACGATGAGGCGGCACTCGCCGAGGGCGCGCGCGATGCGTATCTCAAGCGCAATCTGCGCTATTCGCAGCTCGCGCCGATTTCAATGTTCGAGGAGAAGAACACCAAGAACAACATGCCGGCCCAGGTCGAGATTTTCGCCGAGGGCCATAACCCGGCGCTCCCACTACGACCAGGCCTACAAGTTCCTATTCATCGCCAAAGGCGGCGGCTCGGCCAACAAGGCGTTTTTATTCCAGGCGACGCCGTCGATCCTCACCCGCGAGCGCATGCTGGCCTTCCTGAAAGAGAAAGTCCTCACGCTCGGCACTGCGGCGTGCCCGCCTTACCATCTCGCCATCGTCATCGGCGGCACCTCGGCCGAACTGACGATGAAGACGGTGAAGCTTGCCTCCACCAAATATTACGACACGCTGCCCGATCACGGCTCCGAGGACGGCCACGCCTTCCGCGACAAGGAGATGGAGCGCGAAATCTTGAAGATGACGCAGTCGCTCGGCGTCGGCGCGCAGTTCGGCGGCAAATATTTCTGCCACGACGTGCGCGTGATCCGGCTGCCGCGCCACGGCGCCTCGCTGCCGATCGGCCTTGGCGTGTCGTGCTCGGCAGACCGCCAGGCGCTCGGCAAGATCACCAGGGACGGCGTGTTCCTGGAGGAGCTCGAGCACAATCCGGCGAAATATCTGCCCGAGGTCGATACCTCCCATCTCGGCGGCGAGGTGGTGAAGATCGATCTCAACCTGCCGATGCAGGAGATTTTGGGGCAGCTTGCAAAGCATCCGATCAAGACGCGGCTGTCGCTTTCCGGCCCGATGATCGTGGCGCGCGATATGGCGCATGCCAAATTGCGCGAGCGGCTGGAAAAAGGGCAGGGCCTGCCGGATTATTTCAAGAACCATCCGGTCTATTACGCGGGGCCGGCGAAAACGCCGCAAGGCTACGCATCCGGCGCGTTCGGGCCGACTACGGCAGGTCGGATGGACAGCTTCGTCGAGGATTTCCAGTCGGCCGGCGGCTCGATGGTGATGCTGGCGAAAGGCAACCGTGCGGCCGTCGTGCGCGAGGCCTGCAAGAAGCACGGCGGCTTCTATCTTGCCTCGATCGGCGGCGCCGCGGCCAACCTCGCCGAGCATTGCATCAAGAAGGTCGAGACGCTGGAATATCCAGAGCTCGGCATGGAAGCGATCTGGCGCATCGAAGTGGTCGATTTCCCGGCCTTCATCGTCATCGACGACAAGGGCAACGATTTCTTCAAGGAATTAAACCTCGGCTAACCGCGTTTTTGTTTGGTTCGCCGGCGCATAAAAAAGCCCCGGCCGAAGGCCGGGGCTTTGCCGTTACGTCGCCGCGCTTACTTAAGCGCAGTCGAAACCGACCCGAACGTCGTGTTCAGGCTGGAGCCGAGGGCTTGCACAGTCGCGATAATTGCAACTGCGATACCCGCGGCGATAAGGCCGTATTCGATGGCGGTCGCGCCCGAATCGTCTTTAAGAAAACGCAGTACAAAGCTCGTCATGATTGGTCCTCCGTGTGCCGACTACGGAGTTCTACCGACGAGTCGTGTTGCCTCATTTAAGGAACTCGATCGAAGTTTCACCGTCGAAAATTGTAGAATTTTATAGAAAATTCGCGGGCGATGTTTCACTTGACTTACCCCACACTAGGGGTAGCCTGTGAACGCGCCAGTCCGAAATTCGCATTTTCACGAGTTGGGGCATGCTCTCGGCTGGCATACCGGGACGCGCGTCATGACCCTTTGGGCTTACTTCGATGAAAGCGGCTGGCATCCAGGCGGCGGCGCACTGGCCAAGCTGACTGTCGGCGGCTGTATTTCTTCTTTCGAGGAATGGGACAGGCTGGAGGGCTACTGGGCGGATGCGATAGCGGAAATGGGCATCGACTGCTTCCACATGACGGATTTTGAGGCGCGAGTGCCGCCTTACGACAAATGGACGGAAGCCGAGCGAAAGAAACGCCTGAATACCCTTCTGAATATCATCGGGCAGATAAAGCCCGCGTGTTGGGGTTTTACCAATTATGCGCGGCCGGGCGAATCGAGCCGCTCAATCTATGAACGGTGCGCGCATGACGTGCTTTTGGAATTGGGCTTATACGATGAGCAATTTGCCATTGTTTTTGCCCATCATCCTGAGTACGGCGAACACAACGAGTTGGTTGGATTGCTCCAAAAACATGGAATGGGGAAGGCGATAAAATCGCTGGCCATTGCGAAGCCAATCGATGCCTGCGCGCTCCAAGCGGCCGATGTCATCGCATATGAATTTAGATGCCTTGAACGGGAAGAATTGCGGCCGATGCGGTATCCGCTAAAGCGGCTGCATGAACTCGGCTGTCCCTTCAGGTCTTCTTCCGAGGCAGGGTGACTTTCTTCATGGCTACCTTCCTGAAAGCCTTATCTGCCCCCGCTTCGGTTTCGTCGGCTTCGGTTTTGCGCGCGGTTTCTAGGAACCGCTTGTATTGCGCGGGGTCGTCGGGTTTTTGCTTTGGTTTTTGCGGCATGATGCCTCTATCGGCGCAAGATCAGAGCGGCCAATATAGCGGCAATCAAAGCGTTTGTAATGCTAAGTGCAACAATTACCCCAGTTACATTTTGATCGAGCAGTTTCCACAAATCTTCAACCGTTTCTTTCCAGTATCGCCGAACTGCCGCGTTCCGAATGCGCTTTTGTATGAAAGATTGGATGCCAAGCGCAACCAAAAACGCCGCAGCGGCAATTGCCAATACATTCCAAGTAGTTTGCGCCATCGTGCTTTCTCACTCATTTGTGCAAGATCATGCTGACAATCGAAGCCGCCACTGAAATTGCTGCCATGATAAGTGCCGCCGTCGCAATTCTATTGCTTTTCCGCGCCGCTTTCGCGCTCAGCGCGGCGGATGAGGCAGAGTCGCGCGCGATGACGTTGGCTTCTGAGGCAGTCGCATTGGCGGAACGCGCCAAGTCATTAGCTTCGCGCGCGAAAGCTAAGCTTTGGGCTATAAACTCGGAGGATCGCAGTGATTCTCGAAATTCTATCCATTGAAGGGCCGAGCGTTTTTTGGTCTCACCATATTGGTGAGCGCCCAGCCGCCTGCGGACTTCTTCCTCCCCCAGCTCATCAAATTCCTGCCAAAGTAGGTCTCGCGGCTCGCTCACGCGGTCAACGCTCCTCGTTGTGTTCCCGCAGTTTACGGGCCACCCATTCCTCAAAAGTCTCAGTGTCTGTCCGGAGAGTTGTTAAATCCTGATGAATCATTTGTGATTCAAGGGTGGTGGCCTGATTCGAGGAGGGGTCACCGATGTGGACGAGCAAGAACCGCTCACGTTACGACCGCAGCAAGTTGCGATATCCGAGCGATCTGACCGACGACGAATGGAAGTTGGTCGAACCTTTGATCCCGCCTGGCAAGCCCGGCGGCGGCAAGCGCACGGTGATCATGCGTGAGGTCGTAAACGGCCTCATGTATATTCTCTCCACCGGCTGTCAGTGGCGCGCGATCCCGAAAGACCTGCCGCCGAAAAGCTCGGTCTACGACTATTTCGATCTGTGGACCTATGACGGTACACTGGAGCGGATCCACCACGCGCTTTATGAGCAGTGTCGCGAACAAGATCAACGGGACGCCAGTCCGACCGTCGCGATCATCGACAGCCAGAGCGTGAAAAGCGCCGAAAAAGGGGGGCCCGCATTGATCCGCACGGTTACGATGCAGGAAAGAAGATCAAGGGCAAGAAGCGGCACATTCTCGTCGATACATTAGGCCTCCTGCTCCACGCCATCGTTCATCCGGCCGACATTCAAGATCGCGATGGCGGTATTCTCGTCATGGCGACCCTGTTTGGGATGTTCCCCTTTTTGAAGACGCTCTTCGCCGACGGGGGATATCAAGGACCGCAATTTGCGAAAGCGCTTGCAAAAGTTCTCCCGAATCTCGACGTTGAAATCGTCAAACGTTCCGAGCGGGTCGGCGGATTTGTGGTCTTATCATAAACGCTGGATTGTCGAACGCACCATCGCTTGGCTCAATCGCTGCCGAAAACTCGCCAAAGATTGGGAAAACCTCAACCGCAAGGCGCTCACATTCTTGCGCCTCGCATCAATCCGCCTCATGCTCCGAAAACTCTGCAATCCGGCCTAAAGTCTCCGGACAAACTCTCAGGCTTAGACTTCGGCGCTATGAGTTGTTTGATACGTCAAACGCTTGCCCGCCGCGCCTTTCACGGCAATCGCCGTGCGCTGCACGTCATCGATTCCAAGCTTGGCGCGGGTATTCATGCGAAAATCGAACTCGGCCGCGTAGCGGTCAAAATGCTTGGCATCAATATGCTGATACACGCCGATGATTCCGCGCTTGAAGATCGAAAAGAACCTCTCAAGGGTATTGGTATGCGCGTCGCCGCGCGCCCATTCAAACTTGGAATGGTCAACCGCTTCGTGGAAGCCCCACACCTGATGCTTGAAAACGGGGGCGCTATCACTGACGAGACGGCTATTCCGGTCCAAGTGCTTGTAGAGGCGCGGACCAATGCCGCGATGGTCAAGCACAATCGAGCGGATCGGGCCACCGCGTTCGATGAGGCTCAAAACCTTTACGTTGCGCTTGCGGCCGTCGGGATGCTTGCGCGTCTTCGGCGAGCGGCCCAATTCCATATCGTCGATTTCAACCGTCTTTCCTTCGCCGCCCATGGGGCCGGTGTAGCCGGGGTCCATGGCAAGCCGGATGCGATGCCCAAGGTGCCAAGCGGTTTTCATCCCGCAGCCAAGCATCCGCTGAAGCTGGCGCGTAGATATGCCTTTCTTGGACGCGCAAAGCAGGTGGATGGCCTGAAGCCATGCGCGCAACGGCAGATGGCTATCCTCAAAAACCGTACCCTTGCGCACCGTAAAGGCGGGGCCACGGCAGGCGTAGCATTTGCGCAAACCAATTTGCACGACGCCTTCGGGGTTTTTCTTGCTCGGCTTGGAGCGGACGCCTTGCAGGCGCCCAATTTTATCGCCGAACGAACCGCAATGCGGACACACTGGGCCTTCGGGCCAAAGCTGGTTTTCGACGTACTCGAAAGCGGCTTCTTCGCTAAAGAACCGAGGATCGGAAAGGACTGGTTTCGCCATGGCAATCTCCAATGACGACAACGCTAATCCTAGTGGCTGGGTAAGTCAAGTGAAACATCGCCAATTCGCGGCTTTTGCCGAGTTTCGGGGTGCGTCCGGTCCGGTCTTTCACCGTGGATCTGCGCTGGCGGCGATGCGTGCCGAGCCGCCTTTTCAATCAAACGCCGACCAAGTAGCGTCCGACGCCGCAAGCAATTGAGGGAAAAATGAACCTAGCGTCCGGGGCGAGCGCGCCCCTGAAAGTCACAGGACCCGCCGTCTGGCTCGATATGGACCAGAAGGCACTCGACGACGCCTACGACCAGGATGTCTATGCGCCCAACCGCACCCAGGTCGTCGCGCGCCGCGTCGCCGCGAGCGAGCGGGCGCGAGCCATTCTTGGACCGCCGCAGCGCGTCGCCTACGGCCCGAGCGAATACGAACGGCTCGATATTTTTCGCAGCCCCGCCGCCAAGGCGCCGGTCAATGTCTTTGTCCATGGCGGCGCCTGGCGCCGCAATAAGGCGGCCGATTACGCGCTGCAGGCCGAGCCGCTCGTGCGCGCCGGCGCGCATAGCGTGATCATCGACTTCATCAATGTCGAACAGTCAGGCGGCGATCTGTTGCCGATGTACGAGCAAGTCAGCCGCGCCATTGCCTGGGCGTGGCGCAATGCGGAACAGTTCGGCGGCGATCGCGAACGGTTTTATGTTTCGGCGCATTCGTCGGGCTCGCATCTTGCCGGCTGCATGCTGACCGTCGGCTGGCGCGAACAGGGCCTGCCGGAGAATTTTTGCAAAGGCGCGCTCTTGGCGAGCGGCATGTACGATCTTACGCCGGTGCGGCTGTCGAAACGCTCGTCCTATGTCAGCTTCACCGATGCGATGGTGCAAAAGCTCAGTGCGCGGCGCCATCTTGACGGCCTGCATACGCCGCTTGTCGTCGCCCACGGCACCTGCGAGACGCCGGAATTCCAGCGCCAGACCCGCGATTTTGCCGCGTCGGTGAAGGCCGCCGGCAAGCTGATCGAATTGTTGGTCGGCGAGGGCTACAATCATTTTGAGATGCTGGAGACGCTGGCCAGCCCGTATGGCCTGCTCGGCCGCGCGATGATGACGCAAATGGGATTGTCGTAATCGTCATTGCCGCCGCGGCACGGATCGGCGGCCAAAACGCGTCTGCGAGTGAGGGTGAAACTAAGCGGCTTCGGATGTTTCTTCCGAGCCGGGCTTCGACGCCTTGCGCATCGATGTGCGGATCAGCTCGGCGCCGCAACGCCGGCAGGCAAATACGGTGTCTTCCACTTCGGCGGAAATCGGGTGGCGGCCAGTGAAGGCCATGCGGCCTGCACAAACCGGGCAGGGCATTATCAGCGAGGGCAAACTCGAAGCGGGAGCAGCCGCCTGATGGCGCATGAACTCAACCCTGTCTCGCAAGTGCGATGAATGACCGTTTTATGAATTACGTGCCCGTTTTGCGGCAGAGTTAAGCAAAATTGTGCATCGCACACAGTCACGTTGCACCGCAATATATGGTTAGCGGGGATAAAGCCCATTGCACCATTGCGAATCGGAGCGGCCGAGATCGCGAAGCTTGCGATGCGCGCCGCGCAATTTCGGCTTAATCGCCGCTGCCGGCATTGATGGCCGCCGCGGCAATGCACGGGATCTCGAGCGCCGCGAGGCTCGCGCGAGTCGCTGTAACCGAGCCGTCAATGTCGATGCCGCGACAGGCGTCTTCGATGACGAACACGGCGAAGTTTTCGCGGCGGGCGTCTTCGGCCGAATAGCGCACGCAAAAATCGAATGCCAGACCTGCAAGAAACACCCGCGTCAGAGAGCGTTCGCGCAGATAGCCGATCAGTCCGGTTGGCGTCGTGTGGTCATTTTCATAGAACGCCGAGTAGGAATTGATCGCGCGATTCATGCCTTTGCGCAGCACCAGGCCGGCATGCGGAATTTCCAGGCCATCGTGGAACGCAGCGCCTGGCGTCCCCTGCACGCAGTGATCGGGCCACAGCACTTGCGGACCGTATGGCGCGGCGATGGTTTCGTAGGGACCTCTGCCGGGATGCGTCGAGGCAAACGACAGGTGGTGTCGCGGATGCCAGTCCTGTGTCAGCACGGCATTGCGAAACGCACTGGCGAGGCGATTGACGATCGGGACCACCTCGTCGCCGCGCGGTAAGGCAAACGCGCCGCCCGGGCAAAAATCGTTCTGCACGTCGACCACGATGAGGACGTCGCTGTCGCCGGCCGTTACCGTCCCGCTCATGGTTTTGCGCCACGCTCCTGCATCCGGAGATCGACGGCCGCGGCGAGCTCGACCAGATCGGCGGCGACTTCGACCGGATATGTCGCCCCCGGATCGAGCCGCGCCAAATCTTCCGGCAGCCGAGCGAGATCGCGTTTTGCTGCTTGCCGAATGTCATCGAGCAACGGCGGCGGCGCGATACGCTTGCCGTTCGTCATCACCAGACTGATGAGCGGCTCGCCGGTTTGGTGATGTCCCTCCAGCGACAGCGTATCTCCCGCCATTCGGCCACTCGCGTCGTAGCGCCGCCACACCTGCTTGCGGCCCGGCCATGTCGCCTTGTTCTCGGAACGCTTGCGCCGCGGCAGCCCGGCATATTCCTGCAATTTATAGACGCAGTCGGCGGACGGAGCGTCCGACGATGTCGTCAGGCTGGTGCCGATGCCGATGCCGTCGATCGGCGCTCCGGCGCGCGCGAAGCCGAGCAGCGCATTCTCATCGAGCCCGCCGCTGACAAAAATTGTCGTATCGTCGAGCCCGCCGCGATCGAGAATGTCGCGCACGCTTTTTGACAGCGCGATGAGGTCGCCGGAATCAAGACGAACGCCGCGGATCGCGATGCCGGCAGATTTCAGCCGCGGCGCCAGCGCGACGACCTTCCGCGCGGCGGCTTCGCTGTCGTAGGTATCGAGCAGAAAAACGACATTGTCGGGCCGCGCGCGGGCGAAAGTCTCGAACGCCGCCGTTTCGTCGTCAAAAGCCTCGATGAAGGAATGCGCCATCGTGCCGTAAAGCGGGATGCCGAATTGCTCGCCTGCCAGCACCGTGGCGGTGCCAGCAAAGCCGGCGACATAGCTTGCCCGCGCCGCCATCAATGCTGCTTCGGCGCCGTGGGCGCGCCGCATGCCGAAATCGACAAGGAGTTTGTTTGGCGCGGCGAGCACGCAGCGCGCCGCTTTGGCGGCGATCAGGGATTGAAAATGCAGGATATTGATCAGCCGCGATTTGACGAATTGCGCCTGCGGCAGCGGCGCCGTCACCCTCAGGATCGGTTCGTTGGCGAAGAACACGGTGCCTTCCGGCATGGCGTGGACGTCGCCGCTGAAGCGGAACGCGCAAAGATAGTCGAGAAGCTTCTGGCTGAACCGGCCGGTACTTTTGAGCCAGGCGATGTCGGCTGCCGACAAATGCAAGCTCTCGAGAAAATCGAGCGCCCGGGCAAGCCCGGCCGCCAACAAAAATCCGCGCCGCGGCGGCAAAGTCCGGGCGAAAAATTCGAACACGGCCGTGTCGGTATCGCCGTGGTCTAGATAGGCCTGGATCATGGTGAGCTGGTAGAGGTCCGTCAGGAGCGGACTGGTTGCGGATGACATTGTGACTCTGTGGCTCTCTTGACGGGCTCTATGCCTAAACTTTGCGCTGGCTGCGAAATTTATGGAGGAGATCGAAGTGCGATGCTGGCCTGTATTCGCTGCGCGCGACTGACGCATCATCGGCTGACCGGGAACGGCACATCATTACCCTATTACCTTCATTGCATGAGCGTGTTTGCACAGCCTGCACTCGTAAATTTGAGGGACCGCCTTTCGCCGTCAAGGATAAGTGCCGCCAACCCTATTTGGCCTCTAGTTTCGGGTCTAAACTAGCAGTTGTCGTTCAGCCGAGCCGCGGAAATTAGCGCATCACGGGCGCCTTTGCGCCAAATCAGGCGGCGCCTTCGTAATCAGGACGGGGTGGTAATTCACCCTTTATTTACTTTGTTGTTGCCCCCCGGTTCAGAATGTCGCACCTTGTGTGGTTCGCAGCCGCTGGGGACGGCAAATCGGGGTGCTGCGAGCCGCTGGCAGAACGGGGATCAAGTATCACGCTCTTTGATGGGGCGGCGAATGACGGTTGCGTTCGCGAGGGAGGGTGGTTACGGGGCTCCGGCTTCCGTGATCCGTTTTGATTCCTCATATCCGGATCACGGGGTTATCATCCCCGATGCGCAGCTGTTATTCACGGCGCAATTTCACTGCGCCGGGCCCGATCTCGTTCTGATCGGCCACGACGGCCGTCATCATATAATTCCCGGTTATTTCGCGAGCGAGCATCGGCCGGCTCTGGTGGCGCCGAACGGCGCGAGACTGTCGGCCGATATCGTTGACCTATTGGCTGGATCACCGACGCCTGGAGAATATGCACAAGCTCAACCGACGGCGTCTGCCGATCCTATAGGCCAAGTCGAAAAGGTTGTCGGAAATGTCACCGTTGTCCGCAACGGCGTCTCGGTCGTGCTCAATGTCGGCGATAATCTTTTCAAGAACGACGTGATCCAGACTGGCGATGATTTATCGGCCGGCATTGCTTTTCCTGATGGCACCGCGCTCAACCTCACCGCCAACACCCGAATGGCGCTCAATGAGTACATCTACGACGAGAATGCGGCGTCAGGAAACAGCGCGCGATTCAGCCTAATCGATGGCACTTTCTCTTTCATCGCTGCCAAGGTTGCACACACCGGAACGATGGACATCGCGACCCCGGTCGCGACTCTCGGCATTCGGGGCACCATCGGCTATGTGCAGGAACAAGTTGTTACGATCTCGTCAAATGCTGGCAATGTCACAACATATTTGTTCGGGGTGACGGACGGCCGATACGACGTCTTCACCGTCGATCCGCTGACGGGCCAAATAAATATCCTCGCCACGGTAACGCCAAATGCGGTGACATTCATTACGCCGCAGGGCCCAAACCAGGCGCCGCAAGTGTCTACTCAGCCGGCAACGCCTCAGCAGGCGCAGTTTGCGCAGGAGATTACTCAGCAGGTCACTGCGATCAGCCCCCCGACAAACCCAAATACTCCGGGTAATCCGAATCCGAACAGCGCCAACCCGCAATCACCCGCTAGCCCCGGTAGTGGGACGCCGCCCCCAAATACTGGCAACACCCCGCTGCTCCCAGAGCTTATTCAGCTCCTCCAGCTCAACAGCCCGACGCCCATCACCACGACGGCCAGCACCAGCAATGGTCCGGTGACAGTCACTATTAGTCCGGTGCAACAGGTGGTTTTGCCGCCGACGGCTGCTCCTATTCCCTCGACGACCGCCACATGGAATTCCCCAATCAGCAACAATTGGGACAACCCGCAGCAATGGAGCGACGGCGTCGTACCGATCGCGCCGGTCAATGCTCAGATCAACCCTCCTCCAAGCAATTCGTCATTCACGGTCACTGTCAACGACGTCGAGTTCCGTCCAAGACCTGACAGTCGGCGTGGAGGCAATCGTTGACGTCGTGGATGGGACCAGCCCAGGCTCACTGACGGTTACGGGATCGGTCAGCGACGGTGGGCTGATAAAGGCCGATTCGACCAGCGGCGATCCAACACTAACTTTCGAAGGCCCGGTCACGGTGCAAATCGGTGGCACGGTGCAGGCGCTTGGCAGTGCCGCGACGATCTACTTCGTGGGCGATAGCGTCGACAACTCTGGCAGCATCGGTGCTGATCAGGGCACGATGTTGTTCCAAGGCGCGGCTGTTACCAATGAGACTGGCGCAGCAATCAGTGCGACCGATTCCGGCATCATCACGTTCGAGCAGAGCACTATCGTCAGCACGGGTACGATCACAGCCAACGGCGGAGTGGTCAACGTCGTTGATAGTACGGTCGAGAACGCCGGTGGAATGATCGAGGCACTAGGCCCCGGGTTGTCGATACAGCTTACCGACGCGACCATCAAGGACGGCACGATGTCGATCGCGTCGAATAGCGTCGTCCTCGCGACCGGTGCGAGCGCTATCGACAATGTCGTCATCAACAGCTCCGGCACGCTCGAAACTGGTGGTACGCTCACCCTCGATGGTGACGCGATCAATGGTGGCGTCATTACCGGCGCAGGGACGGGCAGTAACGTCGTCAATATCGATGTCGGTTCCACCTTGACGCTCAATGGTGTGACGGCCCTCGGCAATGACGGCGGTACCGGGATGGCCGACAATGCCGGCACCATTGTGCTTGAAAATATGCTGTCGCTTGCCGGCACGGGGTTTACACTTGCGCTCGAGGAAGCCGGAAGCGTGTCCCTCAACGGTGCCACGATCCAAGGCACCAATCCCGGCGAGACTCTGGAAAACAATGCCAACACGATCTCGGGAGCGGGGCAGCTCGGGAATGGCAATGGCGATCTGACGCTGCAAAATGATGCCGCAGGAAATATCACGGCGCAGGGCGGCACACTGAACATTCTTGCTAGTGTCGTGAATGACGGCATGATGATCGCGGCGAACGGCGCCATTTTAAATCTTGCCGGCGCAGTCAGTGGCGCTGGATCGACGCTTATCGATGCCGGCAGCACGGTGATGGTCGGTGCGCTCGACAGCCAGGCGGTCACTTTCAACGGTGTCGGAACGCTGACGATCAATCCGACGGGAAACCTCACCGGAGACATCGACGGCCTCGCGCAAGGCGACATCATCGATTTTGCGAACAATACGTCGATCACCTCGACGTTGATCAGTGGTTCGACGCTGACGGTGGACGAGAGCAGTGGCGGTCCACTGACTTATCAGATTGCCGGCGCACTCGCCGGCAATTATTTCGCCATTCAGAGTGACAACAACGGCGGCGATGAGCTGGTGCTCTCGCCGTTGCCCCCGGCGCCGACGGTGACGGCGCTGACCGACAATGTTGCGTCTGGGTCGGACCTCGACGCCGGCAAGACGATCATCTTCACGCTGGCGACGAGCGAAGCGGTCAATGCGACGGACGCGGCGCTGACGCTGAGCAATGGGGCGACGGCGTCGTATACGAGCGGCAGCGGCTCGGAAACGCTGACGTTCACTTATACGGTGGCGGCGGGCGATGCGAGCACGGCGGATCTGAAGGTCACCGGCTATAGCGGCACGCTGGCGGACACTGCGGGCAATGCGCTGGTCGCGGCCGGGGTGAGCGAGGATACCGGGATTGCGATCACGACGACGGCGCCGACGGTGACGGCGCTGACCGACAATGTTGCGTCTGGGTCGGACCTCGACGCCGGCAAGACGATCATCTTCACGCTGGCGACGAGCGAAGCGGTCAATGCGACGGACGCGGCGCTGACGCTGAGCAATGGGGCGACGGCGTCGTATACGAGCGGCAGCGGCTCGGAAACGCTGACGTTCACTTATACGGTGGCGGCGGGCGATGCGAGCACGGCGGATCTGAAGGTCACCGGCTATAGCGGCACGCTGGCGGACACTGCGGGCAATGCGCTGGTCGCGGCCGGGGTGAGCGAGGATACCGGGATTGCGATCACGACGACGGCGCCGACGGTGACGGCGCTGACCGACAATGTTGCGTCTGGGTCGGACCTCGACGCCGGCAAGACGATCATCTTCACGCTGGCGACGAGCGAAGCGGTCAATGCGACGGACGCGGCGCTGACGCTGAGCAATGGGGCGACGGCGTCGTATACGAGCGGCAGCGGCTCGGAAACGCTGACGTTCACTTATACGGTGGCGGCGGGCGATGCGAGCACGGCGGATCTGAAGGTCACCGGCTATAGCGGCACGCTGGCGGACACTGCGGGCAATGCGCTGGTCGCGGCCGGGGTGAGCGAGGATACCGGGATTGCGATCACGACGACGGCGCCGACGGTGACGGCGCTGACCGACAATGTTGCGTCTGGGTCGGACCTCGACGCCGGCAAGACGATCATCTTCACGCTGGCGACGAGCGAAGCGGTCAATGCGACGGACGCGGCGCTGACGCTGAGCAATGGGGCGACGGCGTCGTATACGAGCGGCAGCGGCTCGGAAACGCTGACGTTCACTTATACGGTGGCGGCGGGCGATGCGAGCACGGCGGATCTGAAGGTCACCGGCTATAGCGGCACGCTGGCGGACACTGCGGGCAATGCGCTGGTCGCGGCCGGGGTGAGCGAGGATACCGGGATTGCGATCACGACGACGGCGCCGACGGTGACGGCGCTGACCGACAATGTTGCGTCTGGGTCGGACCTCGACGCCGGCAAGACGATCATCTTCACGCTGGCGACGAGCGAAGCGGTCAATGCGACGGACGCGGCGCTGACGCTGAGCAATGGGGCGACGGCGTCGTATACGAGCGGCAGCGGCTCGGAAACGCTGACGTTCACTTATACGGTGGCGGCGGGCGATGCGAGCACGGCGGATCTGAAGGTCACCGGCTATAGCGGCACGCTGGCGGACACTGCGGGCAATGCGCTGGTCGCGGCCGGGGTGAGCGAGGATACCGGGATTGCGATCACGACGACGGCGCCGACGGTGACGGCGCTGACCGACAATGTTGCGTCTGGGTCGGACCTCGACGCCGGCAAGACGATCATCTTCACGCTGGCGACGAGCGAAGCGGTCAATGCGACGGACGCGGCGCTGACGCTGAGCAATGGGGCGACGGCGTCGTATACGAGCGGCAGCGGCTCGGAAACGCTGACGTTCACTTATACGGTGGCGGCGGGCGATGCGAGCACGGCGGATCTGAAGGTCACCGGCTATAGCGGCACGCTGGCGGACACTGCGGGCAATGCGCTGGTCGCGGCCGGGGTGAGCGAGGATACCGGGATTGCGATCACGACGACGGCGCCGACGGTGACGGCGCTGACCGACAATGTTGCGTCTGGGTCGGACCTCGACGCCGGCAAGACGATCATCTTCACGCTGGCGACGAGCGAAGCGGTCAATGCGACGGACGCGGCGCTGACGCTGAGCAATGGGGCGACGGCGTCGTATACGAGCGGCAGCGGCTCGGAAACGCTGACGTTCACTTATACGGTGGCGGCGGGCGATGCGAGCACGGCGGATCTGAAGGTCACCGGCTATAGCGGCACGCTGGCGGACACTGCGGGCAATGCGCTGGTCGCGGCCGGGGTGAGCGAGGATACCGGGATTGCGATCACGACGACGGCGCCGACGGTGACGGCGCTGACCGACAATGTTGCGTCTGGGTCGGACCTCGACGCCGGCAAGACGATCATCTTCACGCTGGCGACGAGCGAAGCGGTCAATGCGACGGACGCGGCGCTGACGCTGAGCAATGGGGCGACGGCGTCGTATACGAGCGGCAGCGGCTCGGAAACGCTGACGTTCACTTATACGGTGGCGGCGGGCGATGCGAGCACGGCGGATCTGAAGGTCACCGGCTATAGCGGCACGCTGGCGGACACTGCGGGCAATGCGCTGGTCGCGGCCGGGGTGAGCGAGGATACCGGGATTGCGATCACGACGACGGCGCCGACGGTGACGGCGCTGACCGACAATGTTGCGTCTGGGTCGGACCTCGACGCCGGCAAGACGATCATCTTCACGCTGGCGACGAGCGAAGCGGTCAATGCGACGGACGCGGCGCTGACGCTGAGCAATGGGGCGACGGCGTCGTATACGAGCGGCAGCGGCTCGGAAACGCTGACGTTCACTTATACGGTGGCGGCGGGCGATGCGAGCACGGCGGATCTGAAGGTCACCGGCTATAGCGGCACGCTGGCGGACACTGCGGGCAATGCGCTGGTCGCGGCCGGGGTGAGCGAGGATACCGGGATTGCGATCACGACGACGGCGCCGACCGACGACTGGATCAATACCAGTGGAGGAACATGGACCGATACAGCTAACGAGGCGACGAATTGGAGCGACGGTCTACTGCCGCGCAGCATCGACACGGTAGTTATTAGCGCTGCCGGTTCCGGACCCTACACTGTGGTCATCCCAAGCGATATGACAGCGACCGCCGCTTCACTGACGCTGGACGCCAGCAATGCGACACTTTCAGATCAGGGCGCGCTGACGCTTAATGGCGTGCTGACGATTGACGCTGGCATGTTCCAGCTATCGGGGAGCGGCACGCTCGGCGGCGAAACGGCAATTGCCAATGCCGGTACGTTCGAAATCGCCGGGTCGGACGCGCTCGCGACATCTATCACTAACACTACCGGAACTGTGCAAGTCGATGCCGGCAATACGTTGACGCTGTCTGGCGCAAGTATTTCGGGCGGCACGATTTCGATCACCGCGAACGGCGAACTCCTCGGCGCCGGCGTCAGCGCCATCGACAATGTCACCATCGACAATAGTGGCTCGCTCGTCACCGGAGGAACGTTGACCCTCGACGGCGACACGGTTGATGGCGGCATTCTCAAAGGCGCCGGAGGGGGCGGCGGCCAAAACATTATCAACATTGACGCAGGTGACGCGCTGACGCTCGAGAGCGTGACGGCGCAAGGCAACGCAGATGGCACCGGCACGGTCGACAATTCCGGCACCATATTGCTCGAGAATACGCTGACCCTTGCCGGCATCGGGGTCGCCCTGCTGCTTAACGATGCCGGCACGCTAGCGCTCAACGGCGCTACGATTGCAGGGTCGAACACCGGCGAGACGCTGGAGAACAATGCCAATACGATCTCGGGCACCGGTCAGATCGGCAATAGCAATGGCGATCTGACGCTGCAGAACGATGCCGCGGGAATGATCACGGCGCAGGGTGGGACACTGGAGATTCTCGCTGACGTCGACAATGCTGGCACGATGACGGCGGCGAGCGGCGCCACTTTGAACCTTGTCGGCCAGATCAGCGGCACCGGATCGACAATGATCGACGCCGGCGGCACGGTGGTGGTCGGCGCGCTCGACCAGCAGGTGATCACCTACGACGGCGTCGGCACCCTGCAGATCACTCCGACTGGCAATCTCACCGGCGCTATCGACGGCCTGGTGCTAGGCGATGTCATCGATTTTGCCAATAATACGTCGATCGCCTCGACGTCGATCAGCGGCTCGACACTGACGGTCAACGAAAGCAGCGGCGGTCCCCTGACCTACGCAATCAGCGGCGCCATCGCCGGCAATTACGTTGCCATCCAGAGTGACGACAACGGCGGCGATGAGTTGGTCCTCTCGCCGGTGGGAATCAGCGTTACGGCATCAGTTGTCGACAATCTTCCCGTGCAAGTAGGTCAGACCCTGGTGGCGACAGCGACCATCACCGGCGATACTAACGATGCCGCCGCCCCCATTACCTACCAGTGGCAGATCTCGAGCAATGGGGGTGGGACCTGGACCGATGTGGGCGACGCGCTTGCTGGGAACTTCGATAATGGTCAGCCGAGTTCGTTCCTTCAACTCACCGCGGCCGACCAGGGCGACGAATTCCGTGTTTTGGCCTCCATCACCGACGAAACCGATCAAACAGATAACGCGACCAGCGCCCCAACGACGGCGGTTACCGACGTCACAGCGGAGATCACGCCGGCCTTTACTTACCTGGTGGACGATCTCTCGCTCGTCAAGAACGGGACCGGAATTTATAACGACACGTTTAGCGCGGCGCCGCCGGCCTCGCCGACGATTTTTCTAGCGGTGTGCCCACCAACATCGTGTTTTTGACGCTAGGCAGCGCGTGGACGGAATCCGACGGTCAGGCGATCATATCGTCAACTGGTGTCGCGCCCAGCACCTCGGGGAGCGGGAACGCCGATGTCATTGCGTTGCTGGACACCAACACCAATTCGGCCAACACCACGCAAGGGCTAAAGGTCGGGACTGCCTTCACCATCAGCTCGACGTTCGCCCTGACGGCACTGCCGCCCGGCAGCTACGGCATGCAGTTGACCGACGGGACATCGACCCATGGTGCCGATCAGGTGGTCAGCCTGCTTGTGCAGGGCCAGAGTAACGGCTCGACCGTCGTCGAATTGCTGCAACAAAATCTCACAACCAACCCCGTCACCACCACGCTTCTCGCCAGCGAAACGCTGACCTCAACGCAGCTCGCGGACAATACGCAGATCGAATTCCAGCTCGCGCACGTTGCTAACTCGACGGCAATCACGGGGACGTTCGAGCTTATCGACAACGGTAGCGTGACGAGCACCACCACCTTCGCGCCAACGGGAACTATCTTTACCGGTGGTTTGGACTGGACGAGAGCCGACATTCTCGCTGTCGCAACCCCGGGCGTCGGCCTCAGTGTCGGAGCGGGCCAGTCGCCGCAGATTGGCCAGACCCTCACGGCGAGCGCGACCACAAACGATCCCGATGCCACTGGCATCAATTACCAATGGGAAGAGTCAACCAGTTCGTCGTTCACGACGTTCTCCGATATCGGCACCAACGGCGCAAATTATACGGTGAACGCCTCTGACGTCGGCGACTACATTCGGGTGGTCGCCACCACCAGCGACGACAGCGCGACCGCGATGAGCGTGGTTACCGGGGCCGTGGATGCCGTCGTATCAGCGACGACATCGTCGATCGCGGCAAATCCGGGAACGGTCACGGCGAACGGCGTGGCGACCACGACGCTGACGGTTACCGCGGAAGATTCCAGCGGCGATCTCGTTCCCGGGGCCACGGTCACGCTGTCGGCGACTGGGTCTGGCAATACCTTCACACCGATATCCGGAACGACGAACGCTGACGGGGTGTTCACGGCGACGCTCGATTCGACCGTTGTTGAGAATGAGACCATCCAAGCGCTCATCAATGGCATGGTCACCGAGACAGCCAGCGTTGCTTTTGTACCCGCCCTGATCACGTGGGCGAGCGCTGTCAGCGGAAATTGGCAAACCGCCTTGGACTGGAGTGGTGGGGATGTTCCCGACTCTGCTGACGCGGCCACCATCAACGCAAGTGGCTCATACGTGGTGACTATCTCTAGCGCTGACGTCGCGTATTCTTTGGCGATAGATAATGCCGGCACCACAGTTGCCATTAACAGCGGTGGGACATTGAGCCTTGGTGGCGTACTGACACTGGCTGAAGGAACAGTCGAACTGAATAGTGGCGGCATCGTTTCGGGCGGGACCTTGGTCTCGACGGGTGGCAATTTCGTCTGGACTGGCGGCACCTTGTCGGGCGTGACCTATGATGGAACGCTGAATCTGTCGCCGAACAATTCGACCGTCTACATCGCCACTAGTTTGACGGCCAACAACTCGGCGGGCACCGGGCCCGGGACCATCAATCTCACCGGGGTCAGCGACACCATCTCTTTCGAAGGCACCCAGACCTTCAACAACGCCACCATCAATCTCGGCAACACTTCGGGATACTACGATTACATCTATAATTACGACACTAACAATACCGGCTCGGTGCTGACACTGGGCCCGAACGTGATCGTCAATCAGGCGGTCAATGAGACCTCGGGCTACGCCGAGCTTTACTCCTCCGGCTCCCACACAGGTGACGGGATTGTCAACGACGGCACGATCAACGCGCTGGCCGCCAACGGGACGTTCTACATCGAGCCCTACAATTTCACCAATCAGGGCACGATCAACGTCGCCAACGGCGACAAGCTCTATATTGAGCCGACCGTTGGCCTGACCAACGCCGCGACCGGCGACATCTCGATCTCGAGCGCGGGATCGACTTTCGATTTCGGCGGCGGTACTGGCGCGACGAGCAACGCCGGCTCGATCACGATGGTGGCCGGCACCACGCTGACCTTGGGCAGCAGCACCTCCGCACTGAGCAATACAGGCTCAATCTCGGGAACTGGCGACACCGTCAACATCTACTCATTTGGGGGCTTCTCGAATACCGGCACGTTCAACATCACCAATTCCACAGTCAATCTGTATGGCAGCTACACGACACCGCAGTTGGCAGTGTTTGCTAACGACGACGACACCATCACGATCGACGGCACGCTGACCAATACCGGGCAGACCCTGACGGTTGGTTCTGGCTCGGCGCTGGGGACGGTGGTGCTGGCGAGCGGCGGTATGATCGTGGGCGGCACCATTGTCGACCAGGGCTCCGGTGTGGAGTTCCAGAGCGGCACCTTGTCGGGCGTGACCTATGATGGAACGCTGAATCTGTCGCCGAACAATTCGACCGTCTACATCGCCACTAGTTTGACGGCCAACAACTCGGCGGGCACCGGGCCCGGGACCATCAATCTCACCGGGGTCAGCGACACCATCTCTTTCGAAGGCACCCAGACCTTCAACAACGCCACCATCAATCTCGGCAACACTTCGGGATACTACGATTACATCTATAATTACGACACTAACAATACCGGCTCGGTGCTGACACTGGGCCCGAACGTGATCGTCAATCAGGCGGTCAATGAGACCTCGGGCTACGCCGAGCTTTACTCCTCCGGCTCCCACACAGGTGACGGGATTGTCAACGACGGCACGATCAACGCGCTGGCCGCCAACGGGACGTTCTACATCGAGCCCTACAATTTCACCAATCAGGGCACGATCAACGTCGCCAACGGCGACAAGCTCTATATTGAGCCGACCGTTGGCCTGACCAACGCCGCGACCGGCGACATCTCGATCTCGAGCGCGGGATCGACTTTCGATTTCGGCGGCGGTACTGGCGCGACGAGCAACGCCGGCTCGATCACGATGGTGGCCGGCACCACGCTGACCTTGGGCAGCAGCACCTCCGCACTGAGCAATACAGGCTCAATCTCGGGAACTGGCGACACCGTCAACATCTACTCATTTGGGGGCTTCTCGAATACCGGCACGTTCAACATCACCAATTCCACAGTCAATCTGTATGGCAGCTACACGACACCGCAGTTGGCAGTGTTTGCTAACGACGACGACACCATCACGATCGACGGCACGCTGACCAATACCGGGCAGACCCTGACGGTTGGTTCTGGCTCGGCGCTGGGGACGGTGGTGCTGGCGAGCGGCGGTATGATCGTGGGCGGCACCATTGTCGACCAGGGCTCCGGTGTGGAGTTCCAGAGCGGCACCTTGTCGGGCGTGACCTATGATGGAACGCTGAATCTGTCGCCGAACAATTCGACCGTCTACATCGCCACTAGTTTGACGGCCAACAACTCGGCGGGCACCGGGCCCGGGACCATCAATCTCACCGGGGTCAGCGACACCATCTCTTTCGAAGGCACCCAGACCTTCAACAACGCCACCATCAATCTCGGCAACACTTCGGGATACTACGATTACATCTATAATTACGACACTAACAATACCGGCTCGGTGCTGACACTGGGCCCGAACGTGATCGTCAATCAGGCGGTCAATGAGACCTCGGGCTACGCCGAGCTTTACTCCTCCGGCTCCCACACAGGTGACGGGATTGTCAACGACGGCACGATCAACGCGCTGGCCGCCAACGGGACGTTCTACATCGAGCCCTACAATTTCACCAATCAGGGCACGATCAACGTCGCCAACGGCGACAAGCTCTATATTGAGCCGACCGTTGGCCTGACCAACGCCGCGACCGGCGACATCTCGATCTCGAGCGCGGGATCGACTTTCGATTTCGGCGGCGGTACTGGCGCGACGAGCAACGCCGGCTCGATCACGATGGTGGCCGGCACCACGCTGACCTTGGGCAGCAGCACCTCCGCACTGAGCAATACAGGCTCAATCTCGGGAACTGGCGACACCGTCAACATCTACTCATTTGGGGGCTTCTCGAATACCGGCACGTTCAACATCACCAATTCCACAGTCAATCTGTATGGCAGCTACACGACACCGCAGTTGGCAGTGTTTGCTAACGACGACGACACCATCACGATCGACGGCACGCTGACCAATACCGGGCAGACCCTGACGGTTGGTTCTGGCTCGGCGCTGGGGACGGTGGTGCTGGCGAGCGGCGGTATGATCGTGGGCGGCACCATTGTCGACCAGGGCTCCGGTGTGGAGTTCCAGAGCGGCACCTTGTCGGGCGTGACCTATGATGGAACGCTGAATCTGTCGCCGAACAATTCGACCGTCTACATCGCCACTAGTTTGACGGCCAACAACTCGGCGGGCACCGGGCCCGGGACCATCAATCTCACCGGGGTCAGCGACACCATCTCTTTCGAAGGCACCCAGACCTTCAACAACGCCACCATCAATCTCGGCAACACTTCGGGATACTACGATTACATCTATAATTACGACACTAACAATACCGGCTCGGTGCTGACACTGGGCCCGAACGTGATCGTCAATCAGGCGGTCAATGAGACCTCGGGCTACGCCGAGCTTTACTCCTCCGGCTCCCACACAGGTGACGGGATTGTCAACGACGGCACGATCAACGCGCTGGCCGCCAACGGGACGTTCTACATCGAGCCCTACAATTTCACCAATCAGGGCACGATCAACGTCGCCAACGGCGACAAGCTCTATATTGAGCCGACCACCTTCACGAACAACGGTACGATTGCGATTAGTGGTGGCACGGTAGATATCACCACGTCCATTTCAGGTACAGGGAACGCCACTATCAACGGCGGGACCCTGGAACTCGGTGGATCGAGCGCTGAAACCGTGACGTTCACGGGATCGAGTGGGACGCCGAGCGCGCTCGAGCTTGCCGTCCCTTCAGCCTTTGACGGCACGATTTTCGGTATTACCGGACCCAGTCAGATGTTGGATCTCATCGGATACAACATCAGCACGATAGTGACGCCCAGCAGTAACGCAACCGGCGATACAATTCTGACTGTGACCGATACGGGCCAAACGACTTTGATGATCACGTTGGGTGCAAATTATTCGGGCGCATGGACGGTAACGGGCGACGGCCATGGCGGGGTCGATATCTATGACCCGCCGGCGGCGGTAGCTACGATTGCCAACGGCAGTGCATTGGACCTCAATGAGCCATCCAGCGAAACGGTGGCATTCACCGGCGGCACCGGCTCGCTGGTCCTCAATGACCCAGAGGGTTTCACCGGTCAGATCGCCGGATTTACCGGAACTGCACCCGACGCGGCGCACTCGGACACCATTGATCTCATTGGGATCAACTACGATTCATCGGGTTTCGCGGAATCCTATAATTCCTCGACCGGTCTGCTGACGGTTACTGATGGCACCAACACCGCAAGCATTACGTTCGACGATTTCAACGCCACACTGGATTTTGCGTCGGATGCCAACGGCGGCACTCTGATAACCGATCCGCCGGCGGCGGGTTCGTCCGGCACCACGGCAGGTGGGCCGGCCGACCCTGACATGAACCTTTTGGGAATGAAGTTCGAGGATGACCAGATTCACCTCGACGCCGGCCAAGTAAAGGAACAGAGCGCGGGCGCGGTAGCCACGGGCGGAGCGGATGGCATGAAGGATCCGCTGGTATCTCTGCATAACGACAATTTCGTCTTCCATCAGGACCTCGGCGCCGCGACGGAGGCCAACACCCATCCGGTCACGGATAACCACGAGCTTGCCACCCATCCTGATGCGCAATTGGCCCAGCAACTCGCGGCGCTCGTTACTCCCGACCCGCATCACGAGGCGTATAGCGACCTCGTCCACAACGATGGTCTCACCTCGCCGTCTGGCGTCACGCTTGCGCAATGGCATGAGCATCTAACGAATATTTTCCAACTGCACTGAACGTTCGCAACCCGGCAACACACCCGATTAGTGTAGCTGATAGGTCAGTCAGCAACCTCCTCCGCTGGAAACTGCCAGCGCCGGATGTGGCGCCGATAACTGCCTCGCGGACTGCAGGAATGGTCCAGTCGGCGCCTTATGCGAAACGGGCGCGGGCAAGTGTCTGGCTTGCTTTTTACCAAGGATGGCACAATTCAAAATTTTGGCTATCGGTAGTAACATCCTTAAGTTGCAGTTCGGCAGAACGAACCCAATTTCGGGTGGCAGCGCCGCGGGCAGTCACCACTGAATTGCCGACGCGGGCCCAATCACCCCCGAGATTTACGAGCAAGGTCTAACACCTTCACATCCGCAATAGCCGTTCGGCATTGCCGCTGAGGATCTTGGCCTTGTCTTCGTCGCACAATGGCACGCCTTCCATCCATCGTGTCGCCGGCGGGTTCATCACGAAAGGCCAGTCGACGGCGAACAGGATATGGTCAACGCCCATCTCCATGACGCAGCACAAGAGCGCCGGATTGGAGAAATTGCCGCTGGTCGTGATGTAGAAATTGCCGCAAAAAATGTCGCGGAAGCTCAGCGACTTCTGTCCGGGCCGCGATAGCGCCTGATCGATCCGCCAGACCAGGAACGGCAGCGTCTCGCCGAGATGGCCCAAGATTATCTTGAGCCGTGGATGCTTTTCGAACACGCCTGAGAGAATCAGCCGGATGGCAAGCGTCGCGGTTTCGACCGTGTAACCCCAGGCCGGCCGCGCCACCATCGGGAAGTCCTTCACGTAGTCCTCGTAATAGATTCGCATGACGTCGGCATTCGGCAGCGACGGATGCAGATAGATCGGCACATCGAGCGCTTCGGCACGCGCGTAAATCGGCCAGAATCGTTTGTTGTCGAGAAAAGTGCCGTTGGCGAGCCCATGCAGCATGGCGCCCTTGAAGCCGAGCTTCACGGTGCGTTCGAGTTCGTCGGCGGCCGCCTCCGGCACCGCGGTCGGCAGCGCGGCAAAAGCGGCAAAGCGCTGCGGATTGGCGGCGACGACTTTGTGCAGCCGGTCGTTGACCCGCTTGGCCAAGGCGGCGGCGGTCTCGGCGGGGAGCTTTTGCGTTGATGGCGCGCCGTGCGAGAGCACCTGAATGTCGATGCCGGCTTCGTCCATCTCCTTGATGCGCAGCGTATCGAAATCATGCAGCCGGGCGGACTGCTCGCCGGGCCGGCCGGCTTCGCCGCCGGTATAGGTTTTGGCGAGTTCCTCGTCCCAATAATGCTCTTCGAGAGCGATCACCGGACAATGCGGTTTCTGAAACATCCGTCCTCCCCAACTTTACTCCGTTTGTCGGCGACACCTGTTAGCAAGGCGGGCCAAAAGAGTCACTACGACCGCAAAAGCCGGGAATATAGGCTGTGGTCGAGGGTTATAGTTGGCGAGAGCGGTCGCGACGAAGCCGAGAGCAATGACGAGAACCGTCGGTCCTTTGGGTTCGTTACCGGCCGCGGCATAACGGCGGAGAGCCTATGATGCGTGCGTTCGTATGGGCAACGACAACACTGGCGGCGGTTGTGCTGGCCGCTACTGTTGGTGGGGCGTTGGCGCAGTCGAGTTCAGCCTATCCTTATTGCCTGCTGACGGACGACGCGCAGGAGTGCACGTATAATTCGATGGCGCAGTGCCTGGCCTCGAAACGCGGCAATGCCGACTTCTGCGAACCAAATAACTGGTATTCCGGCGCTACCCGCCGTTCCGGTGCGCGGCATTGAATTCAAGCCAGCGGGTGCGCCCGATAATAGGCGGCGTCCTCCGCGCTCTGCGTCCAGTCCGGCCGGCCACGCCAGCCCAGATGCCGTGATGCCATATCGCTGCCGTAGCGGACGCGGAACAACAGCGTGCGTGCCGAACCGTTGGCATATTCGTGCACCTCGCCGGGCGGATGGACGACGAAGGCGCCGGGAACGACGGCGACAGTTTCAGTCGGCGTGCGCATCGTGCCGCCGCCTTCGAAACAGAAGTAGATTTCGGTCGCATCCGGGTGGCAATGATTGGGGCTGATCTGGCCCGGCTCCCAGCAGGCGACCGTCACGTCTCCCGCCTCGATCGTGCCGAGGATCTTTTCAACGTGTTTTTTCGGATCGAATTCGGCTTGGTCCACCACGCTGAACACCTGCATGTCTCGTCTCCTCGGGCCGGTTTTTGCTTGTCGTGAAATCCAAGGTTAGGCCAAATTGGCGCCGCTTGCGACGTTCGTTTGGCGCGCGATGCTCGACGCTGCCACGCGGGCCTTGCAATGCTGGCCTGTAAAGGCGCACCATATAAAAACTTCGACTTGTTCATTAGGTTGTCGGGGAGGGGCGTCGCAGCGAGGGCGGTTTCAGGCCGCCAGGGGATCAGGCTATGGCCCATCTCGCCGACAAGGCCCATGTCGATAGACGTACGCTCGCGCGCGTGAATTCTGCCATTCTGCTCGGCCTGATCGGCGGCGGGTTGGCGGTGTGTGTGCTTGGCGCGCTGGTCTATGACGTGGGGCATCTTTTTTCGAGCCGCTGATCGCGGCGCGGTTTCGTGACCGCAGCGGCGACGTAACGCCATGATAATTCATCATTTTTAGGCCCGTCCGCGGCCCGATTTTGGTAAGGCGACATTAAGCTTATAGGCGTAATGTCGTATACCCAGATGCGGGCGGGGATTATGGGCGAACGCCGCGGATCGAGACGCAACAAAGTTTCCTGCGCGGCTTTGTCTATGTCAGCCGCAAACGCGGCGCTGGCCTGTCTCATTCGCGATCTCTCCGACAAGGGCGCGCGCATCGTCTTTTCCGACACCGTGACGCTTCCTGACATCGTCGAACTCTACATCCCGCAACGCGACCAGACGCTGCGCGCGCGGGTGCAGTGGCGCCGCAATGACGAAATCGGGCTCGCCTTCCCCGAAGCCGAGCGCCGCACGCGTCCGGCGCCCAATGCCTCGCCGAACGGCATAGAGGTCGTCCAGCGCGTCGCCATGCTGGAGGCCGAGATTGCCTCGCTGCGCTCGCTGCTCAAGCGGCTCAAGGCGGAAAAAAGCGACCCCGCCGGCGAAGTCGCGGCCTGACGCCGCCGCGCCATTGCGGCCTCGCTTTTCGTTCGGCTCGCCTGCTAATCTCTGCGCGGACTGAAACAGCGGGAGATTGCCATGGCCAAAGGCTATTGGATTGCCACCTACTTCTCGATTTCCAACCCGGACGCGATGGCGGAATATGCCAAGCTTGCCGGACCGGCGATTTCGTCCGCCGGCGGCCGCTTTCTGGCCCGCGGCACCGCCGCCAAGGCCTACGAAAAGGGCATGATCCAGCGCGTCGTACTGATCGAGTTCGACAGCGTCGAAAAGGCCACCGCCGCGCACGACAGCGCCGCATATCAGGCTGCGCTCAAGGCGCTCGGCAATGGCGCCAACCGCGATTTACGCATCGTCGAAGGGCTGTCCTGATCGCCCACGGCGCACCGACCGGGCGAGCTAATCGAATATCCGGTCGCCTTGCAGGTCGATGATCTGGCGCGCTTTGCTGAGCGTGAAATTCACCGCATCGTCGTACGAGGCATAAGTGTCGGCGCGGATGAAGTGATGTTCCTTTGGCACGCCGTCGATGTCGCGCGCGATGACGCCAGCGGTCTGATAATGACCGTCGTTCTTGTACGGCGCGGCGCGGATGACAAAACCCTTGTATTCGACCGGGTCGGAGAGCTTTGCGGCCGGGGTCGATTTACCGCGGCCGAACAGCGAACTGAAAAAGGACATCGGACTGGCCTTCCGGAAGACGGCTCTGGTGAAGCGGCCGGCAGGATAGCAAATTTTCGTGCCGTCGTGAGGCGTCACTCCGGCGCCCGAATTGCGCGGGCCGCTCTATCGAACCAAAGGGCTGGCCGGATCGACCAATCGAACGGCCATGCCTGATTTATCACCGCCGCCGGAAAACCCGCGCACCCACGACGTCTACTTTTACGTCGCCGGCGGGCCGCGTTTTGTCCTGCGCAATGCGAACCATGGGATTACCGTCGACAATAACGGGATCGCCTGGACGGCCGGCGGTGCGTCCTGCGCGCGGGCGTTCGCCGAAATTGCGGCGGTGCACCTGCAAACCGCTGCGCTCGGCAATGCGAACAATGTAATCGACCAGTGCAGAATTGAATTTACCGACGCTCCTGCGGTCACTGTTTCGAACGCCTCCGCGAGCGGCCTGCCGGATGATGCACGCACTCCGCTCTACCGCGAATTCGTGCGCGACCTTCACGCCCGTCTCGCGGCGCGCGGCTCGGCTGCGATCCGGTTCACTGCGGGGATGACGCCGTGGCGCTATAAAGGCCTCTTCGTCACCATGGTCGTTGCCGGGTTGCTGTTCATCGTCACCCCGCTTGGCCTCGTGGCCGTCACCGGCGACTGGCACGCTTTGATCCCGATGGGCATGGGCGTGTCGCTGTGCTGGCCGATCACCCGCCTGATGATGAAGAACGCGCCGCGCGATTACACGCCGGACCGGCTTCCCATCGAATTGCTGTCGTGACAGCATGGCGACCTTCGATAAAACGCCAGGGAGTTGTTGCAATGCCGAAAGCCTACTGGGTGACCTGTTACCGTTCGATCTCCGATCCGCAAAAACTCGCGGCCTATGCCAAGCTTGCGCCGCCCGCGGTGACGCCGTTTGGTGCCCGCTATATTGCACGCGGCTCGGCGGTTGAGGCCTTCGAGTCCGGACAGAAGGAACGCATCGTGATCTCGGAATTTCCGAGCCTGGAGAAGGCGATCGCCGCCTATAAATCGCCGGCCTATCAGGAAGCGCTGAAGGCGCTTGGCGATGGCGCGGTCCGCGACATCCGCATCGTCGAGGCGACGGAGTAAATATGACTAAACGGCGGAGCTAAAATGGCTAAACAACAGTAACCTTCGGGGCCAAGGCGGCGGTTGTACGATTGCCAAATCGCCCGGGCAGCACTATATAGGCGCCATTCGCGATTTAGCCTGCCTTGCCGTCTCGCCCTGCGCTTTAGAGGGCCATTCCCAAGACCACGCAAAATCCGGATTGAAGACCGTGCGAATGGTTTGCACGGCCCCAAAACGCATGATGCGTTTTCAAAAGGAGGGCCATGATGGCTCAAGGTACCGTTAAGTTTTTCAACGCCCAAAAGGGCTACGGCTTCATCGTGCAGGACGGCGGCGGCCCGGATGTGTTCGTTCACATCTCGGCGGTCGAGCGCGCCGGCATGAGCTACCTCAACGAAGGCCAGAAGCTGACCTTCGACATCGAAGCCGACCGGCGCAGCGGCAAGTCCGCCGCGACCAACCTGCAAGCGGCGTAACCGGTACTTATATCAGGCGCCGGCGTCATCTTGGCGCCGGCGTTTTTGTTTAGACGCAGCCGTGGCGGCCAATAAAACGGAGAACAACAATGCCAAGAAAGCCGGGATTGAATTCCGAATTCGTCATGTTCGACGTCGTCTACGAGGACGGCACGCAGCGCTCGAACCGCAAGGTGCCGCGCGCGCTGACCGGCGGCATCGACGGCGACAAGCCGGCGCACGGCTTTTTGATCGAACAGGACCGCGACATCGCCGAGAAGTCCGGCCGTCCCCCGGCCAAGATCAAGAGCATCACCCGATCGGATGCAAAGAAGAAGGCGCGCGACGCCGCCGACTGGAAGAAGGCCTGCTGATTTCTCTCGTCCACGAGGGGCGCGCTTCGCGCCCGCCCCGGATGACGGCCGCCTGTCAGTAGCCCACCCGGGCAAAATGCTGGCGCAACAGCGCGACATTGCGGCGGTTGGCGCGAAAGAACACATCGAAAGCGTCGCCGGCCACCGGCACAATGCCGACCGCACCCTCGATCACGACATTGGCGAGCATGCGCGCGAACAACAGCCGCGGCACGCCGAGGCGACGCGCCTCGTAAAGCAGATAGCACGACAACAGTGAGGCGATCGCATCGCCGACGCCGGGTAGCAACCGCAACAGCGATTCCACGCCGAAGCGCACAGTGGTGCCCGGCACGATGAACGCGGTGTCGAATGCGGTCGCCAGCAAATCGAGGCGGTCTAGCGCCGCACGGCGCGACGCCGCATCGGTGTAGTGGCCGGCATCGGCAAATTGGAACCCGGGAAACCTGTTGCCGAACCCGGCCCCTAGACCGCCGCCAAATCCGGAGCTGCGCGCGAAGTTCATTACCGATTGTCCTTCCGTCACCCATCGTTCTGCCCAGCCTCACAGATGGGAAGGCCGTCATCGGGCGCAAGGTGCCGTGGCGCGAGTTGCTGCCGCTTTGCGGGGCCTCGATCCGCTGGTGCCGCAGGTGCCAGTGTCATAAGACACACCCATTGCTCTTTGGTTTCCCGTTCCCCAAGCGCCGTGGAGTCCAGCATGCCCCAGATCCAGATTCTCAATCCCGACAGTCTCGGCAAGCCGCTCGGGCAATATTCGCAATTGACGCGCGTCAAGGCGTCGGAATTTTTGTTCATCGCCGGCCAGGTCGGCGCCGGCCAGGACGGCAAAGCGCCGGCGGATTTCGAGGCGCAATGTGGCCTGGTCTTCGCCAATATCGGGCTGGCGCTCGCATCGCAGGGCGCGAGCTTTTCCAACCTGGTCGAATTCACCACTTATCTGGTGCATTCGCAGGACATCGCGAAATTCATGGCCTATCGCAGCCGCGAATTTCCAAAGCTGTTCCAGGGCGGCGCCTATCCGCCCAATACGCTGCTTGTCATCGATCGGCTGGTGCAGGAGCAGTTTCTGATCGAAGTCAGCGCGGTCGCGGCGCTCTAGCCGAACAAAAAGTGACCGCTGCGGGCGCGGGCAGCGTTCTTCAGCTACGGACGGCAGCTCACTCCGGAAATTTCCGCCGCGCGGTGGTGGTCGCCAGCACCGTGCCGTCGGGCGCCAGCGCCTTGATGACGAACTCGTAAGTGTGGACCTCGCCCGGCGGCGGCGCCGGGCCGACAAAGCCCGACAGGAAGGCGCCGCATGGCACCTCGGTCTGGCCGCGATAGCCGACCGTGCCGCCGCCGTGATGAAACGACGGCTTGTCCAGATCCGTCATGGCGAATTGCAAATTCACGGTGCCCGGCGGCACGTCATTGAGCTTGAAATTCGGCGAAGTCCGAGCACCAAGCGAACGACACCGAAAAGGCGAACGCGCTTGAGGCGGTGAAAATCGGCGCAAGCGCAAGCGTCAGCGCGGCGATACCGGATGCCGCGGCATAGTGCGACAAACGCCTGCTGAACATTTCGGCCTCCACCAACGATGGCGCCAAAAGCCTAGCATAAGCGGGACGCGCCGGCGCGTCCTCCCCACGATGGCGGGATGGGTGAGTCAACGTTTCTCATTCGCGCTCGCCGAGGGCGCGCGCGATGTCAAACAGCGAACTACGTAGCCCGGATGGAGCGGAGCGTAATCCGGGACCGATCGACGAGCTTTTATGCCGCTCCCGGATTTCATCCGGGCTACGAAGAAAATAGGGAAGCGGAACGCCGGCAGACGCAGTGTTTCATGTCCCGCACGCAAGCGGCGCGCGGGTCGCGCCACGGAGAGAAGCGGCTTGCGCCGCCCTCACCGCTGTCGGGCGCGCTCGCCTGCCGGCGTTCCACCGCGGCTCTCGCCAAGGGGAGTATTCCATCCCCAAGGGGCAACCCGGGCCAGGCTTCGTGGATACGGCGCCTCAAGCGCGGACATAGCCGCCAACGCCGCACCCAGTTGCAGCGAAGCACCTCGCACGCCGGTCCTAATGCCGGCAGGCATGATGCCCGGGCAGCCCGGGAGCAGGACTGATGAGGCCCCGCCCGCAGGCACCGCACTCGCCCCTTTCCGCCCGGCATCACCCGCACGGCGTCCCTGAGGGCGAGCTTGATTCTTTGTGTGTATCCGAAACGGTGACGATTGTCAAGTCATGTTGCTGAGATGAGGACGCGCTTTTACGCTGATCCGCGGTGCGACCGTCATGGCCGCCGCCGCTCAGGCCAGCAGGTCGCGATATTCCGGATGCTTGGCGATATAGGCGCGCACGAACGGACAGCGCGGAATGACTTTGAGCCCGCGCGCACGGATGGCACCAAGCGCGCCGGCGACAAGCTGCGAGGCAAGGCCCCGGCCTCGCGCTGCTTCCGGCGTTTCGGTGTGCATGATAGTGATCACGTCGCCTTCGATCCGATAATTGGCATAGGCGATGACGCCGTCCGACTCGAGTTCGAAGCGGGAGAGGGCGGTGTTGTCCCTGACGGTTGGAGGCATCTTCTTCTTCTCGCTACCGCCCGCTTGACCCGCAGGTCGCGCCTCGTGCGGTAACGGATAAATCCTACAGCGGATGGATGCAAAAGCTTCCGCGCCCAGCAGCCGTTAACCTTCCGGAAACCCCTGCGGCGCCAAAACGGCCGCGCGGCCGCGTCGGGTAAGCATTTTCCAGGGCTTTGGCCCGATTATGGCTTTGTGACGCTTATATTGCATCGCAACACATGAATGAGACGCATAGAATCCATGCGTACCAGGCCATTGTGGTATAGCTCGGTCTGAATATATTGCGTTGCAACAAAAGCAAGAAAACGCCGGGAAACGCCTTCGGGGAACGGATTTACGAACCGGAGACGACCTATGGCCTATGTCAGCACCGCCGATAGCCGGCACGATTTTGTCGCCGCGACGCCCAAGCCGAAGCCCGCGCGCGGCCTATTTCAGCGCATCTTCGACGCCATGGTGGAAGCGCGCCAGCGCGCCGCCGAGCGCGAAATCGTGGCCTATCTCGAGGGCGGCGGACAGGCGCTGACCGACGAGGCCGAGCGCGAGATCGAGCGCATCCTGTCGTCGTCGTCGCGCTTTTGACACCGGCACAATTGCCATTGCCCGCTTCCGAGACACAGTAACAGGACCATCCGCAACATGACGACCCTTGCTCTTCGCGCCAAAAATCCCGCGCCCGCGCGTGCCCTCGGACGCCGCGGCCTGGCGCGCTTCCTCGCTGCGGTGACGGCCGCCTTCGGAACCGTGTTCGAAGTGATCGACGAAGCGACCGATCAATCGGCCGCTGCGCGGCGGCGGTTCCCCACCTCCGACTGACACCGCCCCCGAGGCGAAATTTTCGATCATCGGCTGAGGCTGTCTGATCCGCCTGCGCTTTCGCGGGGTTCGCAACGATCAGGTTATCTGCAATCCCTTCCGCACCGCAGCCACGAAGCGCGCGAATTCCGCCGGCTCGCCGCGGCGTGACGTCGTGGCGCCCCAGACCGGTTTTGGCCACAGCGGATCGTTCCGCCACCGCGCGACGATGTGGACGTGAAGCTGCGGCACCACATTGCCGATCGCGCCGATATTGAGCTTGTCGCAACCGCTGACGGCTTTGAGGACGCGCGAGGCCAGCGCGATTTCTTCCATCAGGCGGGCGGCGTCGCCGGCGCCGAGATCGGCGATTTCGGTGACGCCCGAGGATCGCGGCACGAGAATGAGCCACGGATAATCGGCGTCGTCGATCGCGAGCACCCGCGACAGTGCAAGATCGCCGACCGGCGCGGTGTCATTTTCGAGCTGCGAGTGGAGGAACCAGCCGGTTTCGGACATCGCATCCCTCGTGTCGCCGCCCGCACCGCCGGGCGATCCGGGTTCCAATTCGCGCCCGGTGCGCACCGGGTTCCTCCGCCCCGGCCGAATGCGAGAGGCCGAGTTCCATCCGCTGTGAATACCGGAAGTTCCGCCGTTACGGAACATGATGGGCGCGCTGCCGGCGCCGGCGGGATTTCGGCTCCGTTAACCGCCGCCGGATAAGAATCACGTCGTGAGCCCGCTTGTTGTCCGGCTTTGGCGGGATCCGCAGAGTGCGCAGCAATGCCCGAAATCTTCGCCGGCCTCATCGGCGGGCTCAACTCAAGAGCCAGCGGTAATGCGCTTCTCCTCACCGCCGATGCGGTGATCTATTTCGCCGTGCTGGCGGGGTTGTTCCGGGCGCGCCATCGCCTCGGCATCGGCGCTTTCTTCTGCGCGCTCGGCGTAATGCATTTTCTCGAGACCTATCTCGCCTCGATCCTCTACGTCACGCTGCCGTTCGGCATCGTCGCCTCGCCGGGCTCGACGGTATTGTTCACCGGCAAGCTCGTGCTGCTGCTGCTGGTCTATATCCGCGAGGACGCGCGCGTGGTGCGCCAGCCGATCTACGGTTTGCTGATCGGCAACCTGTTGTTGTTCGCGCTGGCGTTCCTGACGCGCCAGCACGGTGCGGCGGAGCTCGCCGCCAATCGCCACGCCGATTTTGGCTTTCTCGACGAGATGGGCGCGCTGATGGTGTGGGGCACGCTCATTTTGTTTGCTGATTGCATCATGATGATCCTGCTTTACGAACGCCTGCGCGGGCCGCTCGGCAACCACATTTTCCTCCGCCTCGCGCTGACCGGCACCTTGATCCTGTCGTTCGACCAGGCGGCGTTCTATGCGGGGCTGCGCTACCTCACCGGTGCGCCGTATTCGGTTTTGTTCGGCGGCTGGGTGGCGAAGATGGCGGCGGTTGCGATCTACAGCGTGCTCGGCGCGCTCTATCTGCGCCTGCTCGAACTGCCGCGGCCGAACACCAAACGGCCGCCACGGGTCTCCGACATTTTCGATCTGTTGACCTACCGCGAGCGCTATGAGGATCTCCTGGCGCGCTCCGGCCGCGATGCCTTGACCGGGGCGCTCGACCGCGGCCAGCTCGAATATCAAGGCCGCAAACGCGTCGAAGAAGCCGCCTTGGCCGGCCGGCCGCTGAGCCTACTGATCATCGACATCGATCACTTCAAGAGCTTCAACGACCGCTTCGGCCACGCCGCGGGCGACATCGTGCTCTTGCGCATCGTGCGCATCATTGCGGCGAGCGTGGCGCCGGGAGACGACGTATTCCGCTACGGCGGCGAGGAATTCGTGGTGATCGGCGATGCGCTGACGCGTTCCGGCGCGCTGGTGCTTGCCGAAAAAATCCGCCGCACCATCGCGCGCCACATCGATGCCGACACCCCGCTGGTCACGGTCTCGATCGGGCTTGCGGCCTGCGCCGACGACGCCTCCGATTATGACGGCCTGTTCCAATGCGCCGACCGGCGCCTCTATATGGCGAAATCCGCCGGGCGCAATTGCGTGGTGGGCGACAGCAACGGCGAAGCCGGCGCGGCAAGGCTGGCCTGGGCGGGGTAGGGCGGCGACAAAACTAAAAGCGCGGCGCAAACGCCGTGGCCGGGCTTGGCGAGCGAAGCGACGCGCCCTTCGAGGCGCACCTGCGGTGCGCACCTCAGGGTGACGGTGAACTATCAGTTGTCGAGGAAGCTCCGCAGCTTCCGGCTTCGCGACGGGTGTTTCAATTTGCGCAGCGCCTTGGCTTCGATCTGGCGGATGCGCTCTCGCGTCACCGAGAACTGCTGGCCGACTTCTTCCAGCGTGTGGTCGGTGTTCATGCCGATGCCAAAGCGCATGCGCAGTACGCGCTCTTCGCGCGGGGTGAGCGATGCCAGCACCCGCGTCGTCGTCTCGCGCAGATTCGACTGAATCGCGGCGTCGATCGGCAGGATCGCGTTCTTGTCCTCGATGAAGTCGCCGAGATGCGAATCTTCCTCATCACCAATGGGCGTTTCGAGCGACAGCGGCTCCTTGGCGATCTTGAGGACCTTGCGCACCTTCTCGAGCGGCATGCCGAGCTTTTCGGCAAGCTCCTCCGGCGTCGGCTCGCGGCCGATCTCGTTGAGCATCTGGCGGCTGGTGCGCACGATCTTGTTGATGGTCTCGATCATATGCACCGGGATGCGGATGGTGCGCGCTTGATCTGCAATGGAACGCGTGATCGCTTGCCTGATCCACCACGTCGCATAGGTCGAGAATTTGTAACCACGGCGGTATTCGAACTTATCGACCGCCTTCATCAGGCCGATATTGCCTTCCTGGATCAGATCGAGGAATTGCAGGCCGCGATTGGTGTATTTCTTGGCGATAGAGATGACGAGGCGGAGATTGGCCTCGACCATTTCCTTCTTGGCCTGACGCGCCTCGCGCTCGCCCTTCTGCACCATGTGCACGAGCTTGCGGAACTCGCCGATCTCAAGCCCGGTCTCGGTGGCGAGCGTATGGATATTGGTGCGCAGGTCCTTGATGCGGTCCTTGTCGCGGGCGACGAAATTCTTCCAGCCTTTGGCCGCAAGTTTCGACACCCGGTTGAGCCAGCGCGGATCGAGCTCGGAGCCCTGATAATTGCGCAGGAAATCCTCGCGCGACACGCTGTGGCTTTCGGCAAGCCGCATCAGCCGGCCTTCGTGGCCGACCAGCCTTTTGTTGATGTCGTAGAGCTGCTCGACCAAGGCATCGATGCGCGCCTGGTTAAGGCGCAGCGACTTGACCTCCTGGATGATCTCATCCTTGAGCTTCTTGTATTTGCGCTCCTGGTTGGGCGACAGCTTCTCATTGATGAGGCGGCGCTCGATGTCCTGGTCCTGCAACCGGCGCAGCCGCTTGAACGCGTCGGCGATGTTGTCGAAGGTCTCCAGCACTTTCGGCTTGAGCTCGGCCTCGATGGCGGCAAGCGACATCGAGTTTTCGAGATCGTCCTCGTCGAGGTCGGATTCGCCGATCGGCGGCTCCTCGCCGCCTTCCTCGCCGTCGCCGCTGGCCGGCTTGAATGGCGTGGCCGAGGGCGGCGCCGACGGCGGCGCCACGGTCTGCACCGCGTGCGGCACGAAGCTGCCGTTGCCGGGCATGCCGTTCGGGCCGATTCCGGAGCCCGCCGGGCCACCCATGGCCGCGCCGCCGATGGCCGACGGATCGGTGCCGGGCGGAACCGCGGGCGCCACCTGCTTGGCATCGGGCCCGGCATAGGTGGCTTCGAGGTCGATGATGTCGCGGAGGAAGACTTTTCCCTCGTTCAATTCGTCGCGCCAGATGATGACGGCCTGGAACGACAGCGGGCTCTCGCACAGCCCGGCGATCATGGCCTCGCGGCCAGCCTCGATGCGCTTGGCAATGGCGATCTCGCCCTCGCGGGAGAGCAGTTCGACGGAGCCCATTTCGCGCAGATACATCCGCACCGGATCGTCGGTGCGCTCGGTCGGCTCCTTGGTCTCGGATTTGGCGGGGGTTTTGGGCGTGACTTCGACGAGTTCGCCGGATTCAGGCTCTTCTTCCTCGGCCTCCTCGCCGCCTTCCTCGGCTTCGGCTTCCTCGGTCTCCACGACGTTGATGCCCATTTCGTTCATCATCGCCAGGACGTCTTCGATCTTTTCCGAGGTGACCTCTTCGGAGGGCATCACCGCATTGAGCTGCTCATAGGTGACGTAGCCGCGCTTCTTGGCGGACTTGATCATCTTCTTGACGGCGGCGTCCGAGAGATCGAGCACCGGCAGCGGAGCATCAGGCGTCTCCGGGGTGTCCTTGTCCGGGGCTTCGGCATCCTTCTGCGGGACCGCCATTCCCGGTCGAACGACCTTGGCCTTGCCCGCGACGGTCTTGGTGGCCACGCTCTTGGTTGCCATGTCTCTGTCTCCACAGGGCCGCGTATCGCGTCCCCCTACTCTATGGCGTGAGTCTCGCTCCGGGGGGAGCGAAGCTTGACGCCGGGACCGGAGGCTTTGCGCCGGTGGGTCCCTTGTTGTTGGGCCTCGAGCCGGACCGCCAGCGGGGGCGGCAAGACCAGGGCCGAAGAAAACAGCGCCGATCGGGGGGTAAACCCCTTTCGCGCCACCCGAATCAAGGTCGAATGTGGCGGAACTCAGTTAAGCTCCGACTAACCACACCCCGCGAGGGCGACCTCTTATTCCCTCGCTGCCGGACGAGTCCAGCGTCTCCAACCGACTCTCTTCGGCGGCCTTCGGGCCCGCAACCCCAACGCCGTTACATCGATCTTGCTGGCCGGCCCGACGAGGCGCCGAACCCCTCGATCAGGGCCTCGGTTCCGTCGAGCGAAGACAGCCGGGCTTTGACGTCACGCAACCGCGCATAGTTCGCTTCGGTGTTGTCCTGGCCGAGCGCAGTCTCCGCGTCCCTAAGTTCCCTAGTTAGGGAATGCCACTGTCGATGCAAGGCGATAAGCTGCTTCCAGGTCAATAAAACATCGGCCGCTGCAGCGTTCGGCCGGGCGCCCCAGACCGACGGGGTGGTAATGGTGCGAGCCATGCGTTCGAGCAGCGTAGTGAAGCCCCGCTTGGCGAGTTCCGCGGCAAGCGCGGCCGACTCCGCGGATCGAGCAGTGTCGCCGTCCGGGTCGTAGTCCTTGGCGAAATCCTCGGCGAAATGATGGGCGAAGACGTCGATCAGCGCGCCTTTGAGTTTTTGCGTATCGGCGTGGCGGAACTCGACGGTGGCGAGCTCTTCGAGGTGGTCGTGGAGCAGCCACGGATGATTGATCGCTGCTTGCAGGATCAAGGCTTCGCGAAGCGGGATGGCAGCGCGATGGCCGCGATGCAGCGGACCCGCGGCAAGCTGCGGGCTTGCCGCGATGTAAGGTTCCTCGCCAAGCGTCGACGCGGCCGATCGCGCGGGATCGCGGCCGCGGAATTTGCGGTCAGAGCCTTTGTCGTTGTAGCCGCCGCCGCCGAAACTACCTTTATTGAAGCTGCCGCGATTAAAACCGCCGCGGCGCGTCGAAATCTCCGCCAGCGCAAAAATGCGGCGTAGTTTTTCGGAAAAATCCTGCCGGTAATAGCGGCGCACCGATTCGTCGCCGATGGCCGCCGTCACTTCGGTGATGCGCGCCTCGAAGGCGGCGCGCCGTTCCGGCGTCTCGAACGGGCCCGCCTCGCTCTCGCGCGACCACAGCACCTGCGCCAGCGGGCGGGCCGCGCCAAGCACGTCGTCGATTGCTTCGCGGCCGCCGGAGCGGGCCAAATCGTCGGGATCCTGGCCGTCCGGCAGCGCGGCGAGCTTGAGGCTTTTGCCGGGTTTGAGAAGCGGCAGCGCCAGATCGATCGCGCGGTAGGCCGCCCGCCGTCCGGCATCGTCGCCGTCGAAGCACAAGGTCGGTTCGTCGGCGAGGCGCCACATCAGCGCCAACTGCTCGGCGGTCAGTGCGGTGCCGAGCGGCGCCACGGTTCCCTCGAAACCGGCCGTGACCATGGCGATGACGTCGACATAACCTTCGACCGCGATGACGCGCGCGCCTTCATGAGCGGCCTTGCGCGCGGCGGCGATGTTGTAGAGCGTTGCACCCTTGTGAAACAGCGGGGTCTCCGGCGAATTGAGATATTTGGCGGAGACTTCCTTCTCGAGCGCGCGGCCGCCGAAGGCGATGACGCGGCCGCGCCAGTCGGCGATCGGAAACATCACGCGATCGCGGAAGCGGTCGTACGGCACCGCGATGTCTTCGCCGGTGACGACGAGGCCGGCTTCCGCCATGTCCTCTACCGAGATTTTGGCGGCGCCGAGATGTTCCTTGAGCGCATATTGGTCGCCCGGCGCGTAGCCGATGCGGAATTTGAGCTGGGTCGCGGCATGGATGCCGCGGTCGAGCAGATAGCCGCGGCCGCGTGCGCCGTTTCTTGACGCCAGCGTCGATTTAAAAAACTTCGCCGCCAGCTCGACGATGTCGTGCAGCGTCTTGCGCCGCTCCTCGTGCGCGGCCGCCTCGCGGGTCACCGCCGGCAGCGGCACGCCCGCAGCCGCAGCAAGCCGCTCGACCGCTTCCGGGAAGCTCACGCCCTCGGTGAGCATGAGGAAATCGAAAATGTTGCCGTTCTTGCCGGAGGAGAAGTCGAACCACATCGCCTTCTGGTCATTGACGAAGAACGACGGCGTCTTCTCCTGGTTGAACGGGGAGAGGCCTTTCCATTCGCGGCCGGCCTTGCGCAATTTCACGCGCCGCCCGACGACCTCCGAGACCGGAAGCCGCGCGCGCAGCTCGTCGAGAAATTGCGGCGTGAATCGCATGGTGATTCGCTGTGAGTGGGAAGGGTAGCGCAGTCGAGCCCTAAATATACGGCGACTTACCTTGGTGTCCCCGCCGGCCAGCCTTGTCCCGGTTATCCACAGGCCGTGCAGGCCTCGGGCCCGAATTCCGCTTAACCCAGTCGGTCGCCGTCGGCGGTAAAGGCGAATAGCCGCTGGACGCGGTAATAGCGCGGCGAGCGCGGCAGGGTGATGCCCCACTGGTCGGAGCGGCCAGGCGCGTATTTCCAATAGTCGGACGGGCGCGGCTGGTAGCTGTCGTCGACCTGAAGCACTTCGGCGGCGTATTCGAGCGGCACTTCGTCGGGCCCGCAGAAATAAGCGAACACATTGTCGCCCGGCCCGTGGCGCCCTGGGCCCCATTCGATCGGATAGCCATTATCCTTCATGCGGCCCATGCCGCGCATCACCGAATCAAAATCCGGCATGTCGAAGGCCACGTGATTGAGCGTCGGCAGGTTCATCTTGCACAGCACGATCGAGCAGTGATCGGCATTGTCGCAATGCAGGAACCACAGCGGCGCATTGTCGTCGATGACGCGAAAGCCGAGCGCTTGGGTGAAAAACCGCAAACTGCCGTCGAAGTCGCGGGTATTGAGATTGACGTGAACGATCTTGCGCGGCCGGTCCGGTGCGTCGGCGCTATCGGCATGATCGGCGGCATCGCACACGAATGCGAGGTTGCGGCCGTCGGGATCCTTGCAGCCAAAGCCGTAGCCGCCGCCGGCGGTGGTGAGCTTTGCGGGAGTCCCGGGCTTGCCGCCCGCCGCCGCAATCTTTTGCGCTAAAGCGTCAACCGCGGTGCGATCGGCGACATCGAACACGATGCGCGCCACCGCGGGCTGCGCGCCGGAATGCAGGCCGAGCACATGGTGGTAGCCACCGCTGCCGCGGAAGTAGCGCGAGTCGTTGCGCGCCTCGACCGGCGCAAGATGCCACACCGTCTCGTAGAACCGCGCCGCCTCGCCGAGATTGGTGGCGACGAGCTCGATGCTGCGCACGCCGCGAATAGGACAGGACGCCATGTGATGATCCGCTTGTGAACCGCTGTAATTATGACCCGCCGAGCAGCTTCTTCACATGCGCGCCGGCATGGGCGAAATCCATCTGGCCGGCGAAGCGCTGCTTGAGCGCCGCCATGGTGCGGCCCATGTCCTTGATCGTCTCGGCCTCGATTTCCTTGATCAGCGTCGAGATCGCGTGCGCCGCCTCGATGTCGGACATTTTCTTCGGCAGATAGGCGGAAATGATCTCGATCTCTTCGCGCTCCTGCGCGGCGAGCTCGGCGCGGCCGGCCTTCTCGTAGATATCGAGCAATTCCTGGCGCTGCTTGATCATCTTGCCCATGACATCGAGGATTTCGGCATCGCTCAATGTCGATCGCTCGGTGCCGCCGGTCTCGCGCTGCAGGATCGCGGCATTGACCATGCGCAGCGTCGAGACGCGGCGCGCCTGGCCGGATTTCATCGCCGCTTTCAGGGCGCTGTTGATATCGTCGCGCAACACGGCTAAGGCCTCTCGCAATGGCGCCCGCTGGGGCTTAGGGGTGAGCGCAATGATTTAGGCTCTTGCCCATGCAGATACAACCACAGACCAAGGCGGTTTGGGACGAGCCCAAGCCCACCGCGCTTCTGGTGCTCGCGGACGGCACCGTCATCGAAGGTTTTGGCTTCGGCGCGACCGGGCATGCGGTCGGCGAAGTCTGTTTCAACACGGCGATGACCGGCTACGAGGAGATCCTCACCGATCCGTCCTATGCCGGGCAGATCATCACCTTCACCTTTCCTCACATCGGTAACGTCGGCACCAACGAAGAAGACATCGAGACCGTCAACCTCGCGGCGACGCCGGGCGCGCGCGGCGTCGTGCTGCATTCCGCCATCACCCGGCCGTCGAACTACCGGGCGACACGCGATCTGGATTCATGGCTCAAGAGCCGCGGCGTCATCGGGCTCGCCGGGCTCGACACCCGCGCGCTGACCGCGCTCATTCGCGAGAAGGGCATGCCGAACGCGGTGATCGCGCATGAGCCGTCCGGCCGCTTCGATCTCGATGCGCTCAAGCGCGAGGCCAAGGCCTGGCCGGGCCTCGTCGGCATGGATCTGGTGCCGATGGTGACGACCGGGCAGCGTTTTACCTGGCACGAGACGCCGTGGCGCTGGGGCGAGGGCTATGGCCGCCAGAGCGAGGCCGAATTCAACGTCGTCGCCATCGATTACGGCATCAAGCGCAATATTCTGCGCCAGCTCGCGGGCAATGCCTGCAAGGTCACGGTGGTGCCGGCAAAAACCTCCGCCGCCGATATCCTTGCGCTTAATCCCGACGGCATTTTTCTCTCTAACGGGCCGGGCGATCCGGCGGCCACCGGCGAATATGCGGTGCCGGTGATCCGAACGCTGATCGAGAAAAAGCCGGTGTTCGGCATCTGCCTTGGTCACCAGATGCTCGGGCTGGCGGTCGGCGCCAGGACGATGAAGATGCATCAGGGCCATCACGGCGCCAACCATCCGGTGAAAGACCTGGTGACCGGCAAGGTCGAAATCACCTCCATGAATCACGGTTTTGCCGTCGACAGCGCGAGCCTGCCGGGGCGTGCCGTCGAGACCCACGTGTCGTTGTTCGACGGTTCGAATTGCGGCCTGGCGCTCAAGGACCGGCCGGTGTTTTCGGTGCAGTACCATCCGGAAGCCTCGCCCGGCCCGCGCGACAGCCACTTATTGTTCAATCGTTTCGTCGAGATGATGCGCGGGTCGAAGCGGACATAGGGGCCAACCCGGCGGGATCGGGTTGCATTAGGAATTCTCAAGCTAAATTCCGCTAGAACTGTCCCCCTGGGCGTCGCACAACAGACCGGCCGCAATGACCGCCACACCCATCGCTTACACATTCGCCGACGACGGCCGGATTCCGAACAATCCCGCTTTGCCGCTTGTACTCTATCGCGGCGGCATCGATCTCAGCGGCACGCCCAATCCGGAAGACGTGATCGAGAAGACGTTCGCGGCCAACGGCTGGGGCAAGATGTGGCGCAACGGGATTTACCCTTACGCCCATTATCATTCGATGATTCACGAGGTGATGGGCATCGCGCGCGGCCGCGCAACGGTGCGCTTCGGCGGCGAGAAGGGCCGCGAGATCGAAATCGCGCCCGGCGATGTCGTCGTTCTGCCGGCGGGCACCGGCCATCAATGCCTGGTGCAAACGCCGACGCTGGTGGTCATCGGCGCCTATCCGACGAGCGGCGAATATAACCTCTGCCGCGGCAGTAAATCCGATCACGCCAAAGCGATCGCTACCATCCCGCACGTGCCACCGCCGGCAACCGATCCGGTGTTCGGACCGAACGGCCCGCTGCTTGAGCTGTGGCATTCGTAGCCGCCGAACAAAGCTTGGTTCATCGTCAATCGGCTCGCCGCGCGTCACACCAATTGACCCTGCAACTCATCGGCCATGGCGCGTAGCTGCGGATAAAACCGGCCGTACATGTCCTTTAACGGCGTATGCTCGCTGTGGACGCCGATGTTGAGCGCGGCAATGACTCTGCCGTCGAGCTTTTGCAATGGCACGGCGATTGAGCGAAAGCCGAGTTCGGCTTCCTGGTCGGCGACCGCATAGCGGTCTTTACGGACCTTAAGAACGGCTTTGCGCAGTTCGCTCTTGTCGACGATCGTCCACTTGGTGATTTTCCGTGGCTGAACCTGCGCGAGAAATTGGTCGAGCTGGCGATCGTCAAGCGCCGCGAGCAGCACGCGGCCGAGCGAGGTGGCCGCGGCCGGCAGGCGAAATCCGATTTGCGCGCTGACGGGAAGGATGCGTTGCGGCGACGCATGCGCGATCATCATCACGTCTTCGCCGTCGAGCACGGCGGCCGAACAGGACTCGCCGGTCTGCTCGCTCAAACGGTCGAGCGCGGGCTGCACGATGTCGGTGACGGCGTTCGAGTGCAAATAGGCGCGCGCCAGATTGAGCACCCGCGGCGTCAGCCGAAACAGCCGGTCGTTTGCTTGCGCGTAGCCCAGCTGCACCAGCGTATGCAGCGTCCGCCGCACCGACGCGCGCGGCAGATCGACGAGCTTTGCGATATCGCTGAGCGTGAGTTGCCGCGCTCCCCGTTGAAGGCCTCAAGCACCCGCAATCCACGCGCCAGCGCTTCGAGAAATTCCGGGCCGGACGTTTGCGCCACATTCAGTTCAGCGGCGGACCGCTTGAGGATCGGCATGGCGCTCCGGGCTTGCCAGGGTCACATCGGTTTGGTCTAATTCGAACGTATGTTCGTTCAGCGAACAACGCTAGCGCCCCGCGGACGGCAGGTAAAGAGAAAACCGAAGAGAAAACCGGAGTATCGCCCATGCTCAGCGCAGAAGAAAATGACCGCATCACCCGCGCCGGACCGGGCAAGCCGGCGGGCACGCTATTGCGCCGTTATTGGCAGCCGGCGGCGCTGGTCGACGAACTCGACGGCAACAGGCCGATCAAGCCGGTCAGGCTGCTCGGCGAAGACCTTGTCATCTTCCGCGACGAGGCGGGCCGTTACGGCCTTCTCGGCCGCGCCTGTCCGCACCGCGGCACCGATCTCGCTTATGGCCGCCGCGAAGACGGCGGCCTGCGCTGCGCCTTTCATGGCTGGCTGTTTGACGTCGACGGCAAGCTGTCTGCAGACGCCGGCGGAGCCCGACGGCAGCACCATGTGTCAAAATATCCGGCAGAAGGCCTATCCGCGTGGTGGAGCGGAACGGCATCCTGTTCGCCTATATGGGTCCCGGCGAGCCGCCGGAATTTCCGCACTTCGACTGCTTTGTCGCGCCGAACTCGCACACCTTCGCATTCAAGGGCATGATCGACTGCAACTGGCTGCAGTCGCTGGAAGTCGGCATCGATCCGGCGCATACCTCGTTCCTGCATCGCTTCTTCCACGACGAGGATCCCGAAGCAAGGCTACGGCAAGCTATTCCGCGATACTTCGACCGATTCCGAAATGCCGATGACCAAGATCATGCGCGAATTTCCCCGCCCGCGCATCGAGGTCGAGCCGACCGATTTTGGTTTTCGCATTCTCGACACTGCGCGAGATCAGCGAGAAGAATACCCATGTGCGCGTGACCAATCTGATGTTCCCCAATGCCTTCATCATCCCGATGAGCCGGGAAATGACGATCACGCAATGGCACGTGCCGATCGACGATCACCAGGCATTACTGGTACGCCATCTTCACGAGTTTCGGCGCGCCGGTGGACAAGGACGAAATGCGCCGCCAGCGGCTCCAGCTCTACGAATTGCCGGATTATGTTCCGCGCAAGAACAAGACCAACAATTACGGCTACGATCCGCACGAGCAGGATCACGACACCTATACCGGCATGGGCGCCGACATCAATGTGCACGATCAATGGGCCTGCGAATCCATGGGCGAGATTGCCGACCGCACGCAGGAGCATCTCGGCCAGTTCGGACAAGGCGATCACCGCCTATCGCCGCCTGCTGCGCCGCGCCATCGATGCGGTCGACAAGGGCGATCGACCGCCGATGATATTTGACGCGGTCGCGGCGGCAAAGATGACCGGCCCGGCCGCGATCGACGGCATCGGTCCAACCGGACGATTGGCAGGGCTATTGGCAGAGGACCGACGCCAGTAAGCGCAATTCCGCCAGTTGGGCCGCATACGCGTTGAAATGACGGCGGGCTTATCGCATGTCGTCACACAAACGCCGCTCGCTCGCCCTCGAGCTTTGTCGATCGGCACGGCCTCTGGAGCGAGGCGCAAGCGCGGGCGGCGCCGCCGTGGAGAAGGCGATCAGGGCCAGAAAACCTCGAACTGGTGCGCTTTTCATTTCCCGATCAGCACGGCGTGCTGCGCGGCAAGACCCTGGTGGCGGCGGAGGCATTGGGGCGCTGCATGACGGCGTGACCATGACGAGCACGCTGCTTGCCAAGGACACGTCGCATCGCACGGTGTTTCCGGTTTTCGAAGCAGGCGGCGGCATGGGCTTGCCGGAAATGGGCGGCGCCGGCAATTTCGTCATGGTGGCCGATCCGGAAACATTCCGCGTGCTGCCGTGGGCCGACAGCACCGGCTGGCTGTTGTGCGACTGCTATTTCCCGAACGGCAAGAAAGTTCCCCTCGCAACCCGCGCAGGCTTATCGCGATGCACTGGCGAAACTCGCAAACGCCGGCTTTGACTATGTGGCCGGGCTCGAGGTCGAGTTTCACCTCTTCAAGATCGAAGATTTTCGGCTTGCGCCCGAGACGCTCACCTGGCCGGCCGAGCCGCCGCGGTGAGCCACACGACGCATGGCTTTCAATATCTGACCGAAGGGCGTTACGATCAGGTCGCGCCCATCATGGATGTTTTGCGGACATAATATCGCGGCCGCTCGGCCTGCCGCTGCGATCGCTCGAGGTCGAACTTGGTCCGAGCCAATACGAATTCACCTTTGCGCCCGGAAGCGGGCATGGCGCCGGCCGATGCGATGGTGCTGTTTCGCAGCGCGCTGAAACAGGCGGCGCGCCGGCACGGCTATCTGGCAAGCTTCATGTGCCGGCCGCGGCTGCCCAATACGCTGGCCAGCGGCTGGCATTTGCACCAGTCGTTGCTTGATCGCCACGTCGAAAGCCAACGCCTTCGCAGCGCAGAACGAGGAAGAGGTGCTTTCGCCGCTCGGCCGCAATTTCCTTGCCGGGCTATTGGCCAATGCGGCGCGGCAACGGCGTTCGCATCGCCCACGCTCAACGGCTACAAACGCTATCGCGGGGCGAATACGATGGCCCCGATCCAGGCGATCTGGGCGCGCGACAATCGCGGCGTGATGGTGCGGGTGATGGGCGAGACCGGCGATCCGGCGACGCATCTCGAGAACCGCGTGCGGGGAGCCGCTGGCCAACCCTTATCTGTACATGGCGTCGCAGATTTATGCGGGTCTGGACGGCATGACCCGTGGCCTGGATCCCGGGCCATCTGCCGATGCGCCGTACAAAACCTCTGCAGAGGCGTTGCCGGAAACGCTTGAAGAGGCGCTCGGCGCGCTGCGTACAAATGCCTGTTTCCGCGCCGGATTTGGCGACGGCTTTTGTGGACTATTACGCGCATATCAAGGAGGCTGAGATTGCGCGGTACCGCAAGGACAGTACCGGCCAGCCGGAGCCGACGAGGTCACCGAATGGGAGCATCGGGAATATTTCGATTTGCTGTGAGATGAACGAGCCCGCCAATTCGACTGCGCATACGTACAACAAGATACTTGCAGGATACAGGCAATACGGGGAATGCGCCCAAAGAACCAGACGGGTGCGCCAACGAGAGGGGATCAAGCAGATGATGAAACGATGGATATTCTGCCGGGACGGCGCTGGCACTCGCGCCTTGGGGCCGGCCATGGCCCAGGACAAGACAGTCAAGATCGGCTTCATCAGCACGTTCAGCGGCCCGACCGCCGTGATCGGCAACGACATGAGCAACTCCTTCGAGCTTGGCCTCGATCACCTCGGCCGCAAGCTCGGCGGCCTGCCGGTCGAAGTCATTTATGAGGACGACACGCAGAAGCCGGAAGTCGGCGTGCAGAAGACGCAGAAGCTGATCGAATCCGACCACGTCGATTTCGTCGTCGGCTACATCTGGTCGAACGTGCTGCTGGCTTCGCTCAAGCCGCTGGTCGATTCAAAGACCATGACGGTCGTGACCAATGCCGGCGCGTCGCAGTTCGCCGGCGAGTTGTGCTCGCCCTACGTGTTCTCGACCTCGTGGCAGAACGACCAGACGCCGGCCGCGATCGGGATGCTACATGAATCAGAAGGGCGTGAAAATCGGCTTTCCTGATCGGGCCGAATTATGCCGCCGGCAAGGACATGCTGGCCGGCGTGCAGACTCACCTTCAAAGGCAAGATCGTCGGCGAGGAATACACGCGCTGGCCGGACCAGCTCGACTTCTCCGCCGAACTGTCGAAGGCGCGCGAGGCCAGCCCGAGGCGATCTTCGTTTTCTATCCCGGCGGCGCCGGCGTTCAGTTTGTCACCCAATATGCGCAATCGGGGCTCAAGGGCCAAATCCCGCTCTACACGTGTTCACCATCGACGAGCTGTCGCTGCCGCGGCTCAAGGATCTCGCGGTCGGCGTTCCCGGCGCGCAGGAATGGGTCAACGACCTGCCCAACGATGCCAATAAGAACTTCGTCGCCGACTACATGGCCAAGTACAATTCCTCGCCGTCGTTCTACGGCGCACAGACCTATGATGCGGTGGGCCTGATCGACAGCGCGATCACCGCAGTGAAGGGCGACCTCAGCAACAAAGAGGGCATGCGCAAGGAGATGGAAAAGGCCGACTTCAAGTCGGTGCGCGGCGACTTCAAGTTCGGCAACAACCACATCCCGATCCAGAACTTCTATCTGCAGGATGCGGTGAAGAATGCCGACGGCATCTATGCGCTCCACACCGTCGCGACCATCGTCAAAAACGACCAGGACCGTTTCCACGACAAATGTCCGATGAAGTGAAAGGCATCCGGTTTGATGCGTCTGCTGACATCGTCATGGCCGGGCTTGTCCCGGCCATCCACGTCTTTTACGCGGCAGCACTGTAAGTCGTGGATGCCCGCGACAAGCGCGGGCATGACGGCGGAGCGGATAAGCGGCACGTCAAGGCCATGCTGTACCTCATCGAGCAATTCCTCAACGGCATCCAGCTCGGCATGCTGCTGTTTCTTCTGGCCGCCGGGCTGACGCTGATTTTCGGCATCATGGACCTCGTCAATCTGGCGCACGGTTCGCTGTACATGCTCGGCGCCTATTTCGCGGCCACGTTCGCGGCATGGACCGGTAGCTTCGTGCTAGGCGCCATTCTCGCGGTCGTAGCCGCGCTGATCGCCGGCATGGCGCTCGAAGTGGTGGCGATACGGCGGCTCTACGGACGCAATCATCTCGATCATGTGCTGGGCACGTTCGGCCTCTTGCTGTTCTTCAATGAGCTGGTCCGCCTGATCTGGGGACCGGCCGGGATGACGCTGGCGCTGCCTGAACAGATGCTCACCGCCGTGCAAATCCTGCCCGGCGTCTATTATCCGGTCTATCGCCTCGTCATCATCGGGTTGACGCTGGTTGTGGCCGCGCTCCTTTATCTCCTGGTGATGCGCACGCGGCTCGGCATGCTGATCCGCGCCGGCGCCTCCAATCGCGAGATGGTCGGCGCGCTCGGCGTCAACATAAAGCTGCTCTACACACTGGTGTTCGGGCTCGGCGCCGCGCTTGCCGGATTCGCCGGCCTGATGGAAGCGCCGATTCTGACCGTGCAGATCGGCATGGGCGAGAACATACTGATCCCCGCTTTCGTGGTCGTCATCATCGGCGGCATCGGCTCGATCCGCGGCGCCTTTGTCGCAGCCGTGCTGGTCGGGCTCATCGACACCGCGGGCCGCGCCTTCCTGCCCGATCTGCTGCACCACTATCTCGGTGAGAATGCCGCAGCCACGTTGGCGCCGGCGCTGTCGTCGATGATGATCTATCTGCTGATGGCCATCGTGCTCGTGGTGCGGCCCGAGGGATTGTTCCCGGCGGCGAGCAAATGACCGTTCCGATCTGGCGCCGGCACGAAACCCGAATCAGCCTGCGGCTTTTGCTCAATGCCGGGCTTCTCGTCTTTCTTGCGCTGGTGCCGGTCTATGCGGCGCTGACCGGCGATCAGTTCGCACTGACATTGTTCTCCCGCGTCCTGATCCTGGCGATGGCCGCGCTGAGCCTGAACCTGATCATGGGTTTCGGCGGCATGGTCAGCTTCGGCCACGCCGCTTATCTCGGCATTGGCGGCTACGCGGTCGGCATTCTCGCCAAGGAGGGCATCGGCTCGGGTCTGGTGCAGTGGCCGGTCGCCATTGCCGCATCCATGCTTTACGCGCTCGTCGTCGGCGCGCTGAGCCTGCGCACCCGCGGCGTCCATTTCATCATGATCACGCTGGCGTTCGCGCAGATGGTCTATTACGTCGCGATGGGGCTCGACCGTTATGGCGGCGACGATGGCCTGACCATTTATGCGCGCAGCCGTTTCGGCGGCGTCATCGATCTTAACAACAAGACGCTGTTCTATTACCTCTGCTTCGCACTGCTGCTCGCGTCCACTTATCTGGTCTGGCGCATCGTCAATTCGCGCTTCGGCCTGGTGATCCAGGGCGCGCGCTCCAACGACCGCCGCATGCGCGCGATCGGGTTTCCGACGTTCCGCTACAAGCTCGTCTGCTTCGTCATCGCCGGCGCCATGTGCGGGCTTGCCGGCGCGTTGCTCGCCAATCACACCAATTTCATCAGTCCCGCCATGATGCACTGGACGCGTTCCGGAGACCTGATCGTGATCGCCGTGCTCGGCGGCATGAACGCCATGTTCGGGCCGCTGATCGGAGCGGTCGCGTTTCTGCTGCTCCAGGAAGGCCTGTCGCGGATTACCGATTATCCCGACCTGATCCTCGGCCCGGCGCTGCTGCTGGTCGCCATCTATGTGCACGGCGGCATCGACGGCCTGGTTGCGGGAGCAGGCCGTATTGCGGGAAGGCGAACCGCGGGAGCCAGCGGTGACTAACGCGCTCCTGGAAATCGACGGCCTGACCAAGCGCTTCGGCGGCGTGGTCGCCTCCGACGCCATCTCGCTCGCGCTTGCGCAGGGCGAGTTGCATGCACTGATCGGCCCGAACGGCGCCGGCAAGACCACACTGATCGGGCAATTGACCGGCGAGATCGCGCCGGACAGCGGGCGCATTCGCTTCGATAGCCGCGACGTCACGGCGCTGCCGGTCTATCGCCGCAGCCAGATCGGGCTGGCGCGGTCGTTTCAGATCGCCTCGCTGTTCGCCGAATTCACTGCGCTCGACAATGTCGCGCTCGCGGTGCAGGCTAGGTCTGGCCATTCGTTCCGCTTCTGGCGCGACGCGCGGAGCGAGCCGGATCTGCGCACGCCGGCGCGCGCCGCGCTCGATCGCGTGGGGCTGGCGGAACGCGCCGATGTACTGGTCGCCGATCTCAGTCATGGCGAGCGCCGCCAGCTTGAAATCGCCATGGCGCTCGCCACCCGGCCGCGCATGCTGCTGCTCGACGAGCCGATGGCCGGCATGGGGCCGGAAGAATCCGTGCGGCTGGTCGAGACGCTTCGCCAGCTTAAGGGCGGTCTGACTATCCTTTTGATCGAACACGACATGGACGCGGTGTTCGCGCTGGCCGATCGCATCAGTGTCCTGGTTTACGGCCGCATCATTGCGTCGGGCGATCCGGCGGCGATCCGGGCCGACGCCGCGGTGCGCGACGCCTATCTCGGCGAACGCGACGAGGCTTGCCATGGCTGAGGCGCCGCTCCTCGAATTGCACGACGTCGAGACCAGCTACGGATTAAGCCGGGTGCTGTTCGGCGTCTCGCTTACGATCGCGCCCGGCGAAGTGGTTTCGCTGATGGGCCGCAACGGCATGGGCAAGACCACGACGGTCCGCTCGATCATGGGGCTTACGCCCGCGGCGTCGGGCGCGATCCGCTTCGACGGTACCGATATCCGCGGGCTGCCGGCCTACCGGGTCGCCAAGCGCGGCATCGGCCTGGTGCCGGAAGGACGGCAGGTCTTTCCGAACCTCACGGCGCGCGAAAATCTCGTCGCCACTGCATCGAAGCGCGGCGGCGCCGCAGGCGAAAGCGCTTGGACGCTCGAAAGCGTATGGGCGCTGTTTCCGCGGCTCGCGGAGCGCGCCGGCAGCATGGCCAATCTGCTGTCGGGCGGCGAGCAGCAGATGCTGGCGATCGGCCGCGCGCTGATGACGAATCCGCGTTTGCTGATCCTCGATGAAGCGACGGAGGGCCTGGCGCCCTTGATCCGCGACGAAATCTGGCGCTGCCTCGAAAAGTTGCGCGCCGCCGGGCAATCGATCCTGGTGATCGATAAAAACGTCGGCGCGCTCACCCGCATCGCCGACCGCCATTATCTCATCGAGCGCGGCCGCATTGTATGGTCGGGCAGCTCACCACAATTGGCGGCGGCGCCCGATATTCAGCACCGCTACCTCGGCATCTGATGCCGGCATGGCAACGTGCCGAACCTGGAGCGCAATCGCTGCAATATCGAAGCGATTGACGCTCCAGCATTTTGATGGAGCATGATCTTTTCGGAAAATCGGTGTCCACTTTTCCGAATCATGCTCTAACGCGCGATAAGCTCGGCGAGCTTCTCGAGGAGGAGGCGCGCCGACGCCGGTTTTCTGTAGTGAATCACATCGGGGCATTGACGCCTCAAGTCGGCCGGTAGCGCGACGCCGCTTTGAATGATCATCGGCACACCGCGCGCGGCGAGAGCTTCCGCCACGGGCGTCACATTGCCGTCGCTGAGCTGCACATCGAGGATCGCCGCCGCCACGGCATCGGTTTCCAGTAACTGCATGGCTTCGTGAACGCTTCCGACCGGTCCGACCACCTTGCCGCCGGCATCCTCGACCGACGCCTTGAGCGCGAGCGCAATGAAAGGCTCGTCTTCGACAATCAGGATGGCTGCATCTTCGAGCAAGTGACGCGTCCTACGGTTCGAGAGTGAAGGCCAATCGTGTCATCGCTGCAATCGTTCCAACGGAACTGAAAGGCTCACGACGAGGCCGCTGCGGTTCCAGTCATGCGAGAGCGAACCTCCGAATTGCGTGCGCACGCTGTGATCGGAGAGCAGCGTCCCAAAACCTTTGGTTTGTGGCGTCCCCGCAACGGCCGGACCGCCACTCTCCGCCCATTTCATTACCAGAACGTTGGCGGCGCAGGACCACGCAATGTGAAGCCGTCCTTGTGCCACCGACAGCGCGCCGTATTTTGCCGCGTTGGTCGCGAGTTCGTGGAGAATGAGCGCGAAGGTCGTGACCGCGCGGGCACCGAGCGGCACCGGCGGTCCCTCGATGACGAGCCGGGAATTCCCGCCATCGGCGTCCGTTTCGACGTAAGGCGAGAGAATCTTGCGCAGCAAGGCGTCCAGTCCGGTCGGCTGCTCCGTCTCGTCTTCGTCGCCGGCGCCGGGCAGGATCAGGTCGTGCGCGAGCGCAAGCGCGTCGAGCCGGCCCTGGATATTTGCCGCAAATTCGCCTGGCGTATCGGCCGATCGTGCGCTGAGCGCGATCATGCCGCCGGTCACGGCGAAGAGGTTTTTGATCCGGTGATTCAGTTCCCGCACCAGCAAGCTCTGCTGCCCTTGAGCGCGTCGCCGCTCGGTGATGTCGATGAAAGTGCAAACTGCGCCCTGACACTTGCCGTCGCGCACGATCGGGTTCACCCAATACTCGACCGGGAAGCTCGTTCCGTCGCGGCGAAAGAACAATTCATGGTCGACATGCGCGGGCTCGCCACCCGTGGCGGTGCGATAGATCGGGCACTCCTTCTTCGGATAATGCGAGCCGTCAGGATGGCTGTGATGGATGACATCGTGCAGCTCTTTGCCGACGGCGTCTTCGTCACGTGCGATGCCGAGCATGCGCAAAAACGCCGAATTGCACATCGTCGTTACGCCGTCAGTGTCGACGCAATAGACGCCGTCCGTCGCCGAATCGAGCACCAGCCGCAGATCGGCCTCGCGTTCGCGCAAGGCCTCCGCCGAAAGCTTGCGCTCGGTAATGTCCTGCACGACGCCGATGAAATAATGCGGCGTGCCGTCGCCGCTCCGCATCAGGGACACGTCGACTCTGGTCCAGACCTGCGATCCGTCGGGCCGCAGATAGCGCTTCTCGACGATGAACGGTTCGCCGTCGGCGATCAGACGCTGCCGCAGCACGGCATCGTTGTTCCGATCGTCGGGATGCGTGATGTCCTCTACGCGCAATGACAGAAGCTCGTCCGCGGTTCGCCCGGAAATTTCGCAGAACCGCCTGTTGGCGAGACGAAAACGGCCGTCCATGGCGCATTGCACGATGCCGACCGAGGTCTGTCCGAAGATGCCGGCGAAACGCTCCTCGCTGGCGCGCAACGCTTCTTCGGTCCGCACCCGGTCAGTGGTCTCGACCACCGTCACCAGAACGCCGCCGATCGCACCGGGGACGCTATCGTCCGCGACCGGACTGTAGCTGACGGTGAACCGCCCTTCCTCCCATGCAAGGCTGCCGCGCCGCTGAACTTTGATCAATAAATCTTCGGCGAAAAACGCGCCGCTCGCGCCGTTGAGAATGGCTTCGTGCAAGGGGCGCAATTGCGGCTGCACTTCGGGCCAGGCTTCGTGAAACGGCAGGCCGAGCGCGGCGGGATGCTTGTCGCCGAGGATGGAGCGGTAGCCATCGTTGTAGATCATCACGAAGCGCGGTCCCCACCGGACGCACATCGGGAAGCCCGAAGCGAGCATGACGTCGACGATCAGCTTCAGGCTTGGCGACCACGTTTTGCGGTCGCCGAGAAGCGTTTTCGACCAGTCCTTCGCCGCTACGCGGGCGGCCATCTCGGCCGCGGCAGGGACACTGGGTGCTGAATGACGCGACATCGTTACAGATTACGGAGAAGCAACTGCTTTGGTTCCGCGACCAGGTGACCGGACCGTGCTGTACGCAGAATATTGGCTGCCAATACCGGTGTCCATGTGGGCCCGTTATTGTGCTTTACGGGGCAATGGAACCTTGCCTGAGGTGCCGGCACGGCGCGCGGCACAATGACGTGGCAGAAGCGGCAACCCTCACAAATTCAGCTGGTAACTGACCGGCACCCAGCGATAGCCGTCGGCCGATTTGTCGATGGTGCCGATGCCGGGGAACGGCATGTGATAGCCGGTGACGAACAGCTTTTCGGCCGCCGCCATGGCAAGGATGCGCTGCCGTGTGGCCACCGCCTTGTCCTTGTCATCGTCGACGTCGAGATGCCATTCCGGCCGCTGGATCGCCATCACATAGTGCACGCAGCTGTCGGCCCAGATCAGAAGCCGCTTGCCGTCGCTCTCGATGTGAAACGCGAGCATGCCGGGAGAATGCCCGGCGCGACTTCGTCGCCCGGCTTGATGAAGCTCGCGCGATCCTCCAGCGGCAAAGCGAGCTTCTGGAATAGTTGGAGATTGAATTTGCGCGCCTCGCGCACGTTCTCGCCGCGCTTCCAGAAGTCGAATTCGGCGGCGCCGAAGACGTAACGGGCGTTGGGGAACACAGCTTTGCCGCCGTCCATGAGGCCGCCGATGTGATCGGGGTGGCCGTGGGTGATCACGACAATGTCGATGTCGGCGGCCTTGTAGCCCGCCTGGCCGAGCCGTTCGACCAGCCGTCCGTCGGACAGGCGGTTGCTCAATTGCGGATAGTCGCGCCGCAGCGCCCCGTTGCCGGTATCGAACAAGACGAGTTCTTTGCCGGTATTGACCAGCGTCGGGATGAAGGGGTGCTCGTAGCGGTTGGGCTCGATATTGTTGCTGCGGCAAAGTTTTGCCGCCTCGTCGGCGCTGTGCTCCGGGCCAAAACCGGGATGCAAACCATCGCGGATGACCTTGCCGTCAAGGATATTGGCGATCTCGAAGCCGCCGAACTTGAACCGGTAGATGGTCGGCTGCAGTTCGCCTTGCATTGCCGCGCCCACGCGTTCCTCCGCTCATTGTTGATCAGACGCGACCGCCGCCGCAATTCGCCGCCGCCGGACCGGCCGATGGGTGCGGTACTTTCCCCTATATTGCAAGCCCGACGCGGATGCGGGCCGCATGCCGGGCGGGCGGCCCGGCGAGCCTTCCATCCCCGCCGAATCTGGTCTAAGACCCGCTCGCGCGGGGCCGGCCCCGGCGCTGGTCGAGGGACGCGCGCGATGCGCGCCCTTTTTTTGTGCCTATATGCGGAAGCGATGCCCAAACGGACCGACATTTCCTCGATCCTGATTATCGGTGCGGGGCCGATCGTGATCGGCCAGGCGTGCGAATTCGACTATTCCGGCACGCAGGCCTGCAAGGCGCTCAAAGAGGAGGGCTACCGGGTCGTCCTGGTCAATTCCAATCCTGCGACCATCATGACCGATCCGGATCTGGCGGACGCCACCTATATCGAGCCGATCACGCCCGAGATCGTCGCCAAGATCATCGAGAAGGAACGCTACGCCGTTCCCGGCGGTTTTGCGCTCTTGCCGACCATGGGCGGCCAGACCGCGCTCAACACCGCGCTGTCGCTGCGCCGCATGGGCGTTCTGGAAAAATTCGACGTGCAGATGATCGGCGCCACCGCCGACGCCATCGACAAGGCTGAAGACCGCAAGCTGTTTCGCGACGCGATGACCAAGATCGGTCTTGCGACGCCGCGTTCGCACCAGATCAAGACGTTGATCCAGGCGCTGGAAGCGCTCGAGGATATCGGCCTGCCGGCCATCATCCGGCCGTCGTTCACGCTCGGCGGCACCGGCGGCGGCATCGCCTATAACAAGGCCGAGTTCATCGAGATCGTCGAGCGCGGCATTGACGCGTCGCCGACCTCCGAAGTGCTGATCGAAGAATCGGTGCTCGGCTGGAAGGAATTCGAGATGGAGGTGGTGCGCGACAAGAACGACAATTGCATCATCGTCTGCTCGATCGAGAACGTCGATCCGATGGGCGTGCATACCGGCGATTCCATCACCATCGCTCCGGCGCTGACCTTGACCGACAAGGAATACCAGATCATGCGCGACGCCTCGATCGCGGTGTTGCGCGAGATCGGCGTCGAGACCGGCGGCTCCAACGTGCAGTTCGCGGTCAATCCGGAGGACGGGCGGCTCGTCGTCATCGAAATGAATCCGCGGGTGTCGCGCTCCTCGGCGCTGGCTTCGAAGGCGACCGGCTTTCCCATCGCCAAGGTCGCGGCCAAGCTTGCGATCGGCTACACGCTCGACGAGATCAAAAACGATATCACCGGCGGCGCCACGCCGGCTTCGTTCGAGCCGACCATCGATTACATCGTCACCAAAGTGCCGCGGTTTGCCTTCGAGAAATTTCCCGGCGCCGAGCCGGTGCTCACCACGTCGATGAAATCGGTGGGCGAAGCGATGGCGATCGGGCGGACCTTTGCGGAAAGCCTGCAGAAGGCCTTGCGCTCGCTTGAGACCGGACTCACCGGACTCGACGAGATCGCCATCCCCGGCCTCGGCGAGGGCGACGACAAGAACGCCATTCGCGCGGCGCTTGGCACGCCGTCGCCCGACGGGTTGCTCAAAGTCGCGCAGGCGATGCGGCTCGGCATGAGCGACGCCGATATCCATAGCGCCTGCCGGATCGATCCGTGGTTCCTGGCGCAAATCCGCAGCATCATCGATATGGAAGCGGAGATCCGCGACAAAGGTCTGCCGGTATCGGCACCGGCGCTGCGCCGTCTCAAGGCCATGGGTTTTTCGGATCCACGGCTCGGCCAGCTGACCGGACTATCCGCCGATGAGGTTGCGACGCGCCGCCGCGCGCTCGGAGTGCGGCCGATCTTCAAGCGGATCGACACCTGCGCCGCCGAATTCGCTTCGCCGACGGCCTACATGTATTCGACCTACGAGACGCCGTTCGCCGGCCGCGCGATCGATGAGGCTCGGCCGTCCAACAAGAAGAAAGTCGTCATTCTCGGCGGCGGCCCGAACCGGATCGGGCAGGGCATCGAATTCGACTATTGCTGCTGTCATGCCGCCTTCGCGCTCAAGGAAGTCGGCTACGAAACCATCATGATCAACTGCAATCCGGAGACGGTGTCGACCGACTACGACACGTCGGACCGGCTTTATTTCGAGCCGCTCACCGCTGAGGACGTGATCGAGATCATCGATGCCGAGCGCGCCCATGGAACGCTGCATGGCGTCATCGTGCAATTCGGCGGCCAGACTCCGCTCAAGCTCGCACAGTCGCTGGAAGCCGCGCGGGTGCCGATCCTCGGCACTTCACCCGACGCCATCGATCTCGCCGAGGATCGCGACCGCTTCAAACAACTGCTCGACCGCTTGGAACTGCGCCAGCCCAAGAGCGGTATCGCTACCTCGCCGGAAAAAGCGAAAGCGATCGCCGAATCGGTCGGCTACCCGATCGTGATCCGGCCGTCCTATGTGCTGGGCGGCCGCGCCATGGAGATCGTGCACGACTCGCATCATCTGGCGCGTTATGTGGCGCGGCTCGCGGCCGATCTCGATCGGCCGTCGGAATTCGCGGTGTCGGAAAAGCGGCCGCTGCTCATCGACCGCTATCTCACCGACGCCGTCGAGGTGGATGTCGATTGCCTCGCCGACGGCAAGGACAGCTACATCGCCGGCATCATGGAGCACATCGAGGAAGCCGGAATTCATTCCGGCGACAGCGCCTGCTCGTTGCCGCCGCACAACCTTTCGGCCGCGGCGATCGACGCACTCGACCGGCAAACCCGGGCGCTGGCGCTGGCGCTCAAGGTCGGCGGCCTGATGAACGTGCAATATGCCATCAAGGACGGCGACATTTACGTGCTCGAGGTCAATCCGCGCGCATCGCGCACGGTGCCGTTCGTCGCCAAGGTGACCGGCGTTCCGGCGGCCAAGATCGCAGCGCGCATCATGGCCGGCGAATCGCTTGCGAGCTTCAAGCTGAAAGCCCAGCATTTCGAGCCCGGCGCCGCGACCCATGTCGGGGTGAAGGAAGCGGTGTTCCCGTTCGCGCGCTTCGGCCCCGCGGTCGATACCGTACTCGGTCCGGAAATGAAGTCGACCGGCGAAGTCATGGGCATCGACCGCGACTACAATGTCGCGTTCGTCAAAAGCCAGCTCGGCGGCGGCTCGCGGCTGCCGAAAACCGGCACGGTGTTCGTGTCGGTGAAGGACGCCGACAAGCCGCGTATTCTCGAAGCGGCGCGGTTGCTCGCCGGCTTGGGTTTTCGCATCCTGGCGACGTCGGGTACCCAGCGTTACCTCGCCGAAGCGGGCGTCGCGGCCGTGCGGATCAACAAAGTCGCCGAAGGCCGGCCGCACATCGTGGACGCAATCAAAAACGGCGAAGTCCAGCTTGTCTTCAACACCACCGAAGGGGCCACCGCGCTCAACGACAGCCGCTCGCTCCGGCGCGCAGCCCTCTTGCATAAAGTGCCGTACTACACCACTCTCTCAGGGGCTGTCGCCGCAGCGCAGGGCATTAGGGCCTATCTCGGGGGCGACCTCGAAGTGTGTGCGCTCCAGAGCTATTTCGGGGCCGAGTCTGATCGAGAGTCGGAACGGCCGCAGCGCCGGCACGTGTAGAGCAAGTCTTCCCGTCGCGTGGCCAGGCTTTGCCTCGGCCCGCGACTGGAATTTTGACTCTGCGCAGTTTGGAGGTTTGAGACTGATGGACAAGATTCCGATGACGGAAGAGGGATACTCGGCGCTCGAGTCCGAGCTGAAGCATTGCCAGCAGGTGGAGCGGCCTCGGATCATTCAGCAGATCACTGACGCGCGCACCCACGGCGACCTTTCCGAGAACGCCGAATATCACGCGGCGAAAAATCCCAGTCGCTCAATGAAGGCCGCATCGCCGATCTTGAGGATAAGATCGCGCGCGCCGAAGTTATTGACGTTTCGAAGCTTTCCGGAGAGACCATTACGTTCGGCGCGACCGTCACCTTGGTCGACGAAGACACCGAGAAAAAGGCGGTGTGGCAGATCGTCGGCGAGCCCGAGGCGGATGCCAAGAAGGGCAAGATTTCGATCACCTCGCCGCTCGCCCGCGCTTTGGTCGGCAAGAAGAAGGGTGCGCAGGTCGAGGTGGTCACGCCCGGCGGCGCCAAGGCCTACGAAGTGATGAAAGTCGAGTGGAAGTAGCGCGGATCGGGCGTTCGCCGCCGGTGATCAAACTTGATACGGCGCGGTTCTGGTTCCCGTTTCCGCCCCGCTGATTCCTGACCTGCGTATCTTGCATAGCTCCCGAGAATCCCTACATTGCCAACGAATAGCTTGCCGGCGGAACCCGGTCGTTGACCCGGTTTCGACGGCGTTTCCAGTCTGGCGATGGTCGCAATGGCCGGTTTCGCGGGGCTTTTGGGCGGGGTCGATCCGTAAACCTGCCGCAATGATCGAGACGAACCGTTGTCGAACACCATCCACGCCAAGGTCGTGATCATCGGATCGGGGCCGGCCGGCTATACGGCTGCGATCTACGCTTCCCGCGCCATGCTCGATCCGATCCTGATCCAGGGCATCGCGCCCGGCGGCCAGCTTACCGTCACCACCGACGTCGAGAATTATCCCGGCTTTGCCGACGTGATCCAGGGGCCCTGGCTCATGGAGCAGATGGCAAAGCAGGCGGCTCATGTCGGCACCAAATTTGTCGCCGATCATGTCACCAAGCTCGATCTGTCGCGGCGGCCATTCCGGCTCGACTGCGATTCCGGCGATATCTATTTCGCCGATGCGCTGATCCTTGCAACCGGCGCCCAAGCGCGCTGGCTCGACCTGCCGGGCGAGCAAAAATTCCGCGGCTACGGCGTTTCCGCCTGCGCGACCTGCGACGGTTTCTTCTACCGCGGCAAGGAAGTGCTGGTGATCGGCGGCGGCAACACTGCGGTCGAGGAGGCGCTGTTTCTCACCAATTTCGCCGCCAAGGTTACGCTGGTGCATCGGCGCGACCATTTGCGGGCGGAGCGCATTTTGCAGGAACGGCTTTACCAGAACCCGCGAATCTCGGTGCTCTGGAATTCCGTGTTGCACGACGTGTTGGGCGACGAAAACCCGCTCAAGGTGCGGACCGCGGTGCTGCGCGACGTCAAGACCAACGACATCACAGAGCGGGCGATCGACGGCATTTTCATCGCCATCGGCCACTCGCCGGCGACAGAACTTGTCGTCGGCCAGGTCGAGATGAAGCCTACCGGATATGTGAAGACGGCCCCGCATTCGACGGCGACCTCGGTCACCGGTCTGTTCGCGGCCGGCGACGTCGCCGACGACGTCTATCGCCAGGCGGTCACCGCCGCCGGACTGGGCTGCATGGCGGCGCTTGAAGCCGAGAAATTTCTGGCGGCCCACGGTGAGGCCGAGCCGCGGCTGGCGGCGGAATAATTTTCGTCTCTCCCGTCGCGGGAGAGGAAGAAAGTGCGAAAATGGATTGGGACAAGCTTAAAGTATTCCACGCCGCGGCCGAGGCGGGCAGTTTCACTCATGCCGGCGAGCAACTCGGATTGTCGCAATCGGCGGTGTCGCGGCAGGTGAGCGCGCTCGAACAGGAGCTCTCGGTTTCGCTGTTTCACCGCCACGCCCGCGGTTTGATTCTGACCGAGCAGGGCGAACTGCTGTATCGCACCGCCCACGATGTGTTCATGAAGCTTGAGGCCGCGCGCGCCAAGCTGACCGACAGCCGGGAGCGGCCGAACGGCGATCTGCGGGTGACGACGACGCCGGGGATCGGCGTGCATTGGCTCACCCCGCGGCTCGGCGAATTCATCGAACTCTATCCGGAAGTGCATATCACGCTGCTCACCACCGACGAGGAACTCGACCTCGCCATGCGCGAGGCCGACGTCGCCATCCGGCTGCGCCAGCCGACGCAGCCCGACCTCATTCAGCGCAAGCTGTTTTCAGTGCATTTCCACGTCTATGCCTCGCCCGAATATCTCAAGAGATTCGGCACGCCGCGCGCGTTCGAGGATCTCGACACCCACCGCTCCCTGGTGCTCGGCGGCAATGTGCCCTCGCATCTGCAGCCTTCGCGTTGGCTGATCGAGGTCGCCCGCGACGGCAAGGGGCCGCGCACGCCGCATCTCGTCATCAACAATATCCTCGGCATTTTGCGCGCCTGCCAGCGCGGGCTCGGCATCGCGATGCTGCCCGACTACCTGGTCGAGGATGGGCTGGTGCAACTATTCGGCGACGCCGAAGCGATCGCGCTCGACGCCTATTTCGTCTATCCCGAAGAGCTCAAGGCAGTCGCGCGCGTGCAGGCGTTTCGCGATTTCCTCGTCGCCAACGCCCAGCGCTGGAATTTTTAGCTGACAACGCGGGCGCTTTCGCGCCGGGCCTGGACGCGCAAAACTGACGCGGAAAACTGCGCGCAAACGCCGCAACTTGCCTATACCGCATGGCTGTCATGTGAAGCTTCGCGTTGTGTGAGCACGCGGTGAATCGCATAGTGCAGGCGTGCTGCACGGCATCGGTTGCCGCTATCCTCCCAGATAGGTAATCGCGTGCTTTGCAGCCGTTCCCCTCTGGAAGGTGACGCCAGCGCCCCCACGCTGGCGTACTAAACCGGGCCCGTAAGGGCCCGGTTTTCTTTTGGGAAAACCGCTCCTTCAAATAGCGAAGCGCGCGAGATGCGGGACTAGTATGTGCCCCTCGCCATTTGCCGTTCGCCCATGAAAATCGCCATCCTCGACGACTATTTCGACACGCTGCGCGGCCTGCCGTGTTTCGGCAAATTGCGCGGCCACGATGTCACGATCTGGAACGATCACGTTCAAGACACCGCCATCCTCGCCGAGCGATTGCAGGACACCGAAGCACTGGTGTTGTTCCGCGAGCGCACGCAAATCCGCACGCCGTTGCTGGAGCGTCTGCCCGGGCTGAAGCTGATCAGCCAGCGCAGCGTCTATCCCCATATCGACGTCGAGACCTGCACGCGGCTCGGCATCATCGTCTCGTCGAGCCAGCATGCCGGCACGCCGTCCTATGCCGCGGCCGAACTGACCTGGGGGCTTATTCTGGACTCGCTGCGGCTTATTCCGCAGCACATCGCCGCGCTGAAAACGGGCCGATGGCAGATCGGTATCGGGCAAACGCTGCGCGGCAAGACGCTCGGTATCTACGGTTACGGCCGGATCGGCGCCGTGGTGGCCGGCTATGGCCGCACCTTCGGCATGAACGTCGTGGTGTGGGCGCGGCCGGATACGCTCGCCAAAGCGCGCGCCGACGGTTATGTGACGGCGGCGAGCAAAGAAGCCTTCTTTGCCGGATGCGATGTCGTCTCGCTGCACATGCGCCTCGTCCCCGCGACCCGGCATATCGTCACCGCCGCCGATTTGGCGCTGATGAAGCCGACCGCGCTTCTGGTCAATACCAGCCGCGCGCCGCTGATCGAGCCGGGCGCACTGGTCGATGCGCTCCGCGCCGGCCGGCCGGGCATGGCGGCGGTCGACGTCTACGAAGAAGAGCCGGTGACCGACCCGCAGCATCCCCTGCTCGCCATGGCCAATGTCGTCGCCACGCCGCATCTCGGCTACGTGACGTGCGAGGAATACGAGCTACAGTTCACCGACATTTTCGATCAGATCACCGCTTATGCGGCCGGCACGCCGATTAATGTGGTCAATCCGGATGTGCTCAAAGGCACATTGCGTTGAAACGGGTTTGGCGTTGAAGAGAGTCGTCAGCGTCAACGACAAGATGCAGCGCGGCTATCGCTACGCGCTGACCGCGTCCACCGGCCGCAGCTTCGATCCCGAATTTCGCCCCGAACTGACGCCGGCGCAGATGCTTCGCCTCGGCGTATTCGCCGGCAAGTACATGACCGACTGCCGCAAGGAATTCCCCAGGAGCTGGTTTGTGCACGCCAAGCTCGCCGGCAAGAAGCGCGATTGCGCGCTGAACTATTTCGGCGTCGACGCCAGTCAGCCACTGTCGGTCTGGCGCCGTAACGGCTGGATCTACCGCGACGATCCGCGTGGCTGGTTTCAATGGTACTGCCGCTATTACATGGGGCGGCGTATCGCGGCCGAGGATGCGCGGCAGATCAAGCGCTGGAAAGCCATCCGCCGCCACGTGCGCCAGGTTCAGAAGAATTGCGAGCCGGGCGACGTCATGTGCCGGCCGCGGCAGCGCCAGGCGCTGCTGCACTGGGCCTATGACAGCCGGAAGATTTAGACCGGCTCGAGACCCTTTGCCTTGATGACGGTTTTGGCCGCTGGCGTAACAAGGAAGTCGATCAGAACGCGGCCCTCCTGCGGATGAGTGGCGTTCGCCGGTATCGCGGCGGTGAACAGCGTGACGCTCTGAATTCCTGCCGGCAGCGGACCGACGATGTCGATGCCCGGCACCGCAATCAGTTCCGCCATCTGCTGAATGCCGATATCGGCTTCGCCGCGCTGGACGACGAGGCCGGCCAGTCCCGCGGCGCCGCCGGCGCCGAATTTGGACTTGGCCGCCATCGCTTCGGTGATGCCGAGCTCTTCGAACACTTTGGCCATATGCGCGCCGCTCGCGCCGCCGCCGACCGGCTTTGACAGCGCGATCGATTTTGCCGCCAGCATGGCCCGCTTGAAGCCCTCGACGGAGGACAGATCGGGCTTCGGCGCACCCTTCGGCACAGCGATTGCGATCAGCGAGCGCGCCACCCCGACCGTGCTTGCGGCAACGATCTTGCCGTGCTCGCCAAGCTCCTTGGCGCCCGGTGCGGTGACGATCGCGACGTCGGCGCTGTCGCCCTCGAAAAGCTGCTTTTCGAGCCGCAATGACGGCCCGAGGCTGACGGCGAGGCGGTTCCCGGTCTCGCGCTCGAAGCGCGGCGAAAGCTCCTCAAATACCATTTTCAGTGCGGTCGTGCTCAAAACCTTGATTTCGACTGGCGAAGCCACGCGATCCCCCCGATTTTTATCCGCCGCACAGTACGGCGCAATAACGGGGGCCGAAAGGCGTTCTCTGATGCCCGCTTGCGCCGGCCGTCCGGACCGCACACATCAACTCTATGTGAGCTTTTCGCGCGGCGTCATCAAATCGCGCGCAAGTGGGCCATTCTTGGACCCAATTGCCTTATATTCATTACGCAATGGTTGGCGCGCCGCAGTTCTGCGCCGCTGAGGGAGGGACGACACATGCTGACACGCCGTCACGTCTTCTATGCCGGCGCTGCGGGATTGGGCCTGGCGGTTCTCCGATTGACGCGACCGCATGCAGCGACCGCCGCGACCCGCACCTATGAAGTCACCCATACCGACGAGGAGTGGCACAAGCTCCTGACGCCAGCGCAGTATAATGTGCTACGCGAGGCCGGCACCGAGCTGCCGTTCACCAGCAAGCTTCTGGAGGAGCATCGCACCGGCACCTTCGGCTGCGCCGGCTGCGATCTGTCGCTGTTCTCATCAAAGACAAAATTCGACAGCGGCACCGGTTGGCCGAGCTTCTGGCAGCCGCTGCCCAACGCCGTCGACGAGACCGAAGACCGCTCCTTCGGGATGACGCGGACAGCGGTGTCGTGCCATCGCTGCGGCGGCCATCTCGGCCACGTCTTCAACGATGGCCCGAAACCCACCGGCTTGCGCTACTGCATGAACGGCGTCGCGCTGAAATTCATCGCGTCGCCGGCCGGGTCGAGCTAACGCTCCCAAGGGACTTGAATCCGCTGCGGCGGAATTCATAACATTGCGCCGGACACGGCGCTGCTGGCGCGGCGCGTTGCGGCTCCACTTCGATACCTGACACTTGAGAGGGCCGGGTCGCATCCGTGCGCTGTCGCGCCGTGCTGACCGATCCCGCAAGTCGCGATGCGACATGCGGGTGGTGAAACGTGCCCGGTTGGGGAGATCGCTCCATGCGCAAGTTCATAAAATTCTCCGTGTTCCTTTGTCTCGTCCTCGTCATCTCCACCGCCTCTCGCGCGGCATTCGCTAAATCCGTCGACGATCAAATATTGGCGCGGCTCAATGCCTTGGAAAAGGAAAATGCCGCCTTGCGCACGCGCGTCAGTCGCCTCGAAGCTTTCCACGCGGCAGCTGGCGAGGGCCATCGAGCTATCGTCTTAGCCCGTGCCACACCGACACCGGTGGCGCTGCCGCAAGCCGATTATGTGCTGGGTACCGGCAATGTCGCCGGCGCCGGCACCGCTGAAATCCAGACACCGCAGTGGCGGCCCCATTTCGCGGTGAGCGGATCGTTCTTGTACTTGCAGCCCGGATCTGGCGATTTCGAACAATACGCCACGCTGGTGAGCCCGTTGCCGGTACCGTCGCCCAATTGGAGTAACCAGTCGATCAACCCGAAATACAGTCCTGCCTTCAATGTTGGGCTCAGCTATATGCCGACCGAGTCAGACGATGTCGCCTTGAATTGGACGCATCTGAACACGTCCGACGGTGCCTCTGTCGCTGCCGGTCCCACGCAATTCGTAGGCCCGCCTTATTCAGTCGGCCCGCCCGCGGGCGCGGCGTTCACCGGCGGCACCGCGAACGACAATCTGCAAACGCAGTACGACGCGGTCAATTTGGACGCCGGCCATACCTTTTGTGCCGACTGTTCCTTCCAATTGCAGGTCTTCGGCGGCGTGCAGTTTGCTCGCATCCGCGACACCCTGACCGGGACATTCCAGAGCGCAGACGGTTCGACTTTCCACCAATATACCAGCAATTCGTTATTTGCCGGCGCTGGACCCCATCTGGGCGTAAAGGGTCAGTACAACCTCGGCAATCTCCAGTTCTTCGGTGAAGCCTCTGGTGCCGGGCTGATCGGCTCGTCGCAAAGCAGCATCAATTTTACGACGGCATCTCCAACATTGCTCGGGCTCGGCATCGTTACCAACTATCAAGCCCTGACATCGCCCAGTGCAACGCAGGTGGTTCCCAGCGTCGATGCCAGAGTGGGTGCCGCCTACTTTGTTCCGTTCCGCGACTACGGGCTTTTCAAGTTCGAGTTAGGCTATCAGGCCGCGATCTACTTCGATGCAGTCAACGAATATGCGCTGAGCAATGTGGCGGGTAGTCCCTTGAGTGGGGGAGTCTATTTGGCAACCGAGCAGCAGTCGCATGCCAATTTCACGACCCAGGGCCCATATTTCTCAACCAGTTGGTTGTTCTAACAGGCGGAAAGTGCATCGACTCGCGAAGGGCATCGCGCGGAAATCCATGATGGCGCCGGCCGGCTCGCGCCGGGCGGGCGACGGCTCAGCGCATCTTGAGGATGATGACCTGGTCGCTGGTCGGATCCGTTGTCTTGCGCAACGCGGCGACTTGCGCGGCCGTCACCGGCGGCGCCTGATTGCCCCAGCCTTTGCGGATGAACGTCAAGACGTCGGCGATATCCTGGTCGGCGAGCTGCGCACGGAATTCCGGCATGCGATAGGCGTCGGGCGTGCCTTTGACGACCAGCGGCGTTGAGCCATTCAGCACAAGATTGATGAGCGACGCCGGTTCGCCGTCGAGCACGGTCGGATTGCCGGCGACCGCCGGCAAATAGGGGCTGAAACCCTTGCCGTCGAGCCCGTGGCACGACGCGCAATCGCCGGCGTAGAGCGTGGCGCCAGGTTCCGACGGATGGCCGCCACGCAAGGCTTCGGTGGTCGCACCGTCGTAGGCGTAAGCCGGCTGGGCGACGCTTGGCGACAGCGATTTCAAATAACCCGCCATGGCGTTGATGTCGTCGTCCGACAGATAGGGCGTGCTGTTATTGACGACGTCGATCATCGATCCGAACGCGGTGCCGTCGCGGTTGTGGCCGCTTTTCAGGAATCCGGCGAGGTCAGCAACCGACCACCCGCCGAGACCCGTACGCTGATCGCCGCGCAGGTTCGGCGCCGACCAGGCGTCAAGCAACGCGCCGCTGAGATAGGCCGGACTGCTGTCGTCGAGCGCCTTCTCCTGCCAGGCGATGCCGCGCGGCGTGTGGCAGGCGCCGCAGTGGCCGAGGCCCTGCACCAGATAGGCGCCGCGATTCCATGTCGCGTCATGGTCGGGCTTTGTCACGTAGCTGCCGCTCGTCGTGAAAACAAAATTCCAGATGGCAAGCGGCCAGCGAAAACTGAGCAGCGGCGGAATCTCATCAGGTAGATTCGCCTGATGAACCGGCGGCACGTCTTTCATGAAGAAATTATAGAGAGCGGCCACGTCCGCGTCGGTGAGCTTGGCGTAAGAGGGATAGGGCATGGCGGGATAGAGCCGGTGCCCGTCTTTGGCGATGCCCTGGCGGACGGCGCGATCGAAATCATCGAGCGTGTAGCTGCCGATGCCGGTTTGCGGATCGGGCGTGATGTTGGTCGAGTAGATCGCGCCCAGCGGGCTGCCCATTTTGAGGCCACCGGCGAACGCCTTGCCGCCGGCGACTGAGTGGCACGAGACGCAATCGCCGGCGCGCGCCAGATATTCGCCGCGGTTAGCAAGACTGGCGGCATCGTCGGCTTGGGCGGCGCTTACTCCGAGGATGAGGAGGAGCGCGCCGAGAATCGTTTTTGGACTTGCTGTCACGTTTTCCTGCCTCCCGGCGCAGGCGCATCGTTTTTTGATTTGGTCGCATCGGCGCCAAAGCCGGCCGCCTCGCGCCAGGCGAACTGGATCGCTTGCTGCGCCGGTTATGCCGATCTGCTCAGATCGTGGTCGCTGATCGGCAGTGTGCGAATGCGCTTGCCCGTCGCGGCGAAGATCGCGTTCGCCACTGCGGCGCTGATCGGCCCGGTAGCCACCTCGGCAATGCCGCCCCACACCTTGCCGCCGCTTGGTGTGAGGTGAACGTCGATCTTCGGCGCCTCGGCGAGGCGCACCATGCGATAGGTGTCGAAATTGCCCTGCACCGCGGCGCCGTCCTTGATCGTGATCTTGCCGAAGAGCGCGGCGCTCAGCCCGAAGATCACCGATCCCTCGGCCTGCTCGGCGATGGTCAGTTGATTGACCATGTAGCGCGGGTCGAGCGCGACGGTAACGCGGTTGACCTTCACCTCGCCGTTCGGCTTGACGGTCACCTCGGCGACCTGCGCACACAGGCTGTCGTCGTCCTCGCAGATCGCGATGCCGCGGCCGCTCCCTGGCGGCAGCGGCTTGCCCCAATCGCCCTTTTCGGCGGCGGTATCCAGCACCTTGAGCCAGTCGGGCTTTCCTTCCAGAAGTTTGCGCCTCACCTGATAGGGATCGAGGCCGCTCGCTGACGCGATCTCGTCGAGGAAGCTTTCGATGGCGAAGACGTGCTGGTTCACCCCCGGCGCGCGCCAGTACCACACCGGCAAGTGCGTGTTCTTGATCGCCGCTTCGATGCGTAGATTCGGCACCTTGTAGCCGTTGTTGGCCAAGCCGTTGACCGCCTGCGGTTCAACCTTGTTGGCGGGGAACGACCTGCCGACCGACGCCAGGATCGACGAAGTGACGACGCGCATCGACCATGCCGTCGGCAAACCGTCGGTGCCGGCGGTGGCCTTGAATGCGACCACCGCATGCGGTCGGAATTTATCCTGACGGGTATCTTCCTCGCGGGTCCAAACGAGCTTGACCGGACGCTTGACGACTTTGGCGATGGCGATGGCCTGCTTGATCTCGTCGCTGGCGTCGCGGCGGCCGAAGCCGCCGCCGACGAAAGCGTTGTGCACATAGACCTGCTCCGGTTTGAGGCCGGAGGCTTTCGCCGCCGCCTCGAGCGCCTCGTCCGCAGCCTGCGTTCCGACCCAGACATCGAGCCGGTCGGCTTGCAAATTCACCGTCGCATTCATCGGCTCCATCGGCGAATGCGACAGATAGGGCGTCTCGTAGATCGCGGCGAACGTCTTCGTCGTGCCTGACATCGCCTGATCGACGTTGCCGTCGTTGCGTGCGGTCAACATGGGACCGTCCAACGCCGCGCGGTATTCCGCCGAAAGTTGCTCGCTGTCGACTTGGCCGGCCGCCGCGCCGACATCCCATTCGGGATGCAGCCGCGAGAGCGCGCGCTTGGCGCGCCAGTAGCTGTCGGTCGCTACCACGGCGACCGCATTGTCGAGCTTCACGACCCCAACGATGCCCGGCGAGCCGGACAGCGCCGAATCATCGACGTTCTTGAGCTTGCCGCCAGGGACGGGGCAGGCCGTGATCGCGGCGAATACCATGCCCGGGACTTGCGCATCGATGCCGAACTTGGCCGACCCATCGGTCTTGTGGACGACATCGACCCGCGGCAGCGGCCGCGGGATAAAAGTGAATTGCGCCGGCGTTTTGATCGCCGGCTCCGCCGCGAGCGTGATCTTCGCCGCGTCGGGGGCCAGTTCGCCGTAGCGGAACGTGCGGCCGGTAGGCGTATGCGTGACCACGCTCTGTGCCGCCGTGCATTCCGATGCCGGTACGCTCCAGCGCGCGGCAGCAGCGGCGATCAGGCGCTCGCGTGCGCTGGCGCCGACTTGCTGCACCAGCTTCTGCGACCCGCGTACCGAGCGGCTGCCGGCCGAAAACATCGGACCGTAGACCTTCTTCTCACGCAGATTGCGGTTGGGCGAGGCATATTCAATGCGAACTTTCGACCAGTCGCAGTGCAACTCCTCGGTGATCATCATCGGCAGCGCCGTCATGCTGCCCTGGCCCATTTCCGATCGTTGATAGCGGATCAGGATGGAATCGTCGGGATCGATCGCGATCCAGGCGTCGATTTCGTTCGGGGCATAGGCGTTGTCATCGTTCCAAGGCTGGGCCGGGACGGTGGCCGCGTCGGCGGCGCGCGGCGCAGCGCCGATGCCGATCATGAAGCCGCCGGCGGCCGTCGCGGCGGTGAGGATGAAATGTCGGCGGCTTAGCGTTGAAGCGACACGGCTTCCATGCATCGCGGCCTCCCTTAAGCTTTCATCATGTCGGCGGCGCGATGAATGGCGCGGCGCAGACGTTCGTAGGTCCCACAACGGCAGATATTGGTGATGTTCGCGTCGATATCGGCGTCCGTCGGGCTGGGGAAGTCCTTGAGGAATGCGACAGTCGCCATGATCTGGCCGGACTGACAGTAACCGCATTGCGGCACGTCCTCGGCGATCCAGGCCTGCTGCACGGGATGGCTGTTATCGGACGAAAGCCCTTCGATCGTCGTGACTTTCGCGCCTTCGAGCAGGCCGATCGGCACCGAGCACGAGCGCATCGGCTGGCCGTCGACGTGAACGGTGCAGGCGCCACATTCCGCAATGCCGCAGCCGAATTTTGTGCCGGTCAGGCCGACAATGTCGCGCAACACCCACAACAGTGGGGTGTCGGGCTCGATATCGATTTGGTGCTGGGTTCCGTTGACTGCGATCGTGATCACCGCGGCTCTCCTCAGAGTTAAGGTGATGCTCAAGATTTCGTAACGCACATACTGCGTCTTCACGGAATCTAACAGCACGCGCCGGTGCGGTCAAAGACACGATGTTTTGAAACTAAGCGCATGTTGCGCTGCACTCAGATCAGGATTGCATAAAAGTTCAGACGTTCAATTCGCGTACCGGCCCGCGCGGGGTCATCGTTGCGCTCCCAGGCGCGGCAGCAGTGGCGTTGTTCTGGTGCGATTGGCCCGCGCGACGACCGCGGGCGGCCAGAACAGGTCAATTTCGTTCTATCGGGGGCGTTGCTTAGTCCCTAAACTCCGTACCGACGGCGTTGTCAGCGCGGGTGTTGCCGTCCGCTGGGTCCTATAGGACGTCCGACGTTGCTCAACTCCTCAAATTCGTACCCCGGGGGGACGTGTGAGGCTTGGGTCATGCCATTCAGATTTAGCTCACCGAACGGTTTGCCGGCGCTAACGCTGGCGTGTGCGTTTCTTGCCGCGGTCTCAGTCGCGGCGTGCTCGAAAGCGCCGCAATCGCTTGCCGATTACATCTCGGCGATTTGCGCCGCTCCATTTCGCTCGGCCTCGGCGGCGGAGGCGCCCTATCTGGCGGACAATGTCAGCGCGATGACGAAGATGATGATCGACATGGGCATCAGGCCATCCGGCGACGTCGACAGCGATTTCGTTGCGATGATGGTGCCGCATCATCAGGGGGCGATCGAGATGGCGCAAGCCGAGCTGCGCTACGGACATAACGAGCGGCTCCGGCGCATGGCCCAGGAAATCATTGTGACCCAGCAGCAGGAGATCGCCGCAATGCGGCTGGCGCTCGGCCAGCCGTTGCCGCCGGCCGAGCCCGCGCCGGATCAGATTTTGTCCGCAGCACCGGGCACGAAATTAAATTGACCCTCTGGCATGGTCGGGAGACTTAAAATGAGACGCAACTCACTCTTGATCGGATTATTCGCCGCTGCGGCACTCGCTCAGGCGCAATATTCCTTCGCCGGGCAGGCGCCCGGGCTCGCTTCCGACCCCGATGTGCCGGTGAGCCATCGTGACCGCGTTTACGCCGCCGAGCAGTTCTCCAACACCGTCTCCGTCACCGACCCGGTCGACAACAAGCTTCTCGGTGTCATCCGGTTGGGAGATCCCGAGCCGGGTAATCTGAGCCCGCTTTACCGCGGCCAGGTGCTCGTGCACGGCATGGGCTTCTCGCCCGATCATCGCACACTGGCTGTCGTGTCGATCGGCTCGAATTCCGTTGCCTTTATCGATACTGCGACGAACGCGCTGAGGCACATCACCTATGTGGGCCGCTCGCCGCACGAGGCTTTTTTCACTCCGGACGGCAAGGAAGTGTGGGTCACCGTTCGCGGTGAAAATTACGTCGATGTGCTCGATGGCACGACGTACGAGGAGAAGACCAGAATCATCACGCCCAACGGGCCGGGAATGCAAATCTTCTCGCCGGACGGCAAGTACGGCTACGTCTGCTCCTCCTTCAACCCGGAGGTGGATGTCGTTTCGGTCGCGGACCACACCATCGTCGGCAAGGTCAAGCAGGCGAGCCCGTTCTGTCCCAATATCGCAGCGACCCCGGACGGCAAGCAAGTCTGGTTCACGCTTAAGGATATCGGCAAGACCCAGGTGTTCGATGCGCAGCCGCCGTTTTCTCTGCTCAAGACGCTCGATACGGGCCCGATCACCAACCACGTCAATATCGTGCGCAACGCGCATGGCATGTTCGCTTACGTCACCATCGGCGGCCTCAATCAGGTCCAGGTGTTTCGCACCGACGATTTCAGCAAAGTGGCCACCATCCCTGTCGGCAATCTGCCGCACGGGATATGGCCGTCCGGAGACGGCACGCGCGTTTATGTCGGCCTGGAGAACGACGACCAATTGGTGGCGATCGATACGCTGAGCAACAAAGTGATCGCCAGTGTGCCGATCGGCCAGGCGCCGCAGGCGCTGGCCTATGTTCCGAACGCCGTGCCGGAGGGCGCCGGAACGGAGGGGCTGCACCCGCTCGGCATCGCGGGCGACGCCACTCATTTGTTTCTGGTCGCGGCGACCGGTCCGCGGCCGGCGCAAAAACCGACGAGTGTGTCGCTGTTCGATCAGGGCCTGACGCAGGTGCTGGAGGCATCAGTCACGGGATTGCCCCCAGGGCAGCCCTATGTGCTTGCGCTGTCCAGCAAGCCGAAGGGTGAGGGATCGTTGCAGCCGCTCGCGGCCTTCATGACCAATCCGGCAGGATCGGCCATCGTCAATGCCGTCGGACCGATCCGCCAGATCGTGCAAAGCGATGCAAAGGCGCAGCGCCGTTATCTGGTCATCGTGCAGGGCACCGTCGGCAAGCTCGGCGCGCCTGTGCAAGTGCAGGCGGACTTCTAGCAGATGTCAATCAACCCAAATGACGCCAAGTGACGCCAAGTTGGCCAAATGGCGCTGAGTGAGGTTCGCATGATCGCCGATCGCGCAACAAATCGTCGTCGTTTCCTTCGGGGCATGAGCGTCCTTGGCGCAATGGCGGCGACACTCCCGGCTAGAGCCGATTCGTTCGTCGATCTCGGCCTGCCTGGCGGGCCGAGCCAGTGCGGCTTGACGAACGCCTTCCCGCAAAAAGGCCAGATGATCCTGCAGCGTAGCCTGCGCTGTCGCGCGCCGACTGGCAGGCCGAAGTCGATAAGATGCGCAATACCTACAAGGCTCCGGTCGCCGCCGCCGACGTGCCCGCAATCGTCGATTATCTCGCCACGCTCGGCCATACGAAGTAAGCATCGGCCTCAGGTCCCGACCTTCAGCTCCGATACCAGCCCACGCAACGCCGCGATCGCACTCAACGGCACGATGCGGCCGGTGCGCGGATTTTCCGACGGCACGCCTTCGATCGTCATCGAAAAGCGTGCGGTGTCGGCGTCAACGTCGATACGATGGGTGTTGCGCGTGATCGTCGGATCCGCCCAGATCTCAAGCCGCGTCTTGTCCGGGCCGATGCCGGCGAGGCTGAGCGCCGCGGCGACGTTCACGTTGGCGGGAAAACCCCGCGCGCCTTCGCGCGCCGTGCCGTCGAATATCTTGACTGGCGCCTTGAGGTCTTTGAGTGAGATGCCGCGCGCCACGAGATAGGGCGCGCCTTCGAGCCCATCCGGCGGCTTGCGCGTGACCATGGTCACCGAACGGATGGTGCCTTCGGCGGCGGCGCGCACCGCATCGAGACCGAGCAGTGCGCCGGTCGGGACGAGAATCCGCGCGCCGGTCTGCTTTGCCCGCTCGACCAGATCCCAGTTTTCCAGAAGCTGGCCGACCGAGAGCGGCATGAAGATTTTGCCGGCCTCGATCACCGAGATCGCCGCGGGGCGAAACAGCTCCGGCGGCAGGCATTCGACGACGATGTCGCAGCTTTGCGCCAGCGCTTCGGCGGCCATGATCGGAATGCGGCCGCCGGCGTCGGGCAGATTGCGCCGCGCCTTGTCCTTGTCGCGCACCGCGACGGCGGCGAGGACGAGGCCGGGAATGCCGGTTTCGAGCCGTCGCGCCACGCCAAGGCCGACGGCGCCAAGACCGGCCAATCCCACCTTGAATGTCCCTCGCGCCACGGGTGTCCCGCTCTGGTCGCCGTCCTCAAGCCCCGATACATTCTCTATGCGCCGGCCAAAGACTGCGCAATGCAGCCGGTGCTGGATGGCGCTCGCATGCCGGACCTCAGCAAGAGACACTTTATGACCAACATCAATCCAAATGCTTTTACCACGCGGCCGGAGATCGAGGGCACATTCGGCGTGGTGACGACCACGCACTGGATCGCGACCGCCGTCGGCATGGGCATTTTGGAAAAGGGCGGCAATGCGTTCGATGCCGCGGTCGCTACCGCCTTCACGCTGCAGGTCGTCGAGCCGCATTTGAACGGCCCCGGCGGCGACGTGCCGGTCATTCTCTACGACGTGCGGCACGGCAAGCCGGAAGTGATTTGCGGCCAGGGCACGGCGCCCGCCGGCGCCACCATCGCGCATTATAAGAGCGAAGGCCTCGATCTCGTGCCCGGCACCGGCCTTCTCGCCGCCGTGGTGCCCGGCACGTTTGAGACCTGGATGATGTTGCTCCGCGACTACGGCACCATGTCGCTTGCCGAGGTGCTTGGCCCCGCGATCGGCTACGCGCAGAACGGCCACCCGCTGCTTGAACGCGCCAGCGCCACCATCGGCACCGTTGCGGCGCTGTTCCGCGATTATTGGCCGACCTCGGCCGCGGTTTACCTGCCCAGCAATAATGTGCCGGCGCCGGGATCGCTGTTCACCAACAAAACCTTCGCGGCCACCTATAGCCGGATTATCAAAGAAGCCGAGAGTGCCGGCGGCGATCGTGTCGCCCAGATTGAGCGCGCGCGCAAATCCTGGAGCCAAGGCTTTGTCGCCGAAGCGATCGACCGGTTCTGCCGCACCCAGGACATCATGGACACCAGCGGCCACAAACATCGCGGCGTACTGACCGCCGACGACATGGCGCGCTGGACGCCGCATGTCGAAGCGGCGCTCAGTTACGATTACGGCCGCTACACGGTGTGCAAGACCGGACCCTGGGGCCAGGGCCCGGTGACGTTGCAGCAGCTTGCGCTATTGAAGGGCTTCGATTTCGACGGGCTCGATCCGGTCGGGCCGGATTTCATTCATTTCATCGTCGAGTGCTCAAAGCTTGCTTACGCCGACCGCGAAGTGTTTTACGGCGATCCCGATTTTGTCGAAGTGCCGATGGCAACGCTGTTGTCGGAGGCCTACAATTCCGAACGCCGCAAGCTCGTGACCGACAAAGCCTCGCTCGAACAGCGCCCGGGATCGATCGCGGGTTTCGGCGCAGTGGTGAAGCTTCGCCGCGACACCGTGGCGGCTGCGGCCGGCGCCGGTGAGCCGACGACGGGGCGCCTCGGCGCCGGCGAGCCGACGGTCGGCCGCACCGGCGCGATGCGCGGCGACACCGTGCATTTCGATATCGTCGATCAGGCCGGCAACATGGTGTCGGCGACGCCGTCCGGCGGCTGGCTGCATTCGTCGCCGGTCATTCCCGAACTCGGCTTCTGCCTCGGCACCCGCGCGCAGATGTTCTGGCTCGAAGAGGGCCATCCGGCGGCGCTGGCGCCCGGCAAACGTCCGCGCACTACTTTGTCGCCGACATTGGCGCTGCGCGACGGCGAGCCGTATCTCGGCTGGGGCTCGCCCGGCGGCGACGGCCAGGATCAGTGGATCACGCAATTTTTTATGCGTCACGTCCATGCCGGCATGAATATGCAGGAATCCATCGACGCACCGGCTTGGCATTCCGAGCATTTTCCGAGTTCGTTCTGGCCGCGCACGGCGCGCCCCGGCGTGCTGGTCGTCGAGGGCCGCGTGCCGAAAAAGACCGTGGCCGAACTGGAACGCCGCGGTCATATCGTCGAGGTCGGCCCGGACTGGTCGGAAGGCCGGCTCACCGCCGCCTCGCGTGACGGTCGCCGCCGCCGCGCTGCCGCCAATGCGCGCGGCATGCAGGGCTATGCGGCAGGACGGTGAATCAAACAAAGCCGGCCAGTTTGGTAATTCATCTTTACCTAATCCATTTACCGAACGGCTCAATTTCTAACCCTGCGCGCGCAAGGAAGGCCATACTCAGTCACAAGGCGCCAGCGAGATTGGCAGCAGTGAGATTCGCGTGGTGAGTGAGAGAGGTGATGCAATGAAGATCGTTCGGACTGCGTTCATCGCAGCGGCCGTGTTTGTGGCAACGGCATTGGCGATGTCCGGCACGGCAGATGCGCGGTGGGGTTACGGTGGATACCGTGGCGTGGGCTATCGCGGCGGCTTCGCTTACCGTGGTGGCGTGGGCTACCGTGGTGGCTTCGCTTACCGTGGCTACGGCTATCGCGGTTACGGTTACCGTCGGTATGGCTATGGTTACGGTTACCGCGGCTACGGCTATCGCGGCGTGGGCTACGGCGGTTACGGCTATCCGGGTTACGGTTATTCGGGATATGCCAATCCGGGTTACGGCTATTCGGGTTATGGCTATCCGGGCTACGGTTATTCCGCCGGCTATGGCTATTCCGGTTATGGCTATCCGGGTTACGGCGTCGGCGCTGCGATCCTCGTTGCTCCGACCGTCTATTATCCCAGCGTCTATTATTACGGATATTCCGGCTGCGGATGCTGACAAGCGTGCAGCGTCTGAGGGCGGGTGTCGTTTGACGGCAGGACCGCGAACCTATTCTCGAATGCGACGCAAAAAAGCTTGGCCCGAATGTTTCGGGCCAAGCTTGCTTTGTCGGTAGAGCCTAGTTGCGGCGGCAGTGACCATAAGGACCACGGTGCCAGCCGTGGCCGCAGCCGCCGGCGACCTTGATCACTTGGCCGGAATTGGTCGCGCCTTTGAGCGCTGCAGCCGGCATGGCCTGGGCGCTGAACGCCATGACGGTGAAGACCGCGGCGATCGACGCAAGCAAGGCGAATTCTTTGCGCATTGTCCGTTCTCCCGGAGGGTTGAGGGGATCGAAAATTGAACATAGGGCGCGGGCGATATCAACGGTCAATTGCGGTATTGCAGCCGTGACGCGAGCGGCCTCAATCCCAGCCAGTTGAGCCAAATCCGACGCGACACGGCCACCCTCCGCATCCTGCCGCTTGCGGAAAGGCGGCGAAAAAGGCGATGATCGAGACAAGCGGAAATTCGAGCGGCTGCCGCCGAGCGAAAACAATAATCGCCTGGAAACAATAGGCGTCTTGGGGAGGACTCATGTTTTTTGCGCGCGCGCTCGCGGCGTCAATTTTCGCCGCGTGTCTTTTGGCAACCGGCGCCGCTTCGGCGCAGACCTATCCCACCCGCCCGATCACGCTCCTCGTGCCGTTCCCGCCCGGCGGCGCAACCGACGCGATCGCGCGCATCCTCCAGGATGCGATGCAGAAGTCGCTCGGCCAGCCGATCGTCATCGAGGACATCGGCGGCGCCGGCGGCATGATCTGCGCCGCCAAGGCCGCTCGCGCCGAACCCGACGGTTACACGATCCTGATTCATCAGGTGGCGCTGGCGGCTGGGGTGTCGATGTATCCGAATCTCTCGTTCGACGCCGAAAAGGATTTCGTCACCATCGGCCTGATCAATACCGCCGCTTCGACCCTGACCGGGCGGCCGACGCTGCCGGCGAATAACTTCAAGGAATTGCTGGCCTGGATGAAACAGCCCGGCCAGAACGTCAAAATCGGTCATCCTGGCGTCGGCTCATATGGCCATCTGGCCGGCGTGCTGGTCGCCCAGGAACTCGGCATCAAGGCCACCCAGGTGGCGTATCGCGGCGCCGGCCCGGCGCTGGTTGATCTGTTGTCCGGCCAAGTGGATCTCGAGTCGCAATCGGCCGTGGTCTCCGGGCCCCTGGTCAAAGCGGGAAAGCTCAAAGCCTATGCCATCATCGGCCGCAAGCGTTTCGCCGGTCTGCCGGACCTGCCGACCATGGGCGAACTCGGCTACACCAAGCTCAATATCGATTTCTGGCACATGCTGCTGGCGCCGGCCGGCACGCCGCGACCGATCATCGACAAACTGAACGTCGCGTTGCGCGCGGCGCTGGCCGATCCCAAGGTGCAGAAGACGTTCGCCGATGGCGGTATGGATGAATTCGCGGCCGACGAGGAAACGCCTGAAGCGGCGAGCGCCTTGCTCAAGCGCGAGATCGCGCTGTGGGGCGAGGTGATCCGCGCCAATCATATCACGGCACAGTAACGGCATCGAAGCGTGCGGCGCCATGCGCCGCGCCAAAACCCATGAGGATCGCCATGCAATTTCACCGCCGCCACGTTCTCCAACTGGCGGCAGCCGCCGCCGCGGCTTCCGCGTTACCGCGCAGCGCCGCCGCGCTGGATTACCCGAGCCGGCCGGTGCGCATGATCGTCGGCTATAACCCCGGCACCGCGCCTGACATCGCCGGGCGGCTGATCGGGCAATGGCTCTCCGATCGTCTCGGCCAGCAATTCGTTACCGAGAACAAGCCCGGCGCCGGTACCGATCTCTCTACCGAGGCCGTGGTCCGCGCAGCTCCGGACGGCTACACGCTCCTTGTCATCGCCACGCCGAACATGCTCGGCGGATTGCTGCACGACAATCTCAGCTTCAATTTCATCCGCGATATTGCGCCGGTTGGCTATCTCGGGGCAACTCCCTTCGTCATGGTCGTCACGCCATCCTTCCCGGCCCAGACCGTCGCCGAATTCATCGCCTATGCCAAAGCCAATCCAGGCAAGGTCAACATGGCCTCGAACGGCACCGGCAACCTGACCCACGTGTCGGGCGAACTGTTCAAGATGATGGCGGGCGTCGATCTCTATCATGTGCCGTATCGCGGCGAGCCGGAGGCGCAGGCCGACCTGATGGCCGGCCGGGCGCAGGTCATGTTTGATCCGATCATTTCTTGTCTCGGCGCGATCAAGTCCGGCAAACTCCGTGCGCTCGCGGTGACCACGCCCAAACGCATCGACTCGCTGCCCGGAATACCGACCGTGGGTGAAACCGTGCCCGGCTATGAGGTCACCGGCGGCCTCGGCATCGGGGCGCCGCGCGAGACGCCACCCGCCATCATCGACAAGCTCAACCAGGCGATTGCCGCCGGGCTCAATGACGACAAGGTGCGCGGCCGCCTCGTTTCCCTTGGCAGCATCCCGATCACGCTCAGTCCCGACGAGTATCGTGCGCAGATCGCCAAGGAAACCGACAAGTGGGCCAAGGTGATCAAGTTCGCCGGCATCAAACTCGGATAGGGCTCTAGCGGCCTCCGCGTCGGCGCGAGGCAGATCGCTGCGGATAACCGGAACCCGCAACCCGACATTTAGCCGCACGCCTCTTATTCGTATTGCGGGAACGCCTCGAAAGGCGCGAATATCGCGCCGGCCGCCGCAGAACAAAAATCATGAGCGGCCTTGGGGGAGGAAACATGCTTGTTGCGCGCACGCTTGCGGCGTCGCTTTTTGCCGCCTTCGTTCTCATGACCGGCGCCGCTTCGGCGCAGCCCTATCCTAATCGTCCGATCACCATGATCGTCGCATTTCCGCCCGGCGGCGCCGACGATGCGACCGCGCGCATCCTTCAAGACCCGCTGCAGAAGGCGCTGGGCCAGCCGATCGTGATCGACAATATCGGCGGCGCCGGCGGCATGATCGCTGCCGCCAAAGCCGCGCGCGCCGAGCCTGACGGCTACACGATTTTGCTGCACCAGCCGGCGCTCGCTGCCGGCATGACGCTCTACCCCGATCGCACCTTCGACGCCGAGAAGGATTTCGTCCCCATCGGCCTCGTCAATATCACTTCGAATACGCTGGCGGGGCGTCCGACTCTGCCGGCGAACAATTTCAAGGAGCTGCTGGCCTGGATGAAAGAGCACAGCGGCAACATCAAGGTCGGGCATCCCGGCGTCGGTTCGTTCGGCCATCTGGCTGACGTGCTGATCATGCAAGGTCTCGGCGTGAAGGTTACGCAGGTGCCCTATCGCGGCGCCGGTCCGGCGCTTGTCGATCTGCTCGGCAACCAAACAGATCTGAGTATCATCGCCTCGGTCGTGGCCGGGCCGTTGGTGAAAAGCGGCAAGATGAAGGTCTACGCCGTCATCGGCAAAAAACGGTTCACCCAGTTGCCGGACGTGCCGACTTTCGGCGAACTCGGCTATACCAAGCTCAATGTCGATTTCTGGCACATGCTGCTGGCGCCGGCCGGCACGCCGCGTCCGATTATTGAGAAACTCAACGCCGCTCTGCGCACCGCGCTGGCCGATCCCAAGCTGCAGAAGACCTATGCCGACGGCGGCATTTACGAATACCCGGCCGCCCAGGAGTTGCCGGAGGCATCCGCAGCCCTGCTCAAGAGCGAGATCGCGCTGTGGGGCCAGGTGATCCGCGACAATCACATCGGGGCACAATAGCGGCTTTACCGCACGAACTTATAATCGAACCGCTCGCCATCGGGCTCGATGAGCCCGGTGGTCGGATGCGGAAAGTGGACCGGCAGCACGAAAGTTCCGGTGCCGGCGGCCTCGCTCAAGAATTTCCGGCGCGAGCGCGCCGCCTGTGCGGCATCCCAATCGAACACCGTCGACCACTCCGGCTCGCGGACCTGCAGCGCATGATGCATCAGGTCGCCGACGACGACCGCATGCTGGCCGCGCGAGCGGATATTGACGCAGCAATGGCACGGCGAATGGCCGGGCGTCGGGGTGAGCCAAAACGTGTCATCGAGCTGGTAATCGTCGTCGACGAGCAGCGCCTGACCGGCCGCGACCACCGGCTCGCAGTTAAAACCCCACACATTGCCGCCGCCGCCGGCGCGGTTCTCGCCGCGGTTGTTGGATTCTTCCCACGCCGCGTATTCGCGCTTGTGAAAGATGTATTTGGCGTTGGGGAAGGTCGGCACCCATTTGCCGTTGCGCAGCATCGTGTTCCAGCCGGTATGGTCGATGTGCAGATGCGTGCAGAAGACATAATCGATGTCCTCGAAGCGGAGGCCTGCCGCGGCAAAGCCGTCGAGCCACGGTTGCTTGGGAAAATCCATCGGCGGCGGATGGCCCTTGTCCTCGCCGGTGCAGGTATCGATCAGGATGGTGTGCTTGGGCGTGCGCACGATAAAGGTCTGGTAGGTGATGATCATCTTGCCCGACGCCGGGTCGAAGATTTCCGCCGGCAGCGCGGCGAGATGGCGCTTGCCGAGTTGCGGATCGTAAGCCGGAAACATGTCCTCCGGCTTCCGCCACGGTCCGTCGCGCTCGATGATGCTGGTAATGGTGACGTCGCCGATCGTCAGCGTTTTCATGCGTCTTCCTCATCTATGGCTTTTTGTCTCGCCCCGCGTAGCGCAAGCGATGTCTCAACGTATTGACCGAGGGCGTGGCTACGATACCGCGCCCAGCACCGGGGCCTTCTCGTTGGTCCCCGATTCCGGCATCAGCGCGGCCGCCTTCAGTCCTTCCTGGACCTTCGGCACCGTGACTTTCACGTCGGTGATCGGCAGGCCATGCGTCGGCGCAATCGTCTTCACCCCGAGCCGCTCGATGAGATGATCGAGCCGGTCGCAATAGACGTTCATGTCGGCGAATTTGGTCCAGAACAACGCCAGGTCCGCAAACGTCGACGACACGTCCGGCAAATCGAGCGACACCGCTTCTTCGGCGACGAGGCCGCAATGGCCGTCCTCGTGATAGTGGCTATAGGCAAATCCGTCGCCCGGAAACAGCACACGCTCACGCGTGTCAAAACCCCACCAGGTGGTGCGCAGATCGCGGATCACCGGCTCGACCGCCATCAGCGTGCGGCCGCCGAGTTCGATCTCGTCGCCTTCCTGCATCGGCCGCATGCGGTGTTCGTATTGCGGGAACGCCAGGTGATAATCGCTGACATCGCCGACCAGCAGTGCATCGGGAAAGGCTTTCAGGATGCGGCCGAGGCCACCGCAATGCGGCGTTTCCTGGTGGGTGACGAACAGGTATTTCAGCGGCGCCACGCCGCGCGCGAACAATTCGTTCAGGTGCCGTTCGATGACCGGAAAGTCCTTCGGATGGCCGGTCTCGACCAGGATTGACGCATCGTCGCCGGCGACCACGAAGGCGGCATTGTAGCCGTGATAGACCTTGCCCTTGTGGCGCTGCGCCAGGCAGTCGCCGATCCAGAACACGCCAGCCGCAATCTCTCGGGGCATCCGGTTGGCTGCGATCTTGTCGAGCATGGCTCAGCGCTCCTCGTCGCGCGTGACATAGCGCGACACCGCCACGCTCTTGTCGCAGACTTTGAGAAACTCATCGAGCATCCGGTAGTGGCGGGCCACCACGTTGCGGCCGCGCAGGATGCAGCCGTAACCGGGCGCGATGGTCTCGATATCGTATTTGTCGAATATATTACCGATGCCGCGCCGGATCGAATCGGTCGGCGCACCTTCGATCCACCAATAGCGTGTGTTCAGCATGAAGGAGCGGACGTCGCGCGGCGAGGTCGAATTGTTGTCGGTCTCGTCGACGATCCAGGGGCCGGTCGCGGCGTCGCGCCAGACATGGGTGAACATGTCGGATGAGAACAAGGTACGGGTGGCGCGGTCGTAGAGCCAGCGCGTGGCGATGAGCCGGATCGGCGCCTGCATGACGTCGATGGCGCGGCCGGTTTTGCCGAGTTCGATCGTGTCCGACCGGGTCACCGCGGTGACCTTCATCGACTTGAGGACGTCGCGGCCGCCGGCATCGCCGAAATCGAACCACAGGGCCGCGTCGATATTGCTGGTGTAGCAGGTCTCGACGTTGAAGTGGCCGGCAAAACTCGCGACATTATTGATCGACATGAATTCGTTGAGCCGCAGCGGAAACATCGACAGCGGCAGCCCGGGCGCGATCAGCGCTTCTATCTGGCCGCGGATCACGGGCTCGTCCTTGCCGAAGCCGGTGTCGATCAGCATCGCGGCGTCGCTTTGCGTCAATAGGTAGCTGTTGGCGACGGAAAAACCGCGCGCGCTCGCCGGATAGGAACTGATCCGGCCATCGAGCGCGAAGACATTTTGCAGGGCATAGAGCCGGTCGTCTTCGAGCGACGCGATGCCGCCGCTAAAAGCTCGCGGTCCGCGCATATGCGGTGATGGCGGGGGCGTTTCCGGAGGTATCTTTTCGCGCGCTTCTTCGGGCGCGTGGTTCGATATGGGCATGACGAGGAGAGTGTACCGGCCCGCCCCGGCGAAGGGAACAGGGCATCGGCACAGTCGCAAGCGGGTCGGCGGCGGCCCGGATTCACGCGGAACGAGCGGCTCGGAATTTCCTCTTACGCCGCCACGGTACCGAGGAATTCCTCGACTTCGCTGCGCAGCCTAGCGGTGGCGTTTTCGACTTCTTCGGACGCCACGAGCATGGTCTGCGCCGAACTGCGCGTCTGGGTGACACCGCCGGCAACCTCGCCGAGCGCCGCGACGATCGATTTGGCGCCCGACGCGGCGCTGGCGACATTGTGCGAAATCTCGCCGGTCGCCGCTTCCTGCTGCTCGATCGAAAGCGCGACCGCGCTGGTGTAGCTGTTGATGTCCTGCATCCGCTGCGTGATTTCGCGGATCGCGGAGACGGCTTTGCCGCTCGAGGCCTGCACCGACAGGATTTCGTGCGTGATTTCTTCGGTCGCCTTGGCGGTCTGCACCGCGAGCGACTTCACCTCGGACGCGACCACCGCGAAGCCGCGCCCGGCCTCGCCGGCCCGCGCCGCCTCGATGGTGGCATTGAGCGCGAGGAGATTGGTCTGGCCGGCGATATCCTGGATGAGCTTGACCACGTCACCGATCTTCTGGGCCACATGCGCAAGGGCGGCAATGTCCGCATTGGTGGCTTTGGCGTCGTCGGCGGCGCTGCGCACCACATCGTTAGCCTGGCCGAGCTGACGGCTGATCTCGCGGATCGAGACCGATAGCTCCGCCGCGGCGGCGGCGGCGGTTTCGACATTGGTCGAGGCCTCGTTGGAACCGTGCACGGCGCCCTCGGCGCGCTGCAACGTGTGATCCGACGTCGCCAACAGCGTCTTCGCCGCCGATTTCATCGCCGTCGCGCTCTGGCTTACGGTGTGGAGAACGCTCTCGACCCGGGCGCGGAACGACGAAATCGCGACGTCGGTCGAACGGCGCCGCTCGTCGCGCTGACGCAGCGAATCCCGCTCTTTCTCAGCCCGCAACTGATCGGTGACATCGCTATGCGTCGCCAGCCAGCCGCCGCCGCGCATCGGCCGGCTGACCACCGCGATAACGCGGCCGTCCTTGAGTTCGGCTGTTCTGGTTTCAGTGCGCCCGTCGACCACCCGCTGCAGGCAGTCGGCGACGTAGCGATCCACGTCGCCGGAGAAATTGCCCACCGCAAGCCGGTGCTCGAGAAGTTCGCGCAACGGCGTGCCGGCGCGCGCATGCTCGGCCCGCAAATGATACATTTCGATGTAGCGTTCGTTGCACAGCACGAGGCGCGCTGCGCGGTCGAACATGCACAGGCCCTGGGTCATGTTATTGAGTGCGGCGCGCAGCATCCGCGACTGGCCGCGCCGGCGGCCGGACACGAAAAAACCGGACAATGCCGCGGCGCCGAGGCCAAACGGTGCGGCCACGACCAAGCCGGCGAGCGGCGCCGGCGCTTTCGTCAAGACGGCGACGACCCAACCGGGTCCGCTGAACAGGTAAACGATGAAGCCGATGGCAAAGCCGATCGCGCCCGTCGTGACGATGAGCATCCAGTTGCGGCTTGCCTTCGCCAGGATTCGACCGCCAAGCATCGCGTGCGCGCCCGATCAATCCGCCGACGCTAGCCGCCGACCGGTTGTATTACGGTTAAGGAATGGGCACGATTCCTTAACAAAGGCCTATTGGCCGGCGGCTTTGCCGGCGTGGCCTAAAGGCGCGTCGTCGCCCGCCGGAATCACCGGCAGCAGCAGGTAAGAATCCTGGTCACCGCCGGTATAGACGGTGTTGGTAGCGCCGGAATTGTAATCCGCGTGGTAATGCATGTAGTGGCTCGAGCCGATGCCGTCGCGCGGCTGGACGTCGAGCCGGATGCGGTGGCCCTTCTTAAACACCATCGAGGTCGGCCAGATTTCCACCTCGACGCGGACGATCTCTCCGGGTTTCAGGTAGAGCCGGCGGACGTGGCGATGATAGGGGCGATAGGGCAGCGACAGGTCCGGATCGAGCTCGCGGTGCGAAACCCGCAGCCAGCCTTTAGCCACCGGCACCGGCAGACCCTGCTGGCCGCTTTCCATCACTTCCCTACCGTCGGGATCGAAATTGCGCAGCGTCAGGAACAGATCCATGTCCTCGCTCGAACTCGACACCCACAGCACGGCGGCGAGCGGCCCGGTGATCTCGGTGTCGGCGGCAAGCGGCGGCGTTTCAAACGACACGCCCATGCCGGGCTTGATGCCGCCGCCCAGCACTTGCGACGAAGCGGCCGACGTCGAGCCCATCGAGCCGAGGCTCGATGCCGGGTAAGTCCGCGAACCAGCCGCCGCAGCGGGCCTTTCTTCAGCAAGCGTCCCGACCGGCGGCGCGCCCTCGGCCGCAGCCGTCGATAGATCGAGGTAAAACCTGGTCCAGCGCGTGCGGGCGAGCGGCCATTCGTGCTCGTGACGCCACGTAAACGCGTCGCCGCCGTTGCGGATCGCAAGTTTCAGCGGCGGCTCGTCCATCACGCCGTTGTCGATGCCCTTGAGCCAATAATCGAAGAAGCGGATCTGATCGCTTCTGCCGCCCTCGGTGTAGAACGGATGCACATGCGAGCCGAGATGGATGCGCAGCTTCTTGTGGGGGGTCGCGGCGCGCATGAACGCTTCGGTATTGCCGCGCAGATGCAAGCCCATGCCCGACCAATTGCCGACGGAGAACATCGGCACGTTGATCTTGTCCCACTGCGCCTGCGAGCCGCGGAAGGCGCCGCTGTCGAGATTATTGTGCAGCCAGAAATGCAGCGTGTTGATCTGCCAGCCGTCCGGCAGATGCTCCGACGCGCGCCCCAACAGGTGATGCAGGAGATGGGCGGTGTACCAGTTCGTCATGAACAGCGAGAGAATGCCGCCGTGGTAGAGCGCATCGCGATAAAGATCGGCAAAGCCCTCCCACGGGACGATCGCCTTCAGTGACGGCGGCTGCAGATTGGCGACGAACCATTGATTGATGGCGAAATAGGAAATGCCGAGCAGCCCGACATTGCCGTTGCACCAGGGCTGCGCCGCCGCCCATTCGACGGCGTCGTAAAAATCGACCGCTTCGGCAAGCGACCAGGCATCGTATTGACCGGGGGAGTTGCCGGTGCCGCGGCTGTCGATGCGGACGGCGGCGTAGCCGCGCGGCACCCACCATTTCGGGTTGATCGTCTCCCAGTTCATCCATTGGTTCGGCGGCTCGGCGAGCGTTTCCGGCACCGCCCAGTGCTTGTCCTTCTGATAGGGCCCGAGATTGAGGATGGCGGGAAATCTGCCGGTGTCGTCCGGCCGAAACACGTCCGCCTTCAGCCGCGCGCCGTCGCGCATCGGCACGCCGACGTCCTGCTCGAAGACAACGGGATAGTCGGAACGCGAGGCGTCCGGCGCGCGCGTCATGATGGAGCCTCGCTCACTCAGTCTGGATTTTCACTTCGCCCGTGATCTTGCGCCACACATCCATCTGCTGGGCCAGCCAGGTCTTGGCGTCATCGAGCGAGGCATTGGGCACGATGTTGAAAGTCTGCTTCTTGAAGGCGTCGGCAACCTCCGGCGACTTCATGGCCGCGACGAAAGCGGCGAAGATCTTCGCTTGTACGTCTTTCGGCGTGCCGCCCGGGGCGAACAGAGCCTGCCAGGCGATGGTGCCGACGCCGGAAAAGCCGATCTCCTGCATGGTCGGCAGGTCCGGATAATCCGGCAGCCGCTGATGGTCGACCAGCGCCAGTGGAACGAAATTCCCGGCTTTGATCTGTGGCGTGGCGCTCGCGACGTTGAGGAAAGCGACCTGGGTCGAGCCGCTGAGCATGTCATTGATGACGCCGGAAGCGCCGGCTTTGTTGGGGATGGCGACCATATCGAGATCGCCGGCGCGCTTGGCGAAATACGCCATGTCGTAATGCGGATAGCTGCCGGCCCCGACCGTGCCGTAGCGCACTTGTCCGGGATTCTTCTTGGCAAAAGCGATCAGTTCAGGAACGCTTTTGACGTCGAAGTTTTTCTTCGTCGCCAGCATGAATGCTGGAATATCGACAAGTTCGGTGATCGGAACGATATCCTTGCCGTAATCGATCGTGAATTTTTGCGCATAGATGACTGGCGTGATCGCATTGGTGGAGACGTTGCCAATCATCAGCGTGTAGCCGTCCGCCGGCGAACGGGCCAGATCCTCGTCGGCGACGATGCCGAACGCGCCCGGCTTGTTCTCGACATAAAACGATTGACCGAGGCTCTTGCCCAATTGATTGGCGAGAATGCGCGCCACGATGTCGGTCGCGCCACCCGGCGCGTAAGGCACGATGATTTTCACCGGCTTCGAGGGATAGGTGGCGGCGCTCTGGCCGAACGCTGCGCCGACGCTCAGGCACAGGAGCGCGGCGACAAGTATTCCCAGCTGCTTCATTCTCCTCCCCGTTTATTCGCGGCGCCGTTATGGTCGTCCGCGTCGCCATGTTATTTTATTTTATCGGCTCAGCCTTGAATATCTTGCCGTTCGCGGCGAGATCGTCCGCGACATATTTGTCGAACTCCTCGGGCTTCATCGGCATCGGATCGACCGCAAGCTGCGCCAGCTTTTGCTTCATGGCCGGCTGCTGCAAGACATCGCTGGTCACGGAATAAAGTTGCTCCACAATGTCACGCGGCGTTTTTGACGGCACGAACAGGCCGTACCAGACCGTGTAGTCGGAATTCGGGTAGCCGGCCTCGAGCGAAGTCGGCACGTCCGGCAGATCGGGAGCGCGGGTCGGCGTGCTCACCGCAAGCGCGGTCAGGCGGCCGGCACGGATCAATGGCAGCGCCGTCGAGATCGGGCAAAAGTAGAAGTCGATCCGTCCGGCGAGCAGGTCGATCAGCGCTTCCGCGCCGCCCTTATAGGGGATGTGGGTCGCCTGGAAGCCCGCGCTCAGCCGAAATCGCTCGGCGCTGACGTGGGTCGCGGTGCCAATTCCGGCCGAACCATAGTTGATCGTGCCGGGGTTGGCCTTTGCCGCCGCGACGAGATCCTGCGCCGTCTTCCAGCCCTTCGCCGGATTGACGAGCAGTACGTTGGCGTTCTTGCCGAGCGGAATGACGGCGGAAAGATCCTGGGTTGTGTCATAAGGTAAATTGGGCACGATCCACGGTGCCACCGTCAGCGCCGAAGAATCGGCGAGAATCGTATAGCCATCGGGCGCCGCCCGGACGACCTCGCCGACACCGAGCGCGCCGCCGGCGCCGCCGCGATTCTCGACCACAAACGGCTGGCCGAGGACGGGCCCGACCTGATCGAAGATCGCGCGCGGAATGATGTCGGTAGCGCTGCCGGCGCCGAACGGAATGAAGGCTCTGATCGGCTTCGCCGGCCAGCCGTCGGCGCGGACCAGGCTGGCGACGGCGAGCGATCCGGCAAAGCCCGCTGCCAATAGAGCCGACATGACCGCATAACGGGCGATTCTAGGCATGGCACCTCGATCTGATGGAGTGGGGCCGCCAAAGCTTATGCAGCTTTTATGCCGTGCCGTCAGCCCCATGGCGGTGGCCACGCGATGCCAATAGGCTCGGACTTCACGCTTCCGACACTTTTGCAACCGCACTGTCGCATATCGCCTGGGGGACTTCTCGATGATCCGGCCGTTTGCCGCACTTGTTGGGTGCGGGCTTGCCGTCTGCGCGGCGGCGCTTGCCGGCTGCACTGACAATGCGCCGCCGTCCGGTCAGCCGACATTCTATAAGGACTTGGCGCAACCGGATGCGACGCTCGATGCCGCCGCGGCGCAATCGATGATTTCCGGATATCGCAGCAACAATGGGCTTGGACCGGTCACCATCGATCCCGAACTGATGAGGCTCGCCAATGCGCAAGCGCAGGTTATGGCGGCAAGGGGCAGGCTCGACCACGACGTCGGCCGGCCGTTCGCCGAGCGCATTCGCAATTCCGGTTTCGACGCCGCGGTTGCCGTGGAAAATATCGGCGCCGGTTACCACACGCTCGCCGAGGCGTTTTCCGGCTGGCGCGATTCGCCGCCGCATCGCGCCAACATGCTTAACGGCGCCGTGACGCGGATGGGCATCGCCGCGGTCTACACGCCGAAATCGAAGTACAAGGTGTTCTGGTCGCTGATCCTCGCCGCGCCGGACCAGCATCCCGGCTGACATCAAGCGCCGGGAACGAATTCGAACATTTTGTCGCCGTAGGTGACGCGCGCTTCTTCAAGTAACGGCTTCACGGCGGACTTGAATTGCGCGTGCTGTTGCGGCGTCAGCTCGGTAATCTCGCAGCCGGCGGCTTCGATCGTGGCGCGGGCGTCGCGATCTTCGGCGATGGCAAGCTCGCGCTGAAAGGCAACCGCGCGGGTGACCGCCTCGCGCATGGCGATTTGCAAATCCGCGGGCCACGCCTCGAATGACGGCCGGTGCAGAAAGATCGGCCGCGATATGTAGAAATGATTGGTGACGGTGTGGAAGTGGTGGAACTTGTGCACGCCATAGGTCACGGTATTGGCGAACGGATTTTCCTGGGCATCGAGCGTGCCGGCCTTGATGCCGGCGATCGCTTCGGTGAGATCGCAACGCACCGGAATCGCGCCTAGAAGTTCGAAAGTTCTCGCCTGCACTTCGCTCGGCAAGACGCGGATGCGCATGCCGGCAAGATCGGCCGGCACCCGCACGGTGCGCAGCCGGTTTGAAATTTGCCGGAAGCCGTTCTCGAACCAGCCAAGGATGCGGTAATTCGCGCGATCCTCTATGCTGGCGGCGAGAAAGCGGCCGAGCGCGCCGTCCATCGCCGCACGCGCCTGGTCGCGGCGCGCAAACAGAAACGGCAGATCGACAAAGCCGAGTTCGCCGACGCGGTCGGTCAGATAGCTCGACGATTGATAGCCGAGCGTCAGCACTCCGTCCTCGACCAGCCACAAAATCTCTTCGGCGCGATAGCCGAAATCCATGATGTTCCAGACATACTTCACGTCGATGCCGTCGCCGAACTTCGCCGTCAAATCGTCGCCGATCAGCTTGAGACTTTTCGAGAACGAGGTATGCGGCGGGCCATAGCCGCCCATGCGGATTGCAATCGGCTTGGTCATAATCGGTTGAAGGTCCTGTGTGCGTCGCGCGAGGGTGAAGCTACGCGGCAAACCCGGCTGAAAGTCAACGACAGGGCGCGCTATCCGCGCATATGCGTGCGCAGCGCCTTGACCGCGGCGATGGTAACGCCGCGCAGCAGCTCAAGCCGGCAGGCGCGCGCAAATCCCGCCTGCGGCCGTACCGCAATCAGGCGATTGCACAGCGTCAGGCGCTCGCTCCAGATGTTATCGAGCATCGATTTGCCGGGCGCGGCGCAGGAATCGGTGCGCGCGATGGTGGGATTGCCGGCGAGCTCCTCGGTCAGCGCCGCGCTGAGCAGCACGCCGGGCGAAAACCGCGCGAAGTTTTCATCATAGGCGGTCTTCCAGTACCAGGCCGTGTCGCCGCTTTGCAGCGTGATCGCGGCGGCGATCGGACGGCCGTCGAGCAGCAGCCGGTTGATCGCGACCTTGCCCTCCGCGGCAAGCGTGGGCAGCGCCATCTTGATGAAGCTCAGCACTTCTTCATGATGCGCCGCAGCGGTGCCGGCTTCGCCTTTCCAGCCGCTCGCTTCCAGCGCGAAAAAATCCTCGGCCGCGGCGGCGACGGCGACCGGCTCCGACGCCGTCGTGAACAATAGCGCGCCTGTATTGGACAAACGCCGTCCGGTGCGGCGCAGCTCGCTGTGGCGGTGCGAGGAGAGGGCATTTTCGAGATATTGCGAGCGGTCCTCGCGCGGCTCCAGCAGAGCGCGATGATGGCGCGCGAAATCGACGCATGGCATCTGCGTGCGCTGGAGGATTGCGCTGAGCGCCGTCGCAAAGGGTCCGTCCTCGGCGATGAGCGGCAGCAGCACCACGCCGGGCAGCGACGGATCTCCGGCCAGATGCGCCAGCCACGCCGCGATCACCGGCTCCGCGGCGTCGCGCTCGATGAGCGGCGTGCCGAGCGGCGCGTAGGGGTGGGTCCAGCCGATCAGCACCGGCAGCCGCAGACCGTAGCGGCGTTCGCTGAGGCGGGCCGGAAAAAAACCGAGGAGCTGGCGGGGGCTGGTTCCCGACCACACCAAGGCGGCGCCGACATCATTGCCGAAGACGGACGCCGCCGCGAGCGCAAAGCCCGGTTCGTAGAAGACATTCGGCTCAAGCGCGCGTGCGGCGAGATCGCGCCACGCGTCGGCGATCGGCAGCAGATCGGCGAGCCAGCGCCATTCGACGGTAAGGGAGTTGATTGCATAGCGGTCGGCGAGCATGGCCCGCCGGGCGCTGGCGATGGCCGAAACGGTGCGCTCGAGCGCGACATGCGGCGCGAACTGCGAACCGATCGATGCCACAACGACCTCGGCGCCGCCTTGGAAATGTTCCTGAACCGTCTTGGGCGCAACGACAGTGAAGCGGCGAGCTTTAGCAAGGAAGCGTTAAGAATGAGTTGGAAGAAATTAACAAATGCGGCAGGCGCCGCCGCGCGCCGCGGTCAGGCCACGGCCATTTCGCCGATCTCGGCCAGCGCCGTTGCGACAATTTCCCGCTCCTGCGGTGAAAGCGCCCGCTGCGGCGGTACCGGATCGCCTACGTCATAACCCTTAATTTCGAGGGCGGCCTTGATGCAGGCCGCAAGATTGAAGCGCGCGAAGATCTCGTTGATGCGCCACAGGCCCCGCTGCAGCTCCATCGCCTCCGCCCAGCGGCCGGCGCGGCAAAATTCGTAGAGCCGAACGCTTTGCCGCGGGATGACGCAAGCCGGACCCGCCATCCAGCCGATACCGCCGATCAGCATCACGGCGGCCGGAATATGCGCCGACGCCGAGAACACGCTTAAACGTTCGCAGCGGTTGATGATCGACAGCAGCCGGCCGGTATTGGTCGAGGCATCCTTGATGTAGCGGATGCGCGGATGCTCGGAGAGCCGCGCAATGACGTCGAGCGAGAGGTCGGTGCGCTGGAATTGCGGGTTGGTGTAGAGCACGACCGGCAGGTCGACGGCGTCGGCAATGGCGCGGAAATAAGATTCGACCTGCGGCTCGGCGAGCGGGAAATAGGATTCGAGGATGGCGAGAATGCCGTCGGCGCCGAGCTTCTGATAGCGGCGCGCCTGTGCGACGGCGTCCGCGGTCGAAGTCGCCGCGACGCCTGAAATCACCGGCACACGGCCCGCGGCGGCTTCGATGGTCGTTTCCACCACGGCTGCGCGCTGCGCGGTGTCGAGGTAGGCGAATTCTCCGGTCGAGCCGAGCGGCGTGAGCCCGTGGACGCCGGCGGCGATCAAATCGTCAGCCAGGCGGCCAAGCTCGTCTGCCTTGATCCGCCCGGTCTTGTCGATGGGCGACACCAGATAGGGAAACACGCCATGAAAGCCGGTCATGAACTCTCTTTTTGTGTTCGCATGATCTATCGCGCAGCCTTGTACAGTGCCATGGCGTCTGTCCAGACGTTGGCGCGATCGTCGTCGAACACCAGTTTCGGATTCTCCGGAACGCTCACCCAGGCGCCGTGCGCGATCTCGTCGTCGAGCTGCGACGGCCCCCAGCCGGCATAGCCAATCGCCACCAGAATCTTGGCCGGCCCCTTGCCGAGACTGATATCGCCCAGAACGCTGGCGGCATCGCTCAGTGCGACGCGGCCGTCGATATCCAAGGTGTCATCTCGCCGGTAGTCGGGGCTGTGAAGCACGAAGGCCGACGTCTGGCCTACCGGGCCGCCAAGGAAAATCCGCACACTGCCGGTGATGCCGTGGGCATCGGCGCCGAGCGCTTCGAGGAGGCTCGCAATGGGACGGGTGGCAAGCGGATGGTTGATGACGATGCCCAGCGCGCCGTCGCGATTATGTTGCGCCATCAGGATAACTGCGTGATCGAATGGATCGCCCATTTTCGGCGAGGCGATCAAGAGCTGGCCGGCAAGCGATGCAGGCCCCGTAACATCCGGCTGTTCGGGCGATAATGCGGCATGCGATGGGTACGCCGGGAGCGTGATCGCCAAGACGACCATCGCCAAGGCGACCATCAAAGCGACCGTTCCCGCGGCCGCGAAAGTGCCGGCCACGATCCGACGCAGATCCTGGTCACGCGGGCCCATGCGGTCCCGGTAATTGGACATGGCCAATCCGCCACGCTGACACCGGCTCTGCCCGTAGCCTACACCCTTGGCCGCAAACGCGGGAGGAAGGAATTAAGGCGAGATTTCTTCCAGCACGCGCCGCTTGGTCTCCACCGCGAAAAAGCCGGTGACGATCGCGCCGACGACTGCGACGGCAGCGAAAACGAGAAAGACGGTGCCGAGACCCGAGCCAACGATAAAGCCGACGATTGCCGGGCCAAGGATCGATGCGAAGCGCAGCCATGCCGTCGCGGTGCCGACCGCGATCGCCCGCGCGCGCGTCGGATAAAGCTCCGGCGTATAGACATAGACCCCGATGGAGAGCACCGAGACGAAGAAGTAGCCGCAACTGACGAGCACCAAGACGCGCTCCGGCGAGTCCGCGCCGAGGAAATAGAGCGCCCCGAGCGCAAGCGCGTTAGCCGCAAAGGCCAACGTGAACCACGGCCGCCGGCCGATGCGGTCGATGGTCAGCGCGCAAATCAGCGAGCCGCAGAAGCCGACGGCCTGCGTGATCAGGCCGTATTGCAGCGCCTGCTGCAACGGCAGGTGAAACACCGTGCGGTAGATCGTCGGCAGCCAGACGACGAGGCCGTAATTGAAAAAATAAGCGGCAAACCAGATCACCCAAACCACCAGCGTGCGCCGCAAATAGATCGGGCCAAAGAGATCGGACCACGACGCCCGCAGCGGTCCGGTGATAGTAATCTTTGGCGGCGCCGGCAGCGGCGCACCGGTGGATTTCTCCGTCTCGCGCTCGATCCGCGCCAGCGCCGCCTGTGCATCGACGTTGCGTCCGCGCGTCGCCAGCCAGCGCGGCGATTCCGGCAGCAGCCGCTGCAACACCATGGCGACGAATGCCGGCAGCGCGCCAATGACAAACATCCACTGCCAGCCGAATCGCGGCACGATCCACGCGCCCATGAATCCGGCCGCGACCAGCCCGATCGGAAAGACCAGTTCGTAGAGCAGCACAAAGCGTCCGCGGCCCTTGGCGCGCGCAAGCTCGCTGATATAGGTGGCGGCGACCGGAACCTCGCCGCCGAGGCCAAAACCCTGGATGATGCGCGCGGCAACAAGCGAGTGATAATCCGGACTCAACGCGCAGGCGACGCTCATCACGGCGAAGATCATGATCGACCAGAACATCGCCGTGAGGCGGCCGTAACGCTCGGCGATCCAGCCGAAGAACAAGGCGCCGACAAGCTGGCCGAGATAGCCGGCGGAAATGAGAAAGCCGATTTGCGGACCGCCAAGCTTCCACGCCGGGACCAGGACCGGCAATACGAAGGCGATGGCGAGCGCATCGAAAGCGTCAAAGAACGTGGCAACGCCGATGATGATCCTGGCCTTGATGTGCCACCAGGAGATGGGCAGGCGCTCGATGCGCGCCACCACGTCGCTGATGGAGCCGGCCTCGGCCGCGGCTGTGTCGGTCGCGCTCATCGTTTCCCCCCCGTTTTTATTTTCCGTCCCCGTAGCGGGGAGGGAACACTTAAACAAACTGGACTGCAATACCGCCAAGCTGGCCGAAGTCGGCGTGCAGCGTGTCGCCCTTGCGCGCGAACACCACGCGCGTAAACGAGCCGGCGAGCACGAGATGTCCGGCTTCCAGCGCCACGCCATGCTGGCCAAGCTTGTTGGCAAGCCAGGCGACGCCGAGCGCGGGATGGCCGAGCACGCCTGCAGCGACGCCGGTCTCCTCGATCTCGGAATTACGATACATGATGCCGCCGACCCAGCGCAGGTCGACCTCCAAGGGGCCGACCGGCCGGCCGCCGACGACGATGCCGGCCGCGGCGCCGTTGTCGGACACGGTGTCGAAAATCTTGCGCGGATCCTGCAAGCGCGCATCGACGATCTCGATCGACGGCACGACATATTCGGTGGCGCGCAGCACGTCGGTCAGGCCGACGCCGGGACCGCGCAGCGGCTTGCCGAGCACGAAGGCGAGTTCGACCTCGACGCGCGGCAGACAAAAGTTCTCGTGCGGAATGCGCGCACCGTCGGCGATCATCATGTGGTCGAGCAGATGGCCATAGTCCGGTTCGTCGATCTGCGAGGAGCGCTGCATCGCCTTTGACGTCAGGCCGACTTTATGCCCGATCAGTTTTGCGCCGGCCGCGATCTTGCGATTGGCGACCTCGGTCGAGATCGCATAGGCGTCTTCCATGGTGATGCCGGGCCAGGTCTTGGTGAGCGGGACGGCTTGCTGGCGCGCTTTTTCCGCGGCGAGAAGAATATCGGCGGCCTTGCTGCGATCGGCGTCGGACATCATGACGGCAACCCCCCTTTGAGACGCATTTGCGCCGCCGCCACCCTCACGCTGCACCGAGCGCGGCCGACGACGGGCGAAGACACTTAGCACATCTGGATTAGCGCGACGCGCGCTCGGAGACGAGCGGGCCCTACTGGCAGGCAGCGCGCAATAGCACCGTTTCGACCGGACAGTCTGCGGTCAGCGGGTTCTGTCCCGACACCCACAGCGAGTCGGCGCATTTCTCGGCGGTGCGGACATCGAGTGGCTGGCCGGAACTGTAGCCCTTCGCCTTGCAGACATTTGTCGCTGCGGTGGCGCAATCGGCCGCGCCGTTGCCGGCAACCGGGCAGGTCTGCTGAATATCGATCACGTGAGACGGCCGCATGGCATCGACGGCGCTTTTCATCGCCTGCTGGGTTGCGGCGGCGGCATCCGACGACTGCTTGTTGAACTCGTCGATCTTGGTCTGCTGCTGCTTCATCTTGGCTTTCCAGTCGGCGACTGACTGGTCCCACCACTTTCCAAAACCGTTGAGGAGGCCGCGTTGCTCGGTCGGGGCGCCGGGAAGGGCAGGCGGCGGTGGTTGCGGCGGCAGCGCCAGTCCGGAAGTCGCTGGAGCCGATGTCGGGGCCGCCGCTGGACCAGGGATCGGTTGAGTGCTCGTCGCAGGCCCGACCGGCGTGGGTCCGACAACCGGCGCAGGTCCGACAACAGGCGCGGGGCCGACAGGCGCAGGCGCGACAGGTGTGGGCCCGGATTGCGCCAACGCAGGTCCGGCCAGTGCAGCCGCGACGATTGCCACAGCGCAGCAGCGCGCGAGGCGAACCGCCGCCGAACGGATATTTGCCTGGTTTGAATTGCGTGCTGTCACGGCCACTCCGTCATGGCCAGAATATCGGGGACCACCCGGTTGGACCCAACGGCCGTCACTGACTTGCAGGCGCACCCACGTTTCTGATCGCCAAATTTGGCGTCAACGTGGTCACAATAACCTCATCAGGACGGCAAGACCAACGCTAAGAACGCTGCCGCCTGCGACTTTCTGGCGTCTATCGGCCGGAACCGGCGGTCTCGCGCCATCGCGCCCACACCAACCAGGCGCAGCCGGCCAAAAGAAGCGCCACGGCCAGACCGTCGAATTCGTGGAAAAGCCGGCGGAAGGTCGGATCGCTGTTCCAGCGTCCGCCCAGCAGATACCCGATATAGGCAAGGCCGAAGCACCACGGCCACGAGCCGAGAAACGTATAAAGCTGGAATTTCAGCATCGGCATCCGCGCCAGGCCGGCCGGAAAAGCGATAAAGGTCCGCACCACCGGAAGCAGCCGGCCGACAAAAACCGTGACCGCGCCGTAGCGGGCGAAAAACTGTTCCGCCCGATCGATCTCGTGAGGCCGCACCAGAACGTAAGCGCCCCAGCGCTCGAATACCTTGCGGCCACCGGTGGCCGCCACGTAATAGGCGACCGTCGAGCCGACATTGCAGCCGAGCGCGCCCATCGTCGCTGCACCAATCAAGCTGAATTTGCCGATCGACACGAGATAGCCGGCGAACGGCATGATCACCTCGGAGGGCAGCGGAACGCACGCCGATTCGATCGCCATGAGAGCAACGACGCCGAAATATCCGGCCGACGAGATCACCTCGACGATCCAAGCCACGACCGCCGAGATGAGCTGGTCAGTCATTGTGTCGCCGAGATCGTGCGCTGAATATCAACGCCGCTTGCGGGCGCGGCGGCCTTCGAGCACGACGATTTTGCGCCGCGGAAATTCCTCGGGGATCTTCTTGGGAACTTTCTCGGCGATGCCGAGGAGCCGCTCGCGGCGGTCCATCTCTTTCCAGACATCGTCCGGGCGGATGCCGGAGGCAACCCACAGCACCACGAGATTATAAATGAGATCGGCGCTTTCCTTGACCACGGCATCGCGGTCGCCATGCATGGCGTCGATCACGACCTCGACGGCCTCCTCGGCGAGCTTCTTTGCCATCTTGCTGCGGCCCGAGCGCAGCAGCCGCGCCGTCCGCGAGGTCGACGGATCGTCGTGCCGGCAGGCCAGCGCGGCCTGATAAAGTCGGGAAATCGAATCAGTCATGGTCCATCAGAATACCGCGATCTTGTCGCGATTGTGTTAATTCCTTCGGAGGCTAGGGGCTTTCGCGGGGCCGCGCAATTCACTCCTCCTTAGCCAACAGGTCGGCATTGCCGCCCGATGCCGCCGTGTTGACCGTGATCACCTGCTCGGTCGCAAAACGCCGCAGATAGTTCGGGCCGCCGGCCTTGGGACCGGTGCCGGAGAGCCAGGTACCGCCGAAGGGCTGGGTGCCGACCACGGCGCCGATCATGCTGCGATTAACGTAGATATTGCCGTGCGGCAGCCGCGCCGCGATGTGCTCGATCCTCAGATCGATCCGCGAATGCACGCCGAGCGTCAGCGCGGTGCCATTCTTCGCGATGTCGTCGAGCAGCTTGTCCAGGGCGCCGGCGCGCCAGCGCACGACATGAAGCACCGGCCCGAAAACTTCCTGATCGAGATCAACAGTGCCGTCGAGTTCAATGATCGTCGGTCCGATATAGCTGCCCGCGGCCGGCAAAGCCTGCTGCCGATCCCACCGCAAGTGCACGCGGCCGGCGTGCTCCATTGCGGCGATCCAGCCTTCCAGCTTTGACTTCGCTTCGGCATCGATGACCGGGCCGACATGGGTCGAGATCTCGCGCGGGTCGCCGACTTTCAGTTCGCGCGCCGCTCCCGTCAGCATGTCGAGCATGGGTTCGGCGACATCGTCCTGGAGGCACAACAGCCGCAGCGCCGAGCAGCGCTGGCCCGCGGAGCGGAAGGCAGACACGATGACGTCGTCGGTGACCTGTTCGGGCAGCGCCGTCGCATCGACGATCATGGCATTGATGCCGCCGGTTTCGGCGATGAGCGGCACGATCGGCCCGGACTTGGCAGCGAGCGCGCGAGCGATCGTGCGGCCGACTTCGGTCGATCCGGTAAGGACCACGCCGGCGGTGCGCCGATCGGCGACAAGGTTTGCGCCGACGGCGCCGTCGCCGGGGACGAACTGCAGCGCACTTTTTGGCACGCCCGATTCATGCAGCAGGCCGACGGCAAGGGCGGCGACAAGCGGCGTCTGCTCCGCAGGCTTGGCGACGACGCTATTGCCGGCACCGAGCGCGGCCGCGATCTGGCCAACAAAGATGGCCAGCGGAAAATTCCATGGGCTAATGCAGACGAAAACGCCGCGGCCGCGATAGTGCAGCACGTTGCTTTCGCCGGTCGGTCCCGGCATTGGCTGCGGGGCGAGCGCCGTACGCGCCTGCGCGGCATAATAGCGGCAATAATCGACGGCCTCGCGCAGTTCGGCGACGGCGTCGTCGAGCGTCTTGCCAGCCTCGTTCTGCAACAGCGCAAGAAGCCGGCCGCGGTTCACTTCGAACCGGTCTGCGGCGCGCTCCAGCACTGCGGCGCGGTCCTCGAGCGGCGTTGCAGTCCAGGCCGCAAAGCCGGCCGCGGCGGCAGCCATGGCGGCGCGGGTAATCGCCTCATCGGCCTCATGCACCACGCCAATGGCGCGGCCGTCGATCGGCGAGTGCACGGTGCGTTCGATGCCGGAGACTGCGATGCCATCGATCAGCGGCGCGACATTCGTTTCCTCGGAGGCACCGTCCTGAACTTCGCGCAAAAGCGCATCCAGGCTTGCGCGCTCGCCAAATTCGATGCCGGACGAATTTTGCCGCTCGGGCCGATAGAGATCGCGCGGCAGCGGAATCTTCCGATTGCGCGCCTGCTCGGCGCCGGCGATCCGGTTTTGCGGCCGCCGCAGAATTTCCGCGATCGGCACGCTTGGATCGGCGGCGGCGGAGACGAACGACGAATTGGCGCCGTTCTCCAAAAGCCGCCGCACCAGATAAGCCAGCAGATCGCGGTTGCTGCCGACCGGGGCGTAGATGCGGCAGGCCGCATCGGGGAATTCGGCAAGCAATGCGTCGTAAAGCGCATCGCCCATGCCGTAGAGGCGCTGGAATTCGAAGCCGTCAACGCCGTCGGCATCTTCGATCACAGAGGCAACGGTCAGCGCGTTGTGGGTGGCGAATTGCGGGAACAGCCGCGCCCGCGCCGCCAGCAGTTTCTTGACGCAGGCCAGGTAGCAGAGATCGGTCATCGCCTTGCGCGTGAACACCGGGTAGTCGGCCAGTCCGCGCTCCTGCGCCCGCTTGATTTCGGTGTCCCAATAGGCGCCTTTGACCAGCCGCACGGTCAGCCGGCGGTTGGTCGCCGCCGCGGCATCCCCAATCCAGTCGATCACCGCCAAGGCACGCTTCTGATAGGCCTGCACCGCGAGCCCAAAGCCGTCCCAGCCGGCGAACGATCTATCGCCGAGCACGGCGCCGACGATTTCAAGCGACAGTTCCAGCCGGTCGGCTTCCTCGGCATCGACCGTGAACTGCAGGTCGTGTGCTTTGGCAAGCTGCGCCAGTTCGATCAGCCGCGGGGTGAGTTCGCCAAGCACGCGGTCGCGCGAAATCGCTTCGTAACGCGGATGCAGCGCCGAAAGCTTGACCGAAATACCGGGACGCCGCGGCAGTGCGGCATTGCCGGCGCTCGCTCCGATCGCCGCGATCGCTTCGGCATAGGCGTCGAAATATTTGTCGGCGCCGGCGCCGGTTCGCGCGCCCTCACCGAGCATGTCGAACGAGTAGCGGAAATCCGCATGCGAGCGGGCGCGGCCGAGCGCCTCGGCGATAGTGTGGCCGATGACGAAATGCGAGCCGAGCAGCCGCATCGCCTGCCGTGTCGCCGCGCGCATTGCCGGCAGGCCGAGACGGCGCACGACATTGTCGAGGATGGTCTCCGGCGTTTCGCCCGGGTGAATGACTCGGGCGGCGACGCCGAGCGTCCAGGCCGATGCCGACACCAGGATCGCCGTCGATTTGATATCGCCATCGAGCCAGCGGCCGGCGGCCAGCTTGTCTTCGATCAGCCGGTCGGCGGTCGCCGCATCCGGCACGCGCAGCAGCGCCTCGGCCAGCACCATCAGCGCCAGGCCTTCCTTGGTCGACAGCGAAAATGCGTGCAAGAATTCTTCGACGCCGCCGAGGCCGGACGCCTTGCGCCGGATTGCCTCGATGAGCCGCCGCGCACGGGCATCGACGCCCTCTTCGGCGCCGCGATCGCGTTTGACGTCGGCGAGGAGGTCTACCGCCAATTCCTCGTCGGGCGGCGCAAACGAAGCTTGAAACGCAGGCACCCGGCTTTCAGGCGCGTCCATCACCCCAATCTAAGCATCCCGGCAGGGACTGGGGAGGCCTATCTCGCGTGTGCCAAAAGCGCTTCCAGTTTGTCGATGCTCATCGTCCAGCCCATCTCCATGCCCTGCAAGTATTTCACGGCAATCTCCGCCACCGCGGCGCCGCGCGTGTGCAGGGTCATTTTGGTTTTGCCGGCCACTTCGGTGAAGGTCACCGTCGTCAGCCCTTCGATGATGTGATTGCTCGCCTCGTCCAGCGCGTTATTGGTGAAGACGAGCCGTTCCGGCGGAACGATTTCGCGGAATTCGCCGTCCATCGGATAGATGGCGCCATCGGGCGCGCGCATATCGACGCGAATTGCGCCGCCGACCCGCGCATCGATCTCGCAGCGCGGGTTGGTAAATCCCTTGGGCCCCCACCACTGCGCCAGCATCTTGGCGTCGGTCCAGGCCTTGAAAACCAGGGTGCGCGGGGCGTCGAAGACGCGCGTGATGGTGACTTCGCGTTCGGCGAGCGGCTTCGGTTGAACGGCCACGGCCATGAGGACCTCTACTGCCCCGGCTTTTCGCAGTTGACCATCCACGGCGTGCCGAACTGGTCGATCAGCATGCCGAAGCGCTGCGCCCAGAAGGTTTCCTGGATCGGCATGCGCACGGCGGCATTTTCGGCGAGCGCCTCGAACACGCGCTCGGCTTCGGCCGGCGTGTCGACGCCAAGCGTGACCACCATGCCTTTCATCGGCTCGTAAAATTGCGGCGGCGCGTCGGCGCCCATCAACATCATGTCGCCGACCTTCAGCCTTGCATGCATGATGTTGTTCTTCGCGTCCGGTGCGGTCTGCGCCGCCATCGGGCTTTCGCCATACCGCATCATCATCAGCATCGTGCCGCCGAGCACCTTCTCGTAGAACTTGAAAGCCGTCTCGCATTTGCCGTTGAAGCTCAGATAAGGATTAAGCCGCATCGCAAACTCCTGCTTTTTTGCAGATCGAATTACGCGTTTCCGGCGTAGGCCCGCTGGAGGGCGCCGAGATCGAACTTCCGCATTTTCATGATGGCGCCGATCATGCGGTCGAGCCGTGCGCCGGTGGCATCGGTCATCATCTGCGGCAAGGCCGACGGCACGATTTGCCAGGACAGTCCGAATTTGTCCTTCAGCCAGCCGCACTGGCTTTCCTGTCCGTCCTGCGACAGCTCGCTCCAGAAAAAGTCGATCTCCGCCTGGGTATCGCACATCACCTGGAACGATACCGCCTCGTTGAACTTGAAATGCGGGCCGCCGTTGAGCGCGGTGAAGCTCTGTCCTTCGATCTCGAATTCGACAGTCATCACCGAACCCGGCGCTTTGCCGTGCACGTCGCGGCCGGCTTCGCCATAACGGCTGATCTTCTTGATGGCGGAGTTCTTGAAAACGGCGGTGTAGAATTCCGCCGCGTCTTCGGCCCGGGTGTCGAACCACAGGCAAGGCGAGATCTTCTGCTTGATCGTCGGCATCTCGGATGCTCCTTACGCGCTACGTCGCGGTTGTCAGATAGACGGCGAGGCGATCGAACGTGCCGCCCCAGCCACCGCGCATGCCGTCGTGCGCCGCGTTAAACGTCGCCTGCTCCTGCGCCGTCGCGTTGAGCGGCGACCAGCGCAAGGTCACTTTGGTTTTGCCGCCCGCCTCGTCCTCGAACGTAACGATCGTCAGCAATTCGAGCGGCCAGGTCGGGCTCAGCGGATGCCGCGTCAGGCCGCCAGCTTCGTCGGAGAACGAGTGCACCCAGGACAGCCGTTCCGGCGCGACGATCTCGCGATAGACGAACTTGGCCCACATCACGCTGCCGTCGGGAGCGCGCATGGCACCGTGATAGGTGCCGCCGACGCGCAGATCCATTTTTGAAGCGATGATGGTCGAGCCTTTGGGACCCCACCATTCCTTCATGCGCTCCGGGTCGGTGAAGCATTGCCAGACGAGATCGCGCGGCGCGTCGAACGCGCGCGACGTGACGAAGTCGGTGGTCTTGGCTTGCGCAAGCATTGCCTCACTCCCTTTACACGGCCGGCATCGGCCGAATTGGCTACTGCACCAAAATCATCCAATGAACGCCGAATTTGTCGGCGAGCATGCCGAAGCGCGGTGAGAAAAAGGTTTTGCTCATCGGCATGGTCACCTGGCCGCCGGCGCCGAGCGCGTCGAACATCTTGTCGGCTTCGGTTTCGCTTTTGGCCGCGATGGTCAGTGCAAAACCTTCGAATTTCGGTTGCCCGCTGTTGCGCCCGTCCGATGCCAGGATCGCCGTCTCGCCGACTTCGAAGTGCGCGTGCATGACTTTGTCGGCGTTGCCCGCCGCGGCCACGCTTTTGTCGGGGCAGTCTTTCCAGCGCATCAGCGTTTTGACGTCGGCGCCGATCGCCTTTTTGTAGAACTCCAGCGCTTCGTCGCAGCGGCCGTCGAAGAAAAGATAGGGTTGAACCTGCATGACTTTACTCCGATGTCGGGTTGCGGAAGGTTCTTGACAAAATAGGTTGATATCAACATACTAATTCCATGTCAAACTCGAATCCGGTAGCCGGAGGCGTTGGCTGCGGCGAGGGGGGTCTGCCTTATTCGCTTACTCTCCAGGTTCGCGACGAATGCCTGTGCCTTCACGTCCAACGGGTGGCGCGGGCGCTGGCGCGGCGCTTCGACGATGAGCTGCGTCCGCTTGGCCTGACCCAGGGTCAGTTTTCGCTGCTGATGTCGCTCAACCGCCCGCAACCGCCGACCATGAAAGATGTCGCTGCGCTGCTGGCCATGGACCGCACTACGCTTACCGCCAATCTGAAGCCGCTCGAACGCCGCGGGCTTTTGAAAACCAAAGTCGACAAGGCCGACAAGCGCAGCCGCCGCCTGATATTGACGGCGGCCGGACGCGCGCGGCTCGTCGCCGCGGCGCCGGTGTGGACTCGGACCCATGCCGAAACCGAACGCGCTTTGACGCGATCGACCGCCGATACTTTGCGTGAGACTTTGCGCGAACTTTACTGACATGATGCACTCGGTTCTCAGTCTCGCCACGTAACCTGTTGCGCCGCCTTCGCCCGCACGTATTCGGCAAGGCGCGCCAGCGTCTCGGCGAGCCCCTTGTCGGCGCCGTATTCACTGATCACGCGGTCGCGCTCGGCGGCGGTCGGGAAGTCGCCGCGCCAGGTGATGCGGGTGCGCCCACCCAAATCCTCAAACACGATCGTTTGCCGAAACTGCACCGGCTCGACGTCGTCGCCGTGGCGGTAGACGAGGCGTTGCGGCGGTACGATCTCCTCGTAGGTGACCCGGTTCTGGTAGTCGCGGCCGTCGGGACCGTGCATGACGAAACGCCAGACGCCGCCCGGCCGCATGTCGAAGCTCAGCGTGGACGTGGTGAATCCGTTCGGTCCCCACCACTGCGAGAGATGCCTGGGATCGGTGAAGGCCGCGAACACCAGATCGCGCGGCGCATCGAACTCACGGACGCCGATGATCGAGCGCGGGTCGCTGTCGAGTTCGATGCTATTCAGCGCGGTCATCGCCGTCGTCCTAAGCGTCATCTTTTTTGCCGTCTTTCGCCTGTAGCTTCTTTAGGTAATCGTCGAGCCGGTCGAAGCTCTCGTCGTAAAAGCGGCGGTAGTGCTGCAGCCAGTCGTCGATGTCTTTGAGTGCGCGCGGTTCGATCCGGCACGGCCGCCACTGCGCCTCGCGAGAACGCGCGATGAGGCCGGCGCGTTCGAGCACCTTGAGGTGCTTCGACACCGCGGGAAGGCTCATGGCGAACGGTTTTGCCAGTTCAGTCACCGACGTCTCGCCAAGCGCCAGGCGCGCCAGGATGGCGCGGCGGGTGGGGTCGGAAAGGGCTGAGAACGTGCTATCAAGGTTCAATTTCACCATCCAGTTAAATAACTAATAGGTTAAATAAAACGCAAATTTAGCTTCGTCAACCCTTTTGTGCGGTTCCCTTCTGCGCGAATTCCCCGGGTTTGCTAGATTTTCAAAGGCTCTAAAGCGTCTTGGAGAACCCGATGCGTAGTCTGTGCTGCCTTATCGTCGCCGCTGCGGCCTTGATGGCCGCGACCGTTCCGCCGGCGATGGCGCAGCCCGCGCCGCAATCGCAAAGCTGCACCGGCAATCCGAATGTCGATCCCGACGTGCAGATCGAAAGCTGCACGGCTCTGATCGCGACGAGCCACGGGCCGCCGCGCGATCTTGCCGTCGCTTACAGCAACCGTGGCGACGCCTACTACGCCAAACGCGACTATAGCCGCGCTTTCTCCGACTATGACAAAGCCCTCGAACTCGATCCGAAGAACATCTTCATCTACAACGATCGCGGCCTGATTTTCGCGGTGAACAAAGACTACGACCGCGCTATTGCCGACTACAGCAGGGCCATCGACCTCGATCCAAACTACGCGATCGCTTATGACAACCGCGGCATCGCATACAAAGACAAAAAGGACTTTGATCGCGCGATCGCCGATTACAGCAAAGCCATCGGCCTCGATCCACAACACGCCGATTACTACAACGATCGCGGCAATGCCTATGAATCAAAGAAAGACTACGATCGCGCGATCGCCGATTTTAGCCAGGCGATCGCGCTCAATCCCGGAATTCCCGCTTATTACAATTCCCGATGCTGGGATCGCGCGCTCGCCAATCGCGACTTGCCGCAAGCGCGCGATGACTGCAGCAAATCCCTCGGCTTCCAGCCGAACGCCGCCAATGTGCTTAACAGCCGGGGCCTGGTGCAACTGAAGCTCGGCGCCTACGACATGGCGATCGCGGACTACAGCGCGGCGGTCGCGCAAAACGCGCAGGATGCCAACTCGATCTACGGCCGCGGCATGGCGAAATTGAAGAAAGGCGACACCGCGGGCGGCGATGCCGACATGGCCGCTGCCAAGGCGATCGATCCGACGATTGCCGATACCTATATCGGCTACGGCGTCTCGCTGGCCGGGCAGATCTGGATATGCCCGATTATGGGACGCTGCGGGCCGCCCGGAACGCCGGGGTTGGGCTCGTGGGGCAAGACGCCGTAACGAGCCCGGACTTCCGGATATTGTAAGCCGTTCGCAACCCGGACTGCGCCATGTCCTTCGTTCGCATTTATTTCCGCGTTCTTGGCCTGTTGCGCTACGACCTGCGGCTGGCGGTGACGCTGGCGGCTGCCAATATCGTGCTCGCCGCGGCGCAATTCGTCGAGCCGGTGCTGTTCGGCCGCATCGTCGATGCGCTCTCCGGCGCGCTGCCCGCAGACCTGCGCGGGGCGGTGCGGTCGCTGGCGCCGCTGATCGGCGTCTGGGTCGGTTTCGGCCTGTTCGTCATCGTTGCCGCCACTTTGGTCGCCTGGTTTGCCGACCGGCTGGCGCACCATCGCCGCAATATGGTGCTGGCGGATTATTTCGAGCATGTGCTGCAACTGCCGCTCGCCTACCATGCCGACACCCATTCCGGCCGGCAGATGAAGGTCATGCTCACCGGCACCGACTCGCTCTGGTGGCTGTGGCTGTCATTCTTCCGCGAGCATCTCGCCGCCTTTGTCTTTATCGCGCTGATGTTGCCCGCGTCGCTCATTCTCAATTGGCGGCTGGCGCTGCCGCTCATCGTGCTGTGCGCGGCGTTCACGGTGTTGACCGCCTTCATCATCCATAAATCCTTCGCACTGCAGCGCGCCGTCGAGCGGCATTATTCCGACCTAGCTGAAACCGCGGCCGACGCGCTCGGCAATGTGGCGCTGGTGCAGAGCTATGCCCGCGTCGAGCTTGAAGTGTCGGCGCTTAAATCGCTGGTCAACTCGCTATTGCGCGCGCAGATGCCGGTGCTGTCTTGGTGGGCGATCGCCACCGTGCTCACGCGCGCCGGCACGACGCTTACCCTGCTCGTCATTCTCCTCGTCGGGACCTATCTCAAGCTTGTCGGCCTCGCCTCGGTCGGGCAGATCGTCAGCTTCATGGCCATCGCCGCGATGCTGATCGCGCGGCTGGAGCAGGCGGTGAGTTTCTCCAACCGCCTGTTCATGGACGCGCCGAAGCTCGCCGATTTCTTCGGCGTGCTCGACACCGTGCCGGCGCTGCGCGACCGGCCGGATGCGATCGATCCCGGCCGCGTCCGCGGCCTGGTCGAGTTCAAGGACGTGTCTTTTTCCTATGACGGCAAGCGCTCCGCCGTGGCGGATTTGAGCTTCACCGCATTGCCGGGTGACCGCGTGGCGCTGGTCGGGCCAACCGGCAGCGGCAAATCGACGGCGCTGGCGCTGTTGCACCGTGCCTTCGATCCGCAGTCCGGCACGATCTCGATCGACGGCGTCAACATCCGCGGCTTCACGCTCACCGGACTGCGCCGCAATATCGGCGTGGTGTTTCAGGAGACGCTGCTGTTCAACCGCTCGATCGCTGAGAATTTGAGTGTCGGCAAGCCCGAAGCCAGCGCCGGCGAACTGCGCGAAGCGGCGGCGCGCGCGCAGGCCGCCGATTTCATCGACCGCAATCCCGACGGGCTGGAAGCGCGCGTCGGCGAACGCGGGCGGCTGTTGTCCGGCGGCGAACGCCAGCGCCTGGCGATCGCACGCGCGCTGCTCAAAAACCCGCCGATCCTGATTCTCGACGAGGCGACGAGCGCGCTCGATCCGGTGACCGAGGCGCGAGTCAATCTGGCGCTCGACGAAGTCATGAAAGGCCGCACCACCTTCGTCATCGCCCATCGGCTCGCCACGGTGCGTGCTGCGACCCGCATCCTGGTGTTCCGCAATGGCCGTATCGTCGAGACCGGCACTTTCGACGAGTTGCAGCGCCGCGGCGGGTTTTTTACCGAACTGGTGGAGGCGCAGTTCGGCCTGCCGCTGTCATCATCCGCGAAGGCGGATGATCCAGTAATCTAGGGACGGCGACTGACAATCAGCGCAGCCGCTCCAAAATACTGACATAATTGGCGACCGCGGTGCCGCCCATGTTGAAAATGCCGCCGAGTTTTGCGTCCTTGATCTGCATGTCGCCGGCACGGCCGGTGAGCTGCATCGCGGTGATCGCGTGCATCGAGACGCCGGTGGCGCCGATCGGATGACCCTTGGCCTTGAGGCCGCCCGATGGATTGATCGGCAGCCGGCCGTCTTTCGCGACGATGCCTTCGGCGATGACCCGCGCGCCCTGGCCTTCGGCGGCAAGGCCCATCGCCTCGTATTCGATCAACTCGGCGATGGTGAAGCAGTCATGCACTTCGGCGAAGGAGAGATCGTTCAGTGCGATGCCGGCCTGCGCCAGCGCGCGCTGCCAGGCGACCGCACAGCCTTCGAACTTGAGCACATCGCGCCGCGACATCGGCAGAAAATCCTGCACGTGCTGGGCGGCGCGGAACACGATCGCCTTGTCGAGCTTGAGTGCGGTCTCGACGTCGGCGAGAACCAGCGCCGCGGCGCCGTCGGAGACCAGCGAGCAGTCGGTGCGCTTGAGCGGGCCGGCGACCAGCGGATTCTTGTCGCTCTCGGCGCGGCAGAAGTCGTAACCGAGATCCTTTCTGATCTGCGCATAGGGATTGCCGACACCGTTCTTGTGGTTCTTGGCGGCGATGCGGGCGAGCGCGTCCGACTGATCGCCCCAGCGCTGGAAATACAGCGCGGCGATCTTGCCGAAAATGCCGGCGAAGCCGCCGTCGATGTCAGCCTCCTCGCGGACATAGGACGCTTTGAGAAGGTTTTCCCCGATCTGCGCGGCAGGCGTCGTCGTCATCTGCTCGACGCCGACCACGAGCGCAATTCTCGCTGAACCCGCGGCAATCGATTTCAGTCCCTGATGCACGGCGGCCGAGCCGGTGGCGCAGGCATTCTCCACCCGCGTGGCGCGCTTAAAGCGCAGATCGGGCGAGGCTTGCAGCACCAGCGAAGCGGTAAAGTCCTGTGCCGAGAAGCCGGCGTTGAAGTGGCCGAGAACGATCTCGTCGACGTCTTTCGCCGCAATCCCGGCATCGGCGAGCGCCTCGGTCGCGACACGCACTACCAGGCTCTCGACGGTCTCGCCGCCAAGCTTGCCGAACGGCGTATGGGCCCAACCCACGATGCAGGCGGTCATATTCCCTCCCGAGGTTCGTATATGCCGAATTTTCGACGCTTTTGCGGTCGATTCACACAGCCGCGACGCCGCCGGTATTCGCCTTTGCCTTCGAGGCCACCTTGGGTTTACATAGTGACGCGCCCAAGCTTCGTGAATAGACCTCGTGAATATTGCGTGAAACCTTCGCGGCCCCATCGACGTCGAATTGGGCCCGACCAACCGAACGGACCGCGACACGTGGATTGTACGAATTCGTTCCGGGCGTCACTGCTCGGTCTTGTCTTGAGTTCCATTGCGATCGCGGCGATCGGCCTCTGCGCGATCGCATCGGCGGTGCCGGCACAAGCCGAGGCGCTCATTCTGATCGACGCCAATTCCGGAAAGGTCCTGCGCGCCGACAACGCGGCCTATCCGTGGCATCCGGCCTCCACCACCAAATTGATGACGCTCTATCTGACGCTGAGCGCGCTGCGCGACAATCGCATCACGCCCGACACGCTGTTCACGGTCTCAACCAATGCAGCGATGCAGTCGCCCACCAAAATGGGTTTTCCGCCCGGCACGCAAGTCACCGTCGACAACGCACTCAAGATGATGATGGTGAAATCGGCGAACGACATGGCGATGATGCTCGCCGAAGGTCTGGGCGGCACCGTCGACCAGTTCGCCGCTCAGATGACCGACACCGCGCATCGCCTTGGCATGACGGAAACCAATTACGTCAATCCCAACGGCCTGCCGGACGACAATCAGATCAGCTCGGCACGCGACCTCGCCATTCTCGCTCGCGCGCTGATTCATGATTTTCCGCAGTACAGTTCCTATTGGCACATTCCGGCGATCAAATACGGCCATCGGATCGTCCGCAATTATAATCCGCTGCTCGGCCGCTATCCGGGCGCCGACGGGATGAAGACCGGCTTCGTCTGCGCGTCCGGCTTCAACCTCGTCGCCACCGCCGAGCGCGACAACAAGCGCCTGATCGCTGTCGTTCTCGGCGCGCCGTCGTCGAGCGCGCGCGCCGTCAAAGCGGCGGAACTTTTGCAATATGGCTTCAATCAAAGTCCGATGTCCTGGCTGACGCCATCGCTCGGCACGGTTGACGCGCTGGCGCCGATCGATGCCGCGCCGCCGGATTTGACTGACCAAATGTGCGGACGGCATCGCCGCCGCGCGGCCACCGAAGAGGACGATCCCGACGCCGATATCGGCAGCGGCGGCGGCTCCGCCGAGAGCGCCGATACCGGCCCGAAATTCTCCGTCATATTGTCGGCACTGCGCGCGCCGAACGCGAATAATCTGTTGTTGGATCCCGGCCCGATTACGCCGGTCGTCGTCTATACCGGCCCGACGCGCAATGCCGATCAGATTGCCAAGCTCGAGGCGGAAATCGCGGCTGAACCGGTCAGGAAGCACGCCAAGCGCAAGGCGGCCGCCGCGAAGCCGGGTGAACAAAGGCTCGCCAAGCCGGTCGCTCAGGGGGCGGCAAAGCCCGCGCATCGGGCAACGAAGCCGCTCGAACACAAGCCGGCGGCGCAACTCGACGGCAAGCTGAAGGATCGCCACGCCGCGGCCCGACCCTGGACGCCGATGTCGGCGTCGGCGCTGGCGGCAAGTCCGCCGCCCGATCTCAAGGCCGATGCCCCCGCCGCGGCCGCCGCCCTCAAAGAGCCGGCGAAGCCCAGATCAGCCGCCGCGGAAATTCCGCAGTAGCGACCCGCGGCCGGAACCCGTCTTTGCCGAACGGTTTGCCGTGCTAAAACCCTGTCTGCCACTTTGGCATGACGAGGCAGCATGAACGGCAAGGTGACCATTGCCGCGCTTCAGGAGATGAAGCGCGCCGGGAAGAAGAGCGTCGGTGTCGTTGCCTGGGATTATCAGATCGCGCGCATCGCCGATCGTGCCGGATTCGATTTCGTATCGGTCGGGCGATTCGGTCGGCGTCAATCTGTGGGGCCGTGCCGATGTGCTCGACGTCACGCTCGATGAGATTCTGATCTGCTGCAAGGCGGTGCGCCGCGGCGTCGAACGCGCGCTGGTGAGCTGCGACATGCCCTATGGGCCGGTGCAGCAAGGCATCGCTGCGGCGCGCGCCGCTGCGTCGCGCATTATAAAGGAAGGCGGCGCCGACCTGATCAAGGTCGATGCGGCGGCGGAATTTCCCGATGTGGTGCGCGCGCTGGCCGCGGACGGCGTGCCGGTGTTCGCGCAATTCGGACTCACGCCGCAGACCGCCGCCAAATACGGCATCCCCTATAGCGCGCAGAATTCGCCGGCGGCGCAGGCCAGCGCCAAAGCGGCGGCAAAGCTCGTGGAAGAAGCAAAGCTTCTCGAATCCGCCGGCGCCTGTCTGCTTGATTTCACCAATTCCGGTCCAGTCGCCGGCGCCGCCGTCGTGGTTGCGGTGAAAATTCCCGTGATCGGCGGCTTCGGCGGCGGACCCTGGCTCGACGGCCGCGTGCGGCTCGCGCATACCGCGACTGGTTACGGCGAGAAATGGCTCGAGCCTGAGAGCAACAAGCTGCCCGATACCTATTTCAATTCCGCAAAAGCCGCGCTCGGCGCTTTCACCGCGCTCATCGCCGACGCCCGCGCCGGCCGGCAGATCAAGGGCTGACCATGCCGAGCGCAATGATCGACGGCATTGCCACGCGCTATGAAATTCTAGGCTCGGGGCCGCCGCTCCTGATGTACGCGCCCGGCGGCTTTAACGCCGTGGTCGAAGCGTGGTCGACGCTCGGCAGCTACGCCAGGATCAAATTGCTCGATCATCTGCCGCAACATTATACCTGCATGATGTTTGACCGCCGCGAATGCGGCCAATCCGGCGGCCGCGTCGAGCGCGTGAGCTGGGCGCAGTACGTGGCGCAGGGCAGGGGCCTGCTCGATCACTTGCGAGTTTCGCGCGCCCATCTCATGGGCGGCTGCATGGGCTGCGCCCCGGTCGCCGCCTTCGCCGTCGCGCATCCCGACAGGGTCGCCAGCATGATTCTGTATTGGCCGGTCGGCGGCGCCAAATATCGGATATCGAGCCACCAGCGCTTCGCTGAGCATCTCGATTTCGTGCAAAGCGACGGGCTCGCCGGCGTGGTCGCACTCGTGCGCCGGGACGGCAAGCCGTTCGGCGCCGATCCGCGGGGCGGGCCATGGGCTTCGGTCATCAAGCGCGACGATGCCTTCGCCTCAGCTTTCGCGGCGCAGGATAGCGGCGAATATGTCCGCATCTGTGCCGGCATGCGGGATGCTTTGTTCGACCGCGATACCGCGCCGGGCGCCGAGCCGGAAGACCTGATGCGCACCGCTATTCCGGCGCTGATCGTGCCGGGCCACGACGCCGCGCACGCGACCTCGGCGGCGCGCTATCTCGAAGAATGCCTGCCGCAATCGGCCTATTGGGACATGCCGGTCGATGGCCAGACCGAAGCCGCGACCAACGCGCGCATTTTAGATTTTTCGAGTAAGATCGTGATCTAAACAGCAGACAGCCGATGATCGATTATTATTCGATGTTGTTGCGTGCCGTGACTGCGCCCGGCGCCGGCGATGCGCAGTGGCGCCGCGGCATTTACGATCGCGCGCGCCGAATGCTGGCGAGCCGTCTGCGCACGGTCGATCCGCTGCCGCCGCCGGAAGACATCGCCGCCGAGGAATCGGCGCTCGAAGCCGCGATCGATCGGGTCGAGGCGGAGCTCGCCTGGACCGAGCACAGCGCCGCGCCCGCCGCCACGCCCGCCGCCAGGCGCACCGTCAAACCCGCCGCACGCACCGTTCCGGCACCGGAGCGCGCTATCGCGGCATCGCCGTCTCGGGCAAAGCAAGCGGGTTCGATCGCCCTCGCCGTTGTCGTCGCGGCACTCGGCGCCGGCGGCTACATTTACTGGACGCAAATGAAGCAGAAGTCCGTCCCGCCGCCGGTTGCAGGTGCGACGCAGAAGGCTGCCGCGGCGCCGGTCCGCAGCGCGAGTGCCGCGCCGATCCGCGATCTCGCCCCCGGCGTCGACGGCGGCAATTCCGACGCCGACATGCCCTATGTGTTCCGCCGCCAACCGACTTTTTATCGGACGCTGCAACCGGTCGGCACGATCATCATCGATAAGGCGCAGCGCTTCCTCTATTTGATCCTGCCCAACAATGTCGCGCTGCGCTACGGCGTCGCGGTGGGCCAGGAATGCGCCGAACTCGCAGGTCTCCGTCACATCGCGAGCATGGCGCAATGGCCGCAATGGCAACCGCCGCCTGACCTGCTCAATCGCAATCCGGCGATGATGGCGGGCGGCCCCGGCAATCCGCTCGGCGCGCGTTTGATGGCGCTCGACGACGGCACGTCGCGGATTAACGGCACCAATGCGCCGAAGACGATTGGCAATGCCGTGACGTTCGGCTGCATTCGTCTCGCCAACGACGACATTGTCGATCTCTACAATCGGGTGAAAGTCTCGACGCCGGTTGTGCTGAATTAACTCCGCAACAGATTGTCGATGCGCATGCCGGCGAAGCGTTGCAGCCGGTTGACCGTAGCGGCCGAACGGATAGCATCGCCTCGGCGCAACGGCCGCCAACAACGATGCCAAAACCATTCGGGATGAACGCATGCCAAGCGAGCGACAGCATCGCACCGATTGGGAGCACCTTTTCTTCCTGGCTGTCGTTTCGGCATTCCTGGTGTGGTACCTGTGGACCGCAACCGTTGCGTCGCCGACTTTCAGCAATCTCATTCTGATCGCGCCGGTGGGGGCCGTCGCGTTCGGTCTCGTGTTCTATGTTGGGTCGGCTGAGGTCTTCGGCCGCGGCGCGGTGACGCCGATATCTGCGATCGCTCAAACCGAGACCGGTGCGGAGCCGGCTCCGTCGCGATTTCGCAGCAGCTCGCTGACGACGATCTTGTTGTTGATGGGCCTGTTCGGCCTGTTCGTCGCCGCGATGCCGTATCTGGGGTTCGATCTCGCTACATTTTTCTTCGTGCTTGCGACGCTTTGGCTGCTCGGCGAGCGCCGCGTGCTGTTTTCGCTGGCGCTTGCGCTCGGCATCGCGGTGGCGCTGAGCGTCGCGGCGCTGACGCTGCTGACATTTCCGATGCCGTTGGGAATTGCCCGTATCGTGTGGAGAGCCATGTGATCGACTGGCAAGCCCTGCTGTCGGCTTTACATATTCTGGGCAGCTCATATAGCGCGTGGCTGCTGACGATTCCGGGCATTGCGCTCGGCATGCTGGGCGGCGCGATCCCCGGCGTCTCATCGGCCCTGATATTGGCGATTGTCCTGCCGGCGACGCTGTGGATGAGCCTGTTGTCGGCGCTGATCTTCATGACGGCGATCTACACCGGCGCGGCATTCGGGGTCGCCATTCCCGCGATCCTGATGGGCGTGCCCGGTTCGCCGGCCGCGGTGGCGACGTCGTTCGACGGTTATCCGATGACGCAACGCGGCGAGCATAATCTCGCGCTCGGGCTTGCGCTCGCCGCATCGACGCTCGGGCATATGGGGGCCTATCTGATTTTGTTTCTGGGCATCGGCTGGATCTCACACGCCGTGCTCAAGCTCGGTCCGCTCGAAATGCTGCTCCTGATGCTGTGGGGGCTTACGCTGATTGCGGCGCTGCGCGGACGCTATGTGTCGCGCAGCCTGCTTTCCGGGTTGATCGGCATTTTGATCGCGACCATCGGGCTGAGCCCGCGCGACGTGATACGCGGGACCTTCGGCCTGCCGGAATTGCTCGATGGCGTGCCCATCGTTTCGGCGATGATCGGGCTGTTTGCCGCCAGCGAATTGTTCAATCTTGCCGGCACCAGCTATCTCGTGCAGCGATCGGATCTGCGTACCGTCAGCATCCGCGAAATTGCGCGCGGCATGCTGCAGGCGCTCCACCATCCGGTCGTCATCCTGCGCGGACTTTTGATCGGGGCAACGGTCGGTGGCCTGCCCGGCGTGGGCGCGGCGGTTTGCAATCTAGTTTCCTATGCGGAGACCAGACGCGGCGACAAACATCCGGAATCTTTCGGCAAGGGCAATCCCAAGGGCGTGATTGCCGCAGAAGCCGGCAATGCCAGTTCCGAAGCCGGATCGATGGCGACGCTCCTGGCGCTCGGCATTCCCGGTGGCGCGTCGTCGGCGGTGATGCTCGCGGCGCTGTCGCTGCATGATGTGACCAGCGGCCCGCAATTTCTCGACCAGTCCAAGGACATCGTTTACGCCATCATCCTCAACAATTTCGTCCAGGGCGCGATCATGCTGATGCTTGGTCTCGGTTTGATCGGGCTGATGGCCAACGTCATCCGCATTCCGGTGCGGGTTCTCATTCCGGTAATCCTGGTCCTGGCGACGTTCGGATCGTACGGCCTGTCTGGCAATATGGCCGGCCCCGCCACCATGGTGGTGTTCGGATTTATCGGCTGGTTCATGCAGCGGCACGATTACTCGGTGCCGGCCTGCGTCGTCGGATTGATTTTGGGAGGCAAAGTCGAGACGACGATGTTGCAAACCTATCAGATCAGCGGCGGCGGCCAGCTCAGCTATTTTGCCGGCCGGCCCATCGCGATGGTGCTGCTGGCGCTGCTGCTGTTCTCGCTGTTTAGCCGGCCGATCATGCAATGGTGGCGGGGACGCGGGACCACGCTGGTCGACGCCGCGGAAGAAAATGCAATCAAGTCCGCTTGAGGACATGCAGTCTTGAGGAAATGCCCATGGCAAGAACGAACACGTCAACCGACCGGATTGAGCTAGCCCGTAACCACGGGGCCGCTGCGATCGCGCGGCGGCCATTTTTGCGGATGCTCGCAGGCGCCGCAGCGGCGCTGAAATTCTCCGCGCGGAAGGCCTTCGCCGGTACTTGGCCGGACCAGCCGATCACTATCGTCGTGAGCACGAATGCGGGCGGCGGTTATGACAATATGGCGCGCAATCTCGCGCCGGCGCTCAGCAAAGAGCTCGGTGTCCCGGTCAACGTGCTGGACAAGCCGGGCGGGGCGATGGTGCTCGGCACCGCTTATTTTCTAAGCCAGCCGCACGATGGCAATACGCTGCTGGTGTCCGGCCCGTCGCCGTACTGGTACACGGACATCAATAAATTCCACGCCGGGTTTGAGCTGAAGGATTTTGACATCCTCAACGTCCAATGGGCAGACAAGACGGGCGTCTTCGTTCCCAAGGAGGGCAGGTTCCAATCGTTCAGGGCCATTGTCGATGCAATTAAAGCGCAGCCGGGCACCGTAAGTTGCGGCGTGGTCCGCGATTCCGGCGAATTTTTCAATGCCGGGATTCTGCTCGACGGTCTCAAATTGCCGCTGTCGGCGATCCGGCTGGTCACCTATGAAGCGAGTGCACCGTTACGGACTGCCATCGCCGGCAACCAACTGGATTTCGGCATGGTGTCGCTGGAGGCAAGTCTGGGCATGCTCAGCCTGATCAATCCGGTTGCGGTCTTCAACGATACCCGGATCGCCGAGATCCCCAACGCGCCGACCGTCAATGAAGTTCTCAAAGCCGATAATGTGACGGTCGACTTCGTGCCGAGCTCGATGCGCGCACTCATCACCTATGCCGATGTGAAAGAAAAGCATCCCGATCAATATGCCAGGCTACATGATGTCTATCAGAAAGTGCTGCACGATCCCGAGTTCATCGCCAAGGCCAAAAAGCAGGGCATCGCGACCGACTGGCTCGGGGCCGAAGCGTCGCTGCAAAAGATCAAAGCGGCCTACGCCATTTTCGACCGGCACAAGGCGCTACTGAGCGCACAATAGTCGACCGCAGGCCGGCTCACCCGAGACTGGGCATGCGGTTTGCTATAGCCACGGATACGTTTTGCCCTGGCTGTCCTCGAAGCGCTTGATCGCTGCGCCATATTCCAGGGTGTGCGTGATTTCGTCGAGGCCGCGCAACAGCCGCTTCTTGCTCAATGGCTCGATCTCAAAGCGATGGAGCTTGTCGTCCGGAGCGGTGACCGTCTGATTGGGCAAATCGACGGTCATCTGCGCGCCGCGCTGTTCGAGCAATTGATGCGTCAGCGCGTCGACGGTTGCGGCCGGCAGGCGCACCGGCAGCAGGCCGTTTTTCAGCGAGTTGCTGAAGAATATGTCGCCGAAGTTCGGCGCGATCACCGAACGAATGCCGAAAGTGATCAGGCCGAACACGGCGGTCTCCCGCGACGAACCGACGCCGAAATTGCGCCCGGCAACTGCAATGACCGCGTGCCGGTACGGTTCTTGATTAAGGATATAATCCGGTTTCTCGGAGCCATCGGCGTTGAACCGGCGGTCGTGCAGGAGAATCTGCGCGAAGCGCGGCCCGCGCGGCACTTTGTTAAAGCGTGTCGGGCAAATCGAATTGGTGTCGATATTCGCCTCGGCAAGCGGCGCGGCGATCCCCGACAGAACTGAAAACGGTTCCATGACGATTACTTCCTTGCGCCGAATTCGCGTACGTCGACCAGGTGACCGCGGAGCGCCGCGGCGGCCGCCATTGCTGGGCTCATCAGATGGGTGCGCCCGCCCGGACCCTGCCGCCCCTGGAAATTCCGGTTCGATGTCGAGCCGCAGCGCTCGCCGGGTTTGAGCTGATCGCCATTGAGCGCCGTGCACAGCGAGCAGCCGGCGTCGCGCCACTGGAAACCGGCATCGGTGAAAATGCGATCGAGGCCTTCCGCTTCGGCCTGGCGCTTCACGCTCTCCGAGCCTGGAACGACCCAGGCGGGAATAACCGCATGGCCGAGCTTCGCCACCGCCGCGGCGGCACGAATATCGTCGATGCGGCTATTGGTGCAGGAACCGATGAAGACCCGATCGACCGCGATGTCGGTCAACGCCATGCCCGGCTGCAGGCCCATATAAGACAGCGCCTTGTCGTATTCGCTCCGCCGTTCAAGATCTTGCTCGCGTGCCGGATCCGGAACACGTTCGGTGATCGGCAATGACTGCTCCGGATTGGTTCCCCACGTCACCATCGGAACGACGCGGGAAGCGTCGAGATCGACGTCTTTGTCGAACTTGGCGTCCGGATCCGAAGGCAGCGTGCGCCAATATTGCAGCGCCTCGTCCCAGGCCTTTCCTTTCGGCGCGAATGTGCGGTCGGCAAGAAATTCGTAGGTGGTATCGTCCGGCGCGATCAGGCCGGCTTTGCCGCCGGCCTCGATCGACATGTTGCAGATCGTCATGCGCTCGTTCATCGACATGCCTGCGACTGTGGAGCCGGCATATTCGATGGCATAGCCGATCGCGCCGCCGATGCCGATCTTGGCGATCACAGCGAGGATGATGTCTTTGGCGGTCACGCCGAAGCCGAGCGCGCCGTCGATCCTGATGCGCAGAGTGCCGGGGCGGCGTTGCCAGATCGTCTGCGTCGCCACCACATGCGTGGTTTCCGAAGATCCGATGCCGAACGAAATGTTGCCGAATGCGCCATGCGTCGAGGTGTGCGAATCGGCCCCGACCAGCACAATGCCCGGCTGGCTCAATCCGAGCTCGGGCCCGGCGACATGGAGGATGCCTTGCCGCGCGTCGCCCCAACCGAACCTGGCAATTTTGTATTCGTCGGTGTTGCGGATCAACAGCTCGACCATATTGCGTATGTCAGGATCGGGAATGCTGCCGACGCCGCGCGCGCGGGCCTGCGGATCGGTCGGGATATAGTGGTCGGAAAATGCAAAGACCTTGTCCGGGTGCGCAACCGCGAGGCCGCGCTCGTGTAACGTATCGAATGTGTGGCGCGAGCCTTCGTGGATCAGGCAGCGATCGACATAAAGCAGCGTCTCGTCTTCTTCCTGCGCGACGATGTGACTGTCCCAAACTTTGTCGAAAAGCGACTTCATCTGATTCATTGCTCCAATGTGCATGGGCTCCGGCTCAAACCGGCGGGCTCCATCGGCTAATCGAGACGAAATCTTTTGCTGCGCACGAAGCTGCCAAAATCGTCACGCGTCGGCTCGGCGTATTGCCGGGCTTTATCTTCGGACCAGCCGTAGAGCGGCGCCTCGCCCCAGCGTTCGACATTTCGCTGGCGGCGGTACGGCCGCAAGGCGGCGCGGCGGCGATCATAGGCATCGATCCCGGCGGCGGCATCGCGGCCGCCATAGTGATTTTCGACCACGGTGGTATCGAGCGACAGTCGCGGCGTGATATCGCCGGCCTGCGTCGGCCAGCCGACACAGAGCCCGGCGACAGGAATGACCCGGTCCGGCAGTTGCAGCACTTCGCTGACAACGCGCGGGCGATCGCGGATCGCGCTGATCGGGCAGCAGCCGAGCCCGATCGCCGCCGCCGCCTGAATGAATGTCGCCAGCACGATGCCGGCGTCCACCGCGGCATTGAAGAACTGATCGAGGTGATCGTTCGGAAACGGCTTGCCGTGCATCCGGCACAGCATTGGCAGCCGCTCGCCGTTCGCGGCGAAGACCAGGAACGCCGGCGCATCCAGAATCCACGGCATATCCGGTATCGTCGTGACGATCGTTTTCCGTATCGCTGTATCGCTGACGACGATGATGTCGCATTGCTGCAGATCGCTCTTCGACGGTGCCGACAGCGCGCAGGCGCACAGAAGCCGCAACAAATCGGGCTCGATCGCGCGCGACGTGAAGCGCCGATGCGACCGATGGCCGGCGATCCTTGCCAGCGCATCGAGGCCGGGCAGTCCCGGTTCGATGGCGAAGCTTTCGCCGAAGCGCTCGAACAGCGCCGCCTGGATCGAACGCGCGATGTCGTCATTCGCCATGGAGTTACGCAGACCGCTATTTGGCGCTGCGATCCAGCAGTTCGATCGACACGCCCTCCGGGGCGCGAATAAAGCAGATGCGCACGCCGGGCCGCACCGTGGTCGGCTCCCGTGTGAACTCGACGCCCTTCTTCTTGAGATCGGCAGCGATCGCGTCGATGCCGCTGACCGCCAGGCCGAAATGATCGAGCCCGCGATACGGAATGGCGGGGGCGACATTGGTGCCGTCGCCGTTAGCCACCGGGGCGATGAAAATATTGGCGCCGCCGAGCTTCAGATCGATGCGCGGCTTGCCGTCCTGCGTCGTGCGCACCACCTCGGCGCCGAGCATCGTCTCGAACCACTGCGCCATGCCTTCGGGATTCGTGGTGCGCAGATGAATATGGTCCCAAGTAATATTAGCCATCGGCGCGTACTCCCTGTGCCTTATTGTTCGACTTGAAACGACTACGTGAATTGAGCGGAACAGTAGGGCATGTCGGCACAGGTGCCAACGCCATTTTGGCGGGACTGTCCGCGCCGGCACAATCGTTTGCCGGTGCGCGCCTACCGGCGCGCGTTGACCGTGCATTCAATGACGCGCCGGTTTGGTGTCGGCTGCGGCGGGTGCGGCGGTTGCTTGCGGCTTTGCCGGCGGCGCCAACCATGCGGCTTTGCCGATCTCGACTTGCAACATCTGCAACAGGCGTTGCAGTTCGGCACGCTTGAGCATTCCCGCCGCTCCTTCGTCGGCTTGCCCGCGCAACTCCAGACGGAAAGCTTCACCGTGCTGTGAGATCGTCAGCCGGTCGGCAAGCTCCGCTGCGGCGGCGGTCGAGGTGAGGACCGGACCCGGGGTGTTTGACATCGACGGCGCGGTCTTGGCGATTGCGGCGTCACGCTCGAACGCGATCATGTCGCCGCGAAGCTCGGCCGGCGCCCGTTGCGCCAGATCGGAATTACTGGCGATGTAATCCGTGGTTCGCTCGATGACCGCAAGCGCCAGCCGCCGCGTCAACCAGCACGACCAGGCATCGGGCCGGCCGGCGTTGATAGCGATCAAGATGCGATCTTCGCGCGGCATGTAGACGAAGGTCACGCTTTTTAATGCTCGCGGCATCGATCACCCGTGGACGCGCCGGCCGACAGCAAGCTATCGCTTCCCGCACCGGCGCGACGGTTCGCCTTAACTCCGGCTTTTTTCGAACGGCCGGTGGATACGAAGATCGGGCAGCTTTTTTGATCTATGTCAACAATACTTGGCAACAAAGCGGCCATCTATAGAATAGCGGATCAGGACAATAATATCGCGTGTCACTGTGTGGAGGGCGCCATGCGCAAGGTCATTACGGCGATCATCGTGGCTTCGTCTATCGCTGCTGCAACAATTGCGACGCCAAAACCTGCGGAGGCGCGGTGCTGGGGGTGCTGGGCGGGCGCCGGCATTGCCGCCGGCCTGATCGGCGGCGCGCTGATCGCCGGTGCGTCTAGTGCCTATGGCTATGGCCCGGCTTACTACGGCTATTCGGGCTACTCTGGCTATTCGGGCTACGCTGGTTATCCCGGCTATTACGGCGGCTATGCCTACGCTCCCTATGCCTACTATGCTCCACCAGTCTATTACGCACCGCCGCCGGCCTATTACGCACCGCGATATTACGGCGGGTACTATCCGCGCCGTTACTACGCGCACCGCTATTATGCGGCACGGTATTATGGGCATCGCTATTACGCCCATCGCTACTACCGGCGTTACTATCGCTGACATAACGGCGAGCCTGCTTATCAGCAGGGCCGTTACGCCTTCGCCAGGCGCAGCGGCGCATCGGTGACTTGTTGCAAGGCCTCGAAGGTAAGGCCGGCGACCATGTCGCGGACCGTAAAGCCGCCGTCGGCGACGTCGAGCACCGCGAGATTGGTATAGACGCGATTGACCGCGCCGATGGCCGTCAGCGGATAAGTGCAGCGGCGAACCAGCCGGCTGTCGCCCGATTTCGTCGTATGCTCCATCAGCACCCAGAGCTGCCGCGCGCCGGCGGCAAGATCCATGGCGCCGCCGACCGCGGGCGCGGTGTCGTTGTCGGAGATCGACCAATTAGCGATGTCGCCGTTCTCGGCGACCTGAAACGCGCCGAGCACGCATAGATCGAGATGGCCGCCTCGGATCAGCGCGAAGCTGTCGGCGTGATGCATGTAAGAGCCGCCGGTGCGCAGCGTGACATATTGCTTGCCGGCATTGATCAGCCAGCGGTTGATATTGTCGGGCGCCGGCGCCGGCCCCATGCCAAGCACGCCGTTCTCGGAATGGAAAATGACTTCGCGTTCCACCGGCACATAGTCGGCAACCTTGAGCGGCGCGCCGATGCCGAGATTGACGTACCAGCCTTCGGGAATGTCACGCGCGACGCGCGCGGCCATTTCCTCGCGGGTGAACGGCTTGCAGGTGTCGAGCGGGCTCACGGCGTCATCCCTCACGTCACTGCCGGTTCGCCATAAGGAACATGCAGCACGCGATCGACATAGATGCCGGGCGTCGCGATCTTTTCCGGATCGAGTTCACCGAGCTCCACGACATGCTGGGCCTGGGCGATCGTCAGTTTGGCCGCGGTTGCCATCACCGGATTGAAATTGCGGGCGGACGAGCGATAGGTCAAGTTGCCCCAGCGGTCCGTCTCCCAGGCCTCGATCAGTGCGACGTCGCCGGCGAGGGCCTCTTCAAGCAGATATTTGCGGCCGGCGATTTCGCGCTCTTCCTTGCCGGCCGCGAGCTTGGTGCCGACGGCGGTAGCGGTGAAAAAGGCGGGTATGCCGGCGCCCGCCGCGCGCATGCGCTCCGACATGGTACCTTGCGGCACGATTTCGAGCTCGATTTTGCCGGCGCGATAGACTTCTTCGAACACCACCGAACCGGCGCTGCGTGGATACGAGCAGATGATCTTGCGTACGCGGCCGAGATCGAGGAGCAGCGCCAGGCCGGAGCGGCCGGTACCGGCATTGTTGGAAACGATGGTCAAGTCTTTCGCGCCTTGCTCGATCAGGCCGTCGATCAGCGCATTGGGCTGGCCGATGCTGCCGAAACCGCCGAGGAGGACGACGGAGCCGTCGCGGATGCCGGCCATCGCGTCGGCCGTCGTTTGCACGATCTTATTGATCATTCAGAGTGACGGAATCCATATTTACCCGACCACCCGCATCCGCGCCTCGCCGGCGAACGCCGGCATCACTTCGCGGGCGAAGCGGCTTAAGTTGTCGTTCGCTTTGTCGAGCACCAGACCGCCGCCGTTGAGCAGAATATATTCGACGCCGAGCTGCCGCAGAGTGTCGAGCTTGCGGGCGATTTCGTCCGGCGTACCGTAAAGCGCGCTGCCTTCGCTCGCTTCGCGGGTGTCCGAATAGGTCATGATACTGGCTTTGCTCTTGGTGCCGTCGGGCGCGCTCGAAATCGCCTCAAGGCGGCGCTGCGCCTCCATCCGGCGCTCCAGCGCCGCATTCTTGTCCGCCTGGTCTTTCGCCACGTAGAAGGCGCGGGCGACGCCGACCTCCATCGGATCGAAGACGCGGCCGCGCTGTTCCACTGCCGCTTTGAAGATGGCGATGCGTTCGGCGACGGCTTCGAATGAAGCAAATTGATCGAGCAGCAGGTTGTAGCCGCGGGCCGCGACCTGACGGATCGAATCCGGGCTGCCGGCACCCATCCACATCGGCGGATGCGGCTTTTGCGCCGTCGGCGGCTCGACAATGATGTCCTCGAAATTCCAGTATTTGCCGTGATGCGAGAAGCGTTGCTTCGAGGTCCACGATTTGACGACGACGTCGAGGGTTTCGTTGAACCGCGCGTCGGCTTCCTCGATGGGCACGCAAAAGCCGTGAAACTCGTTATGGCGGTAACCCTTGCCGACGCCGAAATCGAGCCGGCCGCCGGAGAGAAGATCGATCGTCGCCGCCTGCTCGGCGAGCAGCACCGGATTGTGCCACGGCAGCACCAGCACCGCGGTGCCGAGCCGCAGCGTCTTGGTCTTTGCCGCCAGCCAGGTCAGCAGCGCGAGGCTCGCCGAGACTTGGCCGAAGCCGGTGAAGTGATGCTCGACCAGAAAGGTTGAGTGGTAGCCGAGCGCCTCGGCCTCGATATTGTAGTCGACGAACTGCTTGTAGCCGTGGCCGGAATCGACGTCCGGTCCGCCATGGCGGGCGGTGGCGCTCCCGAATAGTCCGAACTGCATGATCCGGCTCCCTGCGTTGCACCGCCAATGTAGCGCATGCCTTGCGCCGGGAGCTATAGTGGCGCCGGGAGGAAAATATAATGATGCAACGCTTAGTCCTCGCAGGGCTCGCGGCGAGCGCCCTGATCGCGGCTTTTGCCTGTTCCTCGCCACACCCGGCCGCCGCGGCCGACGATTATCCAAACCGTCCGATCACGCTGATCGTGCCGTATCCGGCCGGCGGCGGCGTCGATTTCATGGGCCGGCTGGTCGCGCAGAATCTTTCGGTTTCATTCGGCCAGCAAGTGGTCGTCGAAAATCGCGCCGGCGCCGGCGGCATGATCGGCACCCGCGATCTCGCCAAGGCGGTGCCGGACGGTTACACCATCGGGATGATGCTGACCGGCATCAGCCTTGGCGCCAATACCGGCTACGATATCAACAAGGATTTTTCCCCGATCGGGACCGTTGCCTCGACGCCGATCATCGTCGACGCCAATCCGACACTGCCGGCGAAGTCTCTGGCCGAGGTGATTGCGCTGGCGAAAAAGCAGCCCGGCAAGCTTTCCGCAGGCACGCCGCCGGCGCCGACCATCAATTATTTCGCCGCCAAATTGTTCAATCTGCTGGGCGGCGTCGATATCACGACGGTGGCTTATAAGGGCACCGGGCCGCTGACCAACGATCTGCTCGGCAACCACGTGCCGCTCGGCTTCAATACTATTCCGGCGTCGGTGAGCCAGATCGCGGCGGGGCAGTTGCGTGGCCTCGCAGTGGCCGCCGCCACCCGCTCGGCGGCACTGCCGAACGTGCCGACCGCGGCGGAATCCGGGCTGCCCGGGTTTGAGGCGGTGCAGTATTACGGCGTGACCGCGCCCGCCGGCGTGCCGCAGCCGATTATCGAGCGGCTCAATAAGGCGCTGCGCGCGATGTTGAGCTCCGATGAGGTAAAAAAACGCCTCATCGCCGCCGGCAGCGATCCCGCACCCTCGACGCCCGACCAATACGCGGAGAACATCAGGCGCGAGGAAGGCAAATGGGCCGCGCTCATCAACAAGCTCGGTTTGAAAATCGAGTACTAGAAGCGGAAATCAAAAAATGGAAATGGGATTGAAGGGTAAGGTCGCGCTGGTGACCGGATCGAGTTCGCGGCATCGGCCGCGGCGTGGCGCTGGCTTTGGCGGCCGAAGGTTGCGACGTGATGCTGACCGGCCGCGACGCGGCGGCGCTCGAGGAAACCGCGGGCGCAATCCGCAAATCCGGACGCCGCGCCGGGATTGCCGTGCTCGATCTGCGCGAGAAGGGTGCAGCGGAAAAGCTGATCGATCAGGTCCGGCGCGAACTCGGCGGCCTCGATGTTCTGGTCAACAATGCGGGAGCGACCAAGCGCGGCGACTTCCTCGCTCTGACCGACTCCGATTTCGAGGACGGCTATGCCTTGAAATTCTTCGCCCATGTGCGGCTCGCGCGCACCGCCTGGCCGCTGTTGAAGGAACGGCGCGGCTCGTTGATCTCGATCGGCGGTACCGGCGGCCGCAAGCCGACCGCGGAATTTACCATCGGCTCATCCGTCAATGCCGCCGTCGCCGCATTCAGCAAGTGCCTTGCCGATCGCGGCAAGGAGGAGGGCGTGCAGGTCAATTGCATCCATCCGAGCATGGTCGAGACCGACCGGCTGTGGAAGCGCATCAAGGCCGAGATGGACCGCACCGGCTGGCCGGAGGACAAGGCCCGCGCGGAAATGTGCAAAGGCTTCGGCATCACCCGCTTCGGCACCGTCGACGACGTGGCCGATCTCATCACATTCATCGTCTCCCGGCGCGGCAGCTGGCTGCATGGCGCGACCATCGATCTCGATGGCGGGGAGATCCCCACGCTGTGACCAACGTCCTGTTCACGCCGGCCCGCATCGGGCCGGTCGAGATCAAAAATCGCATCGTCATGCCGCCGATGACAACGCGCACGGCGGACGCGGAAGGTTTTGTTACCGACGACAGCGTCGCCTATTACATGGCGCGGGTGCGCGGCGGCACCGGCCTCATCACCGTCGAGATGGCGTCGCCGGAGAAATGCGGGCGGCATCGGCGCCACGAGACGGGGATTTACGACGATCGTTTCATTCCGGGCCTGACGCGGTTGATCGACGAAATCCATCGTGGCGGTGCCAAGGCGTCGATCCAGCTCGGCCATGGCGGCGGCCACACCCGCGTCGACATTTGCGGCGAAACGCCGATCGCGCCGTCGGCCATTCCGCACCCGGTTTACGAAACGACCTTCGAAACCATCATTCCCCAGGAGATGACCAAGGCGCGGATCGATGAGACCACCGCCGCTTACGCCAGTGCGGCGGTGCGCGCGCAGCAGGCCGGATTCGATTGCGTCGAGGTTCATGCCGCGCACGGCTATCTGATTTCGCAATTCCATGCGCCGTTTGAAAACCGCCGCACCGACGACTATGGCGGCTCGCTGGAAAACCGTGCCCGCTTCGGGCTCGACGTGCTGCGCGCGGTGAAGGCGGCGGCACCGGGCCTCGGCGTGATTTACCGCCTGTCGGTCGAGGATTTCTTTCCCGGCGGTTTGCCCTATAGCGAAGGCCGCCAGATTGCGATCTGGGCGGCGGCCGCCGGCGCCGATGCGCTGCACGTTACCGCCGGTCATTATCGGTCGCTGCCGTCGGCGCAAGTCGTGTTGCCGCCGATGAGCTTGCCGGACGCGACCTTTCTCGATTTTGCCGCGGACGTGAAAAAGCAGATCGGCGTGCCGGTGATCGCTGTCGGCAGACTTGGCGATCCGGCGACGGCGGAATTGGCCGTCGCAACCGGCAAGACCGATTTTATCGCGCTCGGGCGCACGCTTGTCGCCGATCCGCAATGGGCCGAAAAGGTCGCGCGCGGCGAGCCGATCCGGCGGTGTCTTGCCTGCAATACCTGCATCAACGAAATGCGCGGCGGCGCGCGCATCGGCTGCGTGGTCAATGGCGCCGCGGGCCGCGAGACCGTGTTTGCGAAACCGCAGCCGCCGCGCGGCGAGCACATCGCCGTCATCGGAGCCGGACCGGCCGGGCTCACCTACGCGGCGCTGGTGGCGGAAGGCAACAGCGTGACGGTGTTCGAGAAAAGCTCACGTGCCGGCGGCAGCTTCCGCTATGCGGGCAAGGCGCCGCTCTACCAGGAAGTCGAAGCCAGCGAGAGAAGCTTTGAACGTTATATCGCCGATCTAAAGGCGGCCTGCGAATTCAAGGGCGTGGTCTTTCGCCTGGCAACCGACGTCAATGCACTTCCGGGCCTGCTGGCGCCGTTCGACCGCATTGTCGTGGCCAGCGGCGCCGAATATCGCTTCCGCCTCGGCGCGCTCGCCGATTGGCTGCTCGACCACAATGTTGCGCGCGCGCCGGGGCTGGCGCGCCTGTTCTCGTGGCCGGCCTTGCGCGAGTGGTTTTACTACCGGGCGCGGCGTGCGACCGGCGAGCACTTTAAAAATCTGGCGCGGCCCGGTCAGGCCGTGGTGGTGATCGGCGACGCGATCCGCGCCGGCAAGAGCAAGCAGGCGATATCAAGCGCCTTCGAGGCGGCGCTGCTTGGCAAGTAGTGTGACGGTGCGCGCCGTTCGTAGCCGGGATCGCCCCGGCCGCGGACAAAAGGCCGCACACCGTTATCGCCTTCTCGCCACCATCGGCGCCGAGGCTGCCGCTATGTAGGTGTCGGCCGGTCCCGGCGCGGTGGGGCCGCAGGGTGTGGATTGGCGATGGATTCAAGGCAGCGGAAAAACTTGCAGGTCATCGCGCCATGCCTGGTCGCCATCGGCATCATGCTCGGACTCGTCGCCTATTCGCCGACGCTGTACCGCCTGTTCTGCGGCGCGACCGGACTCGCCGGCACGACGCAACGGGTCAACGAGGATACCGCCGCCATTTCCAAACGCATCCTTACCGTGCAGTTCGACAGCAATGTCGAGCCCGGCCTGCCGTGGCGCTTCGAGCCGGAGCAGCGCGCCGTCACGGTGCATCTCGGCGAGCAGAAGCTCGTTTATTTCACCGCCGAAAACACCAGCGATCAGCCGATCGTCGGGCACGCGACATTTAACGTCACGCCATTGCAGACCGGAATCTATTTCAACAAAATCCAGTGCTTCTGCTTCACCGAGGAGCGTCTCGACCCGCATCAGAAGGTGCAGATGCCGGTGGTGTTCTTCGTCGATCCGGCGTTCGGCAAGGATCCCGAGCTGGACAGCATCGACACGATTACGCTCGCCTATACTTTTTTCCGCTCGGCCAAGCCCGATAACGCCAAGGATTTGTCGCGCTTTCTTCCCAATGCCCCGCCCGACGCGGCCCACGGCCAAGAACTGTTCGGCCAGCGTTGCACCACCTGCCATGCGCTCGAAAGCAATAAATACGGCCCGATGCTTGGCGGCGTCGTCGGCCGCAAAGCCGGCTCGGTTCCCGGCTATCCCTATTCCCCCGCGCTGCGCAGCGCCGGGCTGACCTGGTCGGCGGACAGTCTCGATCAATGGCTGACCGACCCGCAGAAATTCGTGCCCGGCGCGAAAATGCCGATTCGCGTGCTGGAGAAAACTTCGCGCCGCGACATCATCGCCTATCTGCAGAAGGAGAGCGCGCAGCTCAAGACGGTGAACGCCGCGCGGAATTCGACAGAGTAGCCAGCGGTCACATCGCCTTGGCCGGGCCATAGGCGGTTCGCAACACCCGGGAGAAGGTCAGTCCCTGGACGACGATGGTGAAAATGACGACGGCGTAGGTCACGACAAGCAACTGCGTTCGCCACGGTGAATCGGGCAGCGTCATTGCCAGGGCGATCGAAATTCCCCCGCGCAGTCCGGCCCAGGTCAGGATGATCGTCGCCCGCCACTTCTCGTGAACCTTGTCGCCGGTCAGCGCCACCGGCACCGCAACGCTGACCAGACGCGAGACGATGGCGAGCGGGATGGCGAACACGATCGGTACCAGTTCGATCGGCGTCACCACCAGGCTCATGATCTGCAATCCCATGAGCAGGAACAGCATGGTGTTCAAGATCTGATTGAGCGGCGACCAGAAACCGATCAGGACCGCCCGCGTCGCGGCGCTCATGCCGAATTGCGGCGACGGCGAACCGAGACACAGCCCGGCCGCGACCACCGCGATGGGACCCGACAGATCGGCCAGGATCGCAAGGCGGTAGCAGCCCAGCACAAGCGCCAGCGAAATAAGCAGTTGCAGACCGTCGTCGTCGATCCGCCGCAGCAAGAGCGCCACCAGCCAGCCGGCGACGATGCCAAGCAGCGCACCGCCGGCAATCTCGCGCAGCAGTGCGAGGAGAACGTGGCCGTGGCCGAGATGAATGGTGTCGCCTTGCGTCACCCCGAGCGCCAGCAAAAACAGCACCACGCCGGCGCCGTCGTTGAACAGGCTTTCGCCGACGATCGCGGCCCGCAGATTCTCGGGCAGTCCCGCCCGGCGCAGCAGGTTCTCGACCACCACCGCGTCGGTCGGAGCGAGGATCGCGCCGAGCACGAAACACCAGACGAGCGGCACGGTCGCGCCGAAGCCGAGCATCGCCCACATGCCGTAGCCAAAAATGGCCGTCGACAGGATTACGCTCACGGTCGCCAGCAGCACGATTACGAGGCGCCGCCGAATTCAATTCCGCGACGTCGACGTGAAGGCTGCCGGCGAACAGAAGCAGTGCCAGCGCGCCGTTGAGGAAAAAATGCGGTAGATCCGCTGCGCCGAGCGTCCCGCGAAACCAGCGCATCACATGCAGATGCAACACGTGATCGCTGCCGACGATGAGGAATGCAACGGCGAGCGATCCGAGCAGCATGCCGATGGCGGGCGGCAGCCGCACCCAGATGTGGTTTAAGCAGCCAATGAGCACCGCCAACGCCAGCACGATGGCGAAAAGATCGACCGGCCCCATGGCACGCCCCACGGCTCGCGTTCACCGCACCGCAAGCCGTCCCGGCGACGGCTTTCGCGGCCAGCTAATGACAGCTTTTCGTGCGCTACGGAAGCTGGCAGCTACCGTCCGGCGTCCGGGTCGCGGGGAAATCTGCCGTCTTACGGCCGTCCCACGAATTTCCGCGTGGCGTCGAGATGGCCGTAGCTGCGCACCGGGGCGCACATCAGAAAGCGGTAACCTTCTTTGACGATGCGCTCGGCGTTGCCGGCCTCGACATGCGGATGGCCGACCACGACGTTTGCCTCTTTGCATGTATTGACGATCTGCGCCATCGCATCGAGCACCACCTTGTGCTCGTACTGGCGCGGATAGCCGAGTTCCTGTGACAGGTCGCCTTCGCCGATCAGGACGGCGCCGATGCCGGGCACGTTCTTGAGGATGTCCTTGAGGTTGCTGATGCCCTCGGTGTCCTCGATCATCAAAATCACGAATATCTCGCCCTTGGGATTGAGCGGCCACACATCGGCGCGCTCGTAATATTCCTGCTGCGTGACGCCCCAATAGCGCACCGCTTGCGTCGGCCCGTCGCCGCGAATGCCGGCCGGCTCGTAGAGCGGCTTATTTTTCAGGCGCGGATAGCGGCACGCCGCGATCGCGTTATAGGCCTGCTCGACATTGCTGATATGCGGCCAGATGATGCCGTAAGCGCCGAGGTCGAGCACCTGCTTGGCGTGAAACTGCGCCTTCTCGCCGCCGTTCGGCGGGATGCGGACATGGGGCGTGACGGTTGGCGCCAGCGAGCCGGATTTCGCGATCTGGGCGCGGTTGAGCATGTATTGCAGGCAGTCGCGAAACGCGCGGATGTCGTAGGCGTTATGTTCCATCTCGTAGAACACGCCGTCGTATTTGGCGGTGGCGAGTGCGATTGCCGATTCGACATCGGGCTGCGAGAACGTCGTCAAGGCGTGCTGGCCCGCTTCAAGCGCGCGAATGACGCCGTTGAGCCTCGGTAGTTCAGCCATTCCCTGGTCTCCCTGATTGCGGGCGGCATCCTATCAGAAAGTCCGGCGGGTTTGACAATGCCGCCACGCAACGTAGCATCGGGCCTTCCCAAAACCCTGGATGGCGCTGTCACATGATTATCGATTGCCACGGCCACTACACCACCGAGCCCAAGGATCTGCACCGCTTTCGCAAGGAGCAGACCGCGGCGGCCAACGCCAAGGACAAGGCGGCGATGCCGTCCCGCGCTTCCTTGAAAATGTCCGACGACGAGATCCGTGAATCGATCGAGCAGAACCAGCTCAAGCTGCAGCGCGAGCGCGGCACCGATCTGACCATCTTCTCGCCGCGCGCCTCCGGCATGGGCCATCACATCGGCGACGAAAGCGTCAGCCTCGAATGGTCGCAGATCTGCAACGACCTGATTGCCCGCGTCGTGTCGCTTTACCCGAAGAACTTCGTCGGCGTGTGCCAGTTGCCGCAATCGCCCGGCGCCGACCCGAAGCACTCCGCCGGCGAGCTCGAACGCTGCGTCAAAATGGGCTTCATCGGCTGCAACCTTAATCCCGATCCGTCCGGCGGCTATTTCAATTCACCGCCGATGACCGACAAATCGTGGTTCCCGCTCTACGAGAAGATGATCGATCTCGACGTGCCGTGCATGATCCACGTCTCGGGCTGCTGCAATCCTGCGATGCACACCACCGGCTCCTATTATCTCAATGCCGACACCATGGTGTTCATGCAGGTTCTCCTGTCCGATCTGTTCAAGACCTTTCCCAAGCTGAAGTTCATCATTCCGCATGGCGGCGGCGCGGTGCCGTTCCATTGGGGCCGTTTTCGCGGCATCGCGCTCAACAACGGCAAGCCGGAGCTTGCCGAGATCATGGGCGACAACATCTTCTTCGACACCTGCGTCTATCACCAGCCCGGCATCGACCTGCTCACCAATGTGGTGCCGATCGACAACATTCTGTTCGCCTCGGAGATGGTCGGCGCGGTCAAGGGCAACGATCCGAAAACCGGGTTCGGCTTTGACGATACCAAGCGCTACATCGACAAGGCGCCGCTCAGCGACGCCGACAAGAAGAAGGTCTTCGAAGGCAATGCGCTGAAGGTTTACAGCCGGCTCAAGGCCAAATTGCCGGCATGACAATGAGAGGTTGGGCAACAGGGCTCATCGGCATTGGCTAAGGCTCAAAAACAGATCGGCCTGAAACGGCGGGGCCGGACACACCTTGTCCGTCTCGGCACCCGCGAGATCGAGACCCGCGGGCTCGACGACGGGTTCTGGACCGATCTTTATCATCGCTCGATGAGCGTGTATTGGCCGGTCTTTTTCGGCACCGCCGCGGCGATCTTTATTTTTCTCAATGCGGTGTTTGCCCTGTTGTTTTGGCTGGGCGATCAGCCGATCGCCAATGTGAGCAGCGAATTGCCGCTGCCGATGAGCCTGTTCTATTTTTCGATCGAGACGCTGGCGACGGTCGGTTACGGCGACATGCACCCGCAGACCAATTACGGTCACATCGTCGCGACGATCGAGATCTTCACCGGAATGTGCCTGCTCGCGGTGATGACCGGCTTGATCTTCGCCCGCTTCTCGCGGCCGCGCGCGCGTTTCATCTTCGCCGAGCATCCCGTCGTCACCGTGCAACAGGGCGAGCCGACCTTGATGATCCGCGTCGCCAATGCGCGCAACAACACGATCTCGCAGGCGACCGCCCGGCTCTGGCTGTTTCGCCTGGAGAGAATGGCAGAGGGTCATCAGCTTCGCCGCTATCACGAGCTGAAACTCGACCGCCGCGAACACCCGATGTTCTCGCTGAGCTGGACGCTGTTTCACGCGATCGACGAGACGAGTCCGCTGTACGGCCTGACCGAGCATGATCTCGCCGCCGTCGAAGCCGCTTTGGCGCTCAATGTCAGCGGTGTCGACGACAGTTCAGCCCAGCAGCTCCATGCGCGGCAGCTCTACTCGTATCGCGACATCCGCTGGAACCACCGCTACCGGGACATCACCAGCCTGTCGGCGGAAGGCCGGATGTTGATCGACTACAGCCTGTTCCACGATGTCACGCGCGAAGACGCGTGAGGGGCGAGGACGATCAGGTTTTGAAATTGCCCGATCGATCCGTCAAATCGCATCCTTTCGATTAGCCCTTTGCAACGCCATGCGATATTTTGGTTGTCGCGGCCGGCGGAATGCTCCCATTTTGTTGTAACGAAGAATTTTCATGATCGACAGGCTCGAATTCATCATCGCGCTGGCTCGCGAAGAGCATTTCGGCCGCGCCGCCGAAGCCTGCCGTGTCAGCCAGCCGACGCTGTCGGCGGGAATAAAATATCTCGAGGACATGTTCGGCGTGCTGCTGGTCAACCGCGGCTCGCGGTTTCACGGATTTACGCCCGAGGGCGAGCGGGTGCTGGAATGGGCGCGCCGCATCGTCGGCGACACCCGGGCGATGCGTCAGGATATCGACGCGCTCAAGCGCGGGCTCGTCGGTCACATCAAGATCGCGGCGATCCCGACCGCGCTCGCCATGACGGCGATGCTGACCACGCCTTACCGCGCCAAGCATCCCGAGGTGCGTTTCAGCATCGTCTCCAAGACATCGATCGACGTCCTGCGCCTGCTGGAGGATCTGGACGTCGATGCCGGTCTCACCTATCTCGACAACGAGCCGGTCGGGCGGGTCAATACCGTGCCGCTTTATCTTGAGGAATATCGTCTGCTGACATCGCCCAGCGGGGTTTTGGGCGATCGGGACAAAGTCACGTGGTCGGAGGTCGGGCTGGTGCCGTTATGCCTGCTGACGCCGGACATGCAAAACCGGCGGATCATCGACAGCCTGCTGCGCTCGGCCGGGCGCGAGCCGTCGCCGACGCTCGAATCCAATTCCATGATCGTCCTGTTCGCCCATGTCCGGACCGGAAAGTGGGCGAGCATCATGCCGGCGAAACTCGCCGAGACGCTAGGGCTCACTGACAATGTTCGCTCGATCCCGATCGTCGAACCGACCGCCGCGCATGCGGTCGGGCTGGTGGTCCCGCATCGCGAGCCGATGACACCGCTGATCAGCGCGCTCGTCGCCGAAGCACGGGCGCTGGCCAAAGTGCTCGAACGGTCACCGGCCTCGGCCAAAATCGAAACCGAAAAAAGCGGCTCCCGCAACGCCGCCCCGGCGCGATTGGCCAAAAAGCCGCTGCCCGCCGGCCGCCGGCGCTGAGCGGATCGATCAGAAAATCCTGATCGAGCGACGAGACTGCTTTATTGATTCCGCGCGTTATTCACATAATTTGCAATGGTTCCAATGTGTTGAAGCACGCTCGGCTCGTAAGGCCGATGAGGCGTGCCAGAGCGCGGATCGACGCGTGGCGAACTACGAACCATATAGCGCGGAGCGGGCCGCGCAAATCATCGCGGAGCATCATGGCCTTGAGGGGCCGCTCTTGCCGATCCTGCACGCATTGCAAGAAGAGTTCGGCTATATCGACCAGGCCGCCGAGCCGATGATCGCGGAAGCGCTGAATATCTCGCGCGCCGAAGTGCATGGCGTCTTCACCTTCTATCACGACTTTCGCAGCGAGCCGGCCGGCCGCCATGTGCTGAAACTTTGCCGCGCCGAGGCCTGCCAGGCTGCCGGCGGCGATGCGCTCGCGGCGCGCGCGCAGGCGCGGCTGGGGATCGCGTTTGGCGGCACGACGGCGGACGGCCGCATCACGCTTGAGCCGGTCTATTGTCTCGGCCTGTGCTCGGTATCTCCGTCGGCCATGATCGACGGGCGGATCGTCGCCCGTCTCGACGACAGGAAGCTCGACGCCCTGATCGCGGAGACCGATGGATGAGCGCGCTGCGCATATACGTTCCGGGCGATGCCGCTGCGGTGGCCTGCGGTGCGGACGAGATTGCGGCTGCGATCGTGGCGGCGGCGGTGAAGCGCAAGCTCCAGATCGAAATCATCCGTAACGGTTCGCGCGGCATGCATTGGCTCGAGCCGATGCTTGAAGTCGCGACGGCAAACGGCCGCATTGCCTACGGGCCGGTCGAGCTTGCCGACGCCGAAGGCGTGCTCGATGCGATGGCCGCGGGCGGGGCTGAGCACAAATTGCGCGTCGGCGCACCGGAAGACCATCCCTTCCTGAAGAAGCAGACGCGTCTCACCTTCGCGCGCTGCGGCATCGTCGATCCGCGCTCGCTGCAAGATTACAAGGCCCACGACGGCTACAAGGGTTTGGCTAAGGCGCTGGCAAGTCCGGCGGCTATCGTCGAGGAGGTCACCCAGTCGGGCTTGCGTGGCCGCGGTGGCGCGGGCTTTCCGACCGGCATCAAGTGGAAAACGGTTGCGGACGCCAGGGCCGAGCGCAAATACATCGTCTGCAACGCCGATGAAGGCGACAGCGGCACCTTCGCCGACCGCATGATCATGGAAGGCGATCCGTTCGTCCTGATCGAGGGCATGACGATCGCCGGCATCGCCGTCGGCGCGACCAAAGGCTACATCTATGTCCGCTCGGAATATCCGCATGCGATCGCGGTGATGAACGACGCGATCCGCGCCGCGCGGCGTGACGGCATGCTCGGCAAGGCCGTTGCCGGCTCGGCATTCGCCTTCGATCTCGAAGTCCGCGAAGGCGCGGGGGCCTATGTCTGCGGCGAGGAAACCTCGCTGCTCGAAAGCCTTGAAGGCAAGCGCGGCGTGGTGCGCGCCAAGCCGCCGCTGCCGGCACATAAGGGCCTGTTCGGCAAGCCGACCGTCATCAACAACGTGCTGTCGCTCGCAACCGTCCCGATCATCATGGATAAGGGCGCGGCGTTTTATAAGAACTTCGGCATGGGCCGCTCGCGCGGCACGATGCCGATCCAGCTCGCCGGCAATCTGCAATATGGCGGGCTGTTCGAAACCGCGTTCGGCATCACGCTCGGCGAATTGGTCGACGACATCGGCGGCGGTTGCTTTACCGGCCGCCCGGTGAAAGCCGTGCAGGTCGGCGGTCCGCTCGGCGCCTATTTTCCGCGTGCGCTGTTCGATACGCCGTTCGACTATGAAGCTTTCGCCAAAAGAGACGGCCTGATCGGCCACGGCGGCATCGTCGTCTTCGACGACACCGTGGACATGGCCAGGCAGGCGCGTTTTGCCATGGAATTCTGCGCCATCGAATCCTGCGGCAAGTGCACGCCGTGCCGCATCGGCTCGACGCGCGGCGTCGAGACGGTCGACCGCATCGTGGCCGGCGAAGAACGCGAAAAGAACCTCGCTGTGCTGACCGACCTCTGCAACACCATGAAATTCGGCTCGCTCTGCGCGCTCGGCGGCTTCACACCCTATCCGGTGATGAGCGCGCTCACCCATTTTCCCGACGATTTCAAGACCGCGCCGCGCTTGCAGGCCGCGGAATAAGGAGAACGCGCCATGTCACTCGTACACGAGGTCGACTACGGCACACCGCAGTCAAACGCGGAGAAAACCGTCACGCTGACCATCGACGGCCAAGCGATCACGGTGCCGGAGGGCACCTCGATCATGCGCGCCGCGATGGAACTCGGCACGCAGGTACCGAAACTCTGCGCCACCGACATGGTGGACGCGTTCGGCTCCTGCCGGCTCTGTCTGGTCGAGATCGAGGGCCGCGCCGGTACGCCGGCCTCATGCACCACGCCCGTGGCGCCCGGCATCGTGGTGAGAACTCAGACCGAACGGCTCAAGACGATCCGCAAGGGCGTGATGGAGCTCTACATCTCCGATCATCCGCTTGATTGCCTGACCTGCTCGGCGAACGGCGACTGCGAATTGCAGGACATGGCCGGCGCCGTCGGCCTGCGCGACGTGCGCTACGGCTACCAGGGCCAAAACCATGTCTTTGCCAAATCCGGCAGCATCGCCAATTCGAACTGGCTGCCGAAGGACGGGTCCAATCCCTATTTCACTTACGACCCATCGAAATGCATCGTCTGCTCGCGCTGCGTGCGTGCCTGCGAGGAGGTGCAAGGCACCTTCGCGCTGACCATCGCCGGCCGCGGTTTCGGCAGCCGGGTATCGCCCGGCATGGAGGAATCGTTCCTGTCATCCGAGTGCGTGTCCTGCGGCGCTTGCGTACAGGCCTGCCCGACGGCGACGCTCAACGAAAAGAAAATGGTCGAGATCGGCACGCCGGAACATTCGGTCGTCACGACCTGCGCTTATTGCGGCGTCGGCTGCTCGTTCAAGGCCGAAATGCGCGGTGACGAACTCGTGCGCATGGTGCCCTACAAGGACGGCGAGGCGAACCGTGGTCATTCCTGCGTCAAAGGCCGCTTCGCCTGGGGATACGCGACCCACAGGGAACGGGTCCTCAAACCCATGATCCGGGCCAAGGTCACCGACGCGTGGAAGGAAGTGAGCTGGGACGAGGCCATCGCGCACGCCGCTTCCGAGTTCAAGCGCATCCAGGCGAAGTACGGCAAAAATTCCGTCGGCGGCATCACCTCGTCGCGCTGCACCAACGAGGAAACGTTCCTGGTGCAGAAGCTGATCCGTGCCGGCTTCGGCAACAACAATGTCGATACCTGCGCGCGGGTCTGCCATTCGCCGACCGGCTACGGCCTGGGCCAGACCTACGGCACCTCGGCCGGCACGCAGAACTTCGATTCGGTCGAGCACACCGACGTGGCCGTGGTCATCGGCGCCAATCCCGCGGCAGCGCATCCGGTGTTCGCGTCGCGGCTGAAGAAGCGGCTGCGGGCGGGCGCCAAGCTCATCGTGATCGATCCGCGCCGCACCGAGATGGTGAAGTCGGCGCATATCGAGGCCGCCCATCACCTGGCCTTGCTGCCCGGCACCAATGTCGCCGTGCTGACCGCGCTGGCGCACGTCATCGTGACGGAAAAGCTTTACAACGAGCCGTTCGTCCGCGAGCGCTGCGAATGGGACGCGTTCGAGGACTGGGCGGAGTTCGTGTCGCTGCCGAAGAACAGCCCCGAAGAAGTCGCCAAATTTTCCGGCGTGCCGGCGCAGACGATTCGTGACGCCGCGCGGCTCTACGCCACCGGCGGCAACGGCGCGATCTATTACGGACTCGGCGTCACCGAGCACAGCCAGGGCTCGACTGCCGTCATGGCGATCGCCAATCTGGCGATGGCGACCGGTAATATCGGCCGGCCCGGCGTCGGCGTTAATCCGCTGCGCGGCCAGAACAACGTTCAGGGCTCGTGCGATATGGGCTCGTTCCCGCATGAGCTTGCCGGCTACCGGCATATCTCGCTCGATGAACCGCGGCATCTGTTCGAGAACGATTGGGGCGTGACGCTCGATAAGGAACCGGGCCTGCGCATCAACAATATGCTCGATGCCGCCGTGGAAGGCGCCTTCAAAGGCATCTACATCCAGGGCGAAGACATCCTGCAATCCGACCCCGATACCAAGCACGTGTCGGCCGGCCTCGAAGCGATGGAATGCGTCGTCGTGCAGGACCTGTTCCTCAACGAGACCGCGCGCTTTGCCCACGTCTTCCTGCCGGGTTCCACCTTCCTCGAGAAGAACGGCACTTTCACCAATGCCGAACGGCGCATCCAGCTGGTGCGCAAGGTGATGGCGCCGAAGAACGGCTACGAGGACTGGGAGATCACCATGATGCTCTCCAAGGCCCTCGGCTACCAGATGCACTACGATCATCCGTCGCAGATCATGGACGAGATCGCCCGGCTGACGCCCGGCTTCGCCAATGTTTCGTTCGACATGCTCGACAAGAAAGGCTCTGTGCAGTGGCCCTGCAACGACAAGGCCCCCGAAGGCTCGCCGATCATGCACGTCGACGGGTTCGTGCGCGGCAAGGGCAGGTTCATCGTCACCGAATATGTCGCGACGGACGAAAAAGTCGGGCCGCGCTTCCCGCTGCTGCTCACGACCGGCCGCATCCTCTCGCAATATAATGTCGGTGCGCAGACGCGGCGCACCGCCAATTCGATGTGGCACGCCGAGGACGTGCTCGAAATCCATCCCAATGACGCCGAGCAGCGTGGCGTTCGCGACGGCGATTGGGTCAGGTTGCGAAGCCGCTCGGGTGAGACGACGCTGCGTGCAGTCATCACCGACCGGGTGGCGCCGGGCGTCGTTTACACGACGTTCCACCATCCCGACACGCAGGCCAACGTCATCACCACCGACTACTCCGATTGGGCGACCAATTGCCCGGAATACAAGGTGACGGCGGTGCAGATTTCGCCGTCGAACGGCCCGTCGCGCTGGCAGGAGGAATACGAAGAATTCTCCCGCCAAAGCCGGCGTATCGCGCCGCTGGAAGCCGCGGAGTAAGGCTGTGACGGCGCCGCTCAACCGGGTGAATCGCAAGGTCTGGCAGTCGCACGCTTTCGGCTGCGGCGAGCGGGCGATTCCGGAAGAGACCGCGATCTCCTTCACTTTCAATGGCGGCTCCTGCGCCGTGATGATGGCGACGCCGCAAGACCTCGAAGACTTCGCCTTGGGTTTCAGTCTGACCGAGGGCATCGTCGCTTCAGCCGACGAGATCGAGCGCCTCGAAGTCATCGAAGGCGATTTGGGGATCGAGCTGCGCATGTGGCTATCGTCGCCGCGCGGTGCCGCCTATGGCGAGCGGCGCCGCCATCTCGCGGGACCGACCGGATGCGGCTTGTGCGGGATCGAGTCGCTCGCCGAAGCAGTGCGCACGCCGCGCAAAGTGCAAAGCCGGGCGTCGTTTCGGCCCGACGAGATCATGGCGGCGCTCGAGGCGCTGTCGCCGGCGCAGGCGCTCAATCGCGAAACCCATGCCGTTCACGCCGCGGCGTTCTGGCTGCCTGGAACGGGCCTCGTCGCGGTACGCGAGGATGTCGGCCGCCACAATGCGCTCGATAAGCTTGCGGGCGCGCTGGCGCGCCGGCAGATTTCAGCCGCCGACGGCTTTGTCCTCTTCACCAGCCGCGTGTCGGTCGAGATGATCCAGAAAGCCGCCGCCATCGGCGCGCCGCTGGCGGTCGCCGTCTCGGCGCCGACCGCGCTTGCGGTGCGCATGGCGCAGGCGGCGGAGATGACGCTTGTCGCCGTGGCGCGGCATGACGGCTTTGAGATATTCACCCATCCGGAACGGATCGCCAGCAAGGCTCCCGCGCATGTCGTCGCTTGAAAATTCACAGGGCGAGTCGCACGGCAAATCGCCCGACAAGCTGATCTACATGGCAAACCAGATCGGCAAGTTCTTTGCCGGGCAGGGACCGGAGGTCGCCATCTCCGGAACCGCCGAGCACATCAGGAAATTCTGGGATCCGCGCATGCGCGCCGCGATCTTCGCGCATCTTCAAGCCGGCGGCGCCGGGCTCGATCCCGCGGTTCGTCAAGCGATTGCGAACTTGCAATTAGCGGCGGCTAAACCGTAGCGCTCAGCCGGCCCGGCGGCCTTGCGCGCCGCGCCCGACCCAGGCGCCGAGCGCTTTGACGACCGCGTTCGGCCTGGTTTTCTCGAAGTCCACCGCGATCACGTGCTCGCCGCCCGAAACGAGGGGACCGGCACGGCGTTTTCTGCCGTTTGCGGAATGGCTTCGCGTCTTGCCGCGGCCAAACCTCTTGGCGTGATTGAGCGCGATCGGACCGACATGGGTGAGGAACACTTTCTCATGCGGCCGGGTCAGCGTCTCGATGGCTTGCCGCAGCGGCAGGAATTTCACCGCTTTGACGTCGCCCATCAGTTCGCGCACCGGTGCGCCTTCGGTCCGCATCAGCCAGAATTGCACGATCTTGATTTTGCCTTCAGCCGCGTAGGACACCGAGCCGAGGAAGTCGTGGACCGACACGTCGTAGCCGGTCTCTTCCAGCACCTCGCGCTTGGCGGCGACGTGGGCCTGCTCGCGCGGCATCAGCTTGCCTTTCGGCAACACCCACGCCTTTTCGCGCCGCAGCCGCACGATGGCGATGCGCGGCCGTGTCTTCCCGCGAAGCACGATGCCGCCCGCAGCGAGAATCGGCGCGCGGCCTTTCGCCGAATCAGTCATGTGAAATTTATGCCGGACGGGCAAGCTACGGGCAAGCCGCGATTTGCTGTAGTTCTCATGACATTGTTATGACGATCTTGCCGAAATGCTGGTTGGCGCGCATGACGCCAAGCGCGTCGGCGATCGCCGCCAGGGGATAGGTCTTGTAGATCGGCAGCGACAGCTTGCCGGCCTCGAGCGCCGGCCACAGGTCGGCGCGCAGCAGGCGGTTGATCTCGCGGACGTCCTCGGCGGTCCGGGTCCGGAAGGTCACGCCGATATAATCGATGCGCTTGAGCGCGTGCTTGTCGAAATCGAACTCGCCCTTCATGCCGCCGAGCCGCCCGACATTGACGATGCGGCCGAGCAGCGCCGCGGCTTCGAGGTTGCCGTTGGCGACGCCGCCGGAAATCAGATCGACGATCAGGTCGACGCCTTTGCCGCCGGTGGCCTTCTTCACTTCGGCCGGCCAAGTCGGGTCGCCGGTATCGAGCGCGAGATCGCAGCCGTATTCCTTGAGCCGCGCCCGGCGCGCCGCATTGGTCGACGTGCCGATCACCAGCGCGGCCCCCATCAGCTTGCCGATCTGCATGCCCATCAAGCCCATGCCGGCGCTGGCGCCCTGCATCAGGAAGGTCTCGCCGCGCTTGAGCCTTCCGGCCGTGACCACCGCGTTGTGCATGGTCTGCAAGCCGATCGGGAAGCACGCCGCCTGCTCGTAGGTCATGTTGTTGGCGGGGATGCGATGAACGCGTCCGGCGTCGGTGGCGACATATTCGGCAAAGCCGCCGGGCGCGGAACCCATGACGCGGTCGCCCGGCTTGATATTTTGCACCTCGCTGCCGACCGCCTCGACCTCGCCGGAGCATTCAAGGCCGAGCCGGGCGCCGACGCCGCCGACGCTGCCGTGCTGATGACCCGATGCGACCAGGAGGTCGGCGCGGTTGAGGCTCGATGCCTTGACCCGGATCAAAACCTCGTTCGGCTTCGGTTCGGGCTTCGGCAGATCGCGAACCTCGACACCGTTCTCGCCGACAACGGCAGCTTTCATGGCGTTCCCTCCGGTTGATGTTTTCTGCGCTATGCTATCGTCCAACCCAGGGCCCAGTTCAACAGGCAATGACGGCGAGGCAGCATGGCGTTTGGACCTCTTGCAACGACCAGCGTCGGCAGCTTTCCGCGGCCGGGATGGCTGGCGCAGACCAAACGCAACGAGGTGACGTTCAATGCCTCAGGCGATCTGCTCAAGGAGGCGCTCGACGACGCCACCGTCGTCGTGCTGCGCGAACAGGAGGAACTTGGCCTCGATATCCTGACCGACGGCGAAATCCGCCGCACCCATTTCATATTTCATATCGCCGGAACCTGGGACGGCATCGACACGGAAAAGCTCGCCACCAAGACCACCTATCGCAACCGCGCGGCCAACCGCCTGGTGCCGCGGATCACCGGGCGGATTGCGCGTCGCGTGGCGGCCTCGGTCGGCGATCTGCGCGCCGCCAGGGCGCACACCGCGCGCCCGCTGAAAATGGCGGTGCCGGGGCCGATGACGGTGGTCGATAGCGCGCTCAATGAATTCTACAAGCAGGAAGACGAGCTCGCTTTCGATGTTGCCGCGGCGATCAACAGCGAGTTGCGCGATCTGCAGGATGCCGGCTGCGCGGTGCTGCAGATCGATGAGCCGGCGATGACGCGCTATCACGACAAGGTCGCCGCCTATGGCGCCGCGGCGCTCGATCGTTGCCTCGACGGCATCACGGTGCCGACCGTCGTGCATCTTTGCTACGGCTACCCGGGCGGCGGCGAGCGCCAGCATCAATACGAATACAGCGATCTGTTGCCGCATCTGATGAAGACACGCATCGACGGCTTCACCGTCGAATTCGGCCGCAGCTCGTTCGATCCCGAAGTACTCGAACTGTGCGGCGACCGGATCGTCATGTTCGGCTGCGTCGATCCGGGCGATTCGCCGGTGCCGACGGTCGATGCGATCGAGCGCCGGGTCGGCGGCGTGCTCGACTGGCTCGATCCGGCGCAGGTGTGGCTGGCGCCCGACTGCGGCCTGATGACCATCGGCCGGACGCTGGCGCACGACAAGCTCAAGGTCATGGTCGAGGCCGCCAGGCGGCTGCGCGCCACGCTTTGAACTATTTTTGGTGAGCTGAGCGCAGGGCTTTCAATGACAAAAGGTTGGATATCGCGGGCGGTCTGGAAGTCGGCGCTGCGATTTGCGCTTGTCGGCCCGCTCGTCGGTCTCTTCATTGGTTTTTGCCTGGTGCTGGCGAATATCGGAAGGCTGTTTGTCCTCGGGCGCGCCCGGGAGATTGCTCCGCCGGACGGATCGTCTGCCTACATCCTGCCGGCATTGCTGCTGTTTATTCCTGCGATACTCGCCGCGGTCTATGTCGTCGGCGCACCGGGCGGCTTCGCCGCAGGAGCAGCGATGCAAATCATGCGCGAACGCTCTTTCGCAGCGGTCTGGATTGTCGCCGCGAATGCCCTGATCGGATTTGCGGTGAGCTTTCTGACATTCTACATGCTCGACGAATATATCCTGCCGCATCCCCATCTGGATCCGGCGCCGCAGTTTGGACCGTCCATGTGCGTTGCCATTGGCGCCGTCGGCGCCTTGTCGGCGATCATCTGCACTCTGGTAAAATGCCGTCAAATCATCGACACTGCCGGTGGCGCGGCCCCGGGACCATCGCACTGACGGGGCGACGCCATCGCCCAGGTCGAAATATGCGAGCCATATGAACCAAGCCGTCCGCCCGCGCATCGCCGCTTCGGCCTGTCCGCACGACTGCCCGTCGACCTGTGCGCTCGAAGTCGAGGTGTTCGAGGGCCGCTCGATCGGCCGTATCCGCGGCGCGCCGGACAACGCTTACACCGCGGGCGTGATCTGCGCCAAGGTCGCGCGCTACGCCGAGCGCGTCAGTCATCCGGACCGGCTTAAAGCTCCGCTGCGGCGCGTCGGCGCCAAGGGCTCCGGCCGGTTCGCGCCGATCTCTTGGGACGATGCGCTCGATCTGGTCGCCGACGAATTTACCCGCGCCGAAGCGCGCCACGGTTCGGAAGCCGTGTGGCCTTATTTTTACGCCGGCACCATGGGCTACGTGCAGCGCGACGGCATCCATCGGTTGCGCCACGCCAAGAAATATTCCGGCTTCTTCTCCACCATCTGCGTCAATCCGGCCTGGACCGGCTTTATCGCCGGCACCGGCAAGCTCGCCGGTTCCGATCCGCGCGAAATGGCGAAGTCCGATCTGGTCGTCATCTGGGGCACCAATGCGGTGAACACCCAGGTCAATGTGATGACGCACGCGACGCGCGCCCGTAAGGAGCGCGGCGCCAGGATCGTCGCCGTCGACGTCTATATGAATTCGACGATGAAGCAGGCCGATCTCGCGGTGCTGGTGCGCCCCGGCACCGACGGCGCGCTCGCCTGCGCGGTGATGCACTGCCTGTTCCGCGACGGCAAAGCCGACTGGGATTATCTTGATCGCTACACCGATGCGCCGCGCGAGCTCGAAGAACACTTGCGCACGCGCGGGCCGGACTGGGCCTCGCGCATCACCGGCTGCGACACCGCGACCATCGAGGCCTTTGCGCGGCTTGTCGGCGAGCGGCCGCGCGCTTTTTTCCGCCTCGGCTACGGTTTTGCGCGCTCGCGCAACGGCGCCACCAATATGCACGCGGCAAGCTGCATCGCCGCCGTCACCGGCGCCTGGCGCTACGAAGGCGGCGGCGCATTCCACAACAACGGCGCCATCTTCCATCTCGACAACAGCCTGATCGAGGGCTCTGACCTGCGCGACCCGTCGATCCGCATGCTCGATCAGTCGCGCATCGGCGCGATCCTCACCGGCGATAGCGACGCGCTGCAGGGCGGCGGGCCGGTTGACGCGCTTCTCATCCAGAACACCAATCCGGTTTCGGTCGCGCCTGACCAGGAGACGGTCAAGCGCGGCTTTGCCCGCGACGATCTGTTTGTCTGCGTGCACGAGCAGTTCATGACCGACACCGCCAGACTTGCCGACGTGGTGCTGCCCGCCACCATGTTCGTCGAGCACGACGATTTCTATACCGCGGGCGGCAGCCAATATATTCTGTTCGGGCCGAAGCTCGTCGAGCCGCCCGGGCAATGCCGCTCGAACCACGAGGTGAATTGCGCGCTGGCGAAACGTCTTGGCGCAAAACATCCGGGCTTCGACATGACGCCGCGCCAACTGATCGACGCAAGCTTGCGCAAGTCCGGCTGGGGCACGCTCGACGAGCTTGAAAGCAAGCGCTGGATCGATTGCCAGCCCGATTTCGCCACCGCGCATTACGTCGATGGCTTCGCTTATCCCGACGGCAAGTTCCGCTTCAAGCCGGATTGGCCGGCGGTGCCGTTCCGCCGCGCCCACCGCGTCGTCCCGTCATCGCCGCTGCCTGTGCTGCCCGATCACTGGGACGCCATCGAGGAGGCCGACACCGCGCATCCGTTCCGCCTTGCCACCTCGCCGGCGCGCGGTTTTCTCAATTCCACCTTCACCGAGACGCCGACCTCGCTATCGAACGAGCGCCGCCCGGAAGTGATGATCCATCCCGGCGATGCCGCAGCGCTCGGCATCGCCACCGGCGATGAAGTCGTGCTCGGCAACCGCCGCGGCGAGGTGCGCCTGCATGCCAGATTGTTCGACGGCGTGCGCCGCGGCGTCCTGATCGCGGAATCGATCTGGCCGAACTCGGCTTACGCCGACGGCCGCGGCATCAACACGCTCACCGGCGCCGACGCCATCGCGCCGTTCGGCGGGGCGGCGTTCCACGATAATAAGGTGTGGGTGCGGAAGCACACGTAGGGTGGGCAAAGGCGCGCAGCGCCGTGCCCACGCGTTTCATTGTTCAACGACTTTTCGCTGGGGCGTTGCTGCGCTCAGCACGCCTCACATTAAATCCTCGCAAGTCTGCCGTCCCCATTGACCGAGCCCTGCGCGAGCGATGCAGTCAATCGCGCGAGACAAGGGCTTGAGCCGTGCAAAACGTGCTGCGGTGTTGCGTGCTGCCGTTGATACTGGCCATCGCGTACCGGACGGCGAGCGCCGATCAAATGACCGTCGCCGATCTATACGGCTTCTGTACGTCAAAGGATAATCTCGTCCACAACGCTTGTAGTTTCTACATCCTCGGGGTCTTTGAAGGCGCGCAAGTCGCGGCCGGCGTTGTCGGGGACAACACCCATTTTTGTGTTCCCGAGAAATTGTCGTCGTCCGCGATGGAGATGATTGTTAGAAAAGACATGGGAGCAGACTTGGCTTTGTTCCCAGATGACAAAAAGATTCCGGCCATTTCCTTTGTAACAAGCGTCATCGTCAAGGAATTCCCGTGCGGCGCACATCCAAAATAGGTGTGGCGGCAGGTCTCGCTTCACTGGTGAGCGCAAGCGTGCGCGCCGATCAAATCATCCCGACCGAAGTCGAATACCCAACGACACCATCGAGCAAGCATAGGTAGGGTGGGCAAAGGCGCGCAGCGCCGTGCCCACGCGTTTCATTCGCCGAACCGTCCGGATAATTCGCTCGCATCTCCCGCCCAATCGCCGGGCAGCACGCCTTGCGCGACATAACGGTGGAAACTGCTGAATGGCCAGTCGGCGACGCGCGCCACCAGCCGGTGTTTCACCGGGTTGTAGTGGATGTAATCGATGTGGCGCTCGAAATCGGCATCGTCACGGATGGCATGTTCCCAGTAGCGGCGTTGCCAGATGCCTCTTTCTCTTTTCCTTATCTTGCTCATTGAACGTCGTGCCGCCGGAAGACCGCGCGAGAAATTAGATTTGATCAGGCTCCAACGCGAAGCGTACTCGGCATCACCGTCCGGGAGCTGCCACAGGGCGTGAATGTGATCAGGCAGGATGCAGATCGCAACAGTCTCGAACGGACGTCGTTCTTCCACCGCAGCATAGGCGCGTCGCAGCCGCTCGATGTGCCGGACCAACAGATCGCCGCCACGATCGGCGAGTGCAAGGGTGAAGAAGAATGCCCCACCTTCGATCTTAAGCCGACGATAGCGGGACATCCGAGTTCGCCCGTCACGGTTTGGTGGGCACGGCGCTGCGCGCCTTTGCCCACCCTACACAGGGGCGGCGATTAGGGCCAAGACTTATGAAATTTCAGCAGTCCCCCGGGCTTATAGGCGTCAGCCTGCCGCGCGTTTTGTGTGTCCGATTTTCAGAGACGCGCCCTTGACAGTCGTCACCATATTGGTTACATCCCATCATCTCGTTCACGGAGGGCCTTTCGCGAGGGTACTTTCGAAAGTGGAACGGGAGCGGTGCCTGCGCGCGGCGTTACGAGCCGCGCCCGGGCGGCTTCGGGCATCAGTCACGCCGGTACTACGGCCGGCGCGGGAGGTGCAGTCCCTGGACTGGGACAGGCAAAGGCGGGTAACGCCCGCCGGACCCACGTCCCAGGAAGCATGGCCTGGAGCTGAGCCGGCCGGCCTTCGGGCTTCCGGCGAGAACCGCGGTGGAGCGCCGAAAGGCGAGCGCGCCCGAAGCGCAGGCGGGTGGCAACATTCGCCGGCGTGGCGCGCGCCGCACGGCAGATGGTTTGCGCCGGCTTGCGTAAACTTGTCTGCGGCGATGCGGCCCTTGGACTAAAGCGCCTTTCGGCGCTTCGCCTCCCTCTTAGGGAGGTTTTGGGAAGGGCTTTCTTGCAGCGTGAACGGACAGCTCGGGCGCCATGCGCCGCGAGAAGGAGAAACTTTGCCGTGAGCAAAAGCGAAGACGAGCGGATGATTGCTTTTGAGCGCGTCGCGCGATCGTCACGCCGCCTGCGAGAAGTCGATGTCGCCGATCGCTGCGCTGAGCGCGGCGAAGCACTTGGCGTCGATTTGGGTGCCGACCATATCCGCCATGATCGACAGTGCCTTGGCGACCGGCATCGCGGCGCGATAGGGCCGCTCCGCGGTCAGCGCGTCGAAAGTGTCCGCGGTGGTGATGATGCGGGTCTCCGGCGCAATCTGATCGCCGGCAAGGCCGAGCGGGTATCCTTTGCCGTCAAGCCGCTCGTGGTGCGCGGCGGCGATGGCCGAGAGTTCGCTGAAGGCTGTGATCCGCGACAGGATCGTGTGCGTATAGGCCGCGTGCATCTGCATGGCGGCCCATTCGTCGGGGTCGAGCTTTCCCGGCTTGTCGAGGATCGAATTGCTCACGCCGAGCTTGCCGATATCGTGCAGCAATGCCGCGCGCCGCAAAAATCTGCGCTGCGCGTCCGGCAATCCCATCTGCCTGGCGATCAGATCCGAAAACAGCGTCACTCGCTCGCTGTGTCCGCTGGTGTAGGGGCTCTTCGAATCGACCACCTGGGCGAAGGCCGCGGCGATATCGTCGAGATAATCGTCATCGACGAGCGAGGTGCTTTGCGCGGGTTCAAGCGCGAAAATCGCGCGGTCCAGATCGTCCGACTGCATCATTTCCCAAAAGCCCGGCTGCGCCGCAGCGCGCTCGAACGCCGCCGCCAATGCCGGATCGAACCAGCTTCCCGCACGATGCCGGATTTCGAGCTTGGCGGCGTCGGTCCCGTTGGCGACCTGAAACACGTCGACGACTTGCGCCAGAAGCGCGATGCGCGAATAAATCGGAATCGCCTCGCCGCTGAGATGAAGCGGCAGGCCGCCGCCATCCCAATGCTCGTCGAGATTGCGGATGCCCTGCGCGACGGCATCCGAAAAGCGCATTTTGCGCGCGATCTCGGCGCCGCGATCGCAGCGTGTCTCCATCAGCTCGCGCGCGACCTGGCCGCCGTTCTGGAAGACGTGGACCAGCGCACGGAAGCGTTCGGCGAGGCCGACCTTCATTCCGGTGTGCGACAGCACGAAGCGGAGAACCTGCGGAAGGCTGCCATTGACCGTCTTGAAATCGCGCTTGAACGCGATGTCATCGACCAAATAGAGCTGGCAGATCCGTGCGGCGTTGCTGCTGCAGCCGAGATCCTTCAGCAGCAGGGTGTAATAGAGCTCCCAGATTTGCTCCGGGCTCAGCCCGATTTCCCAGCCGATGTGGATGCCGATCCAGCAGCAGCGCACGCAGTGCCCCGGCGGCTGTCCTTCCACCATATCCAGCGCGTGACTGAGCGCACCCAGGATTTCGGCCAGGCGTATTTGTGGTGCGGCGTCGACTTGGGTGCGTGGAACGATCACTTGCGCGATCCCGCCAAATTGGGCGCCAAACGGTGGCGGCAATACCATTCACGTAGCGGCGCGAAGTATCACGGCGCGCTTAATGCCGCGTGTAACCGATCGCCGACAAACGCGGGCAGTTTCGCAGCTCTTGGTTGCGTTGACGCGGGGTATCGCGCTCTTTGCCGCGTCCCGCATACCAAGATGATCTGAGATGAGCGGCGATGCGCCGGTGCCTGACCTGCCTCAGGCCGGCACGATCTCCTTGCCGATCGGCCATAGCGCGATGCCGGCAAGTTTCAGATGCGCCCAGGCGAAGGGAATGCCGATGATGGTGATCGCCAGCAGGATCGCGGTGATGAGATGGCCGAGCGCCAGCCACCAGCCGGCGAGAACGAGCCAGATGATGTTGCCGAGGAGCCCGAACGGCCCGGTACCGATGTCGTGGCGGCCGGAATATTCGGCCCGCGATACCGCTTTACGGCCGAACGGGAACAGCGTGTAGGACGCAATGTTGAACGCCGACCAGGCCCATGGCAGGCCGATGATGGTCACCGCCATGATGATGGCGGCAACGAGCCAGCCGACTGCCATCCAGAGGCCGCCAAACACGATCCAAAGCAGATTGAGGAGAAATGAAACCGGCGACATGGCGGGTAACTTAAAGCGCAACAGCGCGACTTCAATAGCGCGTCACGCCGTCCCGCGGCGGAAAAAGCCGGGACTGTGGCGCCGGGTAGTGGTCCAGTCTGATTGTGGCGGCCTTATTCGCACACCTGTTGCCACTGGCAGTTTCCAAAGGTGTCACAGACGCGAGCTTGTCGGCACGAACTCGTCCCAATCGGAGGAAATCGTCGGTGGATTTATTGGCGTAATTGATGGCGACATAATCGGACAGATCGTCGGGGGACAAATGGGCCGTATATCGATCGCACTACTGCACAATGGCTGCATCTGTCCGTCGACGCATTGGCATATGCAATCAGCATTCGCGGGCAAGCTAAACAGGATTGCAGCGAGAGCCAGAGTTGTCGCGACAGTTTTCATGGTCAACTCCTCACCCTAATGGGAAGCCTTACTTTCCGTCGCCTCCCATGTTTCCAGCATATCCACTACGTCCTTCATTTCCCAGAGTTGTTTGGTCACGCCAGCGGCCATTGCGGGCGACATCTTTAGCGTTTGATGCACCCGCACGAAATTGTAGTAGAGAAAATGCAACGCCATTGCGTATCGGTGATTTTCGATCTTCTTCGAAAACGCATTAGTCAATCTGGTCATGCGGCGCGAGTGCATCCGCACATTGAGATTGTTGCGCTCAGCGTAGGACGTGCTGATATGCTTCGGGTCAGGGTTGCCCGATATCGGCACCTTCTTAGCGCCAATGCAAACTGCGGGACTGTAACGCCGCTCGGCCGATCCTCGTGTCCCTTCATAGGACTGGCCATACTGCTTTTGCAGTTGAGCAAAATCTATATCTTTGGGATCAAACACCATTCCGATAGCGGTCAAATACGGATGCCAGCCGTCGGTGGTTAACTGGATGCGGCGACCGTCCAGACGCTCGTTTAAATCGTCCAGCAGTCTGTATGCGACGCCAGCAGTGCGCTCGCCGATCTGGAATGAGATAACCAGCTTCGTATCAGCACAGATTGCGGACCAAAGCCATGCATCGCCGATGCCCGGTCTAAAGTTCTTCGTGGTTGCGCGGTTGCGCTGCTTGCACTGAACAAATCCCCATTGTTCGTCCGCTTAAATCTTGGTGCACGGTAAATTGCGAAGCGTGCGATCTTGATACCAAGCCGCAGCTTGTCCGGCATCCTCGATTAACTTCAAAATCGTTGTCTTAGTGTCTGTCCGGAGAGTTGTTAAATCCTATAAATCATTTGTGATTCAAGGGTGGTGGCCTGATTCGAGGAGGGGTCACCGATGTGGACGAGCAAGAACCGCTCACGTTACGACCGCAGCAAGTTGCGATATCCGAGCGATCTGACCGACGACGAATGGAAGTTGGTCGAACCTTTGATCCCGCCTGGCAAGCCCGGCGGCGGCAAGCGCACGGTGATCATGCGTGAGGTCGTAAACGGCCTCATGTATATTCTCTCCACCGGCTGTCAGTGGCGCGCGATCCCGAAAGACCTGCCGCCGAAAAGCTCGGTCTACGACTATTTCGATCTGTGGACCTATGACGGTACACTGGAGCGGATCCACCACGCGCTTTATGAGCAGTGTCGCGAACAAGATCAACGGGACGCCAGTCCGACCGTCGCGATCATCGACAGCCAGAGCGTGAAAAGCGCCGAAAAAGGGGGGCCCGCATTGATCCGCACGGTTACGATGCAGGAAAGAAGATCAAGGGCAAGAAGCGGCACATTCTCGTCGATACATTAGGCCTCCTGCTCCACGCCATCGTTCATCCGGCCGACATTCAAGATCGCGATGGCGGTATTCTCGTCATGGCGACCCTGTTCGGGATGTTCCCCTTTTTGAAGACGCTCTTCGCCGACGGGGGATATCAAGGACCGCAATTTGCGAAAGCGCTTGCAAAAGTTCTCCCAAATCTCGACGTTGAAATCGTCAAACGTTCCGAGCGGGTCGGCGGATTTGTGGTCTTACATAAACGCTGGATTGTCGAACGCACCATCGCTTGGCTCAATCGCTGCCGAAGACTCGCCAAAGATTGGGAAAACCTCAACCGCAAGGCGCTCACATTCTTGCGCCTCGCATCAATCCGCCTCATGCTCCGAAAACTCTGCAATCCGGCCTAAAGTCTCCGGACAAACTCTTACTGATGCCGGTAACGCGCGCAGTTGCGCGAATGCTCATGCCCTCCATGAGGCTGTGCAGGACTAGGGCGCGTTGTTCTCTGGTCAGTCGCTTCATACTGACCTTTATACGTGAGAATCCCGTTCATGTCAACACCGCTTTGGTCTGCATGAATATCATTCGTAACTATCTATTTGATTTTCCTTTATTTTATCCGGTCCTGTTGCAATAGTACATGCACTTCTTAGCGCGGTCATGGCAGATGCGCGGCGCGACCGCGCTCGAAGATTCAAAATGCTTGAAGGGGATGCCTGATTGTAATATAAAAAGGCGCGTGGAGATTCACGGCTCCACGCGCCCTAAAATCCACCTGGCCCCAACAAGCCATAGACCAGCGGAGGTTGCGAAGAAGATGACGGCCAAAAAAGCAAGAGGGGGTCCGTGACCCCTGATGTCTCACCTAGGAAGGCCAAACGCTTCGCGGCTTTCCTTGTAGCACACCTATGCTCGGAGAGCAACAAATGCCCGAAGAATCTGGCGTTAATGACCCCTATGAGCTTGTTCTGAAGGACCTTTACGCAAGGCGCGATCAGATCAATAGCGCCATCGCGGCAATTGAGGCGATGCGCGGCGGCCAGAGTTCTGGGACGCCCGGAACGAGCGCGCCCGGACAGCAAAAGCCCGATGGCGAGGCAGGCCACGATCTGCTCGGTATGTCTATCGTAGACGCCGCCAAGAGGTTGTTGGCTACGAAGAGAAAGCCGCTGCGCAATCCTGATCTAGCAGCCCTCTTCAAGGAAGGTGGATTAGTGTTGAACTCCAAGGAACCAGCCAACACCATTGGCTCGGTCCTAACGCGCCGTTTTACAGAAGTTGGCGACGTTGTGCGCGTAGAACGCGGCACATGGGGGTTAAAGGAGTGGTACCCCAATCGCAGTTTTAAGATGCCCAAGTCAGAAAGCCCCGAAAGGGTAGCCCCGGAACCTCCCCGGAAGGAACATTGGAAGACTAGGCAAAAGCGGGAGCGTGAAGAGGCGGCGGCTAAGGGCGGCGCGACCAGCGCGATTTGATCGCCTTCGTCGCGGCCGCTTTTCGTTCAGCGGCGGTCATGCTCTCGGCTCTAGCCTTTCCGCCTTTGAGGCCACCTAAGCGCCCCCGTTTGACGGCGCTTGGGTCTTTGCCTGCGTGAGGATCGGGGTTACTGGCGGCGCCGGTCGCGAGATCGACCATATTTTTCGCCCACTGATTCAGGTCGCGCGGTCGTTTTGGATTCTTCTCTGCCATTCTCGCAATATGCACCCGGACTCGTCTCGCCGCTATATGCCTTAATTCGCTGGACCACTACCTGGCGCCGATACGATGGACGGCGATGGAACCGCATCATAGACTTGCCGGCGGGTGAGGGGGACGATGCCGAGATTGTCCACCGGAAGTGCTGTGGCGTCGGGGGGCGCTTGGTAATGTCGGTTCGCGGTTGGTTGTTTTCCTCTACGTTCCTGACGACGCTTGCGAGCAGCATGGTCGCTGTCACCGCAGCCTTCGCCGGCGCCGCGCCGCCTGCCGAGCTGCCCGCGGTCGACGGGATCAACGGCACGTTCTCGGTCCAGGGCGGAAGCGACGATACCAAGGGCCTGTTCGCCGGGACGGGTTCGCTCGCCGTGCCGCTCGGCGGCCAATATGGCGCCGAGTTCGATGGCGTTGCCGGCGGCTTCGACAACCGCTTTCTGGGCGGTGGCGCGGCGCATCTGTTCTGGCGCGATCCGCATCGCGGACTGCTCGGAGCCTATGGCGACAGCATCCATTGGCAAACGCCGATCGGCGGCGTCAATGTGGGCGACGTCGGCGGCGAAGGCGAAGCCTATCTCGGGCAGTGGACGTTACGCGGCGTGGCGGGGGCCGAGTTCGGCAACAATGCCACCAACAATGCCGTCTCTGTCGTCGGAATTCCCGGCGGCTTCATCACCACCACGACGCCAAACGGCATCCTCAAGCACGTGACGCGCTTTTTCGACACGGTGACGCTCGAATATTACGTCACCGACAACTGGAAGGCGTCGATCGGCCAACGCTATCTCGGCGGCCGTAACGCGGCGGCGTTCGGCACCGAATATGCTCTCGCCTCGCGCGGTAACATGCTGCCCACGCTGTTTGCCGAAGCCCGTCTCGGCGAAGGCCATGACAATTATGGCGCATGGGCCGGGCTGCGGCTCTATTTCGGCAACCACGACAAGACCTTGATCCGGCGCAATCGCGAAGACGATCCGAGCGCGAACCTGTTCGATATTGTCGACACGCTCGGCCCCGGCTCGACCTCCACCACGGGCACCTGCACCAACGGCGAAACCTTCCTGAATGGCAGTTGCTCCGGCCAACCCAGCGATCGCCGCCTCAAACGCGATATTGTGCTGCTGGCACGCCTCGATAATGGCGTCGGAATCTATCGCTATCGCTATCTGTGGAGCGACATCGTCTATGTGGGCGTCATGGCGCAGGAGGTGGCGCAAATCGTTCCAGCCGCGGTAATCCTCGGCGCCGATGGCTATTGCCGGGTCAACTATGCGCGGCTCGGCCTGCGCATGATGACGTGGGACGAATGGACGGCGCAACGACTGCCCGCGCTCGCTGCGTGAGCCGACGACTTAGTGGCCGCCGTCAAACTCGCGCACATAGTCGATATACTTCCCGGACGGATGCCGGGCGATTTCCGGCACCTGCCGAATTACAAAATCGACCGGTTCGGGCACCGCAGCGCGCAACGTCGCCAGCAGTTCCCCGGCGTTCCTTAGCGGCGCCGCGGCGTTCGACACAAAACGCAGTTCGATGCGCCCGGGCTCCGTCTGCGCGTATTGGATCTGATCGAAACTGAGAAATTCGGACAGCAGTTTGACCTTGCTGACTTGCGGCCACCAGCGCCGGCCGCTGGGCAGAACAAAGAAATCTCGCGCCCGCCCCACGATGCGAAGGAGGCGGCGCAATGTTCTGTCATCGGATGCCGGAGCGGCATCGATTTCCGCAAGATCTCCAGTCGAATAGCGGATGAGCGGCATGGCGTAGTTGTAGAGCGGCGTGACAATCAGGTCGACGAGTTCGCCATAAACCGAGGCTGGATTTGATTGTGCCTTGTATTCGACCGTCGTCGTCTCTTCGCTGATCAACAGCCGCCGGGCACTGCAGTCCTCGATCGCGACGATGCCGAATTCCGAACCTGAATACACATCCATCGCGGGACAACCAAAGCCGGTCTCGATCATGCTGCGGGTTTCCTGCTCCATCACCTCGCCCATGCAGACGGCAAGCCGGAAGCGGTGGCCGGCAAGTTCGCGCGGCAGATTTCGGGCGATAAGCGACAGTAATCCCGGATATCCCATCACGACATCCGGACGAATTCTTGCGAGCCACCGGCATTGCTGTTCGAGTGTCGTTCGCACGTCGAGTTGATGGATTTCCCGCTCGTGGCCGCGAATCGTCGTCGTATAAAGCGAACCCAGCGGATATTGGCCTTCGCCCGGCTTGGTGCTGAGAAGCCACGCTACGGTGAGCTTGTCGGGCAGGCCGGCCCAGACGAAGCCGCGTTCCAGCAACGCGGTAATGGCCGCAGCCATGATCGTATTGACGCGGAACGCCAGCGGTATGCCGGTCGAACCCGAGGTGAGGCCTTCGCGTATTTCGCCGCAATCCGCGGGCATCAATTCGGCATAGAGCGCATCGCTGTTCGCCTGGGCCGCGGACCGTGTCAGGATTGGAACCTCGTTCCACCGTTCCCAGTCGATTTGTCCGCCGTGCGTGAACAGCACATCGAACCGGCCGCTGTCGCGATAATACGGCACGCTCGCCCGCGCATGACGCACCAGCCGCTCTAAAAGCCGCCGTTGGTATTGCAGCATTTGCCCCGGCGGCAGGAACTGCGTGCGCAAAAGCGTTTCGAAAAATTTCTGCGTCAACTCGCTCATGGGACAGCCATCGCCGGATCGCTTGGCCGGCCGCCCGTGAATGCGGCGTGGCCGGGGCTCGTGCGCCTAATCGAACAGCGCGACCGCGCGGGTCCAGCCGGCCGAGCCGGCCTTTATCTTGTGCGGAAAGCACGCGACGATGAAGCCGTGATCGGGAAGCTGTTCGAGATTGCACAGCTTTTCCATGTGACAGTACGGGATCTCGCGGCCGGCTTTGTGGCCTTCCCAGATGATCGACGGATCGTGGGACTCGAGCCAGCGCTTGCGTGTATGCACGAACGGCGCGTCCCAGCCCCAGGCATCGATGCCGGTGACGCGCACGCCGCGCGAGGTGAGATACAGCGTCGCCTCGCGGCCCATGCCGCAGCCGGCGGTGAGATACTCGTCGCTGCCGATGCAGCTCGACGCCCGGGTATTCACGAGGACGATGTCGAAGGGTTTGAGCTCATGGCCGATGCGTTTGAGCTCGGCCTCGACTTCCGCCGCCGTCACCACATGGCCGTCCGGCACACCGCGAAAATCGAGCTTCACGCCGGGCCGGAAGAACCAGTCGAGCGGCACCTGGTCGATCGTCATCATCGGCTTGCCGTCGATCGACTTCGACTGGAAGTGGATCGGCGCGTCCATATGCGTGCCGTTATGCGTGGTCAGCTGGATCTGCTCGATCGCCCAGCCTTCGCCGTCCGGTAAATCCTCGCGGCGAAGGCCGGGAAAAAGCTCGCACAACAGCGGCGCGGTATCGGCGTTGCTCTTGTACTCGATCTTTGGCCGCATGAATGGCGGATCGTACACCGTCTCGTTTTCGAGCGGCGACGACAGATCGATCATGCGGCCGGGCAGTTTCATCGAAAGCCTTCCAGCAAGTTATGGTTTCGCGCCCTTCGCCGGGTTTTGCGTATAGAGCCCGAGTTCTTCACCCTGCGCCAATATCTTGCCCTTCATGGCATCCTGCACCGCGGGACCGTCGAAGTCCTTGGGCAGATTGAGCGACTTCACGCTCAGCGCGTAGACCGTGAAGTGGTAGTGATGGACGATATCGTCATTCCACGGCGGGCAGGGACCGTCATAGCCGTAGTACTGGCCTTTCATCGCATCGTTGGAGGCCGTGACCTTGGTGTAATCGTTGAGACCCTTTACGCCTGCCGCTGACGGCGTTGCCGGCTTGCCATGCAAGACGCGGGCATTCGAAATCCGCGCCTTCCTTGATCGACGTCACATTCGGCGGAATGTCGGCCAGAACCCAATGATAGAAATTATGCCGCTTGATAGCGGCCGTCATCGCCACGCCTTCCTTGTTCATCATTTCGCGATGCTCGGCGGGCGAATCGGTATCATAGAGGATGATGGCGTATGACTTGGTGCCGCGGGGCCCCTTCGACCAGGAGATGCTCGGGTTGATGTTTTGGCCGCCCGCCGTGTGACCCTGCGCGGCCGGTACGCAAAACGCGTATTTATTTGGCACCGTACCGCCGCTCTTGAACGAATCGACGCTCACTTTCAGCGAGCGTGCGGACACCGGCGCGGCCCATACCGCGATGCCGGCCGCAAGCAATCCGATAACAGTTATTTTGACACGCATGATTCCCTCCCGTTTATTCGGCCGCGCCGTTCTCGGCGCCCGTTTTTGGCTGCTCTCAAACTCTTGCCACCCCCGTGCGAGAGTTCACCCGTGAAACTATACCGGTTATTGATAGGCTAGTAAGGGGTACGCATGATCCTGATTACGGGCGCGAGCGGGTTCGTCGGTTCGGCAGTCTCGAGATCCCTGCTTCAATCCGGTCACGCCGTACGCGTCCTGGTACGACCGACCAGTTCGCGCGCGAACCTTGCCGATCCGCGGCTCGAGATCGTGGAGGGCGATCTTAACGATGCGGCTTCGCTTACGCATGCCATGACGGGCGTCCGTCATCTTTTCCATGTCGCGGCGGATTACCGGCTGTGGGCGCGGCACCCGCAAGACATCGTGCGCACCAATGTCGAAGGGACGAGGAACGTGATGACCGCCGCGCTGCGCGCCGGCGTCGAACGCATTGTCTATACGTCAAGTGTGGCGACGCTGGCATCGCGGCCCAATCGCGTGGCGAGCGACGAGACTTTTCCGCTTCCCGCCGATGCAGCGATCGGCGCCTACAAATACAGCAAGGTGTTGGCCGAGCGTCTGGTCGAATCCATGGTCGCCGAGCAAAAGCTGCCGGCGGTCATCGTCAATCCGTCGACGCCGATCGGCCCGGGCGATGTGCGTCCGACGCCGACGGGACGGATCATCATCGAGGCGGCGGCCGGGCGCATGCCGGCTTACGTCGATACCGGGCTCAATCTCGTCCATGTCGACGATGTCGCCTCAGGCCATGTGGCGGCCTTGCAAAAGGGCCGCATCGGCGAGCGCTATATCCTTGGCGGTCAGGATGTCCTGCTCGGCGACATGCTGCGCGAAATCGCCCGCCAAGTCGGCCGGCGGCCGCCGCGAACGCGGCTGCCGCGGCAATTGATTTTCCCCATCGCTTACGGCGCCGAGGCGATAGCGCATTTCACCGGCCGCGAGCCGTTCGTCACCACGACCGGGCTGCGGCTGGCGAAGGATCACATGTTCTTCACCTCGGCCAAGGCCGAGCGCGAGCTTGGCTATGCCGCGCGGCCCTACGGCGACGCCGTCGCCGAGGCCATCGCCTGGTTTCGCCAGCACGGCTATCTCAAGTGAACGCCAGCGCTAATGCGCGGCGCTGCGTTCGCGCAGGAAGTGGAAAAATTCGACGCCCTCGCGCAGGCGGCGCTTCATCATCTGCGGGCTGCGGATCATCTCGCCGACGATTGAGGCGATCTTGCCGGAGCGGAAATAAAACCGGCGATAAAACTCCTCGACCGAATCGAATATTTCGGTGTGTGCGAGATGCGGATAGTGCAGCGGCGCGATCTGCACGCCGTCCTCGTTGACCAGCTCGGCATTGGCCTCGTCGAGCCAGCCGTTTTTCAGCGCCTGGTCGAACAGAAACGTTCCCGGATAGGGCGCCGCGAGTGAAACCTGGATGGTGTGCGGATTGATCTCGGTGGCGAAACGAATGGTCTCTTCGATCGTCTCCCTGGTCTCGCCGGGCAACCCCATGATGAAGGTGCCGTGGATCGTGACGCCGAGTTCGTGACAGTCCTTGGTGAAACGGCGGGCGACGTCGATCCGCATGCCTTTCTTGATGTTGTGCAGGATCTGCTGGTTGCCGGATTCATAACCGACCAGAAGCAGCCGCAGCCCATTGTCGCGCAACACTTCAAGCGTCTTGCGCGGCACATTGGCTTTGGCGTTGCACGACCAGGTGACGCCGAGTTTGGCCAGCGCCTTGGCGATGGCCTCGGCGCGCGGCAAGTCGTCGGTGAACGTGTCGTCGTCGAAGAAAAATTCCTTCACCTCGGGAAAGGCCTTTTGCGCCCAGGCGATCTCCTCGACCACGTGTTCGACGGAGCGCGTGCGGTAGCGATGGCCGCCGACCGTTTGCGGCCACAGGCAGAACGTGCAGCGGGATTTGCAGCCGCGCCCGGTGTAGATCGACAGATAGGGATGCTTCAGGTAGCCGATGAAATAGTTCTTGATATCGAGATCGCGCTTGTAGATCGGCGTCACGAACGGCAGCCGATCCATATTTTCCAGGATCGCGCGCTCGTCGTTGTGGATGATGACGTTGGAATCGTTGCGGTAAGACAGACCGGCGATTTCGCTCCAGGCCCGTCCGTCGGCGACTTCCTTGATGGTGAAGTCGAACTCGTTGCGCGCGACAAAGTCGATCAATGGCGACGCGTTCATGCTGCCGGCCGGATCGACGGCGACCTTGGCGCCGACCAGTCCGATCTTGAGCGCGCCATTGGCGGCTTTGAGCGCCTTGATGGTGGCGATGTCGGATGCAAAAGACGGCGCCGAAGTGTGCAGCACCGCAAGATCGAAATCTTTCGCTTGCGCGGTCACCTGCGCCAGCTTGATGCCGTGCGGCGGCGCGTCGATCAGCTTGCTGCGCTCGACCAAAGCCGCCGGCTGCGCCAGCCAGGTCGGATACCAGAACGAGCGGATTTCGCGGCGCGCCTGGTAGCGCGAGCCGGCGCCGCCGTCGAAACCGTCGAAAGAGGGGGCTTGAAGAAACAGGGTCCGCATCACGATTCGACCTCGCCGTAATATGCCAGCCGGTTACCGGCCCGCAGGCCGTAGCGATGACCGCGCCATTCCACGCTGCGGCCGAAGAAGCTCATAACAAAAACCGCGAAAGATAACAGGTCGCGCAGCGGTCCAAGCCAGAAGAAATCGCCGCGCAGGCGAAATGCCCGGTCGATCTCGCTTTGGAGAACGAAGCGGCAGGCGATTGCGGCAGCGACAATCAAAGCCGGCGGCGTGGCGCCGCCGAAGATGAGGCCGAGGAGAGCGAGCGGCACGGCGTGAGTGATCGCCAGCCCGGCGAATCCGAGCGGATCGACGGAGCGGATTGTGCGCGACCAGCGGATTTCATGACGGATCAGTTCGTGGGCGGATTGCTCGGTGCAAACATGGCCGACGATGTGGTTGGGGATCGCGACCGTCATTCCGCTCCGGCGCACCAGCGCGCCCAATTCATAGTCATCGGCCAATTGATCGACCACCGCGTCGAAGCCGCCGATCCGAGCCAGTGTTTTTTTGCGCAGCGCGATCGTCGAGCCGAAACAGGGTGTGGCAAGCCCGAGCTTCAGCCCGACCAGCACGCTCGGCAGAAAGTGATAATCGATCGCCGCCGCCGCGAGATTTGCCCAAAGGCCGCTCGCCGCGGTTCCGTAATAGAGACACGTCACAAGGCCGACGCCCGGGCGATCGAGAGCGGCAGCGATGCTGGCGAGATAATCGGGCGCCACGACAATATCGCTGTCGGCGACGACGAGGACTTCGTGGCGCGCTTCGCTCACCATATTGATCAAATTCGAAACCTTGCGGTTTTCGCCGTGCCGGCGCGGATTGATCGCCAATGCGAGGTCGCGATCGGGAAATTCGGCGACGAGATGACGGACGACGTCGACGGCAGGATCGGCCGGATCTTCCACACCAAAGACGACCTGCACCGGGCCTCGGTAATCCTGCGTACAAAACCCCGCGAGGTGGGCATAGAGACCGGCCTCCATGCCGTGCAGCGGCTTGAGAATGGTGATCGGCGGGCAGGAGCTTGGCGGTGCGGCCGCCGTCCGGACAAAGCCGCGCGCCGCCCATGCTGCGCCGAGCGCATAAATGCATCCGAGCGTGGCCGCGGCGTAGCAGGCCACTGACGCCCAAGCGGCGGAACCTGATAAAAACGCGTACACGCTGACCTCTGCTCGCCCTATCGAGCGGGACTATATTGCTCAACCGCTCGCCATGCACCCAAAAGAAACGGCGCTCGGCTCGAAGTTTTGCAACGCGGGTCTTTCGCGCTTTACTTGCTCTTGGCCAGCAGTCGGCGGCCCTCAAGTCCCTGCCAAGCCAACAAAGATGGGATGCCGAGCACCAGGTCCGGAACGCGCTTGATCAAGGCCATTGCCAGCGCCACGTCCGCCGGAACGCCGAATATCGCGCTTGCGGCGATCAATGTGCCATCCTGAACGCCCAAACCGCCGGGCAGCATGAATGCGGCCGCCCGGGTGCCTTGGCCGAGACTTTCGATGGCAATCGCTTCGATCGGCGTCACCGGATGGCCCATGAAAAGAAGCGCGATCCACACTTCGGTGGCACCGAAAAACACCGTCCCAAGATGAACCGCAAACGATACCGCTAGTTTCCGTGGGGTCCGCCAGATTTGTTGCAGCCTCTCGCCGAGATCGGTCACGTGATCGAACATCGCCCAGTGGTGCTTTTCGCCGAATGCCACAATTCGGCGCACCACCGGATCGAAAGCGCCAAAATTCAATGTCAGGAAAAAACCGCCAATCGCCGGCACGGCGAGCACCAGGATCGCTATGGCCACGCCGGTAAGCCGGTGGATACCGACCAATTCCGACACGATGGCGAGGCCGGTCAGCAGAAATATCGTCAGGCACACCAGCTGGAGGAAGATGTCGACCAGGACACTGGCGATAGCCAGATTCGTGGCAACGCCGAATTGGGCCAGCAGTCTCGCCCCGATGACGTCGCCGCCCACCACCGCAAACGGGATCAAGGTATTGACGGCGTCGCGGACGAACCGCAGCGCGACAAAAACGCGCGCTGCGGGCCGGTTTGGGGTGATGACAAGCCACCAGCCGATCCCGGCCGCCGCCAAAGCGACGGCTCTGGCAACGACGACCAGGGCCGTGCCCCATCGCGAACTGATCAAGGCCTGCAAAACCGAGGCAAAACCGAAATATGCGATCAGAGCGGTCAGAAGCGCCAGGCCGCAGAGGATGGCGAGCGGAGCTACGATCCTCATTTGCCGGCCATATTGGGGATTTTCGGCACCTCAGCCTCATGCGAGTGCAAAGCAGCGAATCGGATGTTAACTGTGTCTTTTCTGCACTAGTGGAGGCCGCTTGCCGTTTCTATCCTGTATGTCGTTACCAGCAAAAGCGGGCGCACAAATGAAAAAGATAGCAGTCGGCACAGCAATCGTCTTCGCGCTTCTGAGCATTGCTGGATGCGCGCAGACCGGCAAGGGCAAGGCCCCGCCGCCAGTCGTGACCAAGGGCTAACTCGACGGACAGTTCGGCGATCTCTGCCGGGCACGGAGATCGCCAAGGGCCGGCCCAAGGTCGGCTCGTCTGTTGCAAGCGGTTACGTGACTAGGTGGGGGCAATGTGATCATCGTCGTTGGACTAGCATTCGAGGCACGTATCGCAGCGGGGCCCGGCGTTCACGTCATTTGCAGCGGCGACGGCCGTAATCTCGCGGCCAAGCTCACCGCGGCGATTGCCGAAGCCAGAACGCTGGTGCGCGGCTGTCCGGGCATCATCAGCTTCGGCGTTGCCGGCGGGTTGGCGCCGCATTTGCGGCCGGGCACATGCGTGGTCGGATCTGCGGTCATCTCCGGCGAAAACCGGATGCCGATCAGCCACGAATGGGCGGAGAAGTTACTGCAGACGATACCGGACTCGGTTGCCGGCGCCTTGCTTGGCGTGCCGACGCCGATTGCCCATCCCGACCAGAAGCGCGCGCTGTACTTAAAGACCGGCGCCATCGCCGTCGACATGGAGTCGCACATCGTCGCCTCCGTCGGGCTGGCGCATGAATTACCGGTCGCGGCGATTCGCGTCATCACCGATCCCGCCAAGCGCGCTCTGCCGGTCTCCGCAGTCGCCGCCATGCGCCCGAACGGCACCACCAATATCGGAGCCATGCTTCGTTCGGTATTGAGCCGGCCGCGCGATTTGCCCGCGCTGTTTCAGACCGCGCTCGACGCGCGCGCGGCACGGGCGACACTGGTGCGGGGCCGGCAGTTGCTCGGGCCCGCATTCGCTTCGCCGGCACCGACGCCGGTCTGAGAGACGTTAAGCCATGGCCAAGTCAGCCGCGGATGAAATTGGCGAGTGGGCGGATCAATTCCGCCGCTGGGCCAAGGGCGCCCGCACGCAGGATCAGCGGCTGACGCTGCAGAGTTTGGAAAGGCTCTTCGACGACGCGGCCGTGGAAGTCGACATGGAAGCGGGAGAGGATTTGGACGCGAAGCTGCCGCGTTCGCCGGCGCCCACGCATTCCTGACAAAACGCTCCTCGTAGCGCGGCCGCCGCCATCGGTGTAAAAGGATGGCGACGAGGCGCTTGATGATTTCGCAACCTCCCGCTCCACAGGCTTTGGGTTACGTTGGCGTGCGCGCCAAGGATCTGGGCGACTGGGCAAGCTATGGCTCGGGGCTCCTTGGCCTGCAACGCATCGACAGATCGCGTAGTTCGCTCGCCTTCCGCATGGATGACCGCAAGCAGCGCATCATTGTCGATGCCGATGGTGGCGAAGGCATCGGTTTTTTCGGCTGGGAAGCTGCCGATGCCGCGAGCCTCGATGGGCTTGCGGCGCATCTGGAAAGCCGCGGCGTCAAGGTCGCGCGTGGCACCCGCGCTCTCGCCGAAGAGCGGCGGGTGAAGGATTTGATCGTGCTCAACGATCCGCTCGGGAACCGGCTCGAAATATTTCATGGCGCCGAGACGGCATCGGATGCTTTCAAGCCCGGCCGCTCGATCTCGGGCTTCCGCACCGGCCCGCTGGGCTTGGGTCACGTCGTGCTCAATGTCGATACGCCGGCGACAATCGATCGGCTGATGGCGTTTTATCGGGATACGCTCGGCTTTCGGCTGACCGATTATTACGACCATCCGTTCGTTGCCCGCTTTCTCCACCTCAACCCGCGGCACCATAGCCTCGCGTTTATCCAGACCGGCAAGAACGCTGTCCATCACATCATGATGGAATTGTTCAGCTTCGACGATGTCGGCCAGGGCTACGACATCGCGCTCGGCGAACAAGGCCGCGTCGCTACCACGTTGGGCCGGCACACATCCGATTTCATCACCTCGTTCTACTCCTGGACGCCGTCCGCCTTCATGGTCGAGTACGGCTGGGGCGCGCGCTCGATCGACGTCGAGGCGTGGCAGGCCGTCGAGCGCAAGGAAGGGCCGAGCATGTGGGGGCACGATCGCGCCTGGCTGTCGGCGGAGGATCAGGCAAAGGCCCGCGCGCTGCGGCTCAAAAATGCCGCCGATGGCTTCCGCCGGCCGGTTCAGGTGATGGACGGCAATTACGAAGCGATGGCCGGCGTCTGTCCGTGGTGGGACAGCGTCAAAGCACGCTCCGCCGCGCAATGATGTTCGCAGCGACGTTGCATGGCTGCGCGGGCGAATAACTTACACACGCGGGCGATCGCCGAATTCGTCGCGGGTCTCGCCTATGAGCGAATTCCGCCCGAGGTACGTGAGCGCATAAAACTCCTCATTCTCGATTCGCTCGGCTGCGCCATCTACGGCGCCAATCTCGAATGGTGCCGCATCTTGCGCGATACGCTTGAGGCGCTCGACGCCTCGCGCACGACCGCGGTCTGGGGCACTGGACGCAAGCTGTCGTCGCCGCACGCGGCCCTGGTGAACGGCACGCAGGTGCAGGGCTTCGAACTCGACGACGTGCACCGCACCGCCGTCCTGCATGTCGGTGCGGTCACGCTGCCGCCGCTGCTTGCCGTCGCCGAGAGCCAGGCGCGGCTTTCCGGCCGTGACCTCCTCACCGCAGCCGTTGCCGGCTACGAGATCGGCCCGCGCGTCGGCCTTTGCATGGGCCAGGAGCATATCGGCCAGGGCTGGCATTCCGGCGCGACCGTCGGCGTATTCTCTGCCGTTTCCGGCGCGGCGAGAGCGCTCGGCCTCGGCGCCGATGCGACGGTGCACGCGCTTGGCATTGCCGGCACCCAATCGTCCGGCCTGATGGCGGCGCAATATGGCGCCATGGTCAAGCGCATGCATGCCGGGCGTGCCGCGCAGAGCGGCCTTTATGCGGCGCTTCTGGCTGGACGCGGCTTCACCGGCATCGTCGATGTGTTCGAGGCGCCCTATGGCGGGTTCTGCACGACGTTTTCGCGCTCGCAAGATCGCTTCGATCTGGCGCAACTCAGCGCCGGTTTGGGCGAGCGCTACGAAACCATGCGCATCTCGCTGAAATTCTATTCCTGCGTCGGCAGCAATCACACCACGCTCGATGCCATCCGCGACATCCGCAAGCGCCATCCGTTCACGCTCGACGCGATCGACAGCATCACCGTGCATGCTTCGCAGGTTACGCTCGATCACGCCGGCTGGCCTTACAAGCCGGAAGGGCTGACCGCGGCACAACTCAATCTTGCCTTTTGCGTCGCCACGCTGCTCATCGAAGGCGATGTCTTTGTCGATGAGTTCACGCCAGCCTGCGTCGCCGATCCGGCGCGCATCGCATTGGCGCAAAAGGTGAAGGTGATGCACGATCCGGCGATCACCGCACTTGGCGCCGCGCACCGTCACACGGTGCGCGTCGAAGTGCGTCTGCGCGACGGCTCGCTGGAATGCGAGACCCGCGAAGCCCCGCGCGGCAGCGAGCATTCGTTTGCCAGCGCCGACGATATCGTCGCAAAGTTTCGCAAACTGGCGCGGACCGTCATGGCGGCCAGGCAGCAGGATGCATTGATCGACGCGGTGATGCGGCTCGAGGAATTGCCGGATAGCCGGGCGTTAATTGACTTGTTGCGGGTTTCGTAGCGGTCGAAAGCGACTCCGGATTTCACATTCGCTCAATCCGCGCTACAACTGCATCATGGAATTCGGCGTTTTCGATCATCTCGACCGTACCGGCGCGGCGCTGCCGGACTTTTACGAGGATCGCCTCAAGATCGCCGAAGCCTACGATCGCGCCGGCTTCTATAGCTATCACCTGGCGGAGCATCATGCGACGCCGCTCGGCATGGCGCCGTCACCGAATGTCTTTCTCGCCGCGCTGGCACAACGGACACGGCGATTGCGCTTTGGGCCGATGGTCTTCGTGCTGCCGCTCTATCATCCGCTGCGCCTGATCGAAGAGATCTGCATGCTCGACCAGATCAGCGGCGGGCGCCTTGAACTCGGCTTCGGACGCGGCGCCTCGCCTATCGAGCTTGCGCTTTACGGCGGAAGCGCAGACGTAGCGCAGGAGATTTACACCGAGGGCGTCGAACTGATCCTTCAAGGCTTGACGCAGAAGCGGCTCGATTTCCACGGCAAGCATTTCACGTTCGACAATGTACCGATGGAGCTTGCGCCGTTTCAAAAGCCGCATCCGCCGATCTGGTACGGCGTCCATGCGCCGGACAGCGCCGAGCGCGCGGCAAGGCGCAATCTCCATGTCGTCAGCCTCGATCCGCCGGGCGAAACCCGACTCGCGATCGAACGCTATCGCGCCATCTGGCGGCCGCCGTATCCGGGCGCGCGCCTGCCGAAGCTCGGCCTCGGGCGCTTTATCGTCGTTGCCGAAACCGACGCGCAGGCGCTGCAACTCGCCCGCCGCGCCTATCCGGTCTGGCACCACAGCTTCACGCATTTGTTCCGCGCCGCTGGCAGGCCGCAAACCCATCCAAGGCCGGCGGATTTCGACGCGCTCATGGAACGCGGGCAGGGGATTGCCGGCTCGCCCGTGACCGTGAGGAATTTTCTCGCCCGCCAGCTCACCGAGACGCAATGCAATTATGTCGTCGGCCAGTTCGCCTTCGGCGATCTGACCCGGCAGGAATGTCTGCGCTCGATTAGCCTCTTTGCGGACGAGGTCATACCGGCACTGCATGCGCTCGATGCCGAAACGCTGGCGGCGGTTCGCTAGAATCTTAAGTGTTCCGCGACGCTTTCAGATGCGCCACGACCGCGGCGCGCAGCGCCGCCTGCTCTTCGGCGCTCCATTTGCGGAAGCCTTCGCCGGATTTGAATCCGAGCTTGCCGTCGGCGACCAGCTTCTGCAGATAAGGCGACGGAGAAGGTCGGCTGTCGATTGCCGGCAGCACGGTATTGTGGATCGCCAGCGTCAGGTCGGTGCCGACAAGGTCGGCGTTTTCCAGCGGGCCGAGCACCGCAAGCCGCCGGCCGAACGATGCCTTGATCACGGCATCGACCGTCGCTGCGTCGCAGATGCCGTTTTCGACGAGCGCGATCGCTTCGCGCCATAGCGCGTGCTGCAGGCGATTGCCGATGAATCCCGGCACGTCCTTTTTGACGTGCGCGGGCTTCTTGCCGGCGATCCGGTGCAATTCCATGGTCCAGGCCACGGTCTCCGCCGAGGTCCATTGCGTCTCGATCACTTCGACGAGCGGCACCAGGAACGGCGGATTCCACCAATGCGTGCCAAGCGCCCGCTCTCGCGCCTTCAGTCCCTCCATGATCGAGGTGATCGGCATAACCGAGGTGTTGCTGGCGAGGATCGTATCGGGCCGCACATGGCGCTCGATCTCGGCGAACAGCTTCTGCTTGAGCGGCAAATCCTCGACGATCGCCTCGACCACGTAATCGGCATCGCGCACCGCTTCGACGAGATCGAGGCAAGGCCGCACGCGTGCGATCGCGAGCGGATCGTCGCCGAGGTCGCGCAAATTAGCGGACATGCGCGAAGTCACGGTGTCGAGATTCTTCATCACCGTATCGGTGATGGTCACCTCATGTCCGGCAACCGCGAAAACCTGCGCGATGCCGTGGCCCATCAGCCCGGCGCCGATCACGGCAATGCGGGCCTGCGCGACGTCCGCCATCGCCTAGCCCGCCGTGTAGCCGCCGTCGGCATAAAGGATATGCCCGGTATAGAAATCGGACGCCTTCGAGGCGAGGAAGAGGAGCGGCCCGGCGAGGTCTTCCGGCTCGCCGAGGCGGCCCTTGGGCACGCGCGTGAGGAAGCCCGCGCGCACCGTCTTGCCGCGCTCGTCGTCGGCGAACATCCATTCGGTCAGCGGCGAGCGGAAAACGGTCGGCCCGAGCGCGTTGACGGTGATGCCGCTCGCGCCGAGTTCGCAGCCGAGCGCCTTGGTGATGCCGTCGACCGCGGATTTCGACGCGCAATAGGCGGTGTAGCCGGCGGGATGGCCGAGCAGGCCGCGCGCCGAGGACATCAGTACGATCTTGCCGCCGCGGCCCTGCTTGATCATCTGCCGCGCCGCAGCGCGCGCCATCAGCCAGGATTGCGTGACATTGGCGTCCATCACGTCGAGGAAGTCTTCGGCCTTCTGATCGACGATCTTCGACACTTTGTTCTGGCCCGAAGCCACGACCAGGATGTCGAGGCCGCCGAATTTCTCGACGGCCGCGGCGACGATGGCGTCGCAATTCGCTTCCGAACTCGGGCGCTTGGCGACGGTCTCGGCCTTGCCGCCGAGCTTGCCGCATTCCGCGGCGATCTTCTTCAGCCCCTCGGCATTGTTCGCGGTGAGGACGACATTGGCGCCGGCCGCCGCCAAAGTCTTCGCCGCGACGGCGCCGAAGGCGCCGGTGGCGCCGGTGACGATCGCCGTCTTGCCTTTGACGTCGAACAGCGACAGCGGATTTTTCAGGAAATCTTCGGACATGATGCTCCTCCCTTGTTCTACCCGTCATGCCCCGCGCAGGCGGGGCTCGCAGCCTCGCCAGCTCCGGGCGTCACGTCTTCGCCTCGAATGCTCGCTGGCCGCCACCCCAGCATGACGGGTGCGGCGTTACTTCACCGGCGCGACGGCGACCGCGATGGTGCAGACCTCATTGCTGCGATTGATGATTTCGCGGCTCTCGTTGGGGCCGATGTAGACGCTGTCGCCTGCCTTGACGACCGTCTCCTTGCCGCCGGCGATCACCGTGAGCTCGCCGGCCAGCACGTAATAGATCTTCTCCGGCGGCGAGGCGTCGGGGCCGGCGCCGCCGCCCGGCAGGAAATGCGAAATGCCGAACACCAGCGTCTGCGATCCGCCCATTTCGGCGCCGAAGACGCGGAACGATTTATAGTCGCGATGGTTCGGCGCCTCGTAGGGCTTTGCTTCGGAAAATTTGCGGACGATCATGAGAACTTCTCCCCTTTTTCGATCCGGTAGGCGCCTTTCGGATCGACGATCGCCACCAGACGGATGATGCAGCCGTCGCCGCGGTCCCAGTTCCACGGGAAGAATGCGAAGGTGCAGCGCCGGCCGGTGACCTTGTCGATGTCGCCGCCGACATTCTCGATGCCGAGAATGCCGTTCTTGAACAGGATGCGATGCACCGGCTCCCAATCTGGGAAATCCGCCTTCCAGTCGCGGCCGCCGGACCACTCCTTGTATTCCGCGGCAAGATGCGGATGCAGCGGACCGTTGCGTTGCGGCCCGATCGCGGTCGCCAGCGGATGATCGTTGGCCTGGGTGTCGTGGCCGACGACCTTGACCTGTTTTTCGACGAACCATTTGCCGGCCGACGCCACGAAGCCCGGCGAATAGCAGAAATAGTCCTCGCTATCCTCGTATTTGCTCGTGCCAGCCGGTATTGATGATCACGACGTCGCGCGGCCGCACGATCTTGCCGGCCGCCTTCTCCAGATCGTCGTAGGTGATCTGTTCCCACTTCTTCTTCGGCAGCGACACCACGATGCCGGAGCCGAAGAAATGCGGCAGCGGCACCTCGTCGATGAAGGGCGTGCCCTGCACGACATGCGCCGGCGCGTCGATATGGGTGGTGTTGTGCATCGAGGTGGTGATGCGCTGCGACAGCACGCCCGACTTGGCCATGTAGTGGATTCGCTCGATCTTGACATCTTCGAAATAAGGCCAGTTCGGCGACTGATAGCCGAAACGATGGGACAGGTTGAAAAACTCAAGTCCCATCGAATTGTTGAGGTTTTCCTCAAACGTCACCCCGCGTATTTTCTGCGTCACGGGCTTTCCTCCACGCTTGCTTGAGCCACTGTTGTACGGTCGGCCGTTTCTAGCGAATATCGGTTATAAGGTACAGAGAGCCGCGCAGGCTTACGAAATCGAGGGGAGGCATGGTCAATAAAATCGCGCTTGAGGAACATTTCCTGTCGCCGGGTATCGATGACTACTGGTGGCCGACAGTCAAAAACGTCGATCCGAAGCTCGTGAACGACCTGGTGGCCCGGTTGACGGATTTTGGCGAGATGCGCCTTGCCACCATGGACGAGGCGGGTATAGCGCGATCCGTGCTGGCGATCGCCGGTCCGGGCGTGCAGAGCGAGCGCGATGCCGCGACCGCAACCCGGCGCGCCGCCAAATCGAACGATTTTCTGGCGCGTGAAATCCAGAGGCGCCCCGATCGCTATTCCGGCTTTGCCCATATCGCGTTGCAGGACCCGCGCGGCGCGGCCGCCGAACTGGAGCGCTGCATGCGCGATTTGAAATTCTGCGGCGCCATGATCAACGGCCATACCAACGGCCAGTACCTGGACGATCCGGCGCTGCATCCGTTCTGGGAGCGGGCCGAGGCGCTGGGTGCGACCATTTATATCCATCCGACCGATCCGGTCGCACCTTCGCCGGCGCTCGAAGGGGTGCGCGGGCTTCGCCGCGCCACCTGGGAATGGGGTTTCGAAACCGGTTCGCACGCGTTGCGTTTGGTGTTCAGCGGTCTATTCGACCGCTTTCCGCGCGCCAAAGTGATGCTTGGCCATCTCGGCGAGACCTTGCCGTTCCTGCTCTGGCGGTTCGACAGCCGGGCAAAATTGTACGGCGTGAAGCTCGCCCGTGAGCCGTCCGATTACATCAAGGGCAATATCACGGTGACGACATCGGGCATGTGCTCGAGCGAGCCCCTCAATTGCACGCTGGCCGCGCTCGGCCCGGACCGCGTGATGTTCGGCGCCGACTATCCCTTCGAGTCCGCCCAAGAGGCCGGCGAATTCCTCGATCACACACCGCTTTCGCTGGCGGTGCGCGAGGACGTCGCATCCGGCAATGCCGCGCGCCATTTGGGTCTGCCGCCGGCATGACCAAGGCTCTGATCGTCGACGTCCACGCCGAAATGTACCGCGACCATCTTCAAGCGGAGTTTCCGGCGCTGCAATGTTCGGTGTTTCATAAGGCCGAAGAGGTCGGCCGCGACCTGTCCGACGTCGACATCATGATGATGTTCGGGCTCGAGATCCGCGATGCCATGATTAGCGGTGCGCCACGCTTGAAATGGATTCAGTCGCTGGCGACGGGGGTCGACCATTTCCTGCGCTGCCCGTCGCTCAAGTCGGACGTTCTCGTTACCAGCGGCCGCGGCATCCACGGCCCGCCGATGCGCGAACAGGTCGTCTATATGATGATGGCGGTAAGCCGCGATGCAACGCGCCAGGTCGAAGACTATCAGCACCGCATCTGGGCGCGGCGGCTGTGGAGCACGCTGCACGGCAAGACTGCCGTGGTCGTCGGCACCGGGATCGTCGGCGCCGCGATCGGCGAACTTCTCAAGGCTTTCGGCATGCATGTCGTCGGCATCAGCCGCACCGTGCGGGAAGAAAAAGGCTTTGACGCGATGATGGCGGTTGAGCGCCTGCTCGAGGCCGCAGCCAGCGCCGACTATCTCATCAACGTCCTGCCGGCGGCGCCTTACAATTTCACGCTGTTCGACGGCGCCGTATTCGCCGCCATGAAGCCGACCGCCTACTACATCAGCGCCGGCCGCGGCCAGACGGTCGACGAGACAGCGCTCATTGCCGCCTTGCGCGAAGGCCGCATCGCGGGGGCTGCTTTCGACGTATTTCAGGCCGAGCCGCTGCCGCCCGACAGCCCATTCTGGAGCCTGCCGAACGTATTCATTACGCCGCATGTCGGCGGCTATATCGTTGAATATGAGGAATTCGTCATGCCGCTGATCGTCGACAATATGCGGCTCTTCCTCGCCGGGCGGCCTGGCGAGATGCAAAATATCATCGCGCGCTGATCGAGCCGCGATCTGTGGCGCCGGCCGGCTAGAGCGTCAATCGCTTCATATTGAATTGATCGACGCTCCAGCATTTTGATGGAGCATGATCTTTTCGGAAAACCGTCCACTTTTCCGGATCATGCTCTAAGCCCACGGCAGGACGACAATCCGCCCGACGAGATCGGGTGAATTGACCAGAAGTTCGTGGGCTTTGCCGACTTCGGCCAACGGAAAGCGCGCAGCGATCCGGGTTTGGATGCGGCCGGCGCCGAGAAGTTGCAGCACCGCCAGCATGTCGGTCATGCGCGCGCCGCGAATGCCGAGGAGATTGAGTTCCAGCCGGATCATATCGGCAGCGCGGAACGGCATCGGCTCGGAACCTTGCTCGCTCGAAATGACGAGGCTGCCGCCGAGCCGCATCACGCGACCGAGAAAACGCAGCACATCCGGGCTGCCGGTATAGTCGACGGCGTGATCGACACCTTCGCCGCCGGTCAGGGCCGATATCTCGTCTTGTGCCCGTTCGGCATCGGCGGTGACGATGGCAGCGTCAGCGCCGAGTTCGCGCAGGACTTTGGCCTTTATGGCATGGCGTGTCGTCGCGAACACGCGCGCGCCCGCGAGTTTGCACAACTGCATGGTCGCCTGGCCCATGCCGCCGGACGCTCCCGCGATCAGCACGATGTCGCCGAGTTCTACCCCGAGCCGGTCGCGCAGCACGCGGTGCGACGACGAGAACGGCCACAGCGTCACGCCGGCCTGCTCGAAATCGACGCCATCGGGCAGCGCCAGCCACATACGCTCGTCGCGCACCAGATATTGCGCATAGGAGCCGAATGCCTGGTGGCCCGGGATAGCGATCTTGCGCGAGAGATTGCCAAGACCGCGCGCGGTTTCGATGGCGTCCGGATCTTCCGGGTGGGTAACCCCGATCACGCGGTCGCCTGGCTTGAACCGTGAAACCGCGCCGCCGATGGCTACGACCTCGCCAGCGGCCTCCCGGCCCAACTGCTGCGGCAATGGGAATGCTGCACGTCCCGGAAGCTGGTAGCGCGCAAGGTCGCCGGCGCGATACTTCACATCCCAGCGCGATACCGACCCGGCCATGTTCTTGACCAATACGTCCCGCTCGCCAAGCGGGGGTAGTTCGTACTCGCCATAGACGAGCTTATCCGGGCCGCCATATTCGAAAAGTCGCACGGCCATGGTTGTGGTCGGGATGGTCATCCCGGCAAACTATCGAACTAGCCCGGCCGGCACAAAGTGCCGCAAGACGGCCCGCTGCCTTGGGTTTCAATCGCGACGGAATTATTGCAAAATCGGCCGTCATGGCCGCGGCCGCGCATTGTCGGGAACATGTCCCGCGCGGACGCGAGCGGTGTCCCTGAGGGAGAGAACACGATGGCGTTCGCAAAACTCAAATTTTCCGTCATCCTGTTCGGCGCGGTGCAGCTCCTCAAGCGGGCGGCGCAACGTCATCCCGACTTCAGCAATCGGCTGCAGGAGCACGATTTCGTCGCCCAGATCATGGCCCGTGACGAGGGCATCGGCCGCTGGTTCGAATTCAAGAAGGGCATCGTCACGTCGGCCAAGGGCTTGCACGCCAAGCCCGACATCAAGCTGATGTTCAAGAACGCCGGAATTGGCGTCACGCTGCTTACGCCGCCGATCAAGTGGCTCGATCAGATCAACGCGCAGAAGGATTTCGTGCTCACGGTCGAGGGACCGGAATATCTGACCAATTGGTTCGCGCAGACATTGATGATGAGCCAGTCGGTAGGCCTCAAATACGGCAAAAAATTGCGCCGCGGCGTCACCCGCTATTGCAACATGACCAATGGCGGCCCGGTCTTCGTCGACGTCAAGGACGGCAAGATTCTGCGCATGACGCCGATCGATCTTACCGAAGCCGACGGCGCGTCGTGGACCATCGAGGCGAAAGGCCAGAAACTCGCGCCGCCGCGCAAGACGACGCTGGCGCCGCACGGCCAGAACGCCAAGTCGATCGTCTATTCGCCGGATCGCCTGCTCTATCCGATGAAGCGCGTGGACTTCGATCCGAACGGCGAACGCAATCTGCAAAATCGCGGCAAATCCGGCTACGAGCGCATCTCCTGGGATGAGGCGATCAAGATCGTCACCGGCGAGATCAAGCGGCAAAAGCGGGAACACGGTCCCGGCGCCATTACCTTCTCGCACGGCTCCCACCACACCTGGGGCAATGTCGGTTATTACCTCTCCGCGCTGTTCCGCTTCGCCAATGCGGTCGGCATGACGCGCATCCATCACAATCCGGATTCCTGGGAGGGCTGGTACTGGGGCGCGGTGCACCACTGGGGCCATACGTTGCGCGTCGGCCAGTCGGAGACCTACGGCACCGTCGAAGACTGCCTGCAGAACTGCGACATGATCGTGTCATGGGCGGCAGACCCGGAATCGACGTCGGGCTCTTACGGCGCGCAGGAAGGCACCACGCGCCGGCAGTGGCTGAAAGACCCGAAACTCGGCATCAAGGTCGTCCACGTCGATCCGTACTACAACGCCACCGCGCAGTTCCTGCCGGGCAAATGGTTCGCGCCGAAGCCGACCACGTCGGTCGCGATGGCGATGGCAATCGCTTACGTCTGGATCAAAGAAGATCTCTACGACAAAAAATATGTCGAGACCCACACCGTCGGTTTCGACAAATGGAAAGCCTATCTGCTCGGTGAAGACGACGGCGTTCCGAAAAATCCCGAATGGCAGGAAAAGGAAACCGGCGTTCCTGCAAAGGACGTGCGCGCCCTGGCCCGCGAATGGGGGAAAAAGCGCGTTTATCTCGCGCCCGGCGGCTGGGGCAACGGCCACGGCGGCGCGTGCCGCAACCAGACCGGCATCCCGTGGGCGCGCGTGATGGTCTGTCTCGTCGCCATGCAGGGACTGGGCAAGCCCGGCATCAATATGGGCAATCTGCAATGGGGCACGCCGATCGACTTTAATTTTTATTTCCCGGGCTATGCCGACGGTGGCATGTCGGGCGATCTGGAAAACACCTCGATGCCGGTCGAGCTGTACCAGCGCATGCCGCAATTGCCGACCATGAATTCGAACAACCAGCGCATCCCGCGCATTTTCGTTCCGGAAGCGATCCTCGACGGTAAAGCCGAAGGCTATCCGTGGGTCGGCAAATCGATCGAGCACCAGTTCCCGAAATTTATGTATCCGGCGGCCGGGCATTCGCCCGTCCACATGCTCTACAAATACGGCGGCTCGATCCTCTCCACCATGAACAACACCAACCGCTGGGTGCGGATGTATCAGTCGCCGAATCTTGAATTCGTCGTCAACCAGTCGATCTGGTTCGAGGGTGAGGCGAAATTCGCCGACGTGCTGTTGCCGGCCTGCACCAATTTCGAGCGCGCCGATATCAGCGAATGGGCCGGGCTTGGCGGCTACGGCCATCACGGCCAGCAGCAGCTCAATCATCGCGTCATTGTGTTCCAGGCGCCGGCGATCAAACCGCAAGGCGAATCGAGATCCGATTTCTGGATCTTCAACGAACTGTGCAAGCCGCTGGGGCTTGCCAATTACTTCTCGGAAGGCGTCAACGAGATCGACTGGGTCAAGCGCGTGTTCCTCGCCTCCGACCTGCCGAAATACATCTCCTGGAAGAAGTTCCTCAAGCGCGGCTACTTCGTGGTGCCGGCGGAGAAGGAAAAGCTGCGCGCGCCGGTATCGTTCCGCTGGTTTTACGAGAACCGCAAGAAAGACGTGCCCGAAGCGCAGCCGCTGCCGTCCGATTATACCGAGGAGTATTTGCGCGGCCTGCAGACGCAGTCCGGCAAGCTCGAATTCGAGTGCAATTCGCTTAAGCGGTTCAACGACCCGGAGCGGCCGCCAATCGTCAAATACGAGCCGTCATGGGAAGGCGCGCATTCCGGCGAACTATTCGAGCGCTATCCGCTGCAGCTTCTCACCCCGCATTCGAAATACTCGTTCCACACCCAGGGCGACGGCAAAGATTCGTTTTTGCTCAATATCGAGGACCACCGCGTCAAGGTCGATGGCTATTACTACTGGATCGTCCGCATGAATGCGGACGACGCCAGCGAGCGCGGCATTAAAAAACATGAGCTCGTCAAAGTGTTCAACGATCGCGGGGCGGTGATCTGCGCGGCGCTGCCGACGCAGCGGCTGCCGCGCGGGGTGGCGCACGGTTACGAATCGTCGGCGATCTACGATCCGATGGGCGAGCCCGGAAAGTCGGTCGATCGCGGCGGCTGCCTCAATCTGCTCACTCCCGAGCGCACCCAGACCAAGTCGACGCATTCGCTTGCCGGCTCGAATTCCCTGGTTCAGATCGAGCTGTGGGACAGGCGCACCGAGCATATGTCGGCGGCGTTCGCGGCGATGGCGAAGGAACAGGAAATCAAACGGACGCTGAAGGAAGCGCATCTGGTGCCGGCAAAATGAAAAAGTGGAACCTGATCATCGACGTCGCCGAATGCACCAATTGCAATTTGTGCACGCTCGCCGCCATGGACGAATATGTCGGCAATGAATGGCCCGGTTATTCGGCGCCGATGCCGAAGCACGGCCACAAGTGGATCAACATTCTGCAGAAGGAGCGCGGGCAGATACCGATGATCGACATCGCCTACGTTCCGACCATGTGCAACCATTGCGACGACGCCCCCTGCATGAAGGCCGACAAGACCGGGGCCATCAAGAAGCGGCGGGACGGCATCGTCGTCATCGATCCGAAGAAGGCGAAGGGGCAGAAACAGCTCGTCGACGCCTGTCCCTTCGGGCACATCTGGTGGAACGAGGAATTGCAATTGCCGCAGGCCTGGACCTTCGACGCCCATCTCGTCGACCAGGGCTGGACGCAGACGCGCGGCCAGCAATCCTGCCCGACCGGCGCCATGCGCGCCGTCAAGGTCGAGGATGCGGAGATGGCGCGGCTTGCCGGCGAGCAAGGCCTCGAAGTAATGAAGCCCGAGCTTGGCTCAAAACCACGGGTCTATTATCGCAATCTGTGGCGCTATTCGAAATGCTTCATCGGCGGCACGCTGGCGCAGGAGCGAAACGGTGCAGTCGATTGCGTCGAGGGAGCGAGCGTCCAGCTGGTCAAAGACGGCGCCTCCATCGCGGTGACCACAACCGACAATTACGGCGACTTCAAATTCGACAAGCTCGAGGAGAATTCCGGCCGCTACCTCGTTCAGATCTACGCCAGCGGCCGGTCCAAGAGTGTCGAGGCCAATCTCGGCGCAAGCATCAATCTCGGCGAGATACGATTGTAAAATAGGTGGCGCAAAGCGAAACCCGCCGCGACTTTGCCCGTTGGGTCCGCTGCCCTCGTGTCGCCAACACTGCTGACTCCACGGGAACATTATGAAAAAATATTTCGCGGCGCTGGCTTTGCTGACCGCGTTCGTTGCTACGGCGCAGGCGCAGCAATATCCGAGCCGTCCGGTGCATGTCATCGTCGGCTTTGCCGCCGGCAGCGGGCCCGACGTGATCGCGCGCGCCGTCTCGCGTCAGCTTGGCGCCGCGCTCGGGCAGAATTTCATCGTCGAGAACCGGCCGGGCGCGAACGCCACCATCGCCACCAACGTCGTGGTGCAATCGGCTCCGGACGGTTACACGCTTCTGCTCACCAGCGATTCAATCGCGCCGACGCCGTTCATCTACAAACATCTGCCTTATGACGTATTCAAGGATTTGACGCCGATCGCGACCACCGGCGTACTCGACGGCCTGTTGATGCTGGTCAATGCGTCCTCGCCCGCGCAAAACGTCAACCAATTCATCGCCTATGCCAAAAGTCATCGCGTGCTTTACGGCTCGCCTGGCATCGGCAACGGCCTGCATCTCGCCGCGGCTCTGTTTAACAAAGCAGCCGGGCTGAACATGGAGCACGTGCCGTTCAAGGGCGCCTCCGAGGTGTCGGCGGCCCTTCTTGGCGGCAACATCGATGTGATGTTCGTGACGCCACCTTCCGTGATGGGGCTGGTGAAGGATGGCAAATTGCGCGCCATCGCATTTGCCGGACCGAAGCCGTTTCCCGGTTTGCCGGACGTGCCGCTGATGAAGGATTCGGTGCCGGATTATCCTCCGGTTCAGGCCTGGAGCATGTTTTTCGCGCCGGCAAAAACGCCGGCCGACATCGTGAACAAGCTCAATCTTGCCATTCGCGATGCGTTGCAGGATCCGGAGGTCGCGAATGTGGTGCAGAAGTCCGGGTTCATACCCGACAATCGCAACCCCGCTCAGACGGCGGAATTCTTGCGCGAGCGGGTCGACGCCGCACGGCAGGCCGTTGCAGTCGCCGGTATCCAGCCCAATTGATGCCAGTCCGAGGACGCTGCCAATGAAGAAACTTTTTGCTGCAATGATCCTGCTGTCATGTGTGAGCAGCGCAAGCCGGGCGCAGACGCCGCCCTATCCATCGCGGCAAGTCACCCTCGTCGTTACGTCCGTGCCTGGCGGCGTCACCGACGTTGTCGGCCGCGCACTCGCGCAAGCGCTCAGCAAAGCCTGGGGCCAGCAGGTGATCGTCGAGAACAAAGGCGGCGCCGCGCACATCATCGGCGCCGAAGCCGTCGCCAAGGCGGCGCCCGACGGTTACACGCTGTTGGTCGGGGAATCCGGCACCTTCACGGTCAACCCGACGCTGTTGCCCAAGGACAAGGTGCCGTACGACGTCGATAAGGATTTCACGCCGATCACCGGGCTGGTGCGCATCTACCAGTCGATTCTTGCCGCTAAATCGTTGCCGGTCTCGAATATCGCCGACCTGATCGCCCTGGCAAAGCAGAAGCCGGGCCAATTGACCTACGGCACCGCCGGCGTCGGCTCGGCGCTGCACATGAACATGGCGCTGTTTGACAGCATGGCCAGCGTAAAAATGATCCCGGTGCATTATCGCGGTGCGACGCCGGCGCTCAACGATCTGATCGGCGACCATATCGACAGCATGGTGGTCAGCGTTGCCTCCGGTCTGCCGGCCTATCGCGCCGGCCAGATCAAGATGCTTGGCGTCGGGGCGCCCAAACGCATGCCGCTCGTTCCGGAAGTGCCGACGGTGTCGGAGAGCGGCTTGCCCGGCTACGAAGCGACTGCGTGGTTTGGCCTGTTCGGTCCGGCCGGCCTGCCGTCTGACGTCGTCGCCAAAGTCGACCAGGAAGTTATAAAAGTTTTCAGCGATCCGGCCTTTCGCGCCCGCTTCCTCGATCCGCAAATGTTCGAATCGATGGCCGGACCGCCCGATGCCTTCGCCGCCTATATCAAGACCGAACGTGCCAAATGGGCAAAGGTCATTCGCGACGACAACATCAAAATTCAATGAAATCCACCGCTGCGGCGATCACTCCGGCGGCGTGCCGTTGGCGGCCAAAACCTCGCCGGCGAGGTATAGCGAGCCGGTGATCAGAATGCGCGGCGCCGGGTGCAGATCGAGCTTGCCGGCGACCGTTATGGCGCTCTCGATATCATCGCGCGCCAATGCGGGAATGCCGACGCTGCCGGCGATATCGGCGAGTTCGGCGGCGGGGACGGTCTTGTCCTGGTAAATCGGCACGGTGATGACGCGGCGGGCAAGCCCGGAAAAATTTTTCAGGAACCCCGTGCTGTCCTTGGTCGCCAGCATGCCGACGATCAGCACCAGCGGGCGCGACACGCGCTCTTCAAGATCGGCAAGGGCAGCGGCAATGGCCTGACCGCCGTCGACATTATGGCCGCCATCGAGCCAGAGCTCGCTCTCCGGCGGCGCTAGTGCTGCAAGCCGTCCGTGCGACAGGCGCTGCATCCGCGCGGGCCATTCGACGCGCGTCATGCCGGCCTCGAAGGCGGCGGGAGGGAGTTTTAACCCGCCGACGCGCAATGCCGCGACTGCGGCGCCGGCATTCTCGAATTGGTGGCGGCCATAGAGTTTCGGCGCCGGCAGATCGAGGAGCCCGTCGCCGTCCTGATAGACCAGCCGGCCGCGCTCCTCGGTCGCTGTCCAGTGTTCGCCGGCAATGTGCAGCGGCGCCTTCAGCCGCGCCGCCTGGCGTTCGATCACGGCGAGCGCCCCGCGGACTTGGCCGGTCACGACGCAGGGCACGCCGGCTTTGATAATGCCGGCCTTCTCGGCGGCGATCTTTTCGATCGTGTCGCCGAGAAACTCCCGATGATCGAGCGAAAGCCGCGTGATGACGGTTGCCAGCGGCCGCTCGATGACGTTGGTGGCATCGAGCCTTCCGCCGAGCCCGACTTCAAGAAGCAGCAGGTCGGCGGGATGGCGTGAGAACAAAAGAAACCCCGCCGCGGTCTCAATCTCGAAAACCGTGATCGGCGCGTCGGCGTTCTTCGCCTCGCATTCGGCGAGGATGGTGCCGAGTTCGGCATCGCCGACAAACTTGCCGCCGTCCGTCTGCCCGAGGCGAAACCGTTCGTTGAGGCGAACCAGATTGGGCGAGGTATAAACATGCACGCGCCTGCCGGTCGCCTCCAGGATGGCGCGCATGAACGCAATCGTCGAACCTTTGCCGTTGGTGCCGGCGACATGGATCACCGGTGGCAAATGCCGCTCCGGGTGACCGAGCGCGGCAAGGAGCCGCTCGATGCGGCCGAGCGACAGATCAATGCGCTTGGGATGCAACGCAAGCAGACGCGCCAGCATGGCGTCGATCGGCGCCGCATTGGCCGCTCGATCGCTCACGTGGCGGCGGGTTCGGGCGCCGGCAGGACACGCGGCGCCGGCGCGCCAGCGGGCGCCTTGGTGAGCAGCCGGCACAGCCTGGCAATGGTCGCGCGCAAATCGTGGCGGTGTACCACCATGTCGACCATGCCGTGATCGCGCAGATATTCGGCTCTTTGAAAGCCGTCGGGCAGCTTTTCGCGGATGGTCTGCTCGATGACGCGCGGGCCGGCGAAGCCGATCAAGGCACCGGGTTCGGCGACATGCACGTCGCCGAGCATCGCGTAGGACGCGGTCACGCCGCCGGTGGTCGGATTGGTCAGCACGACGATATAGGGCTTCTTCGCTTCGCGCAGCCGCTGTACCGCGATCGTGGTGCGCGGCAATTGCATCAGCGCCAGGATGCCTTCCTGCATGCGGGCGCCGCCCGAGGCGGCGAACATGACGAACGGGCAGCCTTTCTCAACCGCGGTTTCGAGGCCCCTGATCACGGCCTCGCCCGCCGCCATGCCGAGCGAGCCGCCCATGAAATCGAAATCCTGCACGCCGATGACGGCGGCGAAACCGTCGAGCTTGCCGTAACCGAGCTTGACCGCATCATTGAGCCCGGTCTTGCTGCGCGCGTCCTTGAGCCGGTCGACGTAACGGCGCTCGTCGCGAAATTTAAGGGGATCGGCCGGCACATCCGGCACGGCGATGTCGAACCAGGTCGCGTTGTCGAACATCGATTTGAGCCGCGCCGCCGCGCTCATGCGCATGTGATAGTTCGAACCCGGAATGACGAACAGGTTCGATTCGACGTCCTTGTAGAACACGAGCTGCCCGGTCTCCGGACACTTGATCCAGAGATTCTCCGGAACTTCCCGCCGCAGGAAGCTGCGGATCTTCGGCCGGACTACGTTGGAAATCCAGTTCATCGCGCGCGAGACCTGCTGACGAAAGTTTGATGACAGTTAACGGCTGATCGCCATTATAGCACCGGCCGCCGCCAAGACGAATCTAATGCGCCGCGACCGCGTTGCCAGACGGGCGGCAATGGCGGCGAGAGCGTCTTAATTCGCGCGTGACCGCCGCATATCTCCGGCGGCCTGCTGCCGCGCCATGATTTGAAGAATGTGCTTGCGCTTGCGCAAGTCCGCGGCGTCAAGCAGCATTTGCCCGGCCCAGCGATAGACGTTGCGCGACCGCACGATCTCGCGCATCAGGCGCATGCGCTCGCGCTGCTCCGTTGTGGACATCTGCAGCGCCTGCAGGAGCGCGTCGACCATGCTGCGCGAATTGTAGGGGTTGACGATCAGCGCCTCGGTCAGTTCCCGCGACGCGCCGGCGAATGTCGACAAGAGCAGCACGCCTTGCTGATCGTCGCGCGCGGCGACAAACTCCTTGGCGACCAGGTTCATGCCGTCATGAAGGCTGGAGACGATGCACAGGTCGGCGGCGCGAAACAGCTCGAAAATCTCGTGCGGCTGATGGTGACGCACGATCAGCCGTATCGGCTGATAGGACGCGTTGCCGTGGCGCGCATTGATGTCGCTGGCGAGCGCGGTGGCCTCGCTCTGCAGCGCGCCATAGGTAGGCAGTTTGGAGCGGGTTGGCGCGGCAACCTGCACGAAGACGAACCTGTTCTTCCACTCCGGGTAGCTTGTCAGGAATGCGTCGACGGCACGCAGCCGGTCGAGGATGCCTTTGGTGTAATCGAATCGCTCGATGCCGACGCCAAGCTGCACGTGTTCGGCCAGCCCGAGATTCCGGCGAACCGCCGCGCGGCACTCGGCCACCGGCTTTTGATCCGCCATTCCGGACGGCGGCCATTCGATCGAGATCGGATAGGGCCGCACAAAGCTCTCCAGGCTGCCGACGCTGACAAGCGACTGCTCGCGATCGATGCGCGCTTCCATGAAGCGATCGACCGTTTCGAGAAAATTGTTGCAGTGAAATTGCGTATGGAAGCCGATCACCGAACTGCCGAGCAGGCCGGCGATGATCTCCTCTTTCCACGGGCAGATGCCGAAAATTTCCGGGTTCGGCCAGGGAATATGCCAGAACGTGATGATGGTGGCGTTCGGCAATTTTTTGCGCAGCATGCTCGGCAGCAGCGCGAAGTGGTAATCCTGCACGAGAATGATCGGATCGGTCCGCTTGGCCTCGCTGGCGACGGCCTGCGCGTAGCGCGCATTGATGCGCTTATATTCGTTCCAATCGCTCTCGCGAAAGGTGGGGCGCACGAAGGCCATATGGCAGAGCGGCCACAGGCCTTCGTTGGCAAGACCGTAGTAGTAACCGTTCTGCTCAGCCTCCGTCAGCCAGACGCGACGCAGCACATAGCTCGGATGCGCCGGCGGCACGCCAATGCGATCGAAGCGGTCGACGGTTTCCTTGTCGGCGCTGCCGCTGCCATGGGCCACCCAGGTGCCGCCGCAGGCGCGCATGATCGGTTCAATCGCCGCCACCAGTCCGCTTGCCGGAGTCTGCACCGTGATCTCGCTGCCCTCGCGGTTATGGATATACGGCTCGCGGTTGGAAACGACGATGACGTCCGCCTCCGGCAGCTTCTGCGCCAGGACGAGTTGCAGCATGGCCGGCGACCAATCGACGTCGGGGCCGTCGGCCGGACGGCCGGTCAGCTGCAGGTCGCGCAGGAGATGACGGAATTCTTGGGCAAAGGGCGTGCCTTCGGACGCCGCAATTGCGCCGCTGCCGCCGAGCCGGACATCGTCGATCGCGCGCCGTAAAGTGTGCACCCAGCGGCGCGCCAACAACACCGCCACCAGAGCGGCAAAGGCCGCGGCGAGAAAGACGACGCCGATAAGGACGATAACGGTCCACAGGCGCGCCTCGGCGCCGCGCTGTTCCACCAGCGCGAGATCATGAACCAGGACGACGTGTCCGTGCTCGTCAGCCGACTCTACCGGAAAGCTCGACACCAGCAGCCGCTGCCGGCCCAGACGCAAGGTCGAAAACGACGGCGTCTTGCCTGACGCTGCCTCCTTGCAGGTAAAACGCTTCGGCATCTCCTTCGTCTTGTAGAGAAGCGCGCCTTGATCGTCGCAGAAACCGACGGCGAGGAGTTCCTCGTCAAGCGCCATTCTCTCGAACAGCGCGACGATATCCTTTGAATTGTGTTCTTTGAGCAGCACCGTGAACTCGTCGAGCGACGAGTTAAAGGCCAGAACCGAGCGCGACTCCACGTCGCTTTTGGACCACTGCTCGATCAGCGATCCGGCCAATGGCGGAACCAGGAGAATGATGGCAAGGACGATCAGAAGCGCCGCCAAGCCGTAGCGAATGGCGAGCTTCATATTCGGTACCTGTGAACTGGCACCGGCTGCCCTCCCCGCGATGTCTGCCCGGTTAGAATGCAGGCCGCAATACGTCGAAAATGCGGCTCCCTTAAATCCCGCGTAAAAATGTGTACGCAGCCCAACGGCATCACTTCAGGTTCTTTCGCAGCACGGCGAAGATCAGCAAGCCGAAGCCCGCAAGCCGGAAGAAAAACGCCAAGTCGTAAGATGACGGCGGGGCGGCCCGTAGCGAGTGGACGAACTGATCCAGCGCAAAGAGCAGGAATGCCGCGCTGAAGGCAACGAACAGCCCGTCGGCGCTCTTTTGCCAAAACCGCCAGAAAAACAATCCGGCAGCCAGAAAACCCATCGTATTCATCCCATAGATGAATTGGATCATGGCCAGCTCCTAGACGAATTCCCAAATGAAGCCGATGAGCAAAGTCGATACAGCGAGCAAAGTTGAAAGCAGCCGCGGCACGGATAGGTCGACCGTCGGCAATACGATGAGATCGAGAACGACGAGGAGGTTGTCGATGGCAAGCAGCACGAAGCATGCCGCCGTCCACAGCAGTATCTTGCTCTTGTTCCGACGGTAGCTGCGTATGAGCAACAGGCAGCACGACAGGCTGGTCAGAAAGCACAGCAGATAGAGCACATCGACCCAGGCGTTCATTTGGATTTCCCCGATATGCGGAATGCTTCTGCGAATGTCCGAAGCTTCTCATCGGGAGCTTCGAGGATGGCGCGGACGATTTTCACCGGTTTGTGCGCGTAATCAAATTCCAGTCGGTCGCAAATGGCGTCGAGTTGCACCGAGACCTGCTGGTATCTGTACCCGGTTTCCGGAATTTCCTCGATGAGGCCTGATCTTGTCAGATGGCCAAGCGCTTGCGCCACGGCGAGCTCGCTGCTGCGCAACTCGCGAACGAGTTCGGCGGGAAGAAAGCATCGCTGGCGCTCTCGTCGCAGCAGGATAAGCAGTTCAAGCGCGCAGACCGAACTGATCGCCGCCTGGACGAACGATATCGTGTCGTCGTCTGAATCGTTTTCCTGTCCCACACGGGACTCCAGTAAGCAGTCGAGCCGGAGCGCTCGTGCAGGACGGCTGCGCTACCCAGACCGGACGCAAAATTCGAAAAAGTCTTTGATTTCGATTGGCTTCAACCCCCGCCGAAGCTGACTGCTGAACTCCAACCGCGGCGAGCAGCGATGGTTCCGGCCAAGAACGCGGCATCCCGCCGCAGGAGCCGGACCCTCGGATGGTCGCGTTTGGAACCTGGCGCGGCGGCCGAAGTTGCTCCACGCGCAACGCATCGCGCGCCGTGAAGCCGCCCTGCTGCCGGCACAATTTCGCCCTTCTGGTCAACCAAGTAGGGGGCGGGACCGGCGACACTCGGGCTTAACCATCGCGGTAAGACCGGGGTAACCAAGTTATGCGCGCAGTGGTATGGCGAACGGCGGCCAGCAAGGCGCCGACGCCAGTGAGGCCGGGAATCCAATGGTGAAAAAGTTCGTTGCCGGATGCTTCGCGCTTGGCGCGGTCATGACCGCGCATTGCGCCGCTGCGGCGGATTTATCGCTCGCGCCGCTCTACAAAGCGCCGCCGGCGGAAGTGACCCAAGCCTATAACTGGACCGGATTTTATCTCGGCGCCAACGGTGGCGGCGGCTGGGGCCGTTCGTGGTGGAGCGGAAACGGCACGGCGGTGAATCTCTCCGGCGCCCAGGCCGGCGGCACCGCCGGTTACAATTGGCAGTTCGGCAACACCGTACTTGGCCTCGAAGGCGATGCGGACTGGTCAAACCTCAGCGGCACCGGCACGTCGGCCGGCTGCGGCGCCGGCTGCACCACCAGCGATAACTGGCTTTCGACCGTGCGCGGCCGCGTCGGCTACGCCTTCGGCGGCATCATGCCTTATGTCACCGGCGGTCTTGCCGTCGGCGATATCGTGGCGAACACGCCCGGTTTTGCCGGCGCCAGCACGACCAATGCCGGCTGGACCGTGGGCGGCGGCCTCGAAGTCGCGCTGCCCGGCAATTGGAGCGTCAAGGCCGAGTATCTGCACGTCGATCTCGGCCGGCTGAATTGCGGAACGAGTTGCGGCCCGACGGCGTCCGATAATGTGTCGATGCACGACAACGTCGTGCGCGCCGGCTTGAACTACCACTTCGGCTGGGGCAAATGAGCGGCGAGTGAGCGGCCTGTAATCGGCCGCGGCGCACTACGCCGATTGACTTAAGCCCTCGGCACTGGTGTCATTTCGGTCATGACCCAGACCACTGGCACTCCCGACTTCGGCAAATACCGGCTGCGCAACTTTGTCGAGCGCCTGATCGAGCTCGGCGAGGTCGAGGTGCATGACCGGCCGGTCGCTCTGACCGAGCTCAGCGCGATCATCGAGCGTACCGACAGGGCGGTGCTGTTTCGCAGAGCGGGTCCGGAACAGGTCGAGCTTGTGGCCAAGACCGCGGGCAATCGCAGGCGGATCGCAGCGGCCTTCGAAACCACCGAGGCAAAGCTCTACGACGAATATTTTCGGCGGCTCGGCAATCCGCAACCGCTCGTCGAAGTGTCGTCGGCGGATGCGCCGGTGCACGCCATCAAGATCACCGGCAAGGACGTCGATCTCACTAAGCTGCCGTTCCATCCGCAGCATGCGCTCGACGGCTCGTGTTATCTGAGTTCGGCGATCGATTATACCGTCGATCCGGCGACGGGACGGCGCAATGTCGGCTGCCGGCGGTTGTCGCTGCGCAACCGAACCGAATGCGGCGTCAATGTCACCGCCCCGTCCGACCTCAAGCAAATCTACATGGCAAGCGTGGCCCGCGGCGAGAAGCTGCCGGTGACATTCACCGCCGGCGCCCATCCGCTCGATTTCTTCGCGGCAACGACGCGACAGGGCGGCGACGAACTGGCGCTGGTGGCGCAGTTCCGCGCCCAGCCGGCGCCGGTGGTCAAAAGCCTCACCAACGACATCATGGTGCCGGCCGACGCGGAAGTGACGCTCGAAGGCTATCTCGACGAACGCGGCTATGTCGAACCGGAAGGGCCTTTCGGCGAATATATGGGCTATTACGGTTCCATTCACATGGACCCGGTCTTTCACTGCACCGCGATCACCATGCGCGCCGACGTTATGCATCACACGCTGCTGCATGGCTCGGCGTTCAAGCTCGACGAGACCGACAGCGCCGTCATTTCGGCGGTGCGCGCCGAGGCTGAAGCCATGCGCATTCTCAAAGGCTGCGTGCGGGAACCCATCGCCGTCTATCTGCGCGAAATCTCCGGCGGATCGAATACGCTGCGCGTGTCGATCCGTCAGCGCGTTTATGGCGAGGCGCGCGCCGCCATCGCTGCTTTGTTCGGCGGCATCAGAGTGCTCAAACACGTTTATGTATTCGACGAGGACATCGACATTCACGACGACCGTCAGGTCGATTGGGCATTCGGCACGCGTTTCCAGGCCGACGAGGACCTCGTCGTGCTGCAAGGCATGATGGGCATGACCATGGATCCGTCGCTCAATGGCCGGCGCACCGGTGCTAAATCCGGTTTCGACTGCACGCGGCCGTTTGGCCGCGACGGCGAGATTCCCCTGATGCGCTGCGCCGCCAGGGTTTTCAATGGTCCGGCGCGCTACCAGACTGTCGAGCAGGCGCTCGGCTCCGGTCCGATGTTCTATGCCGATATCGTCGAGTCGCTCGGCAGCCAGGACGGCCGCGAGGTCGCCTGCGCCATCGATGAATTGCGCCAGGCCGGACGGTTAAACCGCGATCGCGACGGCAAGTATTATCTCGGCAAGGCCGAACCCGGCGTCACCGGCATCGTCGGTGAAATGTATCACGACCCGAACGCGGGGACTTAAACCGTTCGCACCATTTTGCCTCGTCTTCTACGAATACGGTGGAATGAGCGAGCGTCAGACAATTTCGATCGTATCTCCCGCCGCAATCTCTCCGCTCTCGGCGACTTCGGCATAGATACCGCAATCGGCGTGGCCGAGATTGCGCATCAGCGTTCGTGGCACTTCGAGGTCGCGCAGCCCGGTATCGGGATCGACATTGGTGGCGGCGCAGCGGACGATACGCTTGACGGCGTTAAGGCGGACCGTGCCCGCTGTCAGGTCTCTGCCGACCAGGTCGAGTTCACTGAAGGCGGCCCATCCCTGCACATAGAGATTGCCGCGGAAACGCAAGGGATGCACCGGCGTCCCCACCATGTCTTTGACGGCGGCGACCGAAGCGAGGTTGATGATCGAGACGACTTTGCGCGCGACGTCGGAAAAACTGTGGCCGCCGCCGTGGAGAATTTTCGGCGGTCCGCGCAATTCGTCGGCGCAGAATTCGGCGAAAAAGCTTTCAATCGCCGACCGGCCTTCCGCAGTGCGCAGGTCGGCGCTGATTTTGCCGCGCACGGGCTTTTCGGAATTACTCCTTCCTGCACCTTCCTTGCTTGCTGGAGCGGGAAGGGTAGGGGTCTCAATCGTGAGCGTGTGGGTTTCCTGATCGAACGACGTGCGCAAGCTGGCGAGGCGCTCATTCTTCATCAGCATCAGGAAATGGGTCTTCGACAGATAGGCTGGAGCTTCGGGATTAAAGCCGGACGGACCGTTCTCGATGGCATAGAGCCGATCGCCGGGAATGGTTTGTCCGGGCGCGAGCGCGATACGCGATAACGGCTCGGGCGTAAGGCCCTTGATCGGGTAGCGGTAGATCGATTGAATTTTCGCCATGAACCCCAATAGTGCCTCTTTTCCGGCGCGTTGCACCCCCCATATTTACGTACGATGGATCGCTTTCGGGGATCCATCGAACGGGCCGGCTTTGGTTGATCTGCCTCATGGCAAAGCCGGTAAATTCAACCCAGTGACGATGTTCCGGTAGCGCCGTCAGGGCTCCGGGACAGGCCGAGGGAAGGGTGTCATGGATTTTGAAAAATATACCGACCGCAGTCGCGGCTTTGTGCAATCTGCCCAGTCGCTCGCGCAACGCGAGGGACATCAGCAATTCGCGCCCGAACATCTACTCAAGGTTCTGCTCGACGACCCCGAGGGGCTCGCCGCGGGCCTGATCGACCGCGCCGGCGGTAATTCGCGGGCTGCGCTTAAGGCGGTCGAGGCGGCGCTGGCGAAGCGGCCGAAGATTTCCGGCGGTGGCGCCGGCCAAGTCTATCTCGATCCGGCGCTCGGCCGCGTTTTTGATACGGCCGAAAAGGCGGGCGAGAGGGCCGGAGACAGCTTTGTCACTGTCGAGCGGCTCCTGCTCGCACTCGCCTTGGAGAAGAACAGCGAGGCCGGCAAGATTTTGGCAAATGCGGGCGTCACCCCGCAAACCCTCAACGCCGCGATCGAAGCGCTGCGCAAGGGCCGCACCGCCGATTCGGCGTCGGCGGAAAACGCTTACGATGCATTGAAGAAATATGCCCGCGATCTCACCCAGGCCGCGCGCGACGGCAAGCTCGATCCCGTCATCGGACGCGACGAGGAAATTCGTCGCACGATCCAGGTTCTGTCGCGCCGGACCAAGAATAATCCGGTGCTGATCGGCGAACCCGGCGTCGGCAAGACCGCGATCGTCGAAGGGCTTGCGCTGCGCATCATCAACGGTGACGTGCCGGAGAGCCTGCAGGACAAGAAGCTTCTGGCGCTCGACATGGGCGCGATGATCGCCGGCGCCAAATACCGCGGCGAATTCGAGGAGCGGCTGAAAGCCGTACTTCAGGAAGTGACCGGCTCGGCCGGCGCGTATATTCTTTTCATCGATGAAATGCACACCATCATCGGCGCCGGCAAAGCCGACGGCGCGATGGACGCGTCGAACCTGCTCAAGCCCGCTTTGGCGCGCGGCGAATTGCATTGCGTCGGCGCCACCACGCTCGACGAGTACAAGAAATATATCGAGAAGGACGCCGCTCTCGCGCGGCGCTTCCAGCCGGTCTATGTCGAGGAGCCGACCGTCGAGGACACCATCTCGATCCTGCGCGGGCTAAAGGAGAAGTACGAGGCGCATCATAAGGTGAGGGTCGCGGACGCGGCGCTGGTTGCGGCGGCGACCTTGTCGAACCGTTACATCACCAACCGCTTCCTGCCCGACAAGGCGATCGACCTGGTCGACGAGGCGGCGGCGCGCTTGCGCATGCAGATCGATTCGAAGCCCGAGGAACTCGACAATCTCGACCGCGAAATCGTGCGCATGAAGATCGAGCAGGAGGCCCTGAAGAAGGAAACCGATACGGGATCGAAGGACAGGCTGAAACGGCTGGAGAAGGATCTCGCCTCGCTGCAGGAAAAGGCCGACGCGCTCACCGCCAAGTGGAAGTCCGAGAAGGACAAGCTGTCGTCTGCCGCGCAATTGCAGACCCAGCTCGACACCGCGAAGAACGATCTCGCCGACGCGATCCGACGTGGCGATTACCAGCGCGCGGGCGAGCTGCAATACAGCGTCATTCCGCAACTCGAGGCGCAGCTCGCGGACACCGAAAGCGCCGCGGCGCGCGGCGGCGCGGCCGGCGTGCTGGCCGAGGAAGCGGTGACCGCCAATCACATTGCGCAAGTCGTGTCGCGCTGGACCGGGATTCCGGTCGACCGCATGCTCGAAGGCGAGCGCGAAAAGCTTCTCAAGATGGAGGTGCAGATCGCCAAGCGCGTCGTCGGTCAGGCCGAAGCCGTGAAGTCGGTTTCGACCGCGGTGCGGCGCGCCCGCGCCGGCTTGCAGGATCCGAACCGGCCGATCGGCTCGTTCATGTTCCTCGGGCCGACCGGTGTCGGCAAGACGGAACTCACCAAGGCGCTGGCCTCGTTCCTGTTCGATGACGAGTTGGCCCTGATCCGCGTCGACATGTCGGAATATATGGAAAAGCACTCGGTGGCCCGCCTCATCGGCGCACCGCCCGGCTATGTCGGTTACGACGAAGGCGGTGCACTCACCGAAGCGGTGCGACGGCGGCCCTATCAGGTTGTGCTGTTCGACGAGATCGAGAAGGCGCATCCGGACGTCTTCAATGTCCTCTTGCAAGTGCTCGACGACGGGCGGCTGACCGACGGACAGGGCCGCACCGTCGACTTCCGCAACACGCTCATCGTCATGACCTCCAATCTCGGCGCCGAATATCTCGTCGCACAGGCCGATGGCGAAGATTCCGACAAGGTGCGCGATCAGGTGATGGCGGAGGTACGCGGGCATTTCCGGCCGGAATTCCTCAACCGTATCGACGAGATCATCCTGTTCCACAGGCTCAAGCGCGATCAGATGGCGCATATCGTCGACATTCAGATCGAGCGGCTGCAAAAGCTTTTGGAAGATCGCAAGATTGCGATCACCCTCGATGCCAGAGCGCGCGAGTGGCTCGCTGAAAAAGGCTACGATCCCGCTTACGGCGCGCGGCCGCTCAAACGCGTGATCCAGAAGTTCGTGCAGGACCCGCTGGCCGAGCTCATTCTGTCCGGCGGCATCAAGGACGGCGAGAAGGTCAAGATCTCGGCCGGCCGCGACGGCTTGAGCTTCAACGGCGCGGTGGCGGTGGCGGCGTAACCGGGCTGTCGTTCAACCGCTCGCGGACGTGCTCGACGAAGAAGCGCGCCTGCCCTTTGGGCAGGCCGTTCACGCGCAGCGGATTTAGCCCACCGGAGCTTTCCACGCTGATCGCGTCCCAGAAGAGACCGCGGTTGTGGATCACTTCGGCGACGTGCGACAGCGGCAGATGCTCATCGATGCGGCGCCACGGCGTGAGCCAGAAGCTGACGATATTGGTGGAAACGCCGATATGGTCGGCGATCATGCGGGCTGGAAAAATAAAGCGCGTGAGGCTGACGTGGAACAACGCCCAGAACCGGGTCGAGCGCACTTCCAGGCGATCGGGAGCGTTCGATGCTTGAGTCATTGAAATCTCTCGTTCCGCTTGGGGCCGCGCCATTGTCAATCCGACTTTAGCTCTCCGCGGCGTGTGCCGCATCGCGCCGGCGCGAAGGCGCCCGGCGCAAGGATGAGCGCGAAATTGATTAGATCAAGTGGGTTTAACGCGCTTGCGCGACATGTGACAGCGGCGCGGCCGCCAGCACCGCGTCGAGCTGGGTACGGTCGTGCTCGAAATTGGCGAGCGTATCGCCGTCCAGCACACGGCCGCGTGGCAGCTTGACGCGCATCGGATCGACGAAGCGGCCGTTGACGATGATTTCGAAGTGCACGTGCGAGCCGGTCGACAAGCCTGTCGAGCCGACGAAGCCGATGATCTGGCCCTGGCGCACGTGGCTGCCGACCTGGAGACCGCGCGCGAACGCGGTCATGTGGCCATAGGCGGTCTCGTAACCATTGGCATGGCGGATGCGTACATATTTGCCGTAACCGCCCTTGAGCCCGATCTCCTCGATTTCGCCGTTGCCGGCGGCAAAGATCGGCGTGCCGAATGGCGCGCCCCAGTCGACCCCGGTATGCAGCTCGCTGATGTGAAGCAATGGATGGGTGCGCCAGCCGAACGGCGAAGTCTCGATGCCGGTCGGCACCGGTTTGCGTACCAGGAACTTTTTGTCGCTCACGCCGTCTTCGTCGTAATAGTCGTAAATGCCGTCGTCGGACGTTTGAAAGCGGTAATATTTCTTGGTCTCGCCGCCGACGGTGAGCGCGGAATAGCGCACGACGTTTGCGCCTTCGCCGTTCTCCTCGTCGGAATACAGCACGTCGAAGCTGTCGCCGGGCTGCACTTTGCGCTCGAAGTCGACGTCATAAGAATAGATGCGAATGAGGTCCTCGATCACCGGCTTCGGCACGTTGTTGCGCAGCGCGGTTTCCCACAGGCTCTGGTAGAGGCTGATACCGCTGCCGTTGCCGCTATCATTGCTGTCGGCCTGGTCCTCGCTCGTGTCGGTGACCTCGGTGTCGATGTTGCGGATGTCGACAGGGACATATTGACCGAGATCGGATAGCGCCACCGCCGCCGTGATGCCGCTGTCGCCGGCGATGATGACGCGCAACGGTTCCATATGGCCGAGGCCGGCGGGGGTCATCAGCACGCGCAGCTTGTCGCCATCCTTGACGCCGCCGTCGAGAGCCGCGGGACCAATCACCGCAATGATGCTCTTGATCTCGTCGGGCGCCGCGCCAAGCTCGCGCAGGATGGAGCCGACCGTCTCGCCCTTCTTGACGACGATCTGGCGTTCGCTCCAATCGCCGCCGCCATTGATCTGGTTCGTCGTCTTCGGCAGAAGCGTGACGTTTTCGGGCACGACGCGGGGTGCGAAACCGAAATAGTTGTCACCGTCGTGTTCCGGCGCGTAGCCCAGTTTCAGGCTCGGCGGCCAACCCGCATCGGCCACAAGGCTCTTTCCCATTCCGGCGTTGGCGGCGACATCACGCACGCGCGTCAGCACATCGTCGATCGGCAACAGCGTCGCCGGCTTGACCTTCGACAACAGCGAATTGAGATCGCATACCGCCGGCGCTATCGCCTTTGCCGTTTTCGGCGGTGGTGTCAGATCGCAGGTCACGAACGAAACCTCGGCGTCGGGCTCGGCGGCCGGAGTCTGATCGTCGCCGCCGACGGAATCGGCGAGCAGTTTCTGCGGATTGAACGCAGGAATGTCGGTGGAGAGATTACTCACCGTCAGCGACAGGTTCCCGGTGACGCGTTCATAAGCCCGCACCCGCACCAATTCGCGATTACGCACTCGCGAAGAGGTCGGCACGCGCAGCACTTCGCGGGCGACCGCCGGTTCAGTCAGTGCGGGAAGCCGGTCGGTTTTGTGCACGCCGCTGAGCCGGTCGCCGATGCTCGAAATGGCGCCGCGCAAAGCGGTCTCGACTTGCTCGGGCGCGCTGGCGAAATTGGTCTCGCCATCGAGCGAAGCGAAAACGGCGCCGCCCATCAGGGCCGCGCCGCATAATCCGGTCAGGATCGTTCCCGAGAACCATTGTACCGATAGCCGGCGCCGGTCGACCAGGCTGCCGGCGCCGTCCACCGAAAGCGGCGGCTCATGGCCGAGGTCGATGCTATCGGCTTGAAACCTCCGATGATGAAGGTCTCGCGTGCCGCGCGGCCTAGATTGGTCCAAGACTACGTCCCCACGTGCTTGACCAGGACTCTGAATACGTCCGCCGACCACGTCCGGCGGCCCCGTTACCCGATGCGGCTCCCTACTCGAGAGCGTGCGCGGGGTATCAACCCGCAGACGATGCCCCGGTGGTCCCCGGACGGTCAACACGACCGGGCTTTCTCGAGGCGCAAAACTTGAATGAAGCTGCCGCGTCCCCTCGCTGCGACATGACGATTTGATTGTTCCAAGAACGGCGGAGGAATGTGGCCGCAGTACGGCGTGCGCCGACCGAAAAAGTCGAATTGTGGCCGCTACCTAGCGGTCGAGCCGCGCCGATCGCACCACGCTGCAGGGGGCCGCCGGCGCGAAGCCGGCCTCGGCGAAAACTGCTTCGCGGTGACGATCCACAGCGCCGATTTTCAGCGTAGAAAAGGTTGACAAGAAACCTGGGTAAAGACTATATAACCCCTCTTGGCGCGTCGCCGACGCTTCGGCGCGATGGCGCGTCTGCGAAGCCCCTCACTGTTTACACGGTGAACCGAGCATCCGGCCATGATCTCGTGGCCATGTGCTCGTCTCCGTGTCCGGATGGGCGGGTTTGCGGGTTTTAAGACGGGGCCGCAGGGTTCCGGGATGTTTGACAAGTGAATCGGAAGAAAGAGAAACGTGGACGGCGGAGTCCTTGCGGGCCGCTTTCGCGATCGGGAAACCTTTCGCTGGGCGGCCATGGAAGAGACTTCGGCGGTCTTACGTTTCAAGGTTTTCTACACTGTTGACCGTGCAAGCGGTCAGACGTGTAGGGACCTCGTCAAACGTTGTGATCAGCCGAGATCAAATCTCTTCAACTTGAGAGTTTGATCCTGGCTCAGAGCGAACGCTGGCGGCAGGCCTAACACATGCAAGTCGAGCGCCCCGCAAGGGGAGCGGCAGACGGGAGAGTAACACGTGGGAACGTACCCTTCAGTTCGGAACAACCCAGGGAAACTTGGGCTAATACCGGATACGTCCGTAAGGAGAAAGATTTATCGCTGAAGGATCGGCCCGCGTCTGATTAGCTTGTTGGTGAGGTAACGGCTCACCAAGGCGACGATCAGTAGCTGGTCTGAGAGGATGATCAGCCTCACTGGGACTGAGACACGGCCCAGACTCCTACGGGAGGCAGCAGTGGGGAATATTGGACAATGGGCGCAAGCCTGATCCAGCCATGCCGCGTGGGTGATGAAGGCCCTAGGGTTGTAAAGCCCTTTCGGCGGGGAAGATAATGACGGTACCCGCAGAAGAAGCCCCGGCTAACTTCGTGCCAGCAGCCGCGGTAATACGAAGGGGGCTAGCGTTGCTCGGAATCACTGGGCGTAAAGCGCACGTAGGCGGCTTTTTAAGTCAGGGGTGAAATCCTGGAGCTCAACTCCAGAACTGCCTTTGATACTGAGAAGCTTGAGTCCGGGAGAGGTGAGTGGAACTGCGAGTGTAGAGGTGAAATTCGTAGATATTCGCAAGAACACCAGTGGCGAAGGCGGCTCACTGGCCCGGTACTGACGCTGAGGTGCGAAAGCGTGGGGAGCAAACAGGATTAGATACCCTGGTAGTCCACGCCGTAAACGATGGATGCTAGCCGTTGTCGGGTTTACCCGTCAGTGGCGCAGCTAACGCATTAAGCATCCCGCCTGGGGAGTACGGTCGCAAGATTAAAACTCAAAGGAATTGACGGGGGCCCGCACAAGCGGTGGAGCATGTGGTTCAATTCGAAGCAACGCGCAGAACCTTACCAGCCTTTGACATGTCCCGTATGAGTACCAGAGATGGAACTCTTCAGTTCGGCTGGCGGGAACACAGGTGCTGCATGGCTGTCGTCAGCTCGTGTCGTGAGATGTTGGGTTAAGTCCCGCAACGAGCGCAACCCTCGCCCTTAGTTGCCATCATTCAGTTGGGCACTCTAAGGGGACTGCCGGTGATAAGCCGCGAGGAAGGTGGGGATGACGTCAAGTCCTCATGGCCCTTACAGGCTGGGCTACACACGTGCTACAATGGCGGTGACAATGGGACGCAATGGGGAAACCCTGCGCAAATCTCAAAAAGCCGTCTCAGTTCGGATTGTGCTCTGCAACTCGAGCACATGAAGTTGGAATCGCTAGTAATCGCAGATCAGCACGCTGCGGTGAATACGTTCCCGGGCCTTGTACACACCGCCCGTCACACCATGGGAGTTGGATTTACCTTAAGACGGTACGCTAACCGCAAGGAAGCAGCCGGCCACGGTAGGTTCAGCGACTGGGGTGAAGTCGTAACAAGGTAGCCGTAGGGGAACCTGCGGCTGGATCACCTCCTTTCTAAGGATGATCCTTCAGAGACGCCTCACGCGTCTTTATCGGATCTCTTGGAAACATCAGGGTGGATCGGTTTTCGGATCGATCTGCCTATTAGCGGGACGCCGCCGTCTACGTTTCTCTTTCTTCGCGAACGAGCCAGGTCCAGGAGTCAGTAATCAGTATTCGGTAATCAGATGCGACAACGAGTTTTCTGATTGCTGATTTCTGATCACTGACTCCTGTTACGGGCTTGTAGCTCAGTTGGTTAGAGCGCGCGCTTGATAAGCGTGAGGTCGGAAGTTCAAATCTTCCCAGGCCCACCAACTTCAGGAATCGGTAGTCGGTGGTCAGTAATCAGATCGCAGCGCAGGCGCTGCCTCGGAATTCTGATTATTGACCTCTGATTGCCGCCTCCTGACGGGGCCATAGCTCAGTTGGGAGAGCGCCTGCTTTGCAAGCAGGAGGTCGTCGGTTCGATCCCGTCTGGCTCCACCAGGCGGATCGCCTGCTACAGGCGCCCGGCTTTGCCAACTCGTTCGCGAGTAACCTAATTCGCACGCCGCCGGTCTTTGATCGGCGGGCGTGCAAGTTGTCTGACATCGTGAAGAGGAGATCGATCCGAGCGCTACGCGCGGCTGTGAAGCCGCGGGCGGCGCGCTATCTCCAGGCATTTTCCGCACCCAGTGCTTCCCGCGACGCAAGTCGCTGGAAGATACTCGTGGGCAATGCACATGTCGGCGAAGCTTGACCGCCTCGCCGTTGGATCGATCTTATGAAGCAAGCTGGTCTTTCTAATCAATGTCCGCCGCAGCGCGATCCGTGTTGAACGCAAATGTTCGAACCGTATTTCGTTGTGGCCCATCGCCGAGATGGGTGGGCATTGATAATGAGAGCGATCAAGTGTCTTAAGGGCATTTGGTGGATGCCTTGGCGCTGAGAGGCGATGAAGGACGTACTACGCTGCGATAAGCCGCGAGGAGCTGCGAAGGAGCTTTGATCCGCGGATTTCCGAATGGGGAAACCCACCTTCGATAGTGGAATTCCGAGACCTTGGTCTCGGAAACGAGGCCGAAAAATCCCGCACAGGGACGATGAGGTTTCGGACTTCCGCTATCAAAAGAAGGAATGAGATTTCCGAATAAAATAGGAGGTTTCAAGCTAACCCGGGGAACTGAAACATCTCAGTACCCGGAGGAAAGGACATCAACCGAGACTCCGCTAGTAGTGGCGAGCGAAAGCGGACCAGGCCAGTGACGATCCTGAGATAACCGGAAGCGTTTGGAAAAACGTGCCGCAGTGGGTGATAGCCCCGTACGGGTAATGCGAAGGATCGTCCTCGAGTAAGGCGGGACACGTGCAATCCTGTCTGAACATGGGGGGACCACCCTCCAAGCCTAAGTACTCCTCAGCGACCGATAGCGAACAAGTACCGTGAGGGAAAGGTGAAAAGCACCCCGACGAGGGGAGTGAAAGAGACCTGAAACCGAATGCCTACAAACAGACGGAGCCCAAGGTTCGTCCTGGGTGACGTCGTACCTTTTGTATAATGGGCCAGCGACTTAATCTGACGAGCAAGCTTAAGCCGATAGGCGTAGGCGCAGCGAAAGCGAGTCTGAACAGGGCGTTCAGTTCGTCGGATTAGACCCGAAACCTAGTGATCTAGCCATGACCAGGCTGAAGGCAGGGTAACACCTGCTGGAGGGCCGAACCGGTGTCTGTTGA